>NZ_JAELUP010000024.1 GCF_016424485.1 Paenibacillus roseus
CATCCTAAATTGCTAGACTACACGACAAGGAGGATTAACTTATTCCTCAGAAAATCGTGTCTTGACATTGGGGAGCATTACAATCGCCCTGGAATGGACAGAGGTTGATTTTGAGAAAGGAGCGGTGGCTGTAGAAAAAAGCATTTCGCTCACTGAGAATAGTCAGGCTGTTGAAAAGGGTCCAAAATCTAAAAGCTCCAAACGCTGGATCGACATGCCGGATTGGTTTATGGATGAATTACGCGTTCATAAAAGGGAATGGGATCTGCAGAGAAAGAAGGCAATACTTGCGGGGGAGTGGTTAGGTGGCGACAGACAGTATGTATTCCATGGCGGATACGGGAAGCCATACTATCATAGCTACCCTTCCGAGTGGTGGATTAAGTTTGTAAAACGGCACGCCCTCAAGAGCGTCAGGTTTCACGATCTGCGGCATTCCAGTGCTACGCTCCTTATTGAAGCTGGCGCGTCCATGAAGGCCGTACAGAAACGCCTAGGACATGCTAAACATCAAACGACAGCCGACATCTACGCTCACGTAACGAAGAAGCTAAGCCGCGATACGGCAGAAAAATTTGATAAGTTTGCACCACGTCCTATTTCCGTCCCCAATTCGTCCCCAAGATGATAATTAGCCACTTTGATGGCGGGTAGAAGTCACCCGTACGATCTGCAGACAAATAAAAAAATCCCTTATGTACCAAGGGATTTCAGCATTTTTATTATGGTGCGGTCGAGAGGACTCGAACCTCCACGGGTATACACCCACTACCCCCTCAAGATAAAAAAGGCTTTTATCGGTAATTTCCCAGTGTTATCAAACATGAACTACAGTTACGATTTTGTAGATTCTTTTAATTGTTAGATACCAAGAATATCCTTGAGTTTCCTTTAAAAAGTGACCATTTTTGTGACCATGCTTAGGAGGTTTAAATATGTTTCATATTTCGTATTATTTGCACGAAAGCAACGATAACTATATTGTTACTTTACATGATTTTCCTCAGACTATTAGCCTTTTACCACACTTCTTTAGAAGAGAATTAAATATTAGCCAAATAATCGTTGTTGGTTGCCGAGAAATAGACTTTAAAACGGCTCAAGCACTGGGATTTATTGTATCCCAAACGGGGTCAATCCAAAATATTCAGTTTTGTTAATCAAACCTTAATCATTACTTAATATGAGCAGGAAGACAAGGGTCTCAAACCTGAAATCTTCCTGTTTTTACAATTAAGAGACGGCTTTTATTGTGGGATCACAGATTTATCATAGTGATGCTTTTATTACCCCCGTGTCATTTCCTAAGGAGGACTGGGGAGAGTTGAAGGAACAAGACACAAATTTTTAAGGGGTTATCGAATGGATTCCGGGCACGTAAGCCTCCGGGCTGGAGTGGCCGAAATCCAGGAGATAAACAATAGAGAGGTGGAAATTGCTCGTGAAAATTTTCAAGAATCCTAATAGCGTGGTTAACAAAAAAATATTTAAAAATATTTAAGGATAACATACAAATGATGATTGAGTCCAATCATCAAGTTCGTTGTACATGACTACATACGTATTTCTTTTTATGATATATTTCTTTTTCAGCTTACGTAAACAATTCATTTGATTAAGATTTTCTTTTTCTATTTAGAAGAATTATAGTCTAAATAGGTAAAGTCATTGACTTGACTTTACGTAGTGTCTTGATCTCATGTTTATCAATTGTACTTGACGAGTACCATCTATTTTCACTAATAAGCCCGATTTTATTGGTGAAGTCTTTCTGTTGAATCTCAATATATTTTCTGATGAGAAACGAACCATCAGTGAGTATTACAAATACTATATCTCCATTATTAACTTCTGAATCATCTACAGTAAGAAGCGTATCTTTAGGAATCCGTGGTTCCATAGAATCATCAAACATTTTGATTGTTTCTTTTGTTTCTAATGCAGCCTCATAATCTGTTTCAAGATGAGACAATAATAGATATTCTTCATAAATGAAATTAACCATTTCATAATCAGAAAAGTTCTTCGTTTTTTCCGAAATAGAACTGGGAATGTCATTCTCATAATTAGTATCAATGTAGAATTCGCTCATTTTTCGAATGATACGTAAATTTTTATCGATAAAATCTTTAAGAAACTCTGGTGATTTTTCGATAAATGCTTCATATCGAAAATTATCAACATCGGCTTTGCAAACCTTTGCTAGAGCAATATTTACTTCATCAGAAGCAGGCGCTTGCCGTGTTGTTTGAAGCTTACTAATGTAAGAAGGATTTATGTTTACACCGTAATCTCCACATTTATCAGCTATCTCTTTTAGTGTTAGCCCACTTTCTTTAACCATTTTTGAAAGAGAATCAAAATATCCCATAACACTCCCCTTCCTTTCTTCATTTATTCAATTAATAATTCCCTTTTTTCGTTAAGTTACTTCTCATTTTTAAAGAACTTTCATGCCGGGGTTCGTAATGAAGCCATTATTGTTGGCCTACCTTTTTTTAATTAAGGATTTATTTTTCATATACTTAATGTTTCCTTTTTCTTTGTAACTATTCTATAACCAAATCAAATCAGGATCAATATAAAATAACTTACTAATAATTCATTTTTTATTGACTTGTAAGTAAACATAGTGTACTGTAGTATCTGTAATTACTCTTCAGTAATTTTTGGTGATAAAAAAGTAATCAAGAAGGGAGTGTACAAGATCGAAAATAGCTATACAAATGATAACACAAACAATAGGAATTTACGCTATCGAATGCAGTCTGTAGCAAAAGAGATTTTGCAAACCGAACATCGAATTGGTGTATGTTTACGACACAAATTAAAAGAAAATGTTGATGAGGAAATAGATCAACAAATATCACCACATTTTGATGTAATTATGGTCTGTGGTAGCGTGTGGGTTTGCCCGTTTTGTGCCAGTAAAATTATCGAGCAAAGACGCTTTGAATTACAGTCTGCTATCAAGGCTCAGTTTGCTGCAGGAGGGCATTGCACAATGATTACACTTTCTTTTATTCATTCAGCTAATGACAAGTTGAATGACTTACTAGACGCCTTAAAGGGCGCTTTGATGAGATTCCGTTCAGGTAGAAGTTATAATCGTTTTAAGCTAACTCTCAGCTTGATTGGCAGTATACGAGCCTTAGAAGTAACCTATGGCGGGAATGGTTGGCATCCGCAAATACATCTCTTGTTATTTCATCAAAATGAAATTGAATCTTGGGAGAGTTTTATCCTAGAAGACGAAATTTATGCGATGTGGTCTACAGCTTGTAGGGCCTACGGACTATTATGCAATCGAAAGCATGGAGTAAGATTCCATAATTCAAGAAGTATGTCTGCTTATATAGATAAGTATGGCATTCTTACTGAAAAACAACGGATTACAGAATCCGGTATAACTGCTTTTGACATGCTTAAGGAAATAGTTGAAACAGGCGACTTAACAAATGCTGAAAAATATCGGGAATATGTTTCTGCTACAAATGGCAAAAAACAGCTTGTTTGGAGTAGAGGCTTAAAGGAGTTTTTTGGTTTATAAGTTTTAAACAAGGGGTGTAGGGGATAAATCCCCTACTTAAGCGATGATGGGCTAGCATACCGGGAGCAGGTTTGGTTGATAGTTTCGCCGTCTCCGACGTCGATCATCGCAGTGGTAGGTAGCGATTCATTTTGCCGGCCAGAGTCCAGAACTCAGGAGGACAAGCCCACCCTTTATGCAAATGATGTATACGGCGTGTGCTGGCTTGTGCCAGTCGTGACGGAGTCCGGCCCCAGAGCAAGCCAGCGCACCGGCGCCCTTGGTCTCGTCTTCAACAGGAAAATGATGTCGCAATAGTTGCTGCGCAGCCGCTGTATAGTGGCAACCATTGTAATAGAAGGTGAGGTAGTGAATCTGAATTTATGGAAAGAGAACAGTCGAAGGTTGAATGCGGGGGGACTAGTAACACCCCCGCAGAACGTACCGATAAACGTGCTTCAGTAAAAGTTCTTTTGGATTGGCTTGGATTTACTTTTACTGACCCGGAAACTAGTCTGGATAAGATTTTACAGCATTTTAATGAATTATTGCAAATTGATTTTACGGATTGGAAGCCTGGGAGAAGATACTATGAGGGATATGCCAACTCATTAGTTTTTGAAAACATCAATATTTACTATGAGGGTGCGTCTAACCAAGGGATACACGTGGATATTACAGGACAAGGTTGTCGTTATATCGAAATAATTTTCCGAAAGCTACGTGTACAACTCTCTACTAACCATATGTTTTGGTTTGATTTAATGAAAGCGTTGATTTCCCGCGGTGCAAAGTTCACACGAGTCGATATAGCAATTGATGACTTCGGACAATATTACACAGTGCCTTATATATTCCAAAAATGTTTAAACGGCGAGCTCACCATGAAGTTCAAATCTTGGTCGCCAAATGGATATTTTGGGGCGGATGGGAATGCAAAAACTGGAATGACTATTTATTTTGGCTCTGATGTTTCTCGATTTCAAGTTTGTATGTATGAGAAAGCTAAACAATTGGGTTTAGAATCTACTGAATGGACACGGACAGAACTACGTTTCCGGCACGAGAGAGCGATCGAATTTATTCAATTAATTTTAGCTAATAATGCGATAAATAAACATTCAGACATTGGAGTTTTAGCGGCAGGTATTCTAAAGGACTATATAACATTTCGAGATTTTAATTACAAGGATAGTAACAAACGACGTTGGAAAGTATCATCTTTTTGGGAAGAGTTTCTGAAGGGAGTAGAACCACAGAGACTAGCATCTGCTTTGCCTGATCGATCAATATTACGTACAGCTACGTGGTTCAAAAATCAAGTATCAAAATCATACTTAATGATGGAACTCGCATTCTACGGTATCAAGGACGAATGGAAAGAAGAGATGATTAAAGAAGGCTCAAAAAAAATGACTAACCGAGATATGGAAATCATACAAGAGTTTAGACGACTCTTTGAGCAAGATCAGACCCGCTTTTTGGATAATGCAATAGACATGCAATAAATTGATAACAACTTCGGATTAAAATATGAATGTAAGGAGTCATGCAAAAAGAATGAATACACAAATTGATAATGAATTTACATTTGAAAATTTATCTCTAGTCATTGATGTATCAGATGTACAAAGAATTTTAGGTATTGGTCGCAGACAAGCCTACGAGCTAGTCAAGTCTGGTCAGTTTCATGTCGTAAAAACTGGTAAACGATTCAAAATTTCTAAAGAGGTATTCATTGGCTGGTTAAACGGAACACCTTTGGAGGAAGGAGTTTCAAATGTCTGGCTCAGTAAATAAGGATGGAAAAAAATGGTATTATGTGTTGGAAGCTTACGAGAATGGAAAACGGAAACAGTATAAAAAAAGGGGATTTGCTACAAAAAGAGAAGCTAATACCGCACTTGTAAAAGCGCAAAATGAACTAAATAATGGGACCTATGTCAAGTCTTCATCCTTACTTATGAGTGAATATCTACTACAATGGATGAAAGATAAGCAATACTCTATAGGTCATCAGACAGCACAAATCAACAATTCTTATGTTAGAACACATATTATTCCTATTATCGGAGACATACCATTGTCAAAAATTACTGCATATGATATTCAAAAATTCACATCTACTTTATTGGATAATGGCTTGGCAACTTCTACTGTTAGACGAATTTTCAACATCATCAATACAGCCCTCAATAAGGCAGAAAAGCTTCAGTTAATACAAACTAATGTAGCGGCCTTAATTGACAAACCTAAGGTAAAAAGAAAAGAAATCCATGTATGGGACGTTCATGAAGTAACACAGTTTCTTGAAATAGCTGCGTCGAATAAATATTACCACGCCTTTCTTCTAGCTGTTATGACTGGAATGAGGCAAGGAGAAATTTTAGGATTGAGGTGGCAGGATGTCGATTTCTTAAATAAGAAAGTGTTTATTAGGCAAACTTTAAGTCATGATGGGAAGCATTTCAATACAGGTGCTAAAACAGCTTCGGGAATACGTTCCATATCGTTAGACGATCATACTATTCAGCAATTGGAACAGCAATATAAATACTACAATGTAGTATCACGTGAATATGTATTTCAAAAAAATCTTGTTGTATGCACTAATACGGGAAATCAATTCTTCCCAAGAGATTTAAAGAAGATATTTGATCGTTTAATACTGAAAGCAGGACTAAGGAAAATAACATTTCATGATTTACGTCATACGCATGCCTCGTTATTACTCAAACAAAATGTTCATCCAAAAATTGTATCTGAGAGATTGGGCCATGCATCTATTCAAATGACACTGGATACTTATTCTCATTTGATGCCAAACATGCAGCATGAGGTTGCAGAAAATCTTTTTAATCTGTTATTTAAGGAAAACCAAACCAATGTGACCAGAACGTGACCAGAAATCAAAATTAATTTGAAACATTTTTCAAGTTGAGCTTTCAAATAAGAAATAAAATCAAAAAACCCTTGTTTATCAAGGGTTTGCTCATTCAAGTTATGGTGCGGTCGAGAGGACTCGAACCTCCACGGGTATACACCCACTACCCCCTCAAGATAGCGTGTCTGCCATTCCACCACGACCGCAAATCAAGTAGTTGCTTCCATATTATACATTTACTTCCGAGGAGAAGCAAATGGTGAGCCATGAAGGACTCGAACCTTCGACACCCTGATTAAAAGTCAGGTGCTCTACCAACTGAGCTAATGGCTCATGGTGACCCGTAGGGGATTCGAACCCCTGTTACCTCCGTGAAAGGGAGGTGTCTTAACCCCTTGACCAACGGGCCATGCCTGTGTTGCAAATTCTTAAAACCATGTATAAGTTCATTCGAAACGAAAGTTTTTTCTTTATCCAGAATCAACTTCATCCCTAATTGACTGACAACGAAAACTATACTATCACATTTCGTCAGGCTTGACAAGTTCTTTTTTTAAAAGACTTGTTCGTACCGTCGATCTCATCTGTATTCGACTCAAAACGACATCAATCAGGCAAAGAAAAAAGACCGTCCAACGGCCCGTCCGTTTCGTAAGTCGCATGGCGGAGAGAGAGGGATTCGAACCCTCGCACCACTTGCGCAGTCTAACCCCTTAGCAGAGGGTCCCCTTGAGCCACTTGGGTATCTCTCCATGTATGGCTCCCCGAACAGGACTCGAACCTGTGACAACTCGGTTAACAGCCGAGTGCTCTACCAACTGAGCTATCAGGGAATATTATTTTCTTGCGACAAGTAATAATATACCATGCTCATTTTGTAGTGTCAAGTATATTTAACAGTAATTTTCCACGGCAGCGCCCGCAAGCATACTTCCTTGGGTCCGTTTTTCTTTTGCGCAAATACGTCTGTCCGCAGGCCTTGCAAACCAGCATATAGCGATAAGGCATTGTCTTGCGTTTCATTTCTGTACCCGGTAAAGATTGGCAATATCTTGATCCTCCCACCTTCGCCAGCAAAAGCTTGAAGTCCTCATCACTGTGCTGATAGCCTCTCCCGAGCAAGTGCAGGTGATAATGGCATAGCTCATGCTTGATGATTTTTTCCGTTTCTTCAACACCATAGCTAGTCAACTGATGCGGATTGATTTCAATATGATGGGACTTTGTAAAATACCTTCCGCCTGTCGTTCTGAGTCGTGAATTGAAGGAAGCTTTATGCCGGAAAGGCAAGCCGAATGATTCCAACGATATTTTTTCCACCCACTGCTGCAGGTTTTCATCATTCATCATTATTCTCTCCCAAAATACTTGAATTTATAAAGCTTTTTGCGCTAAACTGTCAAGTGAGGATTTGGCTTGCTTCTTTCAAATGCGAGTCCTTTGCCATCCATAAATAAATCTCTAAAAATTGAACCAAGATTCTTGACCCGAGGGGAGTCCTTTTAATATGCCAACGATGCGATATATTTTAATGAAGGGCAAGCAAAGCCTGTCTTTTGTTGAAATGCCCGAATCCCATGCTTATCAGCTTAGCGCCCTTAATCTCCGTCTTCATAAAGAAATTGACAAGCTGACAGCCGATAATATCCCTCAGCTTCCTTATGCCGTCGCAGAGTGCGCAGATGTCGAAATTCACGATCCAACGGTGGTCATTGCTAACGGGCTGGACTACATCAATGAGCTTGAAAAAGATTTCGCCAGCATTCAGGAAAAATCCTACCCGCTCATTTCTTTGCTCACGGAGATTCGCGCCCTGCAAGCACAACTGGAGCAGTGGTACGAGGAAGAAGCGGAGCTGTAACCCAAAAGCTCGGTTAAAATTATCGGACCTGCACGGATATTCGCCCTTCCCCATATGATTAAGGATATGATTATCCATCTTTGGAGGAGGGCGATCTGTATGCCGCAGTGGCTCAGCAATCAATTAATGCGGGCATTCATCAAGAAAGACCGCCGGCAGATTCGTTTACTCAATGATTGCTGGTTCTTTTACCGAACCAAAACAACAGATTCCGGCAAACATAAATCAGCCGGTTTGATGCCATAGTTCCTGCCATAGCACAAGCGTACGCGGCTTTGCCGTCCTGGGCGGATCGATTCGCTTAGTATTGTAATAGAACCCATACTAAATGGAAAGCCAATAACTTTGTAAAAACGCATAAAAGCCTGTGTCCCTCGCTGCAACAGATAACAGCAAGGAATACAGGCTTTTTTCATCGTTTCAATAATCTTGGCATGGATGGACTTAGAACGTTTCCCAAGTCGTTACTTCATCCACAGTCAGGCGCACTGATTTGCGTCCTTCGCCAACAGCCTTACCTACCGGAAGCAGTATGACTGGCTTGAGGTTGGATGGAATGTTGAAGGCCTCGACAAATTTTTCCGAATCATAGCCGCCCATTGGAACTGTATCAAGTCCTCTTGCTTTCGCCGCCAGCATCAACTGCATGGAGATCAAACCGGCGTCAATCAGTGCAGTGTCCCGGTAGCGCTCAGGTTGCTCGCTGTAATAGCCAGTAATTCGTGCTACATAGCCAGACAGCACTTCTTCAGGCATAAAACCTTGTTCCACTGAACGTCCATAAATAAGTTGACCTTGTTTAAACCCTTCCAGATCAGCCAGCACAGCAATAACAGCCGATGCTTGAACTACCTGCTGCTGGTTATTGGCAATCGGCAGCAACTTCTCTTTCAATTCCTGATCCTGAATAACCAGAAAACGCCACGGCTGCAGGTTGGAAGAGGACGGAGCCAAAATCGCCTCTTCTAGCAGGCTGCGGATTTCTTCCCCGGACAATTTATAAGTCGGATCGTAGGTGCGAACCGAGTGACGATCACGGATAACCTCATAAAAATCGGTTGTTTTCACTTCAACTTCGTTACTCATTTCTCTTCATTCCTCTCCATATTTTTATTTTTTTGATTAGGTCAGTCAGCCTGCTATCCAAGCTGAACGGATGAATGCCGATAACAGGGCTGCCAAAATCCATCTGTGATGTAATATTCACAGTTAAATTCAAAAAAATTCAGATGTTGAACTTCAATGGTCAGAATTTAACTGTTGTATATACTGCACAGTATATGACGAAAGCCGACTACTGTCAACTACAATATTTACAATTGCAATACTTATAACTGCAATAATTATAGGTTGATACGGTCAGCCAAATCCGCAAGCGTATGACGTTCCAGTACATTCAAAACCTGATTGTCGATCTCTTCTGCAATGTCTGCAAATGCCGCTTTCATTTCCTGTCCGAACGAATGAATGCCTGTTGTATCAATCATCCCATTGCTGAGTGGCTCCCCTACGCGCAACGAGCGATAAATTTCTGCAAGAGTAATCTGATCAGCCGGTTTCTTCAGCCTGTAGCCGCCATCTCGCCCTTCTCTGGTTTCCAATATATTTTCCCGCGCAAGCGTTGCGAGAATGCGCCGAAGCACAGTTGGCTCGGAATGCAGTTTCTCGGCAATAGTGGAGCTTGGGCAGGTACAGCAGTTTTTAGACAATACAACAAGCGCCTGGAGTGACAAGCCAAACCATTTATGATTAAGCGCGGCGCTGCACTTTTCTACTCCTCTCATCCTGACGCCTCCAGTCTGTTTGTTTAAAATGATTTTTATCTAATACTTTTATTCATTCTAGCCCATTCCGAGCCAACGTTCAAGAGAAAGAGACCTTTTCGCTGCAAAAGGCCTCTCTTCTCCCTTATTTTACTGCACGGTTACCCTGGATTGCGCATAGTCAGACTAACACGGCCTTTTCTCAAATCAACACTGAGTACCCATACCGTTACATTATCGCCGACCGACACAACATCCATCGGATGCTTGACGAATTTGTCACTGAGTTGTGAAATATGGACCAGACCGTCATTTTTAATACCGATATCAACGAAGGCTCCAAAGTCAATGACGTTGCGCACTGTTCCCTGAAGCTCCATGCCCGGTTTAAGGTCCTCAATTTGCAGCACATCCGTATGGAAAATTGGCGGCGGAAGTTCCTCCCGGGGATCGCGGCCAGGACGAAGCAAGCTGTCCACGATATCTCGCAGGGTCGGAACCCCAACAGCAAGCTGGGGCGCCATAGCCTCCAAGTCGAGTCCGCGCAGCTTCTCCGCCAGCTCGTTTGTACCGACATGATTGAGCGATAGGCCAAGCTCCTTGAAGAGCAGATCAACCACCTTGTAGGATTCAGGGTGAATCGGCGTACGGTCAAGCGGATTGTCTCCACCTGGCACACGTAAAAACCCGATGCACTGCTCATAAGATTTGGCTCCAAGACGCGGCACCTTCTGAAGCTGCTTGCGATCGCTGAATTTGCCGTTCTCCTCGCGGAACTTCACAATATTTTTGGCAATCGTTGCGTTAACACCCGCCACATAGGAGAGCAGCGACGGAGAGGCTGTATTTACATCAACGCCGACATGGTTAACAGCAGACTCGACAACACCACCGAGACTTTCATCCAGCCGCTTTTGGCTGACGTCATGCTGATACTGTCCGACACCGATTGCCTTCGGCTCAATCTTGACCAGTTCGGCCAGAGGGTCCTGCAGCCTGCGTGCAATCGAGACCGCACTTCGCTCGGCCACGTCAAGCGCCGGGAACTCTTCCTGCGCAAGCTTGGACGCCGAATAAACACTTGCTCCCGCTTCATTGACAATGATATATTTCAGCTCGCCGCCGCGGCCTCCCGTTCCCTTGCGCCCGCTGATCAGGCCTGCGATGAATTGCTCGGTTTCCCTTGAAGCCGTCCCGTTCCCAATAACAATTAGCTCGACCCCGTACTTGTCAATGATCGTATTGATCGTTCGGGCTGCCTGTTCCACTTTATTATTAGGCGGAGTCGGGTAGGTGACATCTACCTCCAGCAGCTTGCCCGTATCATCAACAACAGCAAGCTTGCAGCCTGTCCGGTAAGCCGGATCGACACCTAACACGACATGACCATGAATCGGCGGCTGGAGCAGCAGATTTCGAAGATTGGCGGAGAATATCTGAATGGCATGCTCCTCAGCCTTCTCTGTCAGCTCACCGCGCACTTCGCGCTCAATAGAAGGCGCGAGCAGCCGCTTGTAGGCGTCCTGAATTAACTCAAGCAGTACATCGATGATAGACGGAGATGTGTGCTTGCGGACGATGTGGCGGCTTATGTAGTCGTGAATTCGTCCGGCATCGACATCCAGAAGCACCCGCAACACCTCTTCGCGCTCCCCGCGGTTAATGGCCAGCACACGGTGTGGCGGCAGCCGTTTTACAGGCTCCTGATAGCTGTAATACATCTCATAGACACTCTCGGCGGCAGCATCGCGCGCTTCCGTTCGCAGCGTCCCCTGATCCTGCGTAAATTTGCGCACCCAGGCCCGAATTGCCGCATCGTCGGCAAGATTTTCTGCCAGTATATCCTTGGCCCCCTGCAGCGCTTCCTCCGCTGTGGCAACGCCCTTCTCTTCGTTCACATAAGCTGCCGCCTCCACAAGCGGCTCCCCTTGCTTAGGCTGCGAATAGATCCAGTCTGCAAGCGGCTCCAGCCCCTTTTCCCTGGCGACGCTCGCTCTTGTCTTGCGCTTTTGGCGATACGGACGATACAGGTCTTCAACTTCCTGAAGCTTCACCGATTTCTCAATGGCGGCCTGCAACTCGTCAGTCAGCTTGCCCTGCTCGGCAATGAGACGAATAACCTCCCGCTTGCGGTCCTCCAGATTATGGAGATATTGGAGTCGCTCCTCAATGCTGCGCAGCTCATTCTCATCCAGTTCCCCTGTCATTTCCTTACGGTAACGGGCAATAAACGGAATTGTATTCCCTTCAACCAGCAGTCCGACGGCCGCTTTTACCTTCCCTGGCGGAATTTGCAGCTCGGCTGCAATCTGCTTTTCAATCCGCTGCTGCAGGGCAGCCTTCTGCTCCGCTGTCAGCTCGATTTTCACTTGCTCCAGCAATTCCTCATTCTCTGCTTTTATTTTGGTCAAATGTCGTGCACCATCCTTTAGCCAGATTGCTGCCTGTGCAGAACCTATGATTTTCAATAGTTTACCGAATCGGCAAAAAACCGTCAAATGGACAAGCCTGCCTTGTCCATTTGACGGCCGCATATCGTCTTGCTTTTATCGCTGCTGGGCTACATAAGGATTATGCAGCATTTCGTAGCCGATTGTCGTTTGTGGTCCATGGCCGGGATAGACGCGGGTCTCAGGAGAGAAGGTGTACAGCTTGCCGCGGATCGAGTCGAACAGGTCACGTTCATTGCCTCCAGGCAAGTCGCTGCGCCCCACAGACTGCCGGAACAGTACATCTCCCGAGAACAGATGCTCACCGCACAGAAAGCTCACACTTCCGGGAGAATGTCCCGGCGTGTGATACACGCGGAATTCCAGACCAATCAGCTTGAGCACCTGTCCTTCATCCAATGCATACTCAGCCGGCTCGGTCGACAAGGGGCTCGTCACTTCGCTCCATCTCATCGAACCGTTCTTGCGAGGATCGGTCAACCATTCCGCTTCGAGATCATGAATATATACTGGACATCCCCAAGCCTTGCGAACTTCATCCACCCCGCCCATATGGTCAAAATGCGCATGAGTCAGCAAGATTGCTTCAACCTTCAGCCCTTGCTCTTTTACCTTCGCCAGCACCCGATCCGGTTTCATGCCCGGATCAATCACAACCGCATCGCGGGTCGCTTCAGAGGAGATCAGATAGCAATTGGTCTGAAGCGGCCCTAGCGAAAACATATCAATTTTCATGATTAAAAGGTGGAGATCAGTTCGCGAAGCTCTTTCAGAATGTCTGCCTGATAATTGCCCTCTCCGTAACGGCGTCCGATCTCTTGACGCGTCTGGGACAGATTTTCCTGATAGTCCGCAGCTTCGCGGTCCGTATTGTTCTTCTTGAACGCAACCATCGGCTCTTGAATGTATGACGTGCGTGGTCCCCATTCCCCAAGCACATGTCCGCCCGTATCTGCAAAGATGACAACCGGTACCGATTCGCCGCCCAATGTCAAAAATTGCTGCATCGTCTCCGGATGCTCTTCCTTGATCAGAACATCAATCGGGACGCCGCCTGTCTCCAGCGCACGGAAGACAACAGGAATATTGGCTATAACGTCCCCACACCAATCCGCCATCAGAATAAGACAGCGCAAATCATCGCGGTTGTTCAGCGATTCGAAATACTCTTTGTCTTCCTCATTCGGCCATTGGAACTCGTCGTAAAGGGCGTGGAAGCGCTCCTTATTTTTAACCATTATATCTCTGAACTGCTGCGGGCTGATTCCCTGATTCAATTTGTCAGCCAAATTTTTCCCCATGGTTCATCTCTCCTTATTCATTTGTCTCTTTCGTCCAACTCATATCGTTCAATTCAACAAAATTGTGATTTACCTATTATAGCAAATTTAACCGGATATCCACAAACAGAACATCGCATATTAGAGCGTTTTACCGCGGCTGCGCAAATATTTGACAAGAAAATAAATAATAGCAAGAGCAAGTGCACCAATGATGAAAGGCTTGATGTATGGAGCCGCAACCTCATTAATGTCTCCCCACTGGTTGCCGAGCTTCATCCCGAGATAAATAAACAATACGGACCAAGGCACGGAAGCAAGCGCCGTAAGCAGTGTAAACAATCCAAAGTTCATTCTAGCCATACCGGCCGGAATCGAAATGACCTGCCTCATTACGGGGACGAAGCGGGCTGTGAATACAATCCCTGCACCGTATTTTTTGAACCAGCCTTCAGCCGTGTCAACATGTTTCTGCTTAATTTTGAGGTACTTGCCGTATTTTTCGACAATCGGTCTGCCGCCGAATCTGCCAATCGCATACAGCACCCAGTTTTGACCAACCGCACCCAGTGTTCCAAACACAACCGCCATCGTGAACGATACATTTCCCGTAGAAACCAGATAGCCTCCATAAGCAAGCACAATTTCACTTGGAATCACCTCAAGCATCAGTCCAAGGAAAATCCCGAATGCTCCAAGGCTCTCTACCCATTGCAACAAGCTATGTAAGATATTCGAAATCCAATCCATAACTTTTGATTTACACCTTCTTTCGTCTGTATGAATTTTTCCCCGAAGATATTCTATCATATTGCATGCCCATCATTCTACAAGAGTCATGCCTTGACAAGCCCCCGCATATAATCAATCGAGCTGCGGTTCATCCGATTTCAACTAAAATCATTCAAACGGAGGTCATATCATGTCCAAAATTTTTGTCGTCAGCAAAAAGCAGTTTCGGGTCGCAGGCGTGCTTGCGCTCGCTGCTATACTGGCTTGCGGTTATCTGTTCTGGAGCAGATCCGAGTCTGTCTCTGGCACGCCGCAAAACGAACAGGTCTACCATCTAGTCACTGGAGAATTCAAAACAACAACAGATGACGGAAGCGAACTTGAAGTGTACCGTTTTGATCCAGGAACGATTTACGTTCGCAAGGGAGAGCCTGTTCAACTGAACATTACCGGTATTAACGGCAAAATCCATCCTTTCATAATCGAAGGGCTGAACATCAAAGGAGAAGTTCAGAAAGGCAAAGTAACGACCGTCCGTTTTACCGCCGACCAGCCCGGAACCTATCCGATTGTCTGCCTGACACACACCCAGCTCAAGCGAGGCGGTCCGATGGTCGGCTATATCGTCGTACAGTAATTTAACCGTTCTCTATTCGCCCCCTCTCCCCTTTGTTGTCCGCACAGCAGGCGGTTTGCCCGCATATGATGAGTACGAGGGGAGGGAACCGTTATAAAACCATCCAATGAAAAGCACAGTCAGCAGTACCCGACTGCCAGAAAAATCCGCCGCGCCTGCAACAATGAACTCTACCGTACGATCAAGAGACTCAAGGTATGGGTTCCCAAGGAGAAGCTGGAAGAAGCGGAGTCTCTATACTTTAAAAAAGTGATTTTGAATTTAATCTGGATTACGGAAAACCATAGCAACCGCAAGCTGCTCTCCGACTGGTGGGACGAAAATGTCAGTGCAGAAATTGCCGAGCTGTGGGAAGTCGATCGTGATCAGTTGTGCCGGGCTTTCCGCGAAGCTTTCGGCGGTTAGCCTGCCTTTTGCATTTCAAGCGTAAACGGCTTTGCCGTCCTTTGACGGGCAAAAACTTCGTTTCGCGGAGAAATATAAGCCATTTAATAAAAAGAAAGTTTATAAATGCTTATATTTTGAAAAAAACCCCGGAATTACACCTCTTAGCCAGAGGCATATCCGGGGTCTCCTATTGACTTGGCTAGCAATTCACGACAAGCACGGGCATATTCCACTGCCTCCGCTGTCATCTCAAACCGGCGGCCGTTGGCAGGGTTATGCATCGCGGCTACCTCCCGAACCAATGCCTCATAAGCGCCATAAGCTTGCAGTGCGGCTTCAGCCGTCAGGCGCGATTCTTTGGACTGTCCCTCATTTTCCAATCGGCGGGCAAGCTGCGTCAATGCCACAATCGTCTTCGTCTGGCGCTCCTTATTGAACCGATCCCGCTCCAGCGCCTGTTTCATAAATGCAATTGCACGCCCTGAATCACCAAGCTCTACATAACTGTCCCCTAGCCGCCACATCAACTCTGCCGACTCCCGTTCATGCCTTAACCCCTCCTGAAGCAACGGAATACGGTTTTCTGCCCTTAGCAGCGCCGCCAGCTCCAGCCTTGTCTGTGTCCAATAGGGATTGAGCTCCAACGAGCGAACAAGCCCCAGAACCTGATGCCCCTCCTTAACGCTCAGAGCCGATTCCCTCTCTGCCGTAGCCAGATGCAGCCGCCACCCTGACCATCCCGCTGCCCCAAGCCACAGAATAAGAGCTGCTGACAGCCCCATATATGGCCAATTCAGTTGCCTGCTTCGCTTCAATCTATGCAATGGAACCAAGGAATGCACATTACCCTCCACGGGGCTTTCTCTCAAATATAAAGCAAAGTAACCAAACAAAAGCAGCCAGTAAAAGCCAAAAGCATTATCGAAATCCACCGCTGCATGCACCAGCAAAATGAAAGCAGGCAGTGTATCAACAGCTTCCTGCCTCCAAACCTTAACGACCATAATAATAAGCAGTATGAACAACAGCAGCAGCCCAACAGCTCCCAGGTCCAGCAAAATATCCAGATAACCGCTGTGAACTTTGCTGCCCACATAAGGCTGCTGCTGAATGCGTTCAAACAGCATTTTCCAGGTATCTCCCCCCTGTCCAAGCCAAGGCGCTTCCTGGAATAAACGTAGCGCATCCTTATAGAAAAGCCAGCGCGCTCCGGCAGTCTCGTATTGTCCGCTTTCAAGCCTGCCGCCCAAAGATGAGGGCAGCAGCGCTACTGTTCCGGCTAATCCGGCTGCCAGCAACAGCCATAATTGCAACGGCCTTTGCAGCAGCCGCTTTGACTTGACCGCGAAGCAGAACAACATGATTAGACCGCCTGAAATTGCGAGTAACACCAAGACAATTATAGAATCGGCTGTCCGGCTGCCGGCAATCTGTCCGCCGCTGTAATAACCCGCCAGCAACCGGCAAATGAATGCCGACAACGGCAAGGAAATCGCAGAATACAACAGCCACCCTTTCTGCTGTGTCCCTCGAACAATCAACAACCCTGCAAGCCATGCCCCGCCCGCGGCGAACCAGGCGCCTCTTGATTCTGTCAATAGCAGCGTCAACATTGTAGGCACAAGGAGAAGCGCCGGAATAATGGATCGCCAGGATAGTTGGACTGCTTTCGACAGCAAAATAAAATACCATAAGCTATAAAAAGCCAGTACGGCAGCCAGCATATTCGGATATTGAAAAAAACCCGCCAATCGTGCTCCCAGAGCAGAAATTTGCTCGTTGCCGGAATAGAATAAAGCCTCAGGGAAGGCAGCCCACCCCATCCAGAAAGCGAGACTGCTAAAAGTGATGAATGCTCCTGTAAGCTGCATAGCCAGCATTGCCGCCGAACGTCCGCCTTTGGACGAAGCCGCGGCATATACAAGAAGAAAGAATACCCCAAAAAATGTCCAGCGCATCGCTTGCTGCAAGGTACCCATAATGGATAAGGGAGCAGCCAGCAAGTGGAGAGCGTAGGCAGCAGAGATGACAAATGGCCACAACAGAAATACACGACCCTTAGCCATAACATCGCTAACCCAGGAGGTGCTGCTTCTACCCATCCGCGCCAACACCAATACAAGGATTGCTGTTCCACAAAGGACAGTCCCCAATCCATATAGATCGGAATCAAAGTACATTCCATACCGATAGGCCGAGTACATCAGCAACGTAGAAAGTGCCGTGAAGATAAGCATTCGATAAATGAACAGCATGTCCTCCTCCCTTCCGGGGAACGTCCCCGCCGATTCGTCAAAATCTAAACTTTACATTCGCGCATCTTTTGCAGCCGATGTCGATTTCCCGGGAAATTCTCTACGGGAAATTTCGCCAAATGTATTACACCGCCAAAACAACATGCGTCACCGTTCGATAGATGCACACGATGCTCGCCTTTAAAGTCCGATTCCCTCTGCAAACCTCCACCAAAAAAGACAAAAACAGCCTCTATTGCAGCGGCTGCCTGGCTGTCCCAATGATTGCGGTAACGGATATTCATTACAATACCTTGGCTATCATCAGATGGAGACTGTCCTTTAAATCAATCTCGTAAGGCTCTTTCACAGACGTTCCGTCAGCTTCTGTAATGATTCTCACGGTGGGTCGGTGAACGGCCAGCGAGTTATTTGAGACCACAACTCCAATCTGCCCTGAGTTGAGCTGCACAGTCGTCGCTACCGGATAAATCGAAATATGCTTGCAGAACAAGCGAATCAAATCAACATCAAAATAGGAATTGCCTGCTGCGAACAAGTACTCAATCGCCTCTGACGGCGTATAGCGGGGACGATGCGGCCTTGGCGAGGTCAATGCGTCATAAACATCCGCGATTGCCACAATTTGCGCATATTCGTGTATCTCGTCCTTCTTTAGCCCGCGCGGATAGCCCGTACCGTCATAGCGTTCATGATGCTGCAAAGCACAGTGTGCCGAGAGCAACGACAAATCATATTGATGGCGCAACAGATTGAACCCTTCCACTGTATGCTTCTGCACAAATTTCATTTCTTCCTTGCTCAGCGCCGTCTTCTTTTTCAGCAATTCCTGCGGCACCTGAGTCATGCCAACGTCAAAAAGCAAAGCCCCAATCCCCAGATCCTCCAACTGATTGCGGTTATAGCCTTTGGCAAGCCCAATAATTCCTGCCAGAACAGCCACATTTACCGAATGCTGGAACAGGTACGCATCACTGGTGTGAATCGACTCCAGATTCACGAGAATTTCCTGGCGGCCCATCAAATCTTGCAGGATTTGTCCGAATACGTGGCGAAAGGTACGGCCCAGTTCCGGTGCAACCGCCCTACCCTTGGTGGCCGGATTTTCAATAATTGAATTCATCGCTTTATAGACAGAATCCACCGCTTGCTTGCGTGTTTCCTCACGAATGACCTCCTCCGGAATAATGTCCTCGGTATTCTTCTCCTCAATGTAGACACTATCTACCCCCAAGTCACGCAGCCGCTCAATAAAACGGTCATTTAATTCAACCCCCAGGCCTAGCAGAACATGACCATTCTCTCTTAAAACTGGCTTGGCCAGCCGGTCTCCAGCCTTCACCAATCTGATTTGAACTCTTCTCATTAATTATCGCCCTTTTCGATGCTGGAATAAACAGTCATGGATCGCGTAAACGTAAAAATAGCAAATAAAAAGTTAACAGAAGGCGGGAATCAAGCCTTTCTGTATATGGATACAATTCGGTTCCTCCCTCCATGCTTGGCTTCATAAAGCGCGGCGTCAGCTTCCGAGAACAGTTCCCGCAAATAGCCCTTCGGGTTCTCAACCGACATCCGTCCTCCTTTGTCAACCGACAGGACACCAAGACTGATCGTCACCCCGATCGGATGGTTGCCGGGTCCGGGTTGAATAATATTGAACTCTACCGCCTCTTTCACCCTCTGCGCAAGCAGCAGCGCCTGCTCCTCATTGGTATGGGGCAAATAGACGGAAAATTCCTCCCCGCCGTACCGGGCGAGAACATCCGTGCGCCGCAGCATTCTCTTCACGACTGCAGCCGTACTTGAGAGAACCTCATCCCCGATAATATGGCCGAAGCGGTCATTCACATTTTTGAATAAATCAATATCAAACAGGAAGATCGAGAATGGAATCTGGTATCTCATATTCTTCATGACTTCGTGTTCCATCTGCTGCATCAAATATCTGCGATTGTAGCAACCGGTCAAGCTGTCTGTCACCGCCATCTGTTCGAGCAACTGATTCGCCTTGTAAAGCTCATCCTGCATCAGCATAAGAGCGCGATTGCGTTCCTGCAACACCTCATTTTGTCTGTATGACTCATCCACGAGCCTTCTAAGCTCACTGACATCCTGAAACGTAATAATCCTTCCGATAAGCGCCATTCCCGAGTCAAAAATCGGCGCCGTATAGATGGACATATGCGAATCGCTGCCAAGCGAAATTTCAATCTGTGCGCCTTCAGGTTTTCGTTGTTCGTACGCTTTCAGGAAAACTCTCACATCCCCTTCGATATGCAGTGGAGCAAGAAGCCTGGAGATATCCAGAAAATCACCGGGCCGAAGACTGAAAAGCGGCCGGACCGCCGAATTTACATCCAGCACGATGCCGTGCTCATCCAGCACGATAATGCCGGTGCTCATGCTGTCCAATACATCCTTCTGGTCAAGCCGTATGACATGAAAGACTTTGAAAACCTGAATGGCAATGAGAAAATACAACCCCGACAGCAAAATCCCCCAAGAAGTCAGACCGATCACCATCGTCGTCTGTTCGGCAAACACCACATTAACAACGAGGTCCGCCAAGGCAAAGGTTGACAATATGAGAATGCCTATGGTCGCAAGTACAATTTGCAATCTGTGCCGCGATGTTTTGGCTGTGCGGTAGGAGCTGTACAAATGATAGATGGAAAACACAATATACAGGCTGAGTGTAATTAAGGTGAACCAAAAAAGCGGCCCGTACTCTCTTTCCTTAAAATCCCCGTCTACAGGCAGTACAAACCAGTCCCAAGGATTGCACACGACTCCGGCAGCCGCAAAAAGGCTGGGAAGCCCCAGCCAAAAGAGCCTGATTCTCGTTAGCAAATACGATTGGCCTGTTAAGAAAATAGCAAAAATCAGCCAACCCGAGCCAAGTAGGGATAGGCCGACAAAAGAAGCTTTTAAATAAAAAAGCTGCAACATGGGATTGTCCGTCGTCAATACCGCAAACTGGCTGATCGGCCACAGCATCATAAGGAAATGAAAGACAAGATACACCTTATGAAGAACTGTGATCGTGTTAAACAAAAATATGATGGCAAACATAATAAAAAGAATTAAAAAATAGATTAATTCCGACCATACTCCGAGTCCCACACGATTCACCCATTCAACATATAGTCTAACTTCTTCTGGGACTAAAACTACCCGCCATTCAAGGACGGTTCAAAGTTTTCGTTATTTGAACTCACACTTGTAGCTTATTCTAACATATTAGAATTTTGGAGGACAAGAAATATGACTTGGAATCGCTATTTTTTTCACAAAAATGAATTTGGGACTTCTTTTTTTAGGCTTCGGGCAAAAGGTCGGACAGATGCTTCTCCATATGTGGGACAGCCTGGATACTGTCGCGAAAGATTACATATTCACTCCACTTCTGTGCAGTATCTGTTTTTGGAGCCTTGAAAGCGCGAATCATTATATTTTTTGGTGTATGCTCCGGGTCTATAAATTCCAGAACCTGAGTCTTATAACCTAACGTCTCGAGCAATTGCGCCCTTAAGGCATCGGTAGCCAGCGCGGCAAAGCGCTCCCTGAACAGTCCGTGGGTGAGAAGCGGCGCGAGCGTATCGCTTTGAATCTGCGCGAACAATTCATGTTGGCAGCACGGCACGGACAAGATAACGGAGGCTCCCCAACGCACGGCCTTGATCAATGCAGCGTCTGTAGCCGTATCGCAGGCATGCAAAGTGACCACCATATCGGCCGCGACAACGCCTTCATACTCGGCAATATCCCCTTGTATGAATTCAAGGCGGTCATAGCCAAGCCGCTCGGCCAGCCCTCTGCAAAAGGCAATAACATCCGTCTTCAGGTCCAGACCCACGATGCGAATATCCAAATTGTGTACGTGGACGAGAAGATGATACAGAGCAAAGGTCAAATAGGATTTGCCGCAGCCAAAATCTACAATTGTCAGTTCCCTGTCCTTGGGCAAATGGGGCAGCATGTCCGAAGCAATCTCCAGGAAACGATTGATTTGCCTGAACTTATCCTGCTTCTTGGCGTGGATTTTGCCTTCCTTCGTCATAATCCCCAGCTCAATTAAAAATTGTACAGGCACGCCTTCTTCCAGGACATAGCGCTTTTTGCGGTTATGTGTAAGCAAAGGCTGCTTTGCTGCTCCGGTTGTAGCCGGCTTGCCGAGCAAGGATGCTTTGCCCTTTTTGCTGATCAGGATCTGAACATCGGCCTCCGAAGTTTTAAACAACCCCTGCCGATAGCATTGTGTGAGCAACTCTACCGTTCGCGCAGCAGCTTGGTCAGGCAGCAGGTTATCATGGGTAACCCTGTTTTGCTCATGATATTCAAATTGGTAATGGAGCCCTGCCTTCAAGCTTACGGGACGAATAATCGTCCGCAGCGGGAAGCCCGCATCCTTCCGTCTAAGCTGACTGAGCGTAGCCTGATGAAGACTTTGTATCTCAAACCATTGATGTACCTGCTGCTGCCAATTGTCCATTTCCTTCTCCCTACACTCCTTGTTTGTTCCATTGCGCATGCAATAACTCCGATGCTTCTGTAACTTCTTCTATAGATAAACCGCCTGCCAGCAGTCGTTCATTGCCGAGCTTCTCCATCCGAACATAAAATTGCTCGGCTTCCTCAAACTCCAACTCTCCGTCCTCTAACAGTTCATGCAGCATATTCTCCGCCTCGTCCAGCCTGCCGCTGGCCTCATACCAGTCCATGAGCAGACGGTTGAGCGACACGGGCAATTCATACGCAGTGAGATGCCGCTCCAACTCGCGCGCTCCCTGCTCAGGATCGACTACAATTGTGCCTGAACGATCCAGCGCCGAGCGGAGCAAAAGATGAAGCGCTTTTACACGCAGCCCGAAGGCAAGCCCTGTCTCCCCTTCCTCCTCATGGATCGCAGCCTTCTCCCGCAGCAACAGAGCGATGGACTGAAGACCAGCATAATCCGTCTGCCCATTCCGGCTCATCAGCCTGACGATATCCTCTCCGGATAATGATTGCAGCAGCATGGAATTCATTCGAAAATTCCGCTCCAGCAGTTCATCGACAAGCAGGAGCGCTTCCTTATTTTCCTTCTGCTGCCGCAATCCCATAATTTGACCCATTGCCACACTCATCTGGTGAATCATCCGCATCAGATAATCCCTTTGAAACATAAAGCGACTCACACCTTCCTATATTAACGCGATAAACTTTTGCAGCACCTCTGCAAGCCCGCTCGCCGCTTCAAGCATTCCCATATGACCGGCGCCTTCCAGCAGATGGGTTTGTACACCCGCATTGCCCTCCGCACCCTGAAAGGTACTCTCCGCAGGTATTACCTGATCCTCTGCTCCCGCAACCAGCAGTACTGGGACCGTCGCATGACGCACCAGAGGGGTACGGTCAGGACGAGCCTTCATCCCGAGCGCTGTAGCCGCCGCACCTTGAGCGGAAGTCCCATGTCCGATTCTTCTGGCCAGATCGACCTGCTCCGGCATGGATTCCAGATGCTTGGGAGCAAACAGCTTCGGCACAAGCCCGTCAGCAAATGCAGGTATACCCCCCTGCCGAATGGTTTGCACAGCCTTATCCCGGTTTTGTTTCGCTTCTTCACTGTCTGGCAGCGCTGTCGAATGAATCAGCGCAAACCCGTTGATGCGCTCCGGGTAGCGGTTCACCGCGGCCAGCGTAATATAACCGCCTAGTGAATGACCCACCAGCGCCGTCTTCTTGAGCTCCAATGCATCCAGCAGTTCCAGAATGTCCCCGGCAAAATTGTCCATTTCGTATACCTGACCATTCTGCGCTTCAGATGCGCCATGTCCGCGCAAATCCGGTATGATGACCCGCGCATGTTCCTTCAGCTGCGGCAATAGATCTGTCCAATAAGCGGAACTGCCGCAGTATCCGTGAAGGAGTATTACAGTCGCCTTATTGTCCGCTTCCTGGCCGCTGTCATAGTAAGCAAGTCTGAAACCATTTTTCAGTATAATATATTGATCGGTTAAAGTAGTTTTCCTCATTAATGATTCACCCGCTTTACAATTATTTATCCCCGACATTCCATGCTTTGCCGATCAGTTCAGCGACCGTGGCTGCCATTTGCATGACTGTGTGAAGCGAGGTTGTCTGCAGTGTCATATAAGGCTTCGGTCCAATCATATTCACTACGCCTGCTATACTATAGTTACCCACTTGCGGCCATATTGCACCTACCGCCTGCGCCGGACGGATTGGGCCTTCCGCAGCAAGATAACTGCCGACGGATAGCGGTTTGCCAAGGCAAGCATCTATGGCAAAAACAATTTTGCCCGGCAGGATCTCTTCTTCCAGTGCGGCGAGCCGATTAGCGTCACATGGCTGCTTCATGGTGCCAATGACATGGAGCCAGCCCTGCTCTTTCAGCAGCGAGCCGATTAGCGGACCGAACGCATCGCCTGTCGAGCAATCAGTTCCGATGCAAACGAACAGCATCTCATCACGCCTTGGATGGCGGCCGGCGACTTCTGTCAAAAATTCCAGGAGTTCTTCCTCATTCATCCTTTTCCGCACCATATGCGGCTCTGACCGCAGAGCTGCAAGCCTGCGCTGATGGCTTCGCGCCTTGTCATTGCCGGTACTGATTCGCACGGATTTCAATCCACCATCCCCTCTCCCTGCCTTGCCGATTCTTCAATCTTGTAGTTCTATTGTACCTGAAAAACGCCAAATCCAGCAATCAGGCTGGTCAGCATGGCGCAGAAACAGCAATCATGTTAAAATGTCGTCAGGCAAGAATATGAGCGACCGAAAGGATGAACGAGACGTGACCAATCTTAACGAAGCAACACAGGAAAACGTGGAATTTATGATAGAAGCGATCAAATCCAAGCTGAAAATGGCTACTGCGGCAGCGATGCAAGCTTCTCACTTCCGTGTCAGCCAGTATGAAGAAATTAAGGAGTTATATGATATTGTAGCCGATAAACCTAATTTTAGCATTAGTGAAGTAGAAGCTTTAGTCTCTGAACTTGGCAAATTGCGCAGTCAACTGTAGACAGCGGGATTAAGCTAAACGGCTTTTTCCGTCCTATGAAGGGCAAAATACGGTTGACGCCATTTTTTCCAAAATGACACCAACCGTATTTTAGAATGAACATAAATGACTTTGGGCCTCCTGACGGGAGAAAAACCGACCCCCAGAGGCTACTCAAAAGTTATTGCTGCTCCTGGCCAGAAGATTCATCACTCACTACAGAACAAGCAAGACGGATATGAACCCGCTTGTTTTCCCCTTTGAGAAAATGTGCAATTCTCTCCAGCCGGTCCGCTACATCTGGACCACTCAATGTCAAATTAAGCTGATAGTCAAAATAATCCCCCTTTGGCTCATGAGTTACGGGCTGCCCCTGAGCATAGCCAAATGAACGATAGGCATCTTCTCTGCCTGCTGACAATTGGTCAGGGAAAAACTTATCTGATTTATTGACCACCCTTTCATAAATACGCAGCTTTTTAAGCAGCATGTAGTATTGGGCGGAATGCTTGAAGCCCCATGCGTCACGAATATCTTTGAGCTTGTAATTCATCTTCCAACGCTTCAGATTTTCAACTTGCTCCTCCGTTTCTAAATTCATGAAATCATTAAGGGGCATAATAGCCGGGCTCATTTCTTTTCCTCCTGGAATCTATTTTTTGGGATATATCACAGGCTCGATATCCACTACGTCAGCGCTTGACAAGAGTCAGTATACGCCAAGCACTATTTTCATCTGTTGAGCCAAAAATAATATACTAATTATTTCGATATTTACCCATTAATTCCTTCTTTTTCGATAAAAAAATCCCCGTTCATACCTTTGCTGCAAATGTCAGCCAGGTACAAACGGAGAACTAAAAGTAATGATTTCCCTGTAAAAACAAGTTTTTTTGAAATTATTCCCCTACATAAACAGCATCGGAAGCGAAAATGAGAAAATTTTAAGCTTCGATCAGACCACTGGCAAGCATGAAACGCTGGAATGCTTCCTGTCCTTTAGCAGTTCGCTTATAAATTCCAGCGTCTTGGAGAACCTCCATAAACTTCCCGCCAACCTCTGCCTGCAACGCCTGCCTTGCCTCCCCAGCCGACAAAGAGGTTCCATACTTCTCTAGCAACGTACCGATCCACGCGGCATGCTGACGCAGCGGATGCGCGGCATCCTGGAGGCTTTCGTCAACCAAAACTTCCCCTGTCAAGTAAGCGCCGATCTGCTCAAGCTCGGATTGCAGTCGGCCAGGGAGAACAGCCAGGCCCATAACCTCAATCAAGCCGATATTTTCCTTCTTAATATGATGAAGATGCTGATGCGGGTGAAAAATACCATCCGGATGCTCCTCGCTGGTACGATTATTGCGCAGCACCAGGTCCATTTCGTAGCCGTCTGCAACCAGACGGGCAATCGGAGTAACTGTGTTGTGCGGGGTACGCTCGCCGCTCTCATGCTCCGTCCAAGCGGCAACCTCCGCCTGTTGGTCGCTGTATCCGTTCCAGGCCGTCATAATAAGTTCAGCCGCCTTCAGCATTTCCTGCTTGTCAGCGCCCTGCAGGCGCACAACCGACATCGGCCACTTGACCGTGCCGAACTTCACGCCCGGCAGCTGTGGATGGCGGAATGTCTGCTCGATTGCTGCCTTTTGCATCGCAAACGTATGACGACCGGCTTGGAAGTGGTCATGGTTCAGAATGGAACCGCCCACAATCGGCAAGTCGGCATTGGAGCCGATAAAATAATGCGGAAATTGGTCGATAAAGTCCAGCAGGCGGGCAAACGTTTTGCCAGAAATCTTCATCGGAGTATGCTCTCCGCTTAATACAATACTATGCTCGTTATAATACACATACGGGGAGTACTGGAAAAACCATGCCTCGCCCTGGAGCGAAAGTGGGATCACCCGCAAATTTTGCCTTGCTGGATGATTGGCTCTGCCCGCATAGCCTACATTTTCCCGGCACAACAGACATTTCGGGTAATGAGCCTGCGGCATTGTTTTGAGCAGGGCGATCTCCTTAGGGTCCTTCTCCGGCTTGGATAGATTAATCGTAATTTCCAGATCGCCGAAATCGGAATGATAGGCCCATTGCTGGTTTTTCGCAATGCGATCCATGCGAATATAGTTCGAATTAACGTTCAGGCTATAGAAATCGTCCGTCGCCCTGATAACCCCTTCCTGTTCACTCATCTTCCGGAACCGCTCCGCTGTCTCGGAAGGACGAGGCATAAGCAGACCCATAATCCGCGCATCCAGCAAATCCCGCCAGGTTGTCGTATTATCCGGAATCAGACCAATCAGCGCTCCATACGACAGCAGCACTTCCAGCGCATCCTGCGGATGCTCTGGGACCTGATCTGTCACATAGCCCTCATAAGGCTCGGCGAAATGGAACAAATCCAGAAGCGCATTGCGAACAAAAGCTGTATCTGACGACGCAATGAGATGCTGCTTCCGTGCGAAGCGTACAAGCTGCTCGATCTGCTCCAGCGCCTGGGCTGCGAAGGCCTCCTCCGTTTTTGTAACGGTAACGTCATGGTTCATGTTGCTGCTCCCCTCTATGATCGCACATGCTTTTTTTTGCATGGGCATACAAGCTCTGCCTGAAGCAGGCGAGCTTGTATGCCTTCAAATGTTATTTGCTATAACCGTCCGGGTTGTTCAGATGCCAGCTCCATGCACTGGCAATAATATCCTCGAGCTTGTTGCGCCCCGGGTTCCAGCCTAGCTCAGTACGGGCGCGCTGCGAGGAAGCAACCAGTTTTGCGGGGTCCCCTGCACGGCGCGGTTCAACGACCTCCTTGATCTCGCGACCAGTCACCTGACGAGCAATCTCAATCACTTCGTTGACCGAGAAACCCTGTCCGTTCCCCAGGTTGTATACGGCGCTTTCCGCGCCGCTGCGCAATTTATCGACAGCAAGTATGTGCGCATCCGCCAGATCGCTGACATGGATGTAGTCGCGAATACAAGTTCCGTCTGCCGTATCATAATCGTCTCCGAAGACGGAGATATGTGGACGCTTGCCGAGCGCAGCTTCCAGTACAATCGGAATCAGGTGGGTCTCCGGATTGTGCGCCTCTCCGATTTTACCGCTCTCATGGGCGCCGGCTGCATTGAAGTAGCGCAGCGAGATCCATTTGATGCCGTGGGCGGTATCGAACCATTTCATCATTTTCTCCATTGCCAGCTTCGTCTCGCCGTAAGCATTGGTAGGCAGCGTGCGGTCATGCTCGTCAATCGGCACATTCTCAGGCTCGCCGTAAGTTGCAGCCGTAGAAGAGAATACGATCTTGCCTACGCCGTACTCCTGCATTTTTTCCAGCAGACAAAGCGTCCCGTATACGTTATTGTGATAGTATTTGCCAGGTATCTTCATGCTCTCGCCAACCAAAGAATTAGCTGCAAAGTGAATGACCGAATCAATTTGATTTTCCGTAAATACTTGATCCAATACATCAGCGTCACGCAAATCGCCTACGTACAGCTTGCCTCCCAGCAGCGCTTCCTTGTGACCTTGCTGCAGGTTATCCAGCACGACAATGGATTCACCGCGCTCCAGCAGTGCCGCCACCGTATGAGACCCGATGTAGCCAGCTCCTCCAGTTACCAATACCGCCATGACAAATTCCCCCTTGATAATGAATGATGATTCAGGTTTAAGATTCGATGCGAACTATTTAAGCTGCTCGACGCCGTTGCCGATGTTGCATACATAGAAATCTGCTTGCAAACCTACCGCTGCTTTATAATTCTCGCCAACTTCTTGAATGAAGCGCTCTACACTGTCCTCATGCACAAGCGAGACCGTACAACCTCCGAAACCTGCGCCTGTCATTCTGGAACCAAGCACCCCGGGCACTTGACGAGCCGCTTCAACCATCGCATCCAATTCCGACCCTGTGACCTCATACAAGTCGCGCAGGGAATCATGAGAGGCGTTCATCAGACGGCCGAACTCCTCGAGGTCATCCCGCTCGAGCGCTTCTACAGAGCGAATTACGCGGTCAATCTCTTCCACAACGTGACGCGCGCGGTTGCGAATAATGGAATCTCCAATCAGATGCTCGTTGGCATTGTACTGCTCCAGCGAAATTTGACCGAGCAGCTCCAGTTGAGGAAACGCCTGATGCAAACTTTGCACCGCTTCTTCACATTGGCTGCGGCGCTCATTATATTTGGAATCCACCAGACCTCTGCGTTTGTTCGTATTGCCGATTACAAGCTTGTAGGCCCCGCTATTGAAAGGAACCAGCTTATATTCCAGCGTATCGCACATCAGCATGATGGCATGATCCTTCTTGCCGTTCGCAACTGCAAACTGATCCATAATTCCGCATTTAACCCCGTTGAATTCATTCTCTGATTTTTGTGAAAGCAGGGCAATTTCAACCGTATCGGTCGGATGGCCGCTCAAAGCCAGCAGCGCATACGCCGTGACAACCTCGATAGACGCGGAGGAGGACAAGCCTGAGCCATTCGGAATTTCACCATGATATAGCAGGTCAAAACCGACCGGGATCGCGTAGCCTCGGGATTGCAGTTCGTTGACAATGCCCTTCGGATAGTTCATCCAGTCGTCCGCTTTATCAAAGGCAATCGAGTCCAGCGGGAAAGAACCGCGCAGCTCGAAATTGGTAGAAGCCAGACCTAACTGGTTGTCTTCACGTTCTCTGATAAGCAGGGTCGTACCGAAAGTAAGTGCTGCTGGGAATACATATCCGCCGTTGTAGTCCGTATGCTCTCCAATCAAGTTAACGCGGCCCGGGGCGTGAAAACTATGCAAACCTTGTTCGGAACCCCCGTATATCTCCAAAAATCGTTGCACAAGCTCTTTGTGATTTGCCATCTGTAAGCAACACCGCTTTCCGTCAGTTTTTGAGATTCTATTATGCGATTCCCTGCCAGGATATTGCCTGCCCCTCCAGCGAACGGTGAACGCCGAACTGCAGGAAATGTGATTACCCCTAGTATAGTCGATCTGTGAGGGGAATTGAAATGGCGTGATGTGGCGTGTATATGGACAAATGTGACTTTATACAGGTTTCCTGATATAAATAGGATAAAGGATTCATGGCTTGGTACAGTGTGAATGAAAGGAGAAGTGCCGAAATGAGCAACACGACCTATACTGTTGTCTCCAACCCTTCCGCATTTGAAGGCGGAAGCCTGCATGTGCTGTTTGCCGGGGAAAGCCAGACCAAGCCGCTCCATCGACTGGGGCCGAGAATCTACGATTTTTATTTGCTGCATCATGTCATTTCTGGCAAAGGGACGTTCACATCTCTGCAGCAAAGCTACTCCATTGAACCCGGACAGTCCTTCTTGATTCAGCCGGACCAACTCGTCAGTTATGAGGCGGATGAGTACGAACCCTGGCATTACCGTTGGGTAGCCTTCACCGGGCCGGGGGCTCCGGCGCTTGTGAAAGCAGCTGGTTTCACAAGCGCGCAGCCGCTGGCCGGGCCGCGGCAAAGCCGCAGCAGAGCTGTGCTGCTGCGGCAGATTCAGCGTGTTTTTCAGGAGCAAGGACAAAACGCCCATCTGCAGGCAGGAGGCTATCTTATGCTGCTCATGGGTGCGCTCGCTGAGACTAGCGGGGCGGGAACAGTCGATATCGTCCGTCCCGGCAATGATGGCGAGCAGCTAGTCCAACAGGTTATCCGCTATTTATCCTCGCAATATACGGAAGCTGTATCCATCGAGGCTATGGCAGAGACGCTCGGATATAATCGAGCGTATCTATCTCGCTTGTTCAAGCAGCGTACCGGATTGTCGCCAATGACCTTTTTGATCAAGCTGCGAGTAGACAAAGCCCGCTTTCTGCTGCGCGAGCGGCTGGAGCTGACGATCGAGCAGACCGCCTCCTCCGTCGGCTTTCACGATCCCCTCTATTTCTCCAAACAATTCCGGCGCTTCTATGGACATTCTCCCAGTGCCTACCGGGAAATGATTAGACAGGCCAGGAAGTAAGCGCAAACGGCGATAAAAAAAATCCCCAGCGACTATCGAAGAAAGAAGCGCCTGGCGCAGAGCTTCAATCTTACCGCCTGCCAGAGGAGGTTGAAGTCGCGTGGGGGAACAAGTACTCATCTCTAGAACCGGGAGCGGGGATAACGCTCTCCAAAACATAGCTGCACTAGCGGCTCGATACTGCCGACCTTATTCCCGTGGTCGTCAAGCACTTCATCTGCGAAGGCTTCTCTCACCGCCGCGGCCAGCCGCCGCGGACCATCGCTGTGCTGCGTGCCGGATTGGCCCGTGGCGGCGAGCGATTCGAGAATCGCCGCCACGGCCACAGGCAGCGCCGCCTCCGAGCCGTCCGCGATGCTGACGGCGACTCCCAGACGCTGCCGCCGCAGGGCGAAGACGAAAACGCCCTGCTCCCCGCTTCTCGCGATGGCATTGGCATCGCCAAGCAGCACAGACGCGAGCCGCCCCGGGCCCTCGACGAGAGCCGGGTGGCGATTCATGGCGGCACCGGTGCGTCGCGCCGCCGTCTGCAAAGCGGCGTCCGCCCAGTCGCCTGGTGGAGCAGCCAGGCGCGCATAGGCGAGTGCAAGCCGCCACAAAGGCAGCGCCAGAGCTGGGAAACCGCAGCTATCCTGCGCCTGCCCGATCGCTCCCTCGCCCATCCCGGCAAACTCAGCTGTCCGCTGCAAAATAAGCTGCTGTGCAGGATGCTCCGGCCGGGTATACCCTGCATACGGCCAGCCGGAGCATTGGCTAAGCGCCATTACCGCAACATGCCGCCCTGCCGCTGCATGGTACAATGGCCGCGGCGGCTGGCCGCTTCCAAGCAGCGCAAGCCGTCCCTTCTTATCTAGCGGGTAAGCCTGCGGCAAACTCAAAACCTCCTCTCCTATTCCAAATTTACCCAATAGAGCCTCAAGCACCTCTACTTGCCTGTCCGTGCCTTCATTGCGGCCCGTCAGAATCGCCAACTGCTCCTCGTCCGGCCCCCTTTCATCAAGTACGCCGCTCAACACAGCTTGCACCGCAATAATCGGATTGAGCGCGGACCGGGAAAATATAATTCGTCCGGGGTCGCCTGCCCATGCCAGCAGACGCCCGTTCGCGTCCACGACGGCGACATGGCCAAAATGAATCGTTTCCGTCCAATTCCCCCTACTGGCCTGAACCAACGGTGTCCCTTCACTGTGCAATCCAGCTCCCATATGCTTCACCTCTTGCCCGTTGATGTTGAAACTTGAGCCGTTAACGGCTCTGACGTCTTTTCATTCCTTTCAGACCCTTTCCTCATATCTATTCGTCCCTTGCGAAAAAAAGCATCTTGATTCAAAGCCAACTGCCATGGTTAAAGAAAATCAAGGCGTTGACGACCAAAATTGAAGGAGATGAGCATGATGAGCAAAGATATACAACAGGCAAACATAGGGAGCAGCAGCTACATAAAGGGCGCCATTATCGGCGGAATTATCGGCGCAGCTGCAGCACTGCTGCTCGCTCCCAAATCGGGGCGCGAGCTGAGACAGGATCTGAGGGACAAATGCGGAGAAGCCGGAGAAGCGGTAAAAACCGCTGCTTGCGCAGTTTCCGAAACAGCTGGCAATGCTGTACAGAGTGTAAGCCAGCAGGCGTCTAACATAAAAGAAAAAGTGCAACATCTATCAAACAACGCGCGTCAGCATGCTGCCGATGCCGCGGAAGCTGCTGCGGACACGGTGTCCAAGGCAGCCGACAAGGTGCGGGAAGTAACGGATATAGCTGCGAATGAGGAAGATCGGACAAATTCTTGATCCCGTTCAGAGTACATGACGCAATTCATTTTGGTACATGCCGGAGCCGCAGGCTCCGGTATTTATTTTTGCCTCGGACTGTATGTATAACCTATAAACCGTTCATACTCAAAGCATAATGAAGCAGGAGTGAAGCGAATGGATTTGCATGCAGGAAGTTTGTATTGGCCGACAACAGGAACAAAATCTCAGCATTTCCCTCCTTTAAAGCAAAATACGCGCAAACAGGTGGCGATCATTGGCGGCGGCATGTCAGGCGCCATTATCGGCTACATGTTATCCAAACAGGGGATATCCGCCTGTCTGATTGAACGGGGTCGAATTGCCGGAGGCAGCACAAGCGCCAATACCGGGTTGCTTCAGTACGCCAACGACATTATGCTGCATGAACTGATCAGTCAAATCGGCGAGCATCAGGCGGTCCGCTTCTATAAGGCTTGCCGCAGCGCTGTCAATCAGTTGTATCAAATTTCATCGGAGCTTCCTGGAAATACCGCCTTTTACCGGCGCAGCAGCCTGTTATATGCCGATACCGAGCAGCATCTGCCCAAGCTGCAAAAAGAATTTCGTACGCTTCGGCTATACGGGTTTGACACCGATTATCTGTCAGCCGACGACCTCGGGTCGCGCTTTCCGTTCCGTAAAGCGGGCGCAATCCTGACCCGCGGCGATGCCGAGGTTAATCCTTACTTATTCGTCCATGGACTGATCGAGCAGGCTGCTCGTCTGGGGCTTGAAGTGTATGAGCATACCGAAGCCGTCACTCATAAAAGCCGGGGCGGGCTGCACCGTCTGGAAACAGCGGAGGGCGCAATTATCGATGCCGATCATATCGTCTATGCCATCGGCTATGAGCCGGAAGAGCTGCGCGGAAGACTGATTCATGCACAGCTTGATCGTTCCTTTGCAGCCGTTACAGCGCCTCAGCGCAACTTGTCCGCATGGCCGGGCAACTGTCTCATATGGAATACGGCCGACCCTTACTTTTATTTAAGAACAACTCCCGACGGACGGGTCGTAATCGGCGGACTTGATGAGCGCAACCGGATTCCGGTGAAAAGCGAGCCGCTGCGCAACAAAAGGATTCATAAGCTGCATCACCAGCTTCAGCAATTGTTCCCCATGCTGGACGCTCCTTTGGAGTATTCCTGGAGCGCTACCTTCGGCGTATCCCGGGACAATTTGCCTTTCATCGGTCCGGACCCGGAATGGCCCGGCGTCTTTTACTGCCTTGGATATGGCGGCAATGGCACCGTATACAGCATGATTGCCGCCAATCTGCTGCTCTTCGTCATTCGCTCTGAGCATCATCCAGTTGCCGATATTGTAAAGCTGGATCGTCCTTTCCTGCTGCAGCCCCAAAGCTAATCACCCCTTTCCACTTTTTTTATGCCAAAAAAAACGGCTGAACCAGATCATTTGCGTCTGGGCAGCCGGTTTTTCAGGTACGAAAATAACTTGCAATAGCCATGTTATAGAATTTGCTGCGCCCCGTTGATTCGGAAGGCAGCTTCCGCCTTATCCAGGCGGCTAATACCGCTTCCGGAATCGCTTTTGCTCTCCGCCGTCTCAATGATGACTGCGATTGAACCGGCCCAAATAGCCTCGCTGCAAGCGTCCCGCTGGCTGTCCTCCAGTTCGAAACCACCCAGCGCCTTATCAAAGTCGGAAGAGAAATCCATGCCAACAAGACCGCTTGCACCAACTAATGGATAAGCGCCAGGCATCGATCCAGAGCCGACCGGGGATACGCCAAGCGCACCCGTAACAAACACTCCCTTAACATGCGCCTCATTGTCATCAGCAACCTGTGCAAGCTCAATCAGTTCGTCCACATGCACGTCGGTCTCCGACTCGATTCTGCGGGAATGTTCCTTGTTCTTGGCCAGCACCGTAATTTCAGTAGTGGCAAAGCCATCCTTTTGCAATGCTTCGATTGTCTTGATCGCCTGTTCCTGATTTTCAAAAAGAGCTAATTTTTTGCTCATCATGATAACCTCCTCTGGAATTTAAGGATGTTAATATTAGATATACCCTAAAACAATTGGCTTCAACCAAATGTTCTGGAGGGATCAGGCTGTTTCATCTTGAAAAAAGTAGGGTAAGCAATTGATAGACTGATTCGAAATTCAGGCTTTGAGGCTTTGCTGCAACGTTTACACTCAGCGCAGTATTTTTTTAGTCAGGAGAGGGATACATGAATCAACAGAATAAATTTCATTTACGCACAGAAACAACCAAAGGGCGATGCACGGTGTATGTTAGTGGAGAATTTGATTTGGAGGTTGCCGGACAAATGCGCGCGGCTATGGCCCCGTTAATCGAACTGACGGACCGTGAGCTTGCGCTTAATCTGAGGGACTTGAAATATATCGACAGCACAGGAATCGGCATTCTGGTGTCGATGCTCAAGGCCCGGCATGCGAACAATGCCGCATTTATCGTAGAGGCGATTCCACCATCCATTCGCAAGCTCTTTGATATGACCGGCATCACCCCGTTTCTGACTCGACAAGCGTAAATGCGAGCTTGATTATCCAAGAAAGGATCGAAGACAAAGAGATGAAAGCAATCGAGGAAGTAGTAACCCTTCAGGTTCCGGCTACCGCAGAATATGTGGATTTAGTCCGGGTTACGTTATATGGAATTGCGGCAAAGATGGGATTTTCCTATGAGGCTATTGAAGATATGAAGGTTGCCGTCTCTGAGGCTTGCAATAATGCTGTCCTGTACGCTTATGAGCAGGGCTCATCGGCGGCTCCGGAGGAACAAAGCGTGGAAATTAAATTTGTGAAAAAATTCGATTCGCTATCCATCATTGTGAAGGATAACGGGCGAAGCGTTGATGCCGTATCGGAAGCCCCGCAAACTTCCCCATTGCACGGCAAAAAGATCGACGAAATTCATTCAGGCGGACTTGGTCTTTATTTGATGCAGGCTTTGATGGATCAAGTGGAAGTGCTGAGCAATGCTGGCACCCAGGTTACCTTGACCAAGCGCCTTGTCAGGAGTGAAGAATTGGCATGAGCAGCAGGCCTGCGAATTCAACACCGCTTTGTCCGGTGACGCTCATTCTGGAGTACCAGAGCAATCCGACCAATGAAGCGGCAACGATGCTGATTGAGCATTATGAACCTATGGTTCGAATGGCAGCCGGCAAAATATCGCGCAATCGACCTGATCTGTATGAAGATTTGTATCAGGTCGGCCAAATGGCGCTGCTGCGGCTGTTCGAGCAATTCGACGCCTCTGTCGGAATGCAGTTCGAGCCCTATGCCATGAAAAGCATTATCGGTCATATGAAAAATTATTTGCGGGATAAATCATGGTATATTCAGGTTCCCCGTCGTGTAAAAGAAAAGGGGATTTTGCTCCAGCAAGCCATTGACGAGTTGACAGTCAAGCTTGAACGCTCCCCCAAGGTGGAGGAAATTGCTGAATTTCTGGAGCTTGGCTACGAGGAGACACTGGAAATATTAGCTGGAAGAGACCTCTATCATTATGTTTCACTGGATACCCCGATCTCCGAAGAAGAGAGCAACACCACCCTGGGCGAGTTGATTGGGGCACAAGCAAACGATTTTGAGTCGGTCGAAAAGAGGCTTGATCTGATCGCTGCGATGTCCTGTCTGAAGCCGGAGGAGCAGAAGGTGCTGCTGCTCGTATTTGAGGAAGGATTGCCGCAGCGCACGATCGCGGATCAGCTTGGCGTTTCACAGATGAGCATCTCGCGTATTCAGAAGCGGGCCATGGATAAACTTAAGCAATATCTGACGGATGAAGGCAAGGAAGGCGGGTATTAGGCAGTTGGCCTCGGCTGTTTGATGCCCTGCGCTGCAGCGACACGCGCAAGCTTCCTGAGCCGCTTCGGAAGATATTGCTTTTTTTTCTGCCGCTTGTTTTACAACCGATTCTCCAATAGGGTATGATGAACCTATATTAATGCAGTTGAACAACCGACCCGGGAGGTCACATTAGAATGGGACACCGTATATTTCGCTATCATTCCGGCTGGGAATGGATACATCTCCTGCAGTCGGACGAACATTCATATGCAGATTTAAAACGGACGCTCCCGGATTGTGCGAATTGGCTGGATGAATGCGAGGGGCGCTCCAGCAATCATGCGGGTGTAAGTCTGCTGCCAGGCGGCTCCTCCGTTCTTAATGGAACCATTATGGTACAAATTTCAGATGATGAGAGCGATATACAGCCGCTCCATTATTGGGTAAGCCAAGAGAGACTGGTCACAATTCATCAGGACCTCAGAATTCCTATTCGCCTGCAAAGCCCGCTCTGGGCTGAGAGTTTTGAGTGCAGCAACACCGCTCCGGAGGCGTTGATGGTTGTGCTGGGGCTTATTTTGGAGAGCTTCCACAGCGGAATGGATGAATTCGAGGCCAAACTCAATGATTTGGAAAATACAATGCGCAAACGCAATCGCACCGACCTGATGGACAGCATCTTCGAACGAAGATACGATTTGTTGCACTGGAGCCAGCTGTTTATCCCGGTTCAGGAGACTCAGATCGCAGCAAGAGAAGCCTTCCTCAGCGGTTTTGAGGAGACGGACAGCTACTCCCGTCTGCGTTACAAGATGGAACGAATCGAAGGACTGCTCAAGCACTACAGCCTGCAAATTGATACGCTCATTTCGATGGATGATGCGATTTCCAATTTTCGGGGAACAGATATCATGAAGACGCTGACCATCTTTACAGCGGTGTTTATGCCCGCAGGGATTATCGGCGCGTTATGGGGAATGAACTTTCAATGGATTCCTTTTCTTAAGGATTCATGGGGCTTTACCGTCATTATTAGCATCACGCTGGCGTTCACCGTCGGCATTTATTTATGGCTATGGTTCAAAGGCTGGACAGGCGATCTTCTCAAGGGCAAGCATTATCGTTCCAAGCTTATAGCGGCCAGCCAGAGCGGACGGAAGCAACGTGAACCTGTCGCGGCAAAAAATAAAGAGACAGCGGAAGTCGATAATACCGAAACCGCAATCCAGCTAACCCGTTCAAGAAAAAAACGTACTGGCGGCAAGTCCGGCACGGATACCGCCGTCCCCTCGTTCGGCCCGCGAAAACGGTGAATCTTCTTCCATCCTGTGCAAGAGCTGTGCCCGTTTACTCATCTATGCGACAGCTCCTGCCAGAAGACGGCAGCCATTACTGCTTGATATGCACCCAGACCAGACAACGGTCATCTGGTCTGCCGTTCTGGATACCGTCCTGGAAGAAAGCTTCCTCCCACCTGTCGATTGCTTCCTCGCGCGCTGGCACGGCCAACTGCTCAAACAGGCTATCAAGCTTTTCCTGGTCTGGAGCATCCACAACATCGATAACCCCATCAGTTACAAGCACAATCCGATCACGCTCTCCGATCTTCGCCGTCTGCTTGGTTACTTTGATCTGTTCCTGTTCGAACATTCCAATGGCGACACAGCCTCCTTGAAGCTGCATCGCGCTTCCATCATCCCTCAGCAGCAGACCGGGAGGATGCCCTGCATTCACATATTCAATCTGTCCATTCGCGGTATCCACTACCATGTACAGCGCCGTATAGTAATACTGAATAAGCTGATCCGCAAATTGCAGCTGAAGCGCCCTGCGATTCAGTTCCTGTATAACAAGCACAGGGTCCACCAGTTTAATCATCGCATCCTTGAGCACGGAAGCGATGAACATGCACACCAAAGATGATGAGATGCCATGCCCCATTGCATCGACAACCGCTACTCCGTAACGGCTGTTGTCAATGCGGTGCCAGGCATACAAATCTCCCGCCAATTCCTCCGAAGGGCGATAGATGGCGCCGATCTCTATATGTTTCTCGGTTACAGGCTGCGGCAGTACCGCCGATTGAACCTCTCTCGCCAATTGAAGCTCCTCCCTAAGCTTCCGGTCCTGCTTTTTATGCCAATCCTTCTCTTCCTTCAACCGGAGAGCGACGCGAATCCGAGCCAGCAGTTCCACCTTGTTGATCGGCTTGGTCACATAGTCGCTTGCTCCTGCGTCAAGCGCCTCCGCCAGTTTCTTCGAATCCCCGATCGCCGTAACCATAATAATCGGGATATCCCTCAGACGGGAAGACTGCTGCAAGGCTCTGCATACGGCAATCCCGTCCATTCTCGGCATCATCATATCGAGAAGGATCAGATCGTATTCCGACTCGCCCAGTAGGTGAGGCGCATATTCTATCCCATGCTCATCCAGTCCGACAAGCTCGAACATCTCATGTCCGGATGCCGCTGAATGCACATCTCTGTAACCCGCCCGCTTCAGCATTTCCTTTACGACTGTTACGTTCATTGGATTATCATCAACGACCAGTATTTTCATTGTTCAGCTCCTTGAATCTCTTAGCTCCTTGCAAGCTTTTATCCTCTTTGTTTATTATCTACCGCGGCGGACGCAGAAGCAAACTGCTGCTTTGCAGCAGCATTTGAGGCGCGCTTCGTCTGCTCCAGCAGCCCTTTTGCTGTCTGATAGGTTCTTGCTGCAGTGTCCAGCCAATTCAGCCACGACGATATCGCACTCGCCTTCTCTGCATTCAACGCAGCTTGGCGCTTCAAGCTGCCCGACCAGGCAGCGGACGCCTCTTTGGCCGCAGCTGTTACTTCATTTACAGCCGTCCCGACATTGCGTACCGAGGACATGAGCGGCTCAACAGCGCCCACCTGTTGATTCACCTGATGAATCAACTCGCTAACACCTTTCATCAGCTCTTGAACATCCTCTTTTGATTGGTGTACAAGCTCCTTCGTTTCCCGAAGCGTTTCGTTCGCCGTCTGTATGGAAGCCTGCGCCTCTCGCAACGTTTGAATTAAAAAAACAACCAATACCACTACAGCTATTGCCATAATAAGAACACTAATCTCAATCAGCATGTGCATCCCCCGTTTCTGTGCTGCCTGTTCTCCCCAAAAGCCTGTGTATATCGTTACCCGCTCGCTCAGACGCTGAATCAATTGCCCGCTGTTTCAAATCGGCTCCAGCAAGGTTATGTTCAAAGCAAGCAGGCAACTATGGAGACATGAAAGGTCTGGAAGGCGTCGATTTGCCTGAATGAGGACAAGCTGGCCTGGCGTCCTAGAATACAATCAAAGAAAGGGACAGGTGATAGGTATGCTTAAATGGGCAGCCATATTTTTTGTTATTGCCATCATAGCGGCTATTTTTGGGTTTGGCGGCATTGTCAGCGCAGCAGCAGGGATTGCAAAAGTATTATTCTACATCTTCCTGGTGCTGTTCCTGATCTCGCTCATAACGGGAAGAATCCGATCCTAGAGACAGTTATTCATTTATTTCCATTTATTTTGTATAAAAGCAGGGGCTTGTCCCACAGTCGGTTGCAACCGCGGGACAAGCCCCTGCTTGGCGTATGGTGTCTTTTACAGATCCGCAAGTTTTACCGGCTGGCCGCTCTGTGCCGATTCATTGGCCGCAACCGTAACCCGTTGTGATTTCCAGGCATCCTCATAATCGGACAAAATACCGGATGTATCGCCTGTCCGCACAGCATGCAAAAAGGCGCGCGTCTCGTTGACATAGGGATTGGAGACATTTTTGTACTCGTGACTGTTCTCACCTGCAATCTCCACCAGCCCGCCATGTGTCAGCTCCAGATTATTGCCGTCCGTATAAATGTTCAGCCTAATAGTGCCTCCCCCGCTCAGCATGCAAGCATTGGACAGATTCGCAACAGCGCCGCTTGCCAGCTTCAGCGTCACTGTGCCGACATCGGCAACCGTTGCCTCGTCATGCTTACTATGTATGACACGATGCGCATAAGCTGCGTACACTTCCGTTACTTCACCCAGCAAATACCGCAACAGATCAAACAAGTGCGTCGTCTGCTCCACAATCTGGCCGCCGGAGCCTTCCTGCTTTTTCCACCAGTTGACCTCAGGCATACCGCCCATCCACTGGCCGAGCGCCATCCCGATCGTCTTGCCCTCAAGCAGGTGACGCGCCTTCAACGTGCTGTCCATATATCTGAAATGATAACCTATCGAAGTAATCAACTGCTGCTTCTGAACCTCTTTGAGAATCGAAGTAGGCGCTTCCATATCGACCCCAAGCGGCTTCTCTACAAGAAAAGGTATCCCTCTTTGCAGCAGGGCATGCTCGATTTCCCCGTGTGCAAACGGAGGAACACATATGTACACGGCATCCAGCTTTCGGGAGTCCAGCATATCGGTAATTTTACCGTACCCTCTTGCATCGTCAAACTGCTGGGCAAGCTGATCAGCCTTCTCCTTGCTTGAGCCGCAGATAGAGACGACTTCCACGCCTTCTTCTACCGCCAGCAGTTCGCCGTGCATTTTCGAAAACCACCCTGTGCCTATAAGTCCAACTTTTAATGTCATTGATGCTGTCCTCTCCTTTTTCACTATGGTTACCTCATTGTAGCGCATACACAACAAGATGTCAGCAAGGCGGGCATTCGCCCATCGCCTCTCAGGGCGAATGTACATATATATAGGTATAGATAGCATTAGCATCTTTGCTAACTTGAATGCAAGGAGACACGTTATGAACAAACGTACTATCAATATGAAAACTACACTGTTTTTGGCAGCCGTATGTGATCAAACGTACACCCAGTTCCATAACCGCGACGGCACTTTCATCATGCCCGAGGGCTATCATCTGGTGGGGGACATGACGGGCACCTCCTACAAGTCCGCCAGAGAGCGGTTCGGCTTTGTCATCGCATCGGATAAAGCCGCTGTCATCGCCTTCCGGGGCACGGGCACGGCGACGGAATGGATATCGGATTTGATTGCCCGCCAGACAGACTATCGCTATGTAAAGGACGGCGGTATGACGCATCAGGGCTTTACGGACATTTATCGTTCTCTCCGAGGCCAGCTTGTTGAATTGGTCAGCAAGGTCCCCTCCGGTCTGCCGCTGTTCGTAACCGGACACAGTCTGGGCGGAGCACTTGCCACGCTGGCGGCGCCGGATTTGGATGCCAGCTTCAATGAACGGAAAATCAAGGTTTATACGTATGCCTCGCCTCGTGTCGGGGACCCGACCTTCGTCCGGATGTTTAACCGGCGCATTCCGGTATCTGTACGCGTTGCCAACAAGTACGATATCGTGACACAGCTTCCCCCGCTCCTGTACCGCTCTCCAAAGACAGAAAAAACATACATCTATTTACATGTAAAAGGCGAATACAAACTGGAGCAGAACGCCGGCTCCATCTCTGCCAATCATTCGCTTACCCATTATTTTGATGTGCTGGCTAGCCAGGCCCCCCTGGCAAAACAGCAAATATGTGCAGCCCCTGCAGGCTGGTGTCCGTCTTCTGCGTGACACGCCTGCTGTTTTTTGTTCAGATTATGTTTAGTCGAACATGATACACTCGAATCAAATTTATAGGACGATCGTGCTATTTGGTAAGTTTTGCTACGTATTGACACACTTCTGAGGCTATTCTATAGTAAAATTCGAAGTAAACTTATACTTTTTTAATATTTAGTTTTTATACTAAAGCTGCAGTTCTTTCGACATCCCTTGCGATAGCTTGCTTCCATCTGTCTATCTATCATTCATTCATTATAGATGGAATGCACATCCCTATTGGCCCAACCAGGAGGATACATGCATGAAAATTATTCTATTATCCGGGGGCGCGGGAAAGCGGCTATGGCCCCTCTCCAACGAAGAGCGTTCCAAACAATATTTGAAATTATTGAAGAATCAGACTGGCCAATCCATCTCTATGCTGCAAAACACGCTGCACGAGCTGAGTGAAGCGGGCTTGCTGGAGCATACCGTCATCGCCTCTTCGGAGAATCAACTCCCGCTGCTGCAAGAACAGCTTGGCAGCTCCATCCCTTACATTATTGAACCTGAGCGCAGAGATACATACCCGGCAATTGCCTTATCCACAACTTTCCTGCACTCGGAGTGGAACATTCCAGACGATGAAGCCATCATTGTCCTGCCAGTGGACGGGAAAGCCGATTCCTCGTTTTATAAAAGACTGTCCGAGTTGAAAGCCGCTGTCCAAAGCGGAGACAACCGAATTGCATTGCTTGGCGTCGCACCGACCTATCCGTCCAGCAAGTACGGCTACATTGTTCCGGCCACGGATACCCGGGTCCAGCCTTATACCATAAAGAAATTTGTAGAAAAGCCGGATACCGCGACCGCCATAGGTCTGATCGAGCAAGGGTCGTTATGGAATTGCGGCATTTTTGCATTTAAGCTCGGCTATCTAATCGGCAAGCTGCGCGAAGCCGGCTATCCGACTGATTTTCCATCCTTGAAGCTTCAATACCATCTGCTCCCGAAGACAAGCTTCGACTACGCTGTTGTCGAACAAGAACCGCTGTTAGGCGGCCTTTTATACGAGGGGCTATGGGAAGATATGGGCAACTGGGAGTCGATTTCCTCTCTACTCAGCCAATCTGTCTATGGAGACGGGATTTTGGGTGATGGCTGCGACAATACCCATATTATCAACGAGCTTGATACCCCCGTTATTGTTAACGGGGTGCCAGATGCGGTTATTATAGCCGGGGAAAGCGGCATTCTAGTCACCAACAAACGCCTGGCTAGCAACATCAAGCCTCTTGTCGAGAAGATCAAGCCGGTCGATACTTCCCTTACTGCAATCAAGAAGCTGGATACGCAGTACAATGGGAACGGCGGCGTCAGTGTGCAGACCAATCGCATTACCCTCCCAGAGGGCGCCCGGTATGCATGTCCTTCTTCACCCGGCCATATACAATGGCTGCTGGCCTATGGGACAGGCGAATTAGCAGGGACAGACGGGGACAAGCTTGTGTTCACTGCCGGTCAGACCCACTTCCCTTCACGTGATCTTTACTTTTCCGCTTTAGAGAACTGCGTTCTAATTGAAATTCTAACCTAGGAGGATGAAGACATGAGAACCAAACGCGCCCTTATTGGCTACCGTTCCGAAGAGGTGGTCCGATATGTGGAGCTGCTTCAGGCCGAACAGGAGTCGCTGCTCGCGCTTCAAGTCAGTGAAGAGGCAGAATTCGAGCAGGAATATCACGAAAAAATGGAGCAAAGCCTTTCTCTTCAGCAGGAATTAAAGTCTGTGCTGAACAAGGAGCGAATGCTTGCCGAGCATGCAGGCGCGCTATGAAGAGGTTTCGGTTGAAATTTGGAGGAGTGCGAGTCTCTAGCGCCAAACGAAAAATTAAAGCGGCGAGCTTGGGGCTTGAGGAGGCCAAAGCAGCTCTTGAACTGCAGCGGACCGAGCAGAAAGTGCGAATGCAGCGGCTGGAAAATGAAATGAATGAGCTCAAGCTTCGCATTCAAGAATCCCACCAGCGAATTGAGCAGTATGAACGCCGCACTGCTCCGGCTGTTCGGGAAACGGCTGCAACTGCGGCTGAGACCAATCTTCCCGCTGCCGTCGATACTGCGGCAGAGCCAGATTCCGAATCGACAAGTCGCTCTCCAAGGTCGCGCCGGATGGGCGACATGCTTGTGGAAGACAGCAAGATTACGGAAGAACAATTGCAAACTGCAATCAGCCGCCAGCGTCAGTTTGGAGGCCGGCTCGGCGACATCCTGGTCGACATGGACTTCATCAAGCCTGAAGACCTCGGACATTATTTAGGCGGTCGGAAAGGAAGACTCGGCGATATTCTGGTCGAATCCGGCAAACTTACTCCGGCTGAGCTTGATAAGGCGTTGGCCTTCCAGCAGAAAAGCGGCGGCATGCTGGGCGATGTGCTGCTTTCGCTCAAGATGATTGAACCAAGCGAGCTGTATCGGATGATTGCGACACAGAACAATATCGGCAGAATCGGGCAGAATTTGACACTGGATAAGACGCTTAAGCTGCCCGAAGCGGTAGCCAGAAAATTTGAAATCGTTGTTATCCATCAGTATGTGAACCGTTATCTGGTCGCTGTGACGACGCCGCTGACAGACGAAGCGGTACAGAAAGTCGAAGCCATGCTTGAAATGCCGATTGAGCAGGTGCTGGCGACAAAGGACGAGATGGAACGCTTCTGGAAGGAAATATATACCAGCGAAATGCTTCATGAAAGCACCAGCAGGCTAGCCAGCGAGCAGCCGCACAACTCGGCGCATACAACGTTTACGAAGCCGCAGAGCGGGTTGATCGCTCTAATCGGCGTGCTGCTCGTTATCGGGTTGATTCTGAACTTCTGGGTCACCCTGCTGGCTGTCAACATTGCCATCCAGGTCTTTTACTTTATCATGTCTGTCTTCAAATTCTGGGTCATTATGCTTGGCTCCCGCAAAGGAGCACAATTTCGCTTCACGGATGAAGAAATTGCCGACATGGATGAGCGGGATTTGCCCATCTACACTATTCTTGTTCCTATGTACAAGGAAGCGCAGGTTATCCCTCACCTCATCTCCAATCTGGAAAATCTCGATTATCCCAAGGCGAAATTGGATGTCCGGCTGTTAATTGAGGAGGATGATACCGAGACGCGGGATTTGCTGGAATCTATGGATTTGCCATTTTACTATACGATCCTGATTGTTCCGGACAGTCTTCCAAAAACCAAGCCTAAGGCATGCAATTACGGGCTGATTCGCGCACGCGGCGAATTTGTCGTCATCTATGATGCCGAGGACCGTCCCGACCCGGATCAGCTGAAGAAAGTGATTGCCACCTTCCGCAAGTGTCCGGAGGAATTCGCCTGTATCCAGGCCAAGCTGAACTATTTCAACAGCAATCAAAATTGGCTGACCCGCTGGTTCACACAGGAATACAGCATGTGGTTCGAACTGCTCCTGCCGGGCATTATGAAGCTGGATGTGCCAATCCCGCTTGGTGGAACGTCGAATCACTTCAAGCTGTCTGTTCTGAAGGAACTGAATGCCTGGGACCCGTACAACGTCACCGAGGATGCCGATCTTGGCATCCGCTTGTACAAGCATGGCTACAAGACAGCCATTGTAGATTCCCGTACCTGGGAGGAAGCCAACAGCCGCGTCGGCAACTGGATTCGGCAACGCTCGCGGTGGATTAAAGGCTATATGCAAACCTGGCTCGTGCATATGCGCAACCCGGTAAAGCTATGGCGCGAGATCGGCCCGAAGGGCTTTCTCGGCTTCCAGGTTATGATTTTGGCTACGCCGATGCTGCCGTTGCTCAACCCGATTTTTTGGATCATGCTGGTGCTGTGGTTCGGCTGGCATTTTGATTTTATCCCGAAGTTTTTCCCGGGAACCATCTATTATTTGGCAAGCGTCCAGCTCTACGCAGGCAATTTCCTGTTTATTTTCAGCAACGTGGCAGGCGTATACTGGGTGCTTCATGATCTGGAGCAAAAGCGAAGCCAAGCCTTCTCCTACTCACTCGTCAGATATGCGCTGCTCACCCCGATCTATTGGGTGATGATGAGTATAGCTGCCGTCAAGGCAGCCTGGCAGCTGATTACCAAGCCGTTTTACTGGGAGAAGACCGTCCATGGTCTGCATGATCCTGCCTTCGACGACCAGTCCCAGACATCTGATCAATCATGATAAGTCCAGCCGGCAGAGAGGAGAAGCCCGTATGAAGAGCAGCAAGCCTGAGCTTTCAATTGTTATTCCGGTCTTTAATGAATCGGACCATCTGTATGAATCACTGGTCACGATTGCAGCCGCCGCTGCTTCCGCCTGTCAGCACTTCGAATTAATCGTCATTGATGACGGTTCAAAGGATCAAACCTGGGAGGTGCTGGAGCAAGCAAGCCGCAGCATCCCGGGGCTGACCGCCTTTCGGCTAAGCCGCAACTTCGGCAAGGAGTCCGCCTTATGCGCGGGCATTGAGCATGCACGGGGCAAAGCGGTTATTGTCATGGACGGCGATCTTCAGCACCCGCCCCGGCTCATCCCCGAGATGGTAGAGTTGTGGCGCGGGCAAGGCTTCGAGGTTGTAGAATGCGTGAAGACAAACCGCGGCAACGAAAGCTGGAACAAGAAGGCGGGGGCTTCCTTGTTCTACGGATTGCTCAATCACCTCTCCGGCTTCGATCTCAAGAATGCTTCAGACTTCAAGCTGCTGGATGAAAAGGTCGTGGAGGCCTGGCGCAAAATGCCGGAGCGCACGATGTTCTTCAGAGGGATGTCGGCCTGGCTTGGCTTTCGCCGCACTCAGTTGCCCTTCAATGTTGAGACCCGTACTGGCGGAGCCAGCCAATGGAGCATCCAGTCGCTTGCGAGACTGGCGCTTGATGCCGTGGTTGCCTTTTCGACCAAGCCGCTTCGCATCGTAACCTATATCGGATTCATATTTTTTATCTGCTCAATCGTAATTGGAATTCATACGTTGGTTAACAAGCTGCAGGGCAGCGCCGTTACCGGATTTACAACCGTTATCTTGCTTCAACTGATTATCGGTTCGATCATCATGATTTCCATCGGCATCGTCGGGGAATACATAGGCGCTATCTACCATGAGGTAAAAGGCCGTCCACGCTATCTGATCAACGGTCGGAGCCAGCACACAGGTTCAGTTCAAACTCTGGAGGAGAGCGAACAGCATGCTGTCTTTTCTGCAGTCTCCCCTCATTAAGTACGGAATTGTCGGACTGATCGGAACCGTCTTCCATTTTGCCCTGTTGGTGCTGCTGGTTGAATGGGGCGGACTGCATCCGATTGCCGGTTCGGCGACAGGCTTCATAGCCGTGCTGATCCTCTCGTACTTTCTTAATGTGATATGGACGTTTACAGACGCTTCGGAGAAGAGAACGATTCGGCAGTTCATCAAATATACAATCGTCTCCTGCTCCGGTCTGCTGCTCAATACGGCGGTCATGTACGCTGCGGTTGAGCTTGCCCATCTGCCCTACCTGATTGGACAATGCATCATTACAGTTATTGTGCCGGTGCACAACTATGTGCTCAACCGCCGCTGGACGTTTCGGACGTATGGTCAACGAAAAGGAGTTCAAGAATGACAAAACGCACCATTCTTCCATGGATCATCTTCTTATTTATACTCGCCGTCGAGTTCGCGCTTGGCTTCTATTTCAGCTACGTAAAAGGATATATGCACAATGATGCTTTGAGCCGTGTTGCCAACGCCTTTTATGTGCTGTACAGCAGAGATCCCCATTTGGGTGCGATCGGATTTGTCTGGAACCCGCTGCCGAGCCTCATGATGGAGACGGTCCTGCTTGTGTTTTATCCGTTATTTCCTGTACTGGCGTCGCGAGGATTGGCTGCCGTAATAATGAGCGCCACCTTCGCTGCGCTGACAGCCGTTCTAATCTATAAGACAGGCATTCGCTATCAACTGTCCAAATCTATGAGCGCGGGGCTTGCCCTGCTGTTCAGCCTCAATCCGTTCATCTTACTGTTCGGCGCCAACGGGCTAAGTGATGCGCCTTATATTTATTTCCTCATGTTCACGATTATTGAGTTCACCATCTGGATTCGGGAACGGAAAACAAGCAGTCTCATCCTGGCGGGCTTTGCGCTGTCGTTGGCATTCTGGACCCGCTATGAGGCAGTGCCGTTCGGGGTGTCCCTGGCTCTTGGCATTGTCATAGTAATATTGATGCTCCACCACCGGGACGCCGCCGACCCCAAGCTGAAGCTGCTGGAGAAATACAATAAGATCGAGGCGACCTGGATTCTGGTGCTTATCCCGTCAATCTTCTCGGGATTTCTATGGATGTTCTTCAACTATACGATTATGGGGAATGCCTTCTACTTCCTAAACTCGGAATATTCCAATGTAGCCCAATCCGAGCAGCTTCAAAATGATGCGAACTTCGTCAAGCTGTTCAACAGCCCGCTTCTCGCTTTATGGTTCATTGCCAAGAAAACTATGTGGTATTCCATGCCGTTTGTGGGATTGCTGCTTATCCGCCTGTTTACCAAACGGCTGCTCAAACCGGATTTTCTCATTCTGCTGTTGTTGTTTGCTGCAGTTCCCGGAATGCAGTTTGCGCTGCTGATGAATGCTTCCTCATTCGGCTGGTTCCGATATTTCTTATATGTGTTCCCGGTTGTCGTTGCCTGGCTGCCATATGAGCTAAGTCTGATTACGGAGAAATGGAAGCGACGGGCTGCATTTTCACTTCTGGCGGTATGCATGGTCATTACCGGAGGGCTCCTGGCCTATGCGGTGAACGACCCGGAGATTGCGCCGGACGAGCATAACTTCCTTCAACTGGATACGAATGAATATGTCGTTGCCCAGCGTGAGGAACGGATAGTTGCCCAATGGCTGGACGAGCATATAACGAAGGATACCATTATGACCGACTCTTCCAATGCCTTTACGATCCTGTTGAATACCCATAACCTGAAAAGATTTCTGATTACGAGCGACTATGCGTTTAAAAAAGCTATGGAAGATCCGTTCGGAAACAATGTCGATTATATTCTCGTCCCCAATCCTTCCCGCAATGGTCCAAAAAGCTCGATTAATATGAAATATCCTGAACTTTACGACAAGGGCATGAGTTGGGCGACACTCCATCATGATTTCGACAATAAGTGGCGCCTTTATAAAGTCCATGAACGGATAGAAATAGAAGCGGAAAAAACCGTGTCCCGATAACAGGAACACGGTTTTTTTTCAACAAAAGCCCTCAATGGGGCAATACATACAACAAAATGGAAAAGAAATGAAGCACAGAGCCGCCAAGCACGAACAAGTGCCATACCGCATGATGGAACGGGAAGCTGCGCCACATATAAAACACGGTTCCGAACGTATACAATAGTCCGCCGCTGATCAGCAGTTTTAAACCGCCAGGCGCCATATTCTCGACGAGCGGCCCCCAGGCAAATATAATAATCCAGCCCATGGCGATGTACAGCAGCGTCGAAGTAAACAAGAACCTTGAAGCGAAGAAAGACTTGAAGACCACCCCGGCGAGCGCTGCTCCCCAGACGATGCCAAACAACACCCAGCCGGTAGTTCCTTTAACAACGTTAAACAGTATGGGTGTGTAGGTCCCCGCAATGAAGATATAAATGCAAGAATGGTCCATAATTTCAAACAGGTTCTTGACTTTGCCCTCAGGAAAGCTGTGGACCAAGGTCGATGAGACATAGAGCAGCAGCATCGCACTGCCGTATATGGTAAAGCTCACTACATGCCATGCCGTGCCCTTCAAAGACGCGAATACGATAAGCAGTACAAGCGCCGCAACACTAAGCAACGCTCCGATACCGTGCGTAATCGCATTGGCGACTTCTTCTCTCCGGGTGTAAGTGTGGGTATTCGCCAAAATCCCAATCCCCCTTCTATCGCTTGGCAAGCCGCCTATCAGGTGCGACATGACCGCCCGTGACAAATGCCTACCAAGCAGCCCGTGATATTATACGCCCATGCGCTTGCGTTGGTTATTGATTTTTTTCGTATTTTGGCTTTTCATTTTAGGCTGATTGCCGGCATTCTGATGCTTCTTTTGCTGGTTGGCATCTGCTTGAGCCTGCTTCTTCTGCGCAAGCTTTTGCTTCATGGCCTCAGCCAGCGAAACTTTGCGAGGCTGAGCGCTCTCTTCGGCTGCCGCCGCTTCGATTTCCGTATTTAACGGCTTGTCTGTCATATCAATGTTCACCTCATTAAGCAGGAATAGCTTTAGTGTATCTCTTTTTGCGTTCTATTTCCACTAATTTTACGACCATACCGCCGCTTTTCAGAAAAGGCCTGCGTGTGAAAGGTTCTTCCTTCCCTTACTGTTGAGGGAGTGCGAGACTGTTTTGAATCCAGCCCCACACCCTCTCCAATGTCTTTTCCATATTGGACATTTGCTGCTCATCAATAAACGGCTGGTCATAACGCAAATAATCCGTATGGCCGCCCAACAGATGAATGCCTTCAATGTGCGCAGGCGCATACTTTTTGGGGTTCCAGCCCGGCAGATTGAACCGGTTCAATGACCAGCCGCCCCAACTGCCAAGCCGGGTAATCGGGTCTTTGGCCCGACCTTTGTCATCCACTGCGTGAATATAATAAACTTGCCGGGCAAGTTCGGGCACAATCGGAACTTTGGGCGAACCGATCTGTACAATCCGGCATTTGTCTTGCGTTAACTCCTGCTCTTTGCTCAAAATACGTGCCGCCTGATAGGCAGCCGCTCCCCCGCCGCTATGCCCAATCAGCACGAGCGGTTCTCCGGAATAGGAGTTGCGAATTTGGCTGGCGGCAATTCGGCCGCCTTTGCGCGCAATGCTCATACGACGCGGCAAATCCCCGCTCACCTCCCTGACCTGGGAAAAGAGGCTGCGGCTGTCGTCACCGTAAGGGAAAATAGTCTCTACGATCGGCTCCCAGCCCGACCTGGCGGCGATTTGGGCTATCATATCGCAGCAGCGGCCAAAAAAATGCGGCGCTGTTGCAATGCCTGCCAGCAAATATATTCGCAATCGATTTCCATGCTCCTGCAACCTGCTGTTTGTTTGCATCCTTATCCCACCCTCAAACGCATTCATGAGGATTAGTATGCGACATTACAAGGACCAAGCATACATTCCCTGAATCCCATTGCTATTTATATTTATAATACGGCTCTCTATTCACATCGGACCATTCTTCGTGTAAAAGTGCCTTTACTGATAGCGCAGCTATCTGCCGCCTCCCAGCCCGCTGCTGCAAGTTGCTCCTCAACAGGCTGATTTGAAGCAAAAATAACGAGCGCTCGGTCCGCTATGCGTCTTGCTGCCACAAGCATCTCCAGCAGCTCCTTTGCAGGCAGCACCGAACACAGATTATAAGGGAAATCAATAATCGCCACATCATAATGTTTCGTCAGGCTGCGCATATCCGCAATAGCTGCAATATCAGCATAACCGAAATGCAGCAAGTTTTCACGGGCGCCTGCAACCGCCAGCGGATTTTTGTCAAAACCCTCAATTTCGATGCCCATGGAGATGGCTTCCAGCAGTACCGTTCCGATGCCGCAGCACGGATCTACAGCTCGGGCGCCTTCAGTGACGGGTACCGCAATATTGACAGCGGCTCTCGCCACACGAGTACTAAGCGCCGTTGAATATGCTCGCGGCTTGTTCTGATGCTTGAGCCAGGCGGCTTCCGCTTCATGCAAGCGTCCAAATACCCAGCGCCCACAGCTCCATGCCGTCCCAAACCTCAAATCGGGCTGCTTCATACTGGGGGTGCCGCGAATCTCAGCGCCGATCTGTCGCTCCATGCGACGCTGTTCCTTGTAATCCGGCCCTTGTGCTGTCTTCAGACATACCACCTTGAATGTCTCCTTCAGGGGATCAAGCAAGGCAACCTTGTCGATCAGTTCTTCCAAGCTGTCTGCCTCCATCTCGATATCCAGACGTTGTTTAATGAACGGGCTGCGGCCGGGCGCTATGCCTACTGAACTTTCTACAGATTGCTCAGGCATGCCGCCTTTCAATTGAAGCAAGGCACGCAGCTCCATGCCGCATAACTCCCGCTCTGTTTCGTGGCAGGCATAGGTGTACAAATATTTATGATTGGCGATCATACCTCTATCTCTCTCCTTGCCGGAAATATCAAGGTTGTGGTTGTTCCTGCGCCCGGCTCGCTCTCAATGGTCATTGTCGCTGATAACCGGTTCAGCCTTTTGCGTATATTAAGCAGTCCGACATGACCCGCCATCATTTCATCTTCCTGAATAATCGCCAACCGCTGCTTATCCATGCCGATTCCATTATCGCTAATTATCGCGATAACCTTGTCTTCCGATTTTCGAATAACAACACGTATGTTGCCGCCTTCCGGCACAGGGGCAATTCCATGTCTGACCGCATTCTCCACAATCGGCTGCAACGTAAGCGGCGGAATTTGCACCCCAATCCGTTCATCGCAATCCAGTTCGTAACGAAGCCGATTTCCATAGCGTACGCTCTCAATATTCAAGTAGGCCTGAACCAGCTCCAACTCCTGTGATAAGGGGACGGAATGCCGTGTATTTGTAAAGTCAAAACTAAACCTTAAGTAATCACTCAAGTCAAAGATCACCTGACGCGCCTTCTCCACATCACTGTACGACAGGGATAAAATGGAATTCATCGCATTATATAAAAAGTGCGGTTTGATTTGGGCTTGCAAAAAGGCCTGTTCCATCTGAAGAGAAGTCTCCATGGAATGCTTCATGGATACCATGTTGCCGACACGTCCAATCAACTCGGATGCTTCATACGGATAGACGACAATATCGTTGACATCTGCCCGGAAAGCAGCCAATCTCTCCTGCGGCTCCAACGGCGATACGATCAGCAGGAATGGGAGTACGGCAGACGAATATGACTTGCGAATTTCTGCGCAAAGTTCAATTCCACTCATGCCTGAAACTAATTGATCACAAATAATCAAATCCAATAGCGGCTGCTCCTTAACGTACTCCAATGCCGCATGGCCTGACGTACAATGAACCATATCATAACCTTGACCGGATAAAATGGCGGAGACAATATCCAGGTTTACCAAGTCGGTAGAAATGAGCATAATGGAGCCGTGATCATGCTCCCCGTCCCTAATCGTGCCGCTGGCAACATTTTTGGGCCTGCCGTCCCCTCTCTTCCAACTCCGAAGAGCAGGGCGAATACTGCCAAGTGTCAGCTCGAATACCAACTCATCCTCTGCAGTTTCCTGCTTGACGGCTAGTTCGCCCCCAAGCTGCTTCATCCATTGAAAAGCCATAATCAAATGCATGGTACGTGAAGTAAAGGATTCCTTCTGATCGACCTCAAGAGCCATCATTTCCGCCGCCTGTTCCTTGCTCAAAGCTGCGCCGGAAATGTGTAGTTCCAAACAAACTTCCTTATCCGGCAGTACAAGGCCGTCTGCGCGTACAAGCGCGCCCGGCTGCACGGAAGCAATAATTAATTTGCGGATAACATGACGAAAGCGGCTCTCATCCCCGAGCGCGACCGGAAAAGCCAACGGGATATCAGGATCAAAATGCACGCCTTCACATTCAGGCATTGCCTTCAAATGGCGGAATACGCTTTGTAAGCTTTCCTTGACAAGCACCGGAGACAGCATGGCTGACTTGCCTTCCCTTAATTCGGTCAAATCAACCAGATCATGCACATGGTCTAGCTGCTGGTTAATTAGCATTCTCGCTGTCTCCAACTGACGGCTTTGCTCTGACATCATTGGAAGGCTGCTCTGCTGTATGGCGATCTCAATCAGCTTGTCTGCTTTATGGAGCGGGGCTTGAAGCTGAAAAGCATTTTGACGGATAAACAGCTGCTTTGCTTCATTCACCTCGATGATTTTCCTGGACAACTCCTCGGTTCTTTCCGATAAATTTGCAAACCGCTTGCCGATCAGCAGAAGCTGTAAAATCATAAACGTAATCGCATCCCACGGAGCAAAGGCCGAGTTAGGCAGCCAGCCGTTCACATTCAAAAAGCTGTTGATATACAAAATTACTAGATGCAATGCGGACAACAGACAAATCACCGCGTTATCTTGCTTTAGAGTCATAGCCGCACCGAAGCGCCATACCGCAAACAGGTAGCCAATAAGCAGCGGAGCCCCGATTGCCAGCTCATACTGGCTGAGGACAGCGTACGGAAGCATCATATTCAGCAGTATAAATCCGACACAGGCAATCCGCATGGCCTTCACCAGATAAACGCCAAATCTGGAAGGGAACAGCCGATGTACGTACATCGTAATTGTATAGGCGCTTAGAAGAACTGAAACCATCTGCACAACGATGAACATATCAAACGGCATGGAAGGAATCCATTGGTTAAGCAATTTCTCACTATGGGTGAGTACGTACAGGGCCAGCCCCAGCAAATGCAGACCTGCATACAGCGGATAGTTCCGACTGGGCCACATGATATAGAAGCAGATAAACATGATGCCCCCAAGCAAATAACTGAGCGCCCGCAACATGTCAAACCCTGCAGTTATATTGGAGGTGTAATCAATTGCATGCGGTGTGCCAATCACGATCGGAGCTACTATGCCCCCGCTGCGTCCATATAAATTGTTTTCAACCTGAATGACAATTTGCACGACCCGTGAATCTCCTAGCGACACATAAGACCGGTAAGGATAGTTCTCGGATTGGTACTGACCTTCGTCCGACATTATGCCCCCACGGCCTGCCAACTCGCCGTTCACATACAGACGATGAGCCATACGAATCGAGAATGTCTTCAATCCGAGCATCGGCTGCGAGTCGGCAAGCCTGATTTCTATCGCATATGTACCTTTGCCAAAGGCCGAAGACATTTGCTTGTCCCAGCCGCCGTCAGGAATGGTCAGCAGTTTCCTGGCAGGCTCACTCCAATCTATATCTGCAGGCTGCTTCACCTCATCGGGATAAAATCGCCACTGGCCGGCAAGCGGGACAATGTCGGTATTATTAAGGGGTGAATGCAATTCGAGCACACCTGCTGACGCATGCATATGGTCATTCTTGAAATAGGGCTGAATCCAGAATCTTGATGTATTAAGTCCCGATACGATACTAATAAACAAAATAATAACGGTCAGCAGCAGCAAGCGCTTGCGTTTCAGTTGCGCGCTTATGTCCATGCGGTCCCTGCACGGCTGATCTGCAATGATCCAAATTTTTCGGTCAAGGCTATGACGCGCCGCTTGCTTCCGCAATGACGGGGCACGTCGATTACAGGAATCATTGGCTCCAAAGCCACGCCCCCTCCCTGTTTCTCTTGTCTTCCCATCATAGTACAGTTGCCAGGGTCCGACAAGAGCCGACAGGTTTGCCACGCTTCCGCATGATCCGCCTACTCAGGGGCTGTTCATAATCCCTAGCTTCCAGGCGCCGTAGCGTTGGAGAATCATCCGAACCTGCTCCAGCCTCTCTTCCTCGCAACGGATAAGGACAACGAGATCAGGAAGGGTGCCGCGCTTGCTTGTATGTTGACTTCTTTGCCTCACTGAAATCAATCGGGTAATGCTGTATCCGACAACAAATCCTGCCAAAGTACTAATTAAGCCCCATATGATCGGCCCCCAGCTTAGTACAAAGCCGATACTGATGCCAATGACTCCGCATGCTGTCGCACACGCAAGCGCTACATCAAAGGAAAGCTCGCGGGACTCCCCGATAACCAGTTGCTTGCTTGCATCCGTTTCCATCGGCACCGCCATCATCCTGCTGCGGTCAATGCCTTTGCTTTCCAGCATGCTTAATGCCTGCTCCAACTCTGTCGAATAATTAAACAGTCCCACTACCAGCAATCTCATCACCTCTGGTTTTTTCCAAAATAAAAACACTGCTGCCTGTATAGCGCTCTGCCAGGAACTGTTTTTGTTCATATTTAAAAAGACTGTTATTCTCAAGCGCATTCAAATAACTGTGATAGACGGCACCCCACAGGACAGAAGGCATAAACAGCAGCCATTGAGCGCTGAGCAGTTGGGTGGATTGTACAACTCCTTGTTCAAACAGGGCGTAGCATGAGGTGAGGATATGAGACAGCCGGCAATATATAAACCACCAGAATACTGCGTAAACGCCCAACATAACCCGATTATTGTAAAGCTGGCCCAACCCCGGCAGCATAAAGGACCAGAAAGAAGCAAAAACCGGGTTGCGCCGTTCCAGAATATGTATATCTCCCGGTGTGATTAAAAAGTTTTTGATCCGCGCGTTTTCCAAGTCAGCCAGTTCATGATGGACGTTGAACTCGCGTGCCTTTTTATAAGTGTCCCAAATCGTATAGAGATAGAAAATCAGATAGCCATATGCCCAATGGAGATTTAGCAGTTGTTTGGCCATATCCGCCCTGCCGGAGAAAGAGTACACCATAGCAGCATTGATATTGGCCAGACTGTTCAGGATGACCTCGACGAGCGTAAATAGCGTACCGCGCCAATACTGATTGATGAGAATATGGCCAAAACCGGGAAAGGCAGCGCTCCACCATAGCATCAGTATTGGGTTGCGGTACTGCATCTGAGTGATTCCTAACCAGCTTATAATTGCTTTTTCCCTGCGGGGTGCAGAAGCTGAATGATCCATTTCCAAATTTCTCCCGTATCACGATTGTTTGTGAATTGTAAGAATAGGATGCCACTTCCAGCTTTGATTATGCAGCACAAGCAGGGAGGACGAAACAAAATCAAATGGAATGAGGATAGAAAAAAAGAACCTCTCACCCGCACAATGAACTGCTCCCCGTCAAGTAGACAGTAAATTTATTAAAAATCAGTTAGGCGGCCTTAGTCCTGAATTCCATCGGACTAA
>NZ_JAELUP010000025.1 GCF_016424485.1 Paenibacillus roseus
TGAATGTGGAAGACATTAAAGCGAATGCCCAAGAAGGAAAAGTGTTGAAAACTTCTGAAATTCCGGACGCTGCTAAAAAGCAGTCGAGCGGAAAAACGACAGGTGTAAAAAAATAAACCATCATCAGATGGGGATGTCCCATAAGTGTTACTATAAAAAAAGTTGGGCGGAGCATGGTTTCCGTCCAACTTTTTTACTGTTCTCAGTTCTTACTTCACCACGCCGCATGCAATCCGGTTGCCGGAATTACCGGACGGATCGGTTACGTAGTCATCCTCTTTCTCGTGAATGATAATCGCAGTCCCGCCTTCTTTAAGCAAAGAGTTGGGCTTGCCGCGAAGTAAGGTGACATGGGAGCTGGAAATGTCTACATTTACTTCTCCATCTTTCTTGACCTCTATGTTCGGCAGATCGCCGCTGTGGAAGCCCTTCGGATTATTGAAGCCGTGCTGCTTTCCTGTCGGGTTGAAGTGCTCTCCGGCGCTTTTGAAATCCGGGGTATCGCATTTGCCGACATTGTGGAAGTGGATGCCGTGCTTGCCTGGCGGCAGTTTTTCGGCTTCAAGGTGCAAGTGAACCTTGTCTCCCTCCTGCGTCAGCTTGGCTGTACCGATATTCTTGCCCTCGCTGTTAATAATCGGGACGACCAGCGGACCTTCGGAAGCTTCAACTTTCGCAGATATGGTTCCAACCGTCGAGGTCAGAAAAAGCAAACAGGTGAGCATCGCTATTATTTTCATGTGTATCCTCCTGATATTCTATACAAGTTTGGACGAATGAAACGAAAGGCGGAGCCGGAGTGTGAGAGGATTCTGGAGAAGCGAAGCGCTCGCCTTTGTTCCCGGATTCCTCAGAACCTTTCACACGCAGGCCTCGACATTTTTTTTCACCTTATATATCAAAAGCATTATCCTTAGCATGCACATAAAATTGCATAATATGTATAATTCTGTTTTCATTTATTGTCATGATGTTTTGTAATCCTGTGAGGTGTTAATAGTAAATAGGTGCTTAATTCGATTTGGCTACCATTCATTACATTCCAGAGGCGGCGCTTCCGGCGGATAATGGTGTATACTTTTGTCCCGTAATCACAAAATAAACAAGGATATTGACATCCTTAACTGTAACTGATAAAATTACAGTATGAATCGGGGTGCCATGTATGAACAGCGAATTTACCATAGCCGTCCATAGTCTTGTGCTGCTGGCCCATCTGCCAGAAAGGATGGCGCGCAGCGAATATATCGCAGAGAATGTGCAGACTCATCCTGCCCGAATTCGCAAAGTGATGGGATTTTTAAGACGCGAAGGCTATGTCGAGACCCGTGAAGGAACCCGCGGCGGCTATAAGCTAATAGCTGATCCTTTGACGGTTACACTCGGCGACATCTATCGCTGTATAGCGAAGGGCACACTCAGTCCCAGCTGGTGTTCAGGTGACCCGGACATGGATTGTGTTGTAGGTTCGAACATGCAGGAGGTTATGAACCGTATATTCTGTACGGCAGAGCGTCAGCTTGAAGCCCATTTCAACGGGATTACGATTCAGGAAGTACTGGGTCAGATTCATGAGTGCGAGCAATGTTGATGTGACGGGTAATCCCTTAACATAGCTTCATATTACCTTGAGAGGATGATTATAATGGCAGTAGTATTGACTAAAGATAACTTTAATCAAAGCATTGAAAACGGCGTATCGGTTGTAGATTTCTGGGCTCCATGGTGCGGACCTTGCAAAATGCAGCTCCCAATCGTAGAAGAACTGGCAACTGAAATGGAAGGCCAGGCTACGATCGGCAAAATCAACGTGGATGAAGAGCCAGAACTGGCTTCCCAATTTGGCGTTATGAGCATTCCTACCCTGATTGTGTTCAAAGACGGTCAGCCTGTTGACAAACTGGTTGGTCTGCAAAGCAAAGACGCGCTCAAAGGCAAAATCCTGGGCCAACTGTAAATCATACATTTTCTATAAAGAACCTCCTGCTTTAAAGCTGCTCCCCCGCAAAGGGGATGCTGCTTGGCAGGAGGTTTGTTTTTTCAAGATACAGAATCGTTTGTGTTTGTTTCAGTACGTTCAAGTCGAGTATAGTCAATAACTCTCCTCTCTTGACCTCCTTCGTAATATAACACCTACTTTATTTAGAAATGCACATCGTTATGAAAGCGATACCAAATTATGATAAAGAGGTGAACGATTTACATAAGCGAGTGCTTGCGGTGTCAGTTGCACTGCACTTGCGTATCCTAGGAGGTCTGTACAATGAAACGTGCAAGGTCTGTTTTGGCATTTATGCTGGCATTGCTGCTCGCGCTTACAGCAGCGCCTGTCTATGCGAATGAGGCATTGCTGCAGGGTGAGGGCGAATTGCAGCAAGAAGCGGCACAGGAACTGGCTGTTGCCCCTGGGCTGGAGTCCGGCTATGTAAGAATTCAGAACAAGTGGAAACGCAATTATTTATACGAGGATGAAAGCGGTGTTGTCCGCTACGGTTTTCCGGCCTATGACGATAAGTCTGCGCAATGGCTCATTGAAGATTACCAGGGCAACAAGCGTATTCGAAACCGGGCAACCGGCCATTACATCACAATCGCTGATGTTCAGAAAAGGCGTGATCCGCTGACGAGCCGGGAAATTACAACGAGCACGTTGGCGGACCAATGGACGATTCATGAGTCCAACCGTGCGGGGTTCGTGGTCATCAAGAGCGCGACAGTGCCAGAGAACGCCAACCTGGTTATTCACCAGGAGGATCAGCTTGGGTTTGCCGAGGTCAGCAATGATATTAATATCACCTTCGAAAGCCCGCAATGGGCGTTTGAGCCGGTGGAGGCTGCCGCTCCGGTACGGCTGGCCAACAAGTTTCGTGCAGGACAATATCTGTATGAGGGGGAAGGCGGCGCTGTCGATTATGGCGAAACTCCGGCTTTGAATCGCAACTCGCACTGGATTTTGGAGCCGGGCACGACACCTGGCACTTACCGTCTTAAAAACCGCGCAACTGGGAACTACGTGACCCAGGTTGAATTCTGGGAACCGATTACAGCAAAACCTTTGGATCATACATCGAAAAGCGAGTGGACGATTAACCCGACCGAGAGTGGGGACTTCATCACGATTCAGAATGTAGATGTTTACCAGTCAGAGTCCAAGGTTTATGTCCTCAATACCCAATATGATGACATTCATGCACGGTCTAACGACTGGTCTGTGCCGGAACGCGACAATGCACAATGGCGGGTAGAGGTAGCCCCGGACGTGCAGCCATACCGTATTGCGAATTTTACGCCTGAAAAGGTCAGTAATGCCTATTTGCATGAAGCAGGAGGCGTTGTGAACTATGGTTCGCTAACGACTGATCCCGGACAGAAGGCTTTCTATCAATGGGTGACTGAGAATTTTAACGGCAAGCAGCGGCTGCGCAATTTGGCCACCGGCCATTATATCACGCGCGAAGGAGCAGGCCCCGTCACCGACCCGCTGCGGGTTGCGCAGCTTGAGGTTAGTACGGCGGCGGACCAATGGACCATTATCAACTCCAAGCTCTACGATGATTATAAGACGATCCAAAGTCAGGCTGGTCAAGGCGAGTATTTGCACATTCAGAACAGTACTGGCGCTGCTCAGGCAGGGGCAATTCCCCCAGGGGAGGATGCGGCGCAATGGCTGTTCGAAGATCCCGTTTTAAGCGGCGACGGCTCTCCGCAATATTTTCGCATTCAAAATGAATGGAAAGCTTTCGTGCTCTATGAGGATGAGGCAGGGCAGTTGAAGTATGGCAATGTGGCCGAAGATGATCATAAAGGGCAATGGCTGATCGAGCGTTTCAAGGGACGCAAGCGGATCCAGAACCGGGCCACGGGCCATTATATCAATCTGGAGCGTGTGTCCGAAGGAAAAATCAGTGTGTCTGACGTTGACGATGAGTGGAAAAGCGCGATTTGGGTCATTGAGGATATTGACGGGGCCAAGCTGATTCATAGTGTGCTGGACGCCAATGAGGTTCCTGAACAGCAAAAATACGTCAATCTGGAAAATCTGACCAAGTATCCAGAGTACGGCGTCATTAACCCTAAATGGGGAAGCACGCACTGGCGGTTTGTACTGGTGACGGATACTGTGCTTTCGAATGTCAGACTAAAGAACAAGGCCAACGGAAATTACCTCTATGAAGTAACGGAAACTGGCGATGAGCTTGGCAAATTAAAATATGAAGCGCTGCCGGAGACGGATCAACGTTCGGTGTGGTATCTGGAGAGAACTGGGGACGGACCTACATCTGTACGGTTGAAAAATCTGGTTACCGGTCATTATGTCGCCATGGAGCATGTGGGCCTAGATGTCGAGCAAGATGCGCCGCCGCAGCAAATAATAGCGCAAGGCGATATCTGCCCATGCTGGGGCAGCGCAAAGTGGCTGATGGAGCCAGGCGTTGAAGAAGGGCTCACGATTTTGAAAAGCGGCTGGGCCAGCCATCTGCTGTATGCCGATGAAGAGGGTTTTACCAAGGTCAGCAAGCTAGTGGCGGAATCAGACAGCGCGCAATTCATCGTGGAGCCTGTTGTATTGCCCTCCGAGCCGCTCCCGAATGCACCAATTCGCATTAAAAATAAAGCGACCGGCGAATTTCTGTATGAGAACAACGGAGGAATTGTCCTCTATGGCTCGGTAGCTGAGAACAACGGCTACAGCCACTGGTTGATTGAGGATCGCGATGGCGTGCAGCGGTTGAAAAACCGGGCGAGCGGCCGTTATATCACGATGAATCACGACTATGATTACCTTGAGGTGAAAGATGCGGATATCGCAAACGCTGCTTCGCAGTGGGCCGTTGAAAGAACGCCAGGCGGAGCTGAATACTTCATCCGCAGCCTGAACGGCAAGTATAATGATGAGCTGATTCATGTGGAAAATCGTGTCGGATATCCGGAACGAGGCTTGTACCCGGTATCATTAGGCACCGTACAATGGGTCTTCGAACTGGCGCCGGAGCAATTCGAAAAGCCTGCGATGGGGGAGGAAAAGACATATGACACCGCGACTCCCAGCTTTAATGCGAACAACTACGTAAGGATCAAAGGGAAGAAGAGCACAGATTATTTGTATGAAAGCGACGGTAAGGTGCAACTCGGTAAAGTCTCGGAGAATAGAGAGAGTTCGCAGTGGCTGCTGCAGGATTATAATGGACGCAGACTGCTCAGGAACAAGGCCTCCGGTAATCTGATCGCCTGGAGCGAAGAGGGACTCGTTACTGTGTCCGGTGATGCCAGAGGGGAAGATGCAGCCCAGTGGACGATTGAAGACCGCGCAGGTTACCAGCAACTATTCCATGCAGCAGGACAGAATGGAACGCTGCTGCTGGACAGGGGTCAAGTCAAATACGGTGTGCCGGATCAAATCGAGCAGTCACTTTGGCAGCTTGTTCCAGTAGCTTCCAATCAGCGATATGAGGCCGAAAAGGCATTTTATTCCGGAACAGTTGCATTGGACACCTTGCATGATGATTATAGTGGTGAAGGTTATGTTGGCAGCTTCACTGCAACTGGCGACAAGATCACATTTACGGTCCATGCCCAGTCAGCCAGAAGCTACAACACGGAGCTTCGTTATTGGAGTGAAGCTGATGCTGGCAAGACATTAAGCCTGTATGTCAATGGTCTCAAAGTGAAGCAGCAGTCCTTCGATCCGGCGGAAGGCGAGCCGGGCTGGGCCGATGCGGGGATTGCAATCCGGCTTCGCAAAGGGATCAATACCATCACACTGCAAAAGGATGCCGCGGACACAGGAGACATCTGGCTAGACGGCCTGCTCGTAAAAAACAGTGTGGGCCTCGATTATCGGGGAGCAACAGTGCCTTATATTACCTATGAGGCTGAACACGGCAAGACAAACGGTGAACTGATCGGTCCGTCCCGCAAGTACCGTGAGATTGCCTCCGAGGCTTCGGGGCGTCAGGCGGTAAAGTTGGCGCAGGTGGGCCAGTACGTGGAGTTCGAGCTTGCGAAGCCCGCTAATTCACTTGTGCTCCGCTACGTAATTCCGGACAGCGAGGACGGAAGTGGACGGAATGAGACGCTTGCGCTCTATGTGAATGGCGTGTTCAAGCGCAATCTGTCGCTCAGCTCCAAGCACGCGTGGGCATACGGCAGCTACCCATGGTCGAAAGATCCGAAGCAGGGCAATGCCCATCGATTCTTTGCGGAGACTCATGCGCTGATTGGCGATATTAAGGCAGGCTCAAAGATTCGATTGCAGAAGAATTCCGATAATAAAGCGGACTATTACGTTATTGATCTGGCGGATCTGGAGCAGGTGGACGGCCCGCTTGCGAAGCCGGAGGGCTTTCTGTCTGTGACGGATTTTGGCGCTGTTGCAAATGATGGTCAGGACGATACAGAAGCTTTCGATCGTGCTGTTGCCGCTGCGAAGGAGCAGGGCAAAGGGGTATGGTTCCCGCGAGGGGAGTTCGTGCTGAATCAGGATAATATTATTCTGGACAACATCACGATTCGCGGCGCGGGCATGTGGTACACCAAGCTGATTGGAGCCAAGTTCATAGGAAAAGGTGCGAACATCGGCGTCTATGACTTGCTCATTGACGGCGACCTGAATGTCCGTGATGATGAAGCGCTGACACATGCCTTCTACGGCGGATTTGGTCCCGGGTCTGTCATTCAGAACGTATGGGTGGAGCATTCCAAGACCGGGTTATGGTTATCCAGAGTCCGGGGCGGCGAGGAAATGACCGATGGCTTGCATATGGTTGGACTGCGGCTGCGCAATTTAATGGCGGATGGCATCAACTTCTCAGTCGGTACGAAAAACAGCTTGATGGAGCAATCCGTAGTCCGCTATCCGGGGGATGACGGCATCGCCATCTGGTCGGCGGAAGGAGTTGCCAGCGTCAACAATACAGCGAGGTTCAATACCGTCGCCTTGCCATGGCTGGCAGACAACTTCGTCATTTTTGGCGGGATCGGCAATAAGCTCCAGGATAACATAGGAACGGACACGATTACGAACGGAGCAGGTATTGCGGTCTCAACACGGTTCAATCCGGTTGAGTTTGGCGGGACGACAATCGTCGAGCGCAACACGTTGCAGCGTACAGGAAGCGCAGATATGGCCTACAGCATTAACCTCGGGGCGATTTGGATTTTTGCAGGGGAGAAGAGTATTAACAGCCCGGTTATTCTTCGGGACAATGTAGCGCTGGATAGCACGTATGCGGGCCTGACCATCCACGGCCTCGGGTTCAATCTGAATCATGTATCCTTGCAAAATATCGTGCTGGACGGTATGGGCACCAACGGTATAGATGTCACAAGCAACGTAGCAGGCAATCTCTTGGCAGATAACATCATCGTACGTGGTGAGAAAATTGCTACGATTAACAATAATAACGACAGGCTGACATTCACGGAGCGTAATGAAGGCTTTGCCAACCGTCCGAAGCCGTTTCTAGTTGAGCTGGAAGACGGCAGTCGTGGACCGTTCCTGCTTGCTCCAGATGAGCAACAAGCCTTGAGAGTACTTGGCCCATCCGGCGAAGATGTGACAGATGACGCAAGCTTTACAGTGGATGAAGAAGACATCGTGGCCCTTGATGAAGATAATCAGCTAATAGCCTTGAATGTGGGCGCAACAGAGTTGATCGTCCAATATGGCGATGACAGCCGTGTCTTTACAGTTGAAGTGAAGGAACCGGTCACCTTTATTTCGGACCCGGAAGAGGAAGAGGAAGAAGAGAATGAAGGCGGCGGAGCGGTATACTACCCTAGCGGCAACGTCTCAGATACCTCATCTGAATCCAGTCAGAATTCCAAGCTGAAAGAGCAGGCTGCTGGCAACACCAAGCGGATTGTATTCGGGCCAAATGAGCTTGGGGCTGACGGACAACTGACGTTCTCTGCTGAAGAACTGCTGGCGGCTGCAAAAGCAAGCCCGGAAAGCATTCTTGTAATTGAGCAGGGAACGGCTACCTATGAATTTCCGCTTGCGCTTGTGCCTGAATTGTTGAAGCAAACAAAGCTGACTACGGACAGCAAGCTGGTCTGGAGTTTTACCGTGAAGACGGCTGATCAGCAAACAAGAGATACGATCAGGACAAAAGCCGAGGCATCGGGAATTCGATTGGCAGGTCTGCCCGTAGAGTTTGGCATTACGGTGTCTGATGGCAGTCAAACGGTGGCGATTACCAGCTTTGGCCATCATTATGTCAAACGAATTATTACAGCGGATGGTGAACTGGATGTCCATACAGCCGCCGCATTTATCTTTGATCCTGTTAAGGGCAGCTTCCGTTATGCGCCAGCCCTGTTCCAGGCGAAAGACGGCAAGACGGTTGCCGCCATTCTGAGCACCGGCAACAGTATTTATGTGCTGGCATCTAATCCAAAGTCATTCCCGGACATTGAAAGTCATTGGGCGAAGGCAAATATTGAACGTCTTACGTCCAGACAGATTGTCAGCGGAGTAAGCGAATCAATTTTTGCACCGGCACAGACCGTAACGCGTGCGGAGTTCGCGGCGATGCTGACAAGAGCGCTGGGATTGCAAAATGATAGCCAGAAAATAGCCTCTGACTTTAAGGATGTTCCGGCACCTGCATGGTATGCGGACAGTGTTGCTGCCGCGGCGAAAGCTGGGCTGCTGAAAGGTTATGCCGACGGTACTTTCCGTCCGAATGCCACGATTACTCGTGAGCAAATGGCCGTGATGGCCGCTAATGCGATAACCTTTGCCAGAAACGCCGGGGCAGATGTCCCACAGGCCATCAGCAAAGCGCCCATCTTCAAGGATGAATCGGACGTTCATACATGGGCAGTGGAGTCGGTGAGGCAAGCTGCCGCCGCTGGAATTTTGGAGGGCAACAGCAAAGGCCAATTCTTGCCGCTTGATAGGGCGAGCCGTGCGGAAGCTGCCACGATTATCGTCCGCTTGCTGCAATATGCGCAACTGCTGAACAAGTAAAGATTTCGTAATAAGAGTTACCCGATAATAGATGTGTGCACATACAAAATGCAAACAGGATCGCCCTGAGCCGCTGATTATAGGTCAGCTCAGGGCGATCCTTTTGTTATTGTGCTTAATCCTTTCAATCGCTATTTTGCACGGCAACGCCGTTTACGCTTGATCGAGGGGGTAACCCAATACGTTTGCATATGTGTTTCTTTTAACGGCTGCGATTGTCTAGCTGCTCCCACCTTGCCCCGAAATGACGGCCTGCATCAAGCAAGCTTTGGGTATAGGGGTGATGCCCGCTCCTGTACATATCAAACGCGCCGAACTGTTCGATTACCTTCCCCTCCTTCATAACGGCGACCTCGTCACACAGTCCGGGGACGAGTGACAGATTATGGGTAATGAAGAGGAGAGTAAGCTGTTTCCGGGCTTTAAGGGTTTGCAGCAGATCGATAATTTTGGTTTGGTGAATGGTGTCCAGGTTCGAGACAATTTCGTCGCATACTAACAGCTTGGGCCTTATTATGAGCGCCCGGGCAATGCAGGCCCGCTGGTATTGGCCGCCGCTGATCTGGCCGGGCCGCGCACCCAGCAAGGCCGAGGGGATTCCGGTCATTTCTGCATATTTGTGAACAAGCTCGAGTCTGCGGGACTTGCCCAGGGAGGTAAAATGCAGCAGCGGCTCCTCGAGACAGCTCCCGATGGTCATTCTCGGATTCAGAGAAGCGGCATTGTTTTGAAAGACGAATTGCATCTCCTGATACCAGCTTTTGAAATCGGCGGTTCTGCGAACGGGCGCGGGTCTGCCCTGGAGCAGCACTTCACCGGAGGTTGGACGCTCCAGAGCCATAATCATACGGGCGAGCGTCGATTTGCCGCTGCCGCTCTCCCCGACAATGGCCAGTGAGCGCCCGGCTTCAACTTCAAGCCGTATATCCTCAAGAATGAACTTTCTGCCTATAGTTTTGTACACATGGCGAACCTCCAGCAACGGGCATCCTCCTTTCTCCAATACTAAGACTGGTTGGGTTGTTACAGTCACATGGAACGCACTGCAAGGTGCGAGCGTTTGGCTGCCTCGACAAGCTGCTGCGTATAAGCGTGCTGTGGACTGCCGAGAATCTGAGAGGCAGGACCTTGCTCGATGATGAGGCCCTGCTGCATGACGGCTGCCTCGTCAGCGAGATATCCGGCAACGAGCAGATCATGCGTGACCAGCAGCATGCTCATCCCGGCTTCGCGAGTCAGTTCCCGCAGCAGATCGACAATTTGAGCCTGGGTTATCATGTCCAGAGCGCTGGTCGCTTCGTCGGCGATCAGCAGCTGCGGCTCCAGGATGAGCGCCATTGCGATCATCACGCGCTGGTTCATGCCGCCGCTAAGCTCGGAAGGATATTGCTTCATGACCAGCGCAGGAGCTTTCAGCTCGACTTTGCCGAGCATCGCCTGTGCGCGTCTCTCCGCTTCCAGTCGGGTCAGCGGCAAATGGCTGCGCAGCAGATCACCGAGCTGCCGCCCGACAGGAATCGCCGGATGCAGCGCTTGCTCGGGATGCTGGAAAATGATGCTTATTTGCCTGCCCCGCACCTGCCGCCACTCCTGCTTGCTGAGCATGGCCGTATTCCGGCCCCGGAACAGAAGCTCCCCGCCCATGGCAAGGCCATAGGGCAGTATGCCCAGCATCGCTTTGACCGTCAAAGTCTTGCCGCTGCCGCTTTCCCCGATCAGCGCAAGCGTCTTGCCCGCCCGCAGGGAGAAGCTGCTGCCCGCAACGAGCAGGCGCCCGCTTCGATCCGCTACGGACAATTGATGCGCTTCAGAAATTACGGTCATCGACAGATCCCCCTTATTTCAGCTTGTACCGGCTTCGCAGCTTCTCCCCGCAGATCTGGAAGGCGCAGGCCGTCAGAAAAATCATCAGACCGGGAAAGAAGCCGAGCCACGGTGCAAGCTGGATATAGTTTTTGCCGTCGAGCAGCATCGCTCCCCATTCCGGGGACGGCGGTTGGGCGCCGATACCAAGGAAGGACATGCCGGAGAGCGTCAGAATAATCCGGCTTACGTCAAGTATGATCATGGTCAGCACCTGCGGCATAATATTCGGCAGGATATGTCTCATCATCGTGGAAAGGCCGTAAGAGCCGCTGACCCTTGCAGCGAGAACGAACGGTTCTTTTTTCACATCATGCACAAGTCCTCTGATCAGGCGGACATATTTGGCCCACCATGATAAGCTAATCGCCAAATAAACATTCTCCATCCCCACGCCGAGAAAGCCGATGATGACAATAGTCAGCAGCAAATTCGGCAGTGCGGTGAACATATCGGTCGCGCTCATCAGTAGCATATCGAGACGGCTGCCGTAGTATCCGCTAATCATTCCTGTAACGACGCTGATGACCGATACGACTGCGAGAATAATAAAGACGGGAAAGACGGAATGAACAATCCCTGCAAGTACCCGGCTGAACAGATCGCGCCCGAGATAATCGGTACCGAACCAGTGTGCCGCGCCGGGCGGTCGAAGCTTGGCGCTGTAGTCCGTCTCATACGGATCGAACGGCTGGAACCAGGAGCCCAGGAGGCCGCAGACAATCAACGCTGCAATGAACAACAGGGCGGCCATTACCGTTGTGTTCGTTGCGAATCGGAGCTTCAATTCTCCCACCTCTGTTTCTCCAGTTGAATGCGGGGATCGACGGCATAATAGCACAAGTCGGTCAAATAGTTCAGCAAGAAGATTGCGGCGGCAACAATCAGGGAGCAGCCCTGTATCACTGGGAAATCACGGCGATTAATCATGTCGAGCATATATTTGCCGATTCCCGGAAAACTGAATATATTTTCCATCACAATAGCAGCCCCGAAGAAGGCGGGAAAGCTGCTGCCGACAAGCGTGATGAATGGGACGAGCATGGAGCGAAACAGATAAGACGGGTACAAAACGATACTTTTCAGTCCGCGTGCCTGGGCTGCTTCGATGTAGGGCGCTTGCTTGTACTCTACCGTGAAAGAGCGCAGCATTCGGATAAAATAGAAGCTCTGCACGATGCTGATCGCCAGTACCGGCAGTACGTAGTGCCGGACTGATCCGCTCCCGATGATCGGAAGCAGCGGCCAAAGGACGCCAAACAGCAGCATTAGTATAATCGCAAGCCAATATAACGGAATGGACAAGCCCAGAACCGACAGGGCATACGTTACCCGGTCCAATCGAGAGTGCTCGCGAAGCCCGGTTCCGATGCCTAGCGGAATAGAGATGAGCAAGGTAACCGCATAGGAGGATGCGATCAAGGTCAGTGTAGGCGCAAGTCGGCTTGCAATCTCCCCGGTGACAGACAGACCCGTCAAATAAGAGGTTCCAAGCTTCCCCTGCAGCAGTCCGGTGAGCCAGAGCAAATATTGCGCAGGCAGAGACTGATCCAGCCCCCACTGCTGCTCATAGGCTGCAACCACGCTCTGATCGCGGGCTGCGCCGAAGTCATTCAGCAGCAGTCTGACGGGGTCGCCGGGGGCCATATGCATAAGCGCAAACACGAACAAGGTGAACAGCAGCATCGAGAGCAACAGCATCCAGAACCGGCTTATGGCATAGCGCAGCATGTTATTCTCCGGCAGTAAGCAGATGCCATTTGACAGGATCATCTTCAATGGAAGCGAAGGTGAAGCCTTTAATCTTGCTGCTGTGCACGAAGGTTTGGCGGGTATAGTACATCGGTACGGTCATCGCTTCTTCATGCATTCGGGTGAACAGCTTGTCGAAGATTGCCTGCTGCTCCGGCTCCGATATCGTATTGGCGATTTGATCCAGATATTCAGTCAATTGTTTGTCCTGATAAGCGACTGCAGGAGTCTCCTTGGTATCGTAAAACAGCGAAGAGAGGAACCGATACGGGAGCTGGGCATCGGTGTAGGTCCGATAAAGCAGCAGATCATATTCCTTCGTATCCCACAGCGTATTGTAGTAAGAGGCGCGCTCCTGATTCAAAATGTCGATACGAATACCGATTTTCTTCATCTGATCCTGGAAAATCTCGGCCATTTCCTTCCATTCCGGGTATTCCTCCGTCTGAATCACCAGCCTGAGGGCAAGTTCCTTGCCGTTTTTCTCATATAGCTGCTTGTTGTTGTTCCAGACAAAGCCGGATTTCTCCAGAAGCTGCTTGGCCTGATCCGGGTGGTAGCCGTAGAACGGCTGATTGTTGTCCGTCACAAAAGCGACGCTCGGCTGGAACAGCCCTTTCACTTCAGCCCCCTGACCATTCATCAACACACTCGAATCCTTGCCCAGATTAATCGCTTGCCGGACGTTGCGATCAGCCAGAAACTCCTGGTGCTGATTGATTACCATAAAGTAGGACATGGTGCTCGGGTGCTGTTCAATTATGAAATCCTTGTTGTTCTCAAATAGCGGCAAGTTTTCCAACGGGATATTCCCTAGCTCGCCGCCTGCGATATCCGCTTCGCCATTTTGTAGCGCAAGAACGCGCGCCTGCGGATCGGTAATGACCTTCAGCACAAGGTTATGTGTGGACGGCTTCTCCCGCCAGTAATGTTCGTTCGGCGCAAGCACAGTCTCGACATCTTTCTTGTAGCTTGTGATCTTCCACGGTCCGGTGCCGATCGCCTGCTTGAATTCTCCGTCTACAGCGCCAGCAGGGCTAACGGCATTCGGGCTCATAATCCGCAGCGGACGAGCCTGGCTCAGCTCCAGCAGAATCTGGCTGGCCATTTCCTTGAAATGAATGATAACCGTATAGTCATCCGGGGTGTCGATGCTTTGCAGCTTGCGGACAAGCTCCAGCGGAGCCGTGTCTTTGTTGGCGGCAGCCCGCTCCAGCGAGAATTTGACTGCCCCGGCTGTCAGAGCGCTCCCGTCGGAGAACTGAACGCCTTTGCGCAAGTGGAAGGTATAAGTGGTGCCGTCCGGTGTTGCTTCCCAGCTCTCGGCAAGGCTTGGGGCGAGCTTGCCGCCGCCCTGATAGTCGACGAGCGCCTCATAGACAGAGGCGTGAACATGGCGGGAGCCGTTGTAGCTGGCTGCATCAAGGCGGTCACCTTGCGCATCCTGGGTCGTAGCGATGATAATTGGCCTGGAAGCTTTGTGTTCTTCCTGCTGGGCGGGCTTGTCCGCGGATGCGGTATCGGCAGCGCCTGACGGTGCCGATGGAGCCGAAGAGCAGGCGGTCAACGCAAAGAACAAGGCAAAGCTGAGCATAAGATGACTGCGAAAAAGTCTGAACATGTGAAAGATTCCTCCTGATGTCATAATCGAGCGGCGTTTGATGAGCGATCAAAACGTCTCTCTTATTATTAATCGTAATAATTACAATAATCAAGTTATTTTTTGAAATTTGAGACTCAACCTGAAAATTAGTGCGGGACTTGACAGAGAGGAACGAGCAGCGAAGGGGCAGAGGAATTCTGGAGAAACCGTAGTAGTCGCCTTTAAGCCCGATTCCCCCTGCAAACCTCCATGAAATAAAGGAATCAGGCTTTAACAGCGATCGGAAGAATCTTCTGCCACGCAGTGTTCCCTCCCTCTATTGACAGTAATAATTACGAATAGTAGAATGTTGACGACTGTGAATGAGCGGGAGTGGATGCGCTTGTTCGCCGATTTAGGAGAGCAAAGGAGCTTTTGGACATGACGAAACAGACGAAGCGGCAAGCCACCCAGGTTTATCGGGCTTACTGGGACAAGGGCGCGGACATATACGACAGCATTATTGATAAAGAAATTGCAGATGGCGCGTACGGCAAATGGGAGCAGCTGATCCGGGAGCAGCTTGGCCGGAAGAGCGAAAGTCGGTTAAGCGTGCTGGATGTCGGGACAGGCCCATGTTTCTTCGGCATTTTGCTATCCAGGATGGGACATCGGGTGACGGCGATTGACTCTTCACCGGAGATGATTGCCAAGGCCAGGCATAATGCCGATAAATATGGCTGCGATATCAACATTGTTGAAGCCGATATGATGGAGTACCGCCGTTCCGATCCGTTCGATCTGGTCATCTCCCGCAATGTGACCTGGTTTTTGGCTAATCCGGCGGGTGCTTACAAAGGCTGGTACGAGATGCTGAAGCCGGACGGGGAAGTTCATATTTTTGATGCCAACTGGAATTTGCACCTGACCGATCCCAAGGAGGCGCTGCTCTATCAACAGGCCCATCAAGAGGCAGTGGACAAAGGATATATTCCGTACCGTGAAGAGGCTGAGATTGCGGAAGGAAATGAGCTGTATGTGACACTTCCTCTCAGTTATGTGAAGCGCCCTTCCTGGGATGTGGAAATGCTGACTGCTATCGGATTCAACAGGGTGGAGGTTCGCAGCGGATTTGACCAGCCGTTCTATTCGACCGGAGAACAGATATTGAATCGACACAGGCCGATGTTTGCGATCAAAGCGGTAAAGTAAGCGCTAAAAAAATTTTAGTGTGAATTCCCTCCACATGCAACTTATCCCGGCCAGGCTTCGTTAATAGGGTAGCTAGTATCCAATTTCCAATTCAGGAGGATGTCTATGATCCGGGGTAAAAAGAAAAGTTTGTTCATCGCTTTTGCAACCGTAATTGCTTTAACAGGAACGATTCCGCAGGCTGCATTCGCGGATAAAGCTGCAGGGTCATCCGCTGTTGCTGCAAGTGGCGACAGTAAGGAGGCGCAAGGGCAGGAGCAGAGCGAGAGTCCGATCAATGCCAAGATTTCCAAGGACAAGGCAGATCAGCTGTCCAGAAGCATCCTGAAAATTCCAAAAGAGTATGTGCTGCAGCATGCTTCCTACCAGTCCAATTCGCTGTATGCAGGCAAGCAGAGCAACTGGTCCTTGTACTATACGCTGAAGAAGAATAACAAGACAATCGGCAATATCAGTACTACGATCAACTCCGATACCGGGGAACTGGTCAGCTATAACGCCAGCCTGAACGACCCGAGCCGCAAGCCGTCCTATCCGCCGAAATTCAACCGGGATAAGGCACAGGAAGTGGCAGACTCCTTCATCCAAGATGTAGGCGCCAAATACCGAAAAGACATCAAGTTTGACAACGACCTCGGCACAAATTCTCGCCAACCGCTCAGCGGGGAGGTTTACTATGACTTCCGCTATAACCGCACGGTAGACGGACAGCCGTTCAAGGACAATTACATCCAATTGACGGTAGATGGAGAGGGCCATGTACTGAATTATTCGGTAAATTGGGACCCGACAATCAAATTCCAGAAGGTTGTTCCGGGACTCACGCTGGAGGAAGCGGTCAAACGGTTCCATGAGGAAGCAAAGCCTCACCTCAGCTATACGATTCCTTACAATGCCAAGAACGCGAAAGACCGTCAGCCGTCACTGGCTTACAGCCTGCCTGCATTGACAATTGATGCTGTAACCGGTAAATCCGTCGTGGATGGAGGGCTTCCTTACAAACGCAACACGACAGAGCCTGTCAGTGACAAGCCGCTCGGCTCCAAGCCGGTTGCAGGCAAAGCGCTGACTTCCGAGCAGGCCGAGAAGCGGGTACGCGATGCATTTGCGATTGCTGAAGCCGCCAAGGTGACCGATAGCAGTTATTCGGAATATAAGGACGAAGTAACAGGCAAGACGTATTCTACCTGGAACATTGGCTGGAGTCTGGAGAAGGATAAGAAGACCTTGTACAGCATCCAGGCTGAGGTGAACGCCCAAACAGGTGAAATCCGCAGCTATTATCAGTGGAATAACAATGACAAGTCAATTGATACAAAGGGCGTAACCTATGCAGAAGCCAAAAAAACAGCGCTGGAGCTGGTGAAAAAACAACTTCCGGGCTATGCGCATGAGCTGTACTTGCAGGAACAACAGGATTTGTCCTACTATGATAGCAAGAAGCCATCCGAAATTGGCGATTATAGTTTTTCCTTTGAACATCAAATTAACGGAGCCGTTGCCAGCTATGACCGGGTCTATGTCAATATTGATGCGAATACGGGTGAAGTCCGCAACTACTATTATGAATTGCTGGATTATAATTATCCGTCGAAGCTGCCTGCTGTGATTAGTCAAAATGAAGTGCTGCGCGCGTTTGACGACTTTTACAAGGTCGAGCTTACGTATGCGCTGATTGGCGATAACCAGGATATTGGCATCTCCGATGAGAAAAAGAGGTTGATGATTGCTGCGGGCGAGATTTCGCCGTCCCAAGGTGATGGCAAAGGAACTGGCGAGGCGAAGCTGATATACCGGATGGTGCCGAAGGCGACGGATGAACAGGTCTTCCTGGATGCGGTGACCGGCAAATGGCGCTCCCAAAGCTCGGGGGATGTGACGGATCTGGAGCAGAAAAAAGCGACGGATATCGATGGTCACTGGGCGGCCAGAGAGCTGGAGTTGATGGTCTCCTACAAGGCGCTTGATCTTGAAGATGGCAAAGTACGCCCGAACCAAATTATTACGCGCGGTGAACTGATCAAAATGCTCGTGCTGTCCATGAACGGCGGGGGCGGTTATCGTCCTTACCTCGCTGCAGAGAAGGCTTCTTTCAGTGATGTTAGCACAGACTCCTCCTATTTCCTCTACGTTGAGGATGCGCTGGCTAATAATCTGATTGACCGTGGGGACGGCTCATTCAATCCGGAAGGCAAGGTTGACCGTGAAGAGATGGCTGAGTTGATTGTTCGTGCGCTGGGCTACAATACGCTGGCCGACCATGAGAATCTGTTCAAGATTAACTTCTCGGATGCAGCCAAACTGAAGAAAAAAGGCCAGGCGGCGATTGTAGCCGGACTTGGCATCATGTCGGCGGACAGCAAAGGCAACTTCAAGCCGCAAGGTCAGGTTAGCCGTGCTGAAGCCGCAACAGCGTTCTTCCGCTTCCTTCAGGCGAGAGCGGATTTGAAGGAAGCGCCGCTGCGCGACTAAACGAGGCTTGCTTCATCTAAGGCGGCGATATCGTCTCCACTTGTTAAAACCAGACTTATAGAAATGGCGCCTGCCAAACATGCTATTGCATATCGGCAGGCGCCATTTTTAAAATGATAACTGAAGAGCAACGTCTGAATAAGTACAATGACTCCCTGTTGCCAGATTGGTTGGCGAGGGAGTCTTTTGTCTTTTAACCGTCGTCATGGGTAGTCTGAAACGATACTAATCGCTTTTCTTTTTCTTCTGTTCCGAGAACGGTGTCACAGATTTGGCCTGCTCCACATTGTCGTTGACGAACGCCATATCCTGATTTTTTGCCTTCATATGTGTTGTTCCTTTGTAGTTATTGGCATGTGATTTATTTTCCACAATCGTTCACCTCCCTCGAAACGTTATTATTTTTCAATATCCGGCACGCTATACGTTTTACTGCTGAAAAGCTGGAGATAACGCGAAAGGCTGCTGAAGAAGCAAGACGTTCGCCTTGAAAGGATTTGGCGGAATAATTGCACAATTTTTGTTTTGTCCCCAGTCTGAATGGAATTAATGTGGATAAACAGTGGATATTGTGGATAAGTTTGTGGATATATGTTGTTATTTTGTGGGCACCTTGGGGATAATGATGGGGGAAATCGAACGGAAATTCACTAGGGGGCCAATGTTGGTACACAAATATAAAGGTATAGGCGGGGCTTCTGCACTCCGCAGGAAAGTGTCGCTGTTCTGTTGGCGGGACTTGTAACAATCGCTCGGACAGATCGCCATTCGTAATCGTTGTGTCTGCGCCATCGCTGCCTTTTTCCACTTGTATAGCGTCGTTTCCGATAGCGCACTTTCTTTTCCGTCTGACTGCCCCATTCGTTATTTGGAGGCAGCATTCGCTTTACAATGCTCTCTCTGAGTTCTTTAATTAACCGGATTCATCCTCGTCCACCTCGTTCTCGTTTTTCTCACTATCCATTCATTAAGTAGGTACGACAACTATTCTGGCAGAAGGGCGATTCACCTGAAAGTACATGTTTCTTTCAAATTTTCTAAAAAAAGAAACTTTTATTGGGATAAAGTGTATATTATATAGAATTGAAAAAATTGATGACTTGTTACAATTATATTAACACTGGATAGTGTAATATCCGGCGCTTGCGAGTTGTAACTGACTAAACTCGATTCAAATTCTTGTTGTAATAACCATAGTGAGTTTACAAAAGAAGTATACTTCAGTTAACAATTTACTCTTTACATAAATAGTATGTAAATTCATAGTGATGGTCTCCGCCTTCCTTAAAGATACAACGTATTTCATCTGAGGTCTAAAATTATAAATGGCATGGACATTTAAATGGAAAGGTAATTACAACTAAAAATTATATTATAAGGGAAAAATCTATACTTAATTTAATTGGAGGGTTTGCATTTGAAAAAAATGTTAACAGCAATACTGGTTCCGGTTTTACTTTCTCTTCCTTTAACTACTGCTCATGTTTCATCTACAGGTAATGAGGAAATAAAACGAGATCAATTAGTCCAAAAGGCGATTAAAACTAGAAGTCTATTGGGATTAAATAGTAACTACGACGAAGTAGCTCGAATATTTGAAAGTGAATTAATTGATACTAAGCAAGAAGAAACTTTAGGATTTCCGTTGTTACCAGCAGAGGAGCTTCTCTTGGCAAAAAAAATATCATTTGATGAGGAACTTGAGAGTATTCAAGGAATACTAGAAGGAAAACCATCTATTAATGGTGGAATTACTATAGATGAAGAATCTATTATTATTAACGTTACTGATCCATCTGACAAAGAGATAAAAAGCTTGGAGAAAAAGGGTGGTAATGGAATAAACTTGATTGTAAATGAAGTGGATTATACGCTTGCTCAACTAGAAGGAATAAATAAAGAACTGTCTGAGAGTTTCACATACCTTTCTGATTTAGCGACAGTAAGTATGGTTGGCATAGATGCTAAGAGAAACAAAGTAATTGTGTATTTAAAAGAAGATTCAGAAAAAAATAGATCTGCGATTTTAAGTACTCTTGAAATTAAAGATGCAATTGAGTTTGTAGAGGGGAGTGTTTCATTCAATGATTAAGCTCCGATACACGTAGGTAAGCAAATTGTTAATAATTCCACAAACAGACCTTGTACAACGGGATTACGCCGAAAAGGGATGTAGCAGTAACAGCGGGTGTACAAATATATTCAAAGATAATGAATGTGTAGACTGGATTAGGATTAGGTTACTTTTGGTTCTTTATAGCTCTCTGAGAAGTTAGATACGTCTTTCGGTAACGGACAAAGGCGGCATTGAGGAAACACTTTCGGGTTTCTAGACAGCACCTGGGCGGCAGATTGAGCAGTTCCGACAGATAGGTGCAGGGAAGATTCAGATGAGCGGTACCGATTATCCCTATAAGCTCAGGTTTTAATCGACCGAAAATTAGTCTGCTCAGGCAATGGAGCTTGTCCTGTGTAAGAGAAGGGCTTCCTTTGGCTGGGTGCATCAGGTATAATGGCAAAAGACTATGCTTATGATAAGGGGATGTATGTTTTATGCCACTCTCTTGCGGAATCGTCGGTCTCCCGAACGTAGGGAAATCGACTTTATTTAATGCGATAACACAAGCAGGTGCAGAATCTGCCAACTACCCGTTCTGTACGATTGATCCGAACGTCGGCGTGGTTGAAGTTCCCGACCTGCGTCTGGACAAGCTGACCGAGATGGTCACGCCGAACAAGACTGTTCCAACTGCTTTTGAATTCATCGATATTGCAGGGATTGTAAAAGGAGCCAGCAAAGGCGAAGGCCTAGGCAACAAGTTTCTTGCCAATATCCGTGAAGTGGATGCGATTGTTCACGTGGTTCGCTGTTTCCAGGATGACAATATTACACACGTATCCGGTAAAGTAGACCCGTTGAGCGACATTCAGACCATCAATCTGGAGCTGGTGCTTGCGGACCTTGAATCGGTGGAGAAGCGAATCGACCGTTCCAGAAAAAATATGAAGAGCGGCGACAAAAAATACGCGCAAGAGGTAGAAGTGCTGGAGCGCGTCAAAGAAGCGCTGTATGCTGACAAGCCAGCACGCAGTGTGGATCTGAGCGATGATGAGCGGCTGCTTATTCGGGAACTGCACCTGTTGACGATGAAGCCTGTATTGTATGCGGCCAACGTCAGCGAGAACGAGGTTGCCGATGCGGACAGCAACCCTTACGTGAAGATCGTAAGAGAGTTTGCCGCAGATGAAAATGCCGAGGTCGTTCCGATTAGCGCCAAGGTAGAAGCTGAGATTGCCGAGCTGGAGGGAGAAGACAAGGAGATGTTCCTGGAGGAGCTGGGTCTGGATGAATCCGGCTTGAACCGTCTGATCCGCGCGGCATACAAGCTGCTCGGCTTGTACACCTACTTTACGGCTGGTGTTCAAGAAGTGCGCGCCTGGACGATTCGCAAGGGAATGAAGGCTCCCCAGGCAGCGGGCGTTATTCATACCGATTTCGAGCGCGGCTTTATCCGTGCCGAAGTTGTCTCCTATGAAGATTTGGTGGCGGCTGGCTCCATGAATGCTGCGAAAGAGAAAGGCCAGCTTCGCCTGGAAGGAAAAGAATATGTCGTGCAGGACGGAGATGTTATGCATTTCCGGTTTAATGTATAAAAACAAATCCCCCGAAGACTATGGCTCCTGTGGCGGGTCGGGAAGATAGAAACAAGCAATATGCTTCTATCTTCCCTCCAGGCCGACGGGGGTTTTTGTCTTCAAATAGCAACTCTTGATTATACGAATGAATATCCCTGTCGAAATTGTTAATGAACGCAAAACTGTATCTGCTGCGATCAATTCGCCCATATGGGATTATAGGCTGATCTTAGGCGGAATCAGAATGTTTTGATGTCTTGATCATTTTGGGTACGGTTATGATATAATAAGGGGACGGATATTGATTTTAGGGGTGCATAGTTATGATGTTGGACCGATTGCAGGCGCTTGCCGACCGCTATGAAAAGCTGAGTGAGCTGCTATGTGACCCGGATGTTGCAAGCGATACGAAGAAGCTGCGCGACTACTCCAAGGAGCAGTCTGATCTGCAGGAACCGTATAATGCTTATATGGAATATAAAGAAACCCTGACGCAATATGAGGACGCCAAAGTGCTTCAGGGTGAGAAGCTCGACGATGAAATGCGCGAGATGGTCAAGATGGAGATTGAAGAACTTGGCGAGAAGCTGGAGGAGTTGGAAGAGCGTGTTCGAGTTCTTCTGCTTCCGAAAGACCCTAATGATGATAAAAATGTCATCGTAGAGGTTCGCGGCGCGGCGGGCGGTGACGAAGCTGCTTTGTTCGCTTCGGACTTGTACCGGATGTACAACCGTTTTGCTGACAGCCAGGGCTGGCGTGTAGAGGTGCTGGATGCGAGCGAGAATGATCTTGGCGGTTATAAAGAGATTATCTTCATGATTTCCGGCAAGGGTGCGTACAGCAAGCTGAAATACGAAAGCGGCGCGCACCGTGTGCAGCGTATTCCCGTTACGGAGTCCGGGGGGCGTATTCATACGTCGACATCCACGGTAGCGGTTATGCCTGAAGTTGAAGAAGTGGAGATTGAAATTCACGACAAGGATATCCGCGTCGATACGTTCTGTTCCAGCGGTGCTGGCGGGCAGTCTGTTAATACGACGAAATCTGCTGTACGGGTCACGCATATTCCAACTGGGATTATGGCGACCTGTCAGGACGGAAAATCGCAAAATGACAACAAGGCCAAAGCGCTGCAAGTGCTTCGTGCCCGCATTTACGATATTCATCGCCAGGAAGAGGAAGCCAAGTATGCAGGGGAACGCAAAAGCAAGGTTGGTACCGGTGACCGCAGTGAGCGCATCCGTACCTACAATTTCCCGCAAAGCCGTGTGACCGATCATCGTATCGGACTGACGCTGCATAAGCTGGATACCGTTATGAGCGGTGAGATGAATGAAATTATTAATGCACTGACCGTTGCAGAGCAAGCTGAATTGCTGGAGAGAGAGAATCTGGCTTAATGCTTGCGGACAGCAGCATAGTCTGGGGGTAAAGATGATGAATGAGAAGGGGAATGCAATTGCATTGTCTCATCATCCCGGCATGACCCTGAGAGAAGCCTGTTTGCAGGCTTCTTCTTTTTTATCTGGGGCGGGCGTGGATGAAGCCCGAGCCAATGCCGAGCTGCTGCTGATGCATCTGCTCGGCATGGAGCGTGCAGCGCTCATCCGGGATTGGGGCGAGCTGCTGCCGATAGATATATGGGAGCAGTGGACGGAACGGGTGAGACGCAGGGCGGCGGGCGAGCCTGTGCAGTATATTATCGGGGAGCAGTGGTTTTACGGGCTCCCCTTCACGGTCCGACCGGGCGTGCTGATCCCGCGCCCGGAGACGGAACTGCTCGTCGAGGCGGTATTGGCTGCCGCTGACGAGCTATGGCCGGAGGCCCGCGGCGCGCAGGCTGGTCGCGCCGCGGGCGGAGAGGCTGGCGGGGACGAAGCCGCCAGCCAGGATGGGGCTGGCCCTGCGGCTGTGCAGCAGGGCCGGGTTGTGCCGACGGTGATCGACGTCGGCACCGGCAGCGGCGCCATCGCCGTGACGCTGGCTGCGCAGCGTCACGCGTGGCGCGTATGCGCGTCCGACTTGTCGGAGGACGCGCTTGAGGTCGCCCGCACGAACGCTGCCCGCCACGGTGTTGGCGGGCGCGTGCAGTTTGTGCGGGGCGACCTGCTCGGGCCATTCGTGCAGCAGCGGCCCGGCAGCGGCGGCAGTCCCGGCGAATTGGCCGGGCTGCGCGCCGATGTCCTTGTCTCCAACCCGCCGTATATTCCGGCGGGCGACCTCCCGCACCTGCAGCGCGAGGTACGGGACTATGAGCCGCGGCTTGCGCTGGACGGCGGCGCCGACGGCCTCGACCCTTACCGGCGCATGTTGGCGCAGCTCCCGGAGCTTGCCCGGCTTCCGCGTCTCGTCGCCTTTGAGCTGGGTATGGGCCAAGCGCAGCAGGTTGCTCAGCTATTGCGGGATTACGGCGCTTGGGAAGATATTCGGATTATTACCGATTATGGCGGAATCGAACGTCATGTTATCGCATTATCTGCTAAATAATTCCCCCTGATAAATTCGGCTCAACCTAAAACTTAGTGGTTGACATCGAGGAGAGAGCAGCGAAGGGGCAGAGGAATTCTGGAGAAACGATCGTGGTCGCATTTAAAGCCCGATTCCTCCTGCTAACCTCCATGAAATCAAGGAATCGGGCTTTAACAGCGATCGGAAGAATCCTCTGCCACGCAGCGTCCCCTCCACTTAGAGGTCAACCATTAATTATAGTTTTGAGCCATAAGTTCGGATGTGTTTGTCCAAAAAGAAAAGCAATTCAGCGTCGTTTCGAACTAGAAGCCAGGCAGACCAGAACCACTAGGATATCCCTGCTTTCTGGGGGCGCTATATGGAGGGGAAATGGGGAGAGAACCTGTACGTGGTGTGATCTTCAGCGAATGGTTCCCGAACTCGGGATATGAGCATTCCGGGGGCGCCGAATTGGAGTGCTACGACGAGCGCTGCTGGCGCAACCGAGAGCGAGTTGCTGGAGATGGACATCTACATTCCGATCAAGCCCAAGCCGTAGAGGATCAACCGTAAGTGCCCATCGCAAGAGAAGCTGGACAAGGAACGACCTTGGCTGACACCGCCGGGCCAATCCCGAAGCGAGCGGACGCTCGCCTCGGGATTGGCCTTTGGTCGGTTTCGAAGTGGATTACGGATTCAACTTGACGAGGATTCGGGTGATATTGGCTCCTCCCGAGCCGCCTTCGATGCGAATGACGTTGTTGGAGCCGGGATTCAAATCGATCAGACGACTGGCGCTGCCGTTATAGGTACTCCAGCTTCCCGTGCCGGGCAGCGTAAGGGAGTACCCGTTGCCGGAAGTGTCGCCGCTGGAGCGTATGCGGATCGCCGCCTGGCTGTCTGCGGAACCGTAGACGACGGTCAGAAGCGCTTGCCCGCCCGAGCCGCCGTTAATACCGGTCGCTTGGAAATAAGAACCCGGGATATGCAAGTTCTCGATGCTGGAGCCGGAACGGGTGGCCCCTCCGCCGAATGACACATTGCTTCCAGTGACCAGATATTCCGTTTCCTGGCTGGATGCCGGAATCAACGAGACGATGACTTTGGAGACGTTGGCTCCTCCCATACCGCCGCTCAGCTTAATGATGTTGTTGGAGCCTGCATTCAGATCGATCAGACGGTTGGCGCGGCCGGTATAGTTGCCCCAGCCCCCCGTACCGGGCAGCCCCAGGAAATAGCCGTCGCCGGCGGTATCGCCGCTGGCGTCCACCTTGAAGGCTGCCCCGCTGTCGGCTGAGGCGTAAAGCACGGTTAGAAGAGCTTTGCCGCCTGAGCCGCCGTTAATGCCGGACAGTTGAATATAGGAGCCGCTGTTATGCATACTCTCGACGTTGCTGCCCGAACGGGTGGCTCCGCCGCCGATGACGACGTTGTTGGCGTTCAGCGCATATTCCGTCTTCTGGGTGTATTGACTGAAATTCTCCTGAACCAGGTCGTAATACTTGACCTCTGTGGCGCGAGAGCGCGGCCCGACGGCCGGAACGCCATCGGTCGTTTGAATGACCTTTTGAATGGTTCCATCCGCATTAAAGTATAACCGATCCACGCTGACTGAACGCAATGTGCCGTTGCTGGAAATTTTGGCGTTATGATAGAACATATACCAGTTGCCCTTGAATTCCACGATAGAGCCGTGCGTTGTCTCGCTACCGATTACCGGGTCCAGAATAACACCTCGATTGACCCATGGACCAAGCGGATTGCTGCTGGTCGCGTATCTCATCTTGTTAGCTCCCGGATTATTATCCGAATACATCAAGTAGTAAATGCCATTACGCTTGAAAACCCACGATGCCTCATGGAAGTCATTCAGTTCGGTAAATTCCTTCAGCGGCCCATCCAGTGACATCATATCAGCGCCCAGCTTGACGCCGTAGCTGCGCCCTCCTCCGCCCGCGTATAGGTAGTAGCTCCCATCATCATCGCGGAATACAGCAGGGTCAATGAAGCTATTGCCGGGAAGTCCCTGGATATAGCCTTGAACAGTGAAATCTGAGGCTGGCTTGTTGCTAGTCGCAACGCCGATTTTCCAGGTGTTATTCCAATCCGTCCCGCTGGGGTGGGGGAAATAGAAATAGTAGGTTCCATTCTTGTAGGCGGCATCCGGCGCCCACATAAAGCCGCCTTCCGACCGTCCCCACGGCACGTCGGCGGCGCTCAGAATCTGGCCTTCGTCCACCCAGTCCACCATGTTGTCCGAGGAAAAGACGTGGTACTTATCCATCAGATCGCTTCCGCGCGAAGGGAAGATATCGTGCGACGGATACACGTAAATGCGGCCGTCATTCCACACATGAGCGGAAGGATCGGCAGTGAAAATACTTGTGAATATCGGATTGCCGGACATCGTGACGGGCTCCTCTGCGGAGGAAGAGGATGTGAGACCGAAAAAAACGCTCAACAGAATCATGCCTGACAACGAATGAATCCACAGCTTTTTTCTCATTAAATTTGCCTCCTCGCTAGAAATGGGGTGTTGCAGAGTTAAAGCGATTGCTGCTTGCTCATTCTATGCTCTGTTCCAGCAGTGCGACTCGTCGTTTGGCGGTCCCCTCCTTCCCTCAATTTTTGATATGGATTATTATATAAAATCGTGAATCAACACTAGCATACTTCAAGGCGAGCCGTTGCGTAGTGAGTCATTCTTAAACTTTTCTTAGTCGATCTTGGTGTGATTGTCGCTTTTATGAAAGCGATTGCATTTTTTTATTTTTTTTATCCAGGGCGGGTGGTAAGATGAAGGGGCGCGGGTCCAAAAAGTGCGCGAAGGAGGACGATACGCCGACACTAGGCATCATGCATGCGCAAGGCAAGACTGGCACAACCGGAGCAATCCGGCAGGATTACAATCGACAGGAGGAAAAGGTAATGGAACACACGCGCACCACCTGGAACAGGCGTTGGCTGCTGTTGACGCTCGCCTGCAGTCTGATGGCCTCTAGCTTGATCACCGGCACGGCGGCCGCCAGTCCGACATCCCACTCGTTCAACTCGGGAACGGGTAAGCTTAACGTTGATTACGCCAGTTATCTTTCCAAGCACGATCTCGTATTCAACTCTCCGATCAACCAGCCGAAGAGCGGCGTGCCGGTCGGTAACGGCCGCGTAGGCGCTCAAGTGTGGAATACAGCCGGCGGGCTGACGATGCAGCTACAGGGCGTGGACGCTTCCCAGCAGGGCTGGGCGTCTCAAGGTCTCGTCAACCTCTACACCAATCCGGGCTTCGATGCCGACTATTCCACCTATCAGCAGCGGCTGTCGCTGTATGACGGCTTAGTCACAACGAAGTATGACAACAACCGGACGATTACGGTCATGGGATCGCCCAACTCCGAAGTGATGGGCATCCACGTCGAGGATAGCCGGTCGGGCTTATCCGGTGTCTCTCTCGATCTCAGTCTGTGGGATGTCAGCGCATTGAACAACGGCGGCGACGTGCCGGACCTTAACACTTGGCGCACGGTGTCCACCTTTGTGGAACCGAATGTCGTCGGCTTCAGCCGCGGACAGACAGACGCGAATAAATTCGGCTATACAATGGCCGCCACCGTCGAGGGCGCGAGCTTCACGACGCAGAACGTCGGCGGCAACAAGGTACGGCTGAATATTGCGCCGTCCTCTACCAGCTATACAATCTGGATTGCAGTCGCCAGCCGTCTGAATGCGCCGGGTAACGATTCCGTCACGCAAGCCAAAAACCTGCTGACGAGCGTTAAGAATACCGGCTATACGACGACGCTGAATCAATTCAAGAATTGGTGGAACGACTTCTGGAACAAGTCGTTCGTCCGGTATTCTAATGCGTCCGGAGACGCCGACTATTTGGAGAGCTTCTATTATCTCTCTACGTATATGATCGCCGCCGGCGGTTACGGCAATTATCCGAACCATTTCATCAACGGCGCATTCAGCGGCGTGAACGACAGCGACGCGGGCAAGTGGAGCCACGCTTACTGGTACTGGAACCAACGCGATGTCTATCATTCGTTCCTGGCTTCCAACCACGCGGATATGGTCCAAATCTTCAACAATCTGTACAGCCGTAATTTCAACACTCTCAAGTCGTATACGATGACGCGCTACGGCATCGACGGCATCTGGGTGCCGGAGACGATGGGCTGGGACGGCAACGCGCGGCACACCATTAGCAGCGATTATACGAAGGATACCCTGTCGACGGCAGCGGAGGCGGCGCTGAACATGTACGCACAATACAAGTACACGAACGACTCGTCGTACTTGTCCAGCACCGCTTACCCGTTCATGAAGGAGGCCGCCAAGTTCTATGCCGCGAAGCTGACCTACAACAGCGGAACCGGCAAATACGAGATGGCGTCTTCCAACGCTCATGAACAGCATTGGGGCGTTAAGAACGCCATTACCGATCTGGCCGCCATCCGGGCGCTCTTCCCGGCTGCGATCCAGGTCAGCCAGCAGCTCGGCCTGGACAGCGGGCTCCGTTCGCAATGGCAGAACGTGCTGAACAATTTGGTCGCTTACCCGGTTGATCCCAACAACTCCAACCAATACTACCCGCATTCGCCGCCGATCTCGCCGAATCGCAACAATGAGAACGTCGTGCTGGAGCTCGCCTGGCCGTACAGCGTCAGCGGCATCGACGCGCCGGATCTGGGGATGCTGATCAACAACTACAACAATCGCCCATATCCTTACGGCGGCAACAACGTCTGGGATCCGGCGCCGGTTCAGGCAGCCCGGCTGGGGCTCGGGGACGAGGCATATCTCGGTATGCGGATGATGCTTCAACGGTACCAGGATTTCCCGAACGGCCGCACATTGAATTCGAACGGCGAATTCGAGTACATCGGCGTGCACTTGCTCGCGATGAACGAATCGCTGCTGCAAAGCTATAACGATAAAATCCGCGTATTCCCGGCGCTGCCCAGCGATTCCAGCATGGACGCGAAGTTCACGCTGCTGGCTAGCGGAGGCTTCCTGGTCAGCTCGGAGCGGGAAGCTAGCGAGACAAAATACGTCGGCATCAAGAGCCTGTACGGCAATCAAGCAACGGTGATTAACCCTTGGGGCACGCAGCAGGTGCAGGTCCGGAGAGCAGCCGACAATGCCATCGTTACGACGAGCTCCAGCAGCCAGATCAGCTTTGCGACGACGGCGAATACAGTCTATATCGTCGAACGGACTGCCAAGCCGCTGGGCAACTACTCGTATTCGCAATTGAACGGCACGGCCAATCAAGGAGCGAAGAGCATAACGATTAATGGCGTGCAGCGTACGCTCGGCAGCGCCGCTCCGTATACCGGTGCGATGCCGACGTTCTATTCGGACAGCAACTACAGCGGCACAGCGGTATCGCTTCCGCCCGGCGAATACAATATCGCGCAGATGCAGGCAGCGGGTATCGCCAATGACAGCATCTCGTCGATCCGGGTGCCGTCGGGTATCACCGTCATCGCCTACGGCGACGGAGCGTTTGACGGACCGTCCTGGACGTTCACGGCCGACAACCCTAATTTGGCTAACACAGGCAACGACAATATGATTTCCTCGCTCAAGGTTATCTCGGGCGGCGGCGGAGGGGGGAGCAGCGCGCCGATCGGCCAGACGATTGCGTTCAAGGCATCCATCAACGGACAATTCGTAACGGCGGAGAACGCGGGAGCCAGCCCCCTCATTACTAATCGTCCGGCGGCGGGCTCTTGGGAGCAATTTACCATTGTCGATGCTGGAGGGGGCGCAGTAGCGCTGTTGGCGACGATCAATAACAAATATGTAACCGCTTCCGCTACTGCAAGCCTGATCGCCGATGCGACAACGATCGGTACCGCGCAGAAGTTTAACTGGATCAGCAACTCTGACGGCACGTTCTCGCTGCAAGCCGTCGTGAACGGCCAGTACGTATGCGCCGACAGCGCGGGAGTCGCTGCGCTCATCGCCAATCGTCCCGCTATCGGCTCTTGGGAGAAATTCACGTACTGATTCCGTAACGAACTGTGCTTCAATTTTGCTGGAGAAGAGGGAACCCGAGCGGGTCCCCTCTTCTCTGTAACAGCGGGATCAAAGGCGGGGCGGGGCTCCACCGATCAGTATGCCTGATATAGCCTACGCCATGCGGCGGAAAGATAACCAAGATTGTATGCGAGATTAATATTGTGCTAGAACAGCATCAATTTCAGGAACAAAGGGTTGTCCTGACCATAGATGTTATTAATTAATATAGGACACATCATCGATTGCGGCAGCAACAGGATACAACTTGGATCAATTTCGGCATTTACAACTACAAGTAGATTAATCGCATTAAACCGCTCAATCAGCGGTTTTTTTTGCATTCACCTCACCGTCCCCGATTTTTAGCGTAGAAGCAGGATCAACCCCCTCTTGGATGCCGATTAGCTTCCCTCTGAAAAGCCAACTCTATAAGACTTATATCTAGAGGCCTCTCATTCAGAAGTTGTATAGATTTCTGTTATATACTAAACGGAGTTTTAATTTTGCTACAAAGAGAAGCAATTTGTGATGGATCAGCAATATTTCTAGCCCAGCGAACAGCTGTCTGTGATTCAGTCTGTAGGGTGAGGCGGGCAGCTATTACGGCCATGGTTTACCCGTATGCGATTCATTTAAAGTCATAACATTTTACTAGCGTCGCTGCTCTTTGTCAGATGGAGGTGGGGGCAAAGAATACATGCGAAATCATTCATTTTACGTTCTTCATGGTGTGACTGCCAAGTTGTGCACGATGAAAAGCGTATAAATGATCTATTTTGCATGCCGAAAGGGGTGTTGAAGAGTGGTCAGGCGGCTGATGGGTGCAATACTGCTGATGGCTGGGATAGCCATTGTCCTTTATCCGTATTTCAAAGGCCATCAGGAGTTGGATCAACAGGCTGAACTGGTCGCCAGCTTTGAGCAATTGGGCAACACAGAGCGTCTGGAGGAACTGTCCAGTTCATTGCAGCCAGGTGATGACCCCGATGTTCTGGAGAAACTCCAAGGGGCCAGGGGTGTTTTGCGTATTCCCCGAATCGACCTGGAGATTGTCATTTTTGAAGGGTCCAGCTTGGAGACGCTCAGTGCAGGGATTGGCATGATTGAGCCGGGCAAGGAAATCGGGGCCCACAATGTCGGTTTGGCAGGACACCGCGCCTTAACCTACGGCAAGCAGTTCAACCGTGTGGGCGAGCTTGAGTCGGGGGACGTCATTGAAGTGAAAACGCAAGAGAAACAGCTGACCTTTATCGTAAAGGACAGTTTCGTCGTGCCCAAAACCAGAGTGGATGTCTTGAACGATAATGGCGAGCCTATGCTCACACTAGTTACCTGCACGCCAGCGGGCAAGAAGAATCCGCCGGATCGGCTGATTATCACCGCGGAGTTGCAACTAGAGAGTCCGTAGCGTAAAGAGAATCAATTTGGCCGAGAGGAGCTTGACAGTGAGAAAGAAATTGAGGTTGACAGCCATTGCACTCGTGTTGTTTTTGCAGAACATTCTGTCCCCGTTATCCGTCATTTATGCGGAGGGTACGGAACCATTCGTACTGAACGATGTGCAGATTGAAGATGCCGATGGCAACCTGCTTGATGCAGATCTTTACCCTGACAGGGTGATCCAAAAGGACTCTATTATTCGGATAACGTACACTTGGACGCTTACCAGTACCAGAGACCAGGAAGAAAGCTACTCTTTCAAGCTTCCAGATAACGTACATGCAACCATTGAGCAGGGAGAACTGCGCACTTCGGATCATCATTCAGTTGGAGGCTTCCGGGTTGGAGAAGACGGGAAAGTCCAGCTAACGTTGGATGCTATACAGCCGCAGCTGCCTGAGACGCCAGTGCCTGGTGGAGACTTGGAGCAGCTGGAGACAGTTCCGATTGACGAAGCTGACAATTCACCGGCGATTGAAGGGTCTTCCACTTCCATAGAAGACTCTGTATCGGAAGAACCGTCAGAGGGCGGGTCTGAATCACTGGTGGCATCTGCAGCGGGAACGGAGCAGGATGCCGCTTCGCCGGAAGAGACAGCGGCAGCATCGCCAACGGATGGCTCAGGAACTGAGACCCCAGCTAACGTTAACGGCAGCAATTCTTCTAATCCTGTCGCAGAGGAGCAAGCGGACGGTCAAGAAGAGGCTCCAGGAAATGGTGAGCAATCCGTAGAAGGGAATGCAACGAGTCCTGAGCAAGTGGCAGAGGTGATCCACGGAACGTTTGAAATTGAAGCAAGGCTTGCTGACGCGGCGGCGGAACAGGATACAGCCGAGCTTGTTTTCCAACTTACGCATCACTCCAAAACGATCACGGTTCCGCTAGCCGACAGTAAGCTGATGCAGAAAAGTCTGGCGAGGAGCAGTGAGCAAAGCCTGCTGACAAACGTCATTCTCCGGGATGCCAACGGCAATATCATAGATTCGGAAGCAAACCCTGACAATCGGCCCAAGCGCGGGGATGCACTCACCATCGAGTACGAGTGGAAGCTTGAGAACGGACACCATTACAAGGCCGGCGACCAATTCACCTTCCAACTGCCGGAGGCATTTGAACTGTATAACGAATTGGACGGCGCTTTAGGGCAATACGGTACTTACGAAGTCTCTGTGGACGGTACGGTTGTTTTTACATTTAACTCAAGTGTAGAAACGAATTCCAATATCTCCGGTACCTTTAAGGTTGAAACCAAATTCAGCGAACAGACCATTACCGGCAGCACGAAGCAGCAACTGGAATTTCCGCTTAAGGATGGGCTGAAGACAATACCGATACACTTTCAGAAGGAGATCGGCGCAGAAATAGAGAAGTCCGGTCTTCCGAACAAGCCGCTGAACCCGAGTCAGATCAACTGGACGATTGCATTCAATCAGGGGGAGCGCGTGATTGAGAATGCTGTCCTGTCTGAGCAGTTGCCGGCAGGTCTGGAGCTTGCGGAGGGAACGGTTAAGTTGTTTGGGCTCACCATCAACCTGGATGGGACCTCGCAAAAGGGCGACCTTATTGAAGAGGACCTCTATGAAGTGGTGCCAAAGCCTGACGGGAGCTTTGAAATTCAGTTCAAGGAGCCGATATCTGAGGCGTATACCTTAGAATTCGCTACAAATATTACAAATGAAGGTCAGACCAATTTTACAAATAAAGCGATACTAAAGGGTAGTTCTATGCCTGATCTGGAATCGACATCTACGGTCGATATCGGATATGGCAAAGCGCTTGACAAATCAGCCCTGGTCTATAGTGCAACAGATCAGACCATTATGTGGTCGGTTAGATACAACTTTAATGAAAAGTTTATCTCGAAAGAAAACGCTGTGCTGAATGACATATTTAACGGCAGTCAGGAGCTGGTGAACGGTTCAGTCAAGCTGTATCCGATTACTTTTGATCAGGATGGCAACCCGGTGCGCGGGGCGGCGGTGCCAGACACGGAATATACGCTGGATTCATCTGTACCTGGAGGATTTGCGTTCCGATTCCATGACGATGTAACTTCTGCCTATGAATTGGTTTACCAGACAGTTATCCACGACCGGGTCTATCAAAACGGCACTGTTAATAATACGGTATCCTGGGATGGAATTGATGCTTCGTTCGACCAGCCGACCAGTCAGGTCGTACTGAACAAGCGCAATGTATCCGCAGATTATGCGGCCAAAACAACGGATTGGGAAATCTATGTAAACGGCAATCATTTCCCGATGGAAAACCCGGTTATAACGGATTCCTTTGTGAATAGTCGCCTGGAGCTTTTGCCTGGTTCTGTGACCATTGTAGATGGGTCCGGTTTAACCCTTGCTTTGAATCAAGACTACACACTTGAGCCGACGAACAGCTATCGTGAGGGCTTTGTAATTCGGTTTCTGAAATCTTCTACAGAGAGTTATACCATCCGATATACAACCAGGTTCGACCCGGTTGTCGGCAACTCGCATCAGTACTTGAATAAAGCGAAGCTGGACTGGAAGGAAAATAATGTTCAGATGCCGACCATAGAAGCGGAGGCGACCTTTGAGCAGGACACGTATACAAAGGCCAACGGCTTCAAGAAAGGCTCCTACAACGCCAAAACCAAGGAGATTACTTGGACACTTGGATTGAATTATAATAAACAGCCAGTGAATCATCCCGTTATTCAGGACTTTTATTCAGGCGGACAACATATGGTGACAGGCTCACTCAAAGTATATGAGCTGGAGCTTACAGGCTCATCCGATGGAGTAGCCGTAAAGAATGAAGTGGATAATGCTGACGGCAGCGTATATACCGTCGATTACAGCAAGGTGGATGATGAAGGCAATAAGGGCTTCGAGTTGACGTTCAATGATGAGATTGCATCGGCCTACCAGATCGAGTACAGAACCAGTCTTGCCGATCAAATTATAACGGATAAGTATGACAACACGGCCACTTTGCTCGATGGGAACACGGAACTGTCGGAATTGCCGGCGTCGGTGTCCGTCAATCACGGCAAGGAGTATGTCTTTAAAGAAGGCGTGCAAAAAGGCAAAGCAGTTCATTGGAAGATAGATATTAACCGAGGCCAGTCCAAGGTATCCAATGCGCAAATCACAGATACGCTGACACCGAACCAGATTCTTGTGGAGAATTCCTTCAAGCTCTATGAGGGTGAGGTAGAGACCAATGGCGATGTCCGCAAGGGCAGTCAGCTGTTGACGAAGGGAACGGATTATGATCTTGTAATTACAACTGGTACGGACGGCGGGCAGCGCTTTGCTCTTACGTTCCGGCACACCATTGATATCCCTTATGTACTGGAGTATCAATCCTTTATTAATGCTGCTAACGGAGCAGAACTTAGCAATGCCGTAATCTTCACAGGTGATCACATCCAGGAGGGAACCAAAGATAGCACACAGACGATTACGGTCCGGTTCTCTGCCGGGTCAGGTTCCGCTACCGGAGAGACCGGCAACCTGGAGATTACCAAGGTGGACGCCGCTGATCATGCCAGAGTGCTGCAAGGGGCTGTGTTCACGCTATATGACAGCACCGGAACAATTGCGATTCGCACCGCCACTACCGGAGTGGATGGGAAGGTCGTATTCGCTAATCTCATATACGATAATTATATCCTCAAAGAGGATTCAGCTCCTGAAGGATATGTTGTCGGCATCCAGGACCGACAGACAGTCAAGCTTGATGCGCCTGTAAGTTCATTCATGATTCAGAACAAAAAAATCATTCGCGATGTAGAGCTGTACAAGGTTGGCGAGGACAACCGGAATGCCGGTCTGTCGGGAGCTGTCTTCAAGCTTCAGTTCAATGCGCAGGATGGCAACGGCTATCAGGATGTGGCGGGCAAGACCAGTCTGACTAGCGGCTCAGACGGCAAAATTCTGGTTCAAGATCTGAACCCGGGAGCTTATCAATTCGTCGAGGTCACTGCGCCGCAGGATTATGTCGTGAACACGAGCCCGATCTCTTTCACGATCCAAGAGAAGCAAACGGAAGTGCTGCGTCTTGATGCGATTGTCAATGAGCTGAAGACGGGCGATGTCGAGCTGACCAAGCGGGATCAGGATAATGCGTCAGTAACGTTGCCGGGCGCCAGATTTAACCTTCTCAATGCGGCCATGAATCAGACGCTGCGCAGTAATCTGACCACAGATGCGAACGGCAAGCTGCTTGTGGAGGGCTTGAAGCCAGGTACCTATTATTTAGTAGAGACACAGGCGCCGAATGGATATCTGGTCAACTCCACACCGATTCAAGTCGTAATTGACAGAGGGCAAACTGCCCCCAAGCAGGTCACGTTCACTAATGCTTTGATCCGTAACGCTTTGGAACTGACGAAGGTAGACGAATTTGACAATGTGCCGCTGGCAGGCGCGCAATTCATATTGCAAGATATGGACGGCCATCGTGTTACAACCGATCAAAAGGGCAACAGTCTGCCGGCTTCCTTTACGACAAACAACAACGGGAAATTTCTGATCAATGATTTGCCGCCAGGCGACTACCAGCTGGTGGAAAGCCAAGCGCCGGAGCACTATGAACAACTTGCGACAGCGATTCCATTCACAATTACCGCGGGAACAGGCGTTATAGCAAGGGTTACTGCCGAGAACAAGCTGATTCCCGGCTCTGTTGAACTTATCAAGGCCGATTTCTACAATGGCGCCATCAAGCTGCCAGATGCAGAATTTGAGCTGCAATATGAGGATGGAAGTTCGGTTCCGGGCGTGTCTTCTGTCTTGAGGACCGATACCAACGGGGAAATCCGGGTCGATAATTTGAGACCGGGGAATTACCAATTTGTGGAGAGGACAGCGCCTGAGCATTACAGTCTCGACTCAACTCCGCGCCAATTTACGATTGTGAAGAGTCAGATCAGCACGTATGAATTGACGGTTAAAAACAAGTTGAAAGAGGGATCGTTCGAACTCACGAAAGAGGATGCTGCTTACGCAGATATCAAGCTGGCTGGAGCCGTGTTCGAACTTCAGGATGCCGGTGGAAACGTTGTGCGCTCTGGACTGACCACAGGCAATGATGGCAAACTGACCATTAACAACCTTCAGCCGGGCAGCTACAACCTGATTGAAACGCAGGCTCCATTCGGCTACAAGCTCGATAGCACGCCAATTTCATTTGAAATTGTAAAGAGCCAGACGGCTGCAGTTAAGCGTACGATAAGCAACGTCATTCAGCCAGGCGATGTCGAACTGATCAAGGTTGACGACCGGGATAACGCCATCAAGCTGAGAGATGCCAAATTTACGCTGGAACGCAAGGATCGTGCGACTGGGACCTGGGTTCAGCAGCAAGCGGATCTTGTTACCGATGCGGACGGTAAAATTACCGTGCTCCAGCTCCGACCGGGCGATTACCGATTTGTTGAAACCGAGGCGCCGCAATATTACAAGCAATTGCAGCAGCCTGTCGAGTTCAAGATTGACCTGGGACAACAGCAGATTAAATCGGTCAAAATCGAAAATACGCTGATTCCAGGAAAGCTGGAGATCACGAAGGAAGACAGTGTGGACTCGGCAAGGAAACTTGCGGGCGCCGTATTTAAAATTGTAGATAGCCAAAACCGTGATGTGCAAACGAATTTGGTGACTGGAGCGGATGGGATCGTCGTATCCGGCAACTTGCAACCGGGAAGCTACTCTCTGATTGAGACGGCGCCGCCGTCCGGTTATGCGCCCAACAGCGCTCCGACTGCTTTTACCATTGCTAAAGGAACGACGGAGATTGTTCGCACGCAGCTTACCATTCAGAATGAGTGGTCGAATGGGGCTGTTGAGCTGACCAAGGTCGATCAGGATAACGTCAGCCGGGTGCTCGCAGGAGCGGTGTTCAGCCTGCTGGATGGAGCAGGGAATGTGCTCCGTACAGGACTTGCGACTGACGCTGACGGCAAGCTTCAGGCAACCGGCTTGAAAGCCGGGAACTATCAGCTGGTGGAGACGACCGCTCCTTTCGGATACAAAGCGAATGCTGATCCGGTTTCCTTCACGATTACAAGATTCAACACTACAGCAGAATCCGTACAGAAATCCAATGAGGTTCTCAGAGGAGCCGTCAAGCTAGTAAAAGTCGAAGCGGGCAACACAACCGAGAAGCTTGAAGGGGCGGTATTTAAGCTGTTGACTGAGCAAGGTGATCTGCTGGAAGAAGACCTTGCAACAGATGAGAACGGTGAATTGACAGTAACCGATTTGAAGCCGGGCAAATACAAGCTTGTTGAAACAGAAGCTCCGATAGGCTATGAGTTGGATGCAACTCCGGTTGCGTTTGAAATTGTTCTTGGTCAAACGGCGGCAGTCTCCGTTCAGAAGGAAAATGTACTGACGCCAGGTTCGGTCGAATTAACGAAAGTTGACGCAGATGATAATAGCATTGTTCTTTCGGGGGCGGTATTTGAGCTGCGGGATGCTGGCGGCACTCTGCTTCAGTCCAATTTATCTACCGGTGCAGACGGCAAGCTGACTGTTGATGACCTGCCGCCGGGCAACTACAGCTTTGTTGAAACGACGGCCCCGACAGACTATGTATTATCTGGTGCGGCTATACCTTTTACTATTGTTAAAAATCAACAGGCTATCGCTGAGGTAACAGCCGAGAACGAGTTGATTAACGGCGCTGTTGAGATTACCAAAGTAGACGCTCAAGACAACACGGTGACACTTGCGGATGCGGAATTCAAGCTGCTGAGCGCTTCTGGCGCATTGCTGCAGACCGGACTTACAACCAACAGCAATGGCAAGCTTGTGATTAACAATTTGAAGCCGGGAACCTACCAGTTGGTAGAGACGGAGGCGCCAGCGGACTACACGCTGGATGAGTCGCCGGTAAGCTTTACAATTGTTCGGAATCAGCAGGTCGCCGTGCAGGTTCAAGTTGAAAATGAACTGATCCGCGGCTCCGTGGCGTTAACGAAGAAGGATGCCGATAACGCGTCGGTGACGCTGCAGGGTGCAGAGTTTGAGCTCCAGAATGCCGCCGGGCAGACTTTGGAGAGCGGGCTGGTCACCGATGAGGACGGCAAGCTTACCGTAAGCAATCTGCTTCCGGGAGACTATCGATTTGTAGAGACCAAAGCACCGTTTGGCTATAAGCTGGACACGACGCCGCGGCAATTTACAATTGTGAAGAGTCAAGAGGAAACGTTTGAGCTTGTAGTGACGAATGAGGCGGTTCCAGGCTCCGTTGCGCTGACCAAAGTGGATGCGGAAAATTCTTCATTGAAACTGGAGGGTGCGGAGTTCGAGCTGCAGGATGCGCTGGGCAATGTGCTGGAAGCAAGCTTGACCACCAATGAAGATGGTGAAATCATAGTCAATGATTTGAAACCAGGCTTCTATCAGTTCGTTGAGAAGCAAGCTCCACGGTATTATGTGCTGGATGCGGCCCCAATCTCATTTGAAATTATACTTGGTCAAGATGAGCGTCTGGAGATCGAGGCGATCAACCATCTCATCACAGGTTCTGTAAAGCTGACCAAGGTGGAAAAAGATCACGATACGATCACACTCGAAGGCGCGGAGTTCAAGCTGCTGGCAGCCGATGATGCTTTGATTCAGGAGCATCTAACCACAGACGAGAATGGCGTTATTGAGGTGGCGAATCTGAAGCCAGGGACCTACCGGTTCGTAGAAACAAAGGCGCCAGTCGATTATGTGCTGAACGAAACGCCAATTGAATTTACAATTGAGAGAAATGAAACTGCGGGCACGGTTGTTGCCGTCCAGGCAGAGAATGAACTCATTCGCGGTGCAGTTGAATTAATCAAGACCGATGCGGATGCGCAAGGCCAAGTGATTGAGGGAGCTGTATTTGAACTGCAGAATGCTCAGGGCCAAGTCATCCTTTCTAATTTGACTACGAACAGTGATGGGAAAATAACGGTCGGCAATCTGCTTCCGGGCAGTTATCAATTTGTTGAGACCGCAGCGGCGCAAGGGTATAGACTTGATGATACGCCGATAGCCTTTACAATTGTAAGAGGGCAAACCCAAATCGCCAAGGTGACGAAGCAAAATGAACGTCTTACAGGCGCAGTAGAGCTTACCAAGATCGACTCGGTGGACCATGAGGTCACACTTTCGGGCGCGACCTTCAATTTGCTTGATCGCAATGATCAGGTTCTGCGTACAGGTCTCGTAACGGATAGTGAAGGCAAACTGTACATTTCGGGCCTGAAGCCGGGAGACTATTCTCTAGTTGAGACGGCAGCGCCAGAGCATTACAGTCGTTCCGATCAGCGGCTGGAATTCACCATTGTCTTTAATCCGCAGAACACTGTGGAATTAACGATGGAAAATACCTTGATCAAAGGGTCGGTGGAACTGACCAAGGTCGATTCGGAAGATGCAGCACGTGTTCTTCAGGGAGCTGAATTCAAACTTCTCGATGCGCAAGGTGCACTGCTGCAAGAGGAATTGAGTACGAATACCGATGGCATCCTGTTGATTTATGGTCTGGCGCCGGGCAACTACGAGCTGATTGAGACAAAAGCACCGGAACATTACCAGTTGAATGCTGCGCCAATCAGCTTCGAGATTGTCAGAAGCCAGCAGGAGACACTAAAACTCGTATTCGCCAACACACTGACGCCAGGAGCAGTGCAGCTCATTAAAGTGGATGCGGATCAACTGGATAGAGTTTTGGAAGGCGCTGAATTCACGCTTGCCGATTCGCAAGGGAATGAGCTTAAGGCTGGCCTGAAGACGGATGAGGATGGCGCAATTCTGGTTGAGAACTTAAAGCCGGGCAGCTACCGGTTCATTGAAACCAAAGCGCCGCTTGGGTACCAGCTTGCAACAGCGCCAATTCCGTTTGTGATTGTAGAAGGTCAGCAGGAGACATTGCAGCTTCAGGCAACTAACGAGCAGACGCCAGGTTCAGTAGAATTGACCAAGGTGGATGCGAATAATCACGAACGGAAGCTTCAGGGCGCAGAATTCAGTCTGAAGGATAAGAACGGCAATACGATTCAGATTGGTCTTGCAACCGATCAAGACGGCAAGCTCTTGGTTTCTGGGCTGAAGCCGGGAGACTATCAATTCGTAGAGACAAAGGCGCCGGCTGGCTATATTCTGGATCGGACTCCTATTGAATTTACGATTAGTTTCAACCCGACGAATACGCTGGAAATTACAGTAACCAATAAATTCAGACCGTATTACCCGTCAGGACCTAATCCGCCAGATCCGAATACACCTGTAAACCCAAATCCGGATGAAAATTCGGAGCATGGGCAAAAACCGGATTCGGGCAAACCTGACAATGAGATTCCAGGCCAAGGGCCTGGAAATAAACCTGAACATCCGGGTGAGTCAGGGGATGGAGACACAACACCAGGCAGTCCCGAACATCCAGATCGTGGAGAGCCGGGCAAGCCGGGGAACGGCACCGGTCATCCGTCGGACAAACCAGGTGAAACAGGCGGTAAAGGCGGAAGCAAAAACCCGGGGAATTCTGAAGCAGGGGACTCCGGCAAGAACCCTAATGGTTCAGAGAAATCTGGCAACGGAACGAACGGCAAAGATTCGAATCACGGCGGCAAGGGCGGCTCCGAGCATTCAGGAGCAGGTACCAATGGTTCCGTTCTTCCATCAGGCAACGGTGGAGAGCTTCCTAGAACGGGAGAAGAAGCATCGCATATGAATCTCATATTGGGACTGCTCTCAATTACTGCAGGAGCCTGGCTGCTGCTTAACAAACGGATAAGATTCAAAAAAGCCAAACTAGATAAATAGAGAGATACAATATAAAAAGGCAGAAACAATTTCGGAGCAGCATAAGCATCACAAGAACAGCCTGTCACAGGGGACCATGGTCGCCAGTTGACTGGCTGTTTTTGATGTGCGGCTTTTCTTCACCATCTTCTGGAGCGAACAACCAACGAAGAACAATTGGCAAAATCGAGAAAAATAAAAAAACCGAAAAACCCCCAAAAACTAACGATTCCTCAACTTTCAGTTTGCTATACTTCAATCACAGGCAACGGAGCCTGAAGAAAGAGAAAACAAAATCAAACATAAAAGGAGACATAAAAAATGGCACTTAATAAGAAAAAGGTAATCGGATTGACACTAGCAGGCGTTTTGGCATTAAGCGGCACTTCGGTATTTGCAGCGTCAGAGGCTTCTT
>NZ_JAELUP010000026.1 GCF_016424485.1 Paenibacillus roseus
GGTATATCGGTTCCGTTTTTCCATGGCTTCATTATAACTTATTTTTTCCCCTCCCGTGTCTCAACCTATGGGAGCATTATAGCGCTTGTCCCGATCCAGAAAGCCCGATAACAACTAGCACTTTGTCCTTTGTCCTTTGTCCTTCCAACCTTGCAGGCCGCCGAATATTTTTTAAGTCAGTGATCTCAAGCATTGTGTCATCGCTCTTATCTCTATTGGTAACGGTCGTGGTATTTCTCCAATCGAGATTGGGCGTAAGACAGCACGCTGCTCATGAGCAAATAAAAAATCGCAGCTACCACATATAGAAGGAGCGGCTCGTAGGTAGCGGCCGTAATTTGCTGCGCTCTCTGAAACATTTCCGGTACGGTAATTGTAGCGGCCAACGATGTATCTTTCACGAGGCTGATAAACGAGTTGGAGAGCGGTGGCACAGCTACTCGGGCAGCCTGAGGCAAGATAACCCGCCTTAGCGTTTTCGAGCTGGTCATGCCGATAGAGAACGCCGCTTCCCATTGCCCTTTTGGAATCGATAAAATAGCTGCACGGATCGTCTCCGATCCGTAAGCCCCGACACTGAGCGTAAATCCGATAACCGCAGATGGGAAAGCGCCGAGCGTGATACCGATTTTGGGTAATCCGTAGAAAATGATGAACAACTGGACAAGCAATGGTGTTCCTCGAATAACCCAAACGTAAAATTGAGCTGCGAGTACAAATGGCTTCAGGCCGGACAAACGGGCTAATGCCGTAAACAGCGCCAGGATCAAGCCTAGTGCAAAAGATATTAATGTGAGCGGTATGGTAAAAGCTACCCCTGCTTTAAGCAGAGGTAGTAAAGAATCAATAAATATCTCCTGCTGTCTTTCAGTCATGAGCGGCCCCCATCACTTCGATACGTCGGCACCGAAGTACGCTTCTGAAATTTTCAAGTATGTACCGTCTGCTTTAATTTCCGCAAGTGCTTTGTTTACCACTTCAACCAACTCTGGATTGCCCTTGTTGAATAAAAATCCGCTTTCGGAGGCTTTGTCCGCTTCATCTACAACTTTGATCGGAGCGTCCGGCTGTTGTTTCTTGAAATCCAAGAAGGAAAGCCCATCATTAACAGTAGCATCGGTACGTTTGGCAATCAGTAGATCGATCGCTTGGTTAAAACTGTCAGTCGGCACAATTTCAGCTCCATTGGATTTGGCGATGTCCAACAAGTTGCTTGTCAACGATTGCCCGGCCTTCTTCCCAGCCAAATCGGCCAGCTTCTTAATTTCTTCGTTATCCTGATGCACGATCAAGACCGCCTTGGAAACAATGTAAGGATCAGAAAAGTCATATTTTTCTTTGCGATCATCGCGGATGGATACTTGGTTAGCGACGATGTCAAACCGCTTTGCATCTAATCCAGCGAACATACCGTCCCACTTCGTTTCGATGAACTCAGCCTTCAGACCAAGACGTTTCGCGACTTCACGGGCCAGTTCCACATCGAATCCGGTCAACTTGTCATCCTTATCGTGAAAGGTAAAGGGCGCATACGTGCCTTCGGTACCGATGCGAATTACCCCATTCTTCTTGATCTTATCTAGCAACGTCTGCTCCGTTTCGGCGCCTTGTCCGGATTGATTCTGTGCTTTGTCATTATTGCCGCAAGCAGCCAGAGCAATAGAAATTGACAGTAATAAAAGCAGAACTACGTAATTTTTTCTCATTTTTATAAGCCCCCTGATTATTTAAATCCGATAGGATTAGTATGAATAATTACTATATTATCACCTGCTTTGATAGACGTCAACCTTTTTTTGTATATTTTCTATCATATAACAATATATTGAATAAATTACTCTATTCATCAAGAGATGACTAACGAAAGAGTGTTTGAACGAGGGCCGAACGTTTGCAGCAGCTTTAAGTGGCAGCACCAAGAGAGGCTCTGGAGGTAAAATAACGTGAGTTTATTCGTAGTTTAGCTTAGAGTGTGGCTATTCCTATATAGCGCTTCCGTACAATAAAAAACAAGCCGGTCGCCTTTGCATTATGCAAAAGCGCCGGCCTGCCGGGCATAATTTGTAATTATTGCTTCTTCACCCACTGCTCAATATCTTCGATGATCTTCAGGGAGACGTTGGACGGATTGTCGTATTCCAGGCCTATGGACACTCCGTCGTATTCAGACAATAGGTGGTTCACTAACGGATAGGACTTGTACTCTACGTTGCCGCGATCCTTCAAAGTTTCCTTCCACCCCTTTAATTGCTTAAGAGAAACCTGCCAGTCATTTTCTCCCTGCAGAATCAGCAAGGGCGTCTTCTGGTCGCGGGCCAGCAGGGCAGGCTGGTAATCCCGCTGCTCGAACCACCAGTAGGGGTTGCCAAGCGGGAACTGGGAAGGCAGGTTATCTAAGGAGTACTCTGGATTGTGAATCAGTTCCGCCAGTTGCTTGCCGATTGCCACAGCCTGTTCCTGCTGGGCGATAAGCTCGGCCGGCTGCTTGGTGTCGAGCATCAGTTGAAGCGCGTGCTGCTGCTGCTTGGCGACCACATCGTTTAGATTCTCGCTTGGTGCGGAGAGTATAATCGCGCCTTTAATATCTCCCGCCTGATCGGCCTTCAAAATGAGAGGGGCGGCATATCCGCCAAGGCTGTGGCCGGCAATGAAGATTTTGCTGGCGTCAATGCCAGCCGTTTTCTTCAAAAGGGCAACCGCTTTTAGCGCATCCACCCCCGTCTCGTCCCAAAGGGTGAACTTTGCGTTGGCGGATACCTTGGCGGTGTGCTCCTGCGTCACCTTCTCATAGCGTAGCACGGCAATCCCGCGGGCGGCCAGCCCCGCCGCCAAGTCCTTAAACGGCTTGGAGCCTCCGAAGGTTCCATCCCTGTCGTTAGGGCCTGAACCGTGGACCAGAACCACCGCCGGAAAGTTTCCTTCCCCCTTCGGCACGGTCAGAGTTCCCGGCAGCGCAAAAGCCCCCTCTCCGATCACAACCTCCCGCTCTGCATACAGCTCCGTCCGGTCGTAAGCGGCAGGCTGATGGGCGGAGGCTGGTCCCGTCTCATTGCTGAAATTCATATCATCCACTTGCCCAACCTTGTTGAAGCGCACTGTAACTTCCAGCGGAAGTCCCGGCAGCTTCGCAGCATATCGCATAATTACGCTGGTGTGTACCGCGTTTTCCTCCGTGCGGGAGGAAATCTGTCCAGCCTGATCGCCAAGCAGCGGCCGCAGCCGCTCCCCTAAGCTCGCCGCACGCTCTTCCGTCATTACGGCCTTTAGCGCCGAAGAGCTTGTCGCCAAAAGACGGGCGGCATTGCCGTGCAGCAAATTATAAAAATATACAGCCGCTTGGCTGGATAGGTCAGCCTTATCGGGCACAACAGAGCTTCCGTCCCAGTTCAGGGAGGAGACGCCCAGGCTTTCCCGGATCAAGGAGAGGGGTACCATCGTCAGTCCGTTCACGAGCTCCGTCTTGCGCTCGATCCGAATATCCCGGCCGTTGACTTGCACCTGATCCTGGCCGATCTTGAACGAAAAGACGGTTTCTCCTTTGGAAACTCGTACGCTTTGCTCCTGATTGTTCCAGACTACGAGCGCCCCCAGAGACTCCGCAGCGGAACGCAGAGGCACCAGCAGATTCCCCTCCCGCGGGGTTGGAACAGCGCTTGCTCCTATCGAGCCCAGCGGCAAAGTTTGGGCTGGCGCAGCCGCCGCAATGCCCGGGAAAGCCAGGGCCAACACCAGTGAAGCGGCAAGCACCGCCTTTTGCCGACCGGCCGAATTTATGTCTTTCCATGATCTCTTCTTCAAAATCAAAGCCTCCTTTTGATAGGTTGTATTCTCTTCATAGGTTGTATCCTCGACTTCTGCAGCCGCAGGAAGATGAATCCGATTGACCACCGTGCAATTGTCCGTATTGTTGGATCAAGCCGACAGTCTAACTCCTATAGTCACATGCTCCTCACCTCGGACTTAAGCCTATCAGATCAAGGTTAAGAGAGAGGAACTCCCAGTTTAAAACCGGTTTAAATTTCCGGCGATTCGTACAGCCCAAAGTGGATCAGACCCGGTGCGCTTTCGATTTCATAATGGATTCCCAACTCTCTCGCGATCAGCGCTACGATCTCCAGTCCGATGCCTGCCCCTTCTCTTCCGAAGAGGGGTCGAAACCCGGGTCATGATCCTCGATCGCCACGGCAAAGCCACGCCTGGCGTTCTTTCAGACGAATGGCATAGCGGATAAAGAAAAAACATATACGCTGAAATTTTCCTATAAAAAGGGCATTACAAATTTTTCCTATAGCTTGGCTATGTGTAATTTTTGGTTAGGATAGCAGCAAATATGTCCTTATAAGCACTGGTCGATTGCATGAGGTCTTATTCGGATATTAATTACAGTAGCATTTTTTCTAAACGATGTTTTAGAATAGGAATAGGCCATTAGTTTTCTCTCCTTCCGGTTTGCTGGGCACTTACCATTTGGAGGTACCGATGGTTTTTCCTTTTGCGAACTATACGTTAACGGCCAATTATGAATCCGCTTACATCGACGGCTAGGCGTCCATTTTGTGGGTCCACCAATGGGAGCGGAACATAGGAGGACGGGAAAAAGATCCAGCAAATGAGGGCAAAACACTGGTTGTAATAGAGATCTGCAATAATGGGAAAATCCCGCAGAATTGTCTTTGATGCGACAAGGAAGCGAGGATGAAGGGGGCACCGATGAAAACGACAAGCTTAAAAGGGAAAATTACCGTACAGTATTCGCTCCTTTTTCTCGCCTGTATGTCGATTGTAGGGCTGCTTGTTTATCAAGTAGTCGCCGATATTGTGCAGAACATTGCGATTAACTACATTCACGAGACGATCAAGCAAACCAATGAAAAAATCGATCAAACGTTAACTGAGGTGGAGAATAGCTCTTCCACCACGATCAGCAACTGGTACATTCAAACGTTGCTCAACCGTCACGAGAAATATTTGCCGCTGAGGGATAGAGTGCAAGTCAGTGAAATGGTCACGAGCGCTGCCAACCAAAACAGCTATCTGAAGTCGCTTGAGTTGTACTCACCTAAATTCGGCTTCTTCGGCTTCAACGACAGCGTTCTCCAGGCTGCCGACATCAACTTGCACATTATGGAGCGCCGTTTGCCGAACACTAAATTGATGAACAAAATGGTGTGGATGACGACGGAGCAAGGGTTTGACCAGCAAAGGTACATTTTGGGGGCACGCACAATCCCGAACTTCATCAGCGATGACAATCTCGGGTACGTAATGGCGGTGTTGGACGGGACGCTAATCGAGGAAGATTTTCGGGATATCGATATCGGCCAGGGAGGCATCATTTTTTTAATGAACGAGGAGGGACAGATCGTCTTTGCCAGTTCCTCAATTCAGCCGCAGCAAAAAAAGTTGTTTTCGGCCACATTGACGAAGCTGAAAAACGAAGCGCTAGATCACGATATTTTTCAAGTCGACGGGGTGAGATCGCTCATCACATACTCGCACTCCAACAAATCGGGTTGGATGACGGGGGCGGTACTCCCGGTGTCGTCGCTTACACGGCAAATGGCGTATATTCAAAAAATCATCATATGGACGAACGTTGTCGCCATCTTTTTCATTTTATTGAGTGCCGGCGTCCTGTCATCGAGAATTACGAAGCCGATTCGAAAAATGCAGCGGATGATGAAGCGCGTGGAGGAGGGAAACTTGAATGTGTTGCTGCCGAAGACGAAAATCGCTGAAATCAACGAATTGAGCGGTTCGTTCAACCACATGGTGAGTAAGTTGAAAATTTTGATCTATCAAGTTTACGAGGTGGAACTGCGCGAACGCGAAGCCGAATTAAAAGCGCTTCAGGCGCAAATTAACCCTCATTTTTTGTATAATACGCTCGATTCGTTTTATTGGACACTCGTTCTCAACGATCAGGAGGAACTCGGCCGGGATATTATCGCCTTGTCCGACATATTCAGATATTCAATTGGCAGCGGGGAAACGTCTGTGAAGCTGCGGGCGGAATTCGAGCATATATGGAACTATTTAAGATTACAAAAAATGCGTTTTGAAAAACTGGAAACGGATTGCTTCCTTGATCCGAAAATTGAGAGCGCGGATATCTTGAAGTTGATCGTTCAACCGATAGTAGAAAACGCATTCAAACATGGGCTTGAGCAGAGAGATGCCGAAGGCAAAATTAAAGTGGAGGCGTCGCGTGTGAATGAAGATATCGTCATTGCCGTCCGGGACAACGGTGTCGGCATCGACAGCGGCAGGCTCGAGGCGTTGCGTCTGAGGCTGCTCCAAAATGACTCGCTTACGGTAACAGAACAGCATTTTGGCATGGGAATCGAGAACGTTCATCGCAGAATTCGGTTGTTTTACGGGAAAAACTACGGTTTGGAAATTTACAGCAAACCGGCTGAAGGGACAGAAGTGCTCATTCGGATACCTTTTAGGCCCCATAGTGGATAAGGAGGAGATCAACTTGAACATTTTGCTTGTTGATGATGAAGTGCTTGTGACACGTGGATTATCCGTGCAGCTTGGCAAGCATAAACCACAGTGGAATGTGGTCGGACAGGCCGCGAACGGAGAATGCGCCATTAATTTGCTCGACAAACATGATGTCGACATCGTCGTAACCGACATCTGCATGCCGGTTATGGACGGTATGGAATTGACAAGGCGACTGATCAATACGCGGCCCGGTATTAAAATCGTCATTTTGAGCGGATACGCCGAATTCGATTATGCCCGGCAGGCGCTTCGCTATGGAGTCATCGATTACCTGCTGAAGCCGATTGATTACAAAATATTAATCGGAATGTTCGAAAAATTGGAGCAAGAGCTAACCGGTTCCATCATGAAGATTGGGGCCGTTGAGGCGGCTGTCAAATACATCGAAAAAAATTATACCTCACCGTTGCTGTCGTTGACCGAAGTTGCGGAGATCGCCAATCTAAGCCCGCCGCATTTCAGCCGCTCGTTCAAACAATATACCGGCGATTCGTTTATTCAGTTCTTGACGAATATGCGGATCGAGAAAGCGAAACAGCTGCTGGAACACAGCAGCAACATGAGGGTGTACGAGGTTGGCGAGACGATCGGATATACGGACAAGCACTACTTCAACCAGGTATTTAAAAAAATCGTCGGAGTTACACCCGTTCAATACAGGGAAGCAAAAAATCACACCAAATCCTCAAATATTTAAAATTTATTATTGCGCTCGCAGAGGATACAATCAAAATGTAAGCACTTACAAAACGTACATCCAAAGTCGAGGGGGATTTGATGTGAAAAAATTCAGCTTGATTGCAATGGGGTTTGTGCTCCTTGTTGGTCTGCTGACAGGCTGCGGCGGCAATGCAAACTCTACGAAGGGAAACGACACCGAACCCGTGAATAAGGGTGAAGGAAACAGCGGAGCAAGCGTGACGATTAAGATGGCCATCAGCGGCAGCGAGCAGGAGCAGAAATTGCGCTATGAAACGGCGGATCTATTCATGAAGGATCATCCGAATATTAAAATCGAATGGGTCGATATCGGCAACGAGCGCTATCAAAAAACGCTCACGTTAATTTCCGGCGGCAACCCGCCAGATATTTTGTACATTAACGATTGGACGCTTCCGCTAGCTACACGCGGGGTATTGATGCCTTTGGATGATTTCATCAAAGAGGACCATTCGTTCAATCTCGATGAATTTTATCCTTCGATCATCGATGCTTACAAACTGGACGGCAAATTGTATGGATTACCGCAGGATTTGTCGCCGACCGTCATTTATTACAATAAGGACTTGTTCGATCAAGCGAACTTGCCGTATCCTGCGGATGACTGGACACAAGACGATTTTATAACGGCTGCAAAAAAGCTGACGAATCCGGCCAAAAAACAGTACGGATTCATCTTGAGCACATGGAATACCGAGTATGACGGCTGGATGCTGCGCAACGGCGCGAGCCTGTTTACCCCCGATCTGAAAAAAAGCGCGGTAGATTCTCCAGAAGCATTGAAAGCGCTTCAATTGTTGAAGCAGATTGTCGTCGACGATCATGTGTCGCCAAATCCGGCCGAAATACAGGCAATGGGGCAATATGACTATGCGTTGTTCCGTAACCGGCAACTGGCGATGTTCAGCTCTGGCCTGTGGCAACTGCCGGGATTTAAAGCCGAACCCTTGCCGTTCAAATGGGACGTTGTGAGAATGCCGAAGCAGGTCAATCAAGCGACAAAAGCGGGCGTATTGAGTTGGTCGATTCACAAGGATACGAAGCATCCAAAAGAAGCTTGGGAAGTGCTGAAATTTTTCGTCGGGCATGAGGGCATGAAATTGGTCGCCAAGTACAGCATGGCGCTGCCTGCTTCCGATGTGAAAGAGGCGAATCAAATCATCATCGATTCCAAATTTCCAGTTAACGTAAAAGCTTTCGTTGACAGCGCGCCGCTTGTCAATATGGAGGAGTTCAGGCATCCGAAATGGTCCGAGCTTAGTGTTGCGATCAATGAACAGTTGGATCGTATGCTGATTGGCAACCAATCGCCGGAAGACACCCAGAAAAATATGTTTGCCAAGATGAATGAAATTATGGCGGAATAACGAATTGCTTGCTGCAAAAAGGCGGCTTCGTTTACGACGGGCCGCTTTTTGCGAAGGAGGGCTATGGTGAATCTAAAAAGTCTGAAAATTCCGACTTCTATGAAGGAAACATTATGGGCATATGTTTTTATCTCGCCCATCATGCTCGGATTTGCCGTTTTTATGCTGTACCCGCTGTCTGCATCGCTCTACTTGAGTTTCACGAACTCGGATGGAATTACTGTTGCAGGGTTTGTCGGTTTCGACAATTACGTAAAGCTAATGAGCGACAAAGATTTTATCAAGTCATTGTTCGTCACCGCCTATTACACATTGGGCACGGTACCGATCGGTACCGGTTTGGCACTCATCGTCGCAGTCATTTTAAACGCGAAAATTCGCTTCACTACGATTTATCGGTCCGCGTTTTTTTTGCCGGTTATTACGTCGATGGTCGCCGTGGCCACCGTATGGAAATGGCTGTATAACACGGACTACGGATTAATTAACGCTTTTTTGATGAATCTCGGCCTGTATGAGCCGCCGTGGCTGGCTAGCGACAAATGGGCGATGCCCGCAATTATCATGATGAGTATCTGGAAAGGCATCGGATTCAATATGGTGTTGTTTCTCGCCGGGCTGCAGGGTATTTCCCCAACGATTTACGAGGCGGCGAAAATTGACGGGGCGAACGGGTTGCGGCGTTTTGTTCACATTACGATCCCGCTTCTGCGCAACACGACGTTGTTCGTTTTCATTATTGCGATCATCAGTTCGTTCCAGGTGTTTGATCAAGTATTTATTATGACGAAAGGAGGTCCGGCCAAGTCGACAACGGTCATCATTTATTACATTTACCAGAACGCGTTCCAGTTTTTCAAACAAGGATACGCCTCGGCGATGGGCTATGTTTTATTCGCGATCATTTTCGTCATCACGATGGTGCAGTTGAAAATATCCAATCGAAAAGACGTTAACTAAAAGCAAAAGGAGGGGACATCATCGATGTCTGCGCCGAGTACTTCGCTCTCAATAAGCAAGAGGCCCCCGGTATCCGTAAAAGCGGCTGCAGTTAAATGGTTGGCGCGGGCCTTGTTGCATCTGCTATTGATTGTCGGTTCCATTTCTATGATGCTTCCGTTTATATGGATGGTCTCAAGCTCATTAAAAAACGCGAATGAGTTGTATGCCGTCCCGCCGATCTGGATTCCGCAGAAATGGTTATGGCAAAATTTCGTTTACATGTTCGAACATGCTCCATGGGGCATTTACTTTTTGAACACGACTAAAATAACGCTCATTGTCATTGTCGGACAGCTCATCGTCTGTTCGATGGGTGCATATGCGTTTTCGCGCTTGAACTTCAAAGGCAGAGACGCGCTATTTTTTCTCATCTTGTGCACGACGATGATTCCCTATCACGTGACCATGATACCGACGTTTAAAATTATGAAGTCGTTGGATTGGATTAACACGCACAAAGCTTTAATCGTTCCGGCGCTGTTCAGCCCGTTCGGCATTTTCTTGCTACGTCAGTTTTTTTTGACAATTACGAAAGAGCTTGAACAGGCAGCTATGATCGATGGTTGCAGTTATCCGCGCATATTTTGGCACGTAATCTTGCCGAACGCTAAACCGGCTTTGACAACACTCGCTATATTCATTTTTATGGGAACGTGGAACGACTTTCTAGCACCGCTTATCTATTTAAATGACGATGGCCTAAAGACGCTCACGCTTGGTCTCGCTTCCTTCCAGGGAACGAATACGACGCAGTGGAACTACATGATGGCAGGAGCGCTGATTGTCATGCTGCCGATTTTGATCGTTTTCGCTTTTGCCCAACGATATTTTGTCGAAGGGATCACGATGAGCGGCATGAAGGAGTAAGGAGGGAGTCGGAACGGAAGATTGGGACATTTTGATACCGTTTCTGAAGGCAAAACGGGTGCAACAGGAGCGCTCGCCTCCTTGCAGGCAAGGTATATCAGGAAACGTATATGACGCAATGAAACTTTAAGATGACAGGCATAAGGGAGAAATCAGTACCTCGCTGCGCTCTTTGCGAACGTACGGCGGGACAAAACATTCGAGGAGGCAATCATTATGGCAGGTTATGATAAATTGGAATCCTTATTGAAGGATGAAGTGGTACAAAGGGAGCAGGAAGGCTGCAACGTCGAAGGTTTCCGGGAAAAAATTGAGGAAGCTGGACAGGACGAGCAACGTCTGATGGATGTTTATAATGCACTAAAAGCGCTGCCGATTCGCGCCGATTTTCCATATACGGAACCGTCCGAGTTGTCGGCAATCCGAGCGGAACGTCCGGACGGCCCGCGCAAGTTGACGCCGACATGGAGCGATGCCGAGTGGCAGGATAAGTTTCTCGGCGCCTGGCTGGGCAGAAGTGTCGGTTGCGCGCTAGGCAAGCCGCTTGAGGCCGCCCAGTTCATGGAAGGGGCTTTCGGCAATCCCGGATGGAAAAACGTCAAGCTTTGGTTTGAAGGGGCGGACGCGTGGCCGATTCGCGACTATACGCCAGGGCATTCACGCGCCAAACAGGAAATCGGCCTCGAATTGAACGAATGGTGCGCGAAAAGCAGACTGGAAAACATTCGCTTCATGGAGTCCGACGATGACATACGCTATACCGTTCTTGGCCTCATCATGCTGGAGGAAAAAGGGCTGGAGTGGGGTTCGTGGGATATCGGAAAAATGTGGCACCAGAAACTGGCCTACCATCAGCTTTACACAGCCGAGACGCAAGCGTATATGAATTTTACGCAAGTGACATCTCATATGGATACCTGGTTGAAATCGAGGCCGGATGACTTGAAGACAAAAATGGAATGGGTACGTACGCATTTAAACCCGTACCGGGAATGGATCGGCGCGCAAATCCGCGCGGACGGATTCGCCTACGGCGCCGCCGGAAACCCGGAACTGGCCGCGGATTTGGCATGGCGCGACGCATCGTTCTCCCATGTGAAGAACGGCATTTACGGCGAAATGTTTGTCGCAGCGATGGTTGCTGCCGCCTTTGTGGAAAGCGACGCGGAAACGTTGGTCAACATCGGGCTCAGTGAAATTCCTCGCAACAGCCGGTTGGCGCATGACATCCGCAAGGCGGTGGAAATCGCCAAGAGCACTGACGACCAGGTTGAACTCGTCGATCGGATATGGGAAGCATTCAAACATTATCACGCCGTCCATACGAATAATAACGCCGCACTGGTCGCAGCCTCCCTTGTATTTGCAAATGGTGATTTCGAGAAGGGGATTACGACGGCCGTTCTCGGCGGTTGGGATACCGATTGCAATGGTGCTACCGTCGGTTCGGTATTGGGCGCGGTACTCGGTGCCAAGGCGCTGCCCCAACGGTGGACTTCAAAACTGAACGATACGTTGTACGCTGAAGTTCACGATTTCCATCCGATTGCAATTTCGGAGTGCGCGCGTCGCAGCTACGAGGTATTTCGTCGCATTCAAGCGTCGGTGAATAATTAATCGCAAGCATCGGTCGAGAGAATCCGTGAGTCTAACTTGCGGATTCTTTCGATACACAAGCATGGTGCGATTAACTTAGAGAGAGGGGATGAGTCGTAACGAATCTGCTCGTTGCGGCCCACTGCGGCTATCCGTTTCTGAGTACATTTTTAAGGATTAGGTGATGATTATGACCAATGTTTTCTCTATTGGAAGCCTGAACATGGATATCGTCTATCAGGTTTCCGATCTTCCGAAGCCAGGAGAGACGGTTCAAAGCTTGTCCTGCAAGTTGTTCCCAGGAGGGAAAGGAGCCAACCAGGCTGTGGCCGCCTCACGAAGTGGCGCTTCTGTCTGGATGATCGGAGCCGTGGGCGATGATTCGTACGGAGAAGCGTTGCGAAGAGCGCTTCAGGCTGATGGAGTTCGGACTGAGACGGTTCATTCGATAGAAGGGGATACGGGTACAGCATGTATTACCGTGGATGCGTTTGCTGAAAATCATATCGTCCTGGCGGCCGGAGCAAACGGCCGGCTAACGTCTTCCGATATACCCGAATGGATCTGGGGAGAAGCGGCGCTGATCATGCTGCAGAATGAAATACCGTGGCAGGTGAATCGGCATGTGCTGGCAGCGGCCCGAGAGCGCGGTATTCTCGTCATTATGAATGCAGCGCCTGCCATGCATATTGAGGAAGATGTCCTCCCTCTGATCCCAATTCTGGCCGTGAATGAAACGGAGTTGGAAATGATCAGCGGTCAACGTATTAGCGGGAGAATTGATGCCCAGACGGCAGCGGAAAGTTTAATCCGTCGGGGCGTGAGCACCGTGCTTGTCACTTTGGGCAGCGAAGGCTCTTTGTGGTTAAAGTCCGACGGAGAGTGTCTGTGGACGCCAGCATTTCTGGTTGACCCGGTGGACACGACTGCCGCCGGCGATACGTTCATTGGTGCTTTCGCAGCGGAGTACGCCTCGGGTGTCCCGGCCCAGCAGGCGCTCCGATACGCATCAGCCGCTGCCGCTCTCGCCGTGACCCGAGAAGGAGCGCAAAGCTCCGTGCCTGGACGAGAAGAGGTTCTCCATTTCATGCAACCTTAACAGAAAGAGGGTCTGATTTTCCGTGTCCAAGAAAACAAACATCAACATGGTAACCGCTGGATTGCTGGCCGCCTTGTTTATCGGCGCGCTGGACGTCACCGTCGTCGCCACCGCCATGCCCAAAATTACTGAAGAACTGCAGGGCATGAGCATTATGAGCTGGGTTTTCTCGATTTACACTTTGACGACCTGCGTGACAACACCGATCTTCGGCAAGCTCACTGATTTGTTCGGCCGCAAAATAGTGTTCTTGATCGGTATCTTGCTGTTCGTCGTCGGTTCCATTCTGTGCGGCATGGCGGAGTCGATGGCGGCGCTTGTCTTGTTCCGGGCCGTACAGGGAGTTGGCGCCGGGGCGTTGAACCCGGTATGCTTTACAATCGTAGGCGATATCTTCCCCGGCGAGAAGCGCGCCAGAATGATGGGCGTCTTCGGTTCCGTCTGGTCGGTGGCAAGTTTGCTCGGTCCGCTCGTCGGAGGCTATTTCGTCGATCAGGTGGATTGGCGCTGGATTTTCTGGATTAACGTTCCAATCGGCATTATCGCTCTGTTCCTTGTCGTCGGCTTCTTGCATGAAAATTTCGAACGGAAATCGAAAAACATTGACTACCTTGGTGCGCTTACCTTTACCGTGGCACTCTCCGCGCTCATGTACGCTTTGCTGAGCGGAGGAGAGAAGTACGCTTGGAATTCCGGCTTCATCATTGGTTTGTTCGCCATTTCGGCTGTGCTCTTCCTGTTGTTCTATTGGGTGGAGAAACGTGCTGCGGAGCCGATGATGCCGCTGTCGATATTCAAAATTCGGGTGCTTAACGTGGTCAATATTAGCGGCTTTCTCGCTTTCAGCGTTACGACGGGCATGACGATCTACGCCCCGATCTGGATTCAATCGGTGCTTGGCCATTCGGCGACCAATTCCGGCTTAACCGTCATGCCGACATCGATTGCATGGACGTCCGTCGCCTTCGTAGTTGGAGCAATTATGTACCGGATCGGCATCAAAGCTTCAGTCGTGTTCGGTTCACTCCTCGTCCTGGCGGCAAGTGTATGGCTCGTGACCATGACGGTAGATTCGCCATATGCCTTCTGGGTTGGCATCATGATCGTGTTTGGCCTTGGGATGGGATTCGTGGCGACGCCGCAGACCGTTATCGTCCAATCTGTTGTAGGTTGGGAGATGCGAGGGGTCGCCAATGCCTCGAACGCGTTGATGCGTTCGCTCGGTCAGACCGTAGGCGTGGCCGTGTTCGGCACGGTCTTCAATCAATATGTAACGACGGGCGCAAAAGTGGAACTGGTCGCAGGCATGAACGCGGTGTTCATCCTGCTGGCCGTGATCGCTGCCGCTAACTTGCTTTCGGTGCTGTTCCTTCCGTCCCACAGCAAAGTGGTGGCCCAGCAGAAATCGGCATGACCGGTTTAGACAGTATGCCTCGGCAACCGGCCCAGCTTCGGTGCGAAGCCCGAGACCTCACAGGTTGATCCTCTGACAGGTGCGCTGGCTGCAAGCAGGCGATCATTTTAGGAGATACCAAGCAGCTACCGCAGATGGTTGACCAGGAAATCGAACAGAAAATCCAATTCGAGGCAGCTTCATTTAACTATGAAAGAAACCGCAAGCGTTAGGGACTTCTCCCCACGGCTTGCGGTTTTTAAGAGTTCTATCGCTCAAAGAAATCTGCATTCTCTTTCGTTCGCTAGTGAAACTATAGGACGCATACCGCGTCGAATTGCGAATTTGGTGGAGATGTACTTCTGGATTTCCGTCTTCGGATAGCAGGCGACAATGGCCTGAGAGAAGCTCGTCAGATTGTCCTGGACGCCCCGGTGTTTGAGCTCATTCAGCACGCTCAGCCAAAACTTCGCCGATTCACATCCCCAACCCTTCTGTTACCTTCCATTTTAATCGGTTTTGGAGTTTACACAATCTATTTTACAGACTCTATCTTGGGACACTCCACCGTGTTTTAAGACGTCAACAGAATTTTTTAGCTTTCCCTTTATGTTTTCAATCACTTGAATAGAATACTTTGTATATGGAGTGCCGACTTCTTTCGGCTTACCATTTTCATTTTCCATCGTGACTATATTTTTGTAAATAGTTCCACCATTCCTGACCACTTTACCTACAAAAACATAATCTACAATACCAACTGCTTCATTTTTGTTGTTAACGTCATATACAAAACTTCCCCTTATCGGGAATATAGGAAGGTTATTTGTATCAACATTTTCAACAATAAATTCAGAATTCTTAGCATCATTATCTTTACTCAAATTACTAAAACCAAATGCTCCCCCCACGATAAGAGCACCAACAACAACTGTAATAATATACTTATTGAATTTCACAGAATCTCACTCCCTTGCTTTAATAATTATTATATGCAGCATCATAAGAATCTTTATCATTTTGGGATAAAGTGATTTTACTTGTTTGGCTAGGGGCCATGATCGATTTTCCCATTTGGATAAGTGAGACCAGTATTACCATTTGCAACATCTATATCGCTAACAAAAACATCCTCTATGACAAAGATGCTATCCGGTCTTATTACACCGTTTTTGTAACCATTCCATATAGAAGCACCTGTATCTATGTGACTCATATAGATACTATTTCCATCATAATCAAGATGTTTCCCTGAATCAACTAAATGCCATATCTGGATATATAAAGTAGCAAATGCAGTTACGTTAAAAGCAAATATTAAGCGAAAATAGCCTTTCAAGTTGTTCAACCGACTCGATGTAGGCATCAGAATAAGATTCGATCTTGAGCCCGTAAGTGCCGCCGTGCCGCTTTGCTTCTTACCTAAAGATGCTCGTCCATGCGCTCTTGAACCAGGACGTTGCTAGCCGGAAATTTAAAGGAAAGTGAAAGTTTAGATCCGCGGGAGAGAGATTGTCGAAATGTCCGTGAGGCTGAGGAGTTGTTTGCCGAAGATGCAAAGATAACGAAGGATACGATCGTATACTTGGAGAGGTGCAAGGTTATAATATGTTGTGGTATCGGGGTCGATACAAGCAATGTGCTTGGCCTTACTGGTTGTGGATTTATTGCTCAACAGGTTGCTGTTCGGGCACAGGCATTTAGTATGAAAGTTGTTTCGCTTATAACCCTGTGTTGCTTCGTCAGGAGTTAACAGATAAATTAAAATATCAAGCTCCGCCTTTAGCGTAGCCTCCGGCACATCCTTAAACATGTCTTTCATGGTTGTCTGAATGTGTGTGATGGACTCATTTTACATAGATATGGTCAATCGCTCGGAAATGGAGTAAAATGCTTCTTGTAAACTCATTTAGCGATTCTATCCTTTCGTGTGGGAACATTAGGATACTATATACAATCGCCTAACTGGGTTACTTTTCTATGCAATGTTTTTGAAAAGAACTTTGACAGTCCAGTTTGCAATAGGTCACCTCAAGTATGCATATGTATTCTTCTACGACAGGACAGGAAGCCGCTCGGTTATGTCGTCTAGCAAGCTTGTTTTGTCTACGTTGGAACGTAGCACTTGAAACACCATCCGGTCTGTTTATTCTATATAATCTAGAATTAATGCGGTGTCGTGTGAAAATAATAGAATGAAAAGTAGTTATCGAGGCTTTTTTCGACAGGCTGAGACACCTTTAGAGGTGTCATTTTTATCTATTAGGGTTACACAGTGGTGATAAGGCAATTTGCAGTAACAACTTGTCAGAAAAATTGAGATAATGTTGTCTTTTTGGAACCTTTGCCGAATGCAAGATTTCCGGCGATTTATAAATTATAATTGGCCTAGATGCTTGTAGGATGAGAGGAGGATAACCTTTGAATCAGCCTCCATGGATGGAATCAACGATCGAAGAAGTCGTAGAGAGATATACAGGATATGTAAAAAGAACAGCAAGAAAATTTGTTAATGTTAGAATGGTTTATGACAAATGGTTTTTTGAAGACCTGATACAACAAGGGTTTTTAGGGCTCATTGAGGCGTATCCCAAATATGATTTTAGTAAAGGGAAAGACTTTTTTTGGCGTTACGCCTATAAGTTCGTAAAGGGCAGAATGATATACGACCCAGTAAAAAATTAAATAGAGCGATCACCTTACCAGATATCACAGGCGCTCGATTGCTCCTATAGCATGGCTGCAGAAGCGGTACATTTTTTATCAATAAGACATACGATTTATCTCTATGAACCTGTTACCAAAAACAGGATATTAAAGCAAATCTACAAGATTGTATAAATGACACAGCATCCATATAAGTACAATAAAAATAGCCGTAAATGTCCTTTGAGAGAGTTGCGGTTTTTTGTGTTGTAGGCCAACTTAGTAATAATCCAAAGATTAAATAGATTTTGGATGATATAATAGTTCCGAATAATATCATAGAATGGAACTAAGATTATTCTATTTGTTGGAGGCTGGGCATGATGAACTATAAAGCATTTATTTCTAGTGCTCTACAGTTTGAGGTGTTAGAGCATGATCAGGTAATCGCTAAAGTCAAACTGGACTACTCGAATCAGAACGTTGATGTTTGGCAAGATGACAAGGTGTCGCCTGTTTTCTTGCCTTTCCCCGGAAAGAAAAAAGTGTTTGTTAGCGACGTACTAGATTATTTCGAATCTCGGTGTCTACCACGTACTCGGCATCACATTGGTAAAGTATTGCACTCCCTAGGACTCCGCGATTATGTACCAACCGATATAGTAAAAAAAACACATGGTGTATTATATGATGACTACGTGTGGATTCGATTCTCTGGTGAGGAGTTGACATGCGCTGATGTCCATCCCCGTTTTGCAGGTGAGCAAGGATTTTCGTCAAACTTTTGTGAGCAGCAGTAAGGGAGATCAACTGAAATGGAAAATGGGAAACGTATGGGGAAAAGCTAATAAATTTGGCTATGAAGGTCTGGCAGAATGGGTAGCGTACGAAATGATTAAACGCTCAAATATTCATCCCCAGTTAGTAGTTCCCTATAGCCAGTGTATATTGAGAGAAGATTACGGTAGTGATTATCAGGGGTGTTATTCCGAAGATTTCCTCCAGCCGGGGGAGAGTCTTATTTCTTTACATCGGATTCTGGAAAGTTACGGTGTTAAGTTTGACGATGTACTTCGCGATCAAAGCACACGTGACTCGGTCCTTTTTATAGTTGAGTTTCTTCGTAACGAAATAAATTTGGACACTTTAGATTACTTTTCAATAATGTTGGAGTTGGATGCTTTTTTGTTAAATGAAGACCGTCATTTGAACAATATTGCTTTTATTCATGGGCCAACCAGCTATAGACTCTGCCCATATTTTGATCATGGCTTGAGTCTACTATCAGATATAACGGATTATCCATTCAGTATGCCCATAGATGTGGCCTTACGGAATGTCAAGGCTAAACCATTTAGTAGAGATTTTTCAAAACAAGCACGTGCTCTAGAGTCTACCCTTCAATTTGATCGTACCGCAGTCCTGCAATTTATAGAGCAACATGATGAAGGACTTGGGAGGGTTTCGAAAATCCTAAGAATGCAAATACGCAAGTATGAGTATTTATTTGTTTGAAGATGTTTAGCTGGTGATATTACTAACTTTGCTAGACGGCTATCTGTTACAGTTCCAGCATATGCCCCTTCCGAATGGCAGCTTTATAGTCCTTGCCTCAGCTCTATAGAAAAAGGTACTTCTTTTCAGATATCGTCCTGTGTCTAAAGTGTATGAATAGCAATCATGGATGCCGGAGGATATCAACAAGTTTGGGAAATTTATCTCGAAAAACAAGGTTATTAAACCGAACACAAGCGATTCATGGCTCCAAGTATATATTTGTTTGAAGGATGGACAGACGATAGTAGGTTGCTCTTGCGATTCGGAGCCATGTACAGGCCTCAGGCGCTTAAGATTTAATACACTAATCCAAAATTTGGTAGACTCATTCTTTCCAATCTAAGATGCCCAGCACATCTTTGTTGCCGTCCGGATCGACCCTGATCACCATAGAAGCCGCTTTATCCACGGTGGCCCCATTTGAAATGAGTGTAGGAAACACTTCGATGCCATAAAAGCCTTGCAGGTGATCTTGAATGTCTCGGGTGCTGACGCTCTTGGCACAAAGGTTCGTAATCTGATACTCGTTGCCCGTGACAATCGTTTCATTTTTCGTAATTACTACCAACTCAAACTTGCCCAACCGGTCGCGCGGCACAATGATCTCCATATCCCCATATCCGGTATGAACGGTTTTCTTTCCGCATCTGTTTCGGTTGTTCTTCGTTTCTTTGTTGTGATTATATGGCGTTAGTCAAGCTGAGTGTCGAGTTCCGTCTTCAGCGTAGCTTCCAGCACGAATCGCTTGCTTCAAAATTTTTCTGTCATTTATTTCCTCTCCGAAATCGATGGTGTGTTGGAACTTAGTAGGTTCCATTTTGATCGTTTTCATTTAATAAAGGATGAACGTATTCGCTTAAAAGGAAATTTATAGATCTTGAAGTAGAAATCTCCTATGGAACATTAGGGTATCTTACCGATAGCAAAACTTGACTTGCGCGTAAATGTCTGTGCTATCGTTATCTTCGGACAAAGGTCCGATTCCATAAGCGTAGTATTGGGAATGCCGCTGGCGACTTTAATTACAAACTTAACAATATAAAAAAACCACTCCCTAATGAATATTAAAGAGTGGTAATTGCTTTAATAAAACTTCAATTGAAAGAGCTCACCGGACTAATTGCGAGGCTCCTGTTTTGCAAGCTCTTGGATCATTCCTCCTATTTGCTCTACCAATGCAGCCGGTGCTTTCTTTGGTGAACCTGAATCAAACGGAGGCTGGGGATCGTATTCCAGAATCAATTGAACACCTTTGCTCGCGTCTTCTCCAAATTCCCACGCTACTAATTGGAGCGCCATATCGATACCTGAAGAGACACCAGCTGCTGTAATCATTTTGCCCTGACGAACGACTCTCTCATGTGTTGGTGTGGTTCCAAGAGATTGAAGCACACCGAAGGAGCCCCAATGTGTGGTAGCTGTGACTCCATGTAACAAGCCTGCTGCACTCAAAATCAGAGAGCCGTTGCAAACAGATGTTGTCCATTTCGTAGTTTCATGTATTTGTCGAATCCAATTTAACGTGTCTTCGTCTTTCATTGGCGTTTTATAATTTGGCGGAATACATCCTGGAACAAGAAGAATATCTGCTGAAACCACTTCAGAAAAACTGTAATCAGCATGCAAATACCCCATATTAGAGTCCAGTTTGATTAATCCCTTTTTCTTGGCCACAAATTGCACTTCGCATTTCAGTGTAGTAGCGAATACATCATACGGACCAATCGCATCTAATGCAGTCATTCCATCATAAAGCAAAATTGCCACTTTCATATAATCTCTCCTTAGAAGTAAGATTAATTTTTTACATAACCATCTTAACATACATATAGGGGGTATATGTATGTATATTTTATGGAAATGTTATGAAGATTGTGTTAACTATTTCAGCTTTAATCCCTTTTTCTCAACGCACAAGGCCGTATCGGTGCCATTGAATAGCAAAATCGATTAAAGGACCAAAGTCTCCCTTTATTTTGAACCAAATTGACACAAATGATACAGCTATCTTATATTTGATGTAGAATTGGGGAGAAAGGGGCGGGTCATTCCTCGATGCCGAGTTACCTGTACGTGAAAATCAAGGAAGACATCAAGAAGCGTTTTCAAGATGGCGAATTGCCGGACGAAGCTCGATTGCCCTCTAGTCGCGATTTCGCGCGGGGGTATCGTTCGAGTGTAAATACGTTGGAGAAAGCGGTCAAGGAATTGTGCGTCGAAGGTTGGCTGAGGCGCGACAACAGGAGTGGAACAGAGAATGAAATTCTTGCGATTTTTCCTAGAAAAGAAATACTGGCTTAGAATATTCTTGTGGATCGCTTGCGTCATTCTGCTTATCGTGAGTTTATTCTCCGCGCTGATTTACTATAGCGTTGAACGTAAAGTATTCCATAGCGAGTATGAGAACAGCCAGAAGATTTTATCACAGATGAAATACAATATTGATTACTTGGACACGACGATTCGGAATCTGACGCTGTCCACATACGGCAATAACGAAGTCAAGGCTTTGATGTATTTGAAGGAAGACGAAACTTACGATCAACTGAGTACAATCAATAAGCTGAACGCAACCATCATCGCCAACAATCCGTTTTTGCATTCGATCTACATTTACAACAACTATAAGGACATCTATTATTCCACTTTCGGGGATTTGTTCCACGCCGATGCTGAACTGAACGAGGCGTTGAATTCGTATGACCGAATCCCTGCATTAAAGGCAATCGTGCGCAAATTGAAAATTTCGGACGAGCCTGAGCCGAAATTCATCACCGTCATGAGCTACATCATGTTCGAGAACATGAACGAGCAGAACCGGATGGACGGCGCCGTCATCCTGAACGTCAAGATGGACTGGCTCGTTAACAATATTCGTGCGTTGAGCGGGAACACCGGCGGGTCAAGCAGCTTCCTGTATATTCTCGACGACGCCAATCAATTAATCGAGACCGATCCGGGCAATCCAGTCGCTTCGAATCCGTTTGCTGTTCAAATCCGCGAGGCTTACGCGCAATCTTCCGGTTCATCCGTGCAAGAAAGCGGAGCGTCAGGTTTTCTATCGAAAAGCATACAAGGCGAGAAATATCTGATCTCCTACATCCGCTTGGAGAATACCGGGTGGGTGCTGCTTGAAGCGAGACCGCACAAAGAGGTTTATGCGAACCTGAAGCAGCTGTTGGACACGATTCTACTCATTACGGCAACCGTATTTATCGTGGCGTTGTTGCTTACGTTGTCCGTTACTAGGGGCATTTATGCGCCGGTTCGTAGATTGATGGAACAGACGTCGATGGGCGGCTCCGGCTCTGCGCAAGATTCATTGCTTCGTTCCAGAGTTCGGGACGAATTCGCTTATTTGACGGAGGTCTACCGCAAGTCCAAAGAGCAGCTGTACGAATACCAGCTGGAGAAAAACAACAATACGAATATTATGAAGCTTTACTTCTTGAGAAAATTGCTCGTGGATAGCCTCGGCATGAGCGCTTCAGAAGCAGACGACGCATTCAAGCAGCTCGGTGTTTCGTTCTCCGGGGAGAGACCTTTCCTGCTTTGCGTTCTGCGTATCGACGACTATAAGACGTTCATGCGCCGCGGCTTGGCCGAGCGCGAATTGCTCCGGTTCGCGATTGCGAACGTGACCGCCGAAGTGCTGTCCAATTCGTTCACTGCGCTGACCGTCGATATGAAAGACGACTCGTTCACAGTGTTGCTCAACCTTTCCGAAGCCGAGGGTGCGGAGGAACGGGCGGCGCTGCTGCTCGCGGAGGTTCAAAACTATATCCATAGTCACTACAAATTGAGCTTCACCGCCGCAATCGGAGGACCCGCCTTCGATTATACGGCGATCGCTTCCGCCTACGGCCAGGCTTTTGCCAATAGCTCGTACCGCTACGTATATGGCCCGATGTCTGTCATCACGCCATCCGTGATCGCCGAACAGACGGCCGGAGCTGATCTAGATCAGACACTGGAGATAGAGAGCCGATTTGTCGAGATATTTAAGAAAGGTGACTCTGTGAAGACGGAAGAGAAGCTCCGCGAGTTGTTCCGCCATATCCGCAAGCTCGAATACAGTGATATTATGCTCGTCGGGATGCAGGTCGTTCACCATCTCAAGAAAGCAATCTACGAGATGAACCGGACGCTCAAGGAGCCAATCGGGGTTCCGAAGCTGCTGCACGACCGCGAGCTTTACGAGGAAGAAACGATCGAAGGGTTCGAACGCCAACTGCTTGAGGCGGTCGCTTCTATCGGTATCGAAGGGAAGAATAATGTTCTCGAAGGCAATAAAGTTGCGGCTGATACCATCAAGGAGATCATCGACAACAATTATTTCGACTCGGGGCTTTCGGCGACAGGTATCTCCGACATGATGCGGTTGTCCTCTTACAAGCTTAGCAAAATTGCTAAAGAGCATTTCGGAATGTCGGTTACGGAATATATCAATCAGGTACGTTTGACCAAAGCAGTGGAGTGGATGGAGAACTCGAAACTTAGCATTCAGGACATTATGCGCAGGGTAGGCATTGAGAATGAAAGCTATTTTTACAAACTGTTCAAAGCGAATTACGAAATGACGCCTAGAGAATATATTGCGAGCAAAAGGGAACAATAGTTCGCTTCTCTCGACCTTTAGCGCTGCCGGCCCTGTGCCGGCAGCGCTTTTTTAAATAAAGTACAGTTGATTTTACACGTTTTTGCGTTTTGTACAGTGCTTTTTTGATGCCGCGAAAATGAGCAGTATTCAGAAGTTGGCCGATTCCTTTATGCTCAAGTCACAAACAAAACGGCGGTTGCGAATCGCCGAAAGGGGGAAACTTACTGATGAAAATAGGGTCGGCGCTGCGCAACGAGGGCAGACACTTCTGGAGAGGCAAAAGTTTATTCCTCCTCAGTCTGCCCGCCATGATCATTGTCTTCGTGTTTTATTACTTGCCGATGTTCGGTATCGTAATCGCGTTCAAAGACATCAACTACGCCAAAGGGATATGGGGAAGCGATTGGGCGGGACTGAACAACTTCAAGTTTTTCTTTCAATCGCAAGACGCGTGGCGCATTACGAGGAACACGCTTCTACTAAACGGGTTATTCATCTTCATCGGCATTTTCTGCTCCGTCATTATCGGATTACTTCTGGCAGAGCTCGGAAGGAAATGGGTGAGGATCTTTCAGACGGTGTTATTTTTCCCTTATTTTCTGTCCTGGGTCGTCGTCGGTTTCGTCACTTACATTTTGCTGAATCCGACATACGGTGTCATCGACAAAGCGTTGGAGTTGATGAATCTGACTCCGGTGGATTGGTATAGCAAGCCCGGCTATTGGCCGGTTATCCTGACTCTTACGTACTTGTGGAAAAATGTCGGCTACACCGCGATTATCTTTTTCACTGGCCTGATCGCGATCGATCCGACGTATTACGAGGCCGCTTCGATTGATGGAGCGTCCCGGTTCCAGCAAATTCGTAAAATCTCGATTCCGCTCATCGTTCCACTTATTACACTGCTTGTCATCCTGAATATCGGGCGGATTTTCTATTCGGATTTCGGGTTGTTCTACTTCATTCCCCGAGATTCCGGGATGTTGTATCCGGTGACGGACGTAATCGATACGTACGTATTCCGCGCACTCAGAGTGACCGGGGATATCGGGATGGCTTCCGCCGCTAGCTTGTACCAAGCGGTAGTCGGTTTGGTGCTCGTCTTAACAACGAACCTGATCGTTCGCAAATTTAACAAAGAGAACGCGCTGTTCTAAGGGAGGCGAGAGATGGTGCGCAAAGCAAATATAGAAAAAGCCGGCAACCAGCCATGGATTATTATAGTTTTCGTCGTCTTGTCGCTCTTGATCTTGTTTCCACTTCTATACGTGGTATCGGTCTCTCTGTCGAGTGATGGGGATATCGCACGATACGGTTACTTGCTGATTCCGAAGAACATCTCGTTTCAGGCGTACGACTATATTTTCCGTACGCCGAAGGAGCTACTGCAATCGTATATGATTACGATCATCGTAACGACTGGGGGGACGATTCTCGCCCTGCTCCTTACTTCATCGATCGCTTACGTCATGACCCGTAAGGATTACCGGTACAGCCGTTTAACAACGTTTTTCGTCTTCTTCACCTTACTCTTCAATGCTGGTCTCGTCCCGTCGTATATCGTCGCGACGAACGTGCTGCACATTCAGGATACGATCTGGGCCCTTATTCTGCCTTACGGTGTCAGCGCCTGGTTTACGATGTTGATGAAAGGATTCATGGACGGGCTGCCGTTCGAAATCATTGAGTCCGCGAAGATCGACGGCTCTGGGGAATGGGGAATATTTGCCCGAATCATTTTGCCGTTATCCAAACCTGCGCTGGCAACTGTCGGCCTGTTCTATGCACTCGCCTATTGGAACGATTGGTGGCTGGCGATGTTGTATATCCAAGATGAGAAACTCGTGCCGCTGCAGTACTATCTGCAGAGAATCATGACAAATATCGAATTTTTGACTAAAAACATGCAAGCTGGCATCAATGTCGATATGAGCGCAATTCCGACCGAATCAGCGCGCATGGCAATCGCGATCCTGGCTGCGGGCCCGATGCTGTTCGCCTTCCCGTTTTTCCAGAAATACTTGATTAAAGGGATGACCGTCGGATCTATTAAAGGTTAGGAGCAAATTCCACTAGATTATCAGTCCTGTTTTGGATGATAATAAATAGAACACAGGAGGTCTATTCTATGAAAAGAAAAGGGTTGAAGTTCGGCACGGTATCGCTGGTACTCATGCTGTGCGTAGGGTTGCTGCTAAGTGCCTGCGGAAGCGGGAACGAGAAAAATTCGCCGTCGGCAGTTAATTCCGGCACCAATTCGGGAACGTCGAGCAAAGGCGATACAGGCTCTGCTTCAGAATTGGAGCCTTACGTAATTACATGGTATTTGCCGCAAAACGTTTTCCCGGACGCAAAGCTTGTTCAAGACGCGATGAGCAAAATTACAAAAGAGAAAATCAACGCGACTTTGGACATCAAGCTGGTCGACTGGGGCACTTATGATCAAAAGATGCAAGCGATCGCGGCTTCCGGCGAAAAAGCGGATCTGGTTTTCACATCCAACTGGACGAACGATTATTTGACGAACGTGAACAAAGGCGCGTTCCTTGACATTACCGACCTGCTTCCGCAATACGGCCCGGACATCCTTAAGCAAGTGCCTCCAGCCGCATGGGATGCTGCCAAAGTCAAGGGCAAGTTATACGCGATGATTAATACGCAAGTGTTGGCCAGAACGCCTGGCGTTCTGATCAACAAGGACTATCTGGATAAATACGGCTACAACGTTGATCAATTCAAGACGTTGGCTGACCTGACTCCGTTCCTGGAGAAGGTGAAAGCGGGCGAGCAAGACAAATATCCGTTCAGCTTGAAGGGCGACGTAGATATTATGAACAACTACGGGGTCGCGATTGGACTTGAATCCTTCTCGTCGAAAAACCCGGGCGTCGTACGGATCAATGACGATTCGAGCAAAGTTGTTAACCTGTACGAAACACAAGAATTTGTTGACTTGCTGAAGCAAATGCGCGAATGGTATGAAAAAGGCATTATTCGCAAAGACGCTTCAACGCTGAAGGATACGAGTTCCGACGAGCTTGCGGGCAAATACGTTACTTCTACTTTTACGGTTATCAACCCGGATACGGCCGCCAACCAAGCTTCTAGATGGGGCGGAGGCGACGCTTCCAAAGTGGCTGCGGTCGAATTTTCCAAGCCGTACATGAGCACGGGTTCCATCATCTCAACAATGACAGCGGTAGCACGCACGTCTAAGGACCCGGCTAGAGCAGTGATGTTCTATAACCTGTTGTACTCCGATCCGGAGTTGTTTAACATGATGAGTTACGGAATTGAAGGTACGCATTACACGAAAGTTAGCGACGACTTGATCAAGAAGATCGACAATGCGGGCTATTGGGTCGATTCCGGCTGGGAATACGGCAACATTTTCAACTCCTACCGCACAAGCGAGACACAACCGAAATGGTATCCGGCAGGTCCGGATAAAAACGCGGCGGCTATTCCGTCCAAATTGCTTGGCTTCTCGTTCGATCCAACCAACGTGAAGAGTGAGCTCGCGCAAACGGCTTCCGTCGTGGACGAATTCTATGCCGGCCTCATTACCGGTATCGCCGACCCGGATACAGAATTACCGAAAATGAACGCCAAGCTGAAAAAAGCTGGCCTGGATAAGATCCTTTCCGAAATGCAGTCGCAAATCGACGCTTGGAAAGCTTCTAAGTAAACAGGATTTAGCACAATGGCCGCTGGCCTTCCAACCAGGAAGGAATCAGCGGCCATTGCTGCGATATATGTTGTGGAAAACTGTAGACCAACTTTTAAAAAGGATAATTCATGACGATTTGGAATGGTATTACTTAAGTTTATTTACTATTGTACAGTAACGATTCCTTCTTCATTAACCCAGTAGATATTAAATTTCATATGTTCTTTAAGCCATGTGATACGTGGGAGTAAGTTGGTGTACGTGGTGAACCCTTCTGGGAGAGCTATACCGAGATCTACTTGTGGATTTTCTCCACGGTATAAGACGAGGTCGAATAGAGCACCGGAAAACCAGTGACGTGCTTGAACATTTGAACTTTTTTCGGGATACCCCTTAACGCTGATCCACACTTCTTTGCATTCGGGGGAAAGGGCAATTATGTCTTTACCAGTTGTACGAGAAGCAGTATCAGCGACACTTCGAATTTGGTATTTATTTTGAACAAGATAGCTCACTACATGACCCTGGACATTCCCCTCCCAAAACCACGGTTTGGCTGGTAAATCAATTTTCAACTCAGGTTTGGGCATCTCCTCAAGCTGATATCTATTATTTTGAAGTCGGTTTATTTTTTTTATTTTATGACAATGCTCGCAGACACTATGATGTCTGATAATATATGTTTCATTAAATAGAGAACGGCATATTGAATTGACAGTCTGTCTTGGTGTAACATTTGATGCAATAGATAAGCAGTCATCACAAAGTGCTACTTCGGATAAGGCTACAAACACTCGTTCTTTGTTTGTCACTGTGCTTCCTCCCGTTTGATAAGATACTAGTATTGTATCAGAATATGGAAGTGTCAATAGGGCTTTGATCAAGCAACCTTGCTAAACAACTTGACCACTACACTCCGACGCATTGTGGTTTTACACAGCCACGCCTCATTCTCATAAATAGCAAAAGGACCTCAGATCATTGATATGCTCCCCTTGTAGTAGACAGTTGAAATAATAAAACTGTTTACTACGAGGTGGAGCATTTTTATGTCTCATAGATCG
>NZ_JAELUP010000027.1 GCF_016424485.1 Paenibacillus roseus
CTTAGTCCGATGGAATTCAGGACTAAGGCCGCCTAACTGATTTTTAATAAATTTACTGTCTACTTGACGGGGAGCAGTTCATGATGTGAATTCTGGAGGGTTTCCTGATTTATTTTTTTTGCCTCAGCCGCTTGCTCTCAGACTGTTCCCAGTAGCGAAGCAGCGGATAAGGATCGAATGCCCATTCAATTAAACCTCGATCACGATAAATGCCATAGTGCAGATGGGGAGGGAATTTGCCTTGAGTCCCCGGCTTGCCGTAGCCTGAGCTTCCTACCCAGCCTACAGTCTGACCCGGTGTCACAATATCGCCAACCTTGATGTCCTTCTCAAAGCCGGACAGATGGGCATAGTAATGGTAAATATTATCGATATCCCGAATGCCGATCCGCCATCCGCCATACCGGTTCCATCCCTTGATTTCAACAACGCCGTAGGATGTACTGCGGACCGGGACGCCATAGCTTGCAAAAATATCGGTACCCTCATGAATTCTCCGACCGCCCCAGCCGCGTTTCATCCCCCAAGTGCTTTGGTAAGAGTAGTCGCTTGTTGTGGGAAGCGGGAAGGTATGCTCGAACAAATCAAGCCGGCCAAAATGCTCATACAGCTTGGAAAATTGCATCACCCGCTGAACAGCCCGACTGTTGTGGTAATAATCCCATACGCCTCTGGCGAAATTCTGGGAGCCGGGACCGTACTTGATATAATGCCGGGTAACCGTGTGGAGGACGTCCTGCTCATTATCTCGCTGTGCCTGTCCGTCTCCGTTACCATCCTGGCCAATCCCGTGAAACAGACCAATCGAAGCCGGAAAGCTGTCCTCCTGGTCCGGGTTTAATGGGCCCGACCAGCTATCCTTCGGGATATAGATGCCAAGCAATTCGCTGGTGGCGGTCCTTTTCTTGGGAAGCGCCTTATTCAGCGTACGCTCATATTGGTCAATGGCGGCCAAATGGAACCAGGGAATACCGCTCAGGGTGCTCCATGTATCAAGCAGTTCTCGGCGTTGCTTGAATATATCCTTTTGAGAATTCTCCGAGGGAGATTGAGCATAAGCGACCGGGGTGCAAATACCCAGCAGCAAAGACAGGCTGATTACAACCGCAACGGGGATGTGTATTTTTTTGGCGACTTCAAGTCGGCGGGATATATTCCGCCATGTTGCCAAGCGCGACAAAGCCAAGCATTGCGGCTGCCAACGCATCATGTTCGTGCTCCTATTGGGTATTTTCAGACGATTCACCTCCTTGCTGTTAGTTATCATTTGCAACGGATTGGATTTTATCCGATTCATGTTATAATAAGCAGAGAATAAAAACTTTAGGGCGCTTTTTTTGCGCTTGTTCAGGAAAGCAGGTATGCCTTCATGAAGACCAAACGTAAAGAACCATTGGCTAAGCCTGATTGGCTTCGAATAAAATTGACCACCGACGGCAATTATGCCGAAATTAAGGATATGATGCGCTCTAAGACGCTGCACAGCGTATGCGAGGAGGCGCGTTGTCCCAACATTTATGAATGCTGGGCGAACCGCACGGCAACCTTTATGATTTTGGGCGATATTTGTACGCGTGCTTGCCGTTTTTGCGCGGTCAAGACAGGAATGCCGACAGAGCTTGATCTTCAGGAGCCGGAACGCGTAGCCGAGGCTGCGGAGCAAATGGGTCTGCGGCATTGTGTAGTAACATCCGTAGCAAGAGACGATTTGGCTGATGGGGGAGCTTCCATCTTTGTAGGGACGATCCATGCAATTCGTGCCCGCCTGCCGCTGTGCAGTGTTGAGGTGCTGATTCCCGATTTCCTCGGCAACCGCGACTCGTTGCAATTGGTGATGGATGCCAAGCCGGATATCCTGAACCATAATATCGAGACCGTAAGACGGCTGTCTGACCGCGTTAGAGCGCGGGCCAAATACGATCGCACCCTGGAATTGTTGCGCAGAGCGAAGGAGATGAACCCGGATATTCCAACAAAATCCAGTATTATGCTGGGACTGGGTGAGGAATGGGATGAAATTTTGCAGACGATGGATGACTTGCGTGCCGTAGGATGTAATATTTTGACACTCGGACAATACTTGCAGCCGACCAAAAGCCATCTCCAGGTGGAACGCTATGTGCATCCGGACGAGTTTGCCAAGCTGAAGGAAGAGGGACTTGCTCGCGGATTTAGCCATGTGGAGTCGGCTCCGCTTGTGCGCAGCTCGTACCATGCTCATGAGCAGGTGCAGTCCGCTGCCAAGGCTGAGGCGGTAATGAAATAAGAGGGGTGGAAAAGCTTTGATTCAAGTTGGCGGCAGATCATATGAATTGTTATATGAACACAAGAACGCTTGGAATCCCGAAGCTTTCCGTGACCGATACAGTGAAGTTTTGGAGCGCTATGATTACATTGTCGGAGATTGGGGCTATAACCAGTTAAGGTTAAAGGGGTTTTTCAAGGACGGTCATCCAAAGGCGAATAAGGATTCTGCCTATTCTTCCATTGTGGACTACATTAATGAATATTGTAATTTTGGCTGCGCCTATTTCATGCTGCAAAAGCTGGCAGCTCCCAAGAAGCAGCCTGCAGAAGGCAGCAGGGACAAGCAGTCTGCCAATGAAGACGTCAGGGAGTCAACGGACAATCATGGCGACGGGCTGTATGAACACGGTGATGATGTGTTGCAGCATGAATCTGCAGGATCTGCTGATGAAGCACGGGTAGAACCAGATACTGCGGATATGCCGGCGGCAGTGGTCAATATTAGGGCTGCAGCCGTTGTGCCAAGGGAAACCAAAGAACCAAGAGAACTCCCTCAGCGCGAGTTCCGAAGAAAAGAACCGAAGTCAGCTGTCGGCAAGACGGCTCCAGAGGAAAAAGAATTCGTAAAAGAACAGCGGCGAGAGCCCAGACATACTTCACGAGATCATTCCAGACCCAAACATAAAGAAAGATCCAAAGCACAGCAGGAATCTGCTGCAGCCAAGGAAGCAGTAAATACCGGCGAGCCTTCCTAGAGAGGCCGCCGGTTTTTTATAACTTTCTCTTTATAAATGGCTTATATTTTACGCGAACAGCCCGTAAAATGAAGGCAAGGCCGTGTCCGCTTCCAGGCTATTGCTGGTCTGCAGACAGCCCGTTTCGGTTCTCTTCATAGCCAAGAAAAGCTTCTCTGACCCGGTTCCAGAATGGAAAGGGCCTGTATCTGGCAAAGCAAATCTGGTCCGTGGACACCTTGCAGCGGATCGAACGGATGTCGTCCCGCTGAATATTCAAGTGGTCGATATTAAGTACGAGACGCTGCTCTTTTTTGGAAATAATATCACAGTGATGATGTTGCGGCAAAATGACCGATGAGCCGAGTGTGCGGTAAACCCGATTGTTGATCGAGGCAATTTCGGCAATTTGAAGAGACGGAATCGATGGGTGAATGACCGCTCCGCCTACGCTTTTATTATACGCTGTGCTGCCCGTAGGAGTGGAAATCACAATTCCATCCCCCCTAAACATCTCAAATATTTCATCGTTGATATTGATCTGGGCTACAAGCGTGCCGTCCACGCCCTTCAAGGTAAACTCATTAAGCGCAAGGTAGCGTGCCGGGCCTTCTGAGGTTTCCAGGTCAATCTGGGCCAGCGGGTACATAATCCGCTTGGGCTCAGCCGTTGCCATCATCTCTACCAGCTCGTCCAGTTCATTAGCCCGCCAATCGGCATAAAAGCCCAGATGCCCGGTATGCACTCCAACGAAGGCTACATCATACAACTGGTCCATAAAGGTGTGGAAGGCATGGAGTAATGTTCCGTCCCCGCCAATGGAGATAACAATTTCCGGAGATTTCGGGCTCAGTGCAAATCCTTTATCGGCTGCCAGCTGATGAAATCGTTTGGCAAGCTGCTGAGAGTGGCTGTCGCCCCGATCAAGTAATGCATATTTCAAGCTAAATAGCTCCTTCCGTTACATCGTACTTTCTACAGTTATGATGATATCGGAAATTGCATTGGAACACAATGTTAGATCCCCGGACCGAGCCATCCCCACAGCAAATATACAAGCAGCATGGCGATAGCTCCATGAATCAGGCGTGCTATCAAAAACGGTTTGTAGCGCATTCCGGTACGACTCAGCAGGCTGACAACCTGAGCATGGACCGACAGTCCGCCCCAGGACAGTACCCACGCCGCCGCCGCGGCTTGATGCACAAGCTGGGACCCTGTAGTTGACCCGGCCGCTTTGACGCCCAATGTCACCTCGAACAGCCCGTTCACAATAGCTGGACTTAAAGAAGCCGGCAGACCGAACAGCCGGAATAAGGCATCTACCATCGAAGTGATGACCGAGATTGCCCCAGCGCTTGTCAAAACCTCCATGACAACGGAAAAGAACACGACTAGCCCGCCAACAACCATCATCAGACGCAGGGCGGCAGCGATGGCATCGCTGAGAAGCTTGCCGAGCGGTCTCGCATCCATTAACCGGGCTTTGTGCATCGCCATGAAGGCGGCTGCCAAACGATTATTCGATTGATCCGCTTTTTTCCTCACGTCAACAGGTGTTGCAGGGGCGCCTCGGTCATAGAAGCGCATGAGCAGCCCGATCAGAACGCTTCCTCCGTAATGAGCTACGACAAGCACCGGGACCAGCGCCGCATTATGAAAAAAACCTACCGCTACAGCGCCAATGAGGAAAATTGGGTCTGAGCTTGTAGTCAAGGCTACCAGGCGCTCACCTTCTGTTCGATTAATCAGTTTCTGATCGTAAAGTTGGGCAGATAGGCGAGCCCCGACGGGATACCCCGCCACAAAGCCCATGGTCATGACAAAGCCGCCAATACCGGGAACGCGAAATACAGGTCTCATCATCGGGTCAAGTAGTGTTCCAAAAAAATGAACAATACCAAAACCGAGCAGCACCTCGGAAATTACAAAGAAAGGAAACAGAGCAGGGAATAATACTTCCCACCAGATTGAAATTCCCCGGATTGCCGCCGTCATCGATGATTCGGGAAAAACAGCAAGCAACAGTGCCAAAACAAGCGCCGTTGAAGCGACAAGTACGACCGGATGAATAAGATAGCGAAGCATGGTTTGGCCCCCTGATTATAAAGTGGACATGTAGTTAACTATATGAGACCAGACGGACAAATATCTCACGGGGTTGGGAAATAGCGGAATATTATTTTCACGACAATAAATATGGAAAACGTTTTCAAAAAAAGATTGTTTTTATAGCCCACTATGCTACAATGGGACTATACCGAATGTAGGAGTGATGGAGATGAGCCTGATTGCCGGCATTCTCGTTTGCTTGTTCGTATACGTAATCCGACAATCCCTGATGGAGTCTGATGAGGATTGGGGAAGCTACTAACCATAGATACTGCACCTGGAAGGATGTTCTGCCTGCTGCTACATAGAGGCGACCATCCTTTTTTTGTTGGAGTCGGATGAATAGCGCATCTACGACAGAAAATTTTCAGCAGCGGTCAGATGATGAGACACAAGGCCCTGATTTAATTGAAAAACAAACCAATAGGACATTTGTCTGTTGCTCCTGATGCTTAAATAGGAAATTAGTGCTATAATAAATAAAAAGAAAATGAACCTGGTGATAGATAATGATGCGATCTGATTCAACGATTTACGAAGCTCTTGGCGGCGGGCAGGCAATCCGCCAGTTAGTCGAGACATTTTATCCGAAAGTTAAGGCTGACCCTCTGATTGGGCCTTTGTTCCCTGAGGATATCGATCCTGTAATGGAAAAACAATATATGTTTTTAACCCAGTTTTTTGGCGGCCCTCAGTTGTATTCTGATGTACATGGCCATCCCATGATGCGGGCAAGGCATATGCCCTTCCCGATTACGAGGGAGCGCGCGGATGCTTGGCTTGCTTGCATGGCTGCTGCTCTGGAGGAACTGGGCGTCGATGAGGATTTGAGACATTTTGTATTGCAGCGCTTGTCCGGACCGGCTTATCACTTTATTAACACAGGGAGCGAGCAAGAATGATCACATCAAAGGAAGCCTTAGACCCCCTTTATACCACAAACGTGCGTTGCGTCTGTTGCGAGACGCCTTTCACAACATCACGCATGAGACCAAGCTTTAAAAAGGTGATCCGTGCAGATAGTGATTTTTGCTCCTACTATAGTGATGATAACAATCCGGACTACTATGTTGTCAGAGTGTGTCCATACTGCGGGTTTGCCTCGACAGAAAACTCGACTGCTTCTTTGACGGAAGGGCAGAAGAGCAACTATCTTGCCAATCTGGGTCTGAATTGGGAACCGAGGGAATATGGCGGGAAACGAACACTAAGCCAGGCGATGGAATGCTACAAAATAGCGCTGCTGTGTGCCCAGTCTATTGAAGAAAAACCGAGAATTATTGCCGGCTTATTGCAGCATATTGCATGGCTGTACCGTTATATGGGTGACGAGCAGCAGGAGAGGCGCTTTTTGCGATTTGCGCTGGATGCTTACATCCGTGTCTATGAGGTGGATGTAAACTCCATTAACAATGCCAAGCTCATGTATTTGATCGGGGAGTTGCATCGCAGGCTGCAAGACTATAATGATGCTGTGAAATGGTTCTCAAGAGTCATTCATAATAAGAAAATAATCGACGGCGCCATGATCCACCGCTCGCGGGAGCAGTGGCAAATTCTGCGCGAGGAGATGCTGGCTAATAAGATGGAGCTGCCAGAGGCCATGCAGCAGTAGCGATCAGGTTCTGGGAACTTTTTTGTTCGTGAGCAAGTAGTCCGAATCCGTATCTATGACGGTCACTCTGGCATGACAGCAAGGGAAGATAACCAGCCGTTTTTTCCCGTCCCGGATATCTGGAAGTTCCTTCGGGCGCATGGGCAAAAGGACATTGTCTGCTTTGCAGAACGGGCACTGCGGCACATAGATATCGTTCATTACGCGATCATACGGGATACAATTTTCGAAGGGGATCATGGTGTCGGGTCCTCTTTTTTGCTGTCTGCTTCAGTTGCATCCTTGGCAGCTAGTTCCGCAAGTTTCTGCAATAGAATATGCCGGGGCATATGCATCAGATGCTCGATCGGCACCTTCAACTGCTCGGATAGTTTGATCGCGGTATCAGGCGAGATTTGCAATGGCTTGGACATATGAATTCCTCCTCAGGCTCCGTGCTATGGTATAGTATATGTTATACACTGTCTGACGTCTTAGCGCAAATTCATTCTTAACGCATGAAAAATTTTTTACATAGCACGCAGTCAAAGGCAACAGTCCGAATTTGGCTGTGAGCAACTGTGAGAGGGGATATAATGACATTGAAGAAATTGTCACTGACATGGAATCTGGATACGATTTATGAAGGCGGCTCTCATTCACAAGCCTTTGCCGCAGAGCTTGCCGGTCTGGAACGAGATATTGAGCAACTTGGCGTGTCGCTTGCGGAAACAGGGAGCGCGCAGTCGCTGCAGAACCACCTGACATCCTGGACGGAACAGGTCCAATCCATTATGCTCCGTCTGCAGGAGTCGGGGTCATTCGTATCCTGCCTGCTTGCCCAAGACATGAAGGATACGAAAGCTAGCTTATTGAATGATCGCCTAAAAACAATTTCGGCAAGCTTTCAGGGAGTGCTGACCCGCTTTGACGAACAGCTCAGGGAGACGCCGGAAGCAGATTGGGAAGCATGGCTGAGTCTTGAGCCTATCAAGCCGCTGGCCTTTAATTTGAACGAGCGCCGGGAACTGGCCAAGGATAAGCTGCCGCCTGAGCAGGAGGCGCTCATCAGCGAGCTATCTGTCGATGGCTACCATGGCTGGGGAGATCTGTACAATACCGTTGTAGGAAGGGCAAAGTTCCGCAGCAAGGATGAGAACGGGAACGAGCAGCTGCTATCTGCGGGACAAATGCATAATCGTCTGTCTGATGGCGACCGTGCGGTACGGGAAGCGGCGTTCGATGAGTGGGAGCGCGAATGGGGTGAGCAGGCGGAGTTGTGCGGCGAGGGATTGAACCGTATCGCGGGTTTCCGTCTCAAGCTGTATGGGAAGCGTGGATGGGAGTCCGTACTCAAAGAGCCGCTCCAGATTGGAAGAATGAGCGAAGCTACGCTGAACGCAATGTGGTCAGCGGTCGAGGCCGGCAAGCCGGAGCTGACGAAGTATTTGCAGCGTAAGGCCAAGCTGCTCGGGCTGGAGAAGCTGGATTGGCATGATGTAGATGCGCCGCTTGGAACAGCGGCCAAAATCGTCCCTTATGATGAAGCGGCTGCTTTCATTGTGGAACGTTTCCGTGCGTTCAATCCGGATCTGGCGGAGTTCTCCGAAAAAGCATTCCGCGAAGGCTGGATTGAGGTCGAGGATCGCAATGGCAAGCGCCCGGGCGGATTCTGCACGTCCTTCCCGAAAAGCCGTCAGACCCGTATCTTTATGACTTACTCCGGCACAGCCTCCAATATTGCAACGCTTGCTCATGAGTTGGGCCATGCGTATCACCAGCATGTCATGGACGATCTTCCGCCGCTTGCTCAGGACTACGCGATGAACGTAGCGGAGACCGCATCGACATTTGCTGAGATGATCGTAGCCGATTCAGCGCTCCAACTGGCAGCAGAGCCGCAAGAGAAGCTGGCCTTGCTGGAGGATAAGCTGGGACGTTCTGTTACGTTCTTTATGAATATTCACGCACGCTTCCTGTTTGAGACAGCTTTCTATGAGAAGCGCCGCAGCGGCATGGTGTCTGTAGAGGAACTGAACGCATTGATGGAGGAGGCCCAGGCACAAGCTTTCGGTGACATTCTAGGGAGAAAGCATCCGGAGTTCTGGGCATCGAAGTTGCATTTCTATTTGACCGATGTGCCGTTCTACAACTTCCCGTATACATTTGGCTATCTGTTCAGCAACGGAATCTATGCCCGTGCGTTGGCAGAAGGACCTGGCTTTGCCGGGCGTTACGTCAATCTGCTGCGCGACACAGGCCGGATGAATGTCGAGGAACTGGCGTTCAAGCATCTGGGGGTAAGGCTGGATGACACCTCCTTCTGGAGTGAAGCCGTGAAGCTTTGCATCGCGGATGTGCAGCCGTTCCTGGATATTACAGAGTAAAAAGCAAGTCCTCGTTTATAGAGGCTGAACGGGGGGCCTGCAAATCTTTATTAGATCAAGGAGTCTGTGTATAGTTGCACAGGCTTTTTGCTAATACATCGCATACGTTCTCCATCTGATCGGAAACCTTACTTGCAATCACTTTGTACCTGGAAAGAGGAGTATTCCTACAAATCTCGAATAGGTTAAAGATTGACCGACAGAAAAGAGGTGAATTTGCCGCCGGATATACGGTATCTATGAGAAAGAACCGTTTATTGCCTCAAAAGGATGGCAAGCCTACAATAGAAGAGTGTAAGGGAATAAAACAATTTTGGCTCACTACATCATCGAGGAGCAGTTCTGAATGCAAATTACAGGGAGGTAGCAAAGATGGATCATACTTTTGTAATGGTAAAACCCGATGGAGTAGCACGCGGCCTGATCGGTGAAATTGTCTCGCGCTTTGAGCAAAAAGGCTTTAAGCTCATCGATGGCAAGGTCATCACCATTAGTCAGGAAATTGCCGAGCAGCATTATCGGGAGCATCGGGAGAAGCCGTTCTTTGGCGAACTGGTAGAATTTATTACCTCAGGCCCTGTGTTCGCCATGATATGGGAGGGCAAGGATGCAGTGAAAAATGCGCGTTCCATTATCGGGAAGACCAACCCGTCGGATGCCCTGCCTGGCTCTATCCGTGGAGATTTTGCGCTTCAAGTTGAAAGCAATATTGTTCACGGGGCTGATTCGGAAGAGAGCGCGCAGCGGGAGATTGCATTATTTTTCGGCAAGTAGCAAGCAGTCTCATGCAGTTTTAATTAGATATACAAATCAGCTATTGACGGCTTTAAGAGAATATGGTAAATTTAGCTCAATATTTATATCGGAAGAATTGCGGAAGCACCGCAAACTCACGCATTAAGCGTAGTTTGCGGTGCTTTTTGTTTTTTCGCTTGCGATTGGCCGATTTTAGGAGGGATCGAATGAGGAAGTTGTCTCTGGTAGTGGCTGCCAAGGAGCCGGAATATGTGAGAAGATTGGCGGAATATATACGTGAAGCGCCTGCCGCGTCAGAATGGCAGATGACAGCCTGCACGCAGCCACAGGCATTAAGACAGTATATCAAGGGCGGCTATCCGGTGGATTTGCTGTTGCTGCAGCCAGAGTTTGAGACGCATATTAGTGACGTAGTTCATTATGCGCTGCCTGTTGTTCATTTGGTGCCCTTTATTACAGACAGTGACCAGCTGCAAATTGTGCAGTTCCAGTCCCTTCCCAAGCTGATTCGGCAGTTAAACGCGCAGCTTGGCCGGATACGAGGGATTAGCGCCTGGCACATTCCATCGGATTCGACTATAGTGCTGTCGCTGTTTTCCTCGATGGGGGGTATGGGCAAGACGACGCTGGCTCTCAATATTGCCAGGGAAGCTTCCGAGGCCGGCAAGAACGTATTTTATTTTAATGTAGAGCCTTACAATGCTTCCGACCTGTATTTGCGGGAGCACGGTGATAATAGTGAGCATGATTATTCCATGTTGCTGTACGTGTTGCAGTCCAATCCGGGACAGGCTTTGCAGCAGCTTCATGCAAGCACCCGGCGAAATACGGAACTTGGAATCGATTATTTTGCTCCTGCAGCAAATCCGGATGAGAGACATTCTCTAAGCGGTGAACTGGTTGCGCTCACGATTCAGACCATTGTAGACAGCGGAAGATATGACCTTATTGTCGCGGATATGGGAGGAACACTGGACGAAGTTGGTTTTAACCTGTTGCGAATAAGCCATTTGCCATTATGGCTAACGGGTGGAGATGCGACAAGCCAGAGAAAGATGGACATCATGCTGCAATATGGAGCCCACAAGTGGGGGGAGGCTTTTATTGAAGCGAAACGCAAAATCAGGACCATTCAGGTATATGCCAGCATGGCAAGAACAGCGGCTGGACTCCCCCAAGAGCATCACGGTTCAGATCATGCCAAATTTTCCATTCCTTATATGGCCGACTGGAGAGAAGCGAAGGACCCGGTACAACTGATGGCTTCGCCTGTATATCGTGGTCTTGTACAGCGCATTATGAGGCAGTGGATTTGGCCGGAGGGAGGGGATGCATATGACAGAGGATGCGGTGTCGGAGCTGCGCAAGCATATTCGGGAACGCATTGACCTTGGCGGCTCCGTCTCGGATAGCGCCTTGACTGATATGGTCGAGCAGGCGGTATTCAATTGGTGCAGGGAGAGCGGGCGAATGATGACGGCAGGGGAGAAGCTTCAACTGGTACGGCGGCTGTTCCATTCCTTTCGGGGAATGGATGTGCTGCAGCCGCTCATTGACGACCCGTCCGTAACGGAGATTATGATCAATGCCCATGATGAGATTTTTATCGAGCGGCGTGGCAAAATGACGCGTTATCCGGCAGCCTTTGAAAATCAGGAACGGCTGGAGGATATCATTCAGAGCATTGTAGCAGGAGTGAACAGGGTGGTGAATGAATCCAGTCCGATTGTGGATGCCCGTTTGAAAGACGGATCAAGGGTCCATGTGGTGCTGCCTCCGATTGCCCTTAAAGGCCCGACGCTAACCATCCGCAAATTCCCGGAGAAGCCGCTGCTGATGGAAGATCTGGTGGCTATGGGCGCATTGTCTCCCGAGGTGTCCGGGCTGCTGGAGAAGCTGGTAGCAGCGCGGTACAACATTTTCATTAGTGGCGGTACCGGATCAGGAAAGACGACTTTTCTTAACGCGCTGTCACAGTACATTCCAGAGGATGAGCGGATTATTACCATTGAAGACTCGGCTGAGCTGCAGATCAAGCGCGTGAACAATCTGGTGTCGTTGGAGACGCGTAATGCCAACACAGAGGGACGCGGGAAAATTCCGATTCGGGAGCTGATCCGCGCATCGCTGCGTATGCGTCCCAGCCGCATTATTGTAGGGGAGGTGCGCGGCGGGGAGGCCTTGGATATGTTGCAGGCGATGAATACTGGGCACGATGGATCTTTATCTACCGGCCACTCTAATGGCACTAAAGATATGCTCAGTCGTCTGGAGACGATGGTGTTGGGAGCTGCGGAGCTGCCGCTCCCGGTCGTTCGGCAGCAGATTGCAGCAGCCCTTGATATCATTATTCATCTGTCCCGAATGCGCGATGGCAGCCGTAAAGTAGTCGAAATCTGTGAGATAGACGGCATGCAGGATGGTGAAGTCATTATGAATCCGCTGTTCCAATTCCAAGAAGAAGGAGAAACAGATGGAAAAATCACGGGAAGGCTGCGGGCGACCGGGAACCGTCTCCGGCATTCCGACAAGCTGAGCATGGCAGGCATCAAGATCGATAAGGAGGGGCGGGCCAAGTGAGCATCCAAGCGCATCAGCTTGCGAGGGAAGCTGATTCAGACACGCTTCCGATATATGACAGGCTGCAGCTTAGCGCCAGTGAGAAGACAGCCTCTGCATTGGCTGGCATGCTGATCTGTTTTATAGCTGCTTATATCTTTTATCATTCCGTATTGGCCGCACTTATCCTGTCGGCAGTGGTGCTGCGCGCTCCGAGGATGTATCAGCGTTATTTGCTGGACCGCAAGCGGGAGCGGCTCAAGCAGCAGTTCAAGGAGACGCTTGTGTCACTCGCCTCTTCTCTGGCGGCAGGCCGCTCGGTGGAGAATGCCTTTCTTGCTGTCCCGGAGGATTTGCGCTTTATCTATTCCGATATTCCGGGGGATATGCTGCGGGAACTGGACATCATCCGGCTGCGGCTGGAGAACGGGGAGCCGTTGGAACTGGGACTGCAGGATTTCAGCGAGCGGGCTTGCATAGAGGAGATTAGCCAGTTTGTCGATGTGTTCTGTATTGGCAAACGATCAGGGGGAGACCTGGTCGAGATTATCCGGCAGACATCCCGGGTGATCGGGGAGAAGCTGGAAATGCAGCAGGAAATCGCGGTCATGATTGCCCGAAAGAAATTCGAAAGCCGAATTATGATGGCCGTGCCTTTTGTTTTTTTGGCTGTTCTTGGCTTCGTCTCTCCCGACTATATGGCATCACTGTATCAAGGCATGGGATATGTGCTGCTGACAATTTCGCTGCTTGCCCTGCTCGGCTGCTACTGGTTTATTTACAAGCTGACAGATATTCGACTATAAGGGGGAGCATATGTCAGCTATAGTTGCACTGCTTTTATTGCTGCTCTGGACATTTGAAACCTGCTACTCCCTGCTGCGTGGGTCGGTGTATCCTGAGCAAATTTCCTCTTTGAAGGAGCGGGAATGGATGCGGCTGCTGACCGCTCCTTTTATGAGACAACAGGAGAGGTGGCAGCTCTGGAGCCGGGCGCCGGGTCTGCTTCATCCGCTCCATGCAAAGCTGGTTATTCTGAATGGCTCCCGTTACTCGATTCAATCCACCAAGCAATTTATCGGGAATGTGGCTGCAGGAAGCTATGCGGGTCTATTTGGGAGCACTTTGATTTCATGGGCAGCAGGAGAGCCGGCTGTATTTTACATCGGGATTATATGCGTGGTTGTTTGGCCGATCTCCAGATTCAGAGAAGTCGGGGCGAGGATCGAACGCCGCAAGCAGGATATCCTGCTTGCCCTGCCGGAAGTTCTGGGCAAACTGATGCTGCTTATTGGTGCAGGCGAGACGCTGGGCAAGGCGATTTACCGTTGTCAGGATCATCGACAGGAGCGTAAGCATCACCCGCTCTACAAGGAGTTGTCCAGAATGTGCCATGAACTGGATAACGGAGTCCCTTTTCATATGGCGCTGGAATCATTCAGCAGACGGTGTGCCGTACAGGAAGTCGCGATGTTCACGACTTCACTTCTGCTTAACTACAAGCGGGGAGGAGAGAAGTTCAGATTGTCCTTGCAGCAGCTCTCTTACACGCTTTGGGACAAACGCAAAGCCATAACCCGGATCAAAGGCGAGGAAGCGTCTTCGAAGCTTGTATTTCCGCTTGCTGTCATCTTTCTTGTGTTAATGGTACTGGTCGGTTCACCAGCTATTTTAATGATGAACATGTCGTAAATGGGAAACTTCCAGGTATGCTGGAATGCATGAAAAAACAACAATAAACGATTTAAGGAAGGAGTACGCAGATGAGATCCATGTGGACAAAGGTGAAAGATTTTGGAGGCAAGCTGTGGCGCTCGGAGGATGGGATGGGAACATTGGAGGTCATTTTGATTATTGCGGTGCTGATTCTCGTTGCGCTTCTGTTTAAGAAACAAATTTTAGCGTTGGTAGAGAATTTGATGGGCAAAGCAGATACGAAGGCGAACACGATCTTCGATACCAAATAAAAATGAAACGATTGCGCCGCCTGCTGCGAGCTGAGAACGGAAGCTTCACAGTGGAAGCTTCCATGGTGTTCCCGCTCATTCTGGTCATTACGGTTACTTCACTATTTGTCAGCATTTATATCTACCAAAATGTAATCGTCTATTTTACAGCATCCAAGGCTGCGGAGCGGACTGCCTTTGTTTGGGACAACAGTTACCGCAGCCCGGCAACAGGTCTTGCTCCCCACGGAAAATATGACAGCTTGTACTGGAGAGTCAAGGATGATGAAATGATTGAATCTCTGTTCGGTATTCAGCGGTCAGACGGGCAACGGGGCAGCCATATCGCTTTGCCCGCCGGTACAGGCCTGGAAAACTCAAGTTCACTCGTTCAGCGCAAACTGGGGAATGCGGCTAATTGGGTGTCCGGGGCCTATAAGGGCAAGGTTGGATTGGAACGCAGCCTGTGGAAGAAGGAGGTAGCTGTGCAGCTTATACACCCTGTACGAATTAGCCCGCTTGAATGGCTGCTCAACAATCCGGAACCGCATGGCAGGGCAAGCAGCACAATAACGGACCCGGTGGAGTTTATTCGAAGTGTGGATCTCGTCCGCTATTATGCGGACAAGTTTACAAGCGGCAGCAAGGATCGGGATGAAGCGGCTGCAATCCTTTCCAGACGCTCCTCCATGCAGGGGGGAGGATAAGCTGTGCGAGAAGACAAGGGGAGCGTATCCGTCTATTTTATTATCATTACAGCTTTCATTTTTTTGTTCAATGCCCTGTTTATTGACTATGCCCGGATTGCTGCCATGAATCTTCAGCTTGAGCTGTCAGCGCGGGCAGGGGTTCGCTCGGTGCTGTCTGCCTACGATGAGCAACTTTACGAAAAGTATGGTTTGTTTGGCAGGGGCGGAACGGATGGGAACAGCATTTTTAATCAAGTGCTGGATGAAAGGTTCTCCGGCGAAAATCAGGCAGCTGTCCAGTGGTTGGATATAAAAAGAGAAGCGGCGCACATCAACACCGCCCAACTGCTGGGCACGCATTCCGTCTTTGAACGACAGGTTCTGGAGGAGATGAAGTATAAGGCGCCGATTGACTTTACGATTGAGCTTATCAACCGCTTCAGGCCTCTGGCGGAAGGGCTGAAAGAGGCTGCTGCAACTGTAGATGTGCTGGACAATATACGCAAGCTCTTCGATGAAAGGGAGCGTAAGCTCGATCAGGCGCTCAAGCTTCAGCGTACCTCCGCCCAGTCGGTAAAATCATCTTCCCTGGCAACTTTGATAGAGAATGGACAAGAAGGAGTAGCTGCCATCGCAAATGGATACCCGTCGTACATTTCAATGATGCAGAGCTTGCCGTATGTGGATGCCAAAGATGCTTATTACATCTTCCAGGCCATTAACAGCTATCAACAGACTGTAAATACGACGTTAAATGAACTTCAAGCAGCAAGCCGGGAACAGGCTGAAGCACACCGTGCAAACAGGGAAAAGGCAAAGCAAGCTATTCATGAAGCTGCCGCTCTTAATGAACAAATACGTGATATTGTGGGGAAATCCGGGCAATCGGCTGCGGGCAGCGGTTATGAGGCGCTTCACCGGCAGGAAGCCACAGAGGGCGGCCAAATCGGACAGGGTGCAACAGGAGTGCGGGTTGAATCGGATGATTTAAAGGATATCCGCTCCAACCTGAATGATTATGTAATCGATAACGGCTGGTTTGAACATTATCATGAAGAAATAGAGAAGCAAGTCCGTGATTATGACGCTATTCAAAGCCAGATCAATGACTTCGTGCAAAAGGTTCGAATAGCGATAGATTCTCAGGAGGCATCGTTTTCGCTCTCACATGATGTATCGAGCCTCAGGCAGACTTTCAGTACCTATAAACAGAATTATATAAATTCCGCATCTGTTCTAAGTGATCGAGAACAAGAGCTGAATCGTACGGTCAAGGCGGACAAGGAGAGAAAGGAACAGGAGAAAAAAGCCGAATCCAAATGGAGCGAGGCCCGAGGACTATTAAAAAAGGTCAATGCCTTGCCGGATACCAAGGAAGCCAGTGACCAGTTTGAACAGCTCCGGCAGCGCTTTGAGGACAATATGAGACTCAATGGAGCCGTGAGCGAGCCGTCCGGCGGGCCTGAGTACGGGAATGATCCGTCCGAACAGGCTGCCAAGGCCATGAATTCTTTAGGATCAATGTTTGGAGGCTTGGCAGATTCATTGGAGAAGGTTATGGAGGCTTTATATTTAGGTGAGTACGGACATGCCCGTTTTGCATTTTTTGAGCCTGAGCGGCTGCGAAGCATATTTGACAAAAATGCCGATAACAGCGAGGGTCAGAGCGGCGGCAGCGGGGGGACAATGCTGGAGGTATCGAATCAGGAGCTGGAGTACATAGTTTACGGGTTTCATCATCCGACCTCCAATCTTGCAGCAGCGTATTCAGAGATATTTGCTGTGCGGGTAGCTATTCGAACGATGGAAGGGCTGATTGAATGCAAATCCATGGGACATCCTCTGCTTGTTCTCGCGGCGGCTATTGTCTACGGACTGGAAAAGTCGCTGGAGGATATGATTTCACTCGTAAAGGATGGCAGCGCACCTTTGTCCAAATACGCCGTTGTTCCTATCCGTTACGAAGATTACTTGCGTCTGTTTATGCTGATACACGGCTCACGTGAGGCCAAGCTGGGGCGCATAATTGCATTAATTGAGCAAAAGACCGGGTATAGGCTGATGCATATGCCGACAGGGGTTTCAGGTGAAGTTACAGGATCGGTCAACTTATGGTTCCTGCCGGGAATTATGAAGCAGCTTGCTACTGCGGGATTCTTTAACGGAAAGGTTGTAGGCAAGCGATATGAAACGACAAAAACGATGGCCTGGTCTTATTTGTAAAGCAAAGCAGGATGAAGGCTCTATTGCCCTCGAAGCGGCGCTCGTCACACCATTGTTTTTGTTCATGCTGGTCGTGGTCATTACCTTCATCCATATTTCAGCCGTTCAGATGGCATTGCAGGATGCGGTATCACAAACGGTCAGGCAGACGGCATCATATATTTATCCTGCTTCCCTGGCTGTTCAATCTTTTGGAGACAAGCAGGAGCAGCAAACTCCATCCAAACCCGCTCAGAATGCAGGCATATCCGCAGCCGCCGCACAACTTTCACAATGGCTCCCGGAGCCAGCCGGTTCTTTAATGACATCCGCTTTGAACGGAAATTGGGGCTCTGTACAGGACTGGGTTGTTCCATATGCTTTTGAGCCTGTACTGCGGCAGTTTGCTGAAGAAAGCCTGCTGGAGTCGGATAACGTAACGATAAGCAAGGTCTCGTTGCCTGATTTGAAGAGCGGGGCCAATCCTTACTTATCCATGACGGCGGAATATAAAATGCCGATTCGTCTTCCATTTATTAATAAGCCGCTGGTGCTTCAGGAACATGCCGCCGAACGGGTATGGATTCCCGATTCGTTGCCTTCAAACTCAGGCCAATTGGGGCAACCGGACTCAGGCTCCATTCAGATTGTTTCACTTGAACCTACCCCTGTGCTGCCGGGAAGAAAAGCGCGCATTACGGTGCTGACTGAGCCGGGAAGGAGATTGAAACTCTCCGTTCACTATAAAAGCGGGAGAAGCAAAGCTAGAAATTTGGGAGAGGCCGTGGCGGACGAGAATGGGGTTATAAGCTGGGAATGGCATGTGTCCGGGAACACGACGCCGGGAACCTGGGAGTTTGTTATACAAGGGGAGGACGGGGCAAGCGCAAGACTACATTTTGAAGTTCGCAAGGCAAAATAGTGCAGCTTTTGTTCAGGTCAGACTTCGGGAGCCCTGCAAGAAGGGCAATTCATTGCACAAGGAGGGAAATTTATGCTGTTTGAGGGCGGAGCGGCAGGGGTACTGCTTGTCATTGCCCTATGGTTTGACGTGAAGTTTATGAGAATACCTAATGTGCTGACAGCAACTGCAGCAGTGTGCGCCTTGCTGTATCATGGCATCTCCGGCGGTTTTACAGGAATCGGCACGGTTTTGGCAGGGACGGCGGCGGGTCTGATCCCAATGCTTTTTCTGTATCTGTTGAAAGGCATAGGAGCCGGAGATGTGAAGCTGTTCGCCGCGCTCGGCGCTTGGGTGGGCCCGCTGCCTGTTCTGCAAATTATGGTGTATTCCATCCTTTTTGCGGGATTGATCGGAATCGTGCTGCTGATTGTACATCGGCCCTTTTTTACAAGGGTAGTCAACATTCTAATGCCCCCGATGCTGCGTTTTAATGACATGTCCGACGGACTAAATCAGGCATGGAAGCAAGGGCTGAAGTTCCCCTTTATGCTGGCCGTAGCTCCTGGTGCTGTGGCCGTATGGTATTTCAGTTTCAGTTAAAGGAGGGGTCAAGTGAAAGCATACCAAATTGACTTTACAATGTACAACGGACATGAGATGGTGCTTGCTGACCCGGACGGGTTTACACGCACCAATCTGGATGAACTGGAGTTGAAGATGCTGCAGGCAGAGGAAATTCCGGGCTTATTACCGGTGGAGTGGCAAGAAATCGACGGAATGATCAGTTTTCATTACAAGTTGGCTGGCAAACGGATGCTGACGCATCGCCTTCAGCTCCAGACGTTTACGATGTCTGATTATTGTGTTCTACTGATGTCAGTGCTGGAAGCACTGGAAAATTGCAGGCCATTTATGCTTCGGACCGAGGCTGTGATGCTGCATGAAGACTATATTTTCATCGGAAGCTCTTGGCAGGAGATCGGTCTTGTCTATGTGCCGGTAACAGTTGGAGCCAGTCACGCATCGCCTCATGGAAATCTGATGAATCTGGCCGTTCGCTGGGCAGCTTACATTAACTCTGTGGATGGGCCGGCCCTGCAGCGAATACTTCAAACGCTGGACAAGGAAACGGGCACTTGGAGCGCTTTGCGGAAGCTGCTGCTGGAGATGATATCTGCACCGTATTATCAGGATGCTGTTGCTGCCCCTGACCCTCAGCCCAATACCGTGTTCCAGATACACGGAAGCGACACGTCCTACCCGATTCCGAATGCTATGTTGAATCATTCCCCTGCGGCGCATCCTTCCGGCTCATATGCTGGCTCCGCTTCGGATTCCGTTTACAAGCCATTTGTAAACCCTTCTCAAAAAGCTCTCTCATCTGTGGCGAGTCATGCGACGAATAATGCAGCACCCGAGCAGGCTGATTCCAGAATGCATCTGAGGGCGGCGAATTTGGATGAGGAGATTAGCGGAGGGGATAGCGGGCCGGATGTGGTCAGCAAGAAGCCTCGCACTACCGTTATCATCGTATTATTGGCTTTCTTCGCGATTGCAGTCGTATGGCGTTTTGTATATCTTGATGATCCAGGCAGGCATACGTTGCTGATCAGCAGCGGTATTACCCTGCTGATCGCAGGAAGCGCATTGCTTTTCTGTTATGCGGCTAGTAAGAACAGCAGACATAAAGAGCAAGCTGACGAGACGGTTCTGAACGAGCAGGAAGCTGGAGTCATGCGTCACCGGAATGGAGAACCCGGCCTTTCGGTTACAAGGGGTGGAAATGAAATTAAGAGTGAGGGGCAATTATCTAATATCGGCCATCAGCATAATGCCGCTGCCAATGAAGGGAAAAATAACAGATGGAATTTCAATCCAGATCGCTCCACCAATCACTTGCAATCTAATCCAAGCAACGGGTACGGTTCAACTGCTGATAATCCCTTCTCTATGTCTCCAATGGAATCTGCAAGTTTAAGGACGGATAATGCCGTCTCTGCTGATGAGGCTACGGTATTACTTGCACCTGACGGACGAGCGGCCTTAAGTCAAATATCCGGGCAGATGGTAACAGCTTATTTGCAAAGAGAATTTAAGGGCCAGGTATCCCGGGTCGAACTGAGCGGAGGGAAACTTGTCATTGGCCGAGCGGCAGAGTCTGCGGGTTATGTGGATGCAGGGGAGGGATTGTCCCGAGCTCATCTGGAAATTGACCGAACTACAGAGGGATACAGCGCTAAAGATTTGGGATCACGCAACGGGAGCCTGCTGAATGGGAAAGTCATGGTCCCCTATAAAGTATACATGCTCAAGCCTGAGGATCAGCTTCAACTGGCAGGGACGCAAGGTCCCGTCTATGCTTTCAAGGAAAGCCACAAACAAGCAGCTCATGCTTCTCAAGGAGGGGCACATTCTGCTGTGGGAACTTGAGTCCGTCTATCGTATACCTGAATATAATTGGCTGAAAAGCAAAAAGCGTGTATAAGCTGCCGTCATTCCGGTACGGCATCTCATACACGCTTATAAACAGGGATTGTGACAGAGACACAAGGTACCGAAACTCCACAACTCCACGAATGTGTGATAAGACGGGATTATTTGGTACCTACTAAATCATTCATAGCACTCTGGATGGTCGGGAAACGAAATTGGAAACCCGCATCAAGCGTCCTTTTGGGAATAACCCGCTGGCCCTCCAACAATAGAACGGCGAGTTCCCCGAATATGAGCTTTAACATCGCTCCAGGTACGGGCATCCAATGGGGTCTGCCCATCGCTTTGCCGAGAGCCCGGCCAAAATCGTCATTCGTAACCGGTTCTGGAGCTGAAGCATTGACAGCTCCTTTAATTTCATCATGGTCGATGCAAAAGGCGATCAACCTTACAATATCGTCCACGTGAATCCAGGACAGCCATTGCTTTCCGCTGCCGATTTTGCCCCCAGCAAACATACGGTAAGGCAGCGCCATCTTTGGGAAAGCTCCGCCATCCGTTCCGATTACAATACCGACGCGCAGCTTCACGAGCCGTTTGGCGCCAATACTGTCGGCGGCCGCTTCCCATTTCTCAACGACCGAAGAGAGGAAATCAGAGACAATCTCCGGGCTGTCTTCGTCAAAGGTTGCTGTCTCGGAATTCCCATAGGCTGAAATGCCGGAGGCATTAATCACGACATCAGGCTTCCGCTGCAGGGAACGAATCAGCTTGCTGATTCGTTCGGCGGCTACAAGCCTTGACTTTATAATGCGGTCCTTGGCATCTGCTGTCCATCTCTGGTTAATCGACTCTCCGGACAGATTGATAATTGCATGGATGCCTTCCAGCCTCTCCGGTTTGGAACTCAAATCCTCCCATGAAATCACATGAAGTTTGGGATGCTGCTGTTCGACTCGCCCGGTTGAACGAGTAATGATCCAAACTTCATCACCGCGCCCGAGGAAATGCTGTACCAAGGCGTGACCAATAAATCCGGAGCCGCCCGCGACGGCAATGCGCATACAATCACCTCTGTTCAATTATTCGATCTTCTCTATATCAGTAACCCACTTTTGTGTTTCGCTGCTGCCTTGAATGGCTTTCTCCGTATATTCAAACTTAACCTTGTCTCCTTCTTCCAGTGGGTTAAGCTTCTCCATCATTTTATCATCAAATTGGTAAGAGTCCGCTCCATCAGCAGTTTCGATTTCAATCGTATGGCTGTCAGCCAACCCGTTATAAATGCCTTGGTCAGATAGAAGGGGCTGTCCTTCCTGCTTGTCCGGGCTAGAAGCGTTCGAATCGCTGTTGTTGCTGTTATCAGATCCATTGTCGTTGCCTTTATCGGGAGCATTATCAGGATTGTCATCGTCCGGTAATGCTGTACCCGGCTCCTGCGTGCCTGGTGTTTCTGTATTGACAGAGGTACCTTGTTGATCTGACAGGCTGTTCGCTCCATTGCCGCAGGCAGCAGTCGTCATGGCAAGTGTAATGGCTAACGCAAGCAGAGCTGCAGCTTTCCTCTTTGTTTTTCTTTTGGTATGGGTCAATCCAACCACCTCCTGTATTCTATAACGAAACTATACCCCCGGAGGTTACAATTCAATCACAATTTAATTAAGTATTGAAGTCAAGCCTTCAGGGTATTTTGCGACTTTTAGGTGTCCTAAAAACGCATAGCAGTCATCCCTCTCTTTTTTGCAGAGAGCAATTCCCTAAGAGAGCAGATGCTTGTAAGAGGTATAGTCAATGTTGTTCTTGTCCAAAAAGTTCGTCAGGCTCCGGTAGTCGCGGCGCGGAGTCGCCAATATGTAGCCCTCAATACAATGTTCGCGCGTAACCTGGGGAGCACCGCTCTCTACGGCAACCTGCCCGATCTTGGCGGCTATGGAATGCTTGGCAATATCGCGGAACGCCTGAGGCACTGGGGATACCAGCACATCCAGGAACTGTTTGGATTCTTCCGTCCACAGCGAACGGCTGCGTTCTACCCAGTAATTTTGCCAGTCGAGCTTCGATTTCCCATCCCGCTGCGGCAGCACTTTTAGAAATTTCCGGAACATAAAATAACCGCCGATCGACATAAAACCAAGCAGTACCACGGCCCAGAAAACAATAAAATACATAAATCCGTCAGATGCGGAGTTCATTTTCGCTTCACCTCACCATGAATTATATCGTATTTCTAGATTTATTTCGATAATACCTGTAAAATAGGAGGGACAACAAATGAATCGTTTGCTGTGATAGATATGCTGGATAGAAGCATAATTCAAAACCTGCTTATATTCAAAGGGAGAGGTGTTACCATGTTAAAGATTGGCTCTCACGTTTCTTTTTCCGATAAAGGTTTGCTTACGGCAGCTAATGAAGCTGTTTCCTATGGCTCCAGCTCGTTCATGATTTATACGGGCGCTCCGCAAAATACTAGACGCAAGCCGATTGAAGATTTATATATCAATGAAGGCAAGGAAGTTATGAAGCAGAGCGGGATTGACGAGATTGTCGTCCATGCTCCTTATATTGTAAATCTGGGTTCTTACAAGGAAGATACTTTTGAGCTGGCTGTCCGGTTTTTGCAGGAAGAAATCCGCCGTACCGATAAAATCGGCGTGCGCAACATCGTGCTTCATCCGGGCGCCTATACAGACAAGGACGCGGAATACGGAATTGCCAGAATTGCCGAAGGGCTTAATGAAGTGCTGGAAGGCACCAAGGACACGAATGTCAATATTGCGCTTGAGACGATGGCTGGCAAAGGAACCGAGATTGGCCGCAGCTTTGAGGAAATTGCCTCGATTATAGATAAGGTGCGCGACAATGACCGCTTGACTGTATGTATGGATACTTGCCATATGCATGATGCCGGTTATGATTTGACCAACGATCTTGACGGCGTTCTGCAGCGCTTCGATCAGATCGTCGGGCTGAACCGTGTGGCAGTTGTACACGTCAATGACTCCAAGAATCCGCTCGGGGCGGCCAAGGACCGCCATGCTCCGATTGGCGCGGGTTGGCTTGGCCATGAGACGATCAAGAACATCGTTCATCATGAGGCGCTTGTCGGCAGACCGTTTATTCTGGAGACGCCGTGGATCGGCAAGGACAGCAAATCCCAGCGTCCGATGTATGAAGCAGAGATCGCCCTGCTGCGCGGCAATGCAATGGAACGTTTCGGAGATTCCTTCTTTGACCATGTAGAGCGTCTGCATCATTTCTTCGGCAAGGAAGAGATTGACGCACGTACTTATGTGCTGGGTACGTGGGATGTTCTCAAAAGCGATGCGAAGGCGAAAAAAGCTGATCCGCGCGAGCCGATGGACAGGCTGTATGATCTCGTAGCGGAGCATAAGGTGTTGCCCGATCTTAGCGAAGAAGCAATCAACCAGCGGATTACCGGCTGGTTTGCAGGCAAGTCCCTGCTGGTGGAAGCATAGGATAAGAGCAGAAGCGCAGGGTGTAATCGAACACTATTAATGGAGGAACTATTCGAATGACGCAGTTGGAGCAGTATACAAATAATCGGGCGCGTATGCTCATCGCCTGTCCAGACCGTCCGGGAATCGTGGCCGCGGTATCGCAGTTTTTATACGAGCATGGCGCTAATATTATTCAATCGGATCAATATACGATGGACCCTGAGGGCGGCATGTTCTTTATCCGCTTCGAATTTGAACTGAATCATATGGACAAGGAGCTTCCGATTCTTCAGGAGGACTTCACCCGAGTCGCAGACCGTTTCGATATGAAATGGCATACGTTCCGCGCCAGCCGCAAAAAACGCCTCGCCATCTTCGTATCCAAGGAAGATCATTGTCTGCTTGAGCTGTTGTGGCAGTGGAAAGCCGGCGACCTGGATGCCGATATTGCCATGGTCATCAGCAACCATAATGATATGCGCAAGGTGGTCGAGTCCTTCGGCATTCCGTACCACCATGTTCCGGTAACGCCGGAAACAAAGGCTGAGGCCGAGAAGAAACATCTGGAGATTATCGGCGACAAGGCGGATTTGATCGTGCTGGCACGGTATATGCAAATTATTCCGCCGAAATTTATCGAGCATTTCCCTAACCGTATTATTAATATTCACCATTCTTTCCTTCCGGCATTCATCGGAGGCAGTCCTTACGCTCAAGCTTATAAGCGCGGAGTGAAAATTATCGGGGCGACTGCGCATTATGTAACAGAGGAACTGGATGGAGGACCGATTATTGAGCAGGACGTTCAACGCGTAAGCCACCGTGACAATGTGGAAAATCTGAAACGGATTGGCCGAACAATCGAGAGAATTGTACTTGCCCGCGCAGTGAAATGGCATATTGAAGATAGAGTGCTTGTTCATCAGAACAAAACGGTCGTTTTTAACTAGCTTAACCAAGGCTGCAAGGGAATTCCCTTGCAGCTTTTTTTGTAAACAAACCATAAAGAATAAACGGAACAAACTAAAACCAGTGCATGACAGACAGGAGAGAGTGTGGATTCGAATACACAAATTAGGGAGGCTGATCTGAACGGTTATCCTCTTTAAAAGGAGAGCAAGCACTAATTTTGGTTTTGAGCCAAATAAACCGCTTAGACTATCTTTTTATCGACCCGAAAGAGGAACCCGTTACCTACTGCCGGACGGGCTTCTTGTATACCGTTCGGATCACGAACTCAGCCGCCAGCAAGAGCAGGACAATCGTACTGTAGATGCTAATCGTATAACTGGTAGCATAGGTCAATCCGAAGCTTTTTTGCAGCACAAAGTTCAGCAGGTGAATCAGCATATTGGTAAAGCAAAAGGCGTAGCTGCGGACCATCCATTTCCGATGGCTGTGAATCTGCTTCTTTTTTATTTTCACAAGGGCAACGACGGTCAAAAAGAACCATAGAATGTTCATGAAATTGAAGGCAATGCTCGAAGCTTTGCCTCCGGTGGCGTAAGGAGCCATATAGCCGGAAGTCAGGTCGATGATCAGGACGGCGGCCAGATACAAGTATCCGTTGATCCGGTGGAACTTGGGGTACTGCCTCAGCACCCGACCGGAAAAATTAACCGCTCCAGTCAGCATCGCGATACAAGCGAACATGACATGAACATACATAACCTTGAGCCAGACAACGGTGGAAAAAGCTTGGGCAAGATTGGTCTTGTTGCTTAAAAAGGCAGTTGCCTGCGGATCGTGAATAAAGTTGTAGTATAAGGTGTACAGAACGAATCCCAGGGTAACCGTCAGCATCAGCCTGTACGCCAGCTTGCTTGTGTGCATCGTTAATTCGACCTCTTTTGCTTAAATAGTACCGGACCGACCGGTATTTTTATTATAAATGGAGTTCAGCCGAATTCGCGAAGCAATTGTTACAGATTAAAGCCAATTCCTGCTGCACTGCAGGGAAACAGGAGGCTGCGGATTGGCCTTGCCGCTTGAAACTGATACAATCAGAACATAAGACCATCAGGGCGAAAAGGATTGTTATAAAATCATACTCATGAATGCCTCCCGAAGCTCCGTGAAGGAGCTTTTTTTCCGCAGCAGAGCGTTCATAGTTTAATATGGAAGTGAAGGGGAACACGAACGATATGACCAAAATATTGATTGTTGACGATGATGCGCATATCCGCGAGCTGATCGCTCTGTTTCTGCATAACGAAGGCTTTGAAGCCTTAGAGTCATCAAATGGGGTCGAGGCGCTAGCTGCAATGAGCAGTTCGGCAGTGGATCTGGTCATTCTGGATATAATGATGCCCCGAATGGACGGATGGGACCTGTGCAGGGAAATCCGCAACAGGTACCCGGATATGCCGCTGCTCATGGTGACGGCCAAAGGCGAATCCGCTCAAAAGGTAAAAGGGTTTCAACTGGGGACGGACGACTATTTGACAAAGCCCTTTGACCCTATGGAATTGGTTATGCGGGTAAAAGCCCTGATGAAGCGATATCGGCTTTCTTCCTCCCAAAGTGTAAAAATAGGCCGAATGGAATTGAACCGCAATACCTTCAAGGTACTGCGGGATCAGGAGGAATTGTCGCTGCCTCTTAAAGAATTTGAGCTATTGTTCAAACTTGCTAGCTATCCGGGGCAGATTTTTACCAGAGAGCAGCTAATTGTGCAAATCTGGGGGGTTGATTACGAAGGAGACGACCGAACCGTTGATGTTCATATCAGGAGGCTGCGTGAGAGATTTGCCGGGGAAAGTACCTATTTTCAGATTGAGACAGCTAGAAGCCTTGGCTACCGGCTTGTGGTCAAAGCATGATCAGGACACTGTATATCCGCGTCGTCCTTACTTTCCTGGCCGTGATTATCATTGCGCTGGTATCGTCGTTTCTGGTCAGTTTCATGATTTTCCAAAAGGAATTGAAGGACATTCAGATCAAGGAAATGACAACTGCGGCAGAGGATATGATTCGGGTCTATCAGCAGACGCCGGATAAGGACCAGGACCCTTTTATGATGAATATTGTCAAGCTGCTGTCTTTTCCGGCCCGGATATACAATGCGGAAGGCGAAGTGAAGGTGTATGGATGGACCCCGGATAAAAAAGGTCAGGGAGTTTTGCCCGAGCATGTGCAGCAGGTGCTGTCCGGAAAGCCCTACTGGTCAGAGCACGACAACGAGATTAAGTTTGGCGGCCTGCCCTTTGAATACAAAGGCGAGTCTTATGCGCTTTTTATCAAGCCGACTGGCCAAAATGCGAATACAATTATCAGACTGTTTTTTACGATACTTGGACTTGTGCTTGGCATTGGAAGCTTATGTATTCTGATTGCGGCAAGATATCTCGTGAAGCCGCTCAAAGTAATGACCAAGGCTACCAAGCGTCTGGCTAAGGGCGATTTTGATGTTGAACTGCAAATGAAGCGCAAAGACGAATTCGGGACATTGGCCCAAAGCTTCGATGAGATGGCAAAAGAGCTCAAACAACTTGAGCAGATGAGACAGGATTTCGTCTCTAATGTATCTCATGAGATTCAATCTCCATTAACGTCAATTTCCGGCTTCGCCAAGGCGTTGAAGCTGGACAATTTGGTGACGGAAGAGAAGCGGAATCATTATCTGGACATCATTTTGAAAGAAAGCGAGCGGCTGTCCCGTCTTAGCGATAACTTGCTCAAGCTGGCGTCATTGGACTCCAGGCAGCATCCCTTCCAGTTGCAAACGTTCAATCTGGATGAGCAGATACGACAAATCATGGTTGTATGTGAGCCGTTATGCAAAGCTAAAAACATTCAGATGGACCTCTGGTCCCCTCCGGCCCTCAAAATCACAGCGGATGCGGATCAGTTGAACCAGGTATGGATGAATCTGATTGGCAACAGCATAAAGTTTACACCGGAAGGCGGACATATTCTGATTGATATCCGGTGCAATACCGAAGAATATATCGTCACAATTAAAGATTCCGGCATTGGCATCGCTGTGGAGGAACTCAAGCATATATTCGAGCGTTTCTATAAAACGGACCGTTCGCGTGATCGTGCGATTAATGGCAATGGACTGGGGCTGGCGATTGTAAAGAAAATTATTTCCCTTCATCATGGTCGTATTGAAGCCAAAAGCAGTATCGGAGAAGGGTCAACCTTCGTTGTCACTCTTCCGAGGGTATTCTCCACATCAGACTCAGCCGCCAAATTGTGACCATTACGATACAGTCATTTAAGGGACAGGTCAGTCCAAGTATGGGCTGGCCTGTTTTTCAATTTTACGTTGCAGCGATGTCCGAATTCATGCTCCGTTCATATTTTTCTAATATGCTGACGGCATTAAAAGCAAATTATATCCGGTTGGGGGCATACATGATGGAAGTCGTCGTTGGAGTAGTAGATTCATTCAAGTGGTTTACCGTTTTTACCATGCTTCTATGTATATTGAATGTGGTCATACTGATCGGGTGTGCGTTGCCGTTACGCAAACGTTACAGATGGTTCGGTTTTTTGCCGGGACTTGGAATTCTGATCGCAGCAGCAAGCATGATCTATGGGGACTTCTCTCTGACAGCTCTTGTGCTTTACGGTTTGACTGGCATTATTTTCATAGGTACATTGAAATTGACCTGCCATGCTTTCAAGCGAGGGAAGGGGAAGTCCAGCCCAGGCAAAAGAGGCCCCGTGCTTGCCGCAACAATCGCAGCCTTGTGTGTGCTTGGGCTGGCTCCTATTGTGTTGGCATTACTATACGCAGGTGAAACGCGCTATAATCCGGTGAGCGAGCTCGGTTCAATGAGCTACTCCCAAGCATTCACGGCGATGAATGACAGATTGTCGCGGGAGTACCCGTTTGGAGCTTGGAAGCAAATAGATTGGGAGCAGTTGGAGAAGCAGTATAAGCCTATTTTCGAACAAGCGGATCAGGAGCAGGACAAGACGCTCTATTATAAAACGCTTCGTCATTATTTGTTCGGGTTCCGGGACGGACATGTGCGGATTGTCAATGAGCGGTTGTTTGATGGCAATGATATATTTAAAAGAGAAGCCGGTGGCGGCTTTGGCCTTAGCGCGGCGCAATTGGATACCGGTAAAATCAGGGTAACGCTGGTAGTGAAGGACTCGCCTGCTGACAAAAGCGGAATCAAAACGGGCGCAGAGCTTCTCACCTGGGACGGAATTGCTGCCACAGAGGCCTTTAATGAGGCGAGCTGGAGCGAGACGCCTGCCGCAACGGATGAAGTCAAGCGCATAAACCAGGGGCGGTTTATGGTGCGCGGAGTTGTCGGTCAAACGGTACAGGTCGAGTTCCAAAACATCGGAGAACAGGAAACCAGTCGAGCAGAGCTTATCGCGTACGATGATCAGTTTGAGACGCTTAAGCAAACCAGGCCCAAGCTGAAAAAGGAGGATGCGCCGCTTGAAGCTAAGATGCTGGATAATGGCTATGGTTATATGAAAATCAGACATTTCCTTGCGGAAGAGATTTTTACCGGACCGGGCCAGACCGTTGAGCAGCAACTGCGGTTATTCCAGGCCAACCAGGCAAAGGGAGTCATCCTTGATCTTCGGGATAATCCGGGAGGCGCGGATCAACTGGCCGCCAAATTAGCGGAATATTTTACAAGCGACAAGACCTTTTATGAACATGCCAGCTATTACAATCGAAATAGAGGCGAATTCGAACTGAATCGGCCCGAGACGAGGTATGTTAACCCGTCAACCAAGGTTAATTTTACTGGCAAAATTGCCATCCTGATCAACAATAGAACAGCAAGTTCGGGAGAAGGGGTCCCCTTAGTATTGAAAGGCCGGTCGAATGTGAAAATTGTCGGGTTTACCTCTACAGCAGCGTCCTTTGGTCTGTTGTCGGCGCCGATTGAATTTGAAATGCCGGAAGGATACGTCGTGCAATTCCCGGACGGCAGATCGCTGAACTACAGTCAAATCATTCAAGTTGACAGTGACTATAACGGGAAGGGCGGCGTTGCCCCTGATGTTAAGGTCCCGCTCAATGAAGAAACCTTCCGGCAAAAATATATGGATGGACAGGACGTTGAGCTGAATTATGCGATAGAAGCTTTGGAACAGATAAAGTGATCCTAGTTGTGATGCCAGCTCGTATGACAATTGCATGTGCATGTTTATTTGATAAAGACGCCTCCGAACGGCAGCACTTCCCGCAGGGTACGGCGGATAAAACCATCCTGGCGAAGCTGTCCTTCGAGCTGCGGATCTGTTGAAGCGCCGGTCTGGATTAATACGGGGCCTGATCCTTTCAGCTCCCACTGTACCCGCATATGCTGACTGGCAAGTGAATTGCCGTAGACACTCAGTTTGATTTGGGCTTTTTCAGGATAGGCAAGCAGGCAGCCGGCATCCACGTAAAGCGGCGTATCCTCATCCAGTTCCAGCGACTCCATGAAGCCGGTAGACAGAAGACCGAGGAAGCCGGGGCCGGTAAATTTGGTACGGACCCATTCTTTAGTAATGAGTGCATTTTTGAATGATTGCAGCCGGTTTTGCATCAGCATGCCGTCAGAGAAAAACAGAACGCTGCGAAAATCAAACAGCAGATTGCTTTCTTGGTCAATCGGCACCACATGCAGCTTGCATACGGGCGGCAGTGCGATCAGCAGTTCTGCCGGGCCGGTTATTTTGGAACGAATCCATCTTCGCTTCCGGTACATGCCCTTAATGTCCATAAACCGATCCTCGCGGCCGGCGGGCTGTCCTTTGTAGGCGATAATTTGGTTCGGATGCAGCACATGCAGCTTGTCCTTGTCCGTCAGCTTGACATTCAGGTGGCCGCTTTGCGTATGCTCGTTGGCTCCGCTGAATTGCACGCTAGCTTCAACTCCTTCGTTTTGCCTTCACCAGGCGCATCGTTCCTCTCTCCCGGCGCCATATGAGGATACGGACGATTCTCATAGCAAGAAAGCCGGCAATAAGAATACCTGCAATGGCGAGAGATACGGTTAACATGTTACGGATGAATGCTGATTTACCCTGTTCCTGCTCTTCCAGTTGCGCCAGCCTCTCTGCAAGGCTGCGATTCTGTTCAGCCAGCCGCTCGTTCTCTGCCAGCCATTTGCGCTGCTCCTCAGCCAGTCGCCTGCTGCTCTCCACCGCTTCTTTGCGTACAGCCTCCAGTTCCTGCTGCTGCTGGCGGATGAGATTTTCATAGCTCTCCTGAAATTCCTCCAGCTTCTCCGGCGCTTTGTAGATATCCCGCATCCGATCGAACCAGCCCGCTTCGGCAGTAGCGGGAGCAATTCCCGCGGCGAGCAGGAAATACAGAGGAAGTGCCACCATCCAACGTTTTAATATCATGTGGGCGATCACCTCTTACAGCTTATTCTACCTGTTTTTACGACGATCTTCTACAAGCGTTGCGCTTACGGTTAGAGACGCAATTGGCGTGGGGATGTTGCAGCTTCATCATTTATGAATTAGTATGGAAAACCGTACGGCCAAATGGTACAATATTTCAAAGTGATTGCGTCGAATCCGGCGTAAACCTGAAGATTTTCAAGCATAATTTTGACAAATACAAGAAGGCCGAGAGACAACGTTCGATGCCGGCTTGTATTTCTGCGCGAAGCTTGTCTTTGAGTCACAGCATGCGCAATATGCAAAATGTTTAGGCAATCAGGAATAGGAGGAAGCAACACAATGACAGTTACAAACAAGTCTGTTGACCAGCTATCGATTGATACGATCCGGACGCTCGCAATTGATGCGATCGAGAAAGCCAAATCCGGCCACCCTGGTATGCCGATGGGGGCAGCCCCAATGGGCTATCAATTGTTTGCCAGATCGATGAAGCACAATCCAGCCAATCCGAGCTGGGTGAACCGCGACCGTTTTGTTTTATCCGCAGGGCACGGTTCCATGCTTCTCTACAGCCTGCTGCATCTTTCAGGCTATGATCTTTCCCTCGATGAAATTAAAAACTTCCGTCAATGGGGCTCCAAAACTCCGGGTCACCCGGAATTCGGACATACGGCCGGTGTCGACGCAACAACAGGACCGCTGGGTCAAGGGGTTGCAATGGCGGTCGGTATGGCTATGGCAGAGACTCACTTGGCGGCTACTTATAATAAAGACGGCTTTAACGTGATTGACCACTTTACGTATTCCATTTGCGGCGACGGCGACCTGTCCGAGGGCGTAGCGAGCGAAGCGGCTTCCCTGGCGGGACATTTGCAGCTTGGCAAGCTGGTCGTATTGTACGATTCCAATGATATTTCCCTGGACGGCGAACTGAGCCTTTCCTTCTCGGAAAATGTTCAGAAGCGCTTCGAGTCCTACGGCTGGCAAGTACTGCATGTAGCTGACGGCAATGATCTGGAGGCATTGGCTAAAGCTGTGGCTGAAGCCCAGTCTGAGACTGGCAAGCCGACTCTGATTGAAGTGAAGACGGTCATCGGTTACGGTAGTCCGAACAAAGGCGGCAAGGGCGGACATGCAGGCCCGCACGGTTCTCCGCTCGGCGTTGAAGAAACGAAGCTGACGAAGGAAGTATACGGCTGGGGTTATGAGGAAGACTTCTATGTGCCGGATGAAGTCCGCGCCCATTTCGATGCAATCAAAGAGCAAGGTGAACAAGCAAACGCAGAGTGGGATGCCCAGTTTGCAAGCTACAAGCAAGCTCATCCTGAACTGGCGGCCCAATTCGAAGGCGCTGTGAACGGCGACCTGCCTGAGGGCTGGGATCGTGATCTGCCTGCTTACACGACAGAAGACAAGCCGCTCTCGACCCGCGTTGCTTCCGGCAATGCGCTGAATGGCCTGGCTGCCAATGTGCCAAGTCTGCTAGGCGGCTCTGCTGACCTGGAAAGCTCGACCATGACGCATCTGAAAGGCCTTCCGGTCTACAATGCGAGCAACTATGCAGGACGCAATATTTACTTCGGTATCCGCGAGTTCGCCATGGCTGCTGCAATGAATGGTATGCTGCTGCATAGCGGCGTGAAGGTTTACGGCGGTACGTTCTTTGTATTCACCGACTATTTGCGTCCGGCCATTCGTCTGGCAGCGATTCAAAAGCTGCCTGTAGTATACGTACTGACCCATGACAGCATTGCAGTTGGTGAAGACGGACCTACGCATGAGCCGATCGAGCAGCTTGCTTCTATCCGTATCATCCCGGATTTGACAGTAATCCGTCCTGCGGATGGGAATGAAACCTCCGCCGCATGGGCTTATGCGCTGGAGAACAAAGCGAACCCGGTTGCCCTTGTGCTAACCCGCCAGAACTTGCCAATTCTCGCAGGTACAGTCGGACAAGCGCGCGAAGGCATCAAGCGCGGCGCGTATGTTGTTCGCGATGCAGCGAGCGGCAAGCCGCAGGCTCAAATTATTGCTACCGGTTCCGAAGTGCAGCTTGCTGTTGCCGCTGCCGAAGCGCTTGCAGCAGAGGATATCGAAGTTCGCGTGATCAGTATGCCAAGCTGGGATCTGTTCGAGAAGCAATCCAAGGCGTACAGGGATTCCATACTGCTTCCGGATGTTAAAGCCCGTCTGGCTGTAGAGATGGCTTCTCCATTCGGTTGGGAACGTTATGTGGGCGACCAGGGCGCGATTCTGGGCATTAGCACATTCGGCGCATCCGCTCCTGGCGATCGCGTCATTAAGGAATATGGATTCACCGTTGAGAACGTAGTAAGCAAAGTGAAAGGACTGCTGTAGGAAGCGTCAGCTAGTCCAAGCTTAAGCCTATATATAATTGAACAAGCAGCGGCGGCATGGAGACATGTTCGTCGCTGCTTTCAAAAGGAGAGCCGAAAAAATTATGTCCCAATTCGAAAATGTAACGGTTGTTAAAAAAGCAAATGTTTATTTTGATGGCAAAGTAACCAGCCGCACCGTGCTGTTTGCTGATGGTACGAAAAAAACGCTCGGCATTATGCTCCCGGGGGAATATGAATTCGGAACAGACGCCAAAGAAATCATGGAAATTCTTGCAGGCGATCTGAAGGTTCTGCTTCCAGGGGAAAGCCAATGGGCGCATATCCAGGGCGAGGGCGAATTTATTGTTCCGGCTAACTCCAAATTCAAGCTCCAGGTAACGGAAGTTTCCGATTACTGCTGCTCTTATATTAACGAATAATCATTTTTCGGTGTTATAAAGGCTCAACCTGAATTTTGGTTGAGTCGTTAAAAATAGCTATCCTGCACATCCGTTCAAGGACTGTGAGGATAGCTGTTTTTTTGCAATCTCGTTTACCGGAAGCTTGCGAAGTTCTGAGTATAGTAGAAGCCGTATTCGCTGTTTTGAACAAAGGCGGCTCCAATGCCAAGCTCCTTGTAGCCCTCGCGGAGGAGGTTGTCGCGGTGGCCTTGAGAGTTTATCCAGCCTGCGTGGGCGTAAAAGGCATTCTCATAGCCAGCAGCAATATTCTCGCCGAAGCTGCTTGCTGATTTCATCAATTCGGCTTTGGTGAAACGTTCGCGGACCGAATCACCGTCCGGGGAGGTGTGGTTGAAAAAATTGCGGGTCCCCATGTCCGTGCTGTAAGCGCGGGCCACATCTGAAACCTTGTCGTTCCAGAGAAGCGGCTTCAAACCCTTTCGTGTACGGATAACATTGGTCAAATCCAGCAGCCCGCGCTCATAGGCGCGCAGCAGTTCTTGCTGCGGGACATTGCCTTCTGAATAGTCATGGGCTTTCAGACCGGACTTCAGCAGGAGAATAGCATCCACCTTATAGCCGTCCAGCGTATCGAAGAACAAGGTTGTCTCATAGACGCTGCCGGTGTAGGTTGTCCATCTTTGCTTGCTATCCTGTATCACCGGCTTGCCGATCGAGTCGTCTGCAATGTTGTTCCTCTGTGTCCCTACCGCGGCTTTCGAAGCCGGGTTCCAGCCGCTCGCATTGGAGTAGAGGGCGACGACTGTTCCTTGCTTTATGCCGATTTGCGCGAAGCGGTTGTAATTCTTATTGTATACATACCATTGAAAATCGTACCCGGAGGCGTCTTTACGGTCGGGCTGACCAAGCGTTGCAAGGACATGCTCCTCAGTATCCCCGATCTGAATACCGTTCAATGTCCATTCAGGGGCTGTATTCCCAGACTGTTTTAGCTTGGGCTGAAGCTCCTTCAGGCGGAAGATGAAAGTCTGCGCCTCAGCGCGGGACAGCGAATCGGCAGCCTTGAAGCCTTCAATCGTGTTCGTTGTCTTGCCGTTGGCAAGTCCCTGCTTCATTACAAATTGAATGGAATCATTGACAGATAGAGATTCGCCCTGTACGGCAGCGAGCAGCCTGGCGACTTCTCCTCTTGTGTAGGCAGTATTGGCTCCTGCTACGGGCCACCCGAGCTGCGCGGCAGCTTCATAATAGGCTGAATACCACGGTGAGCCGCCAGCCGGCTTGGCTATGCTGACCTCGGGGTAAGCACGCAGCAGCATAGCCAGAAATTCCGGCTCCGATACCGCCTGGTTAGGGCGGAAGGTGCCGTCCTGATAGCCGGTCACAATCTGATTCTCCTGTGCCCAACGGATCGTTTTGTACGCCCAGTGAGTCGGCGGCAGATCGGCGAACTGCACGCCATTATCGGCATAAGCGTATGTAGGAACAACACCCGTAGCAAGCGCCAGTAGAATCGCCGAGCTTGCAACAGTGCGAAAACGTCGCTTGAACTGCGGTTTGGATACTATCATTAATCATAAACCCCCTCTTAAGTTGGAAAATGAAGACTTAAGAGTATCGTAACATATTTACTGTCGAATGATGGGGTATTTTGTCAAAAAGAAAAGATTAATCTTTTTTCACGGATTGCTTGAAATCTCCGGTCTTGAGCAGGAGTTCCATATCCGTGCTGGAGGTTACGGTCAGGCGGTTCAGCTCCAGCGGCGCATCGCCGGGCTTGACGAAGCCTTGTTTCACTGTAAACGCCATCCGGTAACCATGCTTCTGCAAATAATAGACGGTCTTGGCGTCATAGCTGCCAAACGGATATGCAAAGTACGGTGTAATGTAGCCGTGCTCTCTCATAATTCCGATATCCTTCTGCAGCAGATCCGTATCCCGGGTCAGCGCCTCCTGCTTTCCGCAGAACAACGTCTCTTTCTTGTGAAGATCGTAGGTATGGCTATGATATTCAAAAACATCGGACGCAGCATCCAGTTGCTCCTGGGACAAATAGCTGCTTTTGTCCGGCTTGAAGTCCTTGGCGGCATGTTCCTGAACCCGGCTGCCGATGATGAACAGCGCGGCGTGGAGGCCGTATTTTTTCAAAATCGGATAGGCGTAGATATAGTTATTCTCGTACCCGTCATCGAATGTGAGAACGACCGTCTTCTCCGGCAGTTGAATATATCCGTGCAAATAATCCTCCAACTCGCTCAGCGTGGCTGTATAATAGCCGTTATCGTACAAGTATTTCATGCCCGCCTCGAATGATTCCAGATTAATCATCGAATTGTTGTCAGGTTCTTTGTTGAATGCCTTGGGAACGACATAATGGTACATCAACACGGGTACTTGTTCGGCATAGCGTTGCTTCGACGTATCGAATACAGGGGTGGTATTGCCATTGCCATGAAATTCAAGTTCCGGTGTTTTGTGCGTGAGTACGAAGGCTTTGGCTTCGGCTTTTTGCAGTACGCCGCAAGCTTTTTGGGCAAGTTGCAGCGACGGGAATGCAAATGCTGCGGCGAAGAACAGCAGAATCACGGCAAGTCCGGCTGAAACGAGCCGCTTCAGCCAGGTGAAGAAACGTTTTTTACTCATTTGGGCAAAGCTCCTTTACAGGTAGGAAGTGGAAATGTGGAACCTGACTAATCTAAACAAAACTATACGCTTAGACCAGTCAGAATTCAAATGATTTCATTCCGCCTATCTTTCCTGCGGTCTCCCTTGTTTTTAAACCCGAAATCCAGTATTCTAATCCTAGTATTGCGGGACGGGCAGCAGGAAATTTTTGTAATGCTGCACTTGCCCTCTACAGAACTTGAAGGAGGTTTACGGTCAATGAGTAAAGCTGTATCGTTTGACTATAGTAAAGCCCTGCCTTTTGTAGGCAAGCATGAAATTGATTATTTGGAGGGCGCGGTACGCGTCGCTCATGAGCAATTACATAATGGTACAGGAACAGGCTCCGATTATATTGGCTGGATCGATCTGCCTGCCAATTATGACAAAGAAGAATTCGCGCGCATCAAGCAAGCGGCGGCAAAAATTCAATCCGACTCTGATGTGCTTATTGTCATCGGAATCGGCGGTTCCTACCTGGGAGCGCGTGCGGCAATCGAAATGCTGACGCATTCCTTCTATAATATTCTTCCTGGCGAAGAGCGCAAAACGCCGCAAGTTTTCTTTGCGGGCAACAACATCAGCTCCACCTATGTCACCCATTTGTTGCAAGTGCTGGAGGGCAAGAACTGGTCCATCAACGTCATCTCCAAATCGGGTACAACAACAGAGCCGGCGATTGCGTTCCGTATTTTCCGTGCAGAACTGGAGAAGAAATACGGCAGGGAAGAAGCTCGCAAGCGGATTTATGCAACGACTGACCAAGCCAAGGGCGCATTGAAAAAGCTTGCAACCGAAGAAGGCTACGAGTCTTTCATCATTCCTGATGATGTTGGCGGACGCTACTCCGTATTGACGGCTGTGGGCCTGCTGCCGATTGCAACTGCCGGTGTAGACATTGACGCCATCATGCAGGGCGCAGCTGATGCTGCTGTCGAATACAGCAACCCGAACTTGTCCGAGAATGAAAGCTATCAATACGCTGCAGCCCGCAATGCACTGTATCGCAAAGGCAAAGCAATCGAAATTCTCGTCAATTATGAGCCGTCCCTGCACTTCGTATCTGAATGGTGGAAGCAATTGTTCGGCGAGAGCGAAGGCAAAGACAACAAAGGCCTGTACCCGGCATCTGTTGATTTCTCCACAGACTTGCACTCCATGGGTCAATTCGTACAGGAAGGAACTCGCAATCTGATCGAGACCGTCATTCAGGTAGGCGAGGTGTCTGAACAGATTACAATCGGCAATGACCCGGACGACCTCGACGGCTTGAACTTCCTTGAAGGCAAAACGATGGATTTCGTGAACAAAAAAGCCTTTGAAGGAACACTGCTCGCGCATACAGACGGCAATGTGCCAAACCTGATTGTCAATATTAAGGACTTGTCGCCGCACACATTCGGTTACTTGGTATACTTCTTTGAGAAAGCCTGCGGCATCAGCGGCTACCTCATGGGTGTGAATCCGTTCGACCAGCCGGGTGTAGAAGCCTATAAGAAAAATATGTTCGCGCTTCTCGGCAAACCGGGCTACGAAAAAGAAAAAGCTGAGCTGGAAGCACGCCTGTAGGCTGTTTGAATGCTGGAACGTTACAAGACGCTGGCTGGGCCTGGAATCAAGGAAATCGTCATCAAAAAGTCACGGTTTATCGGTCATGCCCGGCCGGTAGCCAGCGAGGATGAGGCGATTGCTTTTATCGAGGAGATCAAGAAGCAGCATTGGAACGCAACGCATAATTGCTCTGCTTATATGATCGGCGAGCGGGATGAAATTCAGAAGCAGTCTGATGACGGTGAACCAAGCGGCACCGCGGGCAAGCCGATTCTGGAAGTCATCAAAAACCAGCAACTCAAAAATGTCGCCATCGTCGTGACTCGCTATTTCGGCGGCATCATGCTCGGTGCTGGCGGTCTGATCCGCGCCTATACGGATGGAGCCGTTGTCGGGATCGAAGCGGCACAGCCAATCGTTAAGGTGCTGCACCGGGAGATTATCGTCGAAGTGGATTATACGTGGTACGGCAAGCTGGAGAATGAATTCCATCAGCGGGGCTTGCGCCTTGGCGGGACTGAGTTTACCGATAAGGTAACCATAACCTGTCTGCCTGAAGAACCGGAGGCCGAGCGCTTCACGGCATGGTTGACTGATTTTACGCAGGGACAAGCTGCTATTGTACAAGGAGAGGCGCAATATTTCATTCTTGGCCGATAGCCTAAGCATTTTTCTCTTTTGCTCCGAATAGGGTCTTGTATGGGGCTTCTTGAGCCCCTCCTATCAAGGGCATAACGAGGGAGGAATCCGTATGGCAATTGCGGTAAGACGATTTGCGGCATTGTCCGGTTTCGTATTTTTGCTGCTTTGGGCGCTTGGTTTCTTTACCAGTCATCTGTTTGGCCTGTTTCACCTGAATGTGACCCATAATGTCATTCATCTGGTGTTCGGGGTGCTTGGTTTGCTGGCGGCCTCTCAGGACGGCTATGCCTATCGTTACTCTCAAGTGCTGGGGATCGTATTTATTATACTTGCGGTACTCGGTTTCTTCGTCAAAAATCTGTTCGGTCTGCTTACATTCGGCCTTTCGGATAATGTGCTGCATTTTATTATCGGCGCGGTCGGACTCTATTTTGGCTTTGTCCTGGTGGAGTCGCCATCTCCTTCGAGGTATTCCAAGCCGGTGTAGAGTGTTATAAATGAAAGATTGTCAGGCAAATGAAAGCCGGCCCTTAGGGTCGGTTTTTTTGTTGAATATAAAGACAGATTTCTTGATTTAATTGAGGGTACAGGGAAAGTCGCCATTTCATGCTTGAGAAGCAAGTAGCGGGTAGAGATTCATATTTTTTGCAAATTTAGGATTGACGACCGAACCTTCATTCTGTTAAATTAATACTAATACCCAGTAAAATAATAGGAATTATATTTCCTCCAGGTTCTGGATTCCGAAACGCTATGAATACGGTTTTTGCGCAGTGCTGACGATAATATGATGGCATTGCTTTTGCTCATGGAATGGTCCGAAAAGCGAAAGGGGCATTAGGTCATGCATATTGAAGTGAATCAGTTAGATAAGCATTTTGGTGATTTCCACGCTGTACATGATGTAAGTTTTAAGATTGAGAAGGGACGGCTGATCGGTCTGCTCGGTCCGAGCGGCGGTGGCAAAACGTCGATTCTCCGCATGCTCGCGGGACTTGAAACCCCTGATGCCGGGGATATCCTTTTCCATGGCAAACGTGTCAATGATCTGCCGCCGCAAGAGCGGGGGATTGGCTTTGTATTCCAGAATTATGCGCTATTCAAACATATGACGGTGTATGACAATATTGCATTCGGTTTGAAGGTGAAGAAGCAGTCCAAAGACCAGATTCGTGAGCGCGTGATGTCGCTGGTAGAGCTGACAGGTCTCAAGGGCTTTGAACACCGTTACCCGAATCAACTGTCGGGCGGACAGCGTCAGCGTGTAGCCTTTGCAAGAGCGTTGGCGCCAGAGCCGCAGTTGCTGCTTCTGGATGAGCCGTTCGCGGCGATCGACGCCAAGATTCGCCAGGAGCTGCGCACGTGGCTTAAGGATATGATTGAACGTCTCGGCATTACGTCCATCTTCGTCACCCATGATCAGGATGAGGCGATTGAGGTTGCCGATGAGATCATGATTATTAACAAGGGTCGTTTGGAGCAGAAGGGCACGCCATGGGATATTTACAAAAATCCGCATACCCAGTTTGTCGCCAGCTTTATCGGGGAGTCTACCATTGTATCCGAGGTGCATAAGCTGAAAGGCTTTGAGGATGCGGCATTATGGTCGAATACGAAGGCGCTGATCCGTCCGGAGTACATCGAGGTTGGCAAGTCAGACGAATTTTCGATCATCTCGGCTACTGAATCGGGACGCATTAAAAATATCCATTTTCGCGGCAGTGAGTGGATGATAGAGGTGCAAGTCGGCGATGTCACGTTGATTACCTACCGTTCTCTGGAAAAGGATGCGCTCCAGCCAGGAGAAGAAGTGAATGTTCTCGTGCATCGCGCTTATCTGTTCAATGATACGGATAGCTGGATTATAGAGAACAAGCTCAAGGAAGATCCGATGCCGGTTCATATTTAAAGGTAAAGTATATATCCCTTATATCCAGAGCTAGAAAAAAGGTATGCGTATGGCATCACATCATGCTATACGCATACCTTTTTTTGGAAGGAAGAGTTATTTCCCCAGTACAAATTTTTCGATCACATGGGCCACGCCATCTTCATTATTCGATTTGGTTACATAATTGGCGATTTCCTTTAGGGCCGGCACTGCATTTTCCATCGCTACACCGAGTCCGGCAGTTTCAAGCATCTCATGATCATTCCAGGAATCGCCGATGGCGATTACTTCCTCAAGGCTGCAGCCGATATGGGATGCCAGGAAGGCCACTGCGTGTCCTTTTGTTCCCTCTTTATGCATAATCTCCAGGAAGTTCGGCTTGGATTTAGTGATATGGGCGATATCTCCAATCAGTGCCTTCAATTCCACGGCCACCTTATCCAGTAATTCCGGCTCATCAATGATCAACATCTTCATTTGCGGCTGAAGTGCCAGATCGGCAAAGTTCGGAGCGACCACATAAGGGATTTTGGAAAGTCTGGAGTACGCCTCGCTTTTGTCATTCACTTCTTTGACATACAGCACATCATCGACGTAAAGCTGCAGATGCAGCCCTTTTGCTTCACAGTAGTCATGCAACTGCTTGGCGGCCGCTGTTGGAACATAGCGCTCATAGATCACTTCTCCGTCCAGCAGAGTCTTGACCAGAGAGCCCTGATACGTAATGATCGGCACATTCAGATCAATTTGGCGGGCGATATTTTGCGCCGAGGCGAACATTCTTCCGGTAGCAAGAGTGACAGTCGCTCCTTGTGCAGTCGCTTGTTCCAGCGCCCGCTTCGTACGGGGGGTAACTTGCAGCTCATCATTCAGCAGCGTATCATCTACATCGATCGCAATTAGCTTATAAGGCATTTTGTATGGTCTCTCCTTTATCTTCTCTAGCCTGATTGTACCTGAGAGGTGAGGCCTTAACAAGTGGCTTGCTTGAAGCGGGAGGGAGAATGAGATAAAGTGATACTATTGGAAAACTTCAGAAAACGGAGAGAATTTGATGCCTTATACTTCTACGGAACGCCGCCAAAGAATTGTTGTTTATATGCTGTTGATTGCCGTACTAGCCGGAGCCGCGGGATTCGGAGCCGGACAATGGTGGATGAAGTATCGCCACCCGGTGCTTGGTCAGGCTGCCTTTGATAATCTGGACCGCTCATATAAGGAGATCGTGAACAATTACATGGGAGACGTCGATCCTGAGAGTCTGATTCATGGGGCTGTCACCGGCATGGTCTCTTCGCTGAACGATCCGTATTCAGTCTATTACACCAAGGAGCAGGGGAAAAGCTTTCTGGAGCGCTACGAGGACCACTTTGTCGGCATTGGTGTCGTCCTTCGGGTGGATAAAGGCCAGTTCATTATTAATTCGACGATAGAAGGAGCGCCAGCTGCAGGGGCTGGGATATTAGCCGATGATCGTATTGTAGCGATTGACGGCAAGCCGGTGGATGGGAAGACGCTGTCGGATATTATCTCTCTTACAAGAGGTGAGGAAGGCACCAAGGTGGTGCTGACGCTTGCGAGAGCTTCTTCCCCGGAGCCCATAGAAATTACGGTTACCAGGGGAGAAGTGCCGGTGACAACCGTATCCTCCAAGATGCTGGACAACGGTGTCGGGAACATTACAATCGCCCGCTTTGCCGAGAGTACGGCCAAGGAATTCCAGCAAGCGGCAGACCGTCTGCAAGAACAGGGGATGAAAGGGCTAATCATTGATCTGCGCGCCAATCCTGGCGGCTTGCTGCAGCCGGCGATGGAGATCGCCAGCTTGCTGATTCCGAAGGATAAGGTGATCGTTCAGGTCGTATATAAAAATGAACAGCGTGAATATACGCATCGTTCCAAGCAGAAGCAGGAATGGAAGCTGCCGCTTGTCGTGCTGATCGATGAAAACAGCGCCAGCTCTTCGGAGGTGCTTGCTGCGGCGCTCGGGGCAAACGGGGCAGTGCTTGTGGGCAACAAATCGTTCGGCAAAGGGATTGTTCAGACCTTCCAGCAATTTGCCGATGAATCGGTCCTGAAGCTGACAGAGGCTCAGTGGAGAACCCCGGATGGAAGCTGGATTCATAAGGAAGGGGTCAAGCCCGATATTACGGTCGATATGCCGGAATATGCGAAGCTGCCGCTCCTTCATGGAGAAACGACGTTCAAGCAAGGGGATTACGGCAAGGAAGTAAGAACGATTCAGCATATGCTGTTCGCGCTCGGTTCCGGGCCGATTACCCAGGAGGGGGTCTATAACGCCGATACGACGGAAGCGGTGAAGAAGTTCCAGCGCCAGGAGCAGCTTGAGGCAGACGGCATAATGAGCGAGGGGACCGCATACCGGCTGCAGCAACGACTAGCGGAAAAAATTGAACAGGAAGATCCGCAAAGCAAAAAGGCCATTGAAGAGCTGCGCAATTTGATCAAAGGGAAGGCGCAGCGATGAGAATCGGATTTCGTACAGTCAAGACGGCGACAGGCGTCTGCCTGTCCATTCTTATTGCCCAATGGCTTGAGCTTCCTTACTACAGCTCCGCAGGCATTCTGACGCTTCTTTGTATCCAGCGCACGCGCAAGCAATCGATTGCCGCAGTGATGGATCGCTTCTTCGCCTGCATTGTCGGCATGTTTTTGTCCAGCGCAATGTTTTGGCTGCTTGGCTACAAAGTTTGGGTCATTCTGATCCTGTATTTGATCTTTATCCCGATTTTGGTTCGCCTGAAAATTCAAAACGGCATATCCAGCAGCTCGGTCATTATTATGCACGGCTACATGAGCGGATACGTCAGCTTGGCCTTCTTTGCCCATGAGTTGGCGATTATTATGGTCGGTCTCGGAGTCGCGCTGCTGGTCAACCTGTACATGCCCGGCCTTGATCGGAAGATTGACCAGTTCAAGACCGAGGTGAGCGTCAGGATGGCATCCATCTTCAGAGAGCTTGGCAGCTATCTGCGTGAAGGCAATGGCTCTTGGGATGGCAAGGAACTGCTGCAGCTCGCAGATCTGTTGAAAAAGGCCCGTCACCTTGCTGTGTTGGAAACGGAAAATAACTTGACTGGGAAATTAAATCCATTTTACTATTATGTTGAACTCAAGTTTCAGCAGTTCCAAATCATCGAACGTATGGTTCCGCTTGTATCGCGGATTGGTCTGAGGCTTGAGCAAGGAGAGCGGATTGGGGAATTTCTTGGACAACTTGGCGACAACATTGAACAATTGGATGACAGCAGAGAGTATCTGCAGCAGCTCAAGGCAATCCGTGAATATCATAAGGGACTGCCAATGCCGCAAAACCGTACAGAGTTCGAGAGCCGCGCAAGTCTGTTCACGCTAGCCAATGAACTCGAGAATTTCCTGCTTAGCAGCGAGAAGCGTACATTTGCATCCATGCAACCCGACTTTAGTCCAGGGAAATACCGGACATAAGACCGATTTGCCCCAGGTCTTGAAACTTTATGATAGATCTATATGATAGATTCGGAATAAGATTTCAGTTGCAGGTGGGGTTGAACGATGAAAAAAAAGCACATCTATATTTTGTTGTCCGACACCGGTACATGGTTTACAAGAATGATCAAGCTATATACGAAAGCCGAGCATAATCATGCTTCCATCGCCTTTGACGATGAGTTCAAGGAGGTATACAGCTTCGGCAGAAAGAGACCTGGCAACCCTTTTGTGGGCGGATTCGTTAAGGAAGATTTGCAAAGTGAATTTTTCAGCAAAGCGTCATGCGCCGTATTCAGCTGCAAGGTCAGTGAACGCAAGTATAATCAGCTCCGCGCGTATGTGCGCAAGTTTGAGCAGGAGCCTCATCGGTACAAGTATAATCTTCTTGGCGTGCTAGGCATTATGATGAAGATCAGGGTCAAGCGAGAAAACGCATTTTTCTGCTCACAGTTTGTCGCGACCGTGTTCGAGCAAAACGGTCACAGTCTTGTGCCAAAATGCGCGTCACTGACGACTCCGGCAGATCTGGAACGCTCCAATGCGCTTCAACTGATGTACCGCGGCGAAATACAGCATATTATGCAAAGCAGTTGCCAGGTGCTTTGACTGCAATATAAATGTCCACCTGTGAACGGGACGGATCGGCACAGCGTTCATCATAGCGCTCGAAGTCGCCTGTATATGTTCTTTCCAATTCGTGCTCCGCTGCATACTGCCAAATTCGTTGCCATGTCTCAATGACGACATCAGGCAGCAGGCCTGTACGCGATTGGAAAATGGCATAATGAGAAGCTGGAAGCTTCAGCGTGGCCAAGTCCCCTGCAATTGCTTGATCTTGTTCTTGCTCCGTACCAATCAGTATGGTATACACGCCATTAACGTCTGTCTCATAGTCGGCGTAGCAGCCATAAACAACAGGCACTGAAGCTGATGCGCCAATACTGTCGAAGAATCCGCCTTCCCGGAATTTCGTCCAGAGTTCGGGAATTTTGGCACTGGCTCCTGTTTCTTCAGCGTTGCTGGTTCTGGCCGCAATTCCTGCCAGTATGATCGGTCCAAGCTCTGCCATACGATCCGGGCCTGCTGGCCCAGCCGCAGATTCCCTTTTGTCTTTCCAACGCTTCAATGACGGTAGTGACTGATAGAGCAGGGTCCGAGCCTGTTCTTCTGGCATTCCTTGCTCTATGAGATACGGGGTGCATACCTCAATCATCCCTTCAAGTGTTTGCTTCGGCTGGATAAAATGCCCGTCCTCATAACAGTATTGACAGTACAGTTCTGACCTTGAACCGTCCTTTTCCACCCCTCTAACTTCATTCGACAGCGGCATACCGCAGCTTTGGCATTGAGCCATGTTCATTTTGATCCTCTCCTGACCTAATGAGTATTTTTGACTTCGTTTCTTTTGTCCAACTTCTATAATTGAAGTATAAACAGAAGAACCTGACAACATTGTGTCAAGTTCTTGCGCAAAATATAAATAATTATATATTTGTCTTGGCATACCGCGCCGCGATTGCCTGTGCTTTGTCCTGAATGATTCGACGGATATGGGGAGGGGAGAGCCAACTGTTCCCATTTTCCTCTTTATCGAGCTGATCCACCCCGAACCATTCCTCAGCGATCTGTCTGGCAGGCGGAAAGATGCGAAGCTGTACATGAGCGAGATTCTCTTCGCGGTACCAGTCAGCATCCCATGGCAGAGGTTCCTCGGGCAGCGGACGGCGCAGGTAGACCCTATCTGTCGTTGTAAGCTCCTTGATTCGATTCAGCTTGAACATTCGGAAGCCTGAGCGCATGGGACAATATGCATACAAATACCACTGCTGCCCCTTCATAATTAGCGTATAAGGCTCGACAGTGCGGACGCTTGCTTCGCCCTTGACGTTGACATAGGTGAAGCTGATCAGATGCAACTGTTCGATAGCCTGCTTGATCAGCTTCAATTTGTCATCGATCGGATTTCGATTTCCCCACGGAGAGAGGTCAATGAGCAGTTGGCTTGTTTTAATCTGGAATACTTCGGATATCGATTGGGGAATGATGCTGCCAGGCCAATCCCGCCGCCCGAGCCCTGGTAGGTGACCACGGGAATACCCGCTTTATTCAGAGCATCGATATCCCTGTAGATTGTACGTACCGATACCTCGAAACGTTCGGCAAGCTCCTTGGCCTGTACGATTCTACGGTTGATCAGTATTACGATAATGGAGAGCAGGCGTTCGAGCTTCATAGTTATTCATGCTCCCTTCAACGTCAAGTAAAAATCATGCTTACATTATAACGGAATCTCTATTAATAAATATGTTATTTTTAGTTAAGGAAATTTTTAGATTTTTTACTTTTTTATTAATAATATAACATTAAACTACATATTGTAACTGGTTCATAGAGTGGAAGAGATACTGTTGATCGAGGTCAAAGGAGTAAGTCATCAATTCAAAATTGGCAAGAAGGGCAGCGAGAAAGTAGTTCCGGTCTTGCATCCATATTGATCTGCATATTAAAAAGCAGGAAATTGTCGCGGTTGTGGGACGAAGCGGCTCAGGGAAAACTACGCTGCTCAACCTGATATCAGGTTATATCCGGCCCACAGAACTGCGGCGTGATGTGTAGGTCTGACGAGCATGGAGCGGCGAACGGGAGGCCGCTAAGGTTTCCCGTTTTGGCTGGAAGAAGCTGCTGTCGGGGAACTAGTGCCCCCTTTTTTTCGCCTGAACAGCGCAACAACGAAGATGATCAGCAGAGGCATTACATAAGCAGTATGATCAATCAGCGTCCACATTGTATAACCGTCCACGAAAAATGTGATTTCATCCGGATACATGGATACGGATAGCAGCAGGCCAATGAGTGCGACCGGGTAGGTCAGGAGGCGGCTGTCTTTGATGTTGAACCAGTCGGACAGCAGCGTTGTAATCATGAACAGTACAATGGCGGCTTTCATATAGACCCCGATAATAAGGGAGAATCCAATGACAGACTCTACCCGTTCCAGAATATCCTGAATCGAGATGAGCCGTGCCAGTTGAAACAGGGAGTAATTCAGATGGCCTGACATCGGTCCCAGTACCATAATTGTACACAGAATGCTAAATACGAGGGTCAGGCAGTTGATGAACAGCGCCAGGTGCAGATATTTAGTCAGACGACCGGACTCTTTTCGCCGGGTAAAAGGGAGGAGCAAGGAAAACAGGGCAATCTCTGCGTAGGGAAAACCATAGGAAATATAGGCCCCGTACAAGATCGGCTTGAAGCCGTCCGGTATGACCGGAAGCAGATACTCGCCATGGAACAGCGGAGAAGCGAGCAGCAGTACAGCCATGACAAAAATGTACATGAATATGAGCAGCAGCAGGAACATTCTGGCCATCACCTCGATGCCTGCGCGGGCGGTCAAAGCAACGGTCAAGAAGAACAATCCTTGAATGATCGAATTTGGCGTATCTTTCATCATGGTGCTTTTAAAAAATCCGCCAATTTCAATCACAATTGCAGCAAGCTGCCAGAATATCACAAAGGTCAGCGGGATGAGCAGCAGCGATGTGACCCAGGGGCCGGCAGTTTTTCTCATGAATCCAACCCAGGACAACTCTGGCGCCCGCTTGTACAGGTAGATTAGGATCGCAAGAATCATAACGCCGAGCAGATAGGAAATGAGAATGGAAATCCAGGCGCCGTTTTTGGCGGCGTTGGTAATTTGCCCCGGAATGAAAATAACCGAGGAGCCTGTAGTGAAGGTCAGAAGCAAGGAAGCCATCTGGAAGGAACTTACACTCTCTTGTTTGGATTTCATTATGCAAGGCTCTCCTTTCATCGGGGTTTGTTGTTGCTACTGAGTTGCATTCAGACTGGCCAAGATCACCTTCACGGGGCCGGAGAATAGGTACCGGAGCAACTCGTCCAGATTCGGCCACCGTAATTCTGTAACGAACACTATGCCAAGATACAGAACAGGCAGCATCAGCATCGCATAAATAATTCGTGCGTGTCGGCCGCTCTTGCTTAAGTCTGATTTGTCGCTAAGGAACATGAGGACAATCGTGACCAGTAGCATTGTAAATCTTGTAATCATTCATTCTTCTCCTTTTTCCCGAAAGTTTCCCCAATGTTCAAGCCGGTGTTGAGTATATGGACATCAATGGAGATGTCAAACTTTGCTGTAGCGAAGCGCTCCTCCCACGTTGGTTTCCACTTTTTCCACAGCCGCGGGTAATGGCGGTAGATCATGTTCCCAATATTAACAACATCCAGACGTCTTTTTTGCAGCCGTCCAATCATCGCTTTCATTTCGGATTTGACCTCCTCTTCAACCCGGACGCGCATCTTTTGTTCCTCCTCGGCTGTAATCAGCGTCGTGCAGTGCAACTCGCTAACTGATCCTCTCATATTGCTTTTCACCTGAATGGTGAGCTGATCGCCCTGAATTTTAGGTTTAAGCTTGGTTTTTATCGAAATAATTTCAAAAGACTCGCGAATGTGTCCCTTCCCTCCTTTCGATTCCGGGCAGGACAATTTAATAATCCCCTTGTTATAGCGGTTAAGCAGCATCAACAGAGGCTGACTGTCCGCCGGAGATACGATGCTGCCGGTGAGCACCTGATCCTTGAACAAGGCAATGCCGGCCACGGCGATGTCGCCGGTCTTGTCGGTTTTATAGGCGTAAGGGATCATCGCGGTATTTGTCTGCCCCATCATTTGAATCGCCAGTTCATAGAGCGGGAGCTTTGTTGTTTTGGCGGAGTATTGAGAGACGGTCTCCTCGATTTTTCGCAGTTGCTGACCGATCGTATATTCGATGTATGGCTTGGTCTTGATATATTCTTTGGCTTTCCCTCTTGTAATCAGCAGCAGAACGGTCGCCCGCTGCTCGCTGTTGCGGGAGAAGAAATCAAGAATTTCACCAAGCGGCTTGCTCCTGGCCAATTCCTCGCTAATCATAATAATGCGCATGTGATCCCATTTGGCCCTTCTTCCGAAATGAAGCGGAATATCCTGGACCGCCTCGTAGACAGAGCTGGCTTCAGTCACAATGGGGATGGCCATTTTGGGCTGCGGGGCCATCCCAGTACTTTCACCGTGGCCTGAAGGATTATAGAACAGCGTAGTCAGCTCAATGCCCTCCTTCCCGGACTTGTCCACGGCAACGGCTTGCACATAGCCAAACTCGATCAGCTCCGCTTTATCCCAGCAGCCTGCCAGCAGCGCAGTGCACATAAGCAGCAGTGCTACTTGTATAGGCCGTCTCATCATTTGGCCTGCTTTCTTATGACCCTGTGCATGTGACGGTTGCGCGGACGGCGGAGCAGGAATTTGCGGGGAACCATGACCAGCACATCCCGCAGTTGCCAAATATCAAGCGGTGTGGTGGGCGCCATATAAGGCTGACCGAGGGAGCGAAGCTTGCACAGATGGAGCAATGCAAGCAAAAAGCCGATCATAATGCCGACTCCGCCCAAAGTTGCACCCATGACCATCAGCGGGAAGCGCATAATCCGCAGAGCGATGGCCATGCTGTATTGCGGCAGAGCGAATGAAGCAATACCTGTAAGAGCAACGACTATGACCATCACAGGAGAGGCGATCTTCGCCTGTATGGCCGCTTGGCCGATAACTAGCGCTCCGACGATGCTTACCGCCGAACCGATCGGACGCGGAAGCCGAATTCCGGCCTCCCGCAGCAGCTCGAAAAAAATCTCCATAATCAGCGCTTCCATAAAAGCGGGGAACGGTATTCCTTCTCTCGTATCCAGTATGGCTAGCAACAGAACCGTCGGTATCAGCTCGGAATGGAAAGTGGATAAGGCGACATAGGTGCTCGGCAGCATCAAAGCAATGAAAAATGCGCCAATTCGCAACAAGCGGATCAGGGAGGAAAAGATCGTCCGCTGGTAATAGTCTTCGCTGCTCATCAGAAATTCATAGAAGTTGCCCGGACATATCAATACAGTTGGCGAGCCGTCCACCATTACGATAATTTTACCGTCAAGCAGAGCAGCGGCAGTATTGTCAGGACGCTCCGTATAACGGACCTGGGGGAACGGGGAATAGACCGAGTCGCCGATCCAATCCTCGAGATAAGAAACTTCAAGGATTTCTTCCTCCTTGATCGATTTGATCCGGCTCTGAAAATTCGTCAGCACCTCCGGATTAACGGCTCCCTCCAGATAGCCGTAGGAAACGGTTCGGTTGCTCTCACGTCCTGCATTAAAGCTGATAAACTTGAGCTTTGGAGATTGCAGAAGATGACGCAAGATGCCAATATTCGTGTTTATATCTTCAATCAGAGTGATATGGGGCCCCTGAACAACGGGTTCGTTGATCGGCTCCGAGACCTGGCGTTTTTCAACTTCTGCTGCTTTGTAGCTCAGAGCCTGGTTCCACTTGTCGAAAAAGATCACCAGACATCCTTCTGTAATATGCCGGGTCACCTCGTCAAAGTCCTTCAATAATTCAGCTGTGCCGCTGGATACCCCGTGATTTTGGAAAAAGCGGATAATTTGCTCCGGAGTGACCGATTCGCCTGTTCCCACTCTATGGTTGACCAAATCCTGAAGAGTTTCTTTTACATAATTGGTATGATGCTGCTGAATCATTGTGTCAAAGTAAACTGAAAATGCCTGTTCCGAAAGATCGGGGCCATATCTCCAGGGAAGAAGGATCAAATCGGAGCAATCGATGAAGATATGTTCAATTTGCTGCCGGTTTTCAACCAGATGACTAGAGAGAGGGGGAAGATCATTTGTCGTATCATTAGACAACTGCGGTGATTCGGAAGAATCGGATGTGTCATTGCAACGGCTATTCGTCTCTTCTTTTTCCATTTCCAGACCCCTTTCTACGTTGCTGGGCAGAGAATTCTCGATCACCAACTATATGATCTTTTTGATCGACAAACGCAAGCATGACACGAACCAGGTAAGCAGCGGCAGCATGCCAAGTACGGTCATAAAATAGAACGTGTTGAATGGCAGAGCGGAAATATAGTCGGTAATGGAAGGTATCGACCAAAAGGTGAAAATAAGAATTAGTAGTCCGATGGGCATGACGAGCAGGCGGTAGTCAGACAGAGCCAGCAACTGTGCGGTGCCGATCGCTACTATGTAATAGGTTGTGTTCAGCCGGATGAACAGGCTGATGACCCAGATCGTCATCACGAGTGATTGCAGATGCTCGAAGAAGCTGGTCACTTTAATGTACCGACTTAGATTTGTAAAGGAAAAGTTGCTAAGTCCGGTTACTTCTCCGAGCAGCAGGACAGTTGACATATGCCCGATAATCATCACGAAGACGAGGAATGTCAGAGAAAGCATGCTGGCTCGCTGGGATTTGTTGCTATCGCTGACATAAGGTAAGAAGAATGAGGTCAGCGAATAAATCAAAAACCACTGTTGTAACAGAATCGATCCCTTGATCGGCGGGAGCAGTCCATGCTCCATGACGGGAAAAAGCTCTTTCAAATTGAAATCGGGAGTGAGTGGTACAATAACGAGCAGCATTAAAATAAGAATAGCAGGAGCGAATATCTGGGCGAATCTTCCGATGGTTTCCACTCCACCGCGTACAGCCCACGAACTTGTGAAAATAATGACACCTGCGATTACAGTAAGCGGAGTGCGCGTAAAAAAACCGACAGTCATAAATTCGCAGAATTGGCGCACGGCAATGCCTGTCATGTGTAGAATATACAGCAGGAAAAGCACTCCGATAATTTTACCGATTACCTTGCCGTAAACTTGTGTCACATATTCGATGAAGGTCATGTTGGGATACTGGCGATGAAGCCTGTGCACAACAAAAATCATCCCGTATGCAGGCAAGGACCCAAGTAGAAGCGCCAACCAGAAATCCCGACCGGCTATGGCGTATACAGGAGAAGGGGCGGCCATAATTCCGGTTGTCATAATACTGATAAGAAATATCAAGCCCAGTTGGGTCGAAGAAAGTTTTCCTTTATCCAGACGAGTAGACGCCGATTGGTTTTTCATGAAAGTAACCACCTGCCTAGCGGATGAAACAGCTTTTTGGTCAAATCGTTAGGTCCGGGCAGCTCGGGGTTGTGAAAGAGAAGCAAGCCGAGCAGCCATGCTGCGCCTGCCAATAACCAGAAGACACCCTTCGTTTTTCCAGTCGAACGTCGCAAGGCATGGATATGCAGCATGGAAAAAACAATAACAATCAGCGTCCATAAAATATAGTCCTGACTTTTCATTGTGAGGCTTCCTCCTTTAAATTCGTCATGATGTTTTTGTTGATTAATCCTGTATGGCTAATATTGAAATCGACATCGAATGTGACGCGTACCTTTGGAAACAGCTGATCCCAGTTCGCCTTGTTTTTATTCCAGATACCGGGATATTTACGATGGAAAGTGCCGGAGAAATCAAAAATATCGGCATTCCACTGTTGCTGGGCGGATGTGATGACTGACCTCAGACGTTCTGTTACAGCTTTGGCGGCGACTTCCTGCAACTCCTTCATCTTCTCCGGCTTCGACAGATCAAAGTCAGAGTTGTTCTCCAGCACACTGCCATCCGCCTGCGTCTCAATGCTAACCTCCCATTTATTTCCTCTAATCACCGGTTTCAGAGTCGTTCGGATGTGTTGAAAATATACGGAAACTGTATGTTTCGGCCTGCTCTCATCCGGCACCAGGAGCACGCTTGCTGTCTTCGAATGGTTCGTGATCCAGCGGATGTCGCGCGTCTGTTTTTTGTTGACGACAGCAATCAGCTTGCGGTTCTTCAATATGGCCGTGTAATTGACAGCAGGGACTTCCTCGCCATCGCTTAATTTTTCCATTTCAACCAAGGGCAGAATAATCGCGCCTGCGGTATTAACGGACATCTTGTACAAATCGAGCAGCGTAATCTGCAAACTATTATCAAGGTTGCCAATTTCATTAAGCAATACAGAGCTATCGCGTTCAATCTTCGGTTTCCATTTCAACACCTTGCTGGCTTCTCCGCGGCATATAAGGACGTTTATCCGTTCCGGCGGTTCGTTAAAACGGATCATGAAATCAAGCGGCTCTTCGATACCTTGTTGTGCAAGCTGCTCGCTGATCAGAAAGACCTGCCCGTGGCCCCAGAACAACTGGCGGGGGCTTATATCTTGCAGACGAGAAGCGGCTTCGGACATATTACGGCCCAGCTTTGCTCTTGTAATGGATGAGGCTCCGCCTGAGCTTCGACCGCTCCCCCCGGTTCTGATCGGAGAATAGAACTGCAAAGTCAGCTCGAGCTCATTCGGTTGTTTCCCCAAAGAGACAGCTGCGCCCGTTATAATCGCCAGGTCATTGATTTCCTTGCGGTCCCAGCAGCCGGTCAGCAAGCAAGCCACCATCAGCAAAGCAATCATAAGCTTTCGCATCATTGCATCCTCTTCTTGGGCTTGCTATTCGTTTGTCCAGCGATGCGCCGCCTGTTGCTGCTGAGTGCCAATCTCGGACGGAAGACCAACTGCCATTTCGGCGCGCGCACAAGCGTATCCTTCCACTCCTCATTGATCTTTGCGATGAAAGGGGACAGATAAGGCACGCCAAGCGAGCGGAGCGTAAGCAAATGGGTCAGGATGAGAATGATGCCCACCATCAGACCGTACAATCCCAGAATACCGGAGCAAATCATAACCGGGAAACGAAGCAGGCGAATGGCGCCGCCAAGCGCAAAGTTCGGGATCATGAACGAGGCAATACCCGTGATGGCGACAACCATGACCATCGGTGACGAGACGATGCCCGCAGCGATAGCCGCCTGTCCGATGACGAGCGCTCCGACGATGCTGACCGCCGAACCGACCTGCTTTGGCAAACGGATGCCGGCTTCGCGCAGCCCTTCGAAAGTAATCTCCATCAGCAACGCTTCAATCAGAGCGGGGAACGGAATATGCTCGCGTGACTCAGCAATGGTGAAGAGCAGTATGGCCGGAATCATTTCTTGATGGTAAGACAGTACGGCGACATAGAGCGACGGAACAGTCAGGGCAATTCCAAAATACAAATAGCGCAGCCAGCGGATGGCCGAGGAGATTGTCGTCCGTTGATAATAATCCTCCGGCGATTGCAACAGACTGAAAAGCGTAATCGGCCCGATCAGCGCGAACGGGGAACCGTCAACAAGGACTGCTATTCTCCCTTCCAGCAAGCAGGAACAGACGACATCGGGTCTTTCGGTAGCTAAAAGCTGGGGAAAAGGAGAGAAGGGCTGATCCTCAATCATTTCTTCAATAATCATGCTGTCCAATACGCCGTCAATATCAATGTGATCAAGCCGCTCACGCACTTCGGCAAGCACGCTTTCGTCAGCGATGCCCTGCATGTGCACCAGTGCTACTGAGGTATGAGTGTGGCGACCGAACTGCATCAGCTCGATTTTCATGGCTGGCGACTTGAGCCGACGGCGCAGCAGTGAGCAGTTGGTCGTCAATTGCTCGACGAATCCTTCCCGTGGTCCGCGTACGACGGTTTCCGCCGCAGGTTCCTCAATGCCCCGTGTTTCCAGGCTGACCAGAGAGACGGCGAGCGCCTGATCGCAACCATCTATCAAAATGAGGGAATTGCCGGAAGTAATCGATACGACCGCCGTTTCATAATCCGTCTCATAGTGAGTAGAAGATACAGCGAGGCGGCTGCGGAGCTGATCTGGTAACACGGGCAGCGACATGCGATTCAGTTTGTTGATGACAAGTCTATCCAATTCACTTGTGTTAATCAGGCCACTGGCGAAAATAACTGCAAAGCGAGGTGATTCCTTCTGGGGAATTTCCAGGATGATAATATCGTCGCAATTGTCAAACATTCGGCGCATTTCAACCAGATTGGTTGCCAGACAGGTGGAAAAAGGGTTCCTTTGTTGCAAATCAAGCTGCTCGTTGTTCATCTGCTTCATGGCAATCTCCCTTGGAAATTTTCTTTATTATTGCCTGGAGGTTTGGAAAATAACCACATCCTTACTTTCATGCCATGAACGTTGGCTCCTGTTGATTGGGTTGCTCCACATTTGATCAACTGTATTATTTTATGTAAAGCTATATGAATTTCATTGACACAGAAAATGTTTTAGATTATGATTATGACACGAAAGTGATACATAAAACCAATATTTGTATCATTTTTTTTGATGCAGAATTGGTGTTTGGGGTCTATAAACCCCGGACATGCCAGATGTATCTGTATTTTAATGTAAGCGTTACCTTTATTCCGGTTTAGCTGGGGATGAACGGAAATGTCCGACTATTAACGAACAGGGGGAAACAAGGCAGGATAAGGAGAACGCTGGAGGTTTAGTTGCAAGGAAGCTGGAGACGGACGATCGATGCCGCTTCATGCTCCAACCAGTCCGGTCGAGGTTGCAAGAAAGCGTGGATATGCATGTAATTCCGGCTGACAACTTATGTGACCGGAGGTCCTTTATTAACGTATGTTTGGAAGCGGATTCAGAACTAATATGTCAAATATTTAGAGAAGGAAGGCGACAGAATGGAAATTTTTAAAGGCATCAAACGCGTGTCGGCCTTGGCGCTTGCCCTCACTTTGGCCGGAGGGGGAAGCATTCAGGCGACTCCTGCGTCACCCGCCCCTGTCAGGTCAGATAGCGAGTGGACCAAACTTCAAAGCGTCATTTCGAAGTATTATGGCGAATGGAACGATACGTCCTATAAAGGGCTTTTTGTCACCACGATACCCAAGACCGCACTGCTGGGCAACGGCGATATCGGCGTGACCTCAGGCGGGGACGAAGTCTCCAAATCCTTCTACATCTCCAAGGGTGACTTTTGGGCATACCACGGTTCTCCGATGCCGATCGGAGGGCTGACGATTCAGAAAAAATCAACAGCGTCTCAGGACCAGGACCCGCAAAAGACCTCGCTCGCTTACCGGAAGCAGGCAACCTCAAGCGCTGATCATTATGGTTCCTCGGCCTCCCGCGCCGTAAACGGCGAATGGGCAGCCGACTACGAGGGCTGGGTATCTCCGGTTGGCAATGGCCAATGGCTGGCTGTGGATTTGGGTGAGGCCCAAACCTTCAACCGTTTTGTGGTGCGCCATGACGCTGCGGCCCGACCGAATGAGACCGTCAACATAACGCAAAGCTTCAAGTTACAGACAAGCACGGACGGTAATGTTTGGAGAGATGCCTACATGGTCACGGGCAACCAGGACGCGATTACGGACATTATCCTGCCGGCGCCGATCACGGCCCGCTACGTACGCCTATACATTATAAAGGGAACCCAGGAGACGACTGACGATTCCAGGCAATATCCGCGGGCGCGCATCGGCCAGTTCGAACTGTACATGAACCCCGATCTGACTCCGCAAACGCCGCAGTCTCCTGAATGGCCGCAAGTGTCGCTGACGCTGGGTCAGCCGGCCACTGCGAGCGGGTCTCACTACTCGTTGACGCCGGATCGGGCTGTCAATGGCTCCTGGAGCGCCAATTCCGGCTACGAAGGCTGGACGAGCGGCTATCGTGGGGACGGCCAGCCCGGACCTTGGTGGCTAGAGGTCGATCTGGGCGAGAAAAAGCCTTTCAACCGCTTTGTTGTGCGTCATGATGGCGCAGCCCGCCCATGGGAGGCGGAAAACAATACGAAGGAATTCCAGTTGCAAGCGAGAAATACGACAGATTCAGACTGGGAAAATGTCTACACGGTGGAGAACAACAGCGCCGCGACGACAGACATCAAGCTTGATTCGACAACGGAGGCGCGCTACGTGCGGCTGTTCATCACGAAGGGCACGCAGGGCAATACGCAGGATTCCCAGGAGAATCCAAGGGCGCGCATCGGGCAGTTCGAGCTGTTCAACGAGACAGTAGACAACGGCAGCGGTACGACCGGCGAGGCGGTCAAGATGTACGATCTCGGACAAAGCTCGGAAATTTCCCGTTATGTCGTCCGCTTATCCCGCGCGAAGGATGTGACGGTGGAGGCTAGCGAAGACAGTTCCACGTGGCATACCGTCGGCCAGACTACAGGTAATTCAAGCACCGTAGTGGTGGATGTGACGACCGATCCCTTTACGGCGCGGTACGTGCGAGTGAAGGCCGACGAGCCAGTTATTATAAGTGCTTCGCTGCTCACTGTACCCGGTCTGGTCAAGCAGAAGCCGGAAGGAAAACTGCATGAGATCCAGGATATCCTGAATGCGGAAATTCGCACCGAGACAGAACTGGGCGAGCTGCCGCTTGAGATGCGCACCTGGGCCTCGGCGGTGAACAATGTGATCGTCACCGAGCTGACCTCACGCAGTAATGAGGCAGTGGAACTGCAGGCTCAGGTATGGGCCAAAGCGGGCAACGCGAAGCTTCCGGTAACGGCAACCCAAGAGGCGAACAGTGCCGTGGTGACTCGCCAGACGACGATCGAGAGTCAGGACAGGAATGATGTGAACGCGCATATCTCCAAGGCGGCTCTGGCTTCCAAGATCATCGGTGTCAATGGTGTGGAGCTCGCCACTGATGCAGAGAAGGGGACTGGCAATCTGAACTTCACGCTCGCACCTAACCAGACGGTCTATGTGGTCACGGCCGTTGGGGGAGGCGGACGCACATACAATTACCAGGGCGCGCTGCTTCAAGATGCGGAGCCTCAGGTTCAGGCTTTGCGCTTGCTGAACAGCGTGAACACGCTGAATGACGTTCAAGCCTTGCACGGCGAGCATCTGGACTGGTGGAAGCAGTTCTGGCTGGATTCCTATGTACTGATGGATACGAGTGATCCGGAGCTGGATTCGCTGATGAAGTTTTACTATTCGGGACAGTATTATCTCGGTGCGAGCATTCGCGAGGGCAAGGTTGCCCCGGGTCTGTACGGACAGTGGCATACGACAGATTCCTCTCAATGGAACTCGGATTACCACATGAACTATAACTTTATCGCGCCGTTCTACGGCGTAAATTCCAGCAACCGCACATGGATGGGCAAGCCAGCCATCGACGCGATTCTGGATTACGTGCCCAACGGCTTGAAGAACGCAGCTTCCACCGATCATCTCATGAATATCGGCCATGGCGACCATGGGGCAAAGTCACGCGAATTCGTACAGATGAAGATCAGCAAGGGCGTCATCGATCCGGTGAATGGTATTTCGGACGCGCTGCTTTACCCGGTCAGCATCGGCCCTTGGGGCATGGGTCTGGCGGGCGAATATGGCTACTATGGTCAATTGCTGGATGCGATCTTCAGCACTTACCCGTTTATCGAATACTACAACTACACGCAGGATGAGACGTTCCTGCCGACCATGTACACTTTCTTGAAGCAGAGCATCGCCCTGTACGAGGCTTGGCTAGAGAAGGAGGGCGACGAGTACGTACTCTACAGCGCCTATAATGAGGGCTCCTGGGGTAAAAACTCGGCCGTTGAATTGGCCATGCTCAAAAACGCTCTGATCTACGCCATTCAGGCCAGTGAAAAGTTGGATGAAGATCCGGTCAAGCGGGAGCAATGGAAAAATATCCTGGAGCATCTCGCGCCGCAGCCGACCGCCCAATACAAGGGTAAAAAAATCTACTCGCTGGCGGAGAAGCATTGGAACAATAACCAGTGGGAAAATCTGTCTAATCCGATCCCTTGGGATGGCAACATCCTGCCGTTGGAAAACGTCATTCCCGGCGAGCAGCTCGGTTACTACTCCTCCGCCGAGGACTTGCAAATAGCGAAGGATACGATCGACGTATTCATTGAGGAAGGCGTCAGCGGCGGCAGAAACGGAGTATGGAGCCAATCGAACAATTTCCCGAAAATTTTCGCTAATGCAGTCAATGTCCGGTTCCCGATCGAAACTATCGTCAAGAACTTTGCGAAGACGATCGAAGAGCAGATTCAGAAAAACTTGACGATCATGGATAACGACGACGCCCACGGTGTGGAGAAAAGCGGGGCGACCGAGGCGATCAACAACATGATGCTGCTGAGCGATCAGGGAATCATGAAAGTATTCCCGAATTGGCTGGCAGACAAGGATGCGTCCTTTGCCCGATTGAGAGAGAAAGGGGCGTTCGTCGTCAGCGCGGCGTATAGCGGGGCGCAGCGGCAAGTGCAGCATGTCGAGATTGTCAGCGAAGCGGGCAAAACAGCTTCCATCGCTTCCCCGTGGGCGGAAGGGCTGCATGTAGTTGATGCAGACGGCAATGTTGTTCCGACTATCAAGGGAACGGCGCCTAATCACGAGACGGAAGTCGTCTACACGTTCAACACGGTGGCCGGCATGACGTACCATCTCCTGCCGGTAGCGCCTTCTTGGCCGGCTGACAGCGCGCTGACAGCCTCGCAGGTCGGAAGAAACAGCCTGACCTTGAGTTGGACGGATGCGCAGGATGCTCACGCGGTAACGGAATACCGAGTGTACCGGGGCGACAATTTGCTCGCTACGGTGCCTGCGGATGTGAAGCGCTACGAGGTGACCGGATTGTCGTCCGGCACAAAGTATACCTTCAAGATTGAAGCTGGCAATGGGGCTGGCAAGTGGAGTGTTGACGGTCCATCGGTGAAGGTGACGACTTCTTCATCCTACAGCGGCGGAAGCAATCCTTCTGCGCCTGCAACGCCGGAGAACCCTGATTCGGGCGAGGTTCGTCCTGACGGCACGATTGTTGCCGACAAGCCGAAGTTTGACAAGGATACGGGACTCGCAACAGTTACAATCGGAGATGACGCATGGAAGCAAGCGGCTAAGGCATCCAAGCATATCAAGATCGAAGTGCCTGTGCAGCAGGAAGCAACCGGGTACACGGTTATTCTGCCGGCAGACGCACTGGCTTCCGGTGAGCCTGCTCAAGACATTGAGCTGGTTACGGGAATCGGGACCATCCGCGTTAGCTCCAAGATGTGGAGCAAGGCGGAAGTAAACGGCAAGCGGGAAATCGCGCTGTCGCTGCGCAGCCTGAGCGCGGAGCGTCTGGAGGCGGATGCCCGGAAGGCTGCAGGAGGACGGCCAGTCCTGGAGCTGACGGCTCAGATCGATGGCAAGGCCGTTGAATGGAGCAATCCGGACTTCCCTGTTACGTTGTCCGTACCGTACAAACCGGCGGCCGACGAGCTTGCCACTTTGGAGCAGTTGGCTGTACGGAAGCTTGGCGGGGCAGGCAAGATGACGCCTGTACCGACAGGCAGTTACGATACGGCTACCGGAACGGTCTCCTGGCAGACGGCACAACTGGGTACCTACGCGGTCGTTCATATCCATACGACTTTTAACGACCTGGAGAAGTACGACTGGGCCAGACATGCAGTAGAGGTAATGGCGGCCAAGGGCGTCGTCATCGGCAAGGCAGAGGGCAGCTATGCGCCTGCGGAGTCGGTCAAGCGAGCTGATTTCCTGCTGTTGCTGACGCGTGCGCTGGGACTGAGCGCCAAAACCGAAGGGGACAGTGGCTTCTCCGATGTCAACGGGGATGCTTATTATGCTGAAGCGGTGGCTGTAGCCCGCAAACTGGGCATCGTCTCCGGGACGGGCCAAGGAAACTTCCTACCAGAGCAACCGGTCACCCGTCAGGAGATGATGACGATGATGTACCGCGCGCTGACGGCAGCGAAGAAGACGCTGGACGCAGGCGGGGAGGCCGATCTGGCCGGTTTCGCGGATGAGAAGAGCCTGTCATCCTACGCTCGGTCGAGCGTGGCAGCGCTCGTCAAGAGCGGCATCGTGCAAGGAGACGGCCAGCAGTTAAGTCCGCTCGCAAGCGCGACCAGAGCGGAAGCTGCTGTGCTGATCTACCGCTTGTACAACCAACGGTAAACCTTTTTAACGAACGATACCCGATCCGTTTCGCTCATGCGACGGATCGGGTCGGAAGTTGCAGTCACGCCCCGAGCTTTCTTATGCTCGGGGCGTGACTTTTTTATGAAAAGAATTCTGCACTCCTGGCAGGTTCCGAAAAATCGGAAAGACAGGATCATAAAAATCTCTAATCCTGGCTGGTCAGAACCAGCGGACCGTCCTTCGTAATGGCAATCGTATGTTCATATTGGGCGGACAGCTTGCCATCGGCCGTCCTGGCTGTCCAGCCGTCGGCATCTATCGTCATTTCGTAAGTACCTTCGTTAATCATCGGCTCAAGCGTGAATACCATGCCTTCCTTCAGGCGCACGCCCTTGCCTGGCACACCGACATGGGAGAAGTTTGGTTCCTCATGAAGCTCCCGGCCTACGCCGTGCCCGAGCAGATCGCGAACAACCGAATAGCCGTGCGCTTCCGCATGCTGCTGGATGGCATGCAGGACGTCGCCGAGCCGGTTGCCGACAACAGCCTGACGAATGCCCAAATCCATACTTTCTTTGGTGATCCGCATCAGACGCTGTGCTTCCGGAGAAATATCGCCTACAGCGTAACACCAGCAGGAATCACCAATCCAGCCGTCAGCGATGGCGACAATATCGATTTTCACAATATCGCCGCTGCGCAGCGGTTTTTTACCCGGGATGCCGTGTGCAATGACGTCGTTTACAGAAGCGCAGGTCGCATATTCATAACCATTGTAGCCTTTCGTAAATTGGGCGCCGCCCATTTCGGTCAGCCTGCGCTCCACGTAGTCGTTGATTTCGAGCGTTGTAACTCCGGGACGGATCATGGTGGCGATTTCCTTGTGACAGTCGGCAACCATCTTGTTGGCTCGTTTCATGTTCTCAATTTCACGCGGGGATTTCAGTATAATCATTTCGTTATCTCCTTTATTTCCTACAGTCTTGGCTGGTATAGTAGCCCTGGAACGGCAAAGTCAGCCTTGGGATTCTTCACCAGAGAACAGCAGCCGGATAAATTCGTTTTTCTCCAGCTTGCCGAAATAGCCCGTCAGATCAACTTCTTCCAGCGCGGCTGCGACAGCTTCCTCATCATATCGAATGCCGGACAGCATCTGTTCCAGTTCGGCCACATCCTTGACACCAAAGAAATCTCCGTAAATCTTGATTCCGGCAATTCTGCCTTCCTTAATATCCAGCAGCGTCTCGATGATGCCCACTGGGAACTTATAGGCGCTGCGCAAATTAAACCTTGGAGAACGGCCATAGTTCCAATCCCAATTGCGGTAGCGCTCGTCAGCAAGCTTGCGAATCTCCGCCCAGTCCTCTTCGGTGAGCTGATAGCGAGAGATGCCCGCGTCCTCGGCTGAACCGAAAATATGCTGCAGAATACGGGAGCGGAATTGCTCAATGGTCAACGGTTCTTGTAAGAACTCGCTAATATTGGCCACGCGGGAGCGAACGGACTTTGTACTTTTCGATTCGACTTTCATGGCCTTGACCTTCAGAGCGGAGGCGACATGTTCCATCTCGGAGTTGAACAGCAGCGTACCATGACTGAACATCCGCCCCTTGGCGGCGAACTGGGCGTTGCCGGATATTTTGCGCTCCCCGACTTGAATATCATTGCGTCCGGTCAGTTCCGCATCGATGCCAAGCCGGTGAAGCGTCTCGATCACTGGTTCGGTGAATTTGCGGAAGTTGTGAAAAGACGCTCCGTCATCAGCAGTAATAAAGCTGAAGTTCAGATTGCCAAGATCATGATAGACCGCCCCGCCTCCAGAAAGCCGGCGTACGACATGCAACTGCTTTTCCTTTACATAGTCGGCATTGATTTCTTCGATGGTGTTCTGATTCTTTCCAATAATAATGGAAGGCTCATTAATATAAAACAGCAAATAGCTGTCTGTCATGGGCAAGCGTCGCAATGCATACTCCTCAATAGCCAAATTCAGCGCAGGATCGGTTATCCCACAGTTGTCGATAAACAACATTCGCATATCCTCCATTCCAATTACAGCCTTTAATAGCATTGTAACTGTCCGGTACCGTTTCTACCAGTCACTGGCCGAGAGGTTCACTTCGTCCGAGCAGCTCCAGAGTGTATACTATTATTATAGTTCATTTAACCTAAAACTATAGTCTCATTAAATTCGGGGCGATTCTTTTTCGATATCATCACTTTTTTGTTGTTTTGTAAAGAATTTGTTCAGTGCTTTACTGTAAAGTAGGGAGAAAGGAGTTTTTAGTAGTGAAAATTCGATTTTTTTCGCTAAAATGAAACAATTATTAGTCTTCTGATTTAAAATTAAACTATATAATCTATATAGAACTTTATACCTATGGAGATGGTACAAATGAATGAGGGTTTTTTTCATGAACTGCACAAGTTGGGGCGCGAAGATGAATTAAGGGCCAAGCTGCTGATTCGTGGTGTCAAGCGTATTCTGGATGAGAAGAAGGAAGAGACGGGATTGAAAAAGCTGCTTCGCAGAAGAAAAAAGAGTCGTGTCCAGCCTAGTGCCTGGAACTGATAGATCGACATAAAAGGCGGATTTCAACGCTTGCCTTCAATTCGCAGCCCATTATAGGATAACTAGACAGGCTGTTCTCTGGCATACTCTATCAGCCTATGTTAAAATTAAATATCTTTGTTTATATATTTATATGACATAGACAGAATATTTTCCCTATAAACAGACAATTGCTAGAATAACCTATGGGAGATTGGGAGAAAATTGGAGGAAGCGCATACGATGAAAAAAATGGTTCAAAAGCTGGTGCTGTCGCTGTTCGCCGTTGGCTTGGCAGCAGCCCCATTGTCCGGTTTGCAGGCTGTACAGACTGCGTCGGCAGCTTCAACTGCCGTACAATCGAAAATTCAGGTCTATTTGGATGGCAAAAAAATCGCATTCCAGCCTGACCCGATACAGGAGAAAGGAACGACGCTCGTACCGATGCGTCCGCTGTTTGAAGCGCTTGGGGCCAATATTTCCTGGAACGAGCAGACGCAGACTGTTATTGCGAAAAAAGACAATACCGTCATTTCCTTGAAAATTGGTTCCACACGGGCGGCGGTGAATAATAAGAGTTTAGTGCTGGACGTTCCTGCGAAGGTCGTAAACGGCGCTACGCTCGTACCGCTTCGTTTTGTAGGAGAATCCTTGGATGCTAGCATCAAATGGGAGGCATCCAGCCGAAGCATTCATATCACATCTGCAGAGCAGCGAAACGAGGATAATTGGAAGAAAATAGAGGAATCCAAGCTGACCGTCGCGCAAAATGTCGCTTTAAATGACAACAAGGTTGTCATGATCGAGACGGACCGTTCGCAAGGAAGCGGAGTCGTTGTCGGCAAGCGTCTCATTCTGACCAACTACCACGTCATGACAAGCACCAAGAGCGCCAAGGCCACAACGCTGAATGGAAAAGAGTTCAAGGTGGAAGGTCTCGTCGCCTATAACAAGGATGCAGACTTGGCGCTTATCCAAACATCGACTGACATTGGCATTTCTTCGGTCACCCTCGGCGACGATAAGGAAATTCGCAAAGGAGATAAAATTATTGCCATCGGCAGTCCTAGGGGTGTGCGAAATACGGTATCCCAAGGCCTGATCAGCAATATTTACTTTGAAAACGGTGTTCAGCATTTCCAAATCAATGCGCCGATTGATCATGGCAGCTCAGGCGGCGGCTTGTTTGATGAATTTGGCAATCTGATCGGTCTGACGACCTCAAAGGTAGAAGGAAGCAGCGCGGATTTGAACTTTGCGGTGTCGGTCTACAGTATCTATAAATTGCTGGATGACTATGAACAGTCTGGCAGCAAAAATCCGGCGTTCCTGCCGTCCACGCTTCCAGATACGCTCAAAGGCGCCTCCAATGAAGAAATTGCCAAGCTGATGGAGAAGGAATTTGGCGGCATTCAGACTGAGAATGGCACGACTACCCTTCAGAATTGGAAGGTCAGCCGCGACTCGCAAGGCTGGCTCGTCATTACGGCCAATATGGAACCGGCTTTTTATATGATTTATGCAGAATCCATTGCCCCGTACAATCGGTTATGGGCCCTTAGAACACTCGGCGATCTGAAGCAGATGCTCCCGGATGATACAATTGAACTGATCGTATATTATGAGCAGACCTTCAACTATGAGCCGCGTGGTCTCAACCCGGGAGAGGTAACAGCGCTGGGCGACGGCAAATGGAAAGTTCGTTATCCGATTATTCATGCCCAGGTCAAGGAAAGAGCTCACGTGGATATCAGAACGTAAGGCAGCGACCATGTCTAATTTTTAACATATTGGCAGACAGTCTCCCCGGCTGTCTGTTTTTTTGTAAACCTATAGCTGCGTTTACGATAGAGACTCAATTAGGTACAATGATACAAGGAGTCGACAGCTTACAAAATGAAGGAGCTGACTTATGAAAGTCGTACTATCAACGTTGAATGCCAAGTATATTCATACCTCGCTGGCCTTGCGCTGCTTGAAGGCGTATAGCGGTCATGAATTCGATATGGAAATTGCCGAATACACGATTAAAGATCCTGCGATGAATATCGTGTCGGATTTGTATGCGAAAAATCCGGATGTTGTCGGCTTCTCCTGTTATATCTGGAATATTGAAGAGACGATTACCGTCATTAATATGCTCCGCAAAATTATGCCCAAGCTGCATATTGTACTGGGAGGCCCGGAAGTCAGCTATGATGTGACGCATTGGCTGCAGCGGGTTCCTGAAGTCGATTTCATCGTTGTCGGAGAAGGGGAGGAGACTTTCCATCACTTTCTGACCGAGCTGAGAGATGATGGGAAGTTTCATCTGGTGTTCGGTCTGGCGTACCGCAAGGAGAAGGACGGCGTACAGGAATTGGTCGTCAATCCGCCGCGGCCCAAGCTTAATCTGGCGGAGGCGCCTTCCCCGCACCGATTTGCCGAAGATGTGCCACATCTGGCCAATCGTGTCGTTTATTTCGAGACGAGCCGGGGTTGTCCGTTCAGTTGCCAATTCTGTCTTTCCAGCATCGAGGTCGGCGTCCGATATTTTGATATTGAGCGAACGAAATCCGATATTCTCTATCTGATTGAATCGGGCGCGAAGCTGATCAAGTTTGTCGATCGGACTTTTAATATCAAGCGTGATTATGCGCTGGAAATGTTCAAATTCCTTATTGAGAATCACAACGGCTGTGTGTTCCAGTTCGAGATCACAGCCGATATTATGCGGCCCGAGGTGCTGGACTATCTGGCTGAACATGCGCCGCCCGATATCTTCCGATTCGAGATTGGCGTGCAGTCCACGAATGATATCACGAATGAAGCGGTTAAGCGCAGACAAAATTTTACCAAGCTGACGCGGACCGTGACCAAGGTGAAGGAGAGCGGGAAAATTGACCAGCACCTTGATCTCATCGCTGGACTGCCGCATGAGGATTATGCAACGTTCAGCAAAACCTTCAACGATGTGTTCGCCCTTCGTCCCGAGGAACTGCAGCTCGGATTTTTGAAGATGCTTCGGGGCACCGGACTGCGGATTCAGGCCGAGAAGTACGGTTATGTCTATATGGATCGTGCTCCTTATGAGATTTTGGGCAATGACTTGATGCCTTTCTCCGACATTGTCCGAATCAAGCGTGTGGAGGATGTGCTGGAGAAATACTGGAATGCTCACCGGATGGATCATACCTTGCTTTATTTGATTGAGCGGGTATTTGACTCGCCGTTTGACTTCTTCCAGCGGTTCGGGGACTATTGGGAGGATCGGGGCTGGCAGAAGATCGGTCACCAACTGGAGGATCTGTTCACCCGGCTGGCTGCGTTCCTCAACCATCTGGCTGCCCATGATGAATCCATCCGGGAACGTCTTGACCTTGATGTGGCGGTTGGGTTGATGAAGTACGATTACTTCCTGAATCACAATTACAAGCCACGCAAGATCTGGTGGGAGTTTGCGCTCAGCAAGGAAGAATGGGGAGGCTGGATGAAGTCGCTGCATCGCGATCCGCACCAGGTTCCCGGAACATTTGCCGCGCTGGGCTTGTCCGAGAAGGAGCTTCACAAGCATACGGTGCTGGAGAAGCTGGCATTTGACCTGAGCAGCTATTTGCTGGAAGGGAAGCTGGACAAGGGCAAGGAAACGCTGCTCATTATGGTGTATCGCTCGGATTTGAAAGCGGCTGGCCCGGCGAATCAGGCGTTTATGCTGAGTACGGGGAAAAAGGTGACGGTGTAGCGGATTTATAAAGTTTCCTTTGTAAATGAGCTTATATTTCACCATGAAACGAAATTTTTGTCCGTTAAAGGACGGCAAAGCTGTTTACGCTTGATGAGAGAAATGCACATAAAACGTCTCGTCTCCAGCTCGCCCTCAAGCCTCTCTTGGATCGTCTCCGCAAAGAGGTCTTTGAGTGCGTTTGTGCATCCTGGCGGTAACGAAAGCAGTTGCAATAATAGAGCGCATCAGGAGTTTTTAGTTTCCGTCCCTTGCTTCGTTGCTCGCTTTGCATGGAAGCTGCTTTTCCTGCGACAGCGGAGTCGACATGTATTATATGCCTAGGGGAGAATAACCTTTCTGCGATTAAGAACTGATTGTGTTTGACGCCACTCAGTACTTCACATTCCGTAATCGTTAAAAGAATATCCGCCGTTGTTCTTCTTGGGCTTGTCGTACTAAGTTAACAGCGGCATGATCGTTGTCCAGAATGGCGAGGACGATGTTCGAATCGAATAAATATCCTGAAGTGGTTGTGGGTCACTTTCCCCAACCCTCCGTGACTCCCGAATGTGGTCAAATAATTCTTGCGCTTCCCCGGCCTTCAGAATTCCAGCCACACTTAAAATGTCATCGACTGAGTAATCTAGCACGCCGAGGCGGATAGGAGTCAACTAGCCTATGTTTCCGTATACGGGGCATGTGGAGAGCATTTGTTCCTTGGTATATAAGGGTTTTGAGTGAGTACAGAGGAGAGGGGATTTGGGGATGAAATGGGGACGCGAGCGATTCGCGTCCCCATTTTAATCGTTTTTAGGCTGAGCCGGATAAATTTCCATTCGATGCAGGTCAACGATCATGTTGCCGTTTTTTAAAATATCCAGACCTATTAGGCCATTAATGTAATTAATATCGTCATGGAAGATACCGAAATCAATAGGGATGTCTGTCATAACCAGATCGCCAAACTGGATTTGATCTACCTGTTTTCGGAACGAATACTCATCTCCGCCAATCCCGAAGCTTCTTACAAGCTTATCTCCGTTTTCGAATTTAATGCCGATCTCTGAGACAGTATCGGAGGATAGAAGGGAATGCGCCGCGCCGGTATCAATAATGAGCTTGTCAATTGTTAATGAGTGTCCTTTATAGCAGATTGTCATGGAAGCTTGCAGCAAACCGTCGGTGAATTGAATCTGCATCCTACCGGCTCCTGTAGAAAGGATTTTTTCTCAGTTCAATTGCTATTTTTTCCTGACCTGTATGATAGACGATATTGTTGTTTCTGCACTTAAGTAGTTCCTTGGTTGCTTCGTCAGGATTTTGGATTGCTTTAATTAGGGCAACTTCGTCAACATATTGAACACTGTCTTCTGTATGAGAGTCCAAAATTTCGAGCAGGACATATTGATCAGGGTAAATGCTTCGAACTTCTTGCCATTGCATGGTAAACACCCCGCTAATGGTATTTGATAATTTCATTATATCATAATTTTTCGAGTAAAAAGTTGAGTGAGTGTGTGTTACTCACGTCTCTGTTTACTTATCAGGATGGGTTCGAATTTGTCAGCAGCAGCCTTATCAGCGGATCTAGAAAATAGGCTTCCATGGGCTTGTTCAATGAACTGGACCACATCTTGAAGCAGATAACGCAGTATTAAATTAGCGTCAACGATGTTCATGTTTTTCTTGCACACCCTTTTTCCAAGCGTCTTGTTCGTATTGGATTAAATCCAAGTTGGCGTATTGTTTCAGTGCGCCTCTAACGGTAGGAGAAGGGGGGATTGCCTGTTTTAATGGAAATGGTTCTCCGATAGGTAATATAATTAATTCAACATCCCGATTCCGGAGGTCTTCAGGGAGATCGACGATATGCTTTAGTGCATCGCTGTTAGTTATTTTTCTGACGAAATTCATTTTAATCATCTTCCTTAGTTTAAGTATAGTTGATTCAGAATTAACTCACAATTACTAATTTTACAGTCGCATCCAGATGCGAATGCGGGTAGCTTTTCATTAAGTCCAGAGAGCCGTAGAAGCCGTCTCATCCGGTGTGGATCGTTTTGATGAGTTCAGGATAGCCCTTATTATGTTCCGGCTTCGCAAATACAAAATAATGGTCATAGTAAGTGTCTTATTCAGTTTTTTAATTTCATCCTGATCGAGCTTGTGCTGCGCTAACACTTCGAACACTCCGAATACATAAAGGATCAAGTTCTATTGTTCTAATCGACTTGGAAGTCTTAGGGGTCAGAAGTTGATACTCATTCGTAACATTTGAGCCTGTCAATAATTTTCGTATTGTAAGGCTAGCCAGCTAATGTCAAGAGTGTTGAGGAATTTGGAGAAAAAGCAAAATGAGGTTAACCAGCTTATACCGGTTAACCTCATAAATACGAAAAGATTTTACAGACCCCATTACGTTTCCGCCAACTTTTTATTTTAGAGACTCAATTAAATAGTCCCATTAGTTGTATCGTTATAGCATGATGGCCTGCTCACAGCCTTTACATGGATGCGGCAGCGCCTTGGCTCTCTTGATTAAGGCAGTTGGCTGCGCAGGACAGTCAGCTTGCCGTCCAGTTCATAGTGCCCAAGCTGTGCCGGAACGAGGAAGCATTCTCCAGCTTTGACTGCTTGAGAGCCGTCTGCCCATTTCAATGTGCCCTGTCCTTCTGCAATGACCAGAATGACGAAGCTCTCCGGCGAAGTCGAGAGCGACCATGGTCCGTCGACAATTCCCTTCTCCACGACAAAGTAAGGGGAGCGGGCAATTTCCAGCCATTCGCCAGCTGCGATGCCGCCTGTCTCCATTCGGGTAGCGCCTGCGCCTTCGTAGGCAATGACATTCAGCGAGTCTTCAATGTGCAGCTCGCGAAGCTGTCCGTCGAGACCTGGGCGGTTGTAATCGTACAAGCGGTAAGTGGTGTCGGAGTTTTGCTGAATTTCTGCTACAACAACGCCCGCGCACAGCGCATGGACGGTTCCAGCCGGGATATAGAAGGCATCGCCCGCTTTGACAGACACTTCCTGCAATGTATCCATAATGCGGCCTTCGGCAATAGCCGCTTCCAGCGCGGCGCGGTCGATACCGGATTTAAGTCCGTAAATGATTTTGGCGTCCGGCTTGGCATCGAGTATGTACCACATTTCCGTCTTGCCCAGTTCGCCAGCCGGCAAGCCCTCATAGCTGTCAGTCGGATGAACTTGAACGGACAGATCGTCGTTGCAGTCCAGCAGCTTGATCAGCAACGGGAAACGGCCGTTTTTCTCGGAGAAGCCGCGGCTTCCGAACCATTCTTTGCCGTAGGCTTCCCGAATTTCATCGAGTCCTTTGCCGGACAACGCTCCGTTGATAACCTTCGTTGTGCCGTTCGGATGATCGCCGATCATCCAGCCTTCGCCAATCGCCCCTTCAGGCAGCTCCAGGCCGAATTGCTCCAGCGCCCGTCCTCCCCAGACACGTTCTTTCATTTCGGGTTTGAATTGCAGTGGGTAAGGTGCTACAGTCATTGATTTCTCTCCTCCGTGTTGTATATGCAGTTCAATTGCAGACTCGTTCTGTCTGTTGTTGGTTGCTACTGCCAGACTATCAGGCTTGCCCTGGCTCGAACAGCTCGAATAGCTCACCGTCCGGGCCATAGAAGAAGAAATAGCGGCTGCCATTAGGCAATGTTGTAATTTGAGCATCACGCGCCTTAACATTCAGCGATTTCAGACGTTCTACTTCAGCGTCCAGATCTTCGACGGTAAAGGCGATATGATGGGTTTTGCCTTCAGCCGGCAGTTCGGCGTTATAGCCCTCGATCAGTTCAATTTGCGCATCGGGCGAGCCGGAAAAAGCCAGAAAGGCCAATTTGATTACACCGTTTGCATGGAGAATTGTATTCAGATGCTCCATGCCGATTACCTCATTGTAGAACTTAATCGAGGCTTCAATGTCCTTTACCATGATGCCAATGTGCTCTATCTTCTTGATTGTCATTTTACATCATTCCTCCTTTGTTTGGTTGGTCTTGCGCTTCTCAATCGCGATCAAATAGGGGGCGTGAGGCTTTTGCAGCATCCGATACTCGGCGACCTGAGCCGCCTGCGGATCGAGCAGCCGCGCCCAGTTGTCGACGCTTGCCGCTTCCTCTTCCCCTCCGTCATGACCGGGATAAAGCACGATGGACAGAAGGCCGCCCGGGCGCAGCAGCGCCAGAGCGCTCTCCAGCGCTGCAATCGTCGTCTGCGGTCTGGTGATGAGAGAAGGATCAGCGTTAGGATCGGGCAGGTAGCCGAGATTGAACAGTACCGCGGCAACCCGTCCATGCTGCTGCTCGGGCACAGCCTGCGCCATCTGGTCATGACTTTGCAGCAGAAGCTCCACCGGAGCCAGCCGCTTGCCCTCCTGCTGCGCGCGCTCCAGCCTCATTCGGGTATTGTGCAGCGCCCGCTCCTGGATATCAAAAGCGTAGACCTGTCCTTTTGGCCCGGCCAATTCGCACAGGAAGAGTGTATCGACACCGTTGCCTGCCGTTGCGTCGATGACAGTATCTCCGGTCTGTACGCGCTCGGAGGTCCATTTGTGAGCAAGGCTCAGTACAGAAAGCAGCCCCATCTCCCTACACCTGCTTCCACAGCTTGCCCTGCCACGTGTCGCGGCGGCGCAGCTCGAAGTCGATTGCGTTGAGAACTTCCCATTTCCTGAGGCTCCACATCGGCCCGATCAGCAGTTCTCGGGGGGCGTCCCCGGTCAAGCGGTGTACGATCATATCCGAAGGCAGAATCTCAAGCGTATCGACAATCAGCTTCATGTATTCGTCCTGCTCAAGGAACTGCAGCAGTCCGGCCTCATATTGCTTGACCATCGGCGTCTTGCGCATCAGATGCAGCAGATGGATCTTGATACCTTGGACATCCATGGCGGCAACGGCTCGTCCCGTCTCCATCATCATCTCATGCGTCTCCTGCGGCAGTCCATAAATGATATGGGTGCATACGCGGATGCCGCGGGCGCGCAGTTTGGCGACCGCATCGAGATAGCACTGGGTATCGTGAGCCCGGTTGATCAGATTGGACGTTGACTCATGAATCGTCTGAAGTCCCATTTCTACCCACAGATAAGTACGCTCATTAAGCTCAGCCAAATAGTCCAGGACATCATCGGGCAGACAGTCGGGTCTGGTCGCAATCGACAGTCCGACGACGCCTGGCTGCTGCAAAATAACCTCGTAGTATTCTCTTAATTCTGCGACAGGAGCATACGTATTCGTATAGGCCTGGAAATAGCCGATATAGCTGGCAGACGGCCATTTCTGGTGCTGGATATTTTTTATTTTGTTAAACTGGGTGACCAGATCATCACGGCGGCTTCCTGCGAAATCCCCTGAACCCCGGGCGCTGCAAAACGTGCAGCCGCCCTTGGCGATGGAGCCGTCGCGGTTCGGGCATGTAAAACCCGCATCAAGCATAACCTTGAACACCTTGCTGCCGAACTGTTCGCGCATTTCGTAATTCCATGTATGAAACCGTTTCTCGCCCCACAGAAGCGGGGAGGGGATGAGCGGCTGCGTTATGCTAGGCATGGGGGAGAGACTCCTTTGATTGGATACGATATAAGTTGAACGAAAGAAAGTCAGGCAAGGCCTGCATGTGAAAGGTTCTTCCGATCGCGGTTGTTCCCTAATTACTTGAATGAAAGGTAGAAATAGGGGGAATCCGGGAACAAAGGCTAGCGCTTCGCTGCTCCAGAATCTGTTCACACTCCGGCTACCTGCTTCCGTTCTTTCGTTCAACTTATTACAACCGCAGCAGACGGTAGTCGTCTTGCCGGCAGTTGGACCTGATGGGGCTTAGCCGTTCAATAGCTTTCAACTCCTTATTGTACATGAAACAGACTATTTAAGCCAATGAGTTTCAGACGACTGTCTGGTATCAAGTTGAATGAATGGAGGTCAGGCAGACTCTCCGTGTGAAAGGTACTTCTGAATTGATGTTGTTTCTGAATTTATCTTTAATAGCTGGAAAAAAATAAAGGGAATTCTGAGATTTAGGCTTGCAATACCTTACATGGTGTGTTATATTAAAAACAAGAAAAATCAATGTTTCTAATGCATATATCTGATTCTTGCCACTCGTCATAGCAGCATGTCTTTTTGGAAATACTGTTATAAAAAATTACGAGGTGATGAGAAATGAGTACAACGATTAAAATTCCCCAGGGCGAAGAGAAGGTTACGGTTCAATTGACAGTCAAGGAATTGATGGCGCTTTCAGGAATTCGTTTTCACGGCAATCACAAGCTGGAGATCGAAGCCCGCAAAAAGTTGAATGATGCGCTCAATGAAACTTTCGATATTGATAGCTCTTCCGACAAGGATTTGATTGATTACAAGCTGTTGATTTAAGTTGAATCCGCTTGAAGAACCATATATAGCAGCGAATCAGGCAGTCCGCGCAGCGAGCGGGCTGCCGTTTTTTATTATAAACCTCCCTTTACTAATGACTTCTATACTTTACGAAAATGGAGTTTTGCCAATCAAGGGACAACATAGCTGCTTATACTTAATACAAGCTCTTATAAATTTCACATTTTCGGAGGCACTTGTGCTTTACTTTCTGTCGATAGTTCGGCAAAATAGGCATAGTTGTACACCGGGCTTCGCTATTTTGATACTGCTGTGCTTTGACGGACAATCGGCAGCTGACGGTGAAGAACAGTCGACGCGGCACAGCGGGAAGGCCCGCTTCGGAATGAATGGATTTTGGAAACCAGATGGAGGATAAGCATATGCGTTTGAGAGGCAGAAAAGGAATACTGGAAAGTTTGGAGGCGCAGCCGGAGCTAGTTGTGCTTGATGCTCAGGCTTATAAGGGACGCTGGAGAGAGTTTTTCGGCAACGATCGTCCGATCTATATCGAGCTTGGAATGGGCAAGGGCCAATTCATCAGCCAGCAGAGCGGACGCAACCCCGAGATTAACTTTATTGGCGTGGATATGTATGATGAACTGATTCGTCGTGCAAGTGAGAAGGGGCGCAATGTATGGCACGAAAAAGGAGAGGCAAGTCCGCCCAACCTGGCGCTGCTTCGTGCAAACATTGAATTTATTGAAACGATGTTCGAACCGGGAGAAATCGAGCGCATTTATTTGAATTTCAGCGATCCTTGGCCGAAAAGCAAACATGCCCGCCGCAGACTGACGCATCCCCGCTTTCTGGCGAAGTACGTCGAACTGCTTAACGGGCAGGGAGAAATTCATTTCAAGACAGATTCGACTACATTGTTCGAGTTTTCCTTAAACAGCTTTACCGAGGTTGGCTTGCAGTTGCGGAATATTTCGCTCGATCTTCACCGAGACAGCCTTCGCGATGACCTCGTGTTGACGGAATACGAAAGCAAATTTATAGGCCGGGGGCAACCGATATACAGACTGGAGGCCGTAATAGGCGAGCAGGCGCTCACCCGGTTTCGCGAGCAACTGGCTGCAGCCGATCAGGCAGACCACCAGGACAGCGAAGATACGAGCGAGGCGGTTAATGAACCGATTACGGCGCCGGCGACAACATCCGAAGGATAATGAAGTCCCAGATACATTCTTGACCATGCCACAGATATCAATAGAATAATGGCGACAGGCAGCAGCAAAATCATCAGGGCGGTCTCCGCAAACATTAGCGGAAGCATCCAGGCGAAGATGGCGGTTGTATGTCCCGAAGGGAAGGACGGGTCAATCAGCGTCCTCTTTCCTGTGTTTACATTCTGAAGCGCCTGATAAGGCCGCAGTCTCTTGAATTTACGCTTGGCGATGAAGACCGGAATATGGCTGATCGCAACCGCTGCCAGGCTTTGCCATCCCGCTATATTCCATGGATAGGTGCCCATCAGACCGAGGCTAAGGGCAGTGAAGAGAGTAAAGGTGGCTCCACCCATATGGGTGATGCTGCCTAACCATCGTCCCAACCATACAGAGACACGGGGATTCAAAGGTCTCCGATTTGCCCATAGCAGCATTCGGTGTTCTCCTGTATGAAACCAATTGCGCAGTTTTTCCATGATGGACACTCCTTTTCTATTGCTCATAGTCACCTCCAGTATAACTTCGAATTGTTTTCGTTCTATTAGTGTACATTAATTTTTTCTCATACGTAAACCTGCCGCTTACGTGCTTTCTATCATACCATACTCGGCGCAGCATGCCACTTTTGCTCAATGGGAAACCTTGTCGTATGCTGAAGTTCCGTTGCAATTCACTTTCTGCTCGCCAAGGACCATTGGCCCAAGGTGTTTAGTTTTGGTGGCAAAAGGTTAAACAGTGTAATATTAGAAGTCTGCTCTGCTCGAAACCTTTCTGCTTTGAAATCCGTCTATTGAAGTGCAGGAGAGAGCAAATGGGACATCCGGGTTATTGGAATCAAGCGGAGGGCAGGTGATTTGGCTCGAATTTTGTGAATTTCTGCCATATCCGCATATAAACCAAGGACAAAGGAATTAAAAAGCACGCAATTGGATGAAAATAAGAACTAAGCAGTGCAAAATGAGCCGGAGAACGCGTTTTGTTTTTCAATATGCGCACTTTCCACCGTATGAGCCAGCTTTTGACTTGATTTCCCGTTTTGACAAAACGACGGAAAACCATCAAAATCAGGATGGCTGCTGTGAAACACCAAATTTTTGAAAGCTTGCACAGAGAAAATCAAACAGAGAGAAAACAAACACAAAAACAAACAAAGAGAAAACAAACAGACAGAGAAAAGAAAAATTAAAAATTGGGGTCGCAAGGGGGCAACACAATATGGTGTTAAATTCGGTCGTCATCAGTCTCCAGCTGTTCGTAGCGCTGGTCGGACTGTATCAGGTGGCGCTGTCGCTGTTTGGCTGGCGCCGCAAGAAATCGCTGCCGTCTCATCCGGCGCAAAAATCGTTTGCAGTCCTGATCGCCGCTCACAATGAAGAGCAGGTTGTCGGAGCCTTGATTGAGAATTTGCTAAAAATGAAATATCCGCGTCATTTGTACGATATATTTGTAATTTGTGATAACTGTACGGACAGGACAGCCGAAATTGCCGGCAGCTATGAAGGGGTTCATGCGTATGTCCGCCATAACATGAATGAGCGCGGCAAGGGGTACGCCATTCAGTGGATGCTTGGCGAGCTTTGGAAGCTTCCTAAAAGCTACGATGCAGTCGTGATGTTCGATGCCGATAATCTGGCAAGCACGGACTTTCTACAGCTTATGAATGATGATCTGTGCAACGGCACCCGTGTCATTCAGGGATATCTGGATACGAAGAACCCTCATGACTCCTGGATCAGCGCTTCTAACGGGATCAATTACTGGTTTACCAACCGCATGTGGCAGGTATCCCGGGCCAAAGTAGGGTTCTCCAATTTCCTTGGAGGTACAGGGATGTGCTTTGAGACGAAACTGCTCAAGGAGATCGGCTGGGGCGCTACAAGTCTGGTCGAGGATCTGGAGTTCAGTATTCACTGTATTATGCGGGACATCTACCCGAGGATTAATTACGAAGCACGCGTATTCGATGAGAAGCCGGTAACGTTCAAAGCGTCTGCACGCCAGCGTCTGCGCTGGACGCAAGGTCAGTTCGACGTGGCGACCAAATACTTCTTCCCGCTGCTCTGGCAAGGAATCAAGCAGCGCAAGGCGGCGAAAATTGATGCTGCATTCTATGTGTTCAATCCGTATACGTTCCTTCTTGGTGTAATCGTTACTGCTATTATGTGGTTTTCAAAGCTTGCGCCTGGAGATGGACCGTTCACATCGATCTACGAATTCATTCCCGTATGGTTCATGCTTCCGTATTTGGCCTATACGGTGATTCAATTCCCGGTCGTGCTGTTGGTTGAAAAGGCTCCGAAGAGAGTCTTTTACCATCTGATTTTATTCCCGGTCTACCTGCTGTCGTGGCTACCCATTACGGTGTATGCATTCTTCACGCAGCGGAATAGACAGTGGAGCCATACCGAGCATACCCGTGTCATTCGTCTGGAGGAAGTTCAGAGCAATCAGGCGGGGGAGCTTACCCGTTAATCATGAATCGAGCAGGGCGCTGTGCTCGGGAGAGTACGGCGCTTTTTTTTTCAGGATATAAGTTGTAAATTATAATGTCAATTATCTGAGAAAATGTCACCTTAATTTGTCTATGAAAATGTCACTTTCATCGCAGTCCGAGCCCGTTTTAAGGGG
>NZ_JAELUP010000028.1 GCF_016424485.1 Paenibacillus roseus
AATATTTACTAAAATAATTAAATAGGAATTTTTACCTATTTTAATAGTGACTCATTTATTTAGAGAGAAGCCGACCATTTACTGATCAACTGAAAAAAGGTAAAAGCATTAATCGATTTACCATGAAACAGATGTTCAGATTGGAAATTCTAGTACTTTTACATCCAAGGAAATTAAAAAAGTTCAAGATGACCTTATAAAGTTTGACATTTCAGAAGTTATTGATCTTATGAAACTGTGTGGATTGTTTAAGAAGAAGAGCACTGCTTCCAGCGAAGAGCCATTAAATTTTTAGGATGCGCCTGAAAATTAGAACATTCACTAAATATTTGACTATTTGATTAAAGATAAGCCTCTCGTATAATGTGGTAAGCGGTTACACAAACAACAGGAGGTGCAGAGATGAAATTAAAAAACAATGTTGCAAAAGAATTATGGACAAATCGATCTTACTATTTGATGGCGCTTCCAGGGCTGCTTATCTTGATCGCCTTTACTTATTTGCCTTATCCCGGAATGCTGATCGCGTTCAAAAATTTCAACCCCGTTCAAGGGATCTTCGGAAGTTCATGGAACGGACTCACCAACTTCAAGTTCATATTCAGCAATGACGATATTGCTCGAATTACCTTTAACACCTTCTGGATTAATGTCAACCAGATTTTGTGGGGTACAATACTTGCTGTAGTGTTCGCGATTTTATTGAATGAAATCAAGAATAACACCATGAAAAAATGGTTTCAAAGCATTTTGTTTTTACCTTATTTTTTCTCTTTCGTTATTGTAGGAAAGCTAATCTTGCTAATCTTCGGTAATGAAAATGGTCTTGCAAACGGTCTCATTCAATTTTTTAATGGAATGCCTAAAGAGTGGTATGCCGTACCCGATTATTGGGTGAAAATTATTGTATCTACGGGAGTATGGAAAAACGTCGGTTATTCCGTCATTATTTATCTCGCTGCCATTACGTCAATTAGTGAAGAAATGATGGAGGCCGCTTCTCTCGACGGCGCTTCCCGGATGCAAAAAATACGTTACATTATGCTGCCCAACCTGGTCCCGACGATCATTACATTGACGCTGCTGGCTATCGGCAGAATATTTTTCGGGGATTTTGCTCTCATCTATGCAATTGTGGAAAACAACGGTCTGCTGTATTCGACTACTGACGTTATTGAAACTTATATTTATCGCGCCTTAACCACTGGCGGACAGGAATACGGCATGATTACGGCCATTGGCATCTATCAGTCGATTCTTGGCTTCATCGTTGTTCTTGGAAGCAACTGGTTAGTAAAACGATACGATAAGGACTATTCATTATTTTAATCGCACGGAGGTGAGTATCATTGAAAACCAGATTTGGCTTGCTTGACCTTTTCATTTATGTCGTATTCACTGTCTTTGCACTTGTAACGCTGATACCCTTTACTTTGGCCATTATAGTATCATTTTCCGCCGAAAGCTCGGTTGTTATGAACGGATATAAGTTCATTCCTGATAAGTTCTCTTTAGATGCTTATAGGCTCGTCTTTCAGGACAGTATGGTATTTAATGCATACAAAGTAACCATTTTCGTGACAGTATTCGGAACGATCATTTCCTTGTTATTTTCATCCTTGCTTGGTTACATGATGTCCGTGCAAAAAGTCAAATATCGGAACGTCATTGCTTTTGTAATTTTTATCCCTATTGTTTTTGCTGCCGGACTCGTTCCCTGGTACATTGTAGTAACGAATGTTTTGCAATTGAAAAACACCATTTGGGCCTTGATTTTGCCCCTGGTTATTAATCCGTTCAATGTCTTTTTGCTACGAAACTATTACAAGTCAATCTCTCCAGCCCTTAGAGAATCTGCGGAAATCGACGGAGCAGGGCCATGGTATACATTCTTTAAAATTATGTTTCCATTATCCAAGCCAATTCTGGCAACCGTCGGCCTGTTCGCTTCCCTTAGTTACTGGAATGATTTCACGACGTCGCTGTGGCTCATCGATGACCGCAAGCTGTTCACCGTTCAGTTTTTACTATACCGGATCAACTCCATGATCGCTTACATGAGTCAGCATACCAATATGTCGGCCGTACAGCTGCCATCTGAAACCATTGTGTTTGCAATGTTTCTCATTACAATTGGTCCCATTATTCTGGTATACCCTTATGTACAAAAATATTTTGTTAAAGGTATTATGATTGGTTCAGTGAAAGGTTAACCCATATTATTTGGTTACCATAAATTACGAACAAGGAGCGATTACGTATGAAGAAAAAGAAGCCATTCAAAAGCAGTGTTATGATAGCCGTTATTTTAGCCTTTACTATGCTGGCAGGTTGCGGATCTTCCGACCCGGCATCTTCGGGAAATAAGGGGGGCGCAGACGCTTCCGGCGACAAGGAAGTCCGATTGAAAATATTATTTCCTGGCGATCCTCCCCGTGATTTTGATGCTGTAAATGCGGCAGTCTCCGAAAAGCTGAAAGCGGATGGACTGAATATCAAACTGGATTATACATTTGTACCTTGGGATTCATACTGGAATAAGCAAAGTCTGGTTGTCGCAGCCGGAGAAAGTTATGATCTTACCTGGACTCACGTCTCCAGAATATCGCAAAGCGTAAGCAAAAATATCTTGATGCCGCTTGATGACATTTTAGCTACAAACGGTCAAGAACTGAAGAAGGATATTTCAGACTTTGTATGGAAATCCGCACAAGTAAACGGCAAAATCTATGCCATTCCGAGAGTGGTTCCTTCTGCTCAAGCTGATTCTTTCCACATTCGAGGGGATCTTCGCAAAAAATACGGATTGCCGGAGATTAAAAACTCCAAGGATTTCGAGAACTACCTGGAAGCGATCAAACAAAATGAGCCTCAAATGACCCCTCTTGTAGGCGGAACCAGTGGTCTGATTAGAGAGCTGCAACCGAACTACTTTTTGAATGGGGAGTACATGAACAGCTTGTTCTACGTTGATGTTAACGAGCAACCATTAACAGTGAAAAATTTGTTCAAATCTCAGTTCTATGAAGATTTCGTCAATATTACTCGTGACTGGTACAAAAAAGGTTACATGCCAAAAGACCCTAACCTGTTCAAAGATGTGAATGGAAGCTTCACCCAAGGGAAAATGGCTGCAATGCCTTCCAATATCTTGCGTCCTACCGAGGTCATTGACGCTTTGAAAACGAATTTCCCTGAAGCAGAGCTTGAATTCGTACAATTTGATCCTGAAGGTCCGAGATATATCTTTACCAGCGCAGATAATTTATTAGCAGTTCTGGCTACAAGCAAACACCCTAACGAAGCGGTTGCATTAGTCAATTGGCTGCATAGCAGTCAGGAAAACTATGATTTGTTCACCCTTGGCGTTCAGGATGTGAACTATAAAGTTGACGGAGACAGTGTCACTTACGATGGAATTCCTGCCGACAAGCAATATTTCCCGATAAGCTGGGCATGGACTGATTTGAGATATAACAAATTCAGCAAATACCTGACGCAAGATCAGCTGGATTTCATCAAAAATTATGATCAAAACGCAATCAAAACTCCACTTATTGGCTTTGTCCTGGACACTGAACCTGTAAAAGGAGAACTGGCCAAGCTGTCTGCTATCGTTGCAGAGTATTCCCATAACGGACCGCTTATGAACGGACAAGTTGATTTCGCAACAGTGAAGGATCAATTCCTGAGCAGGCTGGATGCCGCAGGTATGGATAAAGTACTTGCCGAATATCAAAAGCAACTTGACGCCTTCTTGGCTGAACAAAAGTAAAATGAATTGACCAGCGGTAGGAACTCTATCCCGCTTCATAAGTACAACAACGCCCGCAGGATTCCGTGAAACGGTCCTGCGGGCGTTTTCATGAGGATCTGCGGGTAGGATTAGTTATAATAAATATTTTTATTAAATTACAAATTTATACAATTTAGGAAATAATCTTCTCCCCCATCGTCACCAAGCGACTCGCCGCTATACGCCATATTTTCTGTGACATCCGTGCTCCGATCATCAGACCAAAAGCGCGGCGTGCGGTTATGTACGATCTCAGCCAGCATCTCAACACGCTTTTGCAATTTATTTTACCATATCTTAACTCCCATCAGAAGCGATGCTCGTCTTTGAAAAGAAAAGGACAGCGCGGTCATCGCTCCGATGAATCCGACTGTCCTTGTTGTTTATGTCAAAAGGGGTTCTTTATGCGAGCGTGTCATACGATTTTCCTGATAAAGATCAAAGCGGAATCCTCTTCGAGCAAGTTCCCGATTAACAGGCCCTTCTTGGCCAGATATGCTCCCTGGCCGGTCCAATGCCTATCCTCGGAAAGCCATTGCAATTCGTAGCGATCCCCAGGGTTCAACCCTTGGAGTAGGATCGTTCGCGAAGCCTCAGAACGGTCCAGGCGAAACACAAACAGCAGATGCTCATCGCCTTCCGGCATCGCGTACTGGAATGCTGCCCACCGCTCTCCTTTTCCTTCCCGCTGCGGCTGCCCCGTCAACCGGTACATATCTCCCTCGCGAACGAAGCGTCTGACGACCGAACGATACAGGTCAATATGGAGGACCAGCCTTTCGCGAATGTGTCCGGGCAAATCTGGAAGCTTCTGAGACAATCCGAATCCGTGAAGCATAGCAATCCGGGTGTAATAATCGAATTGGCGCAGCGACAAAGCCGGATCGCCCGGGTTGAACTTCTGGTGCGGATGGTTGCCCAGCCAGTCGGAATAGCTCCAGTGAAGACTATTTTCCGGAGCGAGGAACGTCGTCGCCCCCCAGAAAACTTGCAGACTGTGCTCCGGCCAGTCGGGATCGCTCAGAAACGTCGTATGGGTATGCTGAAGAATGCCCAGATCGATTCGCAAGCCGCCGGAAGCGCAGTTTTCAAGCAGCACATGAGGATGCTTGCCGCGAATGCGGTCAAGCACGGCATAATAGCCGATATAATGCTCGTACAGCCCGTCTCCCGCTCCATGTCCGTGATGTTCACAATTACATCCGGCTCCCGGATCGAGGTTGAAATCCAGCTTGACCCAATCGCAATGGTAATCCGCGATTAGCTTGTCCAGCGTCTGGAACGCCCATTCCTGCACTTCGGGGTTGCCGAAGCACAAGTAGCCGAGCGATTCCCCGTCCCTCTTGGCAATATAGTCGGGGTGATCGTTCGCAAGGGCTGCCAGCTTCCCGACCGCTTCAATCTCGCACCATAGGCCGAATTTCATTCCTTTGCCGCGAACAACATCCGACAGCTTTCGTATGCCTCCCGGGAACCGGGAATCGTTGACCCGATCCCAATCCCCGCGATAATCATACCATTCCGTCGTGCCGTCAGAGGGGCCGAACCAACCGGCATCCAGGGTGCAAACCTCAATGCCGGCGGAGGCCGCCGCTTCGACGTTGGCAAGGAATGACTGCTCGTCTATCGTCTTATCTTCATAGCTCCACCAATGATTCCATTCCACCGGCAGCGAGCGGGACAGCTCGTTGCGGGGATACCAATAGTTCTTCCCCACTCGCGCGAGGGAAACCGATACGCTATTCAGATCGTTCCCGGAACCGAGGGCAAGCGCAACATGAACACTCTCCATCGACTCTCCGGGAGCAAGCGTCTTGAAGAACATCCAATCGTGGAGTCCCCCGGACAGCGCATAGAAATCTTCCTCCCGCTCGCAACGCAAAATCCAGTTGCCCGACCACATAGGGCAGACGGTCAAGAGGCCTTCGCCCTCACCCCGCTTCAACGTCATCCACGGGTGGCGATGTTTGGAGGAACGGCCTTGCTTCGTTTCCAGCACGATGGAATCGGTCAACGGCTCGGCAACGGGTGAAAATTCCGCGCCCCAGTCGCTTTCAAAAGAATGAACGGTCCATTCTTCATGGGGAAGAACGAGGTGAAAGGAGTCCACTCGATCGATCTTGATCGGCTGGCTCCCGACATTGCGAATGGCTATCCATTTCTTTGCCACTGCGCCTTCCTCATATAGAACAATATGGCTCTCGATTTCCAGGCCGGTCGGCAGGTGGAGAAAACGAAGGGTTGCCTCTTCGGCTCCCGATCCGTCAATATGCCGCTCCGCGCCCAATAAGCTGAGTCCCTCGGATTGCCCGTCGATCCTCGAGCCTTCCGCGTACACAGCGAAATCTAATCCCGAGCGATCTGCCGCCACCCATTCCGGCCCTCCGGGAAGGCCGAAGGAGCGCAGCGCTGCCCCTCGGGACAAGTCCATAACGTACCGAATGTTGCCGTTCGATAAATCTAGCGTCTGATTCATATCCTTAGCGCTCCTCTCCCAGCATGATGTTTGTCAACGACCCTAGCTTCTCAATTTCCACGGGAACGATATCGCCAGGACGCAAATAGGTCTGATCTTCTGAAATGAAGCAATTTCATTGTCCCGTTCCTCTTATCCTGTCACATTGCCGTCCGAATCGACAAAGTCCACCGAATCCAAATTTTCGTAGACGGACGCGACGATCGTACATTCCAGAGAGTCGCCAGGGGGCAGCACCATATGCGTTCCCCGCTTCATTCCTTCGTTCACGCTGAACGGATACCCCGTGCATGGCTCCAGCACGACGGTATTCAGCGAGCGCCACCCGCCGTACGAGGCGAATATCCAGCAGTGCGGCAGCACGTTCGCGTCGTAGGCGAGCGCGAAGCCGATCCGCTCCTTCGTGTGGGTAAGCGCGCACCAGCCCGCCGAAGTATCGATGGCGTACTGAAATTCGCTTGCGCCGGAGGATGCGGGAAGCACTTGACGCATATCCCATTGTTTTCCCGTTTCGTCCAGCGCGTACGGCCATTCATATGTTCGCCCGGTAAAGCCGGCGCGAGGGGAGCCGAACTCTTCGACATAGACGGTGCGCGCCGGAAGATCGATACGGGAATGCTCATCCACCGCCAACGCCGCATGCAGCTTCCATAGAAAAGGCAGGCTGCGGCTGCTTTCATTCGCGATTCGGTGGCGAAACCGCAGTTTCGCCTCCCCTGCCCGCAGCGTAACGGTTTTCTCTACCCGGCAGACGCTGATTGGCGTATCCGTCCACAACCTGACCATGACTTCATCCGGCCCGACCTTCTCAAGCGCATACTGCCATGGAAGCGTCCACAACTCGCCATGGTCCGGGAACGCTTCGCCTTCGATCAGTTCGGGACTGTCGTTCGGGAACAACTCGTCCCAGCCTCCGAAAAATTGATCGTCGTACACCGCATGAAACGGCAGCTCCTTCGGCTTCAGCCGGGGATTGTTCCACAGCAGGTCCTTGCCTTTTGGCTTGTAGGTCAGCTGCCATATTTTCGCCCCCAAGGCGGGCATGATCACGACTTTTAGAAGATCATTTTCCAGAATAATCGTCCCAATGCCGCGGTAATTCCAATCCGTGTCCACCCTAACCGTCATTGATCGGTCTCCTTTCGTTCAGTAGTCGGCTATCGTCTTAAGCAAATCTTCGCGAAGCGGAGTGAACACTTCCAGCACGATTGAATCTTCAAGGGCCACAACTGAATGAACGACATTGCCGGGGACGACGATCTGTTCCCCGGGACCGATCTCATGTACAGCCTCGTCAAGCGATAGCGTCAAGCGGCCGCTAAAAACGAAAGTTATCTGTTCGTGCGGATGGGAATGCGCCGTGCCTAAAGAACCGGCCTTAAAGGAAATCATCATGCTCATCATGCTGTCGGCCGGATTGAATATCTTCCTCGTAATGCCCTCGCCAGCAGAATGCCACTCTCCAAATTGGGTCATGCTTCGTCCCCTCCCGGCTTCAACAAAACTTTAGAGATGCTGCCCGGTCGTCTGATCAACAGGTCAAACCAGGCCTCCCCTTCCTCCAGCGGCGCCTCGATAATACCTTCGGACAACCCGATCCGTCCTTCCTCCAGCCAGCGCAGCGCTGTGCGGAAATTCGCTTCGGAATAGGCGAATGCGCCAGTCAGGCGAATTTCGCTGCGGATAATCGCATTGATATGCAGCGAGCTTTCTTCCTCGTGCAAGCCGGTGAACACAACGCGGCCGCCCGGGGCGCAGGCTTGCACGCATTGGCGGCGGGTCGCTTCCGCGCCCACGGCATCTATGGCGATGTCTACACCGCGGCCGTCCGCAAGCTTCCGCAACAATTCCACCGTATCGCCATCATCCGGGCAGAACGTGTTCGCCGCGCCGAGCCTGGAGGCGATCGCTAGCCGATCCCGGTTCCGGTCGACCGCAATGATTGCTCTGACGCCATATTGCCGAAGCGCTTGCATAATCAGCATGCCGATCGGTCCCATCCCGATGACGACGACCGTATCCGTCGGCTTGGGCTCCGCCAGCTCCGCTGCCCGGACGGCACAGGCCGCAGGCTCGACGAAAGCCGCTTCCCGCAAGGAAAGGCTGTCGGAAATTTTGTGAACGAAAGCCGCCGGAACGGCGACGTATTCCGCGTTAGAGCCTGGCAATGCGGCGGACAACAGCTTGCGGCCCGTGCAAAGCTGCTGACTGCCGGCCAGACAATACGTGCACCGTCCACATGTGACGAGTGGATTTGCGGTTACCCGGTCGCCAAGCGACCATCCGGCAGTCAATGCGCGTTCTCCCATTGCCGCGATCGTGCCCGAGAACTCGTGGCCGAATATAAGCGGCGGCTGGCGCAACGAATTTTCGCCGAGAAAACCGCTCAGTTCCGACCCGCATATTCCCGAGTATGCAACTTGAATCACAATATCGTCTTCTCCCGGAACCGGTTTGTCCGTCTGTCGGACCGCCATCTTCATCGGGCCTTCGTATATTAACGCTTTCATCCCGACTCCCTCCGTCAAAACGTAATCGACAGTCCGCCGTCTACTGGCAGCACCGCTCCACAAATATAAGAAGCATCTTCCGACGCAAGAAAGGCAATCGCCGCCGCCGCTTCACCCCGCTGACCCTGTCTTCGCTGCGGAATTTTGCGCCGACCGACATAAATATCCTTGAACCAATCCGTCTCATGCTCGGGGACGCCGTCCACAATCGACATTGGGGTCTCAATAAAGCCGAGGGCGACGGAATTGACCCGAATCCCGTAGTCCATCAGCTCCAGCGCGGTATTTCTCGTCAACTGATCCAAGGCGCCTTTGGCTGCATTGTAAGCTGAAGAATCCTCCAACGCGCGATTTCCGTTAATCGACGAGACGTTGATGATGGCGCCTTTCGTACCGGTATCGACCATCAGCTTCGCGGCTTCCTGCGTGCAGAGCCAGGCACCGTCCACGATAATGTCGAACGTTTTTCGCCATCTGGCTCTTTCTGCGCCGAGAAATGGGAGCGGCTCGAACGCCGCGGCGTTGTTCACCAGAATGTCGAGCCTTCCGTATTGACTTCGTATCGTTCGAAACAGCTCGCTAACCGCGCTCTCGTCGGAAATGTCGCATGGGATAAAATCAACGTTCAAGCCTTGGGCGCGCAGCGTCCTGGCGGCGCTTCCACCCACATCGGGACGTCTGCCGACGATGACGACCTGCCCTGCACCCTCGCACGCGAACCGTTCCGCCACGGCGTATCCGACACCGGTCGCCCCACCGGTGACAAGCGCCGTCTTCCCTTCGAATCTTCGCATTTCGTTCATCGTTCTCCGCCTCCATAGTGTCCGGAATCATTTTACCCGATAGTTCTCCAGCACGCTTTCGTTGATCGTAATACCAAGGCCCGGACGATCAGGCACGTAAACGAAGCCGTCCAGGAACTCGATTTTCTCGTCCACCAGATCACGCGCCAAAGGAGAGGTAGAAACTGTATGCTCGATCAAGAAGCCGTTAGGCAAGGATGCCGTAAAATGAGTGCTGGCCGCCACCAGAACGCCTGTCTTAAAGGCGTGCGGCACGACTTTCTTATGCCTTTCATAGGCAAGGTGGGCGATTCGCTTCCCTTCCGTTAATCCCCCGCAGCGGCCAAGGTCCGGCTGAATGATGTCCAGATGGCCTTCGTCAAGCAGCGTCCGGAATGCGGAGCAGCCGCTCTCTTGCTCCCCTCCGGCAATATAGAGGCTCGTCCGGTCGGAAAGCTCCCGGTATCCGGCGATATCCTGAGGATGAAGCGGCTCCTCCAGCCAATACACGCCGTACTTCTCGTAGATTTCGGCCATTTTGAGAGCGCCTTTCAAATCCCAAGCCAGCCCTCCGTCTATCATAATGTCGATGTCAGCGCCTATAGCTTCACGAATCGCGCGAATTTGTGCTTCGTCGAATCGGGCGTCGCGGCCGATCGGCCCCCAGCCGAACTTCATCGCCTTGTACCCCTGAGAAGCGTAACGCTCGGCAAGAATCGCCGCTTCGTCCACTGTTTCCGGCATAAGCGAGCTGGCATACGCTTTCAGCCTCTGGTGATACGTTCCGCCCAGCATTTCGGATACAGGACGGGCGGCGTGCTTGCCCTTGATGTCCCATAAAGCCATGTCGATGCCGCTAATCGCATGGAGTGCCGGTCCTCCGCGGCCGAAATAGATCGTTCCCCGATACATTTTATCCCAAAGCCGGTCCGTTTCCAGCGGATTCTCTCCAATGAGCAAGCTTCTGAGCCCGGTTGCGATCGAGTGCGACGCCGGGGCGTCGATGGCGGCTTTCGCGACAAGGGGAACAGAGTCCACTTCGCCAATGCCCGTAATTCCCTCATCGGTATGAATGCGGATAATAAGAGTATCTTGCGTGCCGTCGCATTTGGCGGCGTCCAGATCGGGTATTCTCAGGTAGATCGCTTCAACCTCGGTAATTTTCATGTCGCGTTTCCTCCATTGCCCGAATGGAGAAGCTTCGGGTCTCTGTTATTTGACGGCTCCCATCGTGATGCCTTTTTGAATCTGGTTTTGAAACAGCAGGAAAATGACGATGACCGGCACGCTGTTGAGGAGCAGCCCGGACATCAGCATAGGGTAATTTTTACGCACCCCCCCGCTCAGAGTCGCTACCGCCACCGTCATCGTCTGCTTTGACGAATCCTGAAGAAACAGCATCGCATACAGCAGCTCATTCCAAAATCCGAGAAAGTTTAAAATCGCCAACGTAACGACAGCCGGCATAACCATCGGCAGGACGACGCGCCAATAGATGCCCAAAACGCCTGCGCCATCGATTTTGGCCGCTTCCATCAAATCCTTCGGAATCGCCCTCGTGCTGGCCGTCAACAGGAAAGCGGCAAACGGAATTGATGTCGTCGTATAGAACAAAATAACGGAGAGGTAGTTGTTGATCAGACCGAAATCGGCCATAAGCCGATATACGGGAATAATCAGCACTTGCCCCGGCACCATCATGCACGCCACCACGAGCACGAACAGCAGCTTGCTGCCCCTGAAGTCGAACTTTGCGAAGCCGTACCCGGCCATCGTCGTAATGAGCAGCGACAAAGCTACCGCGCTGACTGCCACGATCAGAGAGTTCATGCCTAGAAGCGGAATGTTGAACCTGTCGAAGATCATCCCGAAATTGCGGGTAAACAGCGTATGCGGAAGCCCGAACATGTTGCTTAGATATTCCGTCCTGCTCTTCAAGGAAGTGAGTATCATATAGAGAATCGGAAATAGCGTGGAGCAGGCAAGCAGCGCCATCAGCAGAAAAATAAGCCATTGAGCCCAGCGGGCCGATCTTAGCGCCGTCATCTTTATTCCTCCTCGTTGCCGGAAGCCGCGAATAAGCGGGCCTGCAGCCGGCTAATGACGAATACAATCGCGAACATGATAATCGCCAGCGCCGATGCCGATCCGACCTCGTTCGATTGAAAAGCTTTGCGGTACAGCAAGTATTCGATCACGGTGCTTTCGTACCCGGGACCTCCGCTGGTCATAACGAAAATGTAGCTGAACAAGGACGTAAAAGCGTAAATGATATTAAGCAAAATATTAAGCTGAATAACGCTCTTGATCATCGGAATTGTAATGTAAAACAATCGGCGAAACCATCCCGCCCCGTCCAGAACGGCCGATTCCTGTACGTCGTTCGGAACGGAGGAAAGTCCAGCTAAATAAATCAGCACGGCCGAGCCGAACCCCGCCCAGTTGATAATCAAAATAATGGCCGGAATCGAGGTTGTTCCTTGCGCGAGCCAATCGAGCGCGAGCGCATCCAGTCCGACGCTCCTCAATATTTCGTTGAATGGTCCGTTGTAATTCAGGAACGCAGTAAACAGCACGCCGACCACAGCGGTAGAAAGCACTGAAGGGAAAAAGAACGCGGATTTAAAAAACTTCCACCCCTTCACTTCCTCGTGCAATAGCACCGCGATCAAAAGCGGAAAGATCGTCCAGACCGGAACGCCGACAAGGAGAAAATAAAGGTTGTTTTTCAGTACGGTCCAAAATTCCTTCGAACGGAAAAGCTCCACATAGTTTTGGAGCCCCACCCAAGAAGCCGCTCCTCTGCCATCCCACGAGGTTAGGCTGTAGTATGCAACCTGGACAATCGGAAAAACTAGAAATATAAGAAGGAACAGCAGGATAGGGGCTATGAACACATAACCCCAACGGGCTTCCGCCGGCCTCCGAACGGCCGCCTCATTTTTTCGCATGGTCATCCCCGCTTTCCCTGACCAAAACGATGAGTGGACGAGGCTGCTCGTCGCCCTCCGTCGCTTGGCATTTACTTGATTTTCGCATCAATGCTCTTGGCCATTTCATCTACCGTAGTTTTGCTATAGACGACAGCAGAAGCCAATTTGTAAAACTCTCCGGCAGCATCGGCCGAGATCAGGGCGTCGAAGCCAAGACCCGTTTTGCTAGTTTTAATCCATTCCAGCGCCTGCTTCGTTATCGGATTGGTAATTTGGGACAAGTCAGCAGAAGTATTGGAAGGAATATCTCCCGTATCCTTGTAATAATCGATTTGGAACTGGCCGCTCGTAATAAACTTGGCGAATTTGGCAGCAATGTCGGGATACTTGCTAAACTTCGTAACGGAAATATTGGAGCCGGGTTGCGAGACCAAATAATCGGCGTAAGGCGCATCGGCGGAAATGGCCGGGAACTGGATCGTACCCAGATCGTCGCCAAGTTGCGTCGTCAAATCATTAATCGTCCAACTTCCGTTAACCGTCATCGCGGCGCCGCTGTCGGCAAATTGCTGCATCGAGTCCCAGGCGCCCAACGTTACGAAATCCTTGTTCGTATACTTTTTGTCGTACACTTGCTTCCATGTTCCCATTGCTTTCTTGAACTCCGGACTATCAAATTTTTGTTCGCCAGTACGCAGCTTTAGAATGCCTTCAGGACCGATCTCATCGAGCAAAAGCTCGCTTACCGCCCAAGTGGAAACGTATCCTTCCTTCTCGCCGACATAAAGCGGCGTCACGCCGCCTTGCTTCAATCTTTCGCACAGCTTCATAAATTCGTCCCATGTTTTGACGCTCGTCGGCAATTCAACACCCGCCTTTTTGAACGCCGCCTTATTGTAGAAAATATGATAGGTCGTCACGTTGTAAGGAAGCGCTTGGACTTGACCGTCCGGCTTGTAGTCGGTTTTTGCGATATCCAGTCCGCTATATTGCGCTTTTTCTTCATTCGTCAAGTACGGGTCGAGCGGAACGAGCAAATGTTTGAAGTCATTCGTCGCGCCGCCGGCCCATAGTCCGATCAGATCGGGGCCATCTTTGGAAACAGAAGCCGCTTTCAACAACGTTGCGATATTATCGGCGGGCTTGTCCACGACTTCAATTGTAACGCCGGGGTTTTCTTCCTCGAATTTTTTGACGTATCGGAAAAGGGCAAGCTCGTCTTTCTTTTTCGTCCCCGTATCATCGGTCGATTTCAATCCGTTATTCCAGAACACCAGCTTGACGGACTCCGAAGGAGCCGAGCCGCTCGGTGGCGTCGAAGGCGTAGAGGAAGTATTGCCGCCCTTTCCGCTGCAACCTGCCAATAAACCGACAACCAATGCGACAACCGCTAATATACTCGCCGTTTTTTTCCAATGATTCGATTTCAATGTAGAACCCTCCTTGAAGTATAGTTTTGACTGAAAAGGGTTGAATTATTTTAAAGCGCTTACATGTTTCTGATCTCATTCTATCTCCGATAAATGTATATTGTCAACAATATTTATTTGACTAAATTCTAGTATATTGTCGACAAAAACCATTGTCGTGTGTTTTTTCGAAGTTCGGATTATAATGAATGTATAGTGTCGACAGGCAACGTCGTACCACAGAGATAAGGAGATTATTATGAGCCAGCATCCATTTATGTTTAAGCAGCAAGCCAATACCTCACTTCGGGAGAAGGTCACTAACGATTTGCGGGAAGCGATTCTAAACGGCCATCTGGCTCCTGGCTCCCGGGTCAAGGAGATGGAGGTCGCAGAGCAGATGGGCGTCAGCCGCGGTCCGATTAGGGAAGCGATTCGTCAGTTGGAGCGGGAGGGTCTTCTAATTTCCTATCCCTACAAGGAAACCGTCGTTGCGGATTTGGACGCAGAGGAAGTTCGCAACATTCTTATTCCGATTCGGCATCATATCGAATGGTTCGTCGTGCAGCGTTATTTACATGAGATGGACCAGAAGTTTTTCGCGGCTATGCAAGCGATCGTGGACGAGATGCGGGAAGCGGCCTTGAATGGGGAAAACCTTCGGCTGGTCGATCTGGACATCCAGTTCCACCAAACAATATTAGAGCTTGCGAACGAGCGTACCGTTCTGTTGACCTGGCAAAGCATCGTCAATCAGATTCGGCTTCATTTTTCCAAAAACCTGCCTTACTACCAGTTGGACCATTTCGAGAAAGATCACCAGGAACTGCTGGATGCGATACGCTCCAAAGACTTGCCGAAGATTCAGGGGGCCATTGCCAAACATCTGGACAGTGACGATAATCTACTATGCTTCGATCGTCCTCTTAGATAAATGCGCCCGGCGCCCTCATCCGCAGAATGATTTAAAATCGACAATTCAAACGAGAACCCGGGGCGCGCTTATTTTTGCAGGAATGGTTTGTTCCCCGGATTCCCCTTTTAAATCGCACCTCCATTCCAACACCTCTGGAAAGCAGCTTATAATGATAATCGATGATTTTCCTACTTCCTCATCCTGCGTTTTAGCCAAAACTTCAGCCCTTTGAACATACAATAAATGGACAATCCAATTTTCCAGCTCACACAATCATTACGCTGTCCGCATACTTCTGGAGCTATCATTGCGATTTTTCTGTCAATTATCTGAGAAAATGTCACCTTAATTTGTCTATGAAAATGTCACTTTCATCGCAGTCCGAGCCCGTTTTAAGGGGC
>NZ_JAELUP010000029.1 GCF_016424485.1 Paenibacillus roseus
AGATAAATTTAATAGTTTAAAAAAGTCACTTTTTTATTTAAACTCTTCATCTCCGATAAATAAAGAAAGATTGGAAAAAATAAAGAATTTACTATTTTTTTTTAGTATTTATTTTTTATTAGTTGCTTTAAAAGCTCGAACTTTTCGACGTAAACATGTTAAAGTTTTTACTCATGATTATTATTTATATCGAAATACAGCAAAAAGTGAAATATCAAAAGTAGTATGTCAATTAACAAAAAAAATTGGTCGAAAATCACTAAAAGCGATACAATTTTTTAAAATATTACCTGAATTAGTTGTTATACAACGACGACAAGTACCCGTGTTATATACGAATTTATTATATCTTTTAATAAATGTAATGATTAATGATTCTTTATTTCGAAAAAAGCAAATGTTAAATTATTTTGAAAATGTTGAAATAAATATGCCTTATCTTGATACATTTATACAAAGAAAACAAAAAATTATCAAATTACATGTTGTATTAAAACAAAAAGAAAAATTAATAGGTAAATT
>NZ_JAELUP010000003.1 GCF_016424485.1 Paenibacillus roseus
ATGCTTACGTCAAAAATGAACCCGTGATGTATGATGACCCTACCGGACACTTCTTCAATTTTGTTGCTGCGGCAGTAGGAGCAGCGGCAGGAGCCGCTATTGGAGCCGGCATTGAAATGGCGAGGGATGCTGCGAAAGGTCAGCTATCCAAGAGCAATTGGAAGAAATATGCGGGGGCCGCTGCCGCAGGCGCGATAACAGGATTGACTGCCGGATTAACTGGCGGAGCCTCCCTTGTTGCAAATATGGGGGTGCGTGCCGGAGCTGGGTATGCTAGCAGTGCTGCAGAGCAATACATTACAACGGGTAAGGTCAATCAAAAGCAAGCACTGATGAGTAGCGTGCAGAGCGTGGGTACTTATGGAGCAGGCAAGGCGACCAATAAGCTTAAGGTGTCTTCTGGTGGTAGTGGGGGGACGGGGACGGGAAAAGGTCTCGAAACTAGAGGGTATAAGCCTCAAGCTGGTGAGCGTAATCTCGAAGGATATGTAAAAAAGAATGTTCCAATAGATAAAGAAACAAAATTATATACGAAATCGTCAGGATTCAACAATGTAGGTCAATCAGGGGGGCAATTTAAAAGATATGGTAGCGATTCGCACGCTAATCTATCCCCTCATGTTCATCAACCTCAAAGGAATGTTGACCGTTCAGGAAACGTAAGAGGTTCTGTTGGAAGTAAAACAAAAAATGGAGGAGTAGCATCTCCAACTAAGAAAGATATTAGTCAACTTTATGATAATCTTAATAATGGGAAGTATAGGCCTTAATCGAGAGAGGTGTATCATGTCTTATGTGATTTTTGATTGCTCCCAGTTCCTTACTTTTAGTTGTGATGAAGCAGAATTAAAGAACAAAGTAGCTCCATTTGGAATGAAAGTTTTACTAAAAGAAGAAATAGCAAAAAAGAAGCTAACGTACTTGAGTCCATTCCTTGAGGAAAACGTAATCGAGCTATTTGACCAAGAGTTTATAGGTGTATTCGAAGATTGGAAGGAAGAAGAAAATCCGCCAATCGAACTGGTCAATCTTAAGAAAGAAATCATTGATTTTTGTAGTAAGATGAATATTGAATCTTTGAAGTTAATTATCATATCTTGTGCTTCTGAAAACATCGAGGAAGACACAATTATTAGCAAGTCGGTTCAAATAGACCAGCTTTATGGAGGACTTTTTGTGCTTTCCAAATGGAGCTTTAAAGAAGTAGCCGATAATTTGATTCTAGCAATTAATTTATAATTAGCAAGACCTTAACCTTGATTGGCTTCGGCCTTCAAGGTTTTCTCTTTGGTGGAGGCGGAGGAACTAACTGTTTACCTTCGCAAAGCGGAAACACGAGATGCAGGTATTCCCCTCCACAAACCCATTCAACACATAAACAGGTAAAGTGACCTTGCATCGAAATAATAGACACCAAGAAAGACCCCAGCATACCCATTATCCTAACGTCATCCAAGTGATTTATCTTAGAATGGCGGGACATATTGATTGGCGGAGTGCGTTCTCCGTCGGTTGTAGAATAGCTCAATGTATTCAAATACGGCCTTCCTAGCCTCTTTCCGGGTCTTAAAGTTGTAATCATTGAGCCATTCCATTTTGAGCTTTCCCCAAAAGGATTCCATAGGGTCTGTCAAGAATTATGTGTAAACGAATGTAAAGGGTGTTTACGGTGGAGGGCGAACTCCGCCCCCTACTCCAGGTACTGACCAACGCGATCGGGGAAGAAAACGGACAACTGTAACAGCATTTGTCCCCAGTTTTGAACGTGGCCTGTCCATTTATACACGCTATCCATGGTAGCCAGGTACAGCATCTTGAGTAGCGATTCGTTATGGGGAAAAATGCTTTTTCCTTTCGTCACCTTGTGCAATTGCCGGTGATAGCCCTCGATCATATTCGTCGTATAGATCAGCTTGCGCAGCTCCGGCGGATACATAAAGAACGTCGGCATAAGCAAAATCGTATTTGTGGCTGTACCGCACCGGGCGCGGTGTTGCGCCTGCTGTATTGTACGAGTACCAACAGACGCGGGGCGGCGAACATCCGCGAAACTTTCTGGCGGGGTATGGCGGATACTTACATGTGGACGGCTATGCCGGTTACCACAAAGTGGCCAAGGTGAAGCTCGTCGGCTGCTGGGCGCATGCGTGCCGGAAATTTGACGAAGCGCAGCGAGCAGCGCCGCCGGAAGCCCTACACAACCCGGAGTCGGTTGCGGTGCAAGGGCTTGCCTTCTGCAACAAGCTGTTTGCGCTTGAGCGCGGCTGGACGGAGGCTACGCCAGAGGAACGCAAAGCAGCACGCACCGCCCACAGCCAACCGGTGGTGGAGGCGTATGGAAAGTGACTCAAGCAGCAACTCTCTCGGACGATCCCGAAGAGCAAGGCGGGTGAAGCGATCACGTACAGCCTCAATCAATGAGAGAAGCTGACGGCATTTTCGGAAGACGGTCGACTGGAACTTGACAACAACCGCAGCGAACGGTCAATCAAGCCGTTTGTGATCGGGCGTAAAATTGGTTGTTCGCCAACACGCCACGCGGCGCCAAAGCTAGCGCGACGATCTACAGCGTAATTGAGACGGCAAAGGAGGAAGGACTCCTTCCGTTCCACTACCTGCAGTCTCTTTTTGAACAGTTGCCGCAGCTAGCCACTCCGCTTGATGCCGAAGCGCTCGAATCTTTCCTGGCTTGGTCCGATTCGCTTCCGGCTCATTGTCGGATAAAGAAAAGCTAACACCAGCATAGCCGAAAGTCTGCTCCCGCCGCTAGGTGGGGGCTATTTGACGCTAACATTTTTAACACCTGGAAATATCCATGATTGCACCGTAGCGATTGAAGTTCTCTCCGGCGTAACGCTTTGCGACTTTTATCACTATAAAGAACGGCATATTGTAGAATGTTTCTTCAACAAACTCAAACAATTCCGCGGGATCGCAACACGCTATGATAAGCTTTCTCGAAACGTTCTGAGCTTCGCCTTCTTGGCTTCTGCCATGGTTTTGTTGAAGTAACTCCATTAAGAGGAGTTTTCAGACACGCCCTAGTGACGTTGACGCATCTAAAATATTATGATTATAATATATTATGATTATCATATTTTAAAATTGGAGGCGCATATGAATGAGCAAGTTTAATCAGATCGATACGTTGGTTATTGGCTCAGGTCCGGGAGGTTATGCAGCGGCAGTCAAATCGGCGCAGCTCGGTATGAAGACAGTTATTGTAGAGCGCGGCCAGATTGGCGGGGTGTGCACGAATGTGGGATGTATCCCCTCCAAAGCACTAATCGCAGAAGCTCACCGCTATGAAACGGACAGACAATTGAAACGTATTGCGAGTTCAGCATCCTTTACAGATGCACAGAATTTTAAACAGGCGGTTGTAAACAAACAGGTCAACGGGGTTCTGTTTCTGCTAAAGAATGCCGGGGTTGAAATTTTGGAAGGGGAAGCAAGCTTTCTTGATGACCATACGGTTGTTGTCAAGAAGTCAGGAGCAGAGGAAATTGTTTCGTTCAGGCATGCCATACTGGCTAACGGTTCTCGCCCGATCGAGCTTCGGGCATTGCCATTCGGAAATCGCATACTCTCTTCAACCGGGGTGTTGTCGCTTGCGGGGGTTCCAAAAAGTCTGGTTGTGGTCGGCGGCGGTTATATTGGGGTTGAGCTTGGACAAATGTATGCCAAATTTGGCAGCAAAGTCACGATTCTGGAGGGAGGTCCACAAATTTTGCCAGGATTTGAGGCCGACCTTGTCGCTCCTGTCATCAAGCAGATGAAGGCTGAAGGAATTGAAATGATAACAGAAGCTGCAGCAGCCAAAGCAGAGCAGGGGGCAGATGATCTAACTCTTTACTATATGAGACATGGAGAGCACCAATCGATTACTGCGGAGTATGCATTAGTAACGGTTGGCAGAACGCCGAACACAGACGGAAGCCTGGGGCTGGATCGTATTGGCTTGAAGACAACCGACAGAGGGTTAATTGAAACAGATAAGCAATGCAGAACGGCCATTCCGCATATTTTTGCAATTGGAGATATTGCGAGCGGTCCGGCTTTGGCTCATAAAGCGTCTTATGAAGCAAGGGTGGCGGCTGAAACGATTGCGGGCGAAGCTTCCGCCCTTGACTATAGAGCGATGCCGCTAGTCGTTTTTTCCGACCCGGAATTAGCCAGTGTTGGGCTCAGTGAAACAGAGTGCAAGGCCAAAGGGATACCCGTTGTTATCGGAAAGTCTTCATTCGGAATTAACGGCAGAGCATTGGCGCTGAAAGCGACGGATGGATTTGTCAAAGTGATAGCTGATCCGAATTCCGGGATCATACGAGGTGCGCAAATCGTGGGCGCGGAGGCGTCGTCTCTCATCTCAGAGCTTGCTCTGGCCATTGAGATGGGGGCGAATGTTGAGGATTTGGCGATGACCATCCATCCACACCCTACTTTAGGAGAAGTAATTATGGAGGCCGCTGGCAACGCCGTTAAAAAAATTAAGAAATAAATCGGGCTCAAAACCAGAATTAGTGCTTGACCACTAGGTGGAGGGGGCGCTGCGTGGCAGAGGATTCTTCCGATCGCTGTTAAAGCCCGATTCCTTGATTTCATGGAAGTTTGCAGGGGGAATCGGGCCTTAAAGGCGACCACGTTCGTTTCTCCAGAATTCCTCTGCCCCTTCGCTGCTCTCTCCTGTTTGTCAAGCACTGATTTTAAGGTTGAGCCATAAATCGGGTCATATATTTTTGGTGTTTAACTTGATTTATTCAATATTCTTATGTATTATGAATACTAGATTTTACATTCGGTTTATTCTATAGCAGTAGGTGATTCCCTCACATGACCTTGGTCGATTCCAACGAGAACAGGAAGAAACTTAGTCACATCTACAACGAGATCGCCAAAGAGCTGTTCGGGGTAGGAACGACAATGCTGAAGGTGTCCATCGATCAATCGGTTATTACGATTCATGCCAAGCACCGCCGGTCGCCGCGCTCCAATGCTCTGGAGGACGAGGCTCCTGCGCTGAAGTATGAAGTGGATTATCATATGTCTGTCATTTACAAGCGGAAGATTCGCGAACGCCTGGAGCAAGAGCTGGGATTATCTGTTGAGGTCGTGCTCAGGGATTATGACCCGCCGACGCAACGGGCCATTACGAATGTAATTCTTCATGAAATTGAATAAACAAGCGTTGGCGTCGCTCTTTTGATTTATCTTAAGAGGGAACCAGATTAAGCGAGGCAGATGTCTCTTTGCGTTGTTTACAACGAAAAGTGCTCTTGTTAGAAGAATTTTTTCTACACAAGTGTGCTTTTCGTTTTTTTATTGGAAGACATTGGGGTAAGTGTATGGTTTGGGCAGATGCGTACGAATACTACGAGTATCGCAGAGCAACTGGGGGTTAAGATTGACCACATAGAGCATGTACATTAAGGGAGGACTTACAAGATGAAAAAGTGGGTACAAGGGTTGGCATCATTAACGATTCTCGGAGTAGTGCTTGCCGGTTGCGGCAATGCGGCAAAACCGGAAAATACAGGAGGGGCGGACAACGCGCCGAAGGGTGAAGCGACGAAGCTTGTCATTTCAACCTGGGGATTCTCCGCTGACTTCTTTAACAAAGAGCTGTACGAGCCATTTGAGCAGGAGCATAATGTGAAAATTGTTGTCGAGGCCGGCAATAACGCGGACCGTTTGAACAAAGTGAAAACTGGCAGTTCCCCCGTGGACCTGATTTATTTGTCCGATTACTATGCACAGCAAGGTATTGAAGCCGGATTGTTCGAGAAAATCGACCGCAGCCGTATTCCGAACCTCAAGGATATTTATGAAGTCGCTCAGGCTCCGCTTGGCGAGGACTTTGGTCCGGCGTATACGGTCGGCCAACTCGGTATTGCCTATAATCCGGAGGAGACAGGCGGCAAGGAAATCAAATCGTGGAGCGATTTATGGAGCCCTGAGCTGTCCAAGAAGCTGACGATTCCGAACATTACGGCGACAAGCGGTCCGATGATTCTGGATGCCGCTTCCCGCGCAGCCGGCAATACAGAGTTTAACGAAGATCAGGCGATGGCGAAGCTGAAAGAGCTGAACCCTGGCGTTGTGAAATATTACAATCAAACTTCCGACTATGTGAACATGTTTACGCAGGGAGAGATTGCTGCAGGGCCGATCATGGAGATGTATGTCAAAGATTTGAAGACCGCTGTTCCCGGCACGAAGTTTGTGACACCGACGGAAGGCGCTTATGCAATCATGAATACCGTCAATATCATCAAAGGCAGCAAAAACAAGGAATTGGCTGAGGATTTCATCAACTGGCATTTGAGCCAGGAGTTCCAGGAGAAAGCTGCCAAAGCGAAAATCGACTCTCCAGTCAATATGAAGGTAAGCCTGAGCGCAGAAGAGGCCGAAGGCATTACGTACGGTGCCGACACCATTCTGAAGCTGATCAAGCTGGACATGAAGTTTGTTAACGAGAACCTTAAAAACTGGATCGACCGTTTTAACCGTGAAGTAACCCAATAAGATGAAGCCTTATGAACGGTGAATATTAAAAGGAGCCGTTTACGATTAGCAAGGGTATATGTCGCGCATGTACCCTTGTTTTATTTCGATTATAGGGAGGGTCAAAAAGTTGAACAAGAAAGTCATTATCGATGTAGATACGGGGGTAGATGACGCGCTCGGACTGCTGCTTGCCATCCGCAGCGGAGAGCTGGATATTCTCGGTATCACGACGGTTAACGGCAATGTATCTATGGAGCAGGCGACGGCCAATACGTGCAAAATTTTGCAACTGGCCGGAGCGGAGCATATTCCTGTTGTCCAGGGAGCCGGAAAGCCGATGATCCGCAGCACCTATTTTGAGCATCGCGTTCACGGCAAGGACGGTCTGGGCGGGGCGCTAGACGACATGACGCAGCGCAAGCAGCCGGAAGAAGGATATGCGGTGGATTTTATTATCGAGCAGATTCGCGAGCACCATGGAGAAATCACCCTGATCATGACCGGACCGCTGACGAATCTGGCGCTGGCCATACTCAAATACCCGGAGCTGGTTCAGCAGGTCAAGGAGGTCGTCGTGATGGGCGGTGTCGTCCAGAGCTTCGGCAATGTGACGCCGACAGCGGAGTACAATATGTACGTCGACCCGGAGGCGGCCAAGCATGTGTTCTGGGCCGGATTTGCTTCGCTCACGCTTGTTGGTCTTGATGTCACCCGCAAGGCGCTGCTCAGCGAGGAGCATATCAACGCTATGGGAGATTCGGAAATCGCCCGCTATGTACGGGCTAGCACAGCGGATTACATGAAGCGCTATCAGGAGCGAAACGGTGTGAAAGCATGTGCCATGCATGATCCGCTCGCAGTAGCCGTGGCGATAAATCCCGATCTGGTTAAAACCGGACACTATTATGTAGATATAGAGACACGCAGCGAGCTGTGTGATGGACAGACCGTGTGTGACTTTCAGAACCGGCTGGCCGTCAAGCCAAATGTACATGTCTGCCTGGAGGTAGCGGCGGACGAATTCATCAACCATTTCATCCGCGTCCTGCGCGGCTAGCGAACTAATGAACAGGAGACAGTGACATGAAGAAATCCTACTTGGCCTTGCTGCTTCTGCCCGGACTGGTATTCCTGGCTGCTTTCATGGTGATACCGATACTCCTGACGGTAGGTTCGACCTTTTACCATGAGAGCCGATTCACAGTTGAAGGCTATATTCTTTTTTTTAAAGACCCGTATTTCCTTAAAATTGTATGGACAACATTGCGTGTCAGCATCATCACGACGCTGTTGTGCATGGTACTCGGGTTTCCAACCGCTTACTATATTTCCCGGCAAAGCCCGCGGAGAAAGGGACTGCTGCTGGCGCTGGCGATTTTCCCGCTGCTGACCAGCTCCGTAGTCCGTTCCTTTAGCTGGACGATCATTCTGGGGAAAAAGGGACTGCTTAACAATACGCTGCTCTCCCTCGGCATCATTCAGGAGCCGCTGAACATTCTGTATACGCCGACAGCCATGATTATCGGTCTGATCCATTTATTCCTGCCGCTAATCATCATTACGCTCGTTGGCGTTATGGAGAATATTGACTCCGATCTGGTAAAGGCCGCGGAAAGTCTTGGCGCAAGCCGCTTCAGCGCATTTTGCAAAATTATTATCCCGCTTAGCGTGCCAGGACTTATTATCGGGGGCATCCTCGTATTTGTCGGCAGTTTGACGGCCTATACGACGCCTGCGCTTCTCGGAGGCAAACAGCGAGTCATCTCAACATTCCTGTACCAGAATGCGATTACGCTGAATGACTGGTATCTGGCTTCGGTTATCGCCACAATTATGATGTTCATCACCTTCATCATCATTGCGCTGATGAACAAGCTGGCCACTAAATTAAATCCGAAGGGGTCGTAAACATGAAAGAGAAGAATCGCGGGCTCGGCCTGTTTACACTTCTTATCTATCTGTTCCTGCTTGGACCGCTCATTATTATCGCGGTTGCCTCGTTTGAGCCGGGGAGCGCGCTGAAATTTCCGCCTCAGGGTTTCTCGCTCAAGTGGTATCAGAATATTTTTGAAGTTTCGATGTTCAAGACATCGTTTGTCACCTCCATGTTTGTATCGCTGGCGGGCAATCTGCTTGCGCTGCTGCTGGGCTTGCCTGCCGCTTATGCGCTTAGCCGCTTTCAGTTTCGGGGCAAAAGCGCGCTGAATGCGATCTTTATTTCGCCGGTTCTGATTCCTGGCATTGTACTTGGTTTTACCATGCTCAAGTACGTCATTATCACATACAACCTGCCGGTCTATACGGCGCTGCTGCTCGGTCATACGGTCATCATGCTGCCGTTTATTATCCGGGTTATCGCCTCCAGCCTGGCAAATTTCGATTTTGCAGTGGAAGAGGCCTCGCTTAGCCTTGGAGCTGGCAGACTGAAGACATTTTTTACCGTAGTACTGCCAAATATCAAGTCGGGTATTATCGCCGCTGTGCTGATTGCATTCCTGGAGTCCTTTAACAATGTAGATATTTCCGTCTTCATGACCGGCCCTGGAATCAGCACCTTCCCGATTCAAATGCTGCTTTATGTCGAAAACAACTTTGACCCGACGATCGCTGCGATCTCTGTACTGCTGATGCTTTTCACGGCGGCGCTGATGTTCCTGATCGAGCGTCTGATGGGATTGTCCTACTTTACCAAACGATAATGGAGGCGTGCATCCATGGCCATGCTAACCCTGGAAAATATAGCTGTCGCCTATGACCAGCAATATATTTTGAAAGATTTTAACCTGTCCGTCGAAAAAGGAAGCCTCATCTCGCTGCTCGGACCGAGCGGCTGCGGCAAGACGACAACTCTGCGCCTGATCGCTGGCTTCCTGGAAGCCAAGGACGGCCGTTTCACCCTGAACGGCAAGGATTATACGCGTGTGCCGGTTAACAAACGCAACTTCGGCTTTGTATTTCAGAGCTATGCGTTGTTCCCACACCTGTCTGTGTATGATAACGTGGCATTCGGACTCCGTTTGCGCAAAGTGAGCAAGGCGGATATCGATCGCCGCGTCCGCAAAATGCTGGAGGTTGCCAACCTGATCGGCTTTGAGCAGAGATTTCCAAAGGAGCTATCCGGCGGGCAGAGACAGCGTGTCGCCATTGCGCGGGCGCTTGTTATTGAGCCGGATCTGCTGCTGTTTGACGAGCCGCTCAGCAACCTCGATGCCAATCTGCGCGTGAATATGCGGGTTGAAATCCGTCGCATTCAGCAAGAGCTTGGCATTACGACGGTATATGTATCCCATGACCAGGAGGAGTGTTTCTCCATCTCCGATCAGGTCGCGATTATGAACAAGGGGATTATCGAGCAGCTTGATGCGCCGTCTACTATTTTCAAATATCCGAAGACAGAGTTCGTTGCGCGCTTTATCGGTTTTAACAACTTCATCTCCTTCGACAATAGACAAGAGGATGGCCGTGAGATTCAGCTTCAAGCAGGCGGACATTCCTTCCTGGCGATTCAGGGCGAGGGACGCGGAGCGCAACAAGGATTGAAAGGCGCCATTCGCCCGGATGACCTGAAGCTCGGAACTTCGGATGATATTGATCTGGGCGCGAATGTACTGCCGGGACGGGTGAAGGTAAGCACCTTCCTCGGACGCAGCTACCAGTATGTGGTGGAAACGGAGCTCGGCGATTTCACGGTTAACAAAGAGATGGAACAGCCTTATGTCAGCGGCCAAGAGGTTCGCGTGCTCTTTCCCGTAGAGAAACTGATTTTGGTGGAGTAGCCTAAGTTACTTGGAGGTGCAGACAGCATGCGCGTGGATGTATTAATTGAAAATGTCCGAATCTATAATAGCTACTTTAAGCGGTTTGAGCCAGGCAATACGGCTGTGCTGGACGGCAAATTTATTTATATCGGGCAGCGGGGGCAGGAAAGCTTCGAAGCAGGCGAAGTCATTGATGGTCAAGGCCGCTACATGATTCCCGGCCTGATTGATATTCATCTTCATATCGAAAGCTCAATGATTACGCCCGAAGCGTTCTCTCATGCGCTCATCAAGAATGGCGTCACCACGATTGTGCCGGAGCCGCATGAGATGGCCAACGTGTTCGGACTTGAAGGCGTAACGGAGATGATCAAGGCGAGCCGGAATTGCGTGGCCGATATGTTCTACGCGATTCCAAGCTCGGTGCCTGCAACATCGATGGAGACAACCGGCGGTTCAATCGAGATCGAGGATATGGATGAGCTGCTGCGCACAGAGCGCATCATCTGCCTTGGCGAGATTATGAACTATGTCGATGTCATCACGGACCCGGAATGCAAGACCAATAAAATTCTGAAGCATATTCGCGATAACTATCCGCAGCTTATTATTGAAGGTCATGTGCCGAAGCTGCTGGATCTGGATTTGCACAAGATGATCTATAGCGGCGTCGATTCCGACCATACGCATCAGACGATTGAGGGGATGGAAGCGCGGATTGGCGCAGGCATGTTCATCGAAATTCAGGAGAAATCCATGACCCCGGAAGTTATGGAATACCTGATCCGTCACGGCGTTTCCGAGCATTACTGCTTCGTAACCGACGACGTAATGCCGGATTCGTTCCAGCGTCGCGGCCATCTGAACCATATCGTGCGCAAAGCGATCCGTATGGGCATGTCGCCGGAACAAGCGATCTATGCCAGTACGTTTACGCCGGCCAAGCGGATGCGAATGCATGACCGAGGGGCGATTGCGCCAGGCAAGATTGCCGACTTCGTTCTGCTGACCGATCTGAACGAATTGACTATCGGCCAGGTGTATAAGGAAGGCCGCAAGGTCTATGACGCAGCGGAGTCCTATGAGCCGAAGAAGGCGGAGCGTGCCTTTCCGGCGCATTTCTATGAGAGCGTTAAGCTGGAGAAATTGACTGAGGCTGAATTTCATGTATCGGCAGGAGAAGAGGACGGCCGATACACTGCACGCGTCATGATGGTCAAGGACGGCTCCACATTTGTTGAGGAGCATCGGACCGAGGTTGAGGTACGGGATGGGCAGCTCATGTGGCAGGAGAGCGGTTATGGCCTTATTGCAACATTCGAGCGTTACGGGAAGGGCGGCAGCCGCGCTTACGGCCTCATCGGGGGCGATACGATCAAGCGGGGAGCTGTCGCGACAACGTATTCCCACGATAATCACAATCTGCTCGTTGTTGGCCATAATTTGCCGGACATGCTGCTGGCGGCCAATGAAGTCATATCCCGGCAGGGCGGCTTCTGCGTTGTAGAGAATGGCGAGGTGCTTGCGAGCCTGCATCTGCCGGTGGGCGGTATTCTGACCGAAGAGCCGCTGGAGAAGATGGCTGAGGAAGTTGACCGTCTGATCAGCGCAATGAAATCGCTTGGCTACCGCCACTATAACCCGATTATGTCGATCAGCACGCACTCCCTGCCAGTCAGCCCGGCGCTCAAAATTACCGACTACGGCCTGATTGATGTGAACAAAGGGAAAGTTATTCCGCTGCTGGTGGAAACGAGTAGTTAGGTTGAACGAATGTAAGTGGAGCAGAGCCTCCGTGTGAAAGGTTCTTCCGATCGCTGTTGTTCCCGGATTTCTTGAATTGCGGTAGTGAAAAGCAAATAGAACACCGTCCCGATTGGGGCGGTGTTTTTGTGCAATTAGAAGAGTTAGCCGGCTATGTTTATATGATTTCTAAAAAATACGATCATGAGAGGCTCCCTTTCCGAAAGCGCTGCCAAACATTTAGTTTGTATTACGAAACACAGCTCTCAACGGATCAAGTTTTAGGGAATTATAACCTTGACGCAGTTGTTTTTTTTATGTTAATGTGAATGTGTAACGATACACATTCACATCGTGCTTTACCTTATAGCTGCGATCCTTGATGGTTTTAACAATTTTTTAAAGTGTAGTACATGCGTTATAATAACGAACTTTCATACCAGGGAGTGCTGCTATGAACACCATTAGTAATCAATGTGTAAAATTTGTATCGAAAGGCAAAGCTGAGCTATTAACTAAGGAATTGCAATATGGTAAACTAGAGGGAACAAAAATTTTAGGTAAAACCATTGTTTCATTAATATCCTCGGGATCTGAAGCTGGCGGATATATGGCAGATTTTAAGCCAGAACAGTACCCTATGGAAACAGGCTATGCAGCGATTTTGGAGGTACTGGAAGTAGGCGATCACGTTACTGCGGTATCCGTTGGGGACAAGGTGTTCGCATCAGCTCCACATTCACTCTATAATATTGTAGATGAAAGTGATACAGTGCCTATGCTTGAGGGGATGGCGCCTGAGGAGGCAGTGCTTTGTCGTTTCCCTGCCGTTTCCATGACAAGCATATTAAAAACTCAAATTCGCCCCATTGAGCCTGTTCTTGTAACCGGTTTAGGAGTGGTTGGCTTAATGTGTGCACAGCTGCTGCAACATTTTGGTTATGCAGTCTACGCTGTTGATCCAGGTGAAGGCAGAAGACAAACTGCAATTGATTGCGGGCTGCGCCATGTGTATGAAAACATTGAGAATGTTCCTGTTAAGGGGCGTATCGGTTTTGCTGTCGAATGCTCTGGTGCTGAGCAAGCGATATTGGATAGTGTGGAAGTTCTGCGCAAAGGCGGCGAGCTGGCCTTGGTAGGTGTTCCTTGGTATAGAGGGACAGATACGTTTGCTCATGAGCTTCTGCAAAAGATTTTTTATGGGTTCGTAACCATCACTTCTGGATGGGAATGGAGTATTCCGAAGCATCCGACAGAGTTTTTCCCTAGCAGCAATTATGGTAACTTTGCAGTATGTATGCAGCTAATTAAAGATGGCGATCTGAAGGTTAACGATATCTATGAGGTGAAATCTCCTCGTGACTGTGATGCTGCTTACCAATCCATTATTAATAAAACGACCGCCAAAACATGCATTATTTATGATTGGAGAGCACTTCAGGCATAATTGAAATTTTGTTGTAGGAGTTGTTTCAATGGCAACAATTAAGGATGTAGCAGAGCGTGCAGGACTATCGACTACACTGGTTTCCAGATATTTGAATCAGCGTTCCGGCGTTAGTCCATCATCAAAGGAGCGAATTCGAAATGCTATTAAAGAGTTGAATTATCGTCCTAATGGAATAGCTCGCTCTTTAGTATTGCAAAAAACGCAAAGCATCGGGATAGTGCTTGATAATTTATGTGCTCCCTTCGCAGCAAGATTAATATCGGGGCTTGAGCAAGGCGCTGAGGATTTTGATAAGGAAAATAAATACAATGTGATGTTTTGCTCTTCCAATGGTGATGCGGAAAAAAAGAGACGTCATATTAATTTTCTGACGCAGGGAAGAGTCGATGGCATTATTATCTATGGTAGTTTAACGTCGGATGATACGTTGATATCCGAACTTGCACAATCAACATTTCCATTTCTGCTCATCGAGAACGATGTTGAGGGGATACCTGTCGATAAAGTTGTAATTGATAATGTAGACGGCGCCTTTCGAGCAACAGAGCACTTGATTAAGCAAGGGCATAAACGTATTGCGCATATGGCCGGAAATATGAACTTGAAAATTACGCTAGAGCGGATGAATGGTTATATACGCGCACTGCAAGATTATCAAATACCAATCTCAAGTGATCTGATTATTCACCCATCCTTTGATTCAATGGAACTCGCCGTAAAGGATGATCGTTATCTCCGAGGAGATCGCTCTTACTACTCTGCGGGGTACAGAGAGATGAAAAAACTAATTGACGGGGGCAATTTGCCTGACGCGATTTTTTTTGCAACAGACATTAGTGCCTTTGGTGCGATGCAGGCACTGGAGGAGGCGGGATTGTCTGTTCCTGATGATATTTCAATCGTTGGCTTTGATGATGAGGACCCTAGAGATTATGGTGCGACAAACCATAAAATAACGACAATGAGACAGCCGCTCTATGATCTTGGCTACATTGGGATTAAGCGTCTAATTCAAAAGGTGAACAATCCCGAGAGACCAGAGGAGCGAATTGTTCTTAAAACAGATTTAATTGTTAGGGATAGTTGTAAAAGCAAAAAATAATCATGTAGACATAAAACGATACACATTTTTGACGATATCTTAATATAATGACGAAAAAACAGTGGTGACACAGCCTTGTCGCTGCTTTTTTTCGTCTATTTTACACGAAATTAATCAGAATATCTTAATAATTTCTAACTTTTTAAAAAGTAAGCGGTTACTAGTTGACGATATCAAAGGGTTTTGATATATTCTATGTATAAATGATGTATATCGTTACACACCACTACATGTTAGTTACTTTGATATTGACAGGAGATAATGTCCTATGCAGAATAGCGTATTCTACAAGCAGCTGGAAGAGAGTGGCATGATTCGCCAACCGTTACTTATAGATGAAGAGGAATACTTCGAGAAAACGATTAAAGATACCGCTGTATTGGCCTCTAGAGTACTAGATGCTTGCAATAGTCTCGATAACTGGACAGTCGATTCGTTAGCACAAATGTCTTTAAGTTCTGATTACCCCTTAGATGGTCATTCAAGCATTAAACTCGTTTCTCCTACAAGGTTAGATCATTGGCCAGGCAGTTACGCACGAATTTACTACACGCCTTATCTGACTCGAATTATAAATCATGAGGATTGGACGAATTATGACCGAATTTCCTTAAGTATTCGTCCAGAGATGCCGGGCTTTAAATTTGTAAGCCTGCACATTCAGTTAGTTAATGAAGGTGTTGAGCCAGTTCCTGATCGATATGAACGAGAGGGATGCCACAATATTAACCTGAAAAATCATGAATGGAATCATGTAAGTGTTGAGATTCCAAATGTATCTAGAGATAAAATTACGGCCTTAAAAATTGGCTACGATATGGTCGGAAATGAAAGAGAAGCTGTTGATCATGCAACCTTTTACTTCTCAGACATGAGATTGGAGACGCTTGAAAAGACGGCAAAATGGCTAGGTTGGGAGCCTGAACAAAATGAAATAATCTTTTGCGGAACGGGGTATCAACCCGGTGCGATCAAAAGAGCAATCGCGCACTACGGGCTATCACAGCGCTTCAAAATAGTAAACGCTATCACGGGCAAGGTTGTGCTTGAAAGTGAAGTAGAGCAAATTCAGAATGAGCAGGGCAAATTTGCAATATTGGACTTCTCAGCGGTAAGGGAAGAAGGGAATTATTTAATCGTGTGTGGCGACACCGTTACACGTACCTTCCCCATTGCGGACACTGTTTGGGAAAACTCAATTTGGAAGACAATCAATCTGTTTTTTGCTGAACGCTGCGGCTATGAGGTTCCAGGTGTACATAAGTACTGTCATGGCAATGTACTTAGTCATCATGGCGACAAGAGTGTTGTAGCAAATGGCGGATGGCACGATGCAGCAGATATGTCACAGAACTTGACCAATACAGCCGAAGGTGTGTATTCCTTTTTCCAAGCAGCGATTAATCAAAAGCATAATGCCGAACTATTCCAAAGGCTGATTGATGAAGGAAAGTGGGGGCTTGATTGGATGCTCCGCACTCGCTTTGGTGATGGCTACCGCACAATGGGTAGCGGCGGTTCCGTTTGGACAGGGAATATTATTGGAAGCTGCGATCAAATGAATAGCGAAGCACAAAACCTCGCTATTGAAAACTTCATGGCCTCGGCTGCTGAAGCGTTAGCGGCAGAGGTATTGCAGGATATTGATTCAGAGCAAAGCAGATATTTAAAGCAGGTTGCTAAAGAGGACTGGGGCTTTGCGTACGAAAAGCTCGATTTCGAGGAATATACGGAGGCGATGGACCCAGCGCGTGTATCTTCGCCAATTCTGCTGTACAGCGTAGGTATGCTGGCAGCCTGTCACATTTATCAAGTTGATGGTGATGAGTTCTATCTGAATAAAGCCATAGAAATTGCAGAGAGAGTGATGGCATGTCAACAGCAGGATATTCCTGATTGGGACATTCCAATGACAGGTTTCTTCTACCGTGATGAGAAGAGGGACCAGATTCAGCATTACAATCACCGCTCACATGAATATGAACCAATTATGGCATTGAGCTTATTGTGTCAGCTGCTTCCTGATCATCCGAGCTGGGTACGTTGGTATCACTCCATTGTACGATATACAGAATACTGCAAGCAGTCTATTGGAATTACATCTCCATATGAGATGAGTCCAGCTTCGATCTATCATGAGGATGAAGCAGAGAAGGACGCTGCGCTTTTCTTGAACCAGCAGGCATTTGCACATCCAGGCATGCTTGACGAATACAAAGAGCAGGTTCGTAACGGTCTTAATCTTGGAAAAGGCTACTATTTAAGAAGGTTCCCGATATGGTTCAGCTATCGTGGAAATAGCGGGCTAGTGCTTGGCAGTGGTAATGCTCTAGCCTATGGTGCAAGCATTCGCAATGACTATGAGCTTGAACAGCTTGCCCATAGACAGCTGGAATGGATTGTAGGAAGAAATCCATTCGGGCAATCGTTAATGCTAGGTGAAGGCTACAATTACGCAGATCAATATGTATGCTTGCCTGGTCCATTATCTGGCTCGCTATGTGTTGGAATACAGAGCTACCGTAATGAAGACGTTCCATACTGGCCGCAAAGCATCAATGCAGTGTATCGAGAAATGTGGATTCACCCGAGCGTGCGCTACTTGCTGCTTGCCAGCCACGTCAACAAAAAGTCCAGAGTGTATGGCTGGTTATCCGAGCATGCTGATTCCTATGTAAGAGCAGTATGCGTGCTGACGGGAAAAGAATTTAGCGTAAAAACAGCTGCTCGAACTGGTGAATTTAGCTTAGAGCTACCAAGCGGAACGTACAGCTTCCATTGTGACGATAAGTCTAAAGAGCTTACACTAGTTAACGGCTCGGAGTATGAGCTTACGAATGAATTCAATAACTATGCTGTGAAGCATGAGATCGAAGGTCAAACGATACACATTGAGATTTTAGTGACTGGTGACAAAGAAGTGAGCTTTGAATGCCGTACTGGCAATGTGGAAGCGGTTTCAGTAATAAGAGCTACTCCAGGTCAAGCAACAAAGCATAGTGCAGTAATAGAGAATAGCAAAAAACCTTGGATTGTTGTTTTAGTACCTAATGGAAGCCTTCAGGATAAAATTGAAATTTTATCGAAATAGGCGGTGACTGATTTGGGAAGTACGGTACTTGGAATCGATCTTGGAGGTACAAAGCTTCTCATTGGTCAGGTGAATGAGTCGGGGGAAATACTGCGGTCAAAGCAGTTTCCCTCAGGCTTTCTGAATCAGGAGCAAGCACTTGAGCTTATACTTCAATCGTTGGAAGATTACATGACTACTGTTGGATTTGTTGAGCCCTATCCTGAGGTCATGGGCCTGGGCATTGTAGGTCTTGTCGATCCAAACAGTGGCCAATGGATCATGATTGATCCAGATCGCAAACATCCGATTGCGATAGCTCGAGTATTAGAGGAACGCTTTGAAATGGCGGTCGTCATCGATAATGATGTAAAGGCAGCAACACAAGCTGAGCTAAGGTTCGGTCTGGGACAAAACAGCAGTGACTTCATATATTTGAATTTAGGTACAGGAATTGCTGCTGGTTTTGTCGCTGGAGGCAAATTAATTCGGGGCTATCAGAATGATTCTGGCGAGATTGGTCATTTATCTGTCAATTATAAAAGCAATACGCCTTGTGTATGTGGCCGGTTTGGCTGCGCAGAGGCGCTTGCCTCAGGCGGGGGCATGGATCGAAGAATCCGCTTACTGGGTCAGCGATATCCAGAGTCGCCGCTGCTTAAGCAGGCCGAGCTTGGGTTTGTAGGAGCGAAGCAAATCTTTGATCTGGCTGATGAAGGTGATCCGCTTGCAGTGCTTATTGCTCATGATGCGGTGGATGCGGCATCTGAACTCATTATTAATTTGGTTCGTGTAACAAATCCCGAGCTTGTTCTATTAGGCGGAGGGCTAGCAGGAAGTGAATGGATGCGTAGAGAGTTGCCCAAACGCCTTCATATCCGTGTAATAAAAGCGGTTCATAAAGGAGTTCAGCTATCAAGCCTGGACCCGGCAAGCGTTGGTTTAATCGGAGCAGCGGCAGTAGGCTTTACGAAGCTGGAAAATAGATCCTAATCATTATTAAGCTAAAAGGAGTGTACATGCAATGAAAAAACAGGTCGTTATTATCTGGAATGATTTCTATCATCCAAAAGAAGTCATTGCTCCTGCGGTTGAAAAGCTGTTTGCTTCTGAAGAATGGGAGGTTACTGCGACAGATCGCCTGCGTGATCTCATTGAGATGGAGCAAAGACCTGACCTTGCAATTCTTTATACAAACGGTCGTCCTGATGGAGAAGCGGACATTACATTTGATGAGCAAGAGCTTGTTATCCATAAGGTTAAAGATGGAATGGGTATTCTTTTTTACCATGCAGGTCTGGTGCTGATTGACGAACAAAGCCCATTCTATCTAAAGCTGAATTCAGGTCGTTTTGTCCATCATCCGGAACAAACTCCAGTTACAGTCGTACCGCTCTCAAATGTAGAGCATCCTATAACAAAAGGAGTATTGCCATTTACACAAAAGGATGAGCATTACTTCTGTCAGATTGATATCTCTCGTACGAATCTTCTTGCTTGTGCAACTTCAGTTGATATTACGGCTGCTAGTGTATGGTGTCACTCATATGGTGCAGGGAAAGTGGCTGGAATAAGCCAAGGGCATACGCTAGAAATGCAAAATGATCCAGAAATGCTCAAGCTGGCAACGAACACGATCAACTGGCTAACAGGGAGCGAAGCATAATGAAATTAGCTCTTGCGATGTATACCGTATATGGTGAAGTTCAGCAAAGTCTGGAACATACACTGGCTGCAATAAAACAGATCGGGTATCAGGGTGTTGAGTTCTATGGCGAAGCGAACTGGCCTGCAGTTGAGGTGAAGCGACTCCTTAAGGAGTACGAATTAGAAATCTGCGGATGGCATGTCGAGTGGAAGCTGCTGCAAGCTGATACGATCGAGGAAACCATTCAATATCACAAAGAGCTAGGGAATCCAAATATAATTATTCCTTGTTTAGGCGGTCCTTGGAGTGTAGCACATACTGCAGAGGAAAATACAAAGGAAACCTGGCTTGCACACGCTAAAAAAATGAATGAGATTGCAGAGAAGGTTGAAGCTGCTGGCATGACACTCGGCTACCATACGCATGCACACGAATTTGAGGATGATTTCAATGGCATTACGCCATGGAATATACTGCTTGAGCATACAAAACCGACTATTTTCATGGAGCTGGATACTGGAAATTGCTTAGAGGGTCACTATGATCCCGTCAAGGCTCTGCAGGAAGCAGCAGGAAGAATCAAGGTTGTACACGCGAAACCGTTTAGCTTGGAAGGGGGGATTGAAACCGCAATAGCCTCACCAGGCGATCTTAATTCCTGGCCAAAGATTATCGAGCAGTGTGAGAGTGAGTATTGTCAATGGCTAGCAATTGAAAATGAAGCAGAAACATTGGGTGATAAGCTTGGGGTTGCTGAACGTGATTTGAAAAGCATGAGGCTGTTCATGGTTTGAATGAACACGTTTAAGAAACAGGATGACTTTGATGTAAATCAAATTGGGGGAATAGGGAAATGAAAAAAACATTAGCTATCTTAATGACATTGACCTTGCTTTTTGTGTTAGCAGCTTGTGGCGCATCATCTCCATCAACAAATGGAAATAAAGAAAACCCCAAGGGCGAGGGCGAAAAGAAATCGACAGTAACGCTGGAATTCTGGACGCTATCCCTGCAGCCTACCTTTACAGAGTATATTACAGGTATTATTAAAGATTTTGAAAGCCAAAATGAAGGAATCAAAATTAAATGGACAGATCTGCCGTATGATGCAATGCAATCCAAACTGGTTGCACAAATTGCTGGCAGCAAGGCGCCAGATGTTGTAAATATATGGACGACGCTGCTGCTTGGTATGGCTGGTAAAAATGCTCTTGTTGATTTGAATAAAAGTGCAAGCGCGGAACAATTAGCTCCTTATCTTGAAAGTCTTACGAAATCCAACATGATGGGAGAAGGAATGTACGGTGTTCCTTGGTATGTGACGCCTCCAATTTCAACCTACAATACAGAACTAATCAAAAAAGCGGGATTTGATGCTCCTCCAAGCAACTATAAAGAAATGCTTGCGATGGCAAAGCAAATGAAAGAAAAAACAGGTGCATTTCTGTATATCCCTAACGAAATGGCACAGGTTCTATATAGTAACGGCATTCAGATTTTAAGCGATGACAAAAAATCAGCAGCATTTAACACGCCTGAAGCTCTTGAGCTTCTAACTGAAATTAAAACAGGTGTAAATGAGGGCTGGATGCCGAAGACAGATTGGAATAGCTGGGATCAAATGATCAAGCTATATGCACAGGATAAGCTGGCTCTAATCAGCCTTGGTGCACAAACAGTAACACGAATTGAAAATGAATCTCCAGGCTCTGTTAGTAAAACTGCTGTAGGAGCACCGCTTCTGGGGAGTGCTGGAATTGCACAAGGCGCTCTGCAAAGCCTAGCTATTCCTAAAGCGTCGAAGCATCAAGAGGAAGCAATTCGCTTTGCGACATTTGTAGCGAGTGACAAATATTTATTGGAGTTTGCCAAGCTTGCAGCAATTATGCCAACAACTAAAACAGCATCCGAAGATCCATTCTTCACATCAGATACAGAAACATTGGGCGGCAAGGCACGTGCTGAGGCTGCTAAAGCAACGGCAGTAAGCTTCGATTTAGGTCTTGGTGTAGAGAAGGAAAGTGAAGTAACTGCTGCAGTTAATAGTATGTTTGAATCCATTATGCAAGCGAATAAGGACCCTCAAACTGTACTGAATGAAGTGGAAATTAAAGTGAATGAATTGTTGAAATAAGCTGTATGGAATCTGACAGACCGCCAAGCAGTCTGTCAGATTCATCTTTAAGTTTGCCCTCATGTTTCGATGAGAGTAGCGGACTACACCATGAAGGAGATGAATCATATGGCAGGTATTAACGCCGCATCAAGCCATATCCCTACAGAGAATAACGATAGGCCAGCGAAAAAAATAAATAAAAAGCTTCGATTGACCTTTATTGCTTATTTTTTCATGGCGCCAGCGTTAATTCTAGTAGCGCTATTTGTTATCTATCCAATCGTATACAGCATACCACTAGCGTTTACAGACTATTCAGCAATAGGAGAAACGCATTACGTAGGGCTTGATAATTTCAAGCGTGCTTTCCAGGATCAGGGCTTCTGGATAGCGATGAAAAACTCTGCAATTTTCGTGGCGTGTGTGCCTGTCTTGCAAATTCTATCTATTTTGTTGGCAGTGCTCGTAAATACAAAGTTGCGAGGCATTGTATTTTTTAGAGTCATGTATTACATTCCGGTTATTACATCTATGATCGCGATTTCTATTATGTGGAGCTTTATCTTTAATCAAGATGGAATCATTAACAGTCTATTGCTTGATATGGGGCTCATTAAATCTCCGATTTACTTTTTAGCTGATACAAAATACGCGTTATTTTCCCTTATGTTTGTAACGGTGTGGCAAGGTCTTGGTTACTATATGATGCTATATTTGGCTGGTCTTCAGTCGGTGCCGGCTGAGCTGAATGAATCGGCAATGATTGATGGTGCGAGCAAAGCGGTAACGTTCTTTAAGATTACACTTCCAATGCTACAGCCTTACATCTGGTTCTGTACACTATTTAGCTTACTCGCAGCGCTTGGCGTATTCGATGTTGTATTTGCAATGACAAAGGGCGGACCAGATGGAGCAACGATGGTTATGAATCTCTATACGTATAACAAGGCTTTCCAATCCTTTGAATTTGGATATTCTGCTGCAGCAGGATTAGTAATGAGTATAATTACAACACTTTTCAGCGTATTGATTTTTATTTACGGAAGAAAAGGCGGATCGGGCAATGGCTAAAAAAGCGCTCTTATATGTCATCTTAATTGTCGTAGCGATTATTTGTGCAGGGCCTTTCTTCTGGATGTTAAGCACTTCCTTTAAGGGGAGTGAAAACATTTATGAGATGGCATTGATACCTAAACATCCAACTTTTGCAAACTATGTGGGGGTTGTAGAATTTCTGCAACTTCATAAATATATATGGAACACATTATATATGACCTTCTTTGGAATTTTGCTGGATGTAGGTTTTGCATCATTATGTGCCTATCCGCTTGCAAAATTTGATTTTTACGGAAAAAAACTGATTATCTCTGCTCTATTAGTCACGCAAATTCTTCCCGCCGCCGCAGGATTGATTGTCAATTATATTACAGTAGGCGCACTGGGTATGATGGGAAGCTACTGGGCTGTTATTATCCCAAGCTCTGTGACGGTATTTAGTATCATTCTATTTCGTCAAGCGTATTTCTCCATATCGAATGAAGTATTGGAGGCTGCAAGAATTGACGGCGCATCCGAAATTAAAATTTGGTATCGCGTAATGGTTCCTCAAATTATGCCTACCGTATCTACAGTCATTATTTTTGATTTTATTAACAAATGGAATAACTTTCTATGGCCGATCATTGTACTTGATTCCGATAAATATCCGATCGCAGCCGCACTTAACAATCTTAAAGGGGCGTTTAACTTCCAATTTGGTTATATTGCCGCAGCAACGATTATTTCGATCGTTCCGATTATAATCGTGTTTGTATTTTTCCAAAAAAACTATATTAACTCCGTTGCAGGAGCAGTGAAAGGATAGGATCATAGATGACAAATACAAAACCAAGTGTCCACCATATTGGCATGACCTCTTATCATTTTGATCAAACGATAAAGTTTTATCAGGAGGGCCTGGGCTTCACGGTTAAGCATATATGGGGGCGTGACAAGCGAGTTTATATGATGGATATGGGCGACGGTGCTTGTATCGAGGTTTTTGAGGGCGGCCAAGAGGACACGCCGCCAACGGGGCGCTGGCTGCATGTTGCTATTCGAACCGACGATATTCAGGCGAGCTATCAACGAGCCATTGCAGCGGGAGGCAAGCCTAAGCTTGAACCTACCTATGCGGATATTATGGAAGCAAAGCCAAAGCCGGTATATATGTATTTTGCATATGTTATCGGATTTGATGGAGAAGAAATTGAATTTATACAAGAGCTTGATTCTGAGCAATAGATCATTAAAAAGGGGAACTTATTATGAGAAAAATCCGGGTAACCGTTTTTTGTGAGCATAATCAAGACAAGCATGAGCCAGTAAAAAGTGTATATCCTGAGGGAATGCATGCTGCGATTGCAGGAGCCTTTGATGACAGTGAATTTGATGTTACGATTGCAACGCAAGATATGCCTATGCATGGGCTGAATGATGAGGTGCTGGATGGAACGGATGTTCTGTTCTGGTGGAGTCATATTGATAATCATCTAGTAGATGATCGAGTGGTAAACGCTGTTTGCAAGCGTGTTGTGCAAGATGGCATGGGCTTTGTAGCGCTTCATTCCGCTGCGTTCTCGAAGCCGTGGCAGCGCCTGTTAGGTATTGAATTTGAAGCAGGCGATTGGGGCCGTTTCCGTACAATGCCAAAGGGTGAGAGGGAGAGATTGTGGGTCATTACACCAGGTCACCCGATCTGCCAAGGCATAGCAGATTGCATCGACATTCCCAAGGATGAAATGTATGGCGAGCCTATGTTTATTCCGGACCCCGATAAGCTGTTGTTTATCGCATGGTGGGAAGGTGGAGACGTTTGCCGCAGCGGAGTGCTTTATGATCGCGGTCGTGGCAAGGTGTTTGGATTTACACCAGGACATGAGACATTCCCGATCTACTATCAGGAGGAAATTCGTCAAGTGCTTCGTAATGCAGCGAAATTTATGGCCCCTAATCAAGGAATGGTTGTGCAAAAGGGTGATGGTCATCTGTCAGGCGACCCACGTGAAGACCTTACACACTGCACATAGAAATAGATCGATCAATTATGTTCAGCATTGAGAGACGGGTGAGGAGGATATGGGTGGAAGCTAAACCAACGATGATGTCGTATACGTTAGAGCAGGAGCAGACGACGAAGCAAATTTTAAGCCGCTATCCAAATAATGTGGATGAAATGGCTAGACAGGCTCTCGGAAAAAAGCACTGGCTAGTGCTTGCTACTGGCTCCAGCATAAACGCTGCTCAAAGTGCCAGATACTATATCGAGAAAATGACAGGCGCTATTTTAGATATTAGAGAACCGTTCCATTTCACGAATTATGATCAGTTGTCCGATCATATCGATTATATTGCCGGTGTATCGCAAAGCGGTCAAAGCACATCTACGATTGGCGCACTTGAAAGAATCAAGAAAGAAAGCGGTCTTCCGATTGCAGCATTATCCAGTGATGTGCATAGTGCAATGTCCGAGGTTGCTGATCTTATGGTAGATGTAGGCTGCGGAAAAGAGAGAGTTGGCTATGTGACAAAAGGATTTACAGCTACAACATTGACATTGATGCTTGCAGGATTGCGCATTGCCGATCTAAGCGGCAAGCTTTCCTCGGATGAAGTTGCCGAGCAGATCAATCAGTTCAACCTTGCATGCAGTTCCATCAATAGCATTATTGCGAAGACAGAGAGCTTCTATGAGCAGTTTAAGGATGAGCTTCTAACAGCGCCTAAATTTACTGTAATCGCATGTGGCCCTGCTGTAGGAACAATCAATGAGTTTGAAACGAAGTTTATTGAGACTGTACGTGTACCTTCGAGAGGGGTGGAGCTGGAGGCATTTATGCACGGTCCTTATTTGGAGGTTAATCAGGAACATCGAATCTTCTTCGTTGAGACGGATAGCAAGGTGAGGGATCGTTTAATTCGCTTGAAGCAATATGAAAGCAAAATTACACCGTATACGTACGGAATTGTGCTGGAAGCCTCAAGCGATCCTCGTACCATTGGGCTGGAGCTTTCCATTAGTGAATGGATTGCGCCGCTTGTGCTGATTGTACCGTTCCAAGTGCTTGCATATCATATTGCCGAAGGAAGAGGGAACAATCTTAGTCAACGAATTTATACAGATTTTGGAGTGGCGATGAGCAGTAAAACGGCTCCCGGGGATTATGTATAGGCATAACAGATTGTCAAGAATGATGTGTAGTGCGGCGGGGCAAAGTCATTCATTCTAATAAAGATTTGCCCATTCGAATATTTACTTTTGATTCGTCTTGCCCCGAAGTGTTTGAATAGTAGTGACAATCTTATCAATTATCATTCCAGCAACAGTGAAAGTAATAAAATGAACGATATAAGCCGGAATTTTTGCTGATATACTTGCACTTTCAATGTCAAGATCGAATTTGTCAAATTTCAAAAACCAATGGTTAAATGATTCAAACGCTCCCACTCCTACATAAAATATAGTGGGTGCATTTAAAGTTTTCCAAATGTCGAACAAACATATGATTAAGCTTGCTATTCCGAGCCAAAAAGTTGATTTTTTTAATATAAATAACATATTTTTTCCTTTCTTCCAAAAAAATTTGTAATACACGAACTCTATCTCTGTACCCTATACAAGAAGACGATGTTCGTGTATTACATGCGGTCAAAAACGCCAGATTTCCCCTACCGCCGGAAACGACTGTAGATGCTGCTCCATTTGCTGTTTTGATAGTTTGCATACAACTCTAGTGGTTAAAAAATTCTACTTTGCATTCTTATCCGGCTGATGAATACCAAAAATGTTTCCTTCGGTATCGATGTAATACCCTTGCCATGCCATCCCCGGCAATGCATACTTTGGCAGTGCGAGCTTGCCGCCAAGATTTAAAATGTTGGTTGCCGTAGAATCGTAGTCTTCTACTCCCATCGTACATGCATAACCATTCACAGCCTGACCGGGTTGGGGAGAATCTCCTCTACGCTGAACCAGCGCCCCGTTGATGCCGAGTTGATCCGCATCGCCAGTCACCGCACCGAAATAAGGCATTCCGGCATACTCGCTCCAATCCTCGAATGTCCACCCAAATACCTCGCTATAAAATGTTTTAGCACGCTCCATGTCCTCAACATGAATTTCGAAATGAACAAGTCTTCCCATAATGTCCTCCTATGTTTTTGACTTCATACATACCTCAATAATATACTTTCCTGATTTTTCTGGGAATATTAAAATGGAGCCAAGATTTTTCTAAACAATTTCAGGCGCAATCTAAAAATTAGTGGTTGACATTGAGGAGATAGCAGCGAAGGGGCAGAGGAATTCTGGAGAAACGAACGTGGTCGCCTTTAAAGCCCGATTCCCCCTGCTAGTCTCTATCCTATAAAGGAATCGGGCTTTAACAGCGATCGGAAGAATCCTCTGCCACGCAGCGTCCCTCCACCTAGAGGTCAACCACTAGTTTTGGTTTTGAGCCCAATTTCAAAGATAAAAAGACGACAGCATAGAGCTGTCGTCCTGCAGTTTTAGTATAGTTGCTCGTTTAAAGGGTCACTCTTGAATCAGTTGATCCGAGTAAACATTAACGGTGCCAAAAGAAACCGTAACTCTCACTTTGTAGTAATCTGGCGGGAGGTTGGAAGCTAATAGCAGTTTTTGCGTTGTTGTCTCAAGCGGGCGCACAGTAACGGAGTTGGAGCCTACCGGAACGTCGCCGTTCGGGGTGACTCTGAGCAACGTAATTTGAACAGATCCATGCCCATTAAAACTCGGATTGTAGGCGGTAAACTTGTAGGAAACATTACCTTGGAGATAGAAAGGCGCTGATGTTCCAGCTGAAGCGATGGACGATAAGGACAACAACATGATCATCATAATGATGATTACAGAAAACTTTCTCACAATTACACTCCCTTTCAAAATTAGTATATATATTACATTTTTATTCTATATTTCTATTTCGAATGTGTCAATGTATATATTGATAGAAATGTATGATCAGGATTGACTCTGCTTCATAATCATGAGCATGTACATGAGAAGCATTTTGTTTTAAATACCATACACGGGCTACTCAAACAATGACTCGAAGGAGTAGTTTTATCATTTTTCACCGAGTTGTCAGAAAGATTTGATTCTATTTCGAACATAGCAGCTTTAATGATTACATGGAGAGATTACTTCGTTATTATAGTTTTAGTTTGAAGGGCTCCACCCTGATCCATTAATAACCGTATTTGAAAGGAGACAGCTATTGTGATGATAGATACTGTGCTGTGGAGCAGATGGTTGACGGGACTGACACTGGCGTTTCATGTCATTTTTGCGACGGTTGGCGTTGGTGTTCCGCTAATGATTGCCATTGCCGAATTCGTAGGTATACGAAAGAAGGACCCGCATTACATTCTGATGGCCAAACGATGGACGCGAGGATTTGTCATTTCTGTGGCAGTGGGCGTGGTGACCGGAACAGCGATTGCTTTACAACTGGCATTGGTTTGGCCGAATTTTATGCAATTGGCAGGAAATGTGATCGCTCTGCCTTTATTCATGGAGGTTTTTGCATTCTTTTTTGAAGCCATCTTTCTGGGGATTTATTTGTACACGTGGGACCGTTTCCGCAATCCGTATATCCACTGGCTTCTGACTTTACCCGTTGTAGCCGGGGCTAGTATGTCCGCTTTTTTTATTACGACGGTGAATGGATTTATGAATCAGCCCGGAGGCTTTGTCATGGAAGACGGCCACTTTACGGCAGTGAATCCCTTGCAGGCGATGTTTAATACGGCGACCCCCTCAAAGGTATTCCATGTATTGTCCTCAGCCTATTTGACAGGAGCTGCCTTGCTGGCTGGAATTGCGGCCTACGTTATTCTAAGAAAAGGGGTGTCCTTGTATTACAAGAAAGCATTGAAGCTGATGATGGGTGTTGTTCTCGTCTTCAGCTTGCTGACAACCCTGGCAGGAGATATGTCGGCCAAGTTCCTGGCGGAGCATCAACCGGAGAAGCTGGCGGCCGCAGAATGGCATTTCGAAACGGAAAGCGGTGCGGATTTGATATTGTTGGGCTGGCTCAATGCCGAACAGGAGGTAATCGGAGCGCTTCACATTCCGAAGGCGCTCAGCTTTCTGGCATTTGGCGACTTTGATGCCGAGGTTAAGGGGCTGGAGGAGTTTCCTATCGATGAACGACCGCCGCTTCTCGTGCACTATCTGTTTGACCTCATGGCCGGAATCGGTTTTGTAATGTTGGGCGTCGCTCTCCTGTATTTCCTGTTTTCGATCTGGAAAAAACGCAATGAGTTGAATAAATGGATACTTCGATCCATTGTACTTAGTGCCTTGCTGGGGTTTTTAGGAGTTGAGCTGGGCTGGTTTTACGCAGAAGTCGGGCGGCAGCCGTGGATTATCCGGGGATATATGCGAGTAGAGGAAGCGGCCACTTCATCGCCGAATGTGAGAATTCTCTTTTTCGTTTTTCTGCTTCTGTATATTGTATTGGGCGTCATGTGTGTCTTTGTACTAAGGCGCTTATTCCGTCATAAACCGGTTGAAGTGGAGCTGGAGAAGTTGTTGAACGAAAAGAATAAACAATCTATGCAAAAGGGTGAGTCGGTATGATCAATTATGAATTGATAGGCATTTCGGTGCTTTGGCTGTTTTTATACGGCTATTTGATCGTGGCCTCCATAGATTACGGTGCCGGTTTTTTTGCCTTCTATGCTCGCCTGACGAAACAGGATCACTTGATCAATCGTTTGATCTCCCGTTATTTATCCCCGGTTTGGGAGATTACGAATGTATTTTTTGTGTTTTTCTTCGTGGGTATCGTCGGTTTTTTCCCCGACACGGCCTACTATTATGGCTCTGCCCTGCTTGTTCCGGGAAGTATCGCTATTATTCTGCTGGCTATTCGCGGCTCCTTTTACGCATTTGAGAATTACGGCTCCAAAGAAAATATCGTCTACCTGTTTTTATATGGAGCAACGGGTTTGCTGATTCCGGCTTCTTTGTCGGTAGCGCTGACCCTTTCCGAAGGCGGTTTTATTATGGAAGAAGGCGGGACGGTTTCTCTGGATTATTTGGCGCTGATGATCAGCCCGTTATCCTGGAGCATCGTCGCATTGGCCATTGTATCGGTGCTGTTTATTAGTGGTTCGTTCCTGTCCTATTATGCTTCCCGAGCGGGCGATCAACCAGCGCTTAAGTTGATGCGGACCTATGCCTTATTTTGGAGCATGCCAACCATCATTGCCGCACTAACGGCATTTATTTATCTCTCTCAACACAATGGGCGGCATTTTCAAAACATGATGGATTTATGGTGGCTGCTGGCGCTTTCCGTTGGTTTTTTTATGATATCCGTGTGGCTGCTGTACAACGGACGCCGTTATGGGCTGGCCTTCATCTGTGTCATGCTGCAGTTTTTTTGTGCCTTTTTTGCTTACGGCATCGGGCAATATCCTTATATTCTGGACCCGTATATTACCATTCAAGGCGGCGCTACGCACGAATCGATGGGCGTTGCACTGGTGATTGCCTTTGTCGGCGGCCTCTTCCTGCTGATTCCGTCCCTTATTCTGGTCTTCAGGCTGTTTCTGTTTGATGCGGATTATGTAAAAGGCAAAAAATAAACCAACGCGTGGATGATATGCAGAATTAGCTATAAAGGAGGGGACTCATCGTGAAAAAGAAAACGGGTTTGATCTCTGAGCAAATGTCCGCGCAAAGGAAACGCCTTGTTCTCTTGGGGGGCATGTCTCTTGCGCTCGGTGCAGCTATTGTTGGCCAGGCAGCATTGCTCGCGGAATCGGTTGAGAAGATATTTGTGCAGCGTGCTTCTTTTTCGTCGGTTGCGGTCATTCTTGGCATTTTGCTGGCCGTCATGGCTGCGCGTACGTTGCTGTCGTATGGAAATGGGCGTATCGGTTTGCGGATGGCTGCCAGCGCCAAAACGGATATGCGGGCAGCGTTGCTGCGAAAGCTGACCAGAGCCTCCATGCCGGCGGCGCTTCGCGGGCAAACGGGCGGGAAGGTGAGTGTGGCGCTGGATGCCGTGGATGAGGCGGACAGTTATTTCAGCCAGTATATGCCGCGAATGATGGAAGCTGCCGTTATTCCTATTCTGATATTGGTCGTTGTTTTTACCCAACATATGAATTCCGGATTCATCATGCTGGTTACCGCCCCCTTTATCCCGATATTCATGATACTGGTGGGGCTCAAAACAAAGAACAAATCCGAGGAGAAGTTTGCGCAGCTGGCCGAATTTTCCGGCACGTTTCTCGACTCTCTTCAAGGACTCGTTTCGTTGAAGCTGTTCGGTCGGGCGCGTCAACATGAGCAGGAGATTGAACGCAGCAGCATTGGATACCGGGATGCGACGATGGACATTTTGCGAATCGCGTTTACCAACACTTTCATGCTGGAATCCATCGTAATGCTTGGCATCGGCATTGTTGCGCTTGAGCTGGCGCTTCAATTGCTGATTTTCAAATCGCTCTCCTTCCACACCGCCTTTTTGATCCTGCTGCTGGCGCCCGAGTTTTACAGTCTGTTAAAAAATACGGGTACTGCTTTTCACAGCGGTCGTACCAGCATGGGGGCAATCGGTAAGGTGGAAGAGATGCTTGCGGGAACCCGGGATGAAGGAGCAGTAAATCCTAGGCGGGAGGATGGCGGAATTACGGATGGAATAAGCGGGGCCGACAGGATGATTACGGCGAACAAGCCAGGGAGCGACGATATGAGTTTGACCCGGATGCCGCCAATCATTGAGCTGAGGGATGTCCGGTTTCGGTATGCGCCGGATTCCTTCGAGCTTGCAGTGGGTAACATTTCGTTTGGACCTGGGAAGCATATTGCCATTGTCGGGAAAAGCGGGTCCGGCAAAACAACCTTGATGCATCTCATTGCCGGACTGCTGAAGCCGTCATCGGGAGAAGTGCTTGTAAACGGAACTCCGCTTATGCATTACGATGAGGATTCATGGTTTGGCCATGTGAGCTACATTACGCAGCATCCTTATATATTTGCCGGTACGTTTGCTGACAATATCGCGATAGGCGCGGGTCGGGCCGTCTCAAGGGATGACGTCGTTCAGGCGGCTGCAGCCGCCGGGCTTGCTGCGGTCGCATCCGAACTTGAGCATGGCTATGACACCCTTGTCGGCGAAGGAGGCAGGGGGTTGTCAGGCGGGGAGAAGCAGCGGCTTGCGCTGGCACGCGCTTTTTTGAAGCGGCCAGCCGTCATTTTATTTGATGAACCCACGGTGGGATTGGATTTGCAAACCGAACGCGTCCTGCAGCAGTCCATTGCCTTGCTTGCAAGCAAGGCAACCATGATAACCGTGGCGCACCGATTGTATACGATAAGAAATGCCGACAACATCATGTTTATGGGCGATGGAACTCTGCTGGGCTGCGGGCGGCATGAGGAGCTTCTTGATTGTCTGCCCGAATATGCCGAAATGGTGGATGCCCATCGGAAGGGGGGCTTCGCATGAATGAACTGGCTATTCTAACGAAGGCGATGATTCAGGAACGTAAGGATATTGCCATGGCCATCATCGGCGGATTCATTGCCGGCATCGCGGGCGTAAGCCTCTTTTCGCTTAGTGGATATCTCATTTCAAAGACGGTATTCGCCCCGCCACTCTATACCTTGATTGTGCTGACGTCCCTGGTAAAAATACTGGGTCTGCTCCGGGCGGCCAGCCGATACGCTGAACGCTTGTATGCCCATCGGGCAACGTTTTCTCTGCTCAGCCGCTTGCGCACATCGTTTTTTGCCAAGCTTATTCCTTTAACGCCAGGGATACTAGGCAAGAAGCGGAGTGGTGAGCTGCTTGCGCGAATCGTTGGCGATGTAGAAAGCCTGCAGCATTATTTTTTGCGCGTTGCTTATCCCCCAATCATCGTTGTCATGGTGTTTTTGGCTACGGTATTGTATACGTCCGCCTTTTCGATCTGGATTGCCTGTTTGTTTGTGGTGGGAATGCTGGCTGCGGCTTTTGTGGTTCCGGGGCTTGTGTTGCTTGGGCTGAGGAAGGTGCATGGACGTGTTCGCCGACAACGAACGGTGTTTTCAACTGAAGTGACTGAATTGCTTTACGGGTTCCGCGACTTAAAAGTATATGGACAGCTGAATAAGCGGGAAGAGCAGTTGCAGCATGCCTCGTCAGCACTATCAGAGGAACAGCAGGCATCTGCCGTACACTTGCTGCGGGGGCAATCGCTGCATGCTTTTGTGATGTATCTCATTTCCTGGGGTGTGTTGGTACTGGGCGCTTATTTGATTATGAACGGTTCGTTTGCCGGCGTGTTTCTGGCTATGCTGGTCATGACTTCGCTTACGGTGTTTGAAGAAGCTGCTCCGATGGCCACACTGCCTGCTTATAAACAGGATAGCGAGCATGCGGCAAAGCGGCTTGCGGAAACAGTTCTTGCTGCTGACGTGCAAGCACCGCAGCCAACCGCTATCCTATCCGGTAATCAGGCCGTTTCGTTGGAGTTATGCGGGGTTTCGTTTCAATATGAAGATGAATGGCGTCCTGCACTCAGAGACGTTTCCCTGCATTTTCCCGCGGGATCAAAAACGGCCATTGTCGGACCGAGCGGATCAGGGAAAACAACGATCATTGAGTTGCTGCTCAAGCTGCGTGCCTCGACATCCGGCCAGATTCGTATAAACGATGTTTCGATTGATCAACTGGATGATGCGAGCATTTGGCAAGCTTCAAATGTTGTAATGCAGTACAGTCATTTTTTTCGGGGAACGATTCGGGACAATCTGCTGCTGGGCGAGGAGCGTTATACCGACCAAGCGTTGTCCGCCATACTGGATAAAGCGCAGCTGACGAATAAATCTCTGGACGATGCAGTTTATGAGAAGGGGGAGAACTTGTCGGATGGAGAGAAGCAACGCATTGCCCTTGCCCGGGCAATGCTCCGGAAAGGACGTTTATGGTTTTTGGATGAACCGACGTCTTCACTGGATTATATTACCGAGCGGCTCGTCTTCAGACAACTGTTGTCACAGGCACGGGATGATACGCTTATTCTGATATGCCATCGGTTGACCGGCTTGGAAGAAATGGACCGAATCGTGGTCATGGACCATGGAAGAATCATGGAAGCGGGCACGTATGCAGAGCTAATGGAGCAAAAGGGCTATTTTTATGAAATGAAGCAAATTGAGCTGCAAATGGTAGGTGAGCAGTGCGAAGTCTAGGACGGTCTTGTTCCTAGTCTGCGCTACTGCTTTTTTTTGTATTGTTTATACCCAACTGTGCAAAATAAAGGAAACTGCGAGGATGACCATCATGAAACACAATAAACGACCAAGCAGATTGCAATCCCTGATTGCCGCGCACATGCGGGTGGCAATTTCTTTAGAAACACAAATATTTTTCATTTCCTATTGGATTAATTGGAAAAATATCTTGTCGAATCGTTTAGGAGATGTTATTATCTAATAACGATAATTAATTATCTTAATTTGATATTAAATGGCGGATGAAACTGGCCTGACGACAGGAAGTATTCTTTTACCCAAAACGTGTAAATCCGATGGGTTTAGTATAAATAATCGTTGACAAGTGGTTATGGTCGAATATAATATTAAATTATGGTTTTTAGTTATCATAAAATGATAATAAAAGAGATCGATCAAACGATTTGAAGGTCTCATTTTCCTTGCTATATAAGTCGAAATAAGTCGAACTAAAGAAACGAAGGCCCTTGCTCAACTTTCATTCGTTTAACTTATATAGGATGACGCAACGGGAAGGTGAGTCCTTTTATGTTTCAAAGAAAGGATGCGAAGACGATGAGCGATGCGGCTCTGGAGTTTAAACAAGTAAGCAAAAGCTACGGTGGCGGGGGATTTGTCTTGAATCAATTTGATTTGACCGTTCCCAAAGGGCGCATCGTAACGTTGATCGGGCCTTCCGGTTGCGGCAAGACGACAATTCTCAAACTGATTAACCGTCTGATTGAGCCGGAGAGCGGGAGCATTTTGTTGGAAGGAACGGATATCGGCTCACTGGACCCGGTAGAGCTGCGGCGAAATATCGGTTATGTCATTCAGCAGATCGGATTGTTTCCGCATATGACAATTGAGGACAATATCTCGCTCGTCCCCCGGCTGAAAGGCGAATCGAAAAAAGCGCTTGTCGGTAAAGTAGAAGAGCTGCTGCGTTTAATCGGACTGGAGCCTGAGCAGTATCGTAAACGATATCCGCATGAACTGAGCGGCGGCCAGCAGCAGCGGATCGGCGTAGCGCGAGCGCTGGCAGCGAATCCTTCGATTATTTTGATGGATGAACCGTTCAGCGCGCTTGACCCGATCAGCCGCATTCAGCTTCAGAAAGAGCTGATTTACTTAAACAAGCAGGTGAAGAAAACAATCGTCTTTGTTACCCATGATATCGACGAAGCATTGAAAATTGCCGATCACATCATTTTATTGAAAGACGGCGCGATCGTTCAGGCAGCATCGCCGGAACAACTGCTGCAAAGCCCGGCCAACGATTTTGTCCGCGAATTTATTGGAGCGGATAGATTTCGTGCAGAGGAAGTACAGCGGACAGCCCATGATGTAATGGAAGACGCTGTATCAATCGGGCAGCAGGCATCAATCGCGGATGTGTTGGAGCAGCTTGGTCGGAATCAGATCAGCAACCTGGTCGTTACTTCTCAGGAGAACAGTGTCGTCGGCATCATTGGCTTCGAGCAACTCCGCTATTCCAATGAATCAGCAGCCCACTCAACGAGAGTGAAGCAGATTACGAAGGATGTTCCTACTGTGCAGAAACATACGCCTCTGGATAAACTATCGGGCTTATTGGCAGAGCATCCGATTATACCGGTTGTAGATGAGAGCCACAAGCTTTGCGGCATTGTCACGCAAGCCGGTTTCATCAAAAAGATAGGTCTGAGCCGTGAAAGAGGGGAGGTTGTCCTTTGAGTCTATTTTGGGAAACGATACAATCGGACTGGCCAAAAATTGTGCAAAAAACGCTGGAGCATGTGGAATTATCATTTATCTCCATTATCCTTGCATGTTTGATTGCCATTCCGACTGGCATTTATATGACGACGCACAAACGGCTTGCCAATAGTGTCATTACGGTCGTATCCGTTATCCAGACGATTCCGAGTCTGGCGCTGTTTGGCTTCATGATCCCGCTGCTGGGCATCGGGAAGACGCCTGCGATTGTTGCGCTGACCTTGTATGCGCTGCTGCCGATCCTGCAAAATACGTACTCAGGGATTCTAAGCGTATCGCCCAATTTGATTGAAGCAGGAACGGGAATGGGCATGACCCGTCGTCAAATTTTGTGGATGGTGCAATTGCCAATCGCCCGCAGCTTTATCCTGGCGGGTATCCGGCTTGTCACGGTGCAAACGATTAGCTTGGCGACGATTGCCACATATATCGCTGCAGGCGGTCTGGGCGATATCATTACGCGCGGAATGTCGGCTCTGAATACGAATATGATCCTGACAGGCGCGATCCCGGTTTCTCTTCTGGTTATTGCGGCAAATATTTTACTATATGGATTGAACCGTTTGTTAACGCCGAAAGGCTTGCGTCAACAAAAAAATACAACAGGGTAAAGGGGAACTTCAACATGAAATTGCTTCAATCTTTAACAAAAAGCAGTGCCAATCTGGTAAAAAAAGGAACCATCCTTGGCTTGACGGTTATCCTGGCGGCGACGATTGCCGGATGCTCTTCCTCCTCCGGTTCTACCGCGACTATCAACCTGGCAACGAAAGGCTTTGCTGAATCGGATATTTTGACCAATGCCTTGAAATTGCTGATCGAGAATGACACCAAGCTTAAAACCAATATCGTTACCGTAGACAGATCCATTCTGTGGGAAGCGTTGAAGAAAAAAGAAGTGGACGCATATGTGGACTACACGGGTACAGCATTGATCAATATTTTGAAGCAAGCTCCTGAATTTGATCCGCAAAAAGTATACGACATAGTGAAAGATGAGATGGAAAAACAACATCAAGTTGCGGTGCTGGACCCGATTGGCTTCAATAACACGTATGCATTTGGCCTGCGCACCGATGTCGCAGAAAAATACGGCATCAAGACAACGTCTGAGCTTGCTGATCATGCTGGAGATTTGATCTTTGGCACCAGTGATGAGTTTCTTAACCGCCCGGATGCTTGGCCAAGAGTAGAGGAAACGTATAAGTTGAAGTTCAAAGATATCTCGATTATGCAAAATCCGGGCCTCATGCTTCAGGCGATGGAACAAAAACTGATCGATACGATGATCGTGTTGACGACAACCAGCCATATTGCCGTGAAGCCGATTACAGTGCTTGAGGACGACAAAAATGTGTTCCTTCCTTATTATGCTGTACCTTTGGTCCGTGATGAGGTGCTGAAAGACCACCCGGAACTGAAAGCAGCGATCAATAAGCTCGCCGGTAAAATTACAGACAGCGAAATGCAGAAGTTGAATGGTCAAGTTGAATTAGAGAAAAGACCAGCGCTCGAAGTGGCAAAAGAATGGCTGCAAGCGCAAGGCTTGATTCAAAAGTAAGGATCGGGTAAAGAGGAGGATGAACAAAATGAGTAAAGAGAAACGACAAATGTCGCTTGGCGCTATGTTGTTCTATCCGGCGGGCGAGCATATCGCAAGCTGGCGGCATCCGCAGGCAGAAGCGGACAAGCTGATGGATTTTGAATACTATAAACGATTTATTCAGACTGCGGAGCGCGGCAAGTTCGATTTGTTCTTCTATGCTGATGAAGTTTATCTGTGGGATCGCTTCGAATCGGGGATCAGCCATGCGAATACAATTCGCCCCGAACCCTTTACCTTGCTTTCCGCCTTGTCGGTCGTTACCGAACATATCGGACTGGCGGCGACAATTTCCACCACTTACAATGAGCCTTACCATATTGCTCGCAAGCTGGCTACGCTGGATTATTTGAGCAAGGGGCGGGCCGCCTGGAATATCGTGACTTCGCAAGCAGATGAGGAAGCCCGTAATTTCGGCAAAGAAAAACATATGGATCACAGCGAGCGTTATGAGCGAGCGAAAGAGTTCATCGATGTCACACAAGGGCTGTGGGACAGTTGGGAAGATGACGCTTTGCTGTTCGACAAGGAAAGCGGATATTTCGCGGATATTAACAAGCTGCACAATCTGGATTACAAAGGCAAACATTTCTCTGTACGCGGACCGCTCAATGTTAGCCGACCGCCTCAAGGTTACCCGGTTCTGATTCAAGCGGGAGCTTCGGACGCTGGTAAGGAACTGGCCGCCGCTAAAGCCGAAGTGGTGTTTGGGCCTGGAGGTCCAATCGAAAACGCAATCTCGCTGTATGAGGATTTGAAAGGACGTATGGCCAAATACGGCCGGGAGCGGGACGAGTTGAAAATTTTGCCGGCTGTCTCCGCAGTGGTCGGTCGCACGGAAGCGGAAGCCCAGGAGAAGCTTGCGATTATCGAAGGATTGGCGCCAGTACGTCTGGGACTGGATTTGCTTTCGCACTTCTTGGGCCGGGATATCTCGGATTTGCCGCTTGATGAGCCCTTGCCATTCATTCCGGAGATTGAAGGCTTCAACCAGAGCAAATCCGCCCTGGAGCGACTGCGCCAGATGGTGACTGAAGAAAAGCTGACCGTTCGCGAACTGGCCCGACGCTTTACAAATCGAAAGAGCGTTGTCGGAACCCCGGAGCAAATCGCGGATTATTTGGAAGAATGGTTCGTGAAGGGAGCAGCGGACGGATTCAATCTGGTGTTCCCTCATTTGCCGGGTTGCCTGGACGATTTCGTCGATCTCGTCGTACCGGAGTTGCAGCGCAGAGGCTTGTTCCGTACCGAATATACAGGCAACACATTGCGTGAACATTTCCAATTGCAGCGTCCAGCGAGCCGCTTTGTCAATGGACGCTCGTAAGGAGGAAGCAGCATGTCCCAAACAGATCGGCAATGGCCGTTGCAAGACGGCGGCTATGCCGCAATCAGTCCCAAGTCGATCCGCGTGCAGATTGCGGGCGTGACGGTGGCCGAGAGCAAGCAAGTGCTCGTTGTGGCTGAAGCCCGCAAGCTGCCGGTATACTACTTCCCTCGTTCCGATGTTCGCACGGATATATTGATTGCTTCAACTGACCGTGAGCAGCACGGCGATAAAGGCGAGGCGACCTTCTTCAGTCTTCAGATCGATGGCAGGACTGTCGAGAGGGCCGCCTGGGCATACGCTGATCCGCAAGGGGAAGGCAGTTTTCTAAAAGGGTATATTTCCTTCGTATGGAAGCAGATTGAGGTCTGGCATGAGGATGAAGAGCGGATTGCCGCGCATCCGCATAATCCATATTTGCGCTTCAAAGCGGTTCCAAGCACAAGCCATATCCAGGTTTACATTGGCGGAGAACTTGTTGCGAACAGCCGGCGTCCTGTGATTGTATCCGAAGCAGGCTTGCCCGACAGGTACTACCTGCCGAAGGAAGATGTGCGGATGGACCTGCTTGAGCCATCGGACAGCGCGTCGCGCTGCCAGTATAAAGGCAGCGCTGCTTACTGGTCGGCTCAAATAGGCGGAAAAACGTACAGTGATGTCGTATGGAGCTATCCCGAGGCACTCCCTGAAGTGCATGAAATCTCCGGGCTGCTCTGCTTTTACAACGAAATCGTCGATGCGCTGTATATTGATGGGGAACAATGGTCGCCGGTAGCGAAGGACAACTCGGTCAACGCGTAGCGGCAACGTGACTTGAGAAGAGAACAAACTTGACAAGAACTGAATAAGGACAGACTTGTGCTCGCACAATCGTCTGTCCTTTCGGCTTATCTACTCCACATGGAAGAGGTTATGGCGGAATGCTTGATTTAATAGTGAGAGGCAATCTTGTTTTGGAGGACAAAGTGCTGTATGGAGAAGCGGGTGTAAAGGACGGCCGGATTGTCGGCATTGAACCGGTCGGACAACTGCAGGCGCATCGGACGCTTGATTTTGGAGAGCAGCTTGTGTTTCCAGGCATGATTGATGCACATGTGCATTGTTTCAGCAATCCGCAGGAAGGCTTTGCAGCGACGACTGCTTCGGCAGCCGCCGGCGGCTTGACGACGATTTTGGACATGCCTTACGATTTGCCCGAGCCGATTACACAGGCTGACCGTTTTGTTGCAAAAGTCGGTCGGCTCCAGCAAGAAGCGCTAATCGACGTCGGGCTGTGGGCTACGATTGCCAAAACCGGCGGCACATCGGAAATCAGCCGCTTGGCGGAAGCCGGAGCAATCGCATTCAAGATGTCAACATTTGAAACAGATGCCTATCGATTTCCGTCTATCCCGGATGCGGAAATTTTGCAAGCGATGGAACAAATTCGGCAGACGGGCCTAAGAGCCGCTTTCCATGCGGAGAACGATGAAGTGATTAAAGCGCTGATTGCCTCTTTCATCGAACAGGGACGCGTCGATCCGGCAGCCCATATGGAAAGCAGGCCGCCATTGACGGAAACAAGCGCTGTGTTGAAGCTGATGGAATTTGCTTATTGGAGCGGTGTGAAACTGCACATTGTCCACGTCAGCCACCCGCGCACGATCGATCTGGCCCGGATTTACCAGCAGATGGGGACTGACGTCACGACGGAGACATGTTATCCGTATTTGCTGCTGAACGTGGACGATCTGGAACGGATGGGCCCGAAAGCGAAAAACAATCCGCCGCTCCGTCGCCCGGAGGAAGCAGCAGGCTTATGCGATCACCAACTTAAGGGGCATATCAATCTTGTAACTTCGGATCATGCGCCTTGGGGCCAGGCGGTGAAAGACGCCGGGAATGACAATATTTTTCAAGCGGCGTCAGGTATGCCTGGCGTGGAGATTATTGTGCCGCTCATGTTTGAATGGGCGGTTGTCAAATCCGGGTTGTCGCCGGTCGAACTGGCGAAATGGCTGGCGCAGCATCCAGCCGAGGTGTTTCAAATTCCCGAAAAAGGGAAGATCGCGCCGGGGTACGATGCAGATTTTACCGTTATCGATCCCGATTGCATCTGGACTATAGATGAACAAGCGTTTCGGTCGAACTCCAAGCTGTCGCCGTTCCATGGACGCGAGGTGCAGGGAAAAGTGGCGCACACGATCGTGCGCGGAACCACTGTATATGACGGACAAGATATCCAGGTGCAGCCCGGCTTCGGCCGCTTTATTCCGGGATCTGCTGTCAAAAAGGAGGCGCTCGTATGAGTGTGAGGATCGTCACGGCAAATCAGGAGCGAATAACGGGCGATGTGCAGCAACTCGCCGGATATACGAACCCGGATAAGCCGGGCTGGACGCGGCGGCCGTTTACCAGTTGGTATGCTGAAGGCCGGGCATGGCTGGCAAGGCAAATGGAGGAAGCGGGCATGACGGTCAGACTGGATGCCGCTTCCAATCTGATTGGTACAGTGGCTGGCAGCGAGCCTGGGCTAAAGCCGATTCTCGTCGGTTCGCACACGGATACGGTGACCGGGGGCGGCCGTTTCGACGGCATTATCGGCGTTATCGCCGGGTTGGAACTTGTCCGCGTGTTGCGGGAATCGGGCATCCAGTTGCGGCATCCGCTCGAAATTGTCGATTTTACAGCAGAAGAGCCAAGCGAATTTGGTATTTCTACAATCGGAAGCCGGGGCATGGTCAATAATTTGTCCGAATCGAGCCTGGAGCGGCAGGACCCGAATGGTCTCGTGCTGCGCGATGCGCTCCGGCAAGCCGGGGGGCAACCGGAACGTATCGCTGAGGAAGCGCGGCAAGAGAGGGATGTCGCGCTCTATCTTGAGCTGCATATTGAACAAGGCCCTTTACTTGAGCAGACCGGCAACAAGCTTGGCGTTGTAACCGGCATTGTCGGCATTCACCGCTATCGCGTTGTCGTTGAGGGCCACCCGAATCATGCCGGCACGACGCCGATGCATTTGCGGGCGGATGCGCTTACCGGGGCGGCACAACTTGTGCTGGAACTGGAAGCGCTGGCGGGGCAGGCTTATGCCGAACCGGTTGTTGGCACAGTTGGCAGGCTGCATGTCGAGCCTAATGCCTCGAATGTCATTCCGGGCCGCGTGGTGTTCGACCTGGAAATTCGCTCGCTTAGCGTAGAAATCCTGGAAGAGCTCTTTGTCCACTATCGCGACCGTGCCCTGCAAATTGCTGCCGAGCGCGGACTGACGGTCTCCTTTGACAGCTTGTCCAAGTCGGAGCCTGTTCGCGTGCCGGATGAAGTGGCGGCAGGTATTCTGGAGGCGTGCTCGCAGACGGCGTCTGCAATCGAGATGCCGAGTGGCGCCGGGCATGACGGCAACCAGTTGTCGCGCATCGCGCCGATCGGGATGATTTTTGTGCCAAGCCGGGATGGCCGTAGCCATTGTCCGGAAGAATGGACCGATGAGGAGGATGTGGCGCTTGGCGCTACGGCGCTCATTCGGTCGGTATTGTACTTTGACGAGCATCTTGACGCAGAGAAAGGATGATTCCGGTGGAACGAATTACGGCGGCCAGAGGGACGACGTTGCGCTGCAAAGGCTGGCGGCAGGAAGCGCTGCTCCGTATGCTGGAGAATGTGCTTGAAAACGGCGAAAACCAGGAGGAACTGATCGTGTATGCGGCGCTGGCGAAAGCGGCGAGAAACTGGCCCTCCTATCATGCCATTGTCGATACGCTGAAAACGCTGGAAGAGGATGAGACGCTCGTCATCCAGTCGGGCAAGCCAATCGGTATTTTCAAAACGCATCGGTTTGCGCCGCTCATTGTCATGGCGAACTGCAATCTGGTCGGACGCTGGGCGACGAGCGAGAACTTTTACCGCTTGCAGGAACAGGGGCTGCTCATCTGGGGCGGTCTGACTGCTGCAGCGTGGCAATATATTGGTTCCCAAGGCGTCATTCAGGGAACGTACGAAATTTTCCAAAGCATCGCAAGAATGCATTTTGGCGGCCAGCTAGCCGGTAAATTTATTTTGACGGCAGGTCTGGGCGGAATGGGCGGCGCTCAGCCGTTGGCAGGCACGATGGCCGGAGCTGCCATCCTGTGCGTGGAGGTGTCGGAAGAGAGGATTGACCGGCGTATCAAAGCGGGCTATTTGCAGCGCAAAACCGACAATCTAGATGAAGCGCTGGCCTGGATTGCGGAGGCGGTACAGGAGAAGCAGTCGATTTCGGTCGGTCTGCTCGGCAATGCGGCCGATGTATATCCGGAAATCGGTCGTCTTGGCATCGTGCCCGATATCGTAACGGATCAAACATCCGCACATGACCTGCTCTACGGCTATGTGCCATCCGGCTACAGCACGGCAGAGCTGGAGGAAGCGCGCAGCAAGTCGCCGGAGCAGCTCCAACGCGATGCTGGCGCATCGATTGCAAGAGAGGTCGAGGCCATGCTGGCGTTCAAAGCGCGCGGCTCGATCGTGTTCGATAACGGCAACAATATTCGTTCGCAGGCGCAGCAATACGGGGTCGAACGTGCATTCGAGATCGATATTTTCACGGAAGCGTTTCTGCGCCCGCTCTTTGCAAGGGCGATCGGCCCGTTCCGCTGGGTAGCGCTCAGCGGGGAAGAGAGTGATATTCGCGCGATTGACAATTATATACTCGAAGCGTTCTCAGATAATGAGATCATTGTGAACTGGATTCGTCTGGCGCGCGAGCATATTCCTGTAGAAGGGCTGCCAGCCCGAATCGGCTGGTTCGGACACGGTGACCGCACGAAGCTTGCGCTTGCCGTCAACCAGATGGTTAGAGACGGCAAACTCAAAGGGCCAATTGCCTTCTCCCGCGATCATTTGGACGCCGCTTCAATGACGCATCCGAACATTATGACCGAGCGCATGAAGGACGGCAGCGACGCCATCGCCGACTGGCCGCTGCTGAATGCGATGCTGAATTGCTCCTCCATGGCCGATCTGGTGACGATCCATTCCGGCGGCGGCGGCTACGCAGGCTACATGACGAGCGCGGGGGTCACGCTTGTTGCTGATGGCACGGCGGAGGGCGATATCCGTCTGGAAACGACACTTAACAACGATACCGGTCTTGGCGTGCTGCGCTATGCGGATGCCGGGTATGAGGAATCGATAGATGAGATTGCCCGCAAGGACATCCGTTGGATTCGGACGAACTAAGCCTGATTGAAGTGGACGAACGCTATCTAATTAATTGGAGGGCATGAAAATGCGTATTTTAACAGAAGAAGATGTATGGGCTGCCGTGCGCGGCGGCTCGGTATTTGCCAGCGGCGGCGGCGGGTGGGTCGATCATGGCCTGCAAATCGGCAATGCGGCGGTATCCATCGGTCAACCGAAGCTGGTGTCCGTAGACGAACTGCCGGACGACGCCATCATTATTACCGCTACGGCTATCGGCGCTCCTGCCGGGACGGACTGGCAAATGCTCGGAACCGACTATATTAAAGCTGTTCAATTGCTGCAGGAGAACTATGACGGCAAGATCGTCGGCGTAATGACTCCGCAAAACGGCATGTCCAGTTCGATTAACGGCTGGCTGCCCGCAGCGCTGCTTGGTCTGGTTGTCGTCGATGCAACCGGGGATATCCGCGCGCATCCGACGGGCAAAATGGGCTCAATGGGTCTGGCCGGGATTCAGGACTACGAGACCGTTCAGGTTGTGGTGGGCGGCAAACGCGAAACAGGCTCTTACCTGGAACTGGTCGTCAAGGGCTCCCCGGCAAAAACGTCCAACATTTTGCGCACAGCGGCAGATCAGGCGGGCGGCTTTATCGCTTCGGCGCGTCATCCGCTCCCTGCCTCCTATATTAAGAAACACGCAGCTATTGGCGGCATTTCCATCGCTATCGAGTTGGGCAAAGCGATTATTGCCGCCCAGCCGGAAGGCGCGGAGCATGTCATAAATACAATTGTGAATCATACGCAAGGCACGTTGCTTGGCAAAGGCATCGTTACTGAGCGCAATGTTCATTATTCCGGCGCCTTCGACATCGGCACAATTACCGTCGAAGTACCGGGGGGAGAGGCGCTGACGCTGCACGTCATGAACGAGTATATGGCGGTTGACGACGCCAAGGGCAATCGTCTGACAACCTATCCGGACGTCATCACAACATTGTCGGGAGAGACAGGACTTCCCGTCAGCATCGGTCATGTCAAAGCAGGGGCTGAACTGGCCGTGCTGTCCGTTCACAAAAGCAAGGTGCCGCTCAGCACGAGTGTCAAAGACCCGTCGGTATACCCGGAGGTGGAGAAGGCGCTTGGCATTTCACTAGCCGAATACGCGTTTGACGGGGTAGAGCCGGTCATCGTGGATAAACTCTAAGAGGCGAGGGTGAACCCGCATGAGCTTTGAACAAGAACGCGTCCTTGTGTTGAATGGTCAACATCTAACCATTGAGGATGTTCACGCAATTGCGCATGGCGGCGTCAAGGTCAAAATTGCCGGGGAGGCGAAGGAACTGCTGGCTGCGTCGCGGAAATTCGTACTGAGCCTCGCAGACAGCGATACTCCGGTGTATGGCTTTAATCGCGGCGTCGGATTGAATAAAGACCGTGTCGTCGAATCGGCGCGTTATGAAACCTATAATCGAAATTTGCTGTATTCGCACGCAGCAGGCGTCCAGCCCTATGCGAGCGAAGCGCAAGTCCGCGCCGTGCTGGCAGCCCGCTTGAACACGCTGCTCGTCGGCCGGACCGGGCTGGACCCGGCGATTGCCGAGCGGTATGCCGAGTTTTTGAATCTCGGCATTCATCCGCTGGTGCCGCTGCGGGGTTCTGTCGGCGTGGGCGATATTACACTGCTTTCCCATGTGGGGCTGGCCTTCATCGGCGAAGGGGAAGTGATGTTTGGCGGGAAGCGAGTGCCCGCCGCCGAAGCATTGGCGCAGACCGGGCTGGAGCCCTTATGCCTGGGTCCCAAGGACGGCCTGGCAATTGTATCATCGAACGCTGTTTCGGCAGGCACAGGCGCGCTGGCGTTGTACGATTGCGAGCGGCTGCTTGAGCTTGCCGATCTCGTGTATGCGCTCTCGCTGGAAGCGCTGCAAGGCCGCGTCGCGCCTCTGGACGCGAGCTTGCACCGCTACCGGCCTTATGCCGGGCAAGGAGCCAGCGCAGCGAGGATACGCCGCTTCTTGCACGACAGCTCGCTTTGGGATAAAGAAAGCGCTGCGCTGCAAGACCCGCTCAGCTTCCGCAGCGCTTCGCATATTCACGGCGCAGCTCTGGATGTGCTCGCTTTTGCCAAAGATGCGCTGCATACGCACCTGAACGCCTCCGACGACAATCCCTGCGTGATCTTCGAGGAAGCGCGCATCGTGCCCAGTGCCAACTTTGAGCCGCTCACCTGGGTGCTCGGCTTCGAATCGCTGGCTATTGCGCTGAGCCATCTGTCCAAGAGCGCCAGCTTCCGGACGATCCGGCTGGCGTCGCCGGCGTTTACCGGGTTAAGCCGCTTCCTGGCCCCGGACGAGGCGACCATCGCTTTTGGCACGATTCAAAAGACATTTTCAGCGCTGGACGCAGAAATCCGCCATCTGATCAACCCGTCATCCTCTGACTACTATGCCTTGGCAGGCGATATTGAAGACCATGGCAGCAACGCCCCGCTCGTGGTGAGCAAGGTGGAGCAGATTACAGATCGATTGCTCTATATTCTGGCTATCGAAGCCATTCACGCTGCACAGGCCATCGATTTGCGCGAAGCGGTCCAACTGGGGCAGGGAACACGGACGCTGTATAAAGCGATTCGCGAAGTCGTTCCTTTCCTGGATAAAGACCGCTGCTTGACCGATGACATTGAAGCGTCGTATACACTGCTGCGAAGCCATAGTTCAAGGCTGGTGGGAGGAATTTGAACTTTTCGAACGAATACTAGAAGGAGGTGGATATGAGTAAAAGTGTAGAGGTGCGAACAATGAATGGAACACAGACGTTAAGTCGGGCGCTTGATATTTTATTTGCACTTGCAGAGGCTGACGGTCACCTGTCGGTGAGTGAAATTGCGCAAAAGGTTTCGATCCCGGAAAGTTCGACCTATCGGTTTCTGCAAACACTGGAGCAGAACGGAATCGTGGAGAGAAGAGGCAAGGGCCAAATCGGGCTAGGGATGCGTATTCTCGACCTGGCGCGAAGCCTCAGCCAGCAAGTGCACCGGGAGCTAATACCGCTTTCTCTGCCGATTATGGAAGAGCTGACGACGACAACCAACGAGACTTCTTTATTATTTATTCGTTCCGGCACGAATGCCATTTGCATTCAAAATGTGAAGAGCAAGGCCCTTATCCAGTACTCATCGGAGAACGGACGCATTTTGCCGCTGCATTTGGGCGCCTCCAGCAAAGCGATTCTCGCTTACGAGAGCGACAAGGTCGTTCAGACCGTGCTGGACAAGTTGTCTACTCGGACAGAGCGGGAAGCGCTGCAGCAGGATTTGAGCCGTATCCGCGAGCAAGGCTACGCGATGAGCCGAGGCGAGGCAGACCCGGATGTATTCGCTGTCGGCGCGCCGATATTCGATTCGCACGGCTCATTGATTGCAAGCTTGTCCATCGCCGGACCGACCTATCGGTTCGACGAAACGGTCAAGCAAAAGTCCATTCAAGCCGTAACGAGTTCGGCGGAGCTCGTATCGCGGAAAATGGGCAACCTGCAAGAATAGTCAATCAAAGGCACCGATAGGTGTCTTTTTCAATTTTCAATGAGCAAGAACTCCTCTGCCCCGCAGTATTTTCCGCTCTCTAGTTGTACTGTAAATCCATCAAATCTAAACAAATATTGACAAAACCCCAATAAAATATATATTGTATATATAAAAAAGCATGAGGAAAAATGGTGATTAAATGAGTTTAACGAACCGTACGCCGTTATATAAGAAGGTGCAGGGTTACATCCGGGAGCTGATTCGCATGGAGAAGCTGGTAGAGGGGGACCGGATTCCGACGGAGAAAGAGCTCATGGAGCGCTTTCAGGTGAGCAAAATTACTGTTGTGAACGCCATGACAGGCCTTGCAAGTGAAAATGTGATTACTCGAGTTCCGGGAAGGGGCAGTTTCGTCGGTGCAGCAGGCGCTCAGGCGGAAGACCTGTTGGAGGAACAAGAAGAAAGCGCCGTGGTAAATGTTCCGACTGAGCACCCGGAGACGACGGACATCCCGTCGCCAGTCAGCATTGGCGCAAGCAAGAAAATAATTGGCATCATCATGCCGTTCATTCATGATTATTTTGCGATTCGGCTCCTTAATGGCATTCGGCAGGGCCTGGCTGAAAAGGGTTATAAAAGCATGATCATGTTTTCCGAAGAAACTTTACAGCAGGAGAAGGATGCGATTCGAACATTAAAGGATATCGGGGCGGAAGGATTGTTGATTTTCCCGCTGGATGACCAGCAATACAATGATGAAATATTAAGCATGAAGCTGGACAAGTTCCCTTTTGTTCTTATCGATCGTTACTTGCCGGGGATTGAGACGAACTTTATCGGCTCGGACGGACGGCTTGGCACGAAACTTGCGGTTGATCATCTGTGGCAGCTCGGGCATCGGGAAATTGCAATTTGCTCGGACTCCCCGCTTCAGACCGTGACCGTGCAGGAGCGTATCGAAGGGTACATGAATGCGATGAAGGATAAGGGAGCGCTAGTTAATCCAGCCCATATCATTACAGGCTTTCGGCTTGACAATGCCGTTGATTCGGATGAGCATCCGCTCTATCGTTACATCCGCAATCGGATGGCGACAGCGTATATTACACTGAACGGCGAGTTGAGCGTCCATATTTATCAGATGGCCAAACGGGCAGGACTCCAGGCGCCGGATGATCTGTCCATTATTTCATTTGACGATCCGACATCCGTTATCGAAGACTTCAGTATTTTTACACATGTCAAGCAATTTGAATACGATCTTGGCAAGCAAGCGGTACTCAGACTGGTCGATGCGATCCAAGAGCGGCAGTCCCAGGAAGAGGCTCAACCCAAATACAGCAAGTACCTGATGGAGCCGAAGCTCATCATTCGCAAAACAACCGGCCTTGTACCCGATTCAATTGAATACATGAAATAAGCCTGGCATTCGTCCATCGCTTGAAGCAATTTTCCCGATCTACAATTGGAGACCATCTCAATTGGATCTAAGGGGAGCTTCAGTGTTGCGGCGAGTGCTTTTTTTCTTCGCGAAACGGAGCATTTGCCTGCCAAAGGATGAAATATATATTATATTTAATATGTATTATTTACAGGTTTTATATTGAATTGTTATATATATTATATTAAATTGGTTTCGACGCAATAATTTATTGGCAATATGATTTTGAAATAGGAGAAGAGGACTAGCGATGCCATACGAAACCGTGAAGCCGGAGATGTTAAGAGCTTTTTTAAAGAATATGGAGCAGCATGTTTATCAACCGATCGACGAAATGAAGGTTACGGCATGGGTTACAAGTGAACCGGTAGCTTATGCCGGGCGTGAATCCGGCATTCGTCTGGAATTAAAGCCGGGGGACAGATGGGGAGATTTATGGGATTGCGCCTGGTTCCATTTTAGCGGCAAGGTGCCCGCGGCAGGAAGCGGCGAAAAGGTGGTGCTGCTGATCGACGTGAACGGGGAACTATGTCTTGTGGATGAAGAAGGCTCACCCGTGCAGGGCTTGACCAATATTAATTCCGAGTTCGACTATTCGCTTGGACTTCCTGGCAAACGTGTTGTTCATATAAGCGACTGTTCGAATGGCGAGGAAACCATAGACCTTTGGGGAGATGCGGGCTGCAACGATTTGTTCGGGCGCTATCGCAGCGGCACGTTGAAGGAAGCAGTAATTGCGATTTGTCGGGAAGAGGTGCGGCAGCTCTACTACGATTTTGAAGTGCTACTGGAAACTGCCGAGAAGCTGCCGGATGGAAGCGCGCGCAAGTCGCGGATTTTCAAGACGCTGTATGATGTCACGCTGTCTCTTCATGAATTGGGTGCACAGTCTGTTGCGGAAGCACGGCAGACATTAGGCAAGCAGCTTGCCATGAAAGGCGGCGATCCTGTGCTTACGGTCAGTGCAATCGGTCACGCGCATATTGATCTCGCATGGCTATGGCCGATCCGGGAGACAATCCGCAAGGGCGCCCGGACGTTCTCGACCGCACTCCGCATGATGGAGCGCTACCCGGACTATATATTCGGCGCCAGCCAGCCGCAGTTATATGATTGGATGAAGCAGCATTATCCCAAGTTATATGACAGGGTGAAGGAACGAATCCGTGAAGGACGCTGGGAACCTCAAGGGGCGATGTGGGTAGAGTCGGATACGAATGTGCCCGGGGGCGAAGCGCTTGTCAGACAGGTTTTGTATGGCAAACGTTTTTTTCAACAAGAATTCGGCATGGAGATGAAATCGCTGTGGATGCCGGATGTGTTCGGTTATTCGGCCAGTCTGCCGCAGATTTTGAAGCTGTCCGGCGTCGATTATATGATGACCCAGAAGCTGTCCTGGAGCATGTACAACAAGCATCCGCATCATACGTTTATGTGGGAAGGAATTGACGGTTCACGGGTACTGACCCATATGCCGCCTGAGGATACCTACAACAGCCCTGCCGCACCACGGTCGATTATCAAGCTGGAGACAGATTATCTGGATAAAAATATTTCCGAACACGCCCTCATGCTATTCGGGATTGGTGACGGCGGGGGCGGACCGGGAGAGGAACATCTGGAGCGCCTTTCGCGGGAAAAAAATCTGCTTGGCCTAAGTCCGGTTGTTCAGGAGCCGTCCCATGTCTTTTTTGAAAAGCTCAGTGAAGATGCGGATCGTTATCCGTCATGGCGGGGAGAGCTTTATCTGGAGAAGCACCAGGGGACACTGACGAGTCAGGCGCGCAGCAAGCGTTACAACCGCAAATTGGAGAAGGCGCTGCGTGAACTGGAGTATGCGGCTGTTCTTGCGGCCACCCCGGCAGCCGGGGATGACCGGTTTGTTCTTCCTTATCCGACAGAGGACCTGGAGGAAATCTGGAAGGAAGTGCTGCTCTATCAGTTCCATGATATTTTGCCTGGCTCGTCCATCAAGCGAGTCTATGATGAATCACTGGAGCGATACGAGATTCTGCTGAACAGAGTAGAACAGTTGATTGCACAGCGGTACGATGCGCTTGCCTCCCGGATGACTGTCAAGAAGGATGATTCGGGCAATCAGATTGCTGTGTTCAATTCATTGCCGTGGGAACGAAACGAATGGCATAGAACGGAAGAGGGACAATGGCTTCATGTGCGCGTACCCGCCATGGGGAATAGCGTGATCTCTGTACTGCCTTCATCCGTATATGACTCAAGTGCTGCCTCGCCTGAGTCTTCATCTGTCCGGCATTTGGACAACGACTTGCTCACAGTCGCATTTGCGGAGGATGGAACGATACGCTCCATCTACGATAAAGAGCTACGGCGCGAGATTGTAGCAAAGGGTGAATTTGCCAACGATCTGCGAATCTACAATGACCAAGGCGACGCCTGGGATTTCCGGCATGATTACAGACAAATGACGGGCGCCAAGCCGGGGCTGGTGGAAGCAACGTTCTTCCAGGACGGACCGCAAACCGGAGTCGTGCATGTTTATCGGTATGGCCAATCTACTCTTGTTCAGAAGGTGGTGCTGACGCAGGGCAGCCGAAGAATCGACTTTGTGACAAAAGCGGACTGGCGAGAATCGGAGAAAATGCTTCGTACCTCGTTCCCGGTTGATATTCGCACGGATGCCGCAGCCTGTGAAATTCAGTTCGGCTATTTGAAGCGTCCGACACACCGCAATACGATGTGGGACTATGCGAAGGATGAAATTTGCGCCCATCACTGGATCGATCTATCTGAGCCGGATTATGGTGTTGCGCTGCTCAATGATTGCAAATACGGACATCGTGCAGAAGGCCATGTACTGGATCTGAATTTGCTGCGCAGCCCGAATTACCCCGATCCTGAAGCCGATCGCGCCGAGCATGAATTTACGTATTCGCTGTATCCTCATGCGGGAGACCATGTACAGGCTGAAGTCTACAAGCGCGGTTACGAGCTGAACGTTCCGCTGCGAACAGTTGATATCAGACGTGATGCTGAAGTACCTGCAGAAGTATCTGCCCAGGAATCCGTACCGCCTGCGTTCAGTCTTGATCATCCTCATATCATGATTGAGGCCATCAAGAAAGCGGAGGACAACGGGGATATTATTGTCCGGCTGTACGAGACGGCAGGTGCGAAGGCATCTGCGGCCGTTCACACATCACTTCCGGTATCAGAGGTCTGGCTGACTGATTTGATGGAAAATAAACGGGATCGTATTGATAAACTGGACGGCAAGGTGCAACTTGGGTTCAAGCCATTTGAAATTCGAACGCTCCGATTCTCGCTGAAAAAATAGATATAGCTGTTCTTTCCCTTTCCCGTCTTATCGTGTTGCCGCGATCACACAATCAAAGCAGTGGCAAGTCCGGGACGTTTGTTCCTGGTCTGCGTCACTGCTTTTTGCCTTGTTCATTTATTCATTGTTAATATCCGGCTATGTCCCTCCCTGGATGATAATGTTCTCGCAACCTTCCTTTTATCTCCATTTCTCTTACTTTTCTCATATTTGTTTTATAGAACTAACACAACTCTCAAGTAAGATGAAATTAATTCCAAAACACAAAGGAGATGTTGAAGATGTTAAACTCAAAAAAAGCATTGGTTGCCATTGTTTCCTCGGCTCTGCTGATTACAGGTGCGGGCAGTGCCTTCGCAGCCACCGGTACTACGCCTTCGAAAGCGGTAAAGCCAGCCGTGAGTACTACGAATACAACATCAAATGTTAAAGTGACGCCTTCTAAAGGAGCAACAGGTCCGGTTAAGTCAGCGAAGCTTTCGGCTACAACAAAATCGGCAACCAAGCCTTCCGGGAAGTCTGGGAAAGCGATTAAGCATGTCAAACATAAAACATCCCCTAAAAAACCGGCCGCCCCTGTAAAAAAGCAAGCTGATCCTGCTAAAAAAACAGGGACGGACACCAAAAAGTAATATCATACTTAACGTGATTGATTTTCAATATTCAAGACGGGACGATCCTCGTCCCGTCTTTCTTTTTTACTTGGGGAGTAGTAATCTAAGGGAAATGGCCCGTATTCCGGGAGAATGGTGAGGAGGGATCGGCGTGTCGCGTATCCTTGTTATCGATGACGATCAGAATATTCGCCAGTTGATATCGGAATATTTGAAGAAAGACGGGCATGAGGTTCAGGAATTGGGCAACGGCGACGGGCTGGTCGAGCGAATCAGACGGGACCCTCCGGACTGTCTGATCCTCGATATTGTGATGCCTGGTGTGAATGGTTTGCAACTGTTGACTTCCATTCGCAGCTTCAGCGAGCTCCCGATTATTATGGTTTCGGCAAGAGGGGAACAGCTTGATCGGATCATGGGGCTTGAGCTGGGTTGCAATGATTTTCTGGGCAAACCATTTCATCCCCGTGAATTGGTTGGCAGAGTCAGATCCATGATGCGGCTGGTTGAATATTATCAGAACCCGCGAGCAGAAGCGACAGTCCCGAATATTAAAGCGGGCAATTTGCTCATATCGGAACAGTATCGGAAAGTTCAGGTTGAAGATGGCCCGGAGTTGGCGCTAACCTTCCGGGAATTCGAGCTGCTGCTTCATTTTGCTAAAAATCCCAATCGCCCATACAGCCGCGAGCAGGTCATTCAGCAGGTCTGGGATTATGATTTCCTGGGGGACACCCGGGTCGTGGATGAACTGGTCAAGCGGCTTCGGAAAAAAATCCTGAACTCTGCGGCAGGCTTCAGTATTGAAACCGTATGGGGCTACGGCTATAAAGCTACGGTGAATCTATCTTGAGAACGATCAGAGCGCGCATATTGTGGTCCCTGATGCTGGTCATGGTGTGTACCGTGATCGTAACGGTCGGCTTTTATTCCCATATTACATACCGGATGCTTATTGATCAGACGGAAAGCCAGCTGCTGCTGCAACTGGATAAAGCGATAGATATTTTGGAGGGCGGTTCACTTATGGACCTGGAGCCGGACGATCTGAGACTGCGGTTCAAGCATCATGAGTTCAATGCCCGCTTCTATATCGTGGATTCGCAAGGTTTGGTCGTCGCGGCCAGCAATGAGCGGTTTGTGGGGAAGCCGCCGGCGCTTCAACAGACAGAAAAGCATGGAACCAGCTTGCTCGAAGGCAACAAAGTCATGTATGTCTCGGAAAAAATGGACGGGTACACGGTCGTTCTGTTCACTCCTGAAAAGCTCCTGAACCGCATGTTTGCGGAGTCTATTCGCCTTGTTGCGGCCTCTATAGCCGTTAGCAGTCTAATTTTATATGTGATCGGTTTTCTGCTCGTTTGGAAAATTACATCTCCGATCAAGAAGCTCAAGGAGGCCGTCAACCTTTATGATCCTGATCGCGGCGTTCTTAAAGTATCCCAGGCAGGAGCGGCGGAAATCGACGAATTGGTGGATACCCTGCAATCGATGTCTGGCCGGATTCGCAATCATCATGCCAACCAGATAGATTTCTTGCAGACAGTATCTCATGAGCTTCGAACGCCATTGATGTCGATTCAGGGGTACGCGAATGCGATTAAAGATCAAGTGGTGACGCAGGAAAAGGGACTTGCCATTATAACCGAGGAATCTTACCGCTTAATTCGCATGGTCGACCGGCTCATGCAACTGACCCGCCTGGAAAATCCGGATCTGCTGCAAGAGGAGCAATGGATTGACTTAAAAGAAATGGTGCTTCAGGCTAGCGACCTATTGTCTACGAATGCAATGAAGCACGGGGTTCAAATTACATGGACAGCGCAGGAGACCCGCATTATGGCTCCCCCGGAGCAACTGTTCGAGCTGCTGATCAATTTGCTGCAAAATGCGATCCGTTATGCGGCAGCTGAGGTGCATGTATCATTCGGTTCAACGGATGAGCAATGGTTTCTTGCTGTGGAGGATGACGGGGACGGAGTTCCGGCTGAATTACAGGAACGAATTTTCGACCGTTATTTCAAAGGCGAGTCAGGCCAGACTGGCCTCGGACTCTCTATATGCCGCCGGATAGCAGAAAGCATGCAAGCCAAGCTTGCCTATGAAAAGTCAGAGCTTGGAGGGGCGCGTTTTGTTGTAATGAAGCAATTTTAGATGGAATAAAACTATTCAATCATTGTAATTTCTTTCGCTTTCGCCTGGGCTGGATAAGATTGGTTAATAACTCCATTCCATATATCTCATATGTTGTTGATCCAGAAGTACCTATACCTTTGTGAATTCCGTAAATCACTTCTTCATAGCGCTTAAGACAACTCTCATAATATCTGCTTACTACGGGAATCGGATGATGAATAGAGAGTGCTTGAGGCGAGCTAGATGCCAATACAAGTTGAAAAAGCAAGTAGTTTTAAAAATAATCGATTTAGGTGTTTCAAGTGAAAGCTTTCGAGAGTCCAACTATAAGACGAAAATCATGCCAAAAGGTTTCCATTTTATTTACGGCTAACATTAAGAAGAAGTTATTCACTCAAAAAGCTGATAAAGCAGTAGTCAATTGGAATTTTGCTATGATTGCTGTAAATCAGTAATTCGAGTTGCCGTTATTTATATATTTAGTGTAAAGCCGCATAATTGAACTGTCCAAGTCTCTGTAGACTTAAAAAGTAAGGTGCTAAACGCACCCATTCCTTAACTGGATGGGTGCGTTGTTTTTTATTGAATTGAGAGCCTCGGGTAATTATGGAACTGGGTGTAAATATAAGTTTTATATGGATTGACGATAAGATGAAAACAATGTGAATATTCAATCTAATCCTTATTGAAATTAAAGTTGTCTGGAGGGCATTGGAGAATATTCCAAAAGTATCTTTTCATATGGTACAATATACCTACAATTATATGGATTATACCCTTGAATAGATCACAGATTGTAAATTGTTGTTGAAATTTGGCTGGGCGCATAAAGATATTTTCTCAATGAAGTGAGGTGTTGATTTATGTTTGACCATATGAATACGATAACGTTGCGTGCGACATTTGCCGCAACAGGCAAGGGAAGATTGCCCCCATATTTAGGCTCGACAATTCGAGGGGTACTGGGGCACTGCATTCGGAGTTTTGTTTGTCCTCATCCTGAAGTGAAATGTCACTTATGCACAATTTCTGCTGATTGTGCGTATGCACAAAATTTTTGTTCGCCAGGGAATGAAGCGGGAGCCGTCAACCCTTACGTATTAAGAGCTTTAACACGTGATAAAGCAGATTGGAATCCGATGGACACTTGCCAGTTTGATATCACATTAATTGGTAAGTCCAGTGAACAGGCGGGTTTATTTATTGATGCGTTACAAGAAATGCAATCACGGGGATGGGGAGCCTCGCGTTTGCCCTTTGAATTGCAGCAAATTACTAACCCTGTTCAGAATACGCTCATTTGGAATAGCGGGAAGCTGTGGATGCGAAACTGCCAGCCTCGGCCTATGAGTTTCCCCGAAAGACGGGGACGTTCAGCGGTTATACGTTTTGAAAGTCCTGTACGAATACTGGTAAGCAGACAACTTCGTCATCAACTTTCTTTTGCAGATTTAATTCAGTCTCTTAGCAGGCGCATTGCTTTATTATCCCATGCGTATACAGGATATCAGCTTCAGTGGGATGAGGAAGCGATGATGGCTGACGCGCGTCGTATACAGGCAGTCGCAGAGAGTTGGAGACCAGTTGATTTCTCGCGTTACTCCATGACACGCGGCGGCAAGCTTGATCTCCCGGCGATTATCGGCTGGGCAAGATATGAAGGTGATTTGACACCTTTTTCGCAACTTCTGGCTGCGGGAGAACTATTGCATGTCGGTAAAAATGCGACGATAGGATTTGGAAACTATCAGGTTAGTTATGACCAGTAGATGATTTTTAGCAGATAAACTAGGGGGATATTAATGAACGATCAGGGGAATGAGCCATTGGGGCCTACGGATGAGAACAAGAACTTGCTTTTTGACGACATTCATAAAAATTATAGCCATATGAATCAAATGATGCGAAACGAAATGTATATGGCCTCAAAGCACCAAGGGCTTACCGGCAACTTTCGCGAAGAAATGTGGATGAAGTTTTTCCGCAGCATCATTCCACGCAAATATTCACTTGCTCAAGGAGTCTTGATCATTGATTCCGAAGGGAAGATTTCCAAAGAGGTCGATATTGCGGTTTATGACGAGACGTACACACCTTATATTTTTCAATATAATACGCTTAAATTTATTCCGATAGAAGCGGTAGCTGTTGTCATTGAATGTAAAAGCACCGGTTATGATCCAAAAGCTCTGAAAGAGTGGGATAAGAGAATCAAAGATTTAAAACCGTGTCGAACTGGAATAGCCCGGATGGTACAAGGGTATGTCGTAGGGCTTACAAACGGTAGCCAGACAAGAACCCGACCGATCACAATATTAGCTACGTTGAAAAAATATGTCCATGAGTCAACAGAGAATAATATCATGAAGGATTTGGGAGAGATTTTTGATTTTGTCATATTGGATAAGCAAGGGAATGACCCGATGTTTGAGGTCAAAGTCAACTATGAAGATCAGTCAATCGGATGGTGGGGAGAATATTTAAACGAAGGTCTTGCTGATGTCACAAAAAAGGAAGATCCTCTTCTCTCATTACAGCATGTAGACAACTGTCAGCAAATTGAACAGAAGAACAACAGGAAGATGACAGATGACGAAAAGGCTAAACACAGAAAGGAAGAAGCCGCAAAGCTCAATAAGAAACATAAGGAATTGCATTTCAATGATCAATTGAGGATGACAAAGAAATTAAGCGATTTAAAGGTTGATGGAAATCCGTTATTGACACTTAATCTTCAGTTGAACCAATTGCTGATGCTGCTGAATAACCCGATGTTGTTCCCGCATTTTGCTTATGCAGTTGCTTTCAACAGGGACATCAAGAAAGCAATTAAGCAAGCTGAGCTTGAAAAATCAACTAAACAGAATAAGCATTGTAACAAGAGCAATCAGAAAGGAGAGCAATAATGAGTACATATGTCTATATTGATGTTTCACGAAAACAGGAATATATCTACCGGCATAATAAATTGAGTGAGAACTTGCTTCATTCTTGTGTGATCAAAGTTATGACAGAAGATACAAAGGCAATTATTGAATCTGAGAAGGATAAAGAACTCTCCGAAATGATGAGTCGCTTTCCGGTTACGTTGACGACATATTTGGAGAACTATTATTCAGAGAAATATGAATTTCAATTTAGCGGCGGCGGGAATAGTATTATCCTATTCAGTAATAAGAGCGAAGCCCATTCGTTTGTAAGAGGATTTTCGGCTAAAGTTCTTGAGTTTTATCCGGAGTTGGAGTTGTACATAAGTGTGTATAATTCTGGCGAAACCAAGGCTGAGCCCAATCAAGACGGGATGAAAACTGTGCGCAGTCAACTGATTCAACTATCAGATAAGCTGAAAGACAGTCGGAGAAGTCAATTCAGGCGTTGGACATATGGGATTGAGAAGGTTGACGAGGCAGGCAAAGCTAAAGCTGTACCGACTAAGAACCCCAGCGGTCAGAATATCCAGATAGCCAGACGTCTTCTTGCAAGCCGACTAGAGAGGCAATTCGAAGGATATCCGGTCAAAATTACACTTGAATTACAGGATTACAAGAAGCAGGATGACGGGAAAAGCTATATCGGTATTGTTGCTATTGACGGAAATAAAATGGGAGAGATGGTAAGCAAACTTGAATCCTTTGGGCAGCTTCGGATTTTTAGCCATGAAATCGAAACGATTTATCTTGAAGCGGTGGCCCAGACGCTTAGAGACTTTGGTCAGCGCAAATGTCAGGGTAAGGACGAAGCAGATGGTCGCTCACATCTTCTCGTTACACCCGTTGTGCTTGCAGGCGACGATATTTGTCTCATTGTAGAAGCCGAGTATGCGATTCAGATTGCCGCGCGAATTGTGGAAAACATTCAGCTAATTTCAGAGCAAGCGGTTCATCAGCAAATACTTCTGGATCTGATTGGAAGCAAAGTTTCTCTAAAAGCATGTGCAGGCGTAACTATTGTAAAAGTGACGTATCCGTTTTACGAAGCTGTGAAAGCCGCAGAGTCGTTGTGTCACAAAGCCAAAGAGGCGTTATGGCAAAAGGGGGAGCACGCTGCAGATGCATCTTTCATTCAATGGAAGATTGTAGAAGGGCAGGTCATGAGTGAGACGGCTTACGATGAAGATATCCGGCATGGGCGCGATGAGGAAACCTATCATATTATGCCATTGCGTGTCGATCAGGAGAAAGCTTACGATCAGCATGTATTCAGCTACCAATCCTTTGAGCGCATGGTCAGTCGAATTCATAAACTGCCGGATCGTTCTTCGTTTCTGGAACAGATGAAGAACGTGATGTACGGCGGGTGGGTTAGCTACAAGCTGCTGTTTGAAACAAACCAAATGGAGATTGGGGAAAAAATACATCATATTGTCACCGAAGAACTGACCGATCAGGAAAATGGAAGCCTTATCGCTGCGAACGCGGGTCTGGAACATGCTGCGATTGTAACCACCCAAGGAAATTCCAAACGCTACACGTATATTCTGAATGACATACTTGAGGCCATGGATTTTATGTGGACGGAAGGAGAGGCCGATGATGATACAGACTGATCATCGATTTCGATTGCAAGTCCGTCTGTTAAGTGAGGCGGTTTTTAGCAGCGGGGAGAAGGAGCCTAATCTGGTGCAATCCAAAGTGCTGGCGGACCCATATGGATGTGTCTACTTACATGCCAAAACACTCAAGGGCCAGATGAAGCATCAGGCATTCTGGCTCCTGAAACAATACAGCCTTATAGATGGTGCGCGTGCAAAACGATTTCTTTACTCCATTGCCGAATTGTTTGGCATTAATATATGGGAGCTTCAAAAATTGCATAAAGAGTACAAGGACATCGATAACGGTAATGTAAAATCACTGACCGATTATATTTCAGAGCTATTGAAGGGTAATCGTAAATTGCAGGCGCTTCCTGGTCAAGGTGTGATGAGGCTAGGGCATCTGGAGCTGCCGGAAGCGGTGCGAAGCGATATCCGCAAGCTGATTTCGGAACAAGGTCATGGTGAGGATCCCACTAATTATTATTCCTATTTGACCAGACATGATTTAATTGAGGCACAAACGAATATCCGGGTTGGCATTCAATTAGAGGATGGAATCGTCAAGGACAAAATGTTCACCAGTTGTCATACCGTGAAGGAAGGTCTCCTCTTTTATGCCCCGATTAGTCTGCATGGCAGTGTGTCTGATGAATTGGTAGAAGATTTGACCCGGATCGTTTATGCCTTAAAAAGAATTGGAAGTCATATTCATCGTGGACGGGGTGAAGTGGAAACGAAGTTCTATCGAATGAAGGAATCATCAACAATGCAAGGAGGGATAGAGTGGGATGAATTATCAAGTCGTGCAAATCATAAATAAAGAGCCGTTAAAGATCGGAGCAGGCGGCAGCAAATCAGGTCCTACTGAGCCATGTAAAGATTATATTCCGGGTTCCACCATAAGGGGAGCCATGATTAGTGCTATGCTGCGGCTTGGCATTTGTGATGAAGCTTCCTTGGCTCCGGTGTTACAAGGCATGTCCTGCTATAATGCCTATCCGTATCAGCGGGGTAGCCTTTATTTCCCCGTTCCACAGCATTTGAGGGTAAACAAGCATGAGTGGCGGAAAGCAAAAATTAATCCGAATCTCCATCCGGCATTGAAGCTGACCAATCTGATTGAAGAACAGAATCCTGAGTTTAAAAATTCACCGGAGTTTCGCTTTGTAGCGATCCAGCAAGAGGGGCTTCATGGCATTCATGTTGCAAAAGCGTATACTCTTCATCATAGCAAGAGCCTCAATTTCGACCAAAAGGAAAAAGAGAATTTATTTAGCTACCAGGCCATTGTACCCGGTCAGACATTCCGTGCAATTATTGCCTATGAAGACGATGTGGCAGCATCGGTTAATAGCACTTTGCAGCAGCTGCGTGATTGTTACCTCGGCGGCTCTAAAGGCTCCGGTTACGGATTGAGTTATGTAGAGAAGATTGGGGATGCCACAACAGTTTATAGCGAAGCTAAAGAAAGGTTGGGGTTTAACACTTCTGTATTGGGTGACAGTGAATATGTAATGATAACCTGCTTGTCCGATTGTTTGTTCCGTAATGAGTACGGACAACCGGTAAATTACATCCCTGAGCAGGAATTGTACAGAACTTGCGGGATTAAAGCCCAACTCGTTCAGCAATTTGTGCAAACAGGTCTGAGCGAAGGGTATAATGCCAAATGGCAAGCGAGATATCCGAAAGAAACGACGTTAAAAGCGGGCTCTGTCCTTGTGTATAAGCTGCAAGAGCATCTTGCACAACAGGAATTGGAGAACGCAGTGAACAAATTGGAGCAAAGTCTGTCCGGTTTTCGGACCCGGGATGGATTTGGCTGGTTGGGAATTAATATTGCGTACCCGAATCAGTTCTCCATGATAAAGCAGCGTGCTGAAACCTATGCGCCTGTTGCAGAGTTTCCGTCGGAGAAGGGAAATGATAGCTGTCCTTCACTGTTGAAAGGCGATGCTAAGAAAGTTATGTCAATCATTCGTGATGGATTAAAAAGCTCTAAAACAAGATGGCTCCATCTACTATGTGACCGCTCTTTCCAAAGTCAGCAACCGCAATCAGGCTTCACCCTTTCTCCTAATCTCAAAGTTCATCATTATCAGAATATGAAGGATATTGTAAACCGGTGGCTTCTTGATCCGAAAGCCGAATTGATTACCCGTCTTCTTGATAGAGACTATGAGAGTGATAAGCTGAAATGCTCCATCGCCGGCTGTGGTTTTAAGGAAATTGTCCACTATTTAGCAGGAGATACGGGAGGCAATAGTGAGGGACCGCTTTCATCATACGCCAGACATATGTTGGGAAGCCGGAGTGGGCAGTTGTACTATGATGATATAGAAAAGCCGGATGTCCAAAAGACATTTATAGCCGAGCTTCTCATTGAAGGGCTGCATATCTGCTCAAGGAGGAAAACACCATGAATGAGAAGCATATTTATTACTTGAAGCTTACTGCGAAATCAGCCGCATATTTTGGAGGCAGAAAATCTGAAGAATTGCTCAAAAATGCTTCGGGTAAGCCATTCATTACAGGCAACAGCATAGGCGGTGCCCTTAGAGCTTATTTGAGGCAAATTGGCGAATCAGAACATGCCATTCTCAATTTCATGGGTGGTGTATTAGAGCATGATAAGAGGGAGTCTACAGACAATGAACCGGGCCATTCTCATTCCGACATTCGATCTGGCGAATTTGTAGAAAGCCGACTTTATATTAGCGACGGCATCATTGAAAGTGCTTCTGGTACTGCTTCTCATGGCATTGTGAGAAAGGATGGAACCGCGGTTGATCCCGGATACGGAACTGCGCTAAATCATCATAAATATAAGTTCGATTATCTGGAGTCGGGATTCACGCTTTCATTCCGAATCGAATGTGATGTTGAACCTTTACACAACGGGTTGCTGGATACCGATGCAATTCAATCTTTGATCCGAAAATGGGTGACAGGTATTCATTCCGGGAAGTTGACCTTTGGCGGGAAAAAGAGCACGGGATTTGGACAATTTGAAGTGCTGACTCTGGAACGGAATATATTCAAATTTGATGATCTCGAATCGCTTGATGATTTTATTTTTACACATCCTGAGCATCACACCGGTAAAGAAAAGCTCGATGCTGATGAATGGGCGAAACCAGTAGACAAAACAGCAAACAACATAGATAACCAGATCGTATTTTCGTTGGCAGGAAGCTTTCCTTATGGTGTATATCAATCTTTTACAGATGACACAGCCAGAAAGGATATGAAGGGTTCCTCCGGTTCTAACCAGCAAACAACTGCAAAAGTGACGGGATTATTACACAACAGTAGTGAATACTTTATTCCCGCTACTAGTATGAAGGGATTGCTTCGCAATGAAGTTCGATTATTGCTGCTGCGAATGCTGGCAGACAATCAGAGTGCTGACATTCAAATGAAGGTTGATAACATCTGCGCAGAGATGTTCGGCAGCAAAGAACAGACCGGCAAGCTGATTGTGGAGGATATGAGACTTGCAAAAGCTAATGCTTTCCCTGTAGAGATTAATCGGCCTCTCAGGAAAGCACAGAAAGTTTTAGAAGAAGTAAAGTCCACATTGCCGATTTATAACAAAATAGATCGACTCACCGGTGGGGTGCTTGCCGCCGCTCTCAAGCATCAGAATGAGATTCAAGGCGAAGCGAAGTGGAATATTAAATTACGGACAGATACAAATCCGCAAGAACAAACCCCGTATTTATTTCCAATCATCTATGTACTCCGTAAAATCGGATCAGGAAAAATTCCCGTAGGTGGAAGAACGGTCATCGGCCTGGGGCAGTTTATGGGCGATAACACCGTTGTTTCAGGCAATGGATGGAGCTGTGAACTGAATAATACCAATGCGTTGGACACAGACAGCCTCGTATGGCTGGAGAGCAGCTACAACCATTTCAAAACATGGCTTGAATGCCGGATCGATCTATTGAGAGAAGGTGAGGGAGATCTATGAAGCCATTTCATCTAACGGATTTGAATATGGAATCCTTTTATTACATTGCACATTTGCTGGATCGTGTGCTGGTAGGGAATAATACAGACTCCGAATATTCGCTGCTCGAAGTTGCTATAGATAAAGGCATGGTTATCGAAGCTCACTTTTTTAACAAGGAACAGGAGGTATATGTTGTTCAGGACAACAACCTTTTCCGGGCGTACGAGCCTTTGATTCATAATCCTGTAGCATCAGATGACTCATACAATAGAGTTATTGAGCGGTCTTATCAAATAGAGGATAATAAATCGAGATTGTACAACACACTAGTTGTCAAGGAGTATCTCGATTACGAGGATAATCTGGCGTATGTGAAGAAGACTGTTTTGTTTGCATTGGAATACCAGAATTGGAAGGAGAAGAGTCGATGAACTACCCGAAGAAGAACTTTCCAAAAGATAGGCCGATTCCTTTAACGCTCCCCTATGATTTTATTCCCTTTCCGGGCGCTAGCAGCTCTCAGGATGACAACTCTTCGGATAAATATCTTTATCCGTATACCGTACAAAATGTGCCCAAACACGATGAGGGTCATGGGGGCCGGCGATTGAGCGGAACGATTTCATATACCATCCAACCGCACGGTGAGCTGGCTTTGGAGATGAGAACAAGGGCAGATGGGAGCTTCTTCTTGAGTGGGAGCCAGCTCAGGGGGAAAGTGAGATCCAATGTTGAAATTTTAAGCGCCAGTTACCCGGAGTTTATAGACCGCTCTGAAATGGTATATCGGGATATTGCGAGCGGTAGATATCGGCAGATCCTCTTGTCTGAGAATGAAAAAAGCAAAGGTAAAATTGAAGAGAATGTTCATGCAGGATATCTGATGAAGAGGGATCAGACATTTTATATTATCCCGGCGAAACCTATCGGCAATAAAAACTTCATTTCAGTAAAGGAACACTGGCTTATATACAACAGCCCTGGGTTATTAGATAAGAATAATCAACTTTATAATTGGGGAGCCAGCGCTCATACAGGCTATCAACAGGAGATGGAGAAGCTGCAAAAAAAAATCGGCCAATTAACCGAGCAAATTAAGGTTCTTCGATTTAATCTCAGAGATAAACTGGATAGCGATACAGTCGAGAGAATGTCTGACGTTTTTTTGAGACACTTTAATTTAAACAAAAGTGATGTCAAGAAACTAAAGTCCGATTTAAAAAATCAGCCATACGATGAATCAAAAGCAATAGAGGAAATTGAAATTCTCAAGAGGAAATTGACAGAAAAACTAAATAAAGTAGTGAGATATAAAAGTGATTTTTCGGAATTAATAAGCAAAAGCGCCGAAAGGTGGGGGTATAAGGCCAGAATTGATATCTACTATTCCTTCTTGAAATCCAATAAAGACTTTAAGCCTTACGAAGAACCGGTATCCTTCTCCCGGACAGAAGCTGGAAGTCTTGTCTCTATAGGAACAAAAGGGGAGGAGTTAGGGGAGACAGGCTATTTGTTTAATTCTGCAAATGCAGTCTCCAAACGCTCCCATTATTTGATTAACAATCCGAATGATGACAAAGAAATTGAGGTTCCATCGAATGTTGTATGGAAATACAATCAATTATTGAAGGAACAACATACTGAGGATGATTTTTACAATATATTCGATAAGTATGACAAGCTGTCGAAATGCAAAATGCCAGGAGGCAAAAACAAAGAGATTATCGTGTTTTACCAGGAACAGGAACGTTGTGAAAAGGATCAGGGGCTATTTATTGGGCGAACCCCCTATTTCAAGGTAGCTTATGATCATCAGCTTAGCGAATTATTAAAGGATTCGAATTCATCCAATATTGACTATGCGAGAGCCATGTTTGGATATGTTAGCCAAGGGGAAAACAAGGATGTGAATGCATCGGCTTACAAATCGAGGCTTCGCTTCAGCCCGATTGATATTGTTAGCACGAAAGGAGAACTTGATGTAAAAACCAGAACATTTCTGCTGGCAAGCCCCTCCGCAACCGCGGCAGGGATGTATTTGCAGCCCAAGAATGATAGAAGAGCGAAGTATGAAAAGGAAGTAGAGGACAATAAAGATAAGAAAGAAGAATCACCCCGGCCAAAACTAAACGGATACAAATATTATCATATACTTCCTAAAATTGTAGAGTATCAGCCTGAAAAAAAGACAAAAAATATAGAGTCTGCAAGACAGATTGTACGCCCTGAAGGCGTGCGCTTACAAGGGAAAATCTATTTTTCCAATTTGTTCCCTAGTGAACTAGGTTTATTGATCCTAGGGCTTGATATGAAAAGGTTGCTAGACTCAGAGGAATACAAGGATGATGTGAAGAGACATCAGAATGACATTAAGAATGCTTATGAATTAATAGGGGGAGCCAAGCCTTATGGTTATGGCAAGGTGCGAATAAGCATTGAAAGCATCAAGCTTGAAAAACAGGGAAATGACTTTGTTTCTCTGATTACAAAGCCTGACGAGGATGCGGATGCTGTACAGCAAATCTCGAGCTATATTGATGCTTGCATTCAGAAGTTAGGTGGGGGTACGCTGTTTAAAACCGACCGTATGGACAAGTATATATGCAGCAAGCAAGAAACCAGCTTTGATAATAAAGCTACGCATATTAATTGGTCAACAATTAAAGATATTGGCCCTATGCTGGAAAAATATAAGGTAGGAAGTAAACAAGTGGGTTATCCCAAGACCAGTTATCTCAAGTCCAAGAAACCAAACAGCGATAAGGATGGCGGATAAGTAAGCCAGAGTGTGAAAGGATTCTGTAGAAGCGAAGCGCTCGCATTTGTTCCTGGATTTCTTCTTCTGAAATCGTCATTCAAGAAATCCGGGAACAACAGCGGTCGGAAGAACCTTTCACACGCAGGTCTCGCCTGACATTCATTTGTTCAACTGATATATAGACTACAGGCAACCGGACATTTATGATGTCCGGTATTTCCCGTTCCATGTATATAAAATTTCCCGCCTTCATCGTAGCAACAGGTTTCTGTATAATGAAAAGAGGGTAGTAAAATATTGGAAGACAATTTTTTTGCAGTCAATCATTCAAAAAGGAACAAATGTTCGGGAGGAAAATATCGAACTTAAGAGAATAAATATAAGTCCTGTAAAATTTATCCGAAATTCGCTGTGCAGAAAGGAGCAAATCACAGAAGTAAACAAAAGAACATGATTCCACACCAAACAGGAGGGATAGTATGATTCAATTACCTGTTAACCACTCACCCATTATTAAAGGACGCATGCATTATGCATTCATGCTCTCCATCATTACCACCTTCGACAATTACGAGCCTTGGCTTTACAGTCATTTTATTAACCTGCAATGCAACAAGTTAGATGTTCTGGATAACATTGATAATGAACTGAGATTTGTGAAGTGTGACACCCCACATTACTATAAAGCAATTATCGATTACGAAATGATTAAGATTCCTACCTTAAAGCAACTGGATGTTGATATGCACAACTTCATTTTGAATTCTTTGAAGAATGGAAAATACATTTTCATAAACGTCGATAAATACTTTATCCCCCAAACTCTTGCTTATAAACAATTCAGCCAAGTTCAGGAGATCCTGGTCTTTGGCGCAGATATTTACAATGATTATTACACCGTTCTTTTATATGATGATAAGGAGCAGTACGCAATTAAGAAAGTAACCTTTGAAGAAATGCAGCTGGCTACTCATGACCTGGAGACAGGTTTTTGGAATGAAGATATCTTCCTGATCTGGAAGCCTGACGATGACTTCAAATACCGCTGCCACATGTATGCCCCCGATATCGGCGTTATTGTTCAAGAACTGACGGACTACTACTATTCCCGCTCCTCCTCGGAAATCGTAAAGCTTCATCTCAACATGGACTTGTACGACTACGGAACTTCCATTTACCAGCTTATGAAATTTAACAACATACAAATGGCAGCGATTACACCTCAGGACCCTGCTTTCCGTTACCCTGTTATTTCGCTGAATACGCTATGGGAACACAAAAAAATAATGACAAGCCGTGTAGAATATTTGACTCGCCTGGGCTACTTGTCTGAGACAACGAGTACTATTCAGGCGTTCCGCGAATTGGAGCAGGATGTGCTCGGGCTGAGGCAGTTTGTGTTGAAAATGCAAGTAAAAAGGGAGTTTGATGCAGCGAGAATCAATAACCGGCTGGACACGATTGCTGAGATTGAAAAACCGCTGATCGCCCAGTTAATTGAGGAATTGACTCGTACTGTTCAAACGGACAAGTATCTGGGGCAGCAAGTTGTAACATAAGGGTGGAATAGGGAAAAAATATGGCAAGGGGGATGTCCCCCTTGATCCGCCCGTATGACGAGTCAACATTGGAAGATCCCGGAGCCCGACTCCGCCAACTTGTGATCATAATTTGGAACTTCTCAATAAGTCAATTGCAGAAAGCGTTTTACTTTTCGAAATCATTATTATGTCACGGCGCTTCTGCTCCCACCCTGCCGCCGCGAGGGCGTATACATTGGGATCAAGGTGTTCAAAAGAATTGCCGGCCTAAGCAGTATCGGGAATGTGCAAGGCTGCCTTATGGCGAAGAAGTGACGATTGTCCCCAATTTGGGATAGATAGAAGGTTGATTATGCAGCACCGTACCGAGTATCAGGTACGGTTTTTTTGTTTTCGAACAGTAGTGCAAGTGTGATAAGTATGTTATATTGAATATGTATGCGTTTCCATATACAAAAAGGGGGCGGCTGTGCGATGCAGCTTATGAAAAAAATGGGAAAACATAGCTTATTTCTACGTTTGCTTGTGCCCTATCTTATATTCATCGTTCTTGCCATGCTGCTTGGCTGGGTTATTTATGCCAAAACCTTACAGTTGTTCGAGGATGAGGTCAGTCGGAATAATATGCATATTCTGGAGCAGGCAAAGTCAACATTAGAGCGCAGACTGGCCGAGGTTGAGATGGTCGTTCAACAGTTGAGAAATGATCCGAAGATCATGCGGCTTCAGCATGTCCTTGATCCATTCGAGGGCGCAATGACATACCGCATCTGGGACACGCAAAGACAACTTTACAACTACAATCTATCTAATAATTTTATCCTTGATTATTATATTTATTATAATAAAAGCGATATTGTTCTTTCTCCGCACTCGACTTACGAGATGCCCAAGTTTTATGAATCGGTCCTGTTTGACCCCAAAGAAGGGCTGGACGAATGGCGCGACCGATTTTTTAATGGGTATTCCCATCGTAATTTGATGCCGACGCAGCGTGTTGTTTATCATGACCGACCATACGATATGCTCATTTACCGCCAGTCGCTTGGCTACCCGAACGATCCCCAGGGGACGATTATGGTTCTGATCGATAACCGGGAAGTGTTGAAGCTGTTCGAAGGAATTTCGTCCAAGGACGGCAGTTCGATCTATGTTATGGATGAGCAGGGGCAGATTATTATATCGATTGGCGCAGACCCTGCTGCTGTTCAACCCATGAATCGTGAAGAGTTGCTTCATGACGGGCCGTCAGGGCTTATCAAAGCCTCCCCAAAAACTGCTGACATGACAATCACGTACACAACAAGCCGGCAGAACGGGTGGTCCTATGTTGTCGCACAGCCTCCGCACATCGTGCTTGAGAAGGTATTCTATATTAAAAATATTGTATTCACGGCAGCGGCGATTTTTATTCTGTTTGGAATATTGCTTGCCTATTTTTTCACTTATCGCAGCAATAAGCCTTTAAAAGCAATTGTCCGCACATTAAACGAGAGTTTTCACAGCGAAGATAATAAAACCGGCAATCCTTTCTTCTTTATTCAGCGTTCCGTATCCGACCTGGTTGATAATAACACCAGGTTGCAGAAGGAAATGCGCCGACAAGCGCCTTTGCTGAGAGCGGCGCTCTTTGAGCAACTGCTTAAAGGCGAAGTTATCGGGGAAAAGAATATTGAAACTGCGCTGCTTCACCAAAACTTGCATCTTAATGACAGGTTCTGTGGCGTTGCTCTGCTCCAGTTTACCGGTTATGACCATTCCTTGAGCCAAGAAATGCTGAAAGACCTGGATTACAAGCGCGTTATTTTGAAGGAAGCTATGCACAGGCTGCTCGGTGAACATATCTATGATCACGACGTGTCCGAGGACAAGATTGCATTGCTTTTCTTTGATAATTCCGATCACAGAGAGGACTGCGAACGTCTGATCAAGCAGAGCCTGGAGACGCTATCTGCTGAAATCATGCAAGGGCTGAATATTTCGTTTGCAATTGGGGTCGGCGGAATCTACGAGTCGCGTATGGAGATTTCCAAGTCCTATGAGGAAGCCAGGCAAGCATTGTCCTTCCATGGGCGAGAACAAACCAGGGGCATAATCTGGTTTGATTCGTTGCCTCAGGAACAAACAAGCTACTATTATCCGCTGGATGCGGCCGTTCGGCTGGTGAATGTTGCAAAATCAGGCGACTGGCACGAAGTGGAGAGATTGCTGGATGAATTGTACAGGAACAATTTTGTAGAACGTCATCTTCCGCTGCCGTTGCTGCAATTATTTATTTGCGATTTGGTTGCTAACCTGGCCAAGCTGCATGAACAGGTCGCGCCGGATACGGCGGTTGATATTCGACCGCTAATGGGTCAAGTGCATGACTCCGACGATATGAAGAAAATTTACGATGCAGTCGTCGAGCACTATCGCGCCATTTGCGACCATGTGAATGAACGCAAGCGCAGTCAAAACTTGCGCCTGCTGGACGATATTCTTCGCTTGATTGACGGTTCTTATATGCAGGCTGATCTGAATCTGGATGCTGCCGCAGACCGACTGCTTATATCGAAAGTATATTTATCTCAATTTTTCAAGGAACAGACGGGTATCAATTTTTCGGACTATATTGAGAACAAGCGGATGGAAGAAGCCCGCAAGCTGCTTGTCTCAACAGAAATGGCCGTAAATGATATTTCCGAACGGGTAGGATATAACTCATCCAATACATTTTGCAGAGCGTTCAAGCGAAGCAACGGACTGAGTCCATTAGGCTATCGGAAGGCCACAAACCCGCACTGTTAAAGGGTTTTTCAAGGTATACAATACAATTGCACATTGCAAAAGCAAATGCACATCCCCTTTTCCTATCGGCTGCATATCCGGAAATGAACTACGTATTTACGTCCGGCAGTCGTTGCTATATGTTTAGTAGCGAGAGGGGGTGAACAAGATTGGAAGCGCTTAAACCATTGTCGAGAAATGAGAAAGTACAGAAAGGCATAGCCGCCCGTCTTGTGAAAATGAGGAAGGTTTGGCAGTTGTATGTGCTTATTGCTCTGCCGGTGCTCTACATTATTATTTTTAAATACGTCCCGATGTACGGAGCGCAAATTGCCTTCAAGGATTTTGTAGTATCCAAAGGGATCTGGGACAGCCAGTGGGTAGGGCTGAAACATTTTATCCGATTTTTCAATTCTTATGAATTTGGCAGACTAATGAAAAACACGCTCCTGATAAGCCTGTACAGTTTGATTGCCGGTTTTCCGTTTCCTATCATTCTGGCGCTCAGTCTTAATATGGTGCGCAACCGGTTCTTCAAGAAATCGGTTCAAATGGTCACCTATGCACCTCATTTTATCTCTGTCGTCGTTATGGTCGGTATTGTGTTCGAACTGCTTGATCCTCGACATGGCGTAGTCAATATGATTTTACAGGCACTTGGCATGGACCCGATTAATTTTCTGGGTTCACCGGGTTTGTTCAAATCCATTTATGTCTGGTCGGGAATCTGGCAAAGCGTCGGATTCAGCTGTATTATCTATTTGGCCGCACTCTCGGGTATTGACCCTTCTTTGCATGAAGCTGCGGTTGTGGATGGCGCGAACAAATGGCGCCGCATCTGGCACATTGATATTCCGGGCATCATGCCGGTAGCAATCATTCTGCTGATCCTCAATACTGGCAGCATGCTTGAAATCGGGTATGAGAAAGTGCTCCTGATGCAAAATCCGCTCAATATCCGGACATCAGAAATTATTGATACTTATGTCTACAAGGTGGGTCTGTTATCGCAGGCAATGAACTATTCTTATTCGGCGGCTATTGGCCTGTTCAAGTCCGTCATCGGTTTTGTCCTGATCTACAGCGTCAATAAAATCGCGCAAAAGACAAATGAAACGAGCCTATGGTAAAGGGGGGGAGGGGCCACCATGGAACAATCGTTTGGCAGAGAATCATTAGGTGATCGCCTTTTCACCATCTTGAACTATGTCATATTAAGCCTGTTTTTAATTACGGTACTGTATCCTCTTATTTATATTTTAAGCGCTTCCATTAGCGATCCTTCCGCAGTCATCTCGGGGAAGGTATGGCTATGGCCGGTCGGCTTCTCACTCGATGGCTATTCGGCTGTCTTTGAGCATAGGCTGATTTGGTCAGGTTTTCGAAATTCGATTTATTACACGGTGTTCGGCACCTTGATCAATGTCGTGATGACAATAATGGCCGCCTATCCGCTGGCGCGCAAAGATTTTTACGGTCGGAATCTCATTATGATGTTGTTCGTCTTTACGACAATGTTTTCCGGCGGACTTATCCCGAGTTATCTGCTTGTCAAAGATCTGGGCATGTTGAATTCGGTCTGGGCGATGGTGCTGCCCGGCGCGCTTAGTGTATGGAATGTTATTATTACGAGAACCTATTTCCAGAGCACCATTCCAGATGAACTGCTTGAAGCGGCGCAACTTGATGGCTGCAATGACTTCAGTTTTGTATGGAGAATGGTCCTGCCTCTTTCAGGACCGATCATCGCGGTCATATCTCTCTATTATGCTGTTGGCCACTGGAATCAATTCTTCAGCGCTTTGATTTATTTGAAGAAGCAAAGTCTTTACCCGCTGCAAATCATCTTACGGGATATTCTGATTCAGAACGATGTTGATGCGATGATGCTGACAGATGTGGATCAGGCAGCCAAACGGGAAGCATTGCGGCAACTGCTAAAGTTTTCTCTGATTGTCGTTTCGACTTTCCCGCTGCTCGTCGTTTATCCGTTTGTTCAGAAATATTTTGTCAAGGGTGTTATGATCGGTTCACTGAAAGGGTAAGTTAATCTAAAATCAGAGAAAAAGAGGGGATTCATTTGAAAAAGTCAATTTTAATGCTGTTTGTGTTAACATTGGTTATGACACCAATATTGGCTGCCTGTTCATCCTCTAAGAATACAGACGGTTCTACAAACGTAAACCAGGGAGCCGAAGGCAAAGCAGCAGTTAACCCGGCGGGACAATTCCCGATTACAAACGAAAAAACGACCATTCGCATTATGGTACCGAGCAATCCGGTTGTAGAAGACTACGCTACCAATGAGTTCACAAAGTATCTGGAAGAGCGGACCAATATTCATATTGAGTGGGATATTATCCCGTCCAAGTCGTCCGCTGAGAAGCTCAATCTTATCCTGTCCAGCGGCGATGATCTGCCGGATGTTATTATGGACTTCGGTGTATCCAACGCTCAGCAAATGATTTATGGCTCTCAAGGCATCTTCCGGCCACTCAATGACTTAATTGATGAATATGGTTTCGAGACAAAGGCGATGTTCGAAAAGCTGCCTATCGTCAAAGATTCCATCACCGCGCCGGATGGCAACATTTATGCGTTGCCGCACGTGAATCAATGCTACCATTGTACACTTCCGAAAAGAATGTGGATTTACCAGCCTTGGCTAGATAAGCTGGGATTGTCAATGCCTACGACGACCGATGAGTTTTATGAAGTGTTGAAAGCGTTTAAAAATGGCGATCCGAACGGAAACGGCAAAGCTGATGAAATTCCATTCTCTGGATCACCAACTGGCTTCTTTAGCAACATCGACTCTTTCCTGATGAATGCGTTCATTTACAATCCAGGTGGTGACCGCGTTTATCTGCAAGATGGAAAAGCGGTGGTTCCATACGATAAGCCGCAGTGGCGTGAAGGGCTGACATATTTGCGTAAGTTGTACCAGGAAGGATTGCTGGACCCACAAGCGTTGACTCAAGATGGAGATCAATTGAAACGTCTGGGTGAAAATCCGGATACCGCGATTTTGGGAGCAGCTTCGGCTATGCACATGGGCGTAATCTCTGAATTTTACGGCAGCAGCAACCGCTGGCTGGAATACAAAACCGTTCCACCGCTTAAAGGTCCTGAAGGCGTACAAATCGCTCCTTATGAAGCCTACCATCTCGTAGGAGGCGGCTCTTTCCTGATTACAAAAGCTTCTAAAAATCCAGCGGCTGCATTCCGTCTTGCGGACTTGCTTTATAACGAGGAAGTTACGCTTCGTTCTGTAATCGGACGCCCTGACAAGGAGTGGAAAAAAGCTGAGCCGGGTGAAATTGGTATTAACGGCGAGCAAGCCAAATGGAAACAAATCGCTGACTGGGGCAAAACGCAAAACTTCAACTGGAATCAATCCGGTCCTTCATTCCGCCCGAATGAGCTTCGACTCGGCGAGGTAGCCAATCCGGAGAAACCGCTGGAAATTATCATGTATGACGAAGCAAGCAAAAAATACGCACCATACAAGCAGGCTGCTGAAAATGTATTGCCACCGTTGTTCTTTACAAACGAGCAGGCTGCTGAAATTTCCGACTTGTCCAAAACCATTACCGACTATGTTAACGAAATGATCGCCCGCTTTGTAACTGGAGATGCGAATCTTGAGAAAGATTGGGACTCGTACCTCAACAACTTGAAAAAGATGGATTTGGCACGGTACTTGGCCATCTATCAAGAGGCGTATGAACTGAAATACAAAAAGTAATTTAGTTGTAAATCAGATTTGAATTACAGGGTGTAGGATGAGGGGCCGATGTGGATACGGTTTCCTTCTGCAAAAGAGACTGGGCTTGCCCAGTCTCTTTTGCTTTTGATGCAGATATTTAGAACACTGAGCTTCTGATTGCTGATAAGTCATTTAAAATTAAGAAGTGAAGCGGTACCTTGCAACTTGTTCGCCCCATGGGGCGATTCCTTCTTCTTCGAATCCGAGCTTGGCGTACAAGGCCCTGGCTTGGGTATTGTCAGGGTGATATCCCAGCAGAATGACATCTGTTTTATCCGTTCTGCTTCCAATATCTTCAATAACATATTGCATGGCTCGTTGACCATAGCCTTGTCTTTGAAAGTGGCGATCCAGCATGAATCTGTAAATCCAATAATTACCATTTTAAAATCAAGACCAAACATTGCAAAACCAATCATTTGATCCTCTTTATAGATTCCCCTCGTAACAAAACCGTCCAGAAACTGAGCCTGAGCAATTGAATATAAATTGGATGTGATGAAGGCTTCCTGTCCAGGTTCTACTTGGAGTTGAATGCATGTTTCCCAATTGTGCTTGTTAATCTCTCTCAATATAATCAATTTCGGATTCTTCCTCAAAATACAGGGAATCCGCGAGTGCGACGATTTCCCTGTTTAATGCGCGGAAATTCTCCGGGATGGCTTCTTGTAAAATTTCTTTTGAATTATTGTACGCATACTACACCACTCCTTCTAATAATTTCCAATATGAGAACTGGCAGTCTCACCGAAATTTGAGTGGGTGGAAGCAGAGCTTCCATCTGCGCACTCATCTAGAGTGCGACGAGGAGACGGTAAAGCGTGGATTTAGATAGCTCTACCGTTTCAATCCACGCACTCATGTAGAGTGCGACGAGGACGGTGAGTTTATTGTACGGAGGGCGAATTAGTTTCAATCCACGCACTCATGTAGAGTGCGACCGACATTATCAGCTAGTCGCCGGACGGTGTAACGGTTTCAATCCACGCACTCATGTAGAGTGCGACACAGACGTAATAGATACTGTCACCACTAAGATTTTGTTTCAATCCACGCACTCATGTAGAGTGCGACAAGCCCTACCCAATCTTTCATTCCTTCACCCTTCCAGTTTCAATCCACGCACTCATGTAGAGTGCGACTGTTTACGAATTGGTCGCAAACCTGGGATCAAGAAGTTTCAATCCACGCACTCATGTAGAGTGCGACCTGAAAAATCCGCCCATGAGTCTATACGCGGTATGTGGTTTCAATCCACGCACTCATGTAGAGTGCGACAGCGAAAATTAGTAGAATTAACCCAATGTCACGAAGAATTTCGGAGATTCCTTGGAAAACTGATACCCTTCAGCAGGGGGGAAGTATTGACTTTTGAACTAACTTATGATTTAACCCTTTTTTCGACAAATTTCGAGGTGCGAAGGACCCGGGAAAATCATGGGAGCTTCACATTCGCACCAACTAGGACAAGTTCAAACGGCTGTACCGTCTTAACGGATATAGCCCGGTTTCACGTGGAAGTAGAGCTGTTTATAATTGTGAAACGGATAAACACTTCTATTTGCAGCGAAGCGTTCGCCTGTGTTCCCGGATTTTCTCATCTACTACCTTTAATTCCAAAAGTTGGGGAACAACAGCAATCGGAAGAACACTTTTACACGCAGGCTCTACTCCATTTGCATACGTTCAACTTAATAGCCTTTTTAATCTCATCTTTACTTTATATGCCAAAAATAAGATGGTGTCAACTGTTGTTCGTTTTAACATATTGCCGAAGCAATCGTCTATCCCCGAATGAAATGCTGCCCTGATTTCGATGTTGAACCAGAAAAATAATTTCTTTCATATTTTTTATTTTACTGGTAGGAATATGTAACTTGTTGTCGAATAGGTTTATTGATACTTTTTACCCTGTTATTAGGTAATAAGTTCAATTCTTTGATGAACAGAGGGAGGCTAATGGATTATATCGCTCACATCCGCCAGAAGGATGGCAAGATTCAGACGGTTCAGGATCATCTGCGAGAGGTGCAAGAGCTTAGTGAACGGCTAGGGAGCAAAATTGGCGTCCGGTATTTGGCAGGATTAGCGGGTGTACTGCATGATTTGGGGAAGTTTACAATGGGATTTCGAACGTACATTCAACAAGCAGTGGAAAATCCCGATGAGCCTCCCCGTAAAGGGTCTGTGGATCACTCCACAGCAGGAGGCAGGCTGCTCTACCGTCGGTATCACAAAAATTCTGCTGCAGTCGACGATAAGCTTGCGGCAGAGTGGATTTCCAATTGCGTCGTCTCTCATCACCAGGGGTTGCGAGATTTTCTTGATCCCGAGTCAACACCTTCATTTATTGAGCGGGTAGATGACAAAGCCCTGGATGAGTACGAAAATGCGGCAAGTGAATTCTTTACTCATTTTCCTGAACACGACATGGATGAATATTATACCAAGGCAAAAGCCGAGCTTAGGCATCATCTATCGTTTGTTCAACAGCAGGGCCTGCCCCCGGTTGCAATCTCCTTGCTGATTAAATATATATTTAGCTGCTTGATCGATGCGGACCGGACGAACACGAGAAGATTTGAGGAAGATGAGCAGGAAGAAGAGCCATTCGACCATTTGTCTTTTTTCAGTAAAAGCTATGACAAGCTCATTCATCATCTTCAAGAACTTAACCAGTCTGATCATGCCGACACGACAATTAATCGTCTCCGGCGGGCAATGTCTCTTCAATGCGAGGATTTTGCGGCTCATCCATCAGGGATTTATACACTGTCCATCCCGACAGGCGGGGGCAAAACATTGGCGAGCCTGCGCTATGCGCTCAAACATGCGATTACGCACGGTAAAGAACGGATCATATATATTGTCCCTTATACGACGATCATTGAGCAGAATGCGGATGAGGTTCGCAACATCCTGCAAGAGCACGATATGATTCTGGAGCATCACTCGAATGTAATTGAAGAGAAGGGTTCTGAGGACGAAGACTACGATGTGAAGAAGAAAAAGATCAAGCTGGCCAAAGACAACTGGGACCGCCCGATCATCTTCACAACGATGGTGCAGTTTCTTAACACCTTTTTTGCAAAGGGGACACGCAATGTACGCAGGCTGCATCAAATGTCGAATGCAGTCATCATTTTTGACGAGGTTCAATCTGTACCTGTAAAATGTATCTCTTTATTCAATGCGGCTCTGAATTTTTTGCATCTGATTGGCCGATCCAGCTTGCTGCTTTGTACAGCTACCCAGCCAGGGCTTGATTATGTGAAGCACAAGCTTCATCTTCCCAAGGAGCCTGAAATTATTCAGAACCTGGATGAGGTGGTCAAAAATTTCAAACGCGTCGAGATGATCGACCGCACAACTGCTGCGGGCTGGAAGGCCCCGGAACTCGCCGCATTCATTCAGGAGCAAATGGATGAAGTAGACAGTGTGCTTGCCATTTTAAATACCAAATCCGCTGTTCGCAAGCTGTTTGCCGAATTGGAGGAACAGGAATGGGTGAAGGAAAGCGGTGTCCGGTTATTCCATTTAAGTACAAATATGTGCGCTGCGCATCGCAAGGAAGAGCTTGTGGAGATCAAGAAGGCGCTTGAGGATGAAGATCGGGTAATCTGCGTCAGTACGCAGCTTATTGAAGCGGGTGTGAATATCAGCTTTGACTGTGTCATCAGGTCTCTGGCTGGCCTGGATTCCATCGCTCAGGCGGCGGGCAGATGCAACCGCCATGGGAAGGACCCGAGCCGGAATGTATTCATTATTAAATCCGCCGATGAAGTGCTCAAGCAATTGCCGGAAATTCGTATCGGAGGGGAAAAGACAGAACGGTTGTTGCATGAGTTCCGACAGGAACCAGAGCGCTTCGGTCATGATTTGCTGTCTCCGGCAGCGATGAGCAGTTACTTCTGCTATTACTATCATCAAATCGGCGATGGCGATGAGATGCATTACCATGTGCCCAAGCTGGAGAAAAATTTGTTCGATCTGCTCGATATGAACAAAGACTACTATCATGCTTATAAAAATAAGCATCGGGAAGCGCCCAAACTATTAAGCCGTCCTTCTTTTGCTACAGCAGAGCAATACTTCGAGGCGATCAGCAACGCAGCCACATCGGTATTGGTTCCATTTAATAAGGAAGCAAGAGAACTTATTGTGTCCCTGAACGGGGAACTGGGAGCCGGGGAGCTAGGGACTTTGCTGCAGAAGGCACAACAGTATATGGTTAACATTTATGACCATGAACGGAAGGGACTAGAGAAGAGCAGCAATGTCTATTATCTGCTGCACGGTCATGTTCTCGCGCTGCGAGACATTGCCTACTCAGAGAAATTTGGCGTGGAAATAACGGGAGAAGGCGAATGGTCGTTTTTATCGACTTAAATACCGCTATCCGGCATAAACGGCTCTCCGTCCTTGACAGACAAAAGTTTCATCTTACGCAGAAATAAAAGTTCAGCTCGAACAGAAACTTATAAACGCTTACATGTCAAGAAAGGAGGATAATGATGCGCAACCAAATTGAGTTTGAAGTGTACGGCAATTATGCTCTTTTTACAGACCCGCTGACCAAGCTTGGAGGGGAAAAATTCAGCTACCAAATTCCAACCTATCAGGCATTGAAAGGAATTACCGAATCGATCTACTGGAAGCCCACGATCATGTGGTACGTCGATGAGGTCCGAATTATGAACCCTATCCAGACCGAATCCAAAGGAATCCGTCCGATTGAATACGGAGGCGGAAATACTTTAGCCTACTATACGTACTTGAAAGATGTACGCTACCGCGTTCGCGCTCATTTCGAATTCAACCTCTATCGGGAAGATTTGATTCATGACCGCAACGAACATAAGCATCACAACGTCTCCAAACGCTGTGTTAAAGCAGGAGGACGCCGGGATATTTTTCTGGGCGCACGCGAGTGTCAAGGTTATGTAGAGCCGTGCAACTTCGAAGAGGGCGTCGGAGCCTATGACGATGCTCCGGAAATTGATTTTGGCAATATGATTCACGGAATCAGCTACCCGGATGAGACAGGCGGAATCGACCGCGAAACCAGACTTTGGCGGGCCAAAATGCAGCACGGTGTTGTTCGCTTTATCCGTCCTGAAGAATGCACGATTGTTCGGAAGACAGGCGAGGGATCAATCAAGACCTTCGGGGCCGGGAATATGCAGCCTGTCGACCTTCTGTATGATGAAATGTTTCCAGAGGGGGGAGAGGCATGAACTGGCTCGTTCATTTGAACACGACCTACGAGCAAAATACAGACCAAATCGGCAAGTTCGAAAAAAAGCGAAATGGCAGCGAGTACGCCCTCATACCTGTCTCTCATACGACGCAAAGCGCGCATATTGAAGTGAATCTGGACGGCAAGGGTGGCTTTGTTTCAGCTAAAGTCGTCGATAAGTCCGATGCCGGCACCATTATTCCATGTACAGAAGCCTCGGCTAGCCGAACGAGCGCTCCTGTTCCTCACCCGCTATTTGACAAGCTGGTCTACGTGGCTGGCGACTATGCTCAATACTGTGACCCGCCCAAAGGTACGCCGCATGAAGATTACATAGAGCAATTGCGCTCCTGGTGCGAGTCGGCTGCTGCCCATCCCAAGGTGCAGGCCGTCTATCAATATCTTGCGGCAGGAACTTTAATGACCGATCTGATTCGGGCCAAGGTACTAAAGGTCGATGATGAGAACAGGCTGATTGAGAAATGGACGCCCGCGATGGAAGTCAAATATGGAGAGAAGCCGGAACTGTTCAAAGTAATTGCCTCGGATCAGAGCGCTTCCTTCGTCAGATTTGCGGTGCAGGTTCCCGGCGAGCCGGAGGATCGGCTGTGGCGCGACTCGTCGGTACAGCAGGCTTTTATCCAATTCTATGAGTTAAAGCTGACGGAGATCGATACGTGTTATGTGACCGGAGAACAGCTCCCGTATGCCGACAAACACGCTTCCAGAATTCGAAACTCGGCTGACAAGTCCAAGCTGATTTCTGCGAATGATACGAGCGGCTTTACGTTCAGAGGGAGGTTTCGAACGAGCCGGGACGCTGCTGCTGTCAGTTACGAAGTCTCGCAAAAAGCGCATAATGCCTTGAAATGGCTCATTGATCGGCAAGGCTATACGATTGACGGCAAAGTTTTTCTGGTATGGGGAACGGAGCAACTGGATGTGCCCGATCTTTTTGCGGACAGCTTCACGCTTTACCAGGATCAGGATTCGGAGCAAAGCGATGGAGACCGGACACGTAAGGAATTTGCGAATCAAATCCGGAAAGCGATCGGCGGCTATCGGTATAGCGGCGATTACAAATCCAATGTCATTATTATGATTCTGGATGCGGCGACGCCTGGGCGAATGTCGATTGTTTATTACCGGGATATGAATAAGGAACTGTTCCTTGACCGTCTGGAAGCGTGGCATGAAACCTGCTGCTGGCGGCACACGCACAAAAAGGACGAGAACAACCAGACCGTTACATTTTTCGGAGCGCCCGCCACCAAGGACATTGCACTGGCAGCCTACGGCTCTCGGGCAAATGATAAAGTCGTCAAAGGTCTGATCGAAAGAATGCTGCCTTCTATTATTGATGCCCGTAAGATCCCGATAGATATTGTCCGCAGTGCGATCAGTCGCGCTTCCAACCCTGTAGGCATGGACGAATGGGAGTGGGAGAAGACGCTCGGTATTGCCTGCGCTTTGGTTAGCAAAACCTATGAAAAAGGGGGGTTCACTGTGACCCTGGATACACAATGTACGGATCGCAGCTATTTATTTGGCAGAATGCTTGCAATTGCGGATGTATTAGAGAGAAGGGCTTTGAGCAAGACAGAGGAGAAGCGGGCTACCAATGCCATTCGGTATATGAACGCTTTTGCGCAGCGGCCGGGACGTACCTGGACAACCATTCAAGCGAGCATTCAGCCCTATCAGGCAAGATTGGGAACGGAAGCCGGTTACTATAATCGCCTGCTGGATGAAGTAGGCTCGCAGTTGAAAGTGGAAGATTTTACAGACAAATCGCTTAGCGGCCTTTATCTGTTGGGCTTTTATAGTCAGCGTTACGATCTATATACGAGCAAGAAGCAGAAAGAGGAAGCATCGGATCAAGAAAATACGGATCATGAAGAGGGAGAGATGTAGATGAGTACCTTGGATCATAAAATTGACTTTGCTGTCGTGCTGTCTGTTCGCAATGCCAACCCGAATGGCGATCCGCTTAACGGCAATCGTCCACGGCAAAATTATGATGGATACGGGGAAATTTCGGATGTGTGCTTGAAGAGAAAAATTCGCAACAGGCTGCAAGATAATGGGGAACCGATTCTGGTTCAGTCTGATGAGAGACGTGGGGACGCTTACCGCAGTATCAAGGACCGTGTAGACGGGAATGCAGAGCTTCAGGAATTTGCAAAAGGCAAAAAGCAAAACAATGATCTGTATGCGCAAGTTGCATGTCAATCATGGATAGATGTTCGCAGCTTCGGGCAAGTCTTCGCGTTCAGCGGTACGGATGTCTCCATTGGTATTCGCGGGCCTGTCTCGATTCATACCGCAGTCAGTCTGGCCCCGATCGATATTTCCAGTATGCAGATTACGAAAAGCGTGAACGCTGTAACCCCCGCCAAAGATCCGAACAAGAAAAGCTCGGATACAATGGGGATGAAGCACAGAGTAGATTTCGGCGTCTATGTATTCTATGGAAGCATTAATACACAATTGGCGGAAAAGACGGGCTTCACGCATGAAGATGCGGAGAAAATCCGCGAGGCTTTGACGAGCTTGTTCGCTAATGACTCTTCTTCCGCACGCCCGGATGGAAGTATGGAGGTGCATCGTGTCTACTGGTGGGAGCATAAAAACAAGCTCGGACAATATTCATCTGCCAAGGTGCATCGCTCCCTGCAAATCCATTTGAAGGAAGAAGTCAGCGAGGCCAAATCTGCAGAGGACTATGTGTACACGATTCAGCCGCTTGACGGTCTGGAAGTTCAGGAATATGAAGGACTATAACGAAGAAGATTATTTGCTGCTATCCGGCATTCAGCATTTTAATTTTTGCAAGCGACAGTGGGCGCTCATCCATATTGAGCAGCAGTGGGAAGAAAATGTCCGTACGGTCGAAGGCGCTTATTTGCACACCAAGGCGGACCAACCGATGATTCGGGAGAAGCGGGGAGACAAGCTTATCGTTCGCGCGCTTCCGGTGCATTCCAGGCAGCTCGGTATTACAGGGATTTGCGATGTTGTAGAATTTGTCCGTGATCCCAGCGGGGTGTCGCTCTCAGGGGAGGAAGGACTTTTCCTTCCTTACCCGGTCGAGTACAAGCGAGGCAAGCCGAAGAAGAACGATTCTGACCGTTCCCAGCTAATTGCTCAATTGATTTGTCTGGAGGAAATGCTGGTATGCGATCTGTCGTTAGGTTACCTCTATTATGACGAGATCAAGCACCGCGTAGAAGTTCCGGTTTCCTCCGAAGATCGGGAGCGCGTACAGGAAAGCTTGCAGGAGATGCGGCATTATTTTCAAAACCATCATACCCCAAAAGTTAAAACGGGGCCGCATTGTCAAAGCTGCTCCTTGAATTCGGTTTGTTTGCCGGGGATGATGAGCAAAAGATCCGTCTCCAGTTATATTGAAAGCAGGTTAAATGAATGAAAAAGCTGCTGAATACCTTTTTTGTAACTATGCCGGACACGTATCTGTCGCTTGACGGTGAGAATATTGTCGTGAAGAAAGAGGAGGAGACGCTGGCCAGATATCCGCTGCATAATCTGGAGTCGATATGTACATTCGGTTATGCCGGGGTGAGTCCTGCATTGATGGGAGCTTGTGCTTCCCGTAACATTGCGCTTACTTTTATGACCCGCAGCGGCCGTTTTTTGGCCCGTGTTATTGGCGAAGACAGAGGAAATGTGCTGCTTAGAAAAGAGCAGTACCGCATTTCCGATGATGAGAGACGGAGCGCGCTCCTGTCGAGAAATATGATTTTCGGTAAGGTATATAATCAGAAGTGGATTTTGGAGCGGGCAACTCGGGATTATCCCCTGCGGCTTGATACCAGTCGAATGAAGCAGGTTACAGGCTCTTTGACGGAGACGATGAAGCTGATTCGCGGGGCAGAGGACCTTGGGGTGTTGCGCGGTTTGGAAGGAACGTCGGCTGTGCAATACAATTCGATGTTCGACCAGCTCATTTTACAGCAAAAGGAGAACTTTTTCTTCCATGGACGAAACAAGCGTCCGCCGCTGGATAACGTTAATGCGTTGTTGTCTTTTGCATATACTCTGTTGTCCAAAGACATGAAGTCGGCATTGGAAGCGGTGGGGCTGGACCCGTATGTCGGGTTCCTGCATCGTGACCGTCCGGGAAGAGCTTCGCTTGCGCTGGATATAATGGAAGAACTCCGCGGGGTTTATGCGGATCGTCTTGTATTATCGCTGATCAACAAGCGCCTGATTAATGAAAAGGGCTTTTACAGGAAAGAAAACGGCGCTGTAATTATGGACGATGATACGAGGAAGATTGTATTGCAAGCATGGCAGGAGCGCAAGCAGGAGAAGATTATGCATCCGTATTTGAATGAGAAAATTTCCTGGGGGCTTGTGCCTTACGCCCAGGCATTGCTGCTGGCCAGACATATCCGTGGAGATTTGGACGAGTACCCGCCATTTTTGTGGAAGTAGGTGATCGATTGCTGGTTCTGATTACATATGATGTCAGCACATCAAGCAAGGAGGGCAGAAGACGGCTGTCCCAGGTAGCCAAGAAGTGTCTGGATTACGGTCAACGGGTGCAAAACTCTGTATTTGAATGCATGGTTGACGCCACCCAGTTTCGGCGGTTAAAGTATGAATTAGAGGAATTAATTGACGAGACAACGGATAGCTTGCGCTTTTATAATTTGGGAGACAACTACAAGACGAAGGTTCAGCATGTTGGAGCCAAGCCGTCCTATGATATAAGCGGCCCATTGATTCTTTGAGGTGCGAATGTGAAGCTCCCATGATTTTCCCGGGTCCTTCGCACCTCGAAATTTGTCGAAAACATGGTAAAATCATAGAGTAGCCTGAAAGTCAATATTTTTCGCTCTGGTAAATCTATTGTTTTTAGGGAAAATGATCGGAATTCATTCCGATCATGGGGCAATTCCGTTCATTTTCGCTGTCGCACTCCATGTGAGTGCGTGGATTGAAACCTTGACGGCAAGCGTTTTGACACGGCACCAGTAATGTCGCACTCCATGTGAGTGCGTGGATTGAAACCGGTTGGTCAGGGACTTTGACGCCTAATCAAAAGTCGCACTCCATGTGAGTGCGTGGATTGAAACGGTATATGAGCAGTTAACACAATTGCGAAGATAAGGGTCGCACTCCATGTGAGTGCGTGGATTGAAACGAAGGATCAAGAGGCCAAAGGGCCTTTGGTTGCCCATGTCGCACTCCATGTGAGTGCGTGGATTGAAACGCGTTACAACAGACTTTTTGGCAATCCATTTTGCGTCGCACTCCATGTGAGTGCGTGGATTGAAACTGGTTGTCCTAATAGGCTGTAGCAGGGACGGAAGCTTGTCGCACTCCATGTGAGTGCGTGGATTGAAACCGCTCTACACCGTGAACTTCAAAAAACGGGAAGAGAGTCGCACTCCATGTGAGTGCGTGGATTGAAACCGGTCTTTTACGTATGGCGAGATGGTCACTGCTAGTCGCACTCCATGTGAGTGCGTGGATTGAAACAAAATCTCAAGTCCCCGCCTAAATAATCGGCGGGGTCGCACTCCATGTGAGTGCGTGGATTGAAACAGGGGTGCAGGTTAACCCTACATGACGTATGGTTGCGTCGCACTCCATGTGAGTGCGTGGATTGAAACAAGTCGGCAGTCGCCCCAACAATCTGCCGATCAACGTCGCACTCCATGTGAGTGCGTGGATTGAAACAGAATTTTGCGGGTCGGAAGTCGGTTCGTAAATGTCGCACTCTACGTGAGTGCGTGGATTGAAACCTCATCGTATATTCAGACGGCAGAACGGTCATTGTCGCACTCTACGTGAGTGCGTGGATTGAAACTGGTCGGTTTTGGTTGGGTGTTCTTCTGGCTACAGTCGCACTCTACGTGAGTGCGTGGATTGAAACATATTGCTCTGCACCTGTCGTATAAGATGCCATGTCGTCGCACTCTACGTGAGTGCGTGGATTGAAACCGCATGACGTTACCGGCTCCGTTCGATGTGTCCCAGTCGCACTCTACGTGAGTGCGTGGATTGAAACAAAATATGCCGTGAAGTCACCAGTTGCCGGTACGTGTCGCACTCTACGTGAGTGCGTGGATTGAAAACTTTTTGGAAAATATTATCGACAGCAAAGTAGATGTCGCACTCTACGTGAGTGCGTGGATTGAAACTGAAAGACTTGGTCATAGCCGCACATCCACAACAAGTCGCACTCTACGTGAGTGCGTGGATTGAAACCGGCATTGCTCCGGCAGTTGGACTGCTCAAAAAAGGTCGCACTCTACGTGAGTGCGTGAATTGAAACAAGACGGCACACATCGTCAAATCCCCGCAACTTAACTTATCTGCTTGAAGCCGGATATCATTTTAAACTTTGATGGTCATCATTATGAGGATTACGCCAGGATCGCACCAACACTCGATTTTGTCTGAGGATTGGCTGTGGGAGGACCCGGTGTCCAGGATGGGACAAATTCATGAAGCAGTGACGCTGATTCGATTCTCTGTATAAAAAGCGCCAGGACTGCATATTCGCAAGCAGCCCTGGCTTTCTTGAAATATTTACCGCGAAACGAAGCTTTGCCTGTTCAACAGGCGACAATGCCTTCGTTTACGCTTTGGTCAAATTACGTATTATGAACCCGGAAAGCTTCCCATGCCCCGCCGACCGAAGCGCGGTTGGCGATAAGTCTGCCTCCGTTATTCACCTCAACCGTGACATACAGATTATTGGCAAGCGCCTGGAGCGCAATCGTTCCATCGCTCAGGTTTACCCGGTTGAATTTCTCCCATTGCTGAATGGTTGTAGCCCTGGCGATGAGTCTGCCTCCGTTATTAATATCTGCGGTAACATACTTTCCATTGACTTTTGACTTAAGAGACACGGTTCCGTCGGAATTGGTAATAAACTCGAACAGTTCCCAGTCTCCGGCTGTATCGCGATTGGCAACAAGCGGATCATTGCCGTAGTTGTCCGCTGCGACGATCTTCTGGTTGGCTTGTGCTACCAGATAGGAGAATCCACTCGGGTTCGGATTGGTGCCGCTGACGACTTCCGAGTGAATCGCTTGCAGCAAGGTTCCGCTTCTGTCATTGCTGTACTCCCAGAACATAATGCCGCCCAGGTTATTGTTTTTCACATATTGAACCTTCAATTTGAGAGATTGCGGGTCATCATAAGTAATGAAGGTGTTGCCATTGAACAGGTAAGGAGCTTGTGCGTTGTTGTCCCAATAACGAACATAGCCGTTTTTGTTCAGATATTGGCTGGCGATTGTATTATAGTCGACCTCGAAGCCGCTGCCGGTGGCAGTACGATCAAGACCGTTGTTGCTGTTTTGGACGCCTCTCCAGCCTCGGCCGTAGAATGCGCCGCCGATTACGATTTTGCTAGCGGGTACGCCAGCATTGCGGAACAGGTTTACAGAGGAGGTCACACTGATGTCACGACCGGAGAGATTCGCGTGATGACCTGTGGAGGACTCCCAGCCGCCGTGGAAATCATAAGTCATAATATTAATCCAGTCTAGGATCGGGGTAATATTATTAATTTCCACACCGTTCAGATAGCCGCTGCTTGCTCCAGCAGCGATGGTCAACAGATAGTTTTTGCCGCTAATTTGGGTTCGGGCATTCAATTTCTCTCGAATTTTCGCCAAGAGCAGCGTGAAATTTTGCTTATCCTGCGGGCGGGCTAATGTGCCGCCTGCTGGGTTGGTCGGGTACTCCCAATCGATGTCAACACCGTCAAGGTTGTTTTGCGTCACCAAATCAACGATGCTGTCTGCAAACGTTGTACGGGAAGCGTTCGTCAGCGCTGCATCAGAGAAGCCGTTTGCCCCCCAGCCGCCAACTGCGATGGAAACCTTCAAGTCCGGATTTCTGGATTTCAGTCCAACCATCAATTGCAGCTTCGTGCGGTCAGAATTCGTAAGCGTCGCTCTGCCGTTGGAGATCAGGGCGAAGGAGTAATTGATATGCGACAGTCTCTCGACGTTCAGGTCATTCGCGGTCCAGTTGGCCCAGCCTGCTACATAGGCGATGATTTTCTTCGGTAACGGCGCTCCATAAGCTTTGTTGGCAGGAGCAGTCAAGCCAAGCGTTGAGGCAATGAGGGTGAAAGAGAGGAGCAGGAGCAGAAGCGATTTCCCGAAAGAAGGGGTAAGGCCAGCGTGTTTTACATTCATTACGGATTCTCCTTTACAATTGGATTGGAAAAGTTCTGACTAGCGAGCGAGCTTCACATTACAGAAAGAGGACGTCAATCCTATCAATTTGTTGCAACTTGGCAAGATAGCGCATTCATAGGCTGCAATTCGGATGGCGGCGCTCTCCCCCCAAATCTGGTTTCTACCGAACGGCTCGAGTGGACATTTGTAAGCGCTATCTTCTTCCGGGCTGCACTAGTCGCTCGCAGGCAATTGCTGATTCGCATTGCTTCGCATCCTTTCTGTTGATTTGCAGAAAATGGGAACAGAGGAATACAGATATCGGAATGCATTGATTGAAAGCGGTTTCTATTTGGGTTATTTCTCTATTAACTTCTGCAATTGTGAAAACCGGAATAAAGCAAACATGAAAAATAGAGATATGCGGCATACAAATTGTGGATTGGAGATACGAAGTGTCGTCCGAGATCAAAGATGAAATTTGCAAAATGTGTTGAAAAAGAGTGAAGCAACGGGTGTGGCGTAAACTGGGGTCTTGCGCAAGACGCGCTTAGTGCCTCCCTGTCTAAGGTGTGAATATAGAATAAGGAGGAAGGACGGGGCGATTGAAGTCCGATTGACGTTCGAAATTGAAGATAAGAGGGAGGGAACGAACATCGGAATAAAATGTCTGTCTTTGTAAAAACAAGGATAATACAAATTTCAAAGAGTTGTCAATAAAAAATTTCGAAATTTATCTTCCAATGGGAAAAATTGAGTTTTTGGATGCTATTTCAACCTCATTCAGCAATGAACCTTCTTTTTGCGACGGCAATTGAATAGCTCAAGATAATATAGTATAGTAATATCGGCTGGACATGCCAATCATTTTCGGATAAAGGAGCTTGACAATGTCAGTAGACGTGTATTTGAATTTCAATGGGAATTGTCGCGAGGCCGTAGAGTTTTATGCACAGGTTTTTGAAACAGAAGCGCCTAATTTTATGACATTTGGGGAGACACCTCCAAACCCGGAATTCCCTCTTCCGGAAGAAGCGAAGCATCTCATTATGCACACACGGCTTAATGTGTTTGGCAGCAACGTCATGTTCTCGGATGTGTTCCCAGGCATGCCCTTCGTTCCAGGCAACAACATCAGTCTGGCCGTTGTGCTATCTGATGAAGAGAAGCTGCGCAAGGCTTTCGGCAAAATTCAAGATGGCGGTCAGGTGACACTGGAGCTTCAGCCGACATTCTGGAGCAAATGTTACGGTATGCTGACAGATAAATTCGGCATACAGTGGCAATTCAGCTTGGAAGAATAGCGCGCACAACTTTAAAAATTGTGTAAAATGGACAGCCCTGAGCCTTTGGGAGCAGGGCTGCTTTTGCCAAGAATGGCGTCAGGTTTTTCGGAGATACAGGACTTGGGTTGAATATGGGTGACTTGTATGAGGTTAAGCGCTTTACCTTCTTTCGGATGACCGCTAAATAAGGGGGCTGGTTCATGCCTATTTGCTGCTCGGTTTTTGCTATCATAAGAGGTCTGACAAGTACACGAAAATGTATACCTGCTTCTCAAAAATTGTGCTAGAATTATGATGGCAAAGCTGGCAAAATGCATGAAATGAAAGGGATGGTCAACCATGTACAAGACGAAGCCTGTTACACTCCAATACGGCAGGCCTGCAATAGCGTGGACGGAAGCGCTGCCAATCGGCAATGGAAGGCTTGGCGCCATGGTATTTGGAGGGGTAGATAGAGAACGAATTGCCCTGAATGAGGATACCTTGTGGTCCGGGTATCCGAAGGATTGGAACAACCCTGGAGCCAAAGAAATTCTGCCCCGCGTACGCGAGTTGATCAAGGAAGGCCGCTATGCTGAAGCCGACCGCATAGGCCAGGAGATGATGGGACCCTATACGCAGTCCTATCTGCCATTGGGAGATATCCATCTCCGTTTTGACCATGGGTCTGTCTACCATTCGTATAAGCGTACGCTTGATGTGGACAATGCGGTCACAACAGTGGAGTATGTCATTGGCGGGGTGACCTATACCCGTGAACTATTTGCTTCCTACCCGGATCAGGTGATTGTTCTGCGCCTTACTGCAAGCACGCCGGGCATGCTAAGCGTTCATGCCGGACTAAGCAGCCCGCTTCGGTACAAGACAGCTGCAGCGGGAGACCGTTTTCATCTTCGCGGGACAGCTCCTGAGTATACCGCGCCTAACTACTTTAATACAGCGAAACCTGTCATATACGGTGATGCCGAGTCGTCAAACGCAATGAAATTTGAAGGCTGCCTTTCGGTTCAAATCGAGGACGGCCGCGTTGAAATCGATGGTGACGGCATCCATGTATTGGACAGCACCAGCGCTACCTTTTTATTTAGTGCGTCAACGAGTTTCAATGGTTTTGATAAAAATCCGGGCAAGGAAGGCAAGGATGCTGCTGCGGAAGCAGTCAAGCTGATCGGCCAGGCTGAGGCGCGCTCTTATGGACAGCTCCGGCAGGCGCATATTGCGGATTACCGCTCCTTGTATGACCGGGTTCAGCTCCATCTTGGTGATTCTACAGCGCCAGAGGGGATATCGACCGAAGATCGCATCGCGGAATATGGCGCTTCTGATCCCGCACTGGTAACCCTATTGTTCCAATATGGCCGTTACTTGACGATTGCCAGCTCCAGAGCAGGCTCGCAGGCGACCAATTTGCAGGGGATCTGGAATGAATCGACCAGACCGCCATGGAGCAGCAACTACACCTTGAACATCAATACACAAATGAATTACTGGCCGGTTGAGACCTGCAACCTGGCAGAATGCCATGAACCTTTATTTGATTTGATCGGCAATTTGTACAAGACCGGTACGGAGACAGCCAGTGTGAACTATGGAGCCCGCGGCTGGACGGTGCACCATAATACCGACATCTGGGCGCAGTCGGCGCCTGTAGGCGACTACGGCGACGGCGATCCGATCTGGGTACTGTGGCCGATGGCGGGAGTCTGGTTGACCCAGCACCTATGGGAGCACTACCAATTTGGCGGAAATGAAGAATTCCTGCGTGAGCGCGCATATCCAGTGATGAAGGGAGCTGCGTTATTCTGTCTAGATTTCCTCCATGAGGATAGCGAAGGCCGTCTGATTACGTCGCCGTCGACCTCGCCGGAGCATAAGTTCAGAACGGCTGATGGCGAATTCGGCTTGAGCGCGGCAACGACAATGGACTTAACGCTCATCTGGGAACTGTTCACCAACTGTATCCGTGCTGCAGAAGAGCTAGGCATTGACGAGGCATTCGTGTCGGAAGTGGCAACGGTCAGAGACAAGCTGTTCCCGCTACAGATCGGCAAATATGGTCAATTGCAGGAATGGTATAAGGATTATGAGGATGGAGACATCCACCATCGTCATGTGTCGCATCTGTTCGGCGTATACCCTGGACGGCAGTTGACGAAAGAGCAGACACCGGAATTGTTTGAGGCTGCCAAGCAATCGCTCATCCGCAGAGGAGATGAGGGTACAGGCTGGAGCCTTGGTTGGAAGGTCGCACTGTGGGCGAGATTCGGTGATGGCAACCGTGCGCTTGGCCTGATCGCCAATCTGCTTCGACTGGTGAAGGACAGCGAGCCGGATAACTATCATCGCGGCGGCGTATATGCCAACCTGTTTGATGCGCATCCGCCGTTCCAGATTGATGGCAACTTTGCGGCATCGGCAGGAATTGTCGAGATGCTGCTGCAATCGCATGAGCCTTATTTGTATCTGCTTCCGTCCCTTCCGGACAGTTGGAGCGAAGGTTCAGTGACCGGACTTAGAGCGCGCGGCGGCTATGAGATCAGTCTGACCTGGGGCGAGGGGAAATTGCGGGAAGCGGAGATTGTCTCCGCGCAAGACGGCGACCTGTCTGTCCGCACGTCAGTTCCGGTAACTGTGCTTCAAAACGGCAAGCCGGTACAAGCAGGCGAGTCCGCACATGACATTGTAACTTTTGCTGCCAAGGCAGGCAGTACGTACAAACTGGTTCGCCAAGGGTAATCCCGGGGACTCAATGATATAAACCTAACTAACGAAAAGAGGACTGCCAATGAGCGAGAAAAAATTGATTCTATTCCTGGACAGCGGAGATACTATTATTGATGAGTCAACAGAAACACGCGATGAAGAGGGAATTGTCACCTCGGCCAGCATTATCCCCGGTGCGGATATTATGCTGAAGACGCTTGTCGAGCGGGGGTACACGCTTGTTATGGTTGCAGACGGCGACGCTCAGTCGTTCAAAAACGTATATAAACAGCTAGGCCTGTACGATTATTTCACAACGATGATCTACTCCGAGAACATCAAGGCAACCAAGCCAAGCGCCCGTATGTTCAAAGCGGCAGCAGGATCGATTGAGCTGAGCGAGGCTGATTTCGGCCGCGTAGCGATGGTTGGAAACAACCTGAGCCGTGATATCAAAGGCGCCAACGCGCTGGGTATTACCAGCATTTTCATCAACTGGACTCCGCGTTATCCGCATGAACCGGCTGATGAGAGCGAGCGTCCAGTATACACGATCAGTGAGCCGCTGCAATTGCTTGACCTGGCGGATCAATTAAATGAACAGCTTGTGAACGAAAGTTTGGCAGCAAATTAAGCCTCATTCACATAACGAAGAGCAACTGCACACCCTATCGCAGTTGCTCTTCGTTCCAATATTAAGGTTATCTAGTTCCCCTTTATAAATATTTCTACGCGAAAGCTATATAAGTTGCACTAAAGAAACGGAAGTAGGTGGCCGGAGTGTGAAAGGATTCTGGAGACTCCGGGAACAACAGCGATCGGAAGAACCTTTCACACGCACGCCTGACTTTCTTTCGTTCAACTTCTATACTTATGGTTAAACTGCTGCCGCCTCTGCTGCGTTGTGACTGCACTCGTCTGAGCAGTATCCGTTATGCTCAGCCTCGCATTCCTCACAGCAAATATGCTGGAGATGACAAGGGTCATGAGCGCAATTGATATAGCGGTCTTCCGGCTTGCCGCAGTGATGGCACTTGCCGACTACGACATCCTCATCGGTATGGTTGATCGGCACAGAAATCCGTTCGTCGAATACATAGCATTTGCCGTCCCACAGATGTCCTTTAACTTCTTCATCCTGACCATACGTTACAATTCCGCCTTCAAGCTGGTATACATCCTGAAAGCCTTCCTGAATGAGAAAACCGCTCAGCTTCTCACAGCGGATACCGCCGGTGCAGTAAGTAAGAACAGGCTTGTCCTTGTAATCTTTCATATTCTCACGTATCCACTCCGGAAATTCCCGGAAGGAATCGACCTCTGGCCGAATAGCGCCGCGGAAGTGGCCAATATCAAATTCATAGCCAGTGCGGCCGTCTAGTACAATAACATCATCACGCTGCAAATATTCATGCCATTCTTTCGGCGAGAGCCGTTTGCCGCCGATTACATTCGGGTCCAGTTCGGCCTCGTCATAACGGAAAGTAACAAGTTCTTTCTTGTAGCGGACAAATATCTTCTTGAAAACATGCTGGTCCGAAGTATCAATCTTAAACACAATATCCGATAAAAGCGGATTTGCCCGCAAATCATTCATATATTTCTCCGCTTGCTCCGGCGTCCCGGAGAGCGTGCCATTAATGCCTTCATCCGCGATTAGAATCCGGCCTTTAACCCCTAATTCTTTGCAATATGCAAGATGCTCTTGCGCGAATTGCTCCGCGTTGTCCAGCTTGACAAATTTATAATAGAGCAGCACTGTAAATGCCGATTTATTATCCATTGTATGTCACCTTTTCTATAGAAGTTTCATAGCTTAAACAGCTCAAAAGATATTGTAACATAACGTGTCGGTTTAACAAGTGCGGAATTTTCAACATTCGGTGACATTCCAGTATTTTTCCCAAAATATATAGAAACGCAAACAAGGAGGAGAACCATGTTTATTCAATCGGGAAGATTATGCATTCGTCTGTTCCGGCATAATGACCATACCGAGGTGCAGGGCTATGCTTCAAACCCGGATGTGATGTTTTATATCCCCGGCGGCGCCCTCGATGAAGCTGGTGTTCGTTCATTTCTTGAAGAAAATATCGTATCCGCTCCCCGAAATTACGCTGTTGTACAGGCTGAGACGGGGGCGGTTATCGGGCATATCGTCTTTCACCCGTACTTTGGTCAGCATACGTATGAGATCGGTTGGGTATTTGATCCCCGTTACTGCAATCAGGGCTATGCGACTGAAGCTGCCCGTGCGGTCATGGATTATGGTTTTTGCAGATTGCATCTGCATCGGATCATTGCGACCTGTCAGCCGGACAATATTCCGTCCTGGCGTGTGATGGAGAAGCTTGGCATGCGTCGGGAGGGTTTCTTCAAGCAATGTATACCTCGGGGCGACGGCGGGTGGTGGGACGAGTATTACTATGCGGTATTGAAGGAAGAGTGGGATAAAGGGAGTCTGTTCGACCGCTGAACGGCATATCCGCAATCACTGGCCGGCGGTCGGTTTGTGGAACCAGAGGCGGTAGCACAAATAAGCGGCAAGTACTGCACAGGAATATACGGCAAGGACAAGCAAAGCCCGTCTCCAATCTGTGAACAATTGGGCTCCCAAATAAGAAAAGAGCAGCATCGCCGGAATTTTTCCGAGGGAAGAAGCGACAATGTAGGTAGACAGCCGTACAGATAAAAAGGCGGGATAAAGATTGACAAGTCCCTGCGGGAAAAATGGAATTAGCCGGGCAATAAAGATAGTCAAAAAGGGACGCCTCTCAATCATTTGTCCAATTCGTTCGGCTTGTTCAAAGCGATTGATATAGGCGATTGCTCTCTCACGAAATAATTTTCTTGCCGCCAAAAACAACAGGATGGACGCTACGGACACCGCAGCCCAGCTAATCAGCGCCCCGGATAGCGGACCATATTTGAAGCCAAGTGTCCCGATAATGAGCTTGTAGGGCAGTACCGGAAATATAGCAAGAGCCACGGCAACCGCAAAGACAAGCCCGATTGGCGGGTACTGATGAATCAGCCAATTCGACAGTTCTGTCCGATAATAGAAAAACAGGGCAGCAATCCCCAGATAAATGAGTCCGACCTTCCATAACCTCATGTCGCATACCAGCCTTGTCCGTTTCACGGATGCTCGGCTGAGTTGGGCGGACGGGCATCCGTGAAACGTTCATTTTATTTTCTCTATTGTACTATTTCTCTTTCTTGTGCGGCAACTAAGGAATATACATGGCTGAATTATCTCGGTTCACTACTGAAGCCGGGATATTTGACAACGGGCCATTTTTCCTTGCGCAGTGCGTTCAGAAGACTTGATGAGGCATGGAGATTGTCCCGGACAAGATCGCGCGGCGTAAGCGCCATCCATTGGTTCAGCGAGATGTCCTCAAAACGGCTGCTCTTGAACATTTCCAGAAACCACAGGCTGTCCTTGCCGGTGTTCTGGATATAATGTCCAAAGGCAAACGGCACATAGCCGACGTCGCCGGCTCGATAATTAAACGTGCGAGCGGCGCCATTACCGGCAAATACTGTCATCCGGCCTTCACCTGTCAAGTAATACTGCCATTCATCATTGTTCGGGTGCCAATGCAGCTCCCTCATGGCGCCGGGATAAATCTCTACTAGTGCAGCAGCAATCGTCTTGGAGATGGGGAAGTTGGTGGAATCCACAATCCGCACCGTACCGCCCGGAGTCTTGATGGGTTCTTGTGCAAACAGCTTGTGAGTAAAGCTTAGCGGAACGGTTCCATAAGGAGATTCAACCTGCTGGCTTGCGATTGAACCGGGCACCTCATCTTGAAAAATATATACTTGCCCAGACGGAATCCCGTCAAAGTTGCTTTCGGGCACTCCGAAGTTGGCGGACAGTACCTCTCTGGGCGTATGTGCGAACCAGTCGGAAATCGATAGCGTATTCAGATCCGAGAAATTGCCGTCGTCGAAAACCAGTAAAAATTCGCAACCCTCCTCCAGACCTTGAATGGAGTGGGGGATTCCGGGTGGAAAATACCACAGATCGCCCGGACCGACATCATGAATAAAATTTCTCCCGTTCTGGTCGACGGAGGTTACCCTTGCGTTCCCCAACAGCATATAAGCCCACTCCGCCTGCTGATGCCAATGCAGCTCCCGCACACCGCCTGGAGTAACCCTCATATTGACTCCGGCCAGTGTAGTTGCGATAGGCAGTTCCCGCACTGTAACTTCTCGCGACCACCCCCCTTGATTAAGCTGCATATGAGTATCCGAGAATGAAAACTTCAGATTGGGAATCAGCCCGGCATCGGTCACCGGAGGCACCAGCATATCCGGGTTTTCCAAATCCCGCATTACGTCGCGCGGCCCCAAATCCGTTGCCCCTGCGCCATCGCTTTTGCGGATTGGCTGAGGGATGACAGGACGGCTATGACGCTCCCCGGCATTTTCAGACATCCAACAACACCTCCTCTACAGTGTTTGACACGCTCAATGAAGCAGTCTATTCGCTAGGCGGCTGCCTTAGAACTTTGTTTGAAGCTTTGGAGAGTAGGCGTTTTTTTGTCTTGTATTAAACCCCAATTCATTCCAAATATCGGCTTGTTCTATTCTGGAAGGAAGTGTATGCTTACCTATATGCAAGTCTTACATCGGAAAAGGAGTCTGATGAATACGCACCGTAAATCTGAACGTGGCATTATTTTTGATATGGACAATACGCTGTTGCAGTCTACAATTGATTTTCAGGCCATGAAGCGGGATTTGCTTGCAATGCTCATTCTCCATGGCATCGTGAAGGAGGATTTTCCCGCTCAACACCATACATCGTCGATGCTGCTGGACTACGCCCGGCAGCAAGGGATTACCAGCGAACTGGAGCGGGAGCTGCTGGCAAGCATTGCCCGCCATGAGTATGACGGCATGCAGGGTGTAGGGCTTGAGCCCGGAGCGACAGCGCTTCTGACAGCCCTATATGGAGACTACACGCTTGTACTGGTAACCAACAATGCTTTGGTCGCGGCAGAGAGCGCGCTGCATTCCACCGGCATACATTCCTGCTTCGATTTAATTATAGGGAGGGACCAGATGGAGGCGCTGAAGCCTTCTCCTTCGGCTTATTTGCTGGTAAAGCTACATTTTCCCCGGATTGCCGACCAGAACTGGATTTCTGTAGGGGATTCATGGATTGACGGCAGGGCATCGCTTGATGCGGGCGTCCCGTTTGTCACTTACAAAACAACAGCAGCCGAAATGAAGGAGAGGGGAGTTGTCCCGACAGCAGCCATCCGCCAGTTATCCGAGCTTCCTGCTATTATTCAAGCTCTCATGGAGGGAGCAAACGACGGATGTTAATTGCTTTCTCGCGAACTCTGCCTATGAAAGCCGCCATAGAACGACGGTTTTTCGTACAACCATGTCATTTCATAGAAGCAGGAGGCGGATTTTGCGCTTCCCCGGGAAATGAAACGGAGGAAATATTTCCTGCATCATAAAGCTTGGGCAGCAAGCGATTCTTATTTTGGAGGAACCATGGATTCGATTACACATACTTTGTTCGGACTAGCCTTGTACGGAACGGTGAACAAGACCGATATGAGCCGGAGGCAAAAGGCAGCTCTGTTGTTTACAACCGTGGTCGGCTCCCAGATTCCCGATATGGATGTGATTTCACAGTTTTGGGATACAACCGGGCGCTATCAAATGTGGCACCGCGGGATTTCGCATTCCTTGCTGATGGTTCCGGTCTGGGCGGCTTTCATTGCTTTGTTTGTCCGGCTTGTGTTCAAGGAAAAAGGGTGGCGATGGTTCAACATGTCGCTCCTGGCTGTCTTTATTCACGATACAAGCGATACTTTCAATGCATGGGGCACAGGTTATTTTGAACCGTTGTCTTCGGCGAGACTGACGCTCGGTACCATTCCTATTGTCGATGTTGTGTTCTGGATGATCATGCTGGGCGGTTATTGGACAGCCCGTATTATTAAGAAACGGTATCACCGGTCGCCTCATCAAATATACCGGATTGTCTGGGCGTTGATGATTGTCCATGCGGCTGCCCAGACAGGCCAGGGCATGGCATTGCTTCATGAGACGAAAGATCAGTATGATCAGTCTGTGCTGGCAGCCGATTTTATTCCGGGTGTGTTCACGGTAGTTGGCAAGAAAGACGGCATTGTTACGTTGCAAAAAGGGTCCATATGGACAGGGCTTGCACCGATAGCGGAACTGGAGTCTAAGGAAGACAGCGATCTTGAAGTACTGTTCGAGCAAAATCCGAAGGCTCGCACGCTTGTCGAGTGGTCTCCGTTTGTCGTGATTGTCGATGACGGGACAAAGCTCGGTGTGTTCGACCCCAGGTTTTATCGTAAGGGTGCTTCATTCTTATATGAGTATATAGACATTAATTAATGTTATTAATTATGGCTCAAAACTAAAATTAGTGGTTGCCCTCTAGGTGGAGGGAACGCTGCGTGGCAGAGGATTCTTCCGATCGCTGTTAAAGCTCGATTCCTTGATTATTAATTATTAATGACATTAATTACAGCTCCACATAAAAATTGCTGCTTGATTAGTGCTGGACAGGAATCCTCTGTCCCGTAGCATTTTCCCTCTCTAAAGGTTGCGCACTACATTTGGTTTTGGGTCTTGAATTTTATATGGATTGTTATTTGCCGCAAAAGGAGTGGATGTATCCATGAAACTTACGGAAATCAAAGCATTGACTGATACCATTCGAAACCATGTGAGCAAGGTGATTGTCGGGAAGGATGAGGTGATCGACAAACTGCTGATTGCGCTTATGACCTCGGGTCATATTTTGCTCGAGGATGTGCCGGGTACGGGGAAAACGATGATCGCCAAGGCAGTGGCGAAATCCATTGATTGTGATTTCAAGCGCATTCAGTTTACACCGGACCTCCTTCCTTCGGACTTGAGCGGCATCCAGTTTTTTAATCAGAAAGCAAGTGAATTCGAGTTTCGGCCGGGCCCGCTGTTTACTAACATTTTGCTGGCGGACGAGATCAACCGGGCAACGCCAAGAACCCAGTCGAGTTTGCTGGAATGTATGGAAGAGCGGCAGGTTAGTGTGGACGGCCAGACTTATAAGCTCAACCGGCCATTTCTGGTCATTGCCACGCAAAATCCGGTAGAACATCAAGGAACCTTCCCGCTGCCGGAGGCACAGCTTGACCGCTTTCTGTTCAAAATTCGGATGGGCTATCCGACTATTGAGGAAGGTCTGCATATTCTGAAGAGATTCCAGACAGCCAATCCGCTGGACAAACTGGGGAGTGCTGTTGCTGCCGAAGATATTGTACGCGCGCAGGAAAGCTACACACAGGTGACCGTTCATGATGATCTGCTGCTGTATATGCTTCAAATTGTCGAGGAAACACGCCGCCACAACGAGCTTGCTGCAGGAATCAGTCCGCGCGGAAGTCAGGCGCTGCTGCGTGCCGTCCAAGCGCAGGCAGTACTTCAGGGGCGAAGCTTTGCTACTCCGGATGATGTAAAAACAATGGCAGTGCCGGTACTTGCGCACCGTCTGATTCCTGCCGGCTTCCAGCACGACCGAAATCAATTCAATGAACAGCTCATCAATAGCCTGCTCCGTGAAATACCTGTGCCTGCCGAAGCTGATCCGCCGGGAAAATAGGAGGTCGGGATGAACATTCACTGGATTTTATTGATGGCGCTGTTGGTCAGCATTGGGCAGTCGGCCGTTTACACATACTGGGGAAAACGCCGGCTCTCGTACAGCCGCAGCTTCAGTACGGACCGATGCTTCCAGGGGGATCAAATCGAAATGGTGGAACAGATTGCAAATTACAAGCTGCTTCCACTGCCCTGGCTTAGGGTGGAGTCGTTGCTTCACATCGGATTGCGGTTTGAGCGGCAAGCGAATCTGGAAATTAGTGAAGGGCAATTTATGCAAAATCATAAAAGCTTGTTCAGCCTGCTGCCTTATACCAAAATTACTCGACGCCATAAAATCACCTGCGTAAAACGCGGCGTTTACCGGATGGACGCGGTATCTTTGACTTGCGGAGACGCGCTTGGCATGAACAGCACATCAAAGCGGATTCATGTCGGCTCCGAACTGAAGGTATACCCGAAGCCGCTGCCGCTATCAGAGCTGTCATTGCCCACGCAGAGCTGGCATGGGGAGCGAATTGTCAAGCGATGGATTGTTGAGGACCCCTTCATGACGGCTGGTACCAGGGAATACCGCTATGGAGATTCCATGAAAGGGGTCAATTGGAAGGCGACGGCGCGCACGGGCGCGCTTCAGGTGCACAAGCGGGACTATACTGCGGACAACCGGCTGATGATCGTTATTAATATTGAAGATCATGAGCGGATGTGGAATACGGTCAAGGAACAGCAGCGTGTCGAATGGGCGATTTCCTACGCGGCGGGAGTTGCGAGCTATGCCGCTAGCCAAGGAATGGAGTTTGGCTTCTTGATCAATGCCTGTCAGCTCGATCGGAACAGGGAACCTGTCCGCATGGAGCCGCAAGGCGGACAAGCTCAGCTCAAGCGGCTTTTGGATACGATGGCAGAGCTGCTTATAGAGCTGTCCATGCCGTTTGACGAGCTATTGCAAAAGGAAGCGGAGATTGTCCAACAGCGGGTGGGTTACCTGGTCATTTCCGCATTTTTGAGCGATTCAATCAGCAGTCAACTGGACCGTCTCAGACGAGCGGGGCATGATGTGCAATGGCTGCCGCTCAGAGGGGAGGCCGTCTATGACAAGAATGCTTAGGGTAGCCCGGAACGCGGCTTGCCAAGGGTTTGTGGAATTTCTGCTTTATTTCCCGGCTTTGCTTGTTATTCAAGTCTATCTGCTTCATGGTTCCGGATGGTCGGCGCTGCTGTTGTTGCTTCTTCTTGCGCTCAGCTATGGGTTGGGAAGCTGTGCAAGCAGCCTGCTGAAGCTGCGGCAGCTGTATCGGCTGTTGATCTTCTGTATTGTCGGCGGCGCAGCTTTGTCTTATATAGTCTATGGGGCGGGTTTGTCCAGCCTCGGTTCAGCAGGAGTGCTCATCGGTATTTCTTTGTACCGGGGCGCCAGAAGCGATCAGGCTGCCTGGGGGGAGCGTTTCCCGTTAGGCGCTTATTTCACGGGACTGTCCCTGTACTTTATCGCATCAATTATTTTCGGTTTTGTCCAGGAGCTGCAGCCGTACACCTCGCTGCTTCTTGGTTGCGGCATTGCCTCGCTTGTCGCCGCAATGTATATTTCCAACAGCCGGATGCTTTGGATTGAGACGGCGAGTGGGGAGGCTTCGGCATTGCCAGCAGGTGTCCGCAGGCATAACCGGCTACAGATCGGCCTGCTGCTCGCGGCTGTATTGCTGCTCACCTTTCTTCAGCGCTTCGATCGGGTGCTGATTTGGCTAAGGGACTGGATACAAAGTCTGTTTGAAGATAGAGGGGAGAGCGCGACGCCAGAGCAGACGCCGCTAGAGCCAGGGCCGCCCGAGATAAGTCCGTTGATCCCGGGCGAACCGAGAGAGCCTTCCGTGCTACTCATGTATCTGGAGAAGCTGTTGAGTGCCATCATCATGATCGCTCTGGGTATCCTGCTGATTTGGCTGCTCTATAAGGGGATCAGACGGGTGCCTGGGGCAGCTTCCATAATTCGCCGCTGGCTTGGCCGGTTGCTGAACCGGCAGCGCGGCAGTTTCGCTCATGACGGGTATGTCGATGAAGTCGAGACGGTACTGGACTGGAACGGGAGTAAGCAAGGTAAGGGACGGAAGAGCATCGGCAAGAGGGGCAGAGAACGCTGGCAGGAGGATATGGGCGCCAATGACAAAGTTCGTTTCCTGTACAGAGTCTGGCTTCGCCAAAAGCGGAAAGAGGGTTATGAACGGCTGCCGTATCAGACACCGAGGGAGACCCTTGATGAGTTGCTTAGAAGCGAGAGTGATGAACCTGGCCTGGCTCATCAACTGACGGATATGTATGAGCAGGCGCGTTATAGCGCAAATGAAGTTCCGCCCGAGGAAATCCGGCGTATAAAGGAAAAATTGATTTAACTTTGAAATCAACGTTTTCCTCGCTGGAAGACGAATCATAATGTAAGTTATGAGCTTTGAAATTTAAACTGTGAATTTTGAAAAGAGATAGTCATGGTTTAATCACATAAATATTTTATGGCACTAATTTTATTCTATACCAAGATGTCCGGTGCGTTAGACAATTTAGAAAAAATGAATTGTTGTAAGGCGTCATTTTCAAGCAGGACATTGGTGAAGAATGTCGAAAAAGAAAGTATAATATCAAGGTACAAGCAGAACGAGAGCATGGCTTCCTTTAGAGTTGGCAGGTGTAAAAATGGAAAAATATCAGCTTGCTTTAATTGCAAGATTGAAGGAGCAATTGGAGCTCTGGCTGGAAGCTGAACAATGCCCGCATACGAACCCGGATAGACATTCGGATCAACAGTCGGTAGCTACAAGCGATGAGCTGTACCGGTTTTTGCATACCATTCGCGGAACTTCAGGTACGATCGGGCTGTCCCGTATCTCGGAAGAAGCTGCTTCTCTGATGAATGCGCTCGAACTGCAACCGCAGGATGAATGGCCGCGAAGTGACTTGAAACAATTCTTGTCACCACTGGTTGTGCTTGTACAAGGAGAACATGCTGCCGCTCCTGTTAAGGTGGATGCAGGCAAGGCTGGGAGCAACGTAAAAGGGAGTCTGTTGCTTGTCGATGACGATGAAGCCATTCTCGCTTACCTGACGGAAGAATTGGGTCGCAGAGGATATGGGGTAACGGCAACGACCGACCCCGCGATAGCGCTGCGTCTTGTACATACGAGCAATCCTGATGCGATGGTGCTGGATTTGCATTTGCAGATGAGCAGCGGGATCGATATTATGCTTGCTGCAAGGGAGCAGGCGGCGGCTGTACATACTCCTGTCCTTATGATGAGCGCGGACATGTCGCCGACCGCCCCTGTTCAGGCGCTGCGGCTCGGCGCCGATGATTATATCGTGAAGCCGCTGCATGCGACAGAGCTTGCTGCACGGTTGGAGCGTCTGTTGCTGCGCAAACGTGTTGCGGAGGAACTAGCGTCTGTTGACAGCTTGACAGCGGTCTTGAATCGGACGCAGCTTCCCGAGCTTTACCGTGAGGCTGTCTCTGCCACGGGGAATACCGGACATGACGGTTTCTTGCTGATGTTTCAGCTCGCAAATCTGGAGCAAATCAATCTGACCTGGGGAGAAGAAGCGGGCAACGCTGCGCTGTCCGGATTGGCTCAATGTTTGAGCTCCAGGCTCTCTGGCGAGTCTGAAAGTGAACTGCAGGCGGTGGTTCGCTACAGCGGCAGCCGTTTCATCGTTTTGCTTCGGGGGATGGAAAAAGAGGCTGTGCAAATTTATATTGAGCGGGTGAAACAGCGTCTGTCTACTTTCTGGCCGGAAGGGGAGGATAGGGGTCTGATTACGGTCGTGTATACGCAGATGGAGCCTGCGTTGGAGGCGGCAAATGAGACCCTGCATGGCTTGCTTCGGCTTAGCAGATCTGCCAAGGAAATCGCGGAACGGCCAATGAATGAGCAAGCAGACAAAGGCTGCATCCTAGAATTTGGATCATGATGGAGGGTTAATGATTTTATGAAAAAACTGCTGTTGGCAGAAGATGAGCCGATATTGCGGATGCTGGTTGTCGATACGCTGGAGGATGAAGGCTACAGCATCGACGAGGCGAGCGACGGTGATGAGGCTTACCAGTACATTACATCCGGGGAATATGACCTGGTCATTCTGGATTATATGATGCCAAAAATGACGGGGATTGAAATTATTGAAAAGGTCAGACAGCTTCCCGGCAAAGAGAATGTCAAAATTTTAATGCTCTCCGCCAAGAATCAGCAGGCGGAGCAGGACAAGGTGCTGGCGGCGGGCGCGGACGGTTTCATGTCCAAGCCATTCAGCCCGCTGGATCTGATTGATAAGGTGGAGGAGATGTTACGTGGCTAAATGGCAGCATTATTTACGCAAGCGGATTACCCGCCGCTTCAGTTCAATGCTGCTGCTGTCCCTGCTGCTTATATTGGCAGGCGCAATCTTTATGCTGTGGAGCACCATTCAGATCTTGCAGAAATACGAGCTTAAGTCCAATGATATCCGGACCAAGCAGGAGCTTGTTGTGGAGATCGGAGATTATTCAAGCGAAATCATTTTGCGCGCCAGGGGCTATTATGTTTATTTAAACCAGTTTGAATACAAAAAGTTGTTCGAAGCGAAAAGAGAGCTTGAGCAATATATAGCGGATTTCAAAAAGCTTGAATTTACGGAAGAAGAGGATCGGCTCATTGCCGGAATTGAGAGCTTCTTCACGGATTATTTTGATAATCTTTTGCCGGGGGCCATAGCGCTGGCTGAAAAAGGCGACTATGAAGGCTTGCGCAAGTTTGTTCCTTCGGGGGAAGCCAATCCGGTCAACGAACTGATGCAGTTTTCCAAAGAATTCGAGCGCAATGTCCAACTTATCGCTTCAAACGCCAATGATAAGCTGCTCCGCGACCTGTCGTTTCAAGGCATTCTATTTATCATTTATATATGTCTTGTGCTGTTGCTGTCGCTTTATATCAGCCGCCGTGTCGCAATCGATATCGGTCAGCCGCTTGGTCAGCTTGCGCAACAGGCCGGTCGATTTGGCCGAGGGGATATTATTCATCTGGAAAACCTTGATCGCGAGGATGAGATCGGTGATCTTGCCCGTTCCTTTAACAGCATGATGGTCCAGATTCAGGCCAAAGAGGAGGAACTGCTTGCCCAGAACGAAGAGCTGATTGCCCAGCAGGATGAGTTGCAGGCGCAGCAGGAGGAGCTTCAACAGGTCGTCGAAACGCTGGAGGAAAATGAAGTTTACTTGACCAACCGGAACGCTTTCATTCAGGCGCTCGCCAATACGTTGGACAAAAAGGAACTGCTCGACAGCATTATACAAAACCTGGTGCGGTTTAGCGACTATGATAAAGGGATTCTGGTTCTGCTGGATGCGACTCGCGATTATGCGGCCAGCGGTGTGTCCGTTGCGGCGGCAGCCAGGTTTATTGAATCGCTTGAAGACAGCATGGCGGTAAGGGCTATCGAGATGCTGGCGCCATACAAGCATGTGCGCGATGCGTCGGAGGGTGAGCAAGCCTGCCATGAGAACATGCAAGCAACGGACCTGTACGTTCCGATTATAAATGGACAAAAGACCGTCACGGCGATACTGCTGCTTACACGCATTGGCCGGACGATCACCCGGCACGAAGAGAGCGACATGTTGAACTTGGCCCGTCAGGTCTCTCTCGCCCTGGACAAACTGGTGATGTATGAGGAAACCGAGCGACAGCGGCAGTTGACGCGCGATATGCTCAATACGATCCAGGAAGGTATTCAGTTTATGAATATGCAGGGGGAGACGCTGGAAGTCAATGACAAGATGATGGATTTGTTCCAGTTCTTCCGGAAGGGCGGGCGGCGCTTGCCGCTTTCGCTTGAGAAGCTGCTTCAGGAACTCGAGGGAAGTGTGATTGGCGCTGGTGTTCTGACTTCTTTTATCAACCGTATTGTTGCGGGGGAGCCGACGGTTTCACAAAGTATTCAATATGAAATCAAGCACCCTGTCCAACGCTTTATGCAGCTTTATTACGAGCCGTTGTACAGGGATGGTGTCCAATTCGGGCTGCTGCTTGTTCACCGTGATATTACCAGGGAGTATGAGGTGGACCGGATGAAATCCGAGTTCGTGAGCACGGTCAGTCATGAGCTGCGCACGCCGCTGGCGAGTGTGTTGGGCTTTGCCGAGCTATTGCTGCATAGAGAATTAAAGCCGGAGCGCCAGCGGAAATATATGTACACCATTCATCAGGAAGCAAGGCGTTTAACGACATTAATTAATGATTTTCTTGATCTGCAGCGAATGGAGTCCGGCAAGCAGACCTATGTTGTAGAGCCTGTCGAGCTGACGCCGCTAATTCGAGAGGTTGTGGAAATTCAGCAGTTGGGTCATGATAGCCACAATTTTGTATTGAACCTGGATGAATCGTGTACTGTGCTCGGAGACCAGGACAAGCTGCGCCAGGTCATGACGAATCTGATCAGCAATGCGGTCAAGTATTCGCCGAGTGGCGGCGAAGTTCGTATTGCTTGTCGCTCCATCCGCGGCAAGGCCATAGTGGATGTCCAGGATGAAGGTCTTGGCATTCCGAAGGATGCGCTCCCGCAGTTGTTTACGAAGTTCTATCGCGTCGATAATTCGGACCGTAGAGAGATTGGGGGTACCGGTCTTGGCCTGGCCATCGTGAAAGAGATTCTTCATCAGCACAAAGGGGAAATTTCCGTTGTCTCCGAGCAGGGCAAAGGAAGTACATTTACCATTTCGCTGCCGCTGCAAGAACGGGAAGAACATCCTGCCGATCCGGAGGCTGTCGAGTTGATCCGCGAGTCTGCCCCGACGGTTATGCTTGTGGAAAATGATCATAATCTCTCTCACATGCTGCGCGACGAGTTGCTCGCTAGCGGTTACCGAGTGGAACTGTTCACTGAGGGACGCCTGGCGATTGAGCAAATTGAGCAGATCAAGCCCGATGTTGTCGTCCTGGATCTGATGCTGGAATCCGGTATGAATGGTTGGACTGTGATTGAGCATATGAAAAAAAATGATCTGTTTATCAATACGCCGATTATTATTTCCAGTGCGTTTGAGGAGAAAGACAAGGCGGTCCAGTGGGGAATCCGTGACTTCCTGGTCAAGCCTTATTTGCCAGGAATGCTGTCCGCCTCTGTACAGCGCGCGCTATCCAAAATAAAATGATTCATAGAGGGCGATTTGGGGTAATAGTACCCGAAGCGCCCTTTCTTCAAACAATAAGGCTGACGCGGAAAAAAGTAATCTGGAAACTATTGCGCCGTCAGCGTGAAGCTTCACGGACTTGGAGATACGCCTGACGTTCCGGCGAGGCTGAATTTGCGGAAGGGATGTTCGCGTTACAGAATGAAGGAGACTTGGCAATGAATCGCTTTAAAAAGCGGCTTGGAAAGCTTCGGGAGCATGACCCGAAGCTGCTGATCGCTGCATTTATAGGGCTGCATGCTGTATTTTTATGTATCTGGCTGGAAACCGGTTTGACATTGTTTACCGGTCTTGGCCGCATCGCTGATTTTGTTCTGCTGATTGCTGTTGCAGCTGTCGGAAATCTGCTGGTATTTGTTATCATGTTTATTGTGAGTTTCTTGCTTGTATTGCTTCCCTGGAAGCTGCCTGTGTACTTTATCGGGAGCATTGTCAGTATTTTTGCCGTGTTCCCGCAACTGTTTACGTACTCGAATATGAGCTGGTCAGGGGCGTTTATCCTGACCGCGACGTTGGCCATATTCGGCATCTTGGGAGGATGTCTTTTTTATTTCGTCATTCTTCCGATCAAGCGAATGGCTCCCCGCACCCTAACACTGATGCTTGGACCATTAATGCTGCTTGCCCTGTCTCTTGGCTTTATTTATTATGGCGGACTTCAGGCAAACGGGGCGGTTCCTGTCCTGTCCGAACTTCAGCCAACGGAAACGGTGTCCGATGCCAGCGAAATGGAAGATCGGCTCGTCCCTCCTGTAGCCCAAGGAAGCTATCCGGTGCAAACCTTTACCTACGGGAGTGGTACAGATGCCCGAAGAAGCGAGTTTGGCCGCCATGCGGACTGGATTTCCCAGACGGCAGATGCTTCTTCCTTTATAAAAGATTGGAGCAGGCTGCGAACGGTTTATTGGGGATTCGATGAGACACGGCTGCCGGTGAACGGCAGAGTCTGGATGCCGGAGGGCGAGGGGCCGTTTCCTCTGGTGTTGATTATTCACGGCAATCATAATATGGAAGATTTCTCCGATGACGGCTATGCGTATTTGGGAGAGTTGCTCGCAAGCAGGGGATTCATTACCGTGTCCATCGATGAGAACTTCGCCAATTATTCAGCGGTGTCCGGCATCCCCTCGGAGGATTACGCGCTGCGGGCGTGGATGATTATTAAGCATTTGAAGCAGCTTGACGAGTGGAGCGATGATCCCGAACATCGACTGTATAATACAATTAATTTTGACGAAATTGGGCTTATTGGTCACTCCCGCGGCGGACAGGCGGCTGTATTGGCAGCCGGATTTGATGATTTCTATGAGCAGGCCAGTCGGAAGGAAGTACTCACCGGCATTCAATATCCGATCAAAACCGTTGTGGCGATTGCCCCCACTGATAAAAAGCTGGAGAACAACTTTCCCGAGCTGAAAAATATCAATTATTTCGTTATTCAGGGCGCCTATGATTCCGATGTCAACACCTTTGACGGTGATCGCCAGTATGACCGTGTTTCCTTTGAGCCAAGTGAAGCGGATCAGGATTTTTATATGAAAGCTTCTTTGTATGTGGAGCAGGCCAATCACGGCCAATTCAATACAAGCTGGGGCAAACATGATATCAAGCTGCCGTTCCGAATGCTGATGAATACGAAGTCGATTATGGCGGGGGAGGAGCAACGCTTGATCGCCAAGGCATACATTGCCGCCTTTTTGGAGGCGACCCTGTACGGGCGCAAGGAATATATCCCGATGTTCAAGGACTGGCAAACAATTGGTGATATATTGCCGCCAACGAATTATTTAAGTCGGTATGATGACTCCGAGATGCTCCCGCTCGCTGATTACGAGGAAGATGAGAATCAGGAGACAACGACCCTCAGGAAAGGAAGTCTGGCGGCTAAAAATTTGGCGGAGTGGGGGGAAGAAACCAAGCGGAACCGGGTTGACGGCTCTCGCCTGAATCGGGCCGTCCGGTTAAGCTGGGAGCATTCGCAGGGCAGATACAGTCTCGAAATTCCCAAGAGCACGGCATTGAGACTGAACAACGCTTCGGAATTTGCTTTTTCCCTGGCCCGCGATTCCGGCGCAGTGTCCGAGGGTCAGGAGGAGCTTGATTTCTCCATACAGGTTACCATGAAAGACGGAACCTCTATCAAGCGCTTGCTGAGCGACTTCAAAGCTATACAGCCTGTATTGGTCAGTCATTTTCTGAATGTAAAGCTGCTTGAGCCTTTTATCCGCAACGGAAAGCTCACTCCTTCGGCCGAGTCGGTCTATCAGGATTTTTTCATTCCGCTTAACGCGTTCAAGAGGGAGGACGGTCGAACTGTGGATATAACGGAAATCAGAAGAATTGAATTTGTATTCGATCAGACGCCATCGGGTACGGTTTGGTTGGATGATATTAGGCTGGATCAGTTGTAGAGGCTGTGCTGTAATCCCGTGTGGAGGTCAGGAGAGCCGCATATGAAAAGCTCAAGCGCCAACGGCAGTGCCTGTTAGAGACAGCACTGCCGTTTGGCGCTTTTGCCCGTCCAAGGACGGCAAAGCCGTTTACGCTTGTTTCAATTATTAATCGATCCGCTAATCCTTGATATGATCAATGGCTTCGGCCATTGTTTTGTCGGTCAGGTGCGCATAGATTTGGGTCGTCTCCGGGGAGGAATGTCCCAACTGTTCTTGTGTTTTATACAGATCATTGCGCAAGTAATAGTCAGTGGCAAAGGAATGGCGCAGTTTGTGAACGGACAGGTACGGTTTGCCGAAGCGCTTGGCATATTTGATGACCATTTCCTGAATTGCCCGCTTCGTCATGCGGGAGCCTTCGGTTTTGCCGTTGGCAATCGCCAGGAACAACGCCTTTTCCCGCTTGGGCGGACGATATTCCCGATCTCGCAAGGCGAGATAGTCATTCAAATCATCGATGGCTTCCTGACGGAAGTAGACCGGAGTTTTGAATGTATCGTCATTTGATCCTTTGCGATATACATAAGCGAGCTTTTTCTTCAAATCAATGTCATCGAGATTAAGATTTACGACTTCGGATACGCGCAGGCCCGAATTGAGTATGAGAATTATGATGCAGGCATCCCTCACCTTATTTTTCTCATAAGAGTACAGCGCTTGCTTGTTGCCGGCAGCATCGATTGGGTACTGGCTTTTTATATAATGAATAAATTCATAAATTTCTTCTTCCTGCAGCAGCTTGCCTTCAAGCTTGGCGGCTGTATCCTTAGGCTTATGGGTCCGCTTGATATGAACCTTTGCCATCACATTGCGCTTGAGCAGCGGGTAGAATTGCTCATCTTCGGCAATCTGACTCAAATAATGGAACAGTGAGCGAAGCGAAGAGAGCTTGCGGGATATTGTCGTCCGGTTGTTCGTCTCCGCTTTGAAGGTTGACAGAAACATTTTATAATGATCAATGCTGTCCATATGCAGCCGCTCCAAATCCTCCAGCGGAATATCCTTAATCGCTATTGCCTCAGTTAAGCCTTCGGCCATCAGCCAGTTCATAAAAATTTCATAATCCCGCACATATTCGAGCAGAGAGGACGGAGACAAATCGGGCAGCTTATAATGAATGAACTTCTCTACATACCAGGGCATAGCCGGAGTTCGCTTGTCTAGCTCTAAGCGGTCCTTTACTTTCAAAATGTTCAAGTTAGCTCACCTCCATTCCTATTGTAGCAAGCGATTCCCGCGGCTGTATACCCTAACTTTACCAAGGCTGATCGGGGGCTATATCTAGTATAATGGGAGATGAGCGCCTCACAGTGCTGTTAACGCATACATACAGGAGGGAATTAGAATGGAAAGGAAGATTCCGACCAAAGAAGAGCTGCTCGCCATTCTTGAGCAAATCAAGCAGGAAACTGCTCAGGAAAATCAGCGGAAAACGGTATAGGGAGCGGAGTAGTCTTCAGTGTGCCTGTTTGCGAGCGGAGATATCCGGTTAATCGTAGACAGGCACTGTTTTTTTGCCAGGCCGGTTGCGCTTGTTGTAACGATTTTGCAACCTTTGGCGCAAGTGCATCGTCAGTATTTATAGAAACAAAAAAACCACCTGTGACGAGGTGGTTGCGGGGAGTATACAGGTTACAGCAGGATGTTGCGGAGCAAGTAGACATAATTCCAGTTATGTCTACTTGGCTAAAGCACTCTGCGTGCGGTAACAAATTTGCTTTTCCAATAGACATTATCGATATCTGTAATGGTTACACCTTTACCGGAAGCGGCATGAAGCATCTTATTGTCTCCTATGTAAATTGCAACATGGCTGATGCTTTTTCCATTTGTATTGAAGAACATCAAGTCCCCTTTGCTTAAGGAGCTTTTGCCTACTTTTTCCCCAATTTCAGCTTGATCGGACGACGTACGGGGTAAAGAAATATCACTTTGATTGAATACATATTGTACAAAGGAAGAGCAGTCGAAAGAACTGGTCGTTCCGGAAGAGCCATACCGATATGGAGTTCCCAAAAGATCTTTTCCCGTTGAAATGATTTCAGTAGCTTCGGACGTAGCGGCGCTGACTTGGTTGGACGGACCAAAAGCGAAAGCAGCGAGTCCGATGGATGTACACAAGCAGGTCATAATGAGTTTACGGTAAAATTTTTGTTTCAACATATTCCCGGTTTTTCCCTCCGTTTGTTGTCGAAGTATGAAGACTTCATGCTGTTCATGGAGCCAAGAATAACTATACCACATAAATTTTTTACACAAATTTACAGTAAGAGTGAAAACGCGGTCGTTACAGCGTTCCCCCCTGATTATGAGATTCCAATGAAAAATTTCTAATATTCTAATTCTGGTTTACATGCAGAATTCTCATAAATAATAGAAGGATTTTATGGGATCAAAACCTAAATTAGTGGATGACCTCTAGGTGGAGGAGACGCTGCGTGGCAGAGGATTCTTCCGATCGCTGTTAAAGCACGATTCCTTAATTTAGGTTGAGCCATTTTATCACTTCTAAGACCAATTCCGTTGGAAACTGCTTTAATTCGCAATTTTGCTGGGTGGTTTGTGAAATAGGTTAACATATTTAAAGTTATGTAAACCTATTTCATTTTTCATGTAACGCATGAGGTGTATCTTGCAGTTATCTCTCTCCATGTAAATTGTCTCATAGGACTTTAATGCTGTTCATGTTCTGGGTCATGTATGGCCATGCGAGAAATTCAGCAGCTTGAAATGATTAAATATCCCCCGCTGCTCTGAATATGGCATCAGAGCAGCGGGGGATATTTTAAGTCTTTGTCTATCTCAGTTACATTGTCGTTTTTGGCCTCCTACATCAAATCCACATAATCGCTGACATCTCGTTCTTTTTTCATCATCCGGCTCAAATAATTATCCTTCGTAATTTTCGTGCTGGAATGATCCAATGTCTCGGATATCCAGTCGAGCGGTGCGCCCTTGGCAAAAGCAGTCTGGGTAAAATAATGCCGCAAGTAATGCGGTGTAATGCGATTCCCGTGAACAGTAGTAAGCCCGGCCTCTTCCATGGATCGGGACAGAGCAGTTGACAGACTGGACAAGGAATAACGCTTGCCAAAACGGTTCGGATAGAACGGGGAGTTGTCTCGTCCGTTAATATCCGTACTCATCCCGAGCCTGTGCCGATACTCCAGCAGTGCTTCCAGCGCGTAATCTTTGATATGGGCATGACGCAGCTTGTCCCGCTTGGTACGGGTGCGCAAATAGTAGCGTCCGCGCCGCGCATCATAATAAAGATCGCCCCAGCTCGGTGTGATAACCTCATTTAACCGTAATCCGCTCGTTGCCAGAATAAGCAGCAGGGACTTGATTTTCGGATGTTCCCCATAGTAGTCAATCGCTTGCCGCAGATCCATTTCCTCAATATCATGATCCGGGATTTCTTCGCGTTGTTTATGAACGGGCCGAAGTCCACGGGCAATATTCTTAGACAGATAGCTTTCCTCGTAACACCATTTTAAAAACGACTGCACAATAATAACCTTCTTGCTAAGCGTGGTACTCTTCTTCGTCCTTCCCTCCAGATTAGTCTGGAACATTTCCATATCCAACCGATTTAATTCCCGAATATCTGTTTTTCCGATATCTTCTGTATATTGAAGCAGGTAGAGAAGCTCTCGCATATATTCCTTCTTCGTGCTAATCTTGCGTCGCTTGTCCCGGTGGTGAATATACAGATAAATCATCCCCAGATTGGAGACAGCAGAGAAGTTGTAATTGCCCTCGCGGTCTTCGTCAGCGGAAATGATTTTCATGACGCTGATGACATGATCATCTTCCAGCATCATGGGGAGCAGCCGAGGAGATTGAATAGCGTGAGCAGGGGAGTTGCCGCTTATCAAATAGGAGACGTCATCCCCGGGTACCGGCGGAATTGTGCTCATGCCTCTCATCTCCATTTCATTTTCATTTTCATTTTATATGCCTACCCTTTAGTATAAATAAAAATAGAATCTATGAATAGATACATATAAAAATAGAATTCGTCTATTCTCTTTTTAATCAGATATGACAGTTAATAAAATTCAAAAGTTCAGTTTAATCTAAAATAATAGTACATTCTTTTTGATTGAACTAAATTATCTAAATCATATTTATTAACTAATAGTGAATTTGAAGTTTAAGTCTGAATTAGATTGAAATTAGAAAAGAAATTCGGCACTTTTTACTTTATGAAATAGCAATCAGATTGTATAATAGAATGACGGCAATAATATAGAAAGGCGGAGATGCATCTGATAAGCGGGCCGCAAAGCATATACCTGGACGTCACCCAGGCTGCTGAAGCATTGGGAATTACTGCGACGTCTTTATATAAGATTATTAATCATGCCGATCCCTCCAAACGACTTGAGCCTGTGAACCGGATGACTCATCGCGGTGATGGGGGATATCGTTTTCGAATAGAGGACGTAGAGCGGCTTAAGGGATTGTATACGAAAAAAGACCTTACTTCTGCTGAGGCCGCGAAAAAGATTGGCAGGTCGACAACCTTTGTCCATAAACTGCTGCATGACGGAAGCTTGGCCTATTACGAGGGAGAGTACCGGGGCAAGCGGACTTACTTTATAGAAGAAACAGAATTGGAACGCTATGTGCAGGAAAACCCGGATGCGGGCAAGTACGAGACAATTTATGATAAGAAAAGCGGACTTTTTCTCTATCAGCCGTTTGTGAAGGACGGAAGCAAGGCACGGCTGGTAGAATTAAAGCGGGTCAGCAACAGGCGAGTCGAGGCGACTCTGCAGACAGAGGACAATGAGCGTCTTCCCTATAAAGAGGCTGTTGTCGGCGGATGGCAGCCGGAGTTGCAAATTTCTGACCGCAAGCTGAATACAGCCTACGGCTATGCGATGTTCAAGTTTCCTATCCCGCGGGGCATTGATTCCTTCATCTACACGATAATCGAAGAAATGTTCAAACATATTGGCCCTGTCAATATGAGGCTCCATGTCGGGCAGGACCTTACGGTAGAGGTCCGCAAGTCGGTACTGACGGGGATTTTGCCCGAGACGCATCCGGATTTTATCGATAAGCTGAGGCTGTTTTTGCGATCGGGGGAAATCGTTGTCAAGTATGATGGCGTGTTAATTGATACCGGTCTGTCACCGATTACTGTCTATTTGCCGGATGCGAAAAAACAGACGCTGCTGCGTCTGGCAGAGAGGGAGAATCAGACCGTGCAAGAGTGGCTGGAGGAAAAGCTGGAGCGGTTTTTTCAATAAAATCCAGATCGCTGGAACGAAGACTGATTTCCGTTTCGAGCCTAAATGGGCAGTCGGTAGTGAACAAACCGCAAGAATTTCTTTACCACTCATTCTCGAAATGTTATGGTTAGGTAGACAAAGGAGGGAAGCCGGGTGGCAAGGAGCAAAGAGTTTGAAGAAATTGAAGTATTGGACAAGGCGGTCCAACTGTTCTGGGAGCAGGGGTACGAGAAGACGTCCATAGCCGATCTGGTGGAGCATATGGGCATTCACCGTAGAAGCCTATATGATACCTTTGGGGATAAGCAGGCCTTATATATGCAAGCGATGAATCGGTATGGCCAAACTATAAATACAACACTTGAATATAGGATTAAGGGCAGTGAGACGGCAAGAGAAGCAATGGAGTCTATTTTTGATTTCATGATTGAGGATTTAGATAGTGCCCCTGCGGGATGCATGTACGTCAATACAGCCGTTGAACTTGGTTTGCGGGATAACGCTGCCAATGAAATGACGACCAAAGGGTTTATACGAACCGAGCAATTGCTGGCTAGAATTATTCGGCAAGGGCAGGTGGCAGGGGAGTTTGCAACGAGCCGAGATGCTGATGAACTTGCTGAATTGCTTCATAATGCCTTGATTGGAATACGGGTATGGAAGAGGACTTCTGCAGATTTGAAAAAGCTTCATCGTATTGCGAAGCTGTCTATGGAAATTTTGGACCGGTAGCTCGACAAGCGTGTATTGAATGTCTATAAGGATAAAAAAGGTTGCAGCCAAGCTGCAACCTTTTTTTTATCGCGAAACGACTCTCGGTTTCTCAAAACGGGAACCGGCGTATATGAATGATGTAGTCATGCTTGAACGCCCAAGTCTCGAGGCCGTCCCAGAAAGATTCGCAGACAGCAACAGTTCGCGGCGGATCATTCAAGCAGCCGGACATGACAAGCTCTGCAAGCTGATCGAAACCCGCGGGCCGATCCGGCATCGTCAATGCCTCAGGCATAACCAATGCACCGGTCGTGAATCGCTTGCAATTATGGAGTCCGATCAGCATTGCCCCATTGTGAGCCATCTGCATCGCCAGGTACGGTAAATAAGCAAAATTGTCTTGCATTCCGGCATTTCTTAATTTCCCAACAAGCTCCATGATTTCCCCAACGAGAACCTCTTCAATAGCCAACTTGAATTCCATAGGGGAGACAGACTCAGCCGTTTTCCTCAGACGAGGGAAGAACTGTTCAGGATCATACAAGCTGAGCACGTGAAAGTATGGACCATGGGTGAGCGGCCATTCGCCTTCAACAACAGCCGCCTCATGAAGAAGTGTATCTGCTGTTCGTACATCGACTTCTGCTTTCCAGGAGCCCATTGACCATTCATAGGAGCACTCATCGGCTTTTTCATCCGTGTTTCGCAATACGCAAAACATCTCGATGTCTGAAAAGGGCGCATCTGTGCCTCTCGCCATAGAGCCGTAGACCCCGATTGCAAGCACTTGCTCGCCATACGTCCGGTGCAGCCGTTCAGAAATGATGTGGCAATTTGCTAATCTTTCATCATGAGTCAGTTGTGCGGGTTCATTTCGATTCATTTTCATCTCTCCCAATGTTATGATGAGTGTTCAGAGAATGAAAAGAAATGGTGGACCTCGTGATTAACGGGGAACTTTTATCTTGGGCATTTTGTTACACCCCCTTTGAGTATTGACTCCTTACATTCCAAATTGTATTATGTTTCCATTTTGAAATCAATAAGAACAAGCAGCGTATCCGGAGTTCTTTTCTTCGAAATAATAGTTAACTTAATTTATATTATGTAAACTTAAAAAGAGGAATTCAACCTTTCTTAGTTGTCCTGTGCAGAGAGGAGGCATGAAGTTAAAAAAAGCATGAATCATTAGCGAGCGGCCTCAAATCCCATAGTCAGAGAATCCTCTTCCTCACGATTGATTACATAACGGGTATCGCGCCCCAATTGCATAGGATTACCTCCCAGCCAGCCTTTTACTGTTCCAAGAGATGTTGCTGAACCCGACTTATCGAACTTCCTCCAGTACTTCCAACAGAATGAATGCACGCCAAACTGTTCGTATTGCCCCAGCATGCCTTTTAAGACCATATCCAGTTGTTTATTATTCACGACGATAAAAATAACACAATTGTTCATGAATTCCGTTATGTGGAAATTGCACTCGAGATATGAGAGGACATTAATTTAGAAATGTTTGCATTTTTTGATTGAAACCGGCATTTTAGGCTTCCAAAAAAAGGAGGGGGTCCGTCATTCTTTTAGAATTGCATTTGGAATGATTCGAATGTATATGAGCTCTCCGGTCAGTTCCACAATAGTCTGCGTCACGATAATCGCCGCAACAAGCGTGCTCCAATCATCCGGCAGTGACAGTGCAAATGGCAGTACAACCAATGAATTGCGTGTCCCGCCGCTGAATATAACTGCTCGTCCGGATTTCACGTCCAGGCGAAACCATTTTGCAATCAGACGCCCGATGAACGGCATGATCGCCATAAAAGCGATATAGACCGGAATTACCTTGATGATGAGCCCCATATACTCAGACAATTTGCTGATCTGTGATGACACGATGACGAACAGCGTCAGCGCCATGAATGGGACCGGAATCCATGCGGAGAAATCGAGCAGCGTTTGCCCCTGGGGAGATGTCCTTGAAATTAGCTGAATAGCCAATGCAATCAGAAGCGGCAATACGATAATAATCAAAAATGCCTCAATAAACGGCCCCGGATTGACGATTTCCGCAGCGCTTTTTCCCATGAACAACCATAAATATACCGGCAGCAAAATCATTTGCGTAATGAAGAGCACGGGAGTCGACAGCAGCATGAGCTTTTCATTGCCGCGCCCCAGATAAGTAAATACAATGACATAGTCGATGCATGGTGCCAGCAGCACCAGATAGACACCCAGCAGGACAGGGGGATGATTCGGCAACAGCTGTGACAACCCCCATACAACAGCCGGAACTGCAGCATAGTTAACCGTCAAGATTGCCCAGATGAAGCGCAAGTTTCCGAACGATTCTTTAATCGCTATAAATGGGATTTGCGTGAACATCCCGTACATCAAAATGCCGATTATGGATGAAATGAGTATACTGTTGTCCAATTTGGCCATCCAGTTCGGCGCCAGCAGCCCGAGCGCTGCGGCAATCATTAAAACAATCGCGTACAATCCAGCTTGGCAGTGCTCAAGCTTCTCTCTGGTAAACATAGTTTGTGCATTCCTCTCTATTATCTCGCAAAATATGTACAATCGACTTTTCGGGATTATTATCGGTAATTTGCTAAGGTAAGTGATGATGAAGCCAGTATCAGACGTGCATGTTTTAGCGTAAACGGTAACGCAGAATTTGTCAAAAGTCACAAGAGTTCAAACACAGTAGGGTTACGGCAAAAGATTGGTTTACTAAATTTTAATTATGTAAACTAAATTAGTTGAACAGAAGAAACATAGTCTTTGCCTGACATTCATTCGTTCAGCTGATGTAGTTGTAACCTCGTCTCGTATTGCGATTCTGTTTCCCGTCATTACAGCACCCTCATGGTCATTATACAACTGTAATCGTCTATTAAAGCAGCCTTTTATATGGGTTGGAGGGTGATCGTACAGGCAAATGGGAGAAAGATTACATTTACTATAACAAGGGAAAATCGGCCTTGCAGAAGCAGGAGTGGCTTGTGCTTTGTTTGATAGATTTTCAAATTTGTACAGACGGGGAGGGACTGCAATGGGAATCATTTATGGCGCTGGCACCAATACGTACTGCCGGGCAGGTGTCATTTATTCTTCATGCAATAGCCCTAACTGCTGTAAAAAGTGCCCTACCGGCCCAACAGGGGCAACAGGTTCCACCGGCCCGACAGGTCCAACAGGAGAAACAGGAGCTACCGGTGTTACAGGGAGTACAGGATCAACGGGAGCTACGGGTGTGACGGGCAACACGGGTTCAACAGGAAGCACGGGAGCCACCGGTGTTACAGGAAGTACGGGTTCAACAGGATTAACAGGAGCCACCGGTGCAACCGGTCCAACGGGAGTCACAGGAGCTACCGGTGTTACAGGTAACACCGGTCCAACAGGATCAACGGGTATCACTGGCCCGACGGGTGTAACCGGAGCCACTGGCCCGGCAGGTCCAACCGGAGCCACAGGAAGCACGGGTGTAACGGGCAGTACGGGTTCAACAGGTGTAACGGGGACTACCGGTTCGACAGGAGCCACGGGTGTGACAGGGAGTACAGGATCAACGGGTATAACCGGAGCTACTGGTGTTACAGGCAACACGGGTCCCACCGGGACTACCGGCCCAACGGGATCAACCGGTTCGATAGGAGTCACTGGTGTGACGGGCAGTGTAGGCCCAACAGGGTTAACGGGAGTTACCGGAGCTACGGGTAGTACCGGCCCGACGGGTGCAACCGGGGCTACTGGTTTGACAGGAAGCACGGGTTCAACAGGTGTAACGGGAGCCACTGGCCCTGTAGGGCCAACCGGAGTTACTGGTGTTACAGGCACTGTGGGTCCCACGGGCTCAACAGGAATTACCGGCCCGACCGGAGCTACGGGTGTCACTGGCAATACAGGATCAACAGGGTTAACCGGAGCTACGGGTGTGACGGGCAGCGCAGGCTCAACCGGTCCGACAGGTCCAACAGGATCAACTGGTAGTACTGGTCCGACGAGTGCAACCGGAGCTACCGGTGTGACAGGAAGTACGGGTTCAACAGGGTTAACAGGAGCCACAGGCCTGACCGGAGCTACGGGTGTGACGGGCAACACGGGGCCAACAGGTTCAACAGGAATCACCGGCCCAACAGGAGTGACGGGTGCAACAGGTGCAACCGGCCCCACGGGTCCGACGGGCACGCTAGGGTCAGCGGCTAACACGAGCGGGGCGACAATTATACTGACTCTCTTAAACCCTACGGGAAACATTACATTCCCCAACGCCCAGAATCTGCCGTCAGATATTACTGTAAATCCGGCTGCAGACACGTTTACACTCAATACTGCAGGCAGATACCTGATCACCTATGCGATATATCCGACACTTACGCTCCTGACCAATTTTCAGCTCTCCCGCAACGGCGTTGCTGTACCTGGCACGCTTGTTGCAGCAGCAATCGGGGTCGGGCTGGTGCATAACCAGGTTGTGCTGAACATAAATGCAGGCGACATCATTCGTGTTACAGTCACGACTGCTCTTGCAGCGACGATCACGCTCTCAGGTTCCTCCACGTCAGCAACGATTTCCTTTGTGAGGGTTGGATAATAAGTATTTCATTTGCTCCGCACGCCTCCATCTGCATATGTTTTCTTCCGCACGAATACATTATTATACCTGCTTTAACGAATGAACAGGATATCTAGCGAGGACAGATGACAGCAGATTGGGGGCTGAACAGGTGAATTTGGCAGGAAACAAAGCTTTGGTAACCGGCGCGGACGGATTCATCGGCTCGCATCTGGTCGAAGAGCTGGTCCGGTCCGGCTGCGAGGTAAAAGCTTTTGTCTATTACAATGCGTTTGGCTCCACAGGGTGGGTTGCGCATTTTCCAGAAGAGATCAAGTCCCAGGTGGAAGTTATACAGGGTGACATTAGAGACGCGGGAGCCGTCAAACAGGCAATGCGCGGCTGCAAGCTGGTCTTCCATCTCGCTGCGCTAGTCGGTATTCCGTACTCCTATCTGGCCCCTGAGAGCTATATCGATACGAATGTAAAAGGAACGCTCCATATTCTCCAGGCTGCAAGGGAGCTTGGAAATGTCAAACTCGTTCATACCTCCACTAGTGAAGTGTATGGAACTGCAAGATTCGTTCCGATTTCGGAGGAACACCCGATATTGGGGCAGTCTCCGTATGCAGCTTCGAAAATTGGGGCGGATCAGTTGGCGCTTTCGTTCTACCATGCCTATGATTTGCCGGTTGCGGTCATTCGCCCTTTCAATACGTATGGACCGCGCCAGTCACTTCGGGCAGTCATACCTACGATTATCTCGCAAATTGCTAGCGGAGCAAGACGTATCCGTCTCGGGTCGCTGCATCCGACGAGAGACTTTACATTTGTGAAGGACACGGTTCGCGGGTTTGCGGCTGTGGCAGCCTCTCCGCGGTCGGTTGGCCAAGTTATTCAAGTTGGCAGCGGCTATGAGCAGACAATCGAACAGACAGCTCGGCTTATTGCAGAGGTGATGGACGCCCAAATCGAGATTGAGGCCGATCAGGCCCGGATTCGTCCGGCCAACAGCGAGGTTGAGCGGCTCTGGGCGGACATCTCCAAGGCCAAAAAGCTGCTGGACTGGCAGCCGGAGTATACGGGGGAGGAAGGGTTGAAAAGAGGGCTGAGCGAGACGGTGCAGTGGTTTACTGCTGAACGTTCAGTTCGGTATCCCAACCCGCAAGCGTATACGATATGACGAGCCACCCCTTTGTTCAGGACGTACTGGAACGCTTGCGCAAAGTATTGCCCTCAGGCGATCAAGCCCATCCATTGCACGCCCCGCATTTTGCAGGGAATGAATGGCGATATGTAAAGGAATGCCTCGATACCGGCTGGGTATCCTCAGTCGGCGCATTCGTGAATCGTCTGGAACAAGATTTGGCTGCTTATACAGGAATCAAGCATGCCATTGCGGTTGTCAATGGCTCGGCTGCGCTCCATATTTCGCTGACACTAAGCGGGGTTGAAGCGGGGGACGAGGTGCTGATTCCCGCCTTGACTTTTGTAGCGACCGCTAATGCAGTTTCCTATTGCGGGGCAATCCCGCATCTGGTTGACAGTTCGGAAACTACACTTGGCCTCGATCCTGAAAAGCTGGACCACTATTTAAGGAAGAAGGCTGTACTTAAAGACCGTTCCTGCTATAACGCGAGGACTGGCAGGCGAATCAGAGCGGTTGTGCCTATGCACACCCTGGGTCACCCGGTTGACCTTGAACCGCTGGCGGAAATTTGCGCGCATTACAAGCTGAAAATGGTCGAGGATGCCGCGGAATCCTTAGGTTCATTTTATAAGGGACGACATACCGGGAGTTGGGGCGAAATAGCGGCGATCAGCCTGAATGGGAATAAAATTATTACAGCCGGAGGCGGGGGTGCGCTCCTGACCAATGATGAAAAGCTGGCTCGAAAAGCGAAGCATCTTACGACGACGGCCAAGCTGCCGCACCGCTGGAACTTTGTTCATGACCAGACAGGTTTTAATTATCGGCTCCCTAATCTGAATGCGGCACTGGCAGTCGCGCAGTTGGAACGGCTCCCGGTTATGCTGGCTAGCAAGCGAAGTCTTGCTTCGGCCTATGAAGAAGCGTTCCGGCAGGCGGAAGGCATTCGTTTTTTTCAGGAACCTTCCTTTGCGGTCAGCAATTACTGGCTCAATGCGCTGTTGCTTGATGAATCTCACGCTGCCCATCTGGAGGGAGTGCTGGAGCAGACCAATCAGGCGGGCATAATGACGCGTCCGTTATGGACGCCCCTGCACCAGCTTCCCATGCTAAAGCGCAGTCCGCGAATGGATTTGTCCACGGCAGAGAGCTTGGCGCGACGAGTCATCAATCTTCCGAGCAGCGCGTTCTTGCAAGAGGCAGACGGGAGGGGGGCATGAGTCGCAAAATAACCGATACTACTCAGGCGGTTCATGGCGCCGTCTCCAACCCCAGACATAAAATTGCTGTCGTCACAGGCAGCCGTGCGGAGTACGACCTTCTCTACAGTGTAATGAAGCAAATTGAAGCGGCTCCTCAGTTGGAGTTGCAGCTTATTGTGACAGGCATGCATTTGGCCCCGGAGTTCGGTATGACGGTCCGGGCTATTGAGGCGGACGGATTCCCGATTCATGACCAGGTGGAAATGCTGCTGTCCAGCGATACGGCGGCAGGAGCGGCGAAATCGGTCGGTCTTGGCATGATTGGATTCGCTGATGCGTACCGGCGGCTACAGCCGGATTGGGTGGTCGTGCTTGGGGATCGCTATGAAATATGGGCTGCAGCCGCAGCGGCATTCATGGCGAGAATTCCCATTGCACACATCGGGGGAGGGGATGTGACGGAAGGAGCGCTGGACGAAGCGATTCGGCATGGCATCACGAAGATGTCCCAGCTTCATTTTGTGACGAATAAACGCTCCGCACAGCGGGTCAGGCAGCTTGGCGAAGACCCTCATATGATACTGAACGTCGGGCATCCCGGAATAGACCGGATCAAGCAGCTTCCGCTGCTCTCCAGGGAGGAGCTGGAGCATGAGCTTAATTTCACCTTTCGTTCCCGCAATGTGTTGGTGACGTATCACTCGGTAACGCTGGGTAGTTCTGATGCGGAAGCGGAGCTGGAGGAACTGATGAAGGCGCTGGCAGCGCTTGGCGAGGATACGGGTATTGTATTTACGAAGCCGAACGCTGACCCTGGTGGACGGCTTTATGCTGAACGGATTGACAGATACACAGCGGCGCACGCCAATGCGGCGGCCTATACCTCCTTGGGGCAGCTTCGTTATTTCAGTACCGCGCGCATAGTGGATGCGGTGATCGGCAATTCTTCCAGCGGCATATGCGAGATTCCCTCCCTGGGCAAGCCTAGCGTTGATATCGGCTTCCGGCAAAAGGGACGACTTCGGGGTGCTTCCGTATTGCATTGCGAGCCTGAGTCTGGAGCCATTCAGGCGGCCATTCATCAGGCTTGCCGGATGGACTGTACAGGCGTGGAGAACCCGTACGGTACAGGAAACAGCGGTTTGCGCATCGTAGCGGAGCTGATCCGTCAGGTCGGTCGCGGTCGCGCCGGCTTGAAGCTTTTTTATGATGCGCAAGGGGAGGGATAGGCGTGAAAAAGGGACGCGTCACCATTATTGCGGAAATCGGGGTCAATCATAATGGTTCCCTCCAGCTTGCCAAGCAGCTTGTTGAAGTCGCGGCGGATGCCGGGGCGGATGCTGTGAAGTTGCAGACCTTCCGGGCGGACCGGCTCGTAAGCCGGCAGGCAGCAAAGGCGGAGTACCAGCGGCAAACAACGGATGCCGGGGAAACGCAGTATGACATGCTCCGCAGGCTTGAGCTTTCGGTCATTGATCATGAGGCGCTGTTACGGCAATGCAGGGAGCTGAACATTGAATTGCTGTCTACGCCATTTGATCTGGAGAGCGCGGATATGCTGACTCGGCATCTTGGGCTGGGAGCAATCAAGGTTTCCTCCGGTGATGCGACTAACGCCCCGCTGCTCGTTCAACTCGGCCGCAGTGGCAAGCCGGTACTTTTATCTACCGGCATGTGTACACTCGCTGATGTCGAAGAGGCGCTATCTGCACTGGCCTTCGGATATACCCGGCCAATAGCGTCCAGACCGTCGCGCGAAACGTTCCGCCATGCGTATCTGTCCGCAGTAGGCCGGCAGGCATTAGCGGAACGAGTGACACTTCTTCACGCGACAACAGAGTACCCTGCCCCGTACGACAGCATCAACTTGCAAGCCATGGATACACTGTCGGCCGCATTCGGGTTGCCTGTCGGGCTGTCGGATCATACAGAGGGCATAGCTGTTGCCATTGCAGCCGCAGCGCGGGGAGCCGCTGTCATTGAGAAGCATCTGACACTGGATTGCGGGATGGAAGGACCGGACCATCAGGCGTCGCTTGCTCCTGCCGCGTTCCGCGAGCTTGTCCGGTCTGTCCGTCAGGTCGAAGCATCTCTCGGTTCATCGCTGAAAATCCCGGCGCCCCAGGAGAGCGAGAACGCCAAGCTGGTGCGGAGAAGCCTGATTGCAGCCCAAGATATCGATGAAGGCGAAGTGCTGACGGAAGACCATCTTGCGGTCAAGCGGCCCGGGGGAGGGTTGTCCCCATTTGCTTACTGGGAGCTGCTGGGTACGCGGTCCAAACGCGCCTACAGGAAGGATGAGCTGCTGGAATGAAACTGGCGATACTGGGCGCATCCGGGCTGGCCGCAGAAACGGCCGATCTGGCCTGGGAGGTGGGGTACAGGGAGCTTGTGTTCATCGATAAGGAGCCGGTCCTGGGAATTCGGCAGCATTATGGATTCAACGTTGTTGGGGAGGAGCGGGTTCATACGCTCCATGCAGGGGGCTTTGCCTTCGTTATTGCAATCGGAGACTCTGACCTGCGTTGCCAGTTGTTCCAACGGTTTCCCCAGCTCAACTATGTCAACCTGATTCATCCATCGGCGACGCTCGCCGTCAGGCAGGAGCCGGATTTGCTGCGACGGCAAGGAAATCTTGTATTTGCCGGTTGCCGTATCACGACAGGGATTCAAAATGGCAACTTCGGATTGTATAACCTGAACTGTACAGTTGCCCATGATTGCATAGTTGAAGATTTTGTCACGATTGGTCCGGGAGCGAATATTTCAGGCAATGTCCATCTGATGGAAAGGTGCAGCATCGGCACAGGAGCCGTTATCCTGCAAGGGCGGTCGACCTCCGACAAGCTTGTCATCGGCAGTCGTGCCATAATTGGGGCAGGAGCGGTTGTAACGCGCCATGTGGGGGCCGGTCTAACCGTCAAAGGCGTGCCCGCGCGCTAATTATGGCTAACGGTAGCAAGGAGATAGATTGTCGATCAGACGAAAGAGAAGACAGCGGGAGCCTCAACAAGCTCCTTGCTTACCAGGCGTGCAGGCCGCCATCCACATACAGGTTATGCCCGGTCACATAGCTGGAGGCGTCGGAGGCCAAATAAATGGCTGCTCCCGCCAGCTCATCCGGCTGCCCCATCCGGCCAAGCGGCACACGGGCGCTGTACCGCTCCACAAACTGGCTGTTCTGGCCGCTCTCAACACCGCCGGGGGTAAGCGTGTTGACCCGAATGCCGAATGGGGCCCAGCGGGCTGCTAAATGGTTGGTCAGCCCAACGACCGCCGCCTTGGAAGCAGAATAGACTGCCGGAGTATTGATCGCGGTTCCGAGATAACGGGAGCCTTCATAAATACGTTCATCCGGCCCGAGAAGTCCATAAATGGAGGACATTTGAATCATCGACCCGCCGCGATTTTGCTTCAGCATCCGGTTCCCGACTGCCTGCGCCGCTAGAAACATGCCGTCCACATTGACGGACATCACCTTCTTCCACTGTGCTAGCGAGTAGGTCTCGAATGGGGAAAAAAACTGTTCCAGATCGTCCGACTTGGAGGCCGCATTATTAAGCAAAATATCGATTCCGCCGAGTTCTTCTGCGACCTTGTCCGTCATGCGAGCCACGGAGTCGGGGTCAGACACGTCACAGCCGACTCCGATACAGACAGGACCGTAATTTTGCTCCAGCTCCCGCGCAAAGCCGTCCGCTTCATCCTCATCCAAATCTGCAATTGCAACCTGAGCGCCATGCGCGGCCAATGCTGCGCCAAATCTCCGACCCAGAATACCAAGGCCGCCTGTCACAATGGCTGTTTTCCCGCTCAGGTCAAACAGCTTCGAGAAGCTGTCCTGACCAAGCTCATTATTATATTCACCATGTCTCGTCATGAATCCGCCCCCCTGCGCCTCATAAGCTCCTCTACAAGCAGAAAATCAAGCTCCGAATCAATGTCCGCCGAATTCGCCGCATCCATCACATACAGGAGCGTCCGCTTGGTAAAGAGCGGATAATCCGCCCGCAGCCATACCCGGCGCCAGACATAGACGGATGCATTCATATCATAGGTTCGGGGAGCATCCTGACGTCGCACTATAGGGGTCTCCGCAGTTTTGACCAGCTTGACGCTCCCGTCCGGCTGATGCTCGACGATGTTGAAATAGGGAGAACGACGGGAAGAATGGCCAGTAATGACATTGCACGCCTCTGAAGTTTCCAGCAGATGAACCGCCCCGGCAATATCCGCTATGGTCCGCAGGGGAGAGGTCGCATCCAGGTCGGTGACCGTATCATACTTGATGCCCGTCAGCCGTTCAGCTTCCTCGGCGCAGTGGGCGATGGCGGGAATTTTCGCCGCTTCATCACCTGCCAGATCGGGGGGCCTTGTGATCAACAAATTCGCGCCGTACTTCAAAGCCGTTTGCAAAATTTCCTCCGAATCACTGCTTACCGCTATGGTATCGAACAAGCCGGACGTTTGCGCTTGCAGCAAGCTATGGGCCAGAAGCGGCTTGCCAAGCAGAGGGCGAATGTTTTTCCCCGGAACTCCCTTGGAGCCGCCCCGCGCGCATAGGGTACATAATCGTTTCATCGCGTAATCCACCTCCCAAGCAGTGCTGCCTTCTCGGCAGCTTCAACAAGCGCCACAACACTAAGCGCCTCTTCTACCGTACACAGTTTGTCTGAATAGCCGCCTGTCAGCGTTTTGAGCTGCGTCCGGTAGGTATCGTCCGGCAAAATGGCGAAGATCTCCCGCTTGTCACCGTAAGCAAGCGTCCCCCGGATCAAATCTGCTGTATAGGTGCTATCCATCGTATTGACAATTAACTGGCGCTGGGCTGTACGGTCCACGTAATTGAGCTGAATGGTCACGACAGGGCAGCGCTCTGTGACTAGCAGCAGGGCGAACAGATCATCGCTGTCCAGCTCCAGATTACTATAGCGGCCTCCCACAGCGGCCACTCGCTGCCACGCGCCGAACAGCCATTCCGTATAATCCAGCTCATGGCTCAAATCCCGAAGCACGCCGCCGCCCTCTGAGCGCCTGGCCGAGTAGCGCTTGCGATAATCGCCGGACCGCCAATCAGGGAGATACTGGCCGGCGTACACGTGCACAGACAGTACCTGATTTGTACCGATCAGCTCCTTCAGGCGGGACAGCACAGGATGAAATCTCAAGTTATAAGCGATGAACACAGATAGCCTGTCACCCATCGACATCAGCTGTCGCGTCATAGAGGCCTCGGGCATACGTTGAAACAGCGGTTTCTCGACCAGCACGTTCCCTGTATAGCCGGATGCAAGCAGCGCCGATAGCGTCCCCTCATGCTCACAGGTCCGGTTGGCAATAATGACCAGACGAGGCGATTCATACTCGAGTGCTTCCTCCAGGGAGTCATATGTCCGCGCACCGGCCGCCTTGGCTTCAACCGCACCATGCTTGCTTACGACCGCCGCTTCATGCTTTTCTTCTTGAAGCAGCCGTACGTGTCGACGGCCGATGGAACCGTAGCCGACAACGAGCACGCTCACGGGAATACCTCGCCATACTCCCGGTTGGCGCGCTCGTAATCGTCCATTTTCCCGATATCGAGCCAATACTCCTGTACGGGAAATACAGCCAATTTCTCGTCATGTGCCGCCAGTTGCTCGAACAGCGCCGTCATATCGGTATAGGTGGAACGGGGGATAGCGGCGAGAATGCGCGGTTCGAGGACGTAAATACCGGCATTTACAAATGTGCGGTGGACCGGCTTTTCCCGGATGCCGAGAAAGCGGTGCTGATCCGTATCGACTACGCCGTATGGAATGGAGTACGCATATTCCCGAATGCACATGGTGGCTAATCCCGCATGTTCCTGATGATAGTGCAACAGATGGGCAAAATTCAAACTCGTCAGCAAATCGCCATTAATGACGATCAGCGGCTGCTCCGGAATCGAGGGAAGGAGGGAGAGGGCGCCGGCCGTGCCGAGCGGTTCTTCCTCACGCAGATATTCGATGCGGACTCCCCAACGGCTGCCGTCGCCGAAGTAGGATTCGATCATATCGGCCTTGTAATTGACAGAGAAGTAGAATTTGCGAAAGGAATAGGCAATGAGAGATTCCAGAATCGTCTCCAGTAGCGGCTTGCTGCCCACTTTCAGCAGCGGCTTGGGGCAGTCCTTTGTGAGCGGGGCGAGGCGACTGCCGAGGCCGCCCGCCATAATGACGATCGAATTTTCCCGTGGGTGCGGCTTGAGATAATCCTCCAGCGCCTCCATACCGGCAATTATACCGTCTGGAGAAAGAACAGGAATCCGTCGCAAGCCTTTGCCCAGCATCAAATCATAGGCTGTTTTCCATGGCGTCCCTCGCACAATGGTACTGGGTTTGGCGTTCATAACACGTTCTACCGGCTGCTCAAGCGACAAGCCGTCCAGAATGCCGCGCCGTACATCTCCGTCAGTCACCGTGCCGAGCAGCCGACAGTCAGGACCGGCAACCAGGGCAATCTGGGCGGATTCCTTCTCAATAACTGCAATAGCCTCGCGAATTGTCGCATACGGTCCAATCATCAGGTTGGCACATTCTCTCATTGCAGATCCTCCTTGATAGCTAAGCAACTTATGTACTCCCGCCCAAGACAAGGGCTTCAGGCGGGAAACGCTGCGCTGTTATACGGAAGGTCTGAAAAATTCGGTCATGCACAAATCCGCTACAGCGCTGATAACAGTACCTGTCGCACTGATAGATGTAAATCCGGAAACAGCGAAGGCTCTGGATTGGCCAGGCGTGACATTGGTTATTGTCGCAACGACCCGGGACCCTCTGCGGAATGTGAATGTAATGGATGCGGAGTTGGATGAGTTGTTGGCCAGAACGCCGGAAGCAGCTACCGGAGTCGGGTTTGGTCCGAAAATCAGTGAACCAAGCGACGTTCCTGTTCCAATCAGATAGTTCTGGTTGGCCAGACACACGCTGACGATCGGTTGCTGACAGCAGGTTTGCGGAGATGAACAGCTCATTAAAGGTTTCCTCCTTGATGTGAAAGAAATGAGAAGAAAGTTGCAAGATATCTTATGGTCGATTGCTCAGATTGGTATAGGTGGATGACGCCTTGGCTGCCCAAATATGCTTATAATGGTCTATTCCATTTGGCTCCCGGAGGTGACATGGCGCGGCACGACACGGTTGCCGGCCTGCCGAAGCTGCCTGGCAATGAGCGAGCAGCTCTCTGTGATTGCCTGGAGCATGGAGCTTCTCAAGCTGTTCATCTGCCTGAGCAGCTCCATGGAATCGATCTCGCCCAGGTCATTGATTTTCTTTTGATACGCAAAAAGCAGCGGCTGCATATAGGTGCTGACATCCGGGTCCGTATAATTGTGATAGACATCGCTTTGCGCCCGAATCAGCGCCTCAATATAGGCCGGGATCTCGGTGTTGGGATATGATTGATGAAGGGAACAGGCCTTATCGATCAGGCGGCAGCTGCGCAAGTCCTCTTCGGCTCGTTCCGTCAGCAGCAGGAATTTTCGCCGCAGTGCTTCACAGCGCAGCCGCAGCTCCTGCAGCCGGTCATCAAGCCACAACTCCTCGCCCGAAGCGGAGGGCGTGCAGCCCAGCAAGTAGTCGTGAAGCGAAGTTTCAAGCGGCTCGACGCAGAAGGAGGCTGCTGCTTCCTGAAGTGTCATGAGCTCTGTTCCCCTGATATATGCGCCGCCCTCAGTAGCATCAATAAACCGGGTCGCGGGATGGAGGCTGATTTGCTGTTCAAACCAGGATTTGAACTCATGCCATAATTTTGTTGTTCGCACCATCCCGCCGTTGGCGCCGGGTACTTCGTAGGCGGGCTGATTTTGCAACGCCTGGACCTGCCCCAGGAGACGGTCCTCGGAATACACGGATTGTCTGCTGTGCGTCGCCTTGTCCGGCCCGAACGCCAGATCCTGCCCGATGAATATGATCGGGTCCGCACCAGTCCACAACGCAAACTCAAAAGCCAGATGAGCGGAGGAGGAGCCGCCCTTCAGTGCCTCGCCGCTCTCCATGATGGCATGCTGAATCCAGCGGGCGGAATTCTCCAGACGGCGGAATACCGGCACCCAGGGTCCTTCGGTCGAGGTCGGTATGCGCGGGTCGATGACGGTTAGCCCGATCAAGGCCAGAGATGGAGGCAGCTTCTGATTAGCGAAATGATAATGATACACATCCGGCGACCGCTCCGTAACACTCATCGCATCCGGCAGAATTCCCCTTTCCAAGCAGGGACGAAGCGCAGATTCAGCCGTGATGATCAAGGCCTTGCCCGCAGCCTGCCGAAGATGATCAATATTATGGTCAAGAGAAGGACCGTTGGATACAATAATCGCGGGTTTTCCCTTGAAGGCGCCGCGCAGAGAGGCGAGACGGGGAGCCTTGATAATAGCTTCCGCATTTTCCATCGTATTGTACAAGCCTGCCAGTGTATCGTGAATGGAATTTCCGATGCTTGCGATCATCAATTCCAATGTATTCATGAACCATTGATGAAGCTCCAAATAGGGCTCTTTTTCATTGCGGTGGGCGAGCCATGTGAAGTGAGCGGTCAGCTTGCTGCTCTGCAGCAGAAAATCGCCCGTCATCACATATTGAAGCTGGGACTGGATTTGGGGGATAGAGCCTACTAAAAAACGACAGCTTCCATCCTCCAGCAGCGGACGAATATCCACATGGCACAGCATGGTATAAAAAAGGCGGATATCTCGCTCAATGAAGAGAGTTTGGGTGTAGGGTTTTTTGCGCTTCACATACTCCAGCAGCGGATAGCCAAAGCCTGAGCCATAGACCAGACTAATCCGCGTATCCGAGTATTGGACGGACTCCGCCCAGCGACTGGCCTCTGCCTCGGGATGGATCAGACTATTGCTGTGAATGATGCCTCCCTCTGTCGCCAGCCTGGCAACAGGGGAACCGTTCTCGGCATGTGCGACCTCAAGCGGATCGCCCGATTCTCCCGAGACGTAAGGCTCCAGAAGCGCTCTAAGCTCATCCTGCACATAATCCAGGTTTTGCTGCAAAACCTTGTTTTCCAATACGAGCCTATTCATTGCGTTCGATCCTTTCCTCGTCAGCGCGATAACCGAGCAAAGGGAGCAAGCCAGCCTCCAGTCTGTCGGCGGCAAGCGCGATATCGCCATGCTCAAGCATGCTGACGGTCTGCCGAACCTCTGAAGCCAACTGTCTGTACTGCGCTTCCAACAGCTCGCCGCCGTCACCTTCCGTCTGCTCTAGCTGATCCAGCCATAGCAAAGCCGCCTTCTGGAACCAGCCGATCCCTTCAGCGTCATCCCCGCATCTCCAGGCGGCGCATCCTTGGGCAATGCATACCGCAAAATTCCGTTCGTCATTGCTCATAAATATCGAAGTCTCCTTTTTCCAGACGATTCAGCAATCGTTCTGCTCCTTTTTGAACAAACCATTCATGCTTGGCTATAGCGCTCTCGCTCATCCACTCAGCAGATTGAAGGAAGCGGCTAACCGGCTCGACCATGAGGTCCATATCCGCAGCGTGAAACAATACGGCAGGGGAGGAGGAGAGCCATACGTACCAGCGTTCTATAGCCTTGGCAAGCTCTTGTCTAGCAGACAAGAATGCGGTGTGCCTGTCGTCTTTGGTATTCAACTTGTTCAACTCCTTGGGAAATCTGTCGGGATGGCTTCACGTTCATATGCTTCCATCCGCTCCTTATTTCGCTTCACGGCGAATGCGGATCGTATAGTTGCCTTTGGAAATCCCGCCTTCACCAGAGCTTGAAATGGACAGCCTGCTAATGGAAGGAACGTCAAAGCTCACCTGTTGTCCTTGCTCAATAACACCTTCAACAGCGTCGCCCCGCTGCAGTTCGATGACCGCCTTCATGCTGCCTTTCGTGTCATTCGCTATTCGGATAATGCTGGATGAGGAGCTATTCGCGGACGTAAAGTATACGCGAGGAACACCGTCGCAAAGCTGAAATATTTTTCCGCTTAGACTATCGCAGGTAAATTGACGGCTTGCAGGAGAGGCAGGGGCGGAAACCTGCACGGGCGCCTGGGCGATCACCCGGGGAATTCCGCCTGGTTCGCTCCACGGTTTGCGTTTTTTTCCGCCCTTGGAGCGGTTTTCGCAGATCAACGGTCTCTGTTTGCGTTTACGGGAAGGGGTTCTTTTTTTTTACCGCATCGGCGGCAGGTTACTTTCGGACAGTTCAATTTGACGACCGTAATTTGTTTGTTGGCCTGAATGAGTCTGGATGAGTGGCTTCTCATGCTTCAGTGCCTCCTGTAAATTCGCCTTCTTTAACTATGATATTGATCAGGCGGGCTAAATGCCCCTGACATTCGTGTAGTCGATGACAAATGGGCAATTGTCAGAGGGGAACGCCTATATTTGCCAACAAATAGACGGATATACGCGTTCAAATGCCCGGCCTGTTGATATACTGGAATGAGATGGGGAGGGATGATGATGTCTTCAGAGGGGTGTCTCGGCATAGATTTGTCTCAAGACCCTGCTGTACCGGTACATTGTTTGCAATGTCCGTGGTATGTCTACGACCTTGAAACGGCGGTGCTGTATACGACGAATGAGATCATCCGCGCTACAGGCACGATCAGTTCCAGCCCCGGCTCCATCAAACCTGTGCAGCTTCAATTTACGTATCGCAATATTGTCTTGGAATCGATTACGCTTCCGGCAGGGCATACAACTGCTTTTACAATTGCAGGTTTTGATCAAATCCGGGTTCTGGGGGTACAGGGGGGCAATGCCATGGGGGACTTAATGCTGAATACGATTGAAGTGAATGCTTGAATTGCAAAGTAGAAGACAAAAATGAAAAAAAGGTTATTGCTCTTTGCAGCCAGCGAGTGCTTGCCCAGCCGAAGAGGAGAACAATAACCGTAACGAAAGACCGCTTAGGTCTGAATGATGTCAATCGGCAATACGGATGGAGACCAGCCAGGGACAATTTGTTCCCTGTCAGGTGTAGGCTGGAAGGATGCGGACGGGCCTTCTTTAATAAAGGCTGTATGCCACAGCGCAAAAATATAAAGCGCCCATAGTCGGCGGGAGTAGTCCCCGCTGCCCTCACGGTGCAGCTTATACATTGCGGCAACCTGGTCCAGATGTACATAGTCGGAAATTCCTGCGTTTTCAATCTGTTCCAGCACACGGCCTCCGCGCCCCGCTGCGAGCCATTGTCTGAGAGGCACAGGGAATCCCAGCTTGGGACGGTTCACAACAGATTCGGGTACCACCCCTGAGAGAGCCTGACGCAGCGCGTATTTGGTTGTGCCCTTAGCCGTTTTGAAGGCGCTTGGCAGCTTGGCAGCCAGTTCGAACACTTCCAGATCGAGAAAAGGAACTCTGAGCTCGAGGGAATGGGCCATGGTCATTTTATCAGCCTTCATCAGAATATTGCCGGGCAGCCACAGATTCATATCAATATGCTGCATGCGTGTTACCGGATCGAGATGTACAGTTTGCGCATAATAGCGGCCGGCGATTTGCTGAGGGGTCTGGAAGTTCTCCTCCAGGTCGGCAAATGATTTGACCAGCTGTGCTTTCATATCCTCACTAAAGATTTTGGCATTGCCAAGAAAGCGTTCTTCAAGCGGCGTCGAAGCGCGAAGAATATAATTGCGCCCTTTCATTCCCGAAGGCAAACGTACGGCCAGGTTCTTCAACAACTGGCGAGCCCAATTGGGGAGCAGGGAGAAGGGAGCCAGCGCGGCGGGCTCACGATAGATCCCGTAGCCTCCGAATAGCTCATCTGCGCCTTCTCCGGATAATACGACCTTCACCTTAGAACTGGCCAGCTTGGCTACGTGATACAATGCTATTGCTGACGGATCGGCGACGGGTTCGTCCTGATGCCAGACCGCACGGGGCACTGACTGAAAATAGTCTTCTTCGCTAATGAGCATATCATAATGCTCCGTACCGAGCGTCCGGGCAGTCTCAGCAGCAAAAGTCGTCTCGTTATGCGGCCCCTCGAAGCCGACAGAGAACGTACGAACGTTGCGGTGACGCCGCAGCAGAGCGGCGATTGCCGTGGAATCGATACCGCTTGAGAGGAAACAGCCGACTTCGACATCGCCAGTCAGATGCCGGGATACGGAATCCGCCAGACGGGCTTCAATCTGCTCTGTATAATAGGATAAGGGCCGATCCTCCGGCGTGAAGGATGGCTCCCAGTATTTTTTTAGCTTCAGGGATTCTCCGGGCCTTGCTATCAGATAATGACCAGGCTGGAGCTTGGAGATGCCAGTGAACATCGTGGTTGGCTCCGGTACATATTGGAAGGTCAGAAAGTTTAGCAAACTCTCGGGCTTAACCGAGGCGGCTTGTCCGCTTGCCGCCAGCAAGCTCTTGATTTCGGAAGCGAACATAAAGCTGTCTCCGCTCGAACGGTAGTAGAAGGGCTTGATCCCGAACGGATCGCGGGCGGCAAAGAGCATCTGCTTCCTGCTGTCCCAGATGGCAAAGCTGAACATGCCGCGCAGATGATGAACGCACCCTTCACCGTATTCTTCATAAAGATGAACAATAATTTCGCTGTCGCTTTCTGTGCTGAACAGATGACCCCGGTCTTGCAGCTTTCCGCGGAGCGACTGGTAATTATAGATTTCGCCGTTGAAGACAAGCCACAGGCTGCCGTCTTCATTACTGATTGGCTGTCTGCCTTCCGCGAGATCGACAATCGATAGCCTGCAAAAACCGAGTCCCATATGAGGGCCGCTCCAATAGCTGACATCGTCCGGTCCGCGATGACGAATAACGCCAATCATACGCTCCAGCAAAGTTTTATCCGGCACTGCTGCCGAAAGGGTCATAATTCCTGTAATTCCACACATAAGGTGCGCCTCCAGTATTTGGGTATGACAACTTCTATTTCCTATAATCCCCTGAAATGTTGAAATGATACGACTACCATATGTCCGTGCAGCGCACACGCTCAACAACCATAGTTAAATGTCGGTTATCCAGTCCGGGAAACAAAGTCAACAAAAGATATATGTATAATAATTAAACGAAAATAAGCACAAGTCAAATGGATAGAGTGTGAAAGCTTCTGGGGGGGCGAAAAACTCGGCTTTTTCAAAAATGCCATATAGGAATTATACCCATAAAATGATGCGATACCAATTATTTTTTAAGTGATCCATTTGATTCAAGCGGCGATAGCTCACAATTCCCGGCGGCGAGCGCCAGCATATCCCTTCTGGTGTTTCACCCTTAATGAGGACAAGAAAAGTCTATAAAAGCCAAAAATAGCATAGTAAAGGAAAAACCAGAAAATGATATAATACCAATTATTAGTTTAATCATACAAAATGTTCAGAATGGGGGATGTCATGAAAAAGATTCTGGATGTTAATTATCCGATCATTACCTCTTACATGACACATGCGCCAGTGCTAGCTGTAATTTCTCAGGACGACAAAAGTATCAATTGGGTGTTGAGCAATTATTTGCAGCTTTCTGTTACTAGCGGCGGAGGTGTCGATTTCTTTACCCCCGAGCCCCCATTAAGCTGTCCCTTCCTTAACCTTCAAGTAATTAACCGTGATTTCCTGGCCAACTATAGTACAGACCCTATTGAATTGATAATGAATGCAATTAATCAGGACTACTACCTTTTGCTGCTGCTGGAAACTTCACACCTCAGCGCATTTCAGACGGTCGGCTCCCGGCCGCACCCGGTATTCGTTCATGGATATTGCCAAGGCTCCAAAACGGTTCACCTAGCTGATTTCATCAGGGGTGACAACTTCTCATTGACAACGGCCTCGTTTGATGAATTAAGGGCAAGCTGGGCTTATTTTGACGAGCAGAGCTACTGGTTGAAGGGAAACCGTCTCTTTAAGCTTCAACCCAATGTACAATACGAGCTGTTCTATGAACGTATTATTGGGCAGATTAGTGATTATGCGCATTCCAGAAATACACTGTTTCACCTGCATACGCTAAACCCTGAGCTTTCATTCGGATTGGAGCCGATTTCCGCCTGTTTGCAGCATTCTATTCATTGTTTCGGAGCAGGCGAGCCATTTGACAGAGTAGTGTTCCCGCTTGTATGCGATCATAAAAAATTGCTGATGACTGCTATTCGGTACATGGAGCAGGCAGGGCATCTGGAGAAGAACCGTCAGTTCAGCCTTGAGTATGAAAAGCTCCAGCAAAGGCTGCTTGCACTTCGGCATGTTACATTTAAATCTATAATTTCTAATAAGAGGGACAGAGCTTCTGAAATTCAGGAACAGGTACGGCAGTGGTTTGAAGATGAGAAGAAGTTGTTGCTGCAGGTTCTGCATTAAACGCCCATGCCATTATCGTCCCGCGAGAGGGGGTGAGACTTATTGAGAAGGTAGAGGTATACACACAGGACGGCAACAAGGTGATTGCCCATATCCAGAACTACGACGCTGAAGAGCTGAACAGAAGAATCAATGAGAAAAATTCCATTACAATCCGAATTGGAGATGTAATTGTAGACCCTCGCAATATATTAAAGATCGTTCCCGTCCGTGAAAGCTAAACGGCTGCGTACAAATTCAGATTTGCATGTAAGCCGGTAAGACCAGTTGCTGCCGCTATGTCACATGCAGGCTCCTGGACAAGATGGATGCCGGGACACCCTGCCATGCGCTGCCGGACAATAAGCGTATTGGAGGTTATTTTGATAATGAACATCATTGGGATAAGCGGAGGGTTTGATAGCATTCTGGAAGGTACGGCAGGCGCATTCGATTTGACGGAAAGCACTCGTAATGATTCGGCGGCCGTGCTGCTCCGGGACGGAGAGGTATTGTTTGCCGTTGAAGAAGAACGTCTGAACCGTATTCCCCGTACGAATTATCGTCCGGTGCTTGCCATTGAACGCTGTCTGCAGGCAGCGAATCTGTCTTTAAGCGAGATTGACAAGATTGTTGTCTACGGTGAGGAAAAGTTCTATAACTTCTTTCTCCAGCGCAATTACTTGGCCAATCCGAATCGCTATGCTATTTATGCAACGATTCGTGAATGGATTCGGAACTATTTGAAAGAAGCATTTAATTTTTCCTTTGACTTGAAAAGTATTATTTTTGTCAAGCATCAATACGCCCATGCGATGAGCGCCTATGCATGCTCAGGTTTTGAAAGCGCTCTCGTTCTATCGCTGGACAAATCGGAGGACGGGTTTTCCGGGCTTGTAGCCAAGGGCAGCGGTCTGGATCTGGAGTCGCTTCAGTCGTTCCATGACGTTGACTCGCTGATCACATTTTGCCGGAATATCGGTGAATGTCTGGAGCCGCCGATTTCGGATACAATTCAATTATACCGGATTGCTGCTGCAGGAAATGCGGCTGTCTACCGTCCATTTGTTGCCTCTTCCTATGAGCTCCTGCCGGGCGGAGGCTACAAGCTGAAGCTTGACAGCAATGCGCTGCACGAAATATGGAGACTGGAAGGGATTGACGCTGGCCCGAAGCAGCTTGCAAGACGTGCATCTGACCTTGCAGCTTCCTTGCAGGAAATGATCGAGGCGATTGTATTTCATATCGTTACCCACTATCAGCAGGTTACAGGAATGAAGCGGTTATGCTTTGCCGGAGAGCTTGCAGCCAATACGGTTCTGAATGGAAAGCTGCTGCAATCCGGTTTGTTCGAGGAAGTGTTCGTACAGCCGGTACATAGTGATGCCGGTGCTGCGCTTGGCGCCGCCCTTAGCGTATTCCAGCGTGAAACCAAAAAGTGCAGCTCGGGTCCATGGACCCATTTGTACTGGGGAAGCCCGATTGAACCGGAGTCCGATGTGCTGGAGGCAATTGAACTATGGGACGGGATCATCAGCAGAGAGACGGAAGATTACAATCTGTCCGATCTGCACAGTGCGAGTGAGAAGGCAGCGAGTCTGCTTGCGGCAGGGGAGAAGGTTGGCTGGGTACAGGGCCGCTCCGAATTTGGCCCGAATTCACTTGGCAACCGATGTCTGCTGTCAGACCCAAGGATTGCGCCGGACAGCAGCAGCGCTGGCAATGAAGCAGGGAGTGTCTGTATTTCAATTAAAGAGAGCGCTGTTGATCAGTATTTTGACATTCCTTTAGAAATTCAGCCGTCGCAATTCAGGTTTGGGAACTACTCCCTTGAATGGAAGGATGAGCTCCAGCCTTCTCATAAAGCGGGGATCGTAGGCGCATCGGCGGTTCAGGTGCATGCGGTAGCGGAATCGGATAACCCGGCTTTATGGGAGTTGCTGGATAAGTTTGAACAGGAGACTGGACTTCCGTTTGTAGCTCAATTTAGTCTGCGCAGCCCGTTTGAGCCTTTGCCGGAAACCGCCCATGACGCAATCGCCTCGATGATAACTGGTGATTTCAACTATATGGCAGTAGGTGGACTGCTTGTGTGCAAGCAGCGCATCCACCCTGACGATCTGTTGCGGCTTAAGCCGATGCTGCCGAAGTATGCGTATGTCCATCGGAAATGGACGTATAAGCTGCCGAACGAGAAGGCGCAAGTGATGGAGCTGTCTTGTACCTGCAGACGCGGGTTCTCCGTTCCGCTCTCTGCGGAGGTATACCGTGTGCTGATGAACGCGGACGGTGAGCGGACGATTATGGAACTGCTGTCGGAATCGGATATTTCTGCAGCAGAAGATGTGACGCACTGCTGCAATCATTTGATGGAGCTTTGGGCAAAACGGCTGCTGCTGCTGCCTGCCGGATGACCCGGACACAAGGAGGACAAGGGATGAACATTATAGGTATTAATGCAGGGCCGGATTTGGTATTCGAGCAAGCCTCGGAATCCTCGCTCGCGTATTCCCATGATTCCGCAGCTGTTCTGATACGGGATGGTGTCGTTATAGCAGGCATGGAGGAAGAGCGGCTGAACCGGATCAAGCATTCGCCGAAAGCGCCAATTGAAGCTATCCGTTTTTGCCTGGAGCAGGGAGGCGTCGGCATCGAGGAAGTCGATTATTTCGCATTTTACTTATCGTTTCACAAGGTGAAGTTCGAGCTGGAGCGGACGAGGGCCGGGATTCAGCGCTATATTCGCCTGGCCTTCGGCTATGAGCTTCCGCCGGAGAAAATCCGTTTTGTTCATCATCATATTGCTCATGCATTCAGCACATACGCCATGTCCAGGTTCGACAAGAGTCTGATCTTTAGCGTTGACGGCAGCGGGGACGGTATTTCAGGCATGATACTGACCGCCGAGAACCGGACGATGAAGCCGCTTCGTGAGTTGACGCGAAACGATTCGCTAGGGGATTTCTATGAACGAATTATACAATTCCTCGGCTATCGGCGCTTTGATGAGTACAAGGTGATGGGGCTTGCTCCATATGGTGATCCGTCCGTGTACCGTTCGGTATTCAAGACCTTCTACAGTCTGTTGCCGAATGGCAACTACCGTACGCATATCAATATCCCGCTATTATTCGAGCTATGCCCGCCCCGCAAAAAGGCGGAGCCGTTCACCCAGCAACATAAGGATATTGCTGCAGCGCTTCAGGAAGCACTGGAGGATATCATCCTGCATATTGTGACCCATTTCAAAAAAGAAACGAATCACGACTACTTGTGTCTGGCTGGAGGGGTTGCCCATAACTGCACCATGAACGGTAAGCTGCTGTACTCCGGATTATTCAAGGATATTTTCATTCAACCTGCCGCCCATGATGCCGGTGCAGCGCTGGGGGCAGCCCTGCATACGTACCACGAAGAAAATCCGGGTCAGCCGTATGCCCCGCTGGAACATCTGTACTGGGGCAAAAATATCGGCAGCAGTGATGAAGTGCGTCAGATCGTTCAGGCATGGGATGACTTTGTCGAGTGGGAGCATATGGGTGAGGATACGGTAGAACGCACGGCCCAATTGCTGTCCGAAGGCCATGTTATTGGCTGGGTACAGGGACGTTCGGAGTTTGGCCCCCGCGCGCTCGGCAACCGGAGCATTGTCGCAGACCCTCGTCCTGAGGAGAACAAGCATATCATTAATGCGATGGTGAAAATGCGCGAGGGCTACCGGCCGTTCGCACCATCAGTTCTGGAAGAAGCAGCAGAGGAATACTATGAGATTCCCGGACAGACCAAGCAGCTTCCGTATATGATTTTTGTGGTTAAAGTAAAGGAAGCCAAACGCAAAATTCTTGGCGCAGTTACTCATGTGGACGGTACAGCGCGTGTTCAAACCGTCTCCCGGTCAACCAATCCGAAATATTGGGGGCTGATCCAGTCTTTTGGCGAGAAAACCGGAGTTCCTATTCTTCTAAATACATCATTTAACAATAACGTCGAGCCGATTGTTGATTCAGTCAAGGATTCGATTGTCTGTTACTTGACGACCAAGCTCAATTATCTGGTAGTGGGGGATTTCCTTGTTAAAAAGAGAGAAAACTCACAGACAGACTTTTTGAATCTGTATCCGCTGCTGCCGCAATATGTCCAGCTTCATCTCAAGCGCAAAGCCACAGCCTCGGGCGAACTGGCTACCATTGCGGAGATCGGCATGAACTATTCGGAACGTCATCCATACGGAATCTCTCTAGATATGTTCACGCTGCTGTCCAAAGCTGACGGGCAGCGCACATTCCTGGAACAGATGCAGGAGGAGGGCTGGACGGACGAGTCGCAGCGGCAGGCTCTGGCAGAAGAACTGCTGGAACTGTGGTCCCGCCGTGTGGTCAATCTTGATCCTGCCGCCCATATGCCTTTACAACAAATCTACGAAGCGAAAATGGAGGTTATGATTTGATGAACGAGCTGCAATCCTTGTCGAGTGCCAAGATTGATCCCATTGATTCCGGACACCGCCAGTTCATGATTCGTCCGGTTCATGAAGGTGAAGATTTATTGAATTGGGTGAGAGAGCATCAAGAGTGGATTCAGCGGCATTTAACGACGACAGGAGGGTTTTTATTTCGGGATTTTCAAGTCCCTTCACTCGCTTATTTTGAGAGTGTCTCCCAGGCGATTACGCCTCAGCTTGAGGAGTACAAGGAGCGCTCCACGCCAAGAAGTGAGGTGCAGGGCCGTATCTATACGTCAACAGAATATCCGGAGGATCAGTTTATCCCGCTCCATAACGAGAATTCCTATACACATGCATGGCCGCGCAAAATCTGGTTCCATTGCGTGCAAAATTCCCTGGCCGGCGGAGAGACGCCGATTGCCGACAGCCGGGAGGTATACAATCGGATCAGCCCTGCCATCCGCCAGAAGTTTGAGGAGAAGAAAGTCATGTACGTTCGCAATGTTGGCGGCAATATTGACTTGCCATGGCAGACGGTATTTCAGACGGATGACCGTGATGAGGTGGATGCATACTGCTTGCGGTCAGGGATTGAGGCGGAATGGCTGGGTAACGATCGCCTGCGCACACGTTCGGTCCGCTCGGCTATTGCCAAACATCCGGTAACCGGGGAGATGCTCTGGTTCAATCAGGCGCATCTGTTCCATGTCTCCAGTCTCCAACCGGAAATCAGAGAATACATGGTAAGCGCGATTGGCGAAGCGCATTTGCCGCGCAATGTCTATTATGGAGACGGATCGCCGATTGAGGAGTCTGTGCTTGATGAAATTCGCGGCATTTATAATGAAGTATCACTCGTATTCCCGTGGCAACAGGGTGATATTCTGCTGCTGGACAATATGCTGAACGCCCACGGACGCAATCCGTACACCGGCAAACGCAAGGTCGTTGTAGCGATGGCTGAGCCCTGGAATCAATACGGAATTTAAGCGCAGCAATACAAGCCTATGAAAATCAGGAATAGGGGTGTACGGATGTATGTATAAATCAGTATTGAAGACCAGTCAGGGGCAGACTTCGGGCTTCGCTTCGCTGGCGCTGTTTGTTTGGCCATTCGATTATACCTCTGCTGCGGGATTTGAGACGACACGAATCGTTCAGGATATCCCGGCCAAACTTGTCCAGGACCTGCAAAGAGCTGCTCATTTTTCTGATCAGGAGTTGTATTTGATTTTACTCGGGGCAGTACAGGGATTTTTCACGACTTTAACGGGCAGTGAATCGATCACAGTATGCTCGCTGCCGTTCCAGTCCGCTGATATGACAGCGGAAGACGGAGCGCCGTTACCCGTACAGACGGAGGCCAGCCGGAAGGCCTCCTTCGCTAGTGTTGCCACTGATGTGAAAAAGACAATGTCCAGGATGACATTGTCCAGGGAAGCTTCAAGTCTGTCACTGCTTCCAAGGGCGCGCGGCGGCAAGCCGCTTCCGCTTCTGGTCAGGATGGAGGGTGTGAGCAGCGCGGCGGACCAATGGCAGAGCCAGCTTTCCTTTGTTTTTGCCAGACGGCAGGATGAAACAATGGAGCTGCAGCTCCATTACAATATCCATGTCTATGCCCCGGAGACGATTGTCCGTCTGGCGGCGCAGTTTGTCCGGTTCTGTCAGCAAGTCATGAAGGACCTTAATATCCGTCTGGATGACGTCGATCTGCTGACAGAGGAGGAGCGGCATGAACTCCTTCGCGTATTTAATGCAACAGCGGCCCAATATCCGCTACAGCCCATACATCAACTGTTTGAGGAACAGGTGCTGCAAACACCGGATGAGCAAGCGGTATCCGGCAGCGAAGGCGTATGGACATACTCAGAGCTCAATGCCAGAGCCAACCGGGTGGCGCACTTCCTGATTGCCACGGGTATACAGGCAGAGCACCGGATTGGCGTCATGGCCGGGCATTCTCTGGAGGCTGTCGCGGCACTGCTGGGCGTACTGAAGGCGGGAGCTGCCTATGTGCCGCTGGACCCTTCTTATCCTGCCGAACGTATTCGTTATATTGCGGCTGACAGCAAGATGAAGCTGCTGCTTACGCAGGAGGAGCTCGCCGATCGTGTCCCGGAGACGACTGCCTGGTTCACGATCACCGAGACGATGACGGAAGTAAATGAAAGCAATCCGCAGTTGAATGTCCAGCCTCATCATCTGATGTACCTGATTTATACTTCCGGCTCCACCGGACAACCCAAGGGTGTTATGGTCGAGCATAGCGGGGCAGTGAACTATGTGTGGTGGGCCTGCAAGCAGTATACAGGGAATCAACCGCGCAGTTTTGCGCTGTATTCGTCGCTTGCCTTTGACCTGACGGTGACTTCGATCTATGTGCCGCTGCTCACAGGCGGTCGGATCATTGTCTACGCAGGCGAGGACAAGGGACAATTGATGCCGCAACTGCTGGCGGAGGACCAGGTAGATGTGCTTAAGCTGACGCCGACCCATCTTCGTTTGCTGCTTTTGGCGGGTCATGTGCCGCAGCGCCTGCGGACGCTGATCGTCGGCGGAGAAGCATTGGACAGTGCGCTCGCCAGACAGGTTCACGACCACTTTGAAGGGCAGGTCACGATCTATAACGAGTACGGCCCGACGGAGACGGTCGTCGGCTGCATGATCCACGCTTTTGATCCGGCTCGTGACCTGTACAGTTCGGTACCCATTGGCAGACCGGCGGATAATGTGCGGGTTTATGTGCTGGATGAGCGTCTGCAGCCTGTGCCGGGCGGATCGCCTGGTGAGCTGTATGTTGCTGGAGATGGAGTAGCGCGCGGGTATTGGGGACAGGAGGAACGGACAGCCGAGCGCTTCCTGGAGGAACCGTTCACACCAGAGGGGCGGATGTACCGGACGGGTGATATTGCCAGACGCTTAGGTGATGGAAGTCTGATCTATCTGGGCCGTAGCGATGAGCAGGTCAAGGTGCGGGGCTACCGCATCGAGACTGGGGAAATTGAAGCATGTCTGGCAGATCATGAAGCAGTGCGTGAAGCCGCAGTGGTGGCGAAGCCGGACGGCGAATCAGGTCTTGCACTGTGGGCGTACATCGCGGCGGATGAACAGGCGGAGCATGAAGCGCTTCGGCATTATTTGCAGGAAAAGCTCCCTTCGTACATGGTGCCGTCCCATCTTGTGCTCTTGGACCGTCTGCCGGTGACTCCGAACGGGAAGACAGACCGCCGAGCGCTGCTTGAGGACGATACACAGACAATCGTGCAGGCGCATGAGGAGCCGGCAGGAGAACTGGAGATTCGGCTTGCAGAAATGTGGCGGCAGGTACTGGGGCGTGAGCAGATCGGGGGTGGCGACAGCTTTTTTGATTTGGGCGGTCATTCACTAAAGGCCATCCTGCTATTGTCCAAGGTGCAAAAGGAATTCGGCATGACGGTACCGCTGCAAACGCTGTTTGATAGACCAACGATTAAAGGATTGGCAGCTTTCCTGTCTGCAGGCGGGACAGAGGAAGAACAAAAAGCAGAAGTTTCGGCGCATCAGGTATTCTACAAAATATACTCGCCGATCGAACCGATAGAGAAGCGTCTCCATTACCCCGCTTCTTACGTACAAAAACGGATGTATGCCTTGAGTGCGTTAAAAGGGGCAGAAGTAACCTACAATGTGCCTCATGCGATGACTATTGAAGGTCCGCTTGATACTGAGCGGCTGCAGCAGGCGGCGAACAGGCTGATTCAGCGGCATGAAACATTGCGTACCTCATTTGGGTGGGTCGAGGGCGGCCTGGTTCAGCGTGTTCATGACGATACTGTGCTGACCATTCCTTGCTCCGATGCCGGAGAAGACGAGATTGGCTCCAGGCTGGCTGGTTTTATCCGGCCCTTCGATCTTCAGTTGGCGCCCTTATGGCGTTTGGAACTGATCCGTACCGGTGCTGAACGGCATATCCTGCTGTTTGATATGCACCATAGTATAACGGATGGTGTTTCCGTCGGTATTTTGATGAAGGAACTGTCAGCGCTATACGAAGGTACGGAATTGCAGCCGTTGCGCATTCAGTATAAGGACTTCGCAGTATGGCAGCGGGGGCAGATGTTATCGACTATGGGGCATGAGGCTTATTGGGCCGATTTGTACAACGAGGGGGTCCCGCCACTGAATTTGCCGACCGATTATCCTCGTCCATCCGTACAGAGCTTTGCCGGACGAACGGTGACGTTCGATGTGCCTGATGATGTCGTCACTGCTTTGCAAAGGTTCAATGCCGAAACGGGCACAACCATGTATATGATCTTGCTGGCAGCCTTTGGCGTCCTGCTAGGAAAGTATGCAGGCCAGGAGGATGTTGTGATCGGTACAACCAGTGCAGGGCGCAATCATGCGGACACCGAACATTTGATCGGCGTCTTTATCAACACATTGGCGCTGCGCATCCAGCCAAGCAGCGGGAAGTCATTTTCGGCATTTGTGGACGAAGTGAAGCGGCATGCCTTAAGCGCGTTTGACCATCAGGATTTTGCGTTTGACGAACTGGTGGATAGGCTGAAAATTCCGCGAGATATTAGCCGCAATCCGCTGTTTGATACGATGTTTGTCCTGCATAATCAAGGCGGAGGCACATCGCTGCTTACCCTTGGGAAAGAGACGGTAATCCGCGAATTTGACGATATCCGGCATGAGCCTGCGAAGGTCGATCTGACACTCGTTGCTACCCTGCTTGAGAATCAGAAGATGCTGTGGAGCATAGAGTACCGGATCGACCTGTTCCGTCAAGAGACGGTGCAGCGGATGATCGCCAATTTCGTCCGGCTCTTGACCAGTATTGCTCTGCAGCCGCATCAGCGAATTGGTGAGATCAGCCTGCTGACAGAGGAAGAGCGACATGAGTCGCTAATATTATTTAATGCGACTGGGACCGCATATCCGCAGACATCTGTGCATCAGTTATTCGAGGAGCAGGTCATGAAGACCCCGGATGAACCAGCAATTGTATCTGGCAATAAAGGCACGTGGACATACGCCGAACTGAATGCAAAGGCCAATAAGGTGGCGCGTTTCCTGATCGCCAAGGGCGTACAGTCAGAGGACCGGATTGGCGTTATGGCTGAACATTCCCTGGAGGCGGTAGCAGCGCTGCTGGGCGTATTGAAGGCCGGAGCCGCATATGTGCCGCTTGACCCCTCGTATCCGGCCGATCGCATCAGGTACATTGCGGCTGACAGCAAGATGAAGGCGCTGCTTACGCAAGAGTCTTTGGCTTCACGGGTTCCAGAGACAAGCGTCTGGTTTGCCATTGATCAGGCGATGACAGAAGGGGACGAGAGCAATCCTGGGTTGAATGTTCAGCCTCATCACCTGATGTATCTGATTTACACCTCCGGCTCCACCGGGCAGCCGAAGGGGGTCATGGTCGAACACCGCGGAGCGGTCAATTATTTGTGGTGGGCGCGAAAGCAATACACCGGCAACCAGCCAAGCAGCTTTGCGCTTTATTCTTCGCTTGCCTTTGACCTCACGGTGACGTCAATCTATGTCCCGCTGCTTACAGGCGGCCGCATCGTTGTCTACGCGGGCGAGGACAAGGGACAGCTTATGCCGCAGCTGCTGGCGGAAGATCAGGTGGATGTGCTTAAGCTGACGCCGACCCATTTGCGCCTGCTGTTGCTGGCGGATTGTGTGCCGCAGCGCCTGCGGACGCTGATTGTTGGCGGAGAAGCGCTGGAGACGGCAGTTGCCAGACAGGTGCTCGACCACTTTGACGGGCAGATCACGATCTACAATGAGTACGGCCCCACAGAGACGGTTGTCGGCTGCATGATTCATGCTTTTGATCCAGTTCTGGACGTATCCAGTTCCGTTCCGATTGGCCGGCCGGCAGATAACGTGCGCATTTATGTGCTGGATGAGCTTCTGCAGCCTGTGCCAAGCGGTGCCGCGGGTGAACTGTACATCGCCGGTGATGGTGTAGCGCGCGGATACTGGGAGCAGGAGGAACGGACAGCCGAGCGGTTTCTGAAGGAGCCCTTCACACCGGAAGGACGGATGTACCGAACGGGAGATATCGCAAGGCGTCTCGCAGACGGCAGTCTGATTTATCTGGGGCGGAGCGATGAGCAGGTGAAGGTGCGTGGGTACCGCATCGAGATCGGAGAAATCGTGGCATGTCTGACAGAGCATGAGGCTGTTCGCGAAGCGGCTGTGATGGCGAAGCCGGATAGCGAATCCGGCATTGAACTGTGGGCGTATATTGCAGTGGAGGAAAGAGCAAGGCAGGAGGAACTTCGGCATTATTTGCAGGGAAGGCTGCCAGCCTATATGGTGCCGGCCCATCTTGTGCTTCTGGACCGTCTGCCGGTGACCCCGAACGGAAAGACTGACCGGCGGGCACTTTTGGAGGACGAGAAATGGGCAGTCAATAATGCGCATGAGGACCCGGTAGGCGAGGTGGAAATTCGGCTTGCAGAGCTGTGGCAGCAGGTGCTGCTAAGTGAGCGAATCGGACGCCATGACAGCTTCTTCAGTCTGGGCGGCCATTCGCTGAAGGCGATCATGCTTTTGTCCAAGGTGCAGAAGGAATTCGGCATTACAGTTCCGCTGCAAACGCTGTTCGATACGCCAACGATCCAGGGACTGGCTGCTTACTTGGGGGCAAGTGTAAAAACAGGAGAGGCTCAAGCAGAAACCAAGCTTGAGACAAGTTCGGGAGTCAGCAGCGATAGCGCCTATCAATGGATTAAACCAGCCGGGAAAAGAGCGTACTATCCGGCTTCCTATTCGCAAAAGCGGCTCTACGTATTGAACCATCTTGCCGAGGTCACTTACAATGTGCCAGATGTAATGCTGATACGCGGCGCGCTGGACGTGGAGCGCTTGAAGCGGGCGGTGCAGGAGCTGGTAAATCGGCACGAGACATTGCGGACCTCATTTGGCTGGATTGACGGCGAACTGGTACAGCGGGTTCATGAGAATGTGAGGTTGGACATTCCTTATTCCGAGCAGAGCGAAGATGAGATTGATGAGCAGATCAAGGCGTTTGTCCGGCCATTCGATCTGAGTACGGCTCCTCTGCTGCGCGTTGAACTGGTGAAGCTTGGCGAGGACCGGCATCTGATTTTCCTGGATATGCACCATATCATTACGGATGGTGTATCTGTCGAAATATTCCTTGAAGAGCTTATGGCGCTTTATGCGGGCAAGCGGTTTGCTCCGCTGCGCATTCAATACAAGGATTTTTCTGTCTGGCAGACATCAGCTGAAGGAGCCGAACGCAAGCAAGAGCATGAAAAATACTGGTTGGACGTTTTCTCCGGGGGAACACCGATGCTTAATCTTCCGACAGACTACAACCGCCCGTCAATTCAAAGCTTCAGAGGGGGGCGGGTCGATTTTGAGATTCCCAAGCCGGTGACAGAACAGTTGTTCAAAATAAGCAGGGAAAGCGGCATGACTCTGTATATGATTTTGCTAGCCGTCTATAATGTGCTGCTGTTCAAGTATACGAGCCAGGATGATATTGTAGTCGGAACCACAATTGCCGGACGGAATCATGCAGATACGGAGCGATTGATCGGCGCCTTTATCAATACGCTTGCCCTGCGCAACAAGCCCCGGGGAGAAACGACTTTCTCGGCATTCATGAACGAAGTGAAGAGCAATGCATTGAAAGCCTACGAGCATCAGGATTATGCTTTTGAGGAGTTGGTAGACCGCCTCAAAACAAGGCGCGATGTCAGCCGAAATCCGCTATTTGATACGATGTTCGTCTTGCATAATCACGGTACGGGAGAGTTGGTCAAGGAGCTTGGCCCCGGTGTCCGCTTGCTGCCTTACGGCGGATTCCAGCATCGGGTCGCCAAATTTGATTTGACGCTCGTTGTTACGCTCCGTGAAGATGATCAATTGTTTTGGAGCCTGGAATACTGTGCAGATTTATTCAAGCATGATACGATTCAGCGCATGGCCGATCATTTTATCCGGCTGCTGCGTCTTGTGACCGAAGAGCCGGAGAGAACCATACATGAGATTGACATGCTGCTTGAGGATGAGCGCGGGCTGATTGTCCACAAGTTCAATGAGACTGCGGCCAAGTTCCCTGAGGAAGACACGGTGGTCAGCCTGATTGATGAACAGGCCTGGATGTTTGCGGACTCCACTGCGGTCATTGCGCCGGACGGAGAGTTGACCTACCAGCAGCTGATCAGGCAGTCGGAGAAGCTGGCAGGCAGGCTTGCAGCAAGAGGAGTCCGTCCAGGCGACAAGGTGGCTCTGGCTGTTGAGCGATCGAAGGATCTGATTATCGGGCTGCTTGGCATTCTCAAGGCCGGTGCTGTTTATGTGCCTGTCGATCCTCATTTTCCCAAGAAGCGCATCGATTTCATCCTGGAGAACAGCGAGTGCAGCCAGATGCTGACCCATTCGCATTATGGACTTGGAAGCGGTGATACGGAGCGCATTTTGCTAATGGATCAGTTGGGAGATGATGCTGTTGAAGCCGAAGAGCCGGAGAGAATCGTGAATATGGCTGATCCGCATGAGCTGTGCTATATTCTATATACTTCAGGGACAACCGGGCTTCCAAAAGGGGTCGCAATTGAACACCGCTCACTTGTCAACCGGTTTCATTGGATGCAGAAGGCTTACCCGATCGGCCGGGGCGACACACTGCTCCAGAAGACACCGTTCACATTCGATGTCTCGATTTGGGAGTTGCTCTGGGGACTAATTCAAGGCGCCAGGCTTGTATTTCTGGAGCCGGGACGCGAACGCGAGCCGAAAGCCATTATCGAAGCTGTGGAGACTTATCAGGTGTCAATTATTCATTTTGTGCCGTCCATGCTGAATGCCTTCCTGGAATATGCGAATGTGCATACCCAGATTGAACGCTTGTCATCGCTGAACTATGTATTCTCCAGCGGAGAAGTTCTCAAGCCGTATTATGCGGAGAAGTTTTATACTTATATGGAAGAACTGCCCGCGAAGCTTGTGAATTTGTTCGGTCCTACGGAGACAACCATCGACTCCACATTCTATGATTGTCTGCGGGAGACAGCGGGCCCGGCTGTACCAATCGGACGTCCTATCGATAATACGACGGTCTATGTTTTGCGGGACGGCAAACCGCAGCCGATTGGCGTCACTGGAGAGCTGTATATCGGCGGCGTTGGCGTTGCCCGCGGCTATGTTGGCAGGGATGATTTGAACGGGGAGAGCTTCATTCCCAATCCGTTCATTCCGAATGACCGGCTCTACAAGACAGGCGATCTTGCTCGTTGGCGTGCTGACGGATTCCTGGAATATATGGGACGCGCAGATGACCAGATCAAGATACGGGGATACCGGATTGAGCCGGCCGAGATTGAAACAGTCTTATGCAATATTCATTTTATTGAAGAGGCTGTTGTCCTGTCGAAGGATGAACGACTGATTGCTTATATTGTGGCGGATATGGAACGGGATACGGCGACTATTAAAACGATCTTGTCCCTGCATCTGCCGGAGTTCATAATTCCGGATCAATTCGTACTTGTAGATTCAATCCCCCTCACCGTGAACGGCAAAGCGGATAAACAGAGCCTGCTGCAGATAGGGCTTGCTGTGGAGCAAAGGAAGGAGTATGAAGCGCCGGAGACCGAATTGGAAAAGACATTGGTGCTGGTGTGGCAGAGTGTACTCGGCATTTCGCCGATCGGGGTAACCGATAACTTCTTTGAGGCTGGCGGCACATCGATACAGGCTGTGCTGCTGGAGGTAGAGCTGGAGCAACAGAATATTTCCTCGGAGGATCTGATCGTATTCAGGTACAATACAATTCGGGAAATGGCCAACTACTTGAGCAGCCGCGTCGAAATACAGGTTGAAACGGATTGAATCCAGCTGTCGGCTCCGCGCGCAAGGGCGGGGCCGGCATGCTTCGGGAAGCGGAAGAAGGGAGGCCGGATGGTGCAGGAGAAAACAAAGCTTCGGGCGCAAAGACGTCAGGCTTTTCACGTATTAGGCCGTCTATGGCAGAAATCGAAAATGTACTGGGGCTGGTATGCCGGAATTGTGGCGCTGACTACCGTACTGTCATTTATTATAGTTGCCAACGCCGAATTGATGCGACGCATTGTGAATGCCGCCATAGACCGCGATACCGCTTTGTTAACGACCTCGATTTTATTCATGGGGGGGCTAGTTCTGGTAGAAACGGCAGGGAGTTTTGCCAGCAGCTATTTAAATACTGGACTGCAGAACAGATCGACGCTGCGGCTGCAGAAGAGCCTGCTTGACAAAATGCTGCGGCTTCGCGTAAGAGAACTGTCCACTTACCATACGGGGGATTTGCTCTCCCGGATAAACGATGCTTCCCCGGACGCCCAGTCGGCGATTAATGGCAAAATGATTCAACTGCTCGGCAATGTGCTGCAGCTCGGATTTCTGCTTGCTTATCTGTCAATTGTCAATATGGGACTCACGATTGGCTGTCTGCTGATTACGCTTGTCATTCCGCTGCTGGCCACACCAATGTCCCGGCCCATGCGCGCGACCTATACTTCACGCCAGGAAGCCAAGGCCATACAAGATGCATTCCTGATGGACAGCATGCAGGGAATGGAGGTTATCAAGAGCTATGGAGCCGGAAGGAGAATGACGGAGCGCTTCAAGTCGAAGTGGGAGGGTTATTTGCGGCATCACCTGAAGGCGCTTGCACTTGAGGCGATATTTTACAGGGTTAATATTTTTGTGTATGTGCTTGGCCTGATGTACATATTGGGCTATGGAGGCTATCTCATTACCCAGGGCAGGTTGGATGTAGGAGCGCTTGCCGCTTTCCTGGTTGCCTTCGAGCGGCTGTCCGGGCCGATCTCCAACTTGTCATCTATATGGCCGCAGCTTCAAGGGGCTGTATCCAGTGCGCTGCGCGTGTTTGAAATTAACGATTTGCCGGAGGAGTCGGAGGGCCGCAAGCCGGGAGGAGTCCAGAAAATACGCACGGATGGAGATATCAGGTTTGAAGGTGTGACCTTCCGTTATCACCCTGAAAGCGAGCCAGCGCTTCGAGAGGTGGAATTTACAATCAAAACCGGGCAGATGACGGCGATCGTCGGAGAGAGCGGCTCTGGCAAAACGACCATAGCCAGCCTGCTTCTCGGATTGCAGACCCCGGAATCGGGAAGCATCTGGGTTGATGGACAGTCTTTGAAGGAGATGGATCTGTCTGCGTGGCGGCAATCTGTGTCGTATGTGTCGCAGGAGCCTTATCTGTTCTCCGGCACAATCGGCGACAATATCAGGCTCGGAAAGACAGACGCCCAGACGATGGATGTCATTGAAGCGGCGAAGCTGGCAAATGTGCATGACTGGATATCACGGCTTCCTGAAGGCTATCATACCGCCCTCGGAGAACGTGGACTTACACTGTCCGGCGGCGAGCGCCAGCGAATCTCGATTGCCCGTGCGATGCTTAGAAAACCGAAGCTGCTTGTGCTAGACGAGCCAACATCTGCCCTCGACAGTGAAAATGAACGGTTCGTGCAGGAAGCGATAGAGAATGTAATGGCCCGTCGTACAGTTGTCGTTATCGCCCACCGGCTGTCAACGATACGGGGGGCAGATCATATTATTGTCATGCATGAAGGACGGGTTGCTGAGCAGGGTACCCATGAGGAGTTGCTCTCAAGTGACAGCAGATACCGCAGCTTGTATGCAGCGGCCAGTACGAGCCGAAAGGAGGAGACGGCATGAGCCTGCCGGATACAGAACTTGCGGGGCGCAATATTTCTTCACGATTTTGGGCCGTTATGAAATATGCCAAGTCGTATAAGGCGGCTTTCGTGCTGTCTGTCCTGCTGCTTGCTGCCGATATTGTCTATGATGTCGGGTACGCTTGGGTGCAGCAATGGTTTATTGATGCCGCGGGTACGCGGGATATAGACCGACTGCTTATGCTGACAGGCGTTTGCTTCGCCGCGGGTATTGCCATCATTATTTTTTTCATGCTGCAATTTTATTTGCGAAATTCAGTCCAATCGTTCATGCAGCGGGACATGTCCGTTGATGTATTTCGCAAAATAACCTCTTTGCCATATCCGTCTGTGCTGCGATATCATACGGGGGATCTCGTTTCGCGGGCGACCCGTGATGTCCAGCAGGCGAATGGGATGATCGCCAATATTGTCTATGAACTGTCCTACAATGTGGCCCTGTTTGCCGTCGCATTCGGTTATTTGGCCACGATAGACTGGAGGCTGGCCCTGGTAGTGACAGCCTCGGCGCCTGTCATATTCTTCATCGGGCGATTATTTGACAAGCGGCTGCGTACGCTTGGACAAGTGCAGCAGCAGAAGGATGCGGAAGTTCGCGGACTGCTTCAGGAAACGATGCAGGGCATCTCCATTGTACGCCTGTTTCAACTCGAAAGCCTGTTCACCGGCAAATATGAGCGCCGCCGCAAGGAGCAGAACCGGCTCCATATGCGCCAGGCGATGCTGCAGACGACGATGAATCAGTCCGTCTATGTAACCAATCAACTGATTACGATTGCATGCGCATTCTTTACGGCTCATCTGGCTATTCAGGGTACTCTGACCGCCGGACAAATTTTGGCTTTCCTGGTCTTGATCAACCGCGTACAGAGCCCGCTGCTCAGTGTCATCAATACCTGGGGGAATTTTCAGCAGGGACTGGGCGCGGGAGACCGGTTGGCTGCGCTGGATGAGGAGCCTTCCGAAGCGGGCGGCAACGGGCTGGCTCGTGAGCAGATGGCTTCCGGGGAATCCGGAGACAGCAATTCCTCTCCAGAAACAGAGGCATCTAAACGAGCAGAAGAGCCGATCAGACTGTGTCGGGCTGCTGCTGTTGTTCCGGTTGAGGGCAAGGCCAGCAAGGTGCTGCTCTCGGATATCAGCCTGACGGTGAGGAAGGGAGAGTTTCTTGCAATTGTCGGGCCGAGCGGCGCCGGAAAGTCGACCGCGCTCCGGCTGTGCAGCGGGCTCATCAAGCCTTCATCCGGTCTGGTTGAAGTACTGGGGTTGCCTGTTCAAGAGCATCTGGATGCAATCCGCCAGCGGACCAGTTATGTGCCGCAGACACCGTATTTATTCACAGGCACAGTGCGTGAGAATCTGACACTGGGTGTAGAAGATTACACGGAGGAAGAGATGGTACAGGCGGCGAAGACCGCGCTGGCGCACGAATTTATCGAGCAATTGGACGGAGGTTATGATGCCCTGGTTGGCGAGCGGGGAGGAACGCTGTCCGGCGGGCAAAAGCAGCGGCTGGCAATCGCGCGTGCGATTATTCGTCGACCGGAAATTGTGCTTCTGGATGAATCGACGTCGGCACTGGATATGCGGACTGAGCGTGAAGTGATTCATGCACTTCTGGAAGCTCTTCCTGATGTGACATTCGTATTCGTCTCCCATCGGATGACAGCTATTGAACGGGCTGACCGAATTGTCGTTATGGAACAAGGAGGGCTTGTGGAGAAAGGAACACATGCAGAACTGATGGCCATGGACGGTTTGTACTCCATGCTGTACCGGATTCAGCAGGATCAGTCTGAGGCCGCAAGCACCACAGAAAGCTAGATCAAGTCTTAAACCGCCCTTTGGCAGCCGGAATACCCGGATCAGCCAGAGTGCGGTTTAAAGGTTTTAAAAGTATTAAAGCATTAAGCCCCGCACGATTCCCTTATAATAAGCTTGGGCGTGTGGTTAATATGGATCATCTCTTCGGAGCCATTCATCGCGCTTATAAGCTGAAGAACAGCCATCCGTCCCAGGTACTCATTATGCTGATCCAGCGAGGTAAGACGGGGGATGGTGTACTCGGATTGCGGGAATTGATCACAGCTTGCGATGGCAATATGCTCCGGGCAGCTCAGGCCCCGGTCCTTCATCGCCCGGATTGCACCGATAGCAACCATATCGTTCATGGCAATCACCGCTGTAGGGAGCGTCTCGCGAGATTCTTCAAGCAATTGCATCATGGCTTCGTAACCGTCAGGAGCATAGTAATCGGATGGAATAATATGATGATCCAGAGCAGGCTTCCCCAATGCGCGCATCTCTTGTTTAAAAGCTTCAATTCGCGCCGATGTAATACGAATTCCGGGTTCGCCCCCGATGAACCCGATCCGCTCATGACCGAGTGCGATAAAATGATGAACAATGGCAGCGACGCCCTGTTTGAGGTTGCGCTCGACAACCAGACAATCGCAGCCATCAATTCTGGAGCCGACAATCACAACGGGAATTTGCCGGTGCAGTTGATTCAGAGCTTGAATGAAGGACTCCTGGATGTCCTCTTTATCAATATGGCCGCCTAGTACAAGGACGCCGTCCACCTGTTTCTCCTGGATAATCCGGAAGTAGTCCTCCTCGGACAACTTCTTCACCTCTTGCTTTCGGTTGCGTACAAACATCGTATTGAACAGAAGGGTCGCGTAGCCGCTTAGTAGCGCAAAGCGCTGAACCTCCATGAATAATGAAGCAAAATAAGGATTCGTAATATCCGGCAGAATGACGCCGATGTTCTGGCTGGTATGGTTAACCATCCCTCTGGCAAATACGCTGGGCGTATAGTTGTGCTCGGCGATGATTTGCTGAATTTTCTCCCTCTTTTCGGGAGAGACAGAGGGGCTGTTATTCAGAACCCGGGATACTGTGGATACGGACACACCGCTTTTTCGGGCGATCTCAGAGATTGTAATTTTGGTTTTCATGTGTGACACATCCTTATTCGGATACTTACATAGGATCGTCTTGATTTTAACCGAAACCCGTGCAGGATTCAACTTGTTTTGGTATCGGTACCAAGCTATTTATTCTATTTTTGAATTTAAATACATTCTCTTAAAAGTATTGTTTTTTCCCGTTGACACAGCATTTGTTTTTTGTTACCCTCAATTCAAAAGTAGCTCTATCATTTCCTTATTTGGTATCGTTACCAAACGAAATGGAAGGAAATTCATGGGTCTCCTCTCCAGTTATTTTGGCGCGAGTACCGGCTTGTCCGGGAAGGGCCGAACATACAGCTCCCGCTCGCTGCGGGTGCATGAACAATTCGGTCGAAAATTTCACAGGAAGAGGGTATAGGCATGAATGATGAATTATGGAAAGATATTAGGCTTTCAGGGTATATTCATCGCCCCCTGCCATTGCAGGAAGACTGGTCGCTTGAGCGGGCCCAGCAGCAGTATCAAGTTCTTGAATCCAGCCCGTGGTTTGGGGGCGGCAAGGACGCGGCAAGCAATTGGGTTCATGCAGGAGTAGGACAATTGGCGGCAGAGGACGATGGTATCTTGCAGCTTAGTTCCCCGACGATAATGCCGCATTGGCCCGAGGGGGCGCCGGCTGACGGTGATTATGTGAATTTCGGCAGTTCATGGATGCTCAGGAAGGCAGAGCGGGAGAATTGGGAGACATTCAACCGGTTGGCTATTGAATTAAAAGCGGACTTCCACGGTATTCCCAATGCTTACGTGATGATCAAGTTCCGCAATGAAGGCGTTATCCCGATTCCGGATATTTATGAACGGGAAGGCGTCCATGGGGTTAATTTGAAAAACCATGAATGGCAAACGATTCATTTGAACATAGAAGAGCTTCCAAGAGATGCGATTACGGAAGTTGTGATCGGTTATTTTTTGAACGGGAAAGAACGCGCCGCCGGCGAGGAAATGTCGCTTCAGCTCAGAAGCATCACGCTGGAGCGAGTTGCGGAGCAGGAGGTTTCCAAGGGCTGGCTGCCAAGACCGCGGGAAATCGTCTTTTCTCATAGCGGATACCGGTTGAACTCCACCAAGAAGGCATTTGCGACGGATCTGAAAGAGCGGCAGTTTCAGCTCAAGCGGTCAGAGCGGGGCGATACGGTGTACACGGGAGAGATTCGCCAAATCGATACGGGCCTGGGCAGCTTTGGAATCATGGATTTTACCTCCTTCAACCAAGGCGGGCGCTATTATCTGCAGGCGGGGGGGACTGTATCGGAGAACTTTAATATCGGAAGCGCAGCGGGCGTGTGGCAGGCATCGATATGGAAATCATTGAATTTTATTTTTTGTGAGCGCTGCGGTTATCCGGTTCCGGGCATTCACGGCAGCTGCCACGCCGATATTGTCGCGGAACACAAGGGCACAATCATTTCCTTTAACGGCGGATGGCATGATGCCGGGGATGTGTCCCAGCAACTTGTCCAGACAGCGGAAGTCGCCTGGGCGCTGTTCGAGATGGCCGAGCAAGTCAAGGCTCGTGACGCGGATTTGTATCTGCGGCTGCTGGAGGAAGGAGAATGGGGACTGGATTTCATCCTCAAAACCCGCTTCGGCGACGGCTACAGAGCTACCAGCGCGGGAATTACCCGCTGGACAGACGGCAGAATCGGCAATATGGATGATGCGGCTGCCCGTGTTCATAACCAGGCCTATGAAAACTTTTACTGTGCGGGGATTGAAGCTTATATTCATGGACGGATTCCGAATGCGGCGCTGTCGCGGCGGCTGCTGGAAGCGGCCAGGGAAGATTTTCAGTATGCGATGGAGGAGTTCGCCAAGCACGGCTTCGACCAGAAGCCGATCTTCTGGGAGCATACATACCAGTCATCCGAGAGCTTGTATATGGCGACAGCTTCATGGGCGGCATCGATGCTTTATGAGGCGACAGGGGATGAATGGTATGGGGAGAAAGCTGTTGAATTCATCCATTACGTGTTAGGCTGCCAGGAACTCGCAGGGATTCAACTTGACGACAGCTCGACATTGCGTGGGTTTTTCTACCGCCATCCTGACAAGCGGGTCATTCAGCACTTCAATCACCAGTCGCGGGAGCATCTGTACCTGCTTGCCCTGACGGCTGTTCACCGCACGCAGGGCGAGCACCCGAAGGCGGATAGCTGGCTGGAGTCGATCAAGGCCTATGGAGAATATTTGAAGAAGCTGGCTGCTTATACAGATCCTTACCCGATGATTTCGAGCGGGGTTTACCATAAGGATGAGCATCTTGATGATCGCAGCTTCAAGTATCAGCATCTGCTGACAGACGAGCGGGCCAAGGAAGAGTATGTCCTGCAACTGGAACAGGGCGTCAAACTGAATGATTCCTATTATGTGAAGCGGTTTCCGGTATGGTTCTCCTTCCGCGGAAATAATGCCATTGTGCTGTCCACGGGCAAAGCGGCCTCAATCGCGGGTGCTTATCTTAAAGACCGTATTCTGATTGATATTGCCGAAGGACAACTGCAGTGGATTGTCGGCAAAAATCCGTTCGGCCAGTCGCTTATGTATGGCGAAGGCTATCGTTACGCACAACAGTATTCCGTGCTGTCAGGCGAGATGACCGGGGAAATTCCAGTCGGTATCCAGACATTCCTGAATGAGGATGAACCGTACTGGCCACAGTTCAATAATGCCACATACAAGGAAGTATGGACGGGCAACGCGGGCAAGTGGCTATCTATTGTCGCTGATTTGTTTGCGATTGAGTCTGACAGGTAAAAGAAGGCAATGGCGAGGGGAGAAGCGGCGATGAAACCGACGATGATGACCTATATTCATGAGGAGCAAGCGATGTCTCGCGACATTCTATCCAAGTATCCGGAGCAGGTGCGACCGTTTGCCGATCTGGCGAAGGACAAAGAGGACTGGCTTGTATTGGCTACAGGCTCAAGCTATAATGCGGCACTGAGCGCCAAATATTTTATTGAAAAGTGGGCGGATGTGCGGATCGATGTGCGGGAGCCGTTTCATTTTACCTACTATGATAAAATCAGTCCGCATATCGACCTGGCGATCGGGATTTCCCAGAGCGGGCAAAGCACCTCCACCATCGGAGCACTGAACCGAATCCGCAAGCAAAGCGGCATTCGGACAGTCTCTTTGTCCAGCGATCCGAACAGCGCCATATCGGAGGCGGCCGATATCTCAATTGACATTGGCTGCGGCAAAGAGCGTGTAGGCTATGTGACCAAGGGCTTTCTGGCAACGGTACTGACCTTTATGCTGGCAGGACTCCATTTGGCTGAGCTGAAGGGCCGGGCGACGAAAGAAGAGGTAAGCCGTGCATTGAAAGAGTTCCAGACGGCCATTGATGCAATTCCGGATATCATCGCGGGGACGGAGTCTTTCTATGCGTTGCATAAGGAAGCTTTGATAAGCGCGCCCAGATTTACAGCCATTGGCTACGGGCCCGCGGTTGGCACGATCAAGGAAGTGGAAACGAAATTTTGCGAGACAGTCCGTATGCCTTCGCAAGGAATTGAATTGGAAGCGTTCATGCATGGCCCTTATCTTGAAGTGAATCCGAACCATCGCATCTTCTTCCTGGAGACGGGAGGGCCTGTCCATGAAAGGCTGGAACTGCTGCGGGATTATGAGAGTCGGATTACAAATTATACGTATACGGTGTCGCTGGGCGCTTCGGCAAACGATCGAACACTGGGCCTGGGGCTTGAAGTCGACGAATATTTGGCCCCGTTCGTTCTCATCATTCCGTTCCAAATATTGGCGCATCATATAGCCGGAGGCAGAGGAATCGATTTGACGAACCGCATATATACGGATTTCGGCGTGGCGATGAAGAGCAAGACGCAGCCGGGCGATTACGCATAAGGCTATCGAACTTTTGGCACAGGATATATGAAAATGGAGCATGGGGGGAAACCGGGGTGGCTGCGGAAACATATATTGATCTGAGTCATATCATTGAAGATGGATTAGTAACGTACAAAGGACTTCCGGCACCTGTTATATGTGATTATTTAAGCCGCGAGGCGTCCAGAGCATTATATGAGGAAGGAACCGAGTTCCAGATCGGAAAGATCGAGATGGTGTCCAATACCGGCACTTATATTGATACGCCATTCCACAGATATGCTGACGGGAAGGATCTGTCGGAGATGGAACTGACAGCTTTCGCCGGTCTGGATGGCATCGTGATTCGGGCAACGGAGCAGCAGCCTGCAATCGATGAGCAGGTCTTCCACGGACGGAATTTGCAGGGGAGAGCCGTATTGGTGCACTCAGGGTGGGACAGACACTGGAATACGGAGCAGTATTTTGAGAATGCGCCTTATCTGACAGAAGCTGCGGCCGCTTATCTGCGTAATCAGGGAGCCGTCCTAGTCGGCATTGATTCCTTCAATATTGACGATACGTCGGGTAAATCGAGACCAGTTCATTCCTTATTGCTTCGCGAAGGCATCCCGATCGTGGAGCATCTGTGCAATTTGCAGCATTTGCCTGAGGAAGGCTTCACCTTTTATGCGGTCCCGCCGAAAATCAGGAACATAGGCACCTTTCCTGTAAGAGCTTTTGCTGTCACTACAAAATGATGTGCCCGGATGATGTCCGGATTTCGAGTCCATTTATCCTTATGCTTGAGAAAAACCTGCCGGATAATTATCCTTCCATCTGCACAGAGTAAGAGGCAGAATGGGAGGGCTGCGCCATGGATCAAACTGTCAAAAATCTGCCTTGGTGGCAGCTTGCATTATTTGGTGTCGGCTGTACAATCGGCAGCGGATTTTTCCTCGGTTCCAGCCTGGCAATCCGCAAGAGCGGTCTGCTGGTGTTGCTGCTTTTTTTGCTGGCGGCCATTGCTACACTTTGCGTATTTGAAGCACTCGCCCAAATGACAGTAAACTCTCCGCAGAAGGGCTCCTTCCGTACATATGCCAAAAAAGCCTATGGACGCTGGGCGGGCTTCTTGATGGGGTGGACCTACTGGTGCTCGGAAATTCTCATCATGGGCAGCACGCTCACGGCGCTCGGACTATTCTCGCAGCTCTGGTTTCCTGCTATGCCGCTATGGGCATTCACTGCCGTCTACGCCATATTGGGACTAGGCGTAGTTGTTTTGGGGAGCAAGGGCGTCAATAAGGCGGAGAATTTTTTTGCTGTGATCAAAATCGCCGCCCTGTTGATGTTCATTTGTGTCGCTGTACTGGGACTGGTCCGCGGAGCCGGAAAATGGAGCACGCTCCACAATTCTTCGGCATGGCTGGGAGAAGGATGGCAGGGGCCGTGGAAAGGGCTTCTGTATGCGTTCTACGCCTTTGGCGGCATTGAAGTGATGGGGTTTATGGCCGCAGATTTGCAGGACCCGAAGGATGCGCCTAAGGCAGGCCGGGTAATGTTGCTCGCCGTGACGGTATTGTATATGCTGACGGCCGGGCTAAGTTTGATGTTTGTCAGCCATGAAAAAATCGTTCATTCCAAAAGCCCGATTGTTGCAGCTTTTGAAGCGATGCATTTGCCTTTTTTTGTCCATCTGATCAATGCGGTAATGATTATTGCCGGTTTTTCGATTCTGGTGGCATCGTTATATGCAGTCTCCACGATGCTGGTAACTTTGGCGCAGGACAAGGACGCTCCAAAATGGCTTGCAATAACAAAAGGGAAAAGAGAACTGCCTCTTTACGCTTTGGGTATGAATGCTTTGGGCTTATGTATGTCGATTCTCTTGGGATTGCTGCTGCCCAAACAAATCTTCGAGCATATTACAACAGCTGCCGGGCTTGTCATCTTATACACTTGGCTGTTCATTCTCGCCACATATCTCAAGCTGCTAAAGCCGGGGGCAGGCGGCTGGGTGAAATCGTGCACGGCAATACTGCTTATTGTGGCTGCCGTATCGGGCGTGCTTCTGGAGAGCTCGGGACGTCCGGGTTTTTGGTCCAGTCTGATGCTCCTGCTTGTAATCGGTTTGATTACATTATATATGCAGCATAAATGGAAAATCGAAGAGCCAGAGCCGCATTAGCGGTTCGGCTCTTTTTGCGGTTCGTCAACCTTATTTGTGAAACCGGATGCCCAGCGCTTTGAACTTGTTTTTCATATAGGTGAACGGACATTTCGAGGGGATGCTCTCATCGTCACGCAGAAAGTATTGCTTCCATTCCAGATTGTCCTCCTGGCCATACCATTTCAGTGAAGGATGTACTGGAATACCGTCGTAATCGACAAGCTTTTGGCGAATGAGCTTCTTCATATTGCGTCCGAAAGCAGTCGAATCGTTAATCGTCTCAAAAACCCATCTGGGCTGAAAGGCAATCGTGAAATGAGGAGTATGACGACTTCGACGCTGCTCATGAGCGGGCGTGCCGCAGAAGGCAAAATAAGGGTGACCATCAAAGCAAAACTCCCAGGAGTGATGAGCAGGATCGGTAGATATGTCATCCGGCCAGACGGTAGTATCCTTCTCACTGACCCGGTTCAGCACGGACCAAAAAAGCTCCTCATAGGCTTCTATTGCAACATTGGTCAGCTCTGTTGGCGTATCAAATAAAATGACCAGGGATGCATATTTGCCTGTATCCCGTGAGCATTCGCCATACTGGCTCAAAAGTGAGGCGACATCCGAAATCGCATGCTCGCTTCTCGGGTCGGCGGCGAAACCGAAGCGCAACTGATTGGATAAAAAACCTTGTCTGCCGGGAATGCATGGATACGTTCCGCCAGGGTCGGCAATCATACCGGAAAATTGTTCAAAGGCTTCCTGCTGCCATTGCGGCAGCTCGGCCAAATGCTCGTCAAGCCATGCTTTCGTCAATAACTGGGCCATTGCATTGAATCCCCCTTGCAAGTATAAGAACATTTTATGCCCAAGGGGGAAATGGGTGAAAGCCTTCATCCGAATAGCTGAATATAAGCCTTGTAGCCGAAATATGCGCCAAAACCGAGCAGGCAAACGGCAGCAGCAGCAGATATGAACCGTAATGTTGCAGGGCCTGCAAAGCGGTGGAAGGAGCTAGCCAAGGTGGCTATAACGACATCCCACAAGAGAATTCCAGCAAAGATGCCCATACTGTGAAGCAAAATGGTCAGCATTCCGGCGCTGTGCAGGCTGCTTGCAAGGATAGAGCCATAAATGCCAAGCCAAAACAGGATGTTAAGCGGGTTCATCAGCGCCATCATAAAGCCGGAGCGGAATGATCCTGCCCCGGAAATTTGCTTTTCAGGTTTTGGAGGATATTTAAGGTTGTTCAAGGTTTCGATACCCGTGTAAATCAGGACAAAACAACCAAATAACCACAAAAAGGTTTTAATAAATGGCGTATCGAGAAAATGGGCCAGTCCAAAAAAAATAAGCAGCATGTACACCAGATCGGCAAACATTGCCCCTAGCCCAACCAGCCATGCATGCATGAATCCATATCGGGCGCCGCGGTCAAGCTGGGCCGCATTGATCGGGCCAATCGGTGCAGATAGCGAGATGCCAAGCACCATATACGTTATAAAGGTATTCATCGACATCGCTCCTTGAATGAAGAATGAACGTGTACAAGTCATTGTATTCAAGGAGCTTGCCGGTTAGAAGCCGTTACCGGATATCAATCGCTATCGACGTACACGTGTAGCCGTTGCAGGCGCTCTCGGCACAGGGACAGGCGGAGACGGCTACGATTAGATCCATTTCCGCGCGTAGCTCAATATAATCTCCTGCTCTGGACAGCGGACGCTCTACACGGACAGAGCCGTCAGCATCAACCACTGTATTCATGAACAGATTAAACGGGGTATGCTGATCTGCAGCCGGGATGCCAAACGCTGCTAGAGCGTGATTAAGATTATCATAGCAGCTAATATGATCTTTCTTGTCATACAGCACTTCATACATTTCGGGGCGGCAAGCCGGCAGCAGTAGATCATGTCTGCCTACAGTGTCGCTCAGGATTGTGAATACAGGCCGGTATCTCGTAGAGTAAATGATATCTCCCGGCGTTACATTTTTGCTGCGTACCGTATCGAGGGTGACGCCGGGATCGAGCCGCTCACTTGGGTCGTTAGCATTAAAGGCTACAAAGTCTGCGACCTGTTCTCCTTCCACATCGGTAATGCGCACGATATGTCCTTTTAATAATTTGAAGCCCAATTCCTCGGTCGCCGGGATGAGCCAGTGCTGGCTGCTCATGAAGATTCCTCCTTGCCGTTCTAATTGTATAATTGTATGGATTTAGTATGGGTACCACATTTGAAACCCATACGGTGCGAATATTTTACAGGGACAGGAAAAAACATTATAGTTAAGCTGTTGCAAACAGCCCCGTATTCAATACTAAGTCCTTGGAGGTGCTGCATATGCTACAGCCTATCGCTTCACATCCGTATGTCAAGATCGAGCGGGGAGTCACTTCCAATCCTCAGGACATGATTGTCCATCAGCGGGTTATTGAACTGTATGAGACGAAGATTACAACCTGCCACCGCGAATTTTCAATTGGCGAAGTCCACGATATGTCATACCGCAAATTAGGGAAGGAAGGCGGTTTTTTGTACTTGCACACCAATCAGGGTGTGTTTCCCTATACGGTCAAGGATAACCCCATCGCGCTTATTCAGGCTTTCAAGCAGCTTATAGACAACATCAATATCTGAGCAATACCGTGTGTATTCTTGCAATCACGAAGCTGTTTTTTAACAAAAGCGACTCCCAAATGAGTCGTTTTTTGTCGTAGGCAGTTTAAGGTATTGTATTTTTATCTATTAAATCCAAATTTATTATTTACATCTTTTATTTGTTATTTTTTGTTGATATAATCAATATGCATCAAAAGAAAGGGGGTGTTTTATGTACGATTAAAAACATTGTTTTTGCAAGCGTTTACTTTGAGTAACAGCCCCAAAGAGAATTTCAAAAAATGAATTGGAGGAAAGACAAATGTCTATATTAACGCCAAACAGCAAGCTGTTAGCACGGATCTTTGCCATCTGTTTAATTTTCATATTCATAGCTTCTTCTGTTCCTTACCGTACTAATACAGCAGCAGCCGCTCCACAATTTAAAGTCATCGCTTTTTACAATGGAACTTGGGATGCAGCCCATATAAGCTTTGTGAACGAGGCAAACCAGAGATTTCCCCAGTTGGCCAGCCAGTACAATTTTTCATACGAATCGACTACCGATTGGAGTAAATTGAATGCTTCCTATCTTTCCCAGTACAAGGTTGTCATTTTCTTAGATGGCGCACCCCCTGCCGCCCAAAGACCTGCATTTGAGCAATATATGAGAAATGGCGGAGGATGGCTAGGATTTCATGTCAGTGCTTTTACCACAAACCCTTCGTCATGGAACTGGTACTATAACGAGTTTTTGGGGTCGGGAGCTTTTAAATCAAACACGTGGTTCCCAACGCCAGCTGTGTTGCGTCTCGAAAACAGTAACCATCCCGCTACCAGTAATATGCCAGCAACATTCAAAACCCCCGCAAACGAATGGTACAGCTGGTCGGTTGATTTGCGCAACAAACCAGACATTGATATCCTATACTCCATTGATCCTGTGAGTTTTCCCCTTGGAACTGACCCCAACCAATCTTGGTACAGTGGCTATTACCCTGTAGTTTGGACCAATAAAAATTATAAAATGATGTATCTCAATGTGGGCCATAATCTTATGGACTACGCAACTAACACAACGAAATCCTTTACTTTTTCTGATGCGACTCAGAACAAACTGATTACGAACGCGATTTTATGGATGGGCGGCGGCCAACAGCCTAACACCACCTATAATGTACCTGGCACAATAGAAGCTGAAAACTATGCCAGCATGTCGGGAATACAAACCCAGGCTACTACCGATACAGGCGGTGGACTGAATGTAGGTTGGATCGATCCGGGAGATTGGCTGACGTATCGCATCAATGTTCCTGCTGCCAGTACGTATAAAATAAGTTACAGGGTAGCAAGTCTAAATGGCGGAGGAACCATTCGAGCGGAAAATGGCACTACTAGTCAAGTATATGGTTCTGCCCAAGTTCCTTCTACTGGCGGTTGGCAGAACTGGACCACTATTTCCCATGATGTTAGTCTTCCTGCTGGGGAACAGATATTAAGATTGGCATTCCCCGCTGGAGGGTTTAATCTGAACTGGATTAGAATTGAAGACAAAACTATAAAAATTGAAGCAGAGGATTATATATCCAGTTATGGCGTTCAGAAGCAAGCCACAACAGATGTTGGGGGAGGGCAAAATGTCGGATGGATCGACCCTGGTGACTGGATGATTTATTCAACTCCAACCCCTCTTTCTCCTGGGACTTACACCATCAGCTACAGGGTAGCTAGCCCAAGTGGCAGTCAAATTCAATTTGAACGGGCTGGTGGAGGAGCAGTATTCGGTACCATTACAGTTCCAGCAACGGGAGGATGGCAGAACTGGACCACCATTTCCCACGATGTCGTACTTTCATCTACAGAACAGCAAATTGGTTTAGCGTTTCCTACCGTAGGAGGTTTAAATATCAATTGGTTTACAATTACCAAGAAGTAATCGTTCTCTTAAAGAAATATTACCCTATCTTGCTGTCAAGTGGAAGAGGGCATTTTAGTATACTGTAAGCGTTTACCAAAAGTGATACGTGAACCAGCAACAAACTAAAGAAAGCTTCTCCATAAACCAGGGGGTCAGTCCCCTTGTGGGAGAAGCTTTTTCTTTTACCGGAACAGCGAAGTTGGGAGCAGCTCATGGGTACCTCAGTACACGGCTCCCGTATGAACATACATATTTCGAAAAAATTCTCTATTACGACTTTGACAAATTGTTTATTTAGCAGTAGGATGTACAATAAAAAAGGAGAATTAGGCTTCATGAGTATTCCTAAAACATTAACAATTGCCGGATCGGACACGAGCGGCGGGGCAGGCATTCAGGCCGACCTCAAAACCTTCCAGGAGCTTGGCGTCTACGGCATGACTGTATTGACAACTATCGTAGCTATGGAGCCTGAAACGTGGAACCATCAGGTGTATCCCGTTGAACTGCATATTGTAGAAGCGCAGCTCCGTACGGTATTGGACGGCATCGGCTTCGATGCAATGAAGACCGGGATGCTCGGCTCTACCGATATTATCGAGCTTGTGGCTTCCCACTTGAAGCGGGCAGAACGTAAAGGAATTGTCATCGATCCTGTTATGGTGTGCAAAGGAACAGATGAAGTGCTGCAGCCGGAAAACACAGATGCGATGATTAAATATTTGATTCCAGGTGCCGATCTGGTAACGCCTAACCTGTTTGAAGCTTCGCAGTTGGCGAAGACCGGTCCGATCCGTTCGCGTGAGCAAATGCAGCAAGCCGCGGCTATTATTCAAGAGCAGGGAGCCAAGCATGTTCTGATCAAGGATCGCGGCGTTATTGAGCCCGGCCGTGCTATTGATCTGCTCTATGACGGGAGCGCCTTTGACTGGCATGAGGCTGATGTTGTAAAGACGACCTATACGCATGGGGCAGGCTGCACCACATCTGCTGCAGTAACAGCAGGGCTGGCAAAAGGACTGTCTGTCAAAGAGGCGGTTCGTGAAGGCAAAGCCTTCATCACCAAGGCAATTGCAGGCGGCTTCCCGCTGAATGAATTCGTCGGACCGACACTTCATGCCGCTCATCGGCTTTAGCTTTAAGCCGATTTGAACGAATTTAGGCTACATTCGCGAGCCGAGCAATGATAAGTTTGAGAACAAAGGCTGTATCGCGGCAGAATATTTCTGCTGCTGTGCAGCCTGTTTGTTGTGTCCATGATCCACCAGTCCAATGTAAAATTGGGCAATTTCATTCTTTTAGGCATATTAGGGGTGGTATTCCGCGTACAAATTTCAAGGTACTGAACTTCGTCATCAACCAAGTTGATGAGAACAAATTTTAAGGAGGAATTGCAATGAAATTCAAAAAAGTCTTTTATCTAATGCTTGTATTGACCATGATGATGACGACTTCCGCGTATGCTGCGGGTAATGAGGAAGCACAGAGCGGAACCGGTCCTGAAGGCGTCGCAGTAAATGTTCTAAACCTGGCAGATGGGAAGCTCACGACTTTGGATGAAAATGGCGTTGAAACGGTATCGTACTTAACCGAGGAACAAATTGCAGAAAAGCTTGCTGAGGCTGAAGCAGCCTCGGCTAATCAAATAGGGGCAAGGGCTGTAAATACGACTCAATATGTATCTATCCCTAGAGAGATCGATGGCAATCAGGCAGTGTCTATCGGAAATTTCAACACATATCCACATTATAATTTATACGTTCACGTGGTTTATTTGAGCTATGTGACAAACATGAATATTATTCTGGAGAGCCCGGATGGCAGCCGTGTCTGGAGGGAGAACGTTAGTCAGGGGCAGGTGGTTTGGTTCAACATAAACAATCCAAGCCTGAATTATAAAATCAAAGTGAGCACAAACGGAAACCTTGTAGGTGCCGGAGCGTTAAAAATATATTCAACATAAATTTAAATATCTCCAATCTTGCCGAAAGGCTAATCTGCTGGCTTTTCGAGCAATGATGAGTTTGAGAACAAAGGCTGTATAACGGCAGAATATTTCTGCTGCTGTGCAGCCTGTTTTATATTTTTCATCCAACCTACATGAAATAACGTACAGCAGATATTAGCATAATCACTGCAATGCCAAAACATAACCGCATCAACCATTTATCTTGACGGTCAAATATATTCATTGCGTTTCTCCTTTCACATAGCTCGCATTGAACAGGAATAGCCGAAGCAACAGTGTCAGCGCCGGAATCAGCAATGCAAGTCCTGCTATAAATGCGATAACCAAAGCGCGTCCCATTACCGGATTGGTAACACTGCTTGAAAGCGTCAAATACGGATAGAGCAGGTAAGGCAGATGGGAGATCCCGTACCCAAAGAAAGCAAATGCAAACTGGAGCATAACCAGAATAAAGGCTGTTCCATATTTTTTGCGGTGCCAAATCAGCCATATGGCAATGATAAAGCTGACCAGTGATAGTGCGAACATCCACCATACATTGAGGGTGTGCTGAAAGTGTTCCCGGTTATGGTTTCGCAGCGCAATAAATACGAATAAGCTGGAAATTATTGTTGGCACGCCGCCCCATATTGCGAACGTTCGCAGCCATTCGAGCGCCTGCTTGTCCCCCGCATAACTCGCATAATACGTTAGAAATGTTGAACTGATAAACAACACGCTGGAAACAGCTAAAAATACAACCGCCCATGAATAGTCGCTAAAGAACAACTCTTCCATAAGCAGAGATACAGAGCCATCCCCAACCGTTAAAAAACCGCCCTCCGAAATGGTAAACACCGTCGATAGGGCTGCCGGAATGAATAGGCCGGTTGCTCCATAAGCCAGAAGATACAGATTGCTTTTGGGGGCCCCGTAATTGGCAAAAGCGTAGAACGAGCCTCGAATTGCCAGGAGAATCAGGGCAATGCTGCCAGGGATGAGCAGGGCGGTGCCGTAGTAGTATGCGGTCTCAGGGAAAAAGCCGACAATGCCGACGAAAAAGAAGACCAGAAAAACATTGGTCACTTCCCAGACCGGTGATAGATATCTCGAAATGACCGGGCCAATCACAGTATCAATTCCGATTACCCTGCCGTAATAGGCATAAAATCCGGCCCCAAAATCGATGGAGGCCACGATTAGGTAGCCGTACAGGAAGACCCATAGAACCGTGATCCCAATCTGCTCAATTGTCATCTGTATCTTCTCCTTACAAAATAATTCGGCGTTCTTCAAGCTCCAGTTCGGCAGGTTTATTGCGGAACAGCCGGCTTAGCACTACAAGGCAAACAATCCCCAACAAGAGATACAAGGCGGCGAACAGCCAGAAGGTAATCGGGGTATTGGGGTTCGTCGTAGCTGCTTCGGCTACACGCATGTAGCCTCTTAATATCCACGGTTGTCTGCCGACTTCCGCGTAGAACCAGCCCAACTCGATCGCCATCAGGGCGAATGGACCGCCTGCAAGAATGGCTCCCAACATCCAGCGGTTGTAGGCATTCCAACGCTTCACTCTGCTGATGAGCAGAAACAACACGGGTACGGCCAGCAAGTAGAATCCGATTCCGACCATGGCATCAAATAAATAATGGACATAAAGCGGGGGCCACTCGTCCCGTGGAAACTCATTCAAACCGACAACAACACCATTGGGATCATACGAGGTCAACAGGCTAAGCCCATTAGGAATCGTAATGGCTCCAGTAATCTCATGGGTAACAGGGTCCAATCGTCCTCCAATGACCAAGGCTGCTCGACTGCCTGTCTCGAAATGCCATTCGGCTGCCGCGAGCTTCTCAGGCTGCTTCTCGAACAGAAATTTAGCGGAAATATCTCCGATCAATATCGTAGCCGCCGCCAGTACAAGTCCGGTTATCATATTGAGACGGATGGATTTTTTATTGTAATCGTTATTCCTCCCCCTAAGCATGGAAAAGGCTGCAATCATGCCGAGTACAAATGCAGATGTCAGATAGGCTGAGGACAAGACATGCGCCACCTTGGAGGGGGTAGCCGGATTGAACATGGCTGCGAGCGGGTCGAGGTTAATCAATTTGCCATTCTCAAGCGTAAAGCCCTGTGGAGTATTCATAAAAGCATTGACCATTGTAATAAACAATGCGGATGCCGATGACCCCACTATAATCGGGAGCGTAAGCAGCCAATGCCGATACGGATTGGAGAACCGGTTCCATGTATACAGATAGATGCCAAGAAAAATAGCTTCGAAGAAGAATGCAAAGGTCTCCAAAAAGAGGGGGAGGCTGACGACATTCCCTGCAAACCGCATGAATTCCGGCCACAGCAAGCTAAGCTGGAGGCCGATGCATGTTCCGGTCACAACACCTACGGCTACCGTAATGACGAAACCTCGCGTCCATCGTCTTGCCATGAGCGTGTAATGGGGATCGTTCTTTCGAATACCGATCCATTCGGCAATGGAAATGAAAATAGGGATGCCCACTCCGATGGTTGCAAACAGAATATGAAATGCCAGTGTCATCTCCGTCAAGTAACGGCTCCAATTCAGCTCGCTCATTCAAACCTCTCCTTGTTTCCATCAGGAATGTATGTCTAAATGTCCATTTATTAACATGCCGGACTTTTCCAAAAGTATACATGGTTATTCGATTTGATTTTATAGTCAAGATTTTGTTGACAGATGATAGAGATATGCATATACTTATCCATGTAGTTAATTAACCATTTTGTTAAATATGATTGAAAGAATAGCCCCTATGTAAGTTGAACGAAAGAAACCTTCTCTCAACTTATCAATGTGCTTTTCAAAAAAACTAAACAAGGCAGGTAATTAGAAATGACAACCGTATTGTATATTACAGCAAACCCGGGCAATGAGGAGACTTCTTACAGCTTGGGCGTGGGGCAAGAATTCGTGAAGACATACCAAAGCGCTAACCCGGAAGATGAAGTCATTCACCTTGATTTGTTCAAAATGGGGATTCCGCAGTTGGATAGCGATATTTTTTCAGGATGGGGAAAGATGAGTACAGGTATGCCATTTAATGAGTTAACAGACATAGAGAAGGAAAAGATTTCTAGATTGGCTGAACTTGTGGATCAATTTATTGCTGCAGATAAGTATGTGTTTGTGAACCCGATCTGGAATTTCTCCTTCCCAACCGTGATGAAGGCTTATCTGGATGCGTTGTGTGTCGCGGGAAAAACGTTTCGATATGTTTCCGGGAAGGGGAGAGTCGGCTTGCTGCAAGATAAAAAGGCTATTCATATTCAAGCCAGCGGAAGTGTATTATCACAAGGATCAGCATATGCTGACTGGGAAATGGGACACCGGCATTTGAGTGTTATCATGGAGTTTTTCGGAATTTCCGAGTTTGAAGGCATCTTTGTCGAAGGGACGGCAGCAGCTCCGGAACAAGCCCGGAAGATTAAAGAAGATGCTGTACAAAAAGCCCACAAAATAGCCAGTAGTTTCTGACGGATCTATGGAGTGCGTTAGCAGGCCAGCTTGACAGTGAAATGTACCCGATTTATAATTAAATACATGGTTAAATATAACGATGAATTATTAAATGATGTGTTTCATGTTCTTTCCGACCCTACACGCAGAGAGATCATCCGACGTTTGGCGGATGGAGAAATGACGGTAATGAGTCTTGCCGAGCCATTTGAAATGTCACTACCCGCAATTTCGAAGCATCTCAAAGTTTTGGAAACGGCAGGGGTTGTTTCCAAGAGAAAGGAAGGAACGTTTCGTTATTATAATGTGAACCCCGACGTTGTGGATCGTGCCAAGGAATGGTTAATAGATTTAAGTAAGTTCTGGCCGGAGCAGCTCATTAACCTTGAGCATTTTCTAGACCAAAACACTAAAAACCGTTAACGGAGGCGCTATTCATGATCACAATGCAAAATGGAAAGCATCTGCTGGACGTTCACCATATTTACCGTGCAGACAGAGCAACAGTCTACCAGGCCTGGACAGTCAAGGAGCAATTAGAACAATGGTGGGGTGTGAAAGGATTCAAGACAACGATTGAACGGATGGATGTTTCGCCAGGGGGGATGTACAGATTTGCCATGCAAGCCCCGAATGGCTTCGTTCACACATTAGAGGGTCATTATGTGGAGATCATCCCAAATGAGAAACTGTCGTTTACCTGGAACTGGGTGAATGAGGCGGATGCGGACGAAACGCTGGTCACCATTCATTTTGTCGATAAGGGTGGTCAAACAGAGCTTATTCTGAACCACGCCAACTTCACTACCTTGAAAGCAGCGAAAAGGCATAATAATAACTGGAAGAGTGCTTTGGAAAATGGCTTGAGCGATTATGTGCACTAACCCCACAGCAGTATGAGCTTTAGTTGACCGGAATGTATTCACAGTGAGACTGCAAGCTCTTGTCATGATGGACAAAAGCTTGCAGTCTTTTTTTAAAAAATAAGCATGCCTGAAATCAGCCTTCCATCTCCAATGCAAATTCGGAATGATAGATGATCGGCAGGGAAGGCCGAATGGAGAGCAACTGCTCATAACTGCTTACGACTTCATCAGCCTGGGACAAATCCTGATTGCCGGAGCCGGGATTCTGGAAGCCGACACATCGCATCCCGGCGCTTTTGGCAGCTCGTACACCGTTGCGCGAATCCTCAATGATGAGGCAGGAGGCAGGATCTACACCGAGCAAGCCGGCTGCATGAAGGAAAATATCCGGCGCAGGCTTGCCGTGCGCGACTTCTTCCCCGGTAACGAAGGCGTCAAAGTATGCGCCAAGCCCGGTTTTATCCATAATCAGCTCAATGAGCGCTTTGGGGGATGAAGAAGCGACGGCAAGCGGAATCCCTTGGGATTTTAGCCAGCTTAACCAGCGCTCTACATTTGGCATAGGCTCCAGTCGTTCAAAGCCGGACATGATTCGCATCACGTTGCCTTTATGATAGGATAAGGCTTCCTCCAGTGTGCATCCCAGGGGCTTCTTGTCCAGCACTTGCTGCCACATCGATTCCAGCGTCACGCCTACAAACGTGTGATGCTCTTCCTCACTTACGTCTGCTCCGAAATGGGTGAACGAGCTTCGTTCGATTTCAAAATAGATCGGTTCGCTGTCAATCAGAACACCATCCATATCGAAAATAATAGCTTTTATTGGAGCAGCTTTCCAATCCTGTTCATTTGCAATCATGTTCATCGCTCCTTGACGGTTTGAATTTGCATCGCAGTTCGTGGGATCACTCAGCTGGACTGAAGAATGACTTTAATCGCTTGGGAAGAGGGATTCAGCGTACGCTCGCCGATATTGCAGCCCAGTGCCTGGAAGGCTTCCTGATATTGTTCCAACGGGAACGTATGCGTAATGATTTTTTGTGCCGGAACAATATTTTGTTCAATCATGTACAAGGCAGTAGCGAACGTGCCTAGCGAATCGATGGAGCCGATAATTTTCAGACTGCGGTCGACAATCTCTTTCGGATTAAAGGAGCTAAGTCCGTCTCTCAATCCTACAAGCATCAAATAACCGCCATGCGCCAAGTTGGAAAGGACTTGTGTGCCAACGACACCTGTCGTATCCACAATAAGATCTACCTGCTGATCTTCTGAAGAAGCAGCTTGCACCGCCGCATCGAATGAGCCGTAGGCTTCCCAACGTTCGGGAGCGATGGTCGTCGCCAGAGCTAACCGTTCGCTGGAAATATCTACTAGACTTCCGGTGACGCCTTTGGAGGCAAGCGCATAGCTGTAGAGAATGCCGATCGGTCCTGCTCCAAGGATAATGGCTCTGAAATTGGGCAGCAGCTTAATCTGGTTGATCCCCGTGAGAATGCAGCTTAAAGGCTCCGTTAATGTCGCTTCCTCATAGCCGACATGTTCTTTTAGCTTGTACAAGAACCGTTCCTCGGTCATGTAATAGTCGGTGAAGGTTCCGTCTGCGCTGACACCTGTTTCTGTGACTGCTTTATGGATGCAATGGTTTTGCCTGCCGGTCCGGCACAGGGAGCAATGCCCGCAGTAGTAGGTCGGGTCGATGACCACACGGTCACCGGGCTTAAGGGTGCTGACCGCAGGACCGACTTTGACGACTTCACCGGCCGATTCATGGCCGAGAATGATAGAAGATACCGCATGATATTTTCCGCTTATAATGCCAAGATCGGTCCCGCATACACCGGTTGCCTTGATACGGACAAGCACCTGGTGGTCCTGGGTTATCTCCGGGACAGGTCTTTCCTCCAGCGCCACATCCCATGCCGATTTATACACTAAGGCCTGCATAGCCAACCCCTCCTCAATTTTTTATCCGACGTTGCGAAGAACAGCTTCCAACCTGCCTACAATTTCGACGATTTCATCTTCGGTTGCGGTCAGTGAAGGACGTACCTTCACCACATTGCCAAAACCGTAACGGGACCCGCGAAGGATCAAGTGTTGATCGGAGAAGGCCTGCTCAATAATGGCGTTGGCTTTGGCTACATCAGGAGCGTCGTCGCGATCGACAATTTCAAGGCCCCACATGAGTCCGACGCCCCGTGCCTCGCCGATGAAACTGTATTTTTCAGCGAGCCCTTCAAGCAAATTTCCTAAAATCTCCCCTTTCCATTTAACCTTGTCCAGAAAGCCAGGTTCAGAGACGACCTCCATTGTGGCTTTGGCAGCCGTGACCGAGATCAGATTGCTTCCAGAGGTGAAGGAATGCTCATGCTTCTCCAGCACATCCAGCCTGGATTGCATAATGACGGCAGCGACCGGAACGCCAATTCCACCCAGGCCCTTGGCCAGTGTAATGATATCCGGCTTGATATCAAACAGCTCGCTGGCATACATATATCCGGTTCGACCGATTCCGGTCTGAACCTCATCGGCAATGAGAATAATATGATGCTCATCACACAACTTGCGCAGAAGCTGGAAATACCCTTCAGGCGGAATGATATTGCCGCCATTGCCAAGAATCGGCTCAATAATCATGCAAGCGACGGAGCCTGAGCTTGCGTATTCAATAGAATCCGAAATGGCTTCAATGCATTGAAATCCGCAATCGGGTCTGGAAGAATTGAACGGGCATCGATAGCAGTAGGGAGCAGGCACATGCAGAGAATTGGGGGCAGAGGAGTTCGGGAATTTCTTGCGCCGGAAGGCGTTGCCGGATATGCCGGTTGCAAATTGGGTCTGACCATGATGGGAGAGGAAGAGGCTGATGATGTCGGAAGCCCCGGTGTATTTTTGGGCAATTTTGGTGGCGCATTCGTTAGCGGTTGATCCGGTAATATCGCGCATCCAGCCGGCATCAATGCCGTTCGGAGCGTACTCGGTCAAGTGGGCAAGCACTTCATTCACGTAAGGCTCGGTAAACGTGGAGGACATATGAGCAAGATTGCCTACCTGCTCTTGAACTTTCTCTACAACATGCGGGTGATTATAGCCCAGGGACAGATTAAAGGTACCTGATACGCCATCAATATACGCTACACCCGAATCGTCAATTAACTGAATTCCTCTTCCATATCTGAATCGCTCTTTCGTTACTGTTTGCATAATCTTCCCTCCAAGTGTTAAATGGTGAAGCTGCTGTCTGAACTCTTGCTGCGTACGTTCCATTGATGCGACAGTCCGATTGCCAGAAGCAAGACAAAACTGAAGCCTGCCAAAATCCAGATCGCGCTAATTGCAGGCCATCTGGTCATTCCCCAGCCGATGCCATATTGGAGCACGGCTCCCCCAATTCCACCGGCTGCGATGAGGATGCTTGTTGTTCTTTCGGTCATCCCGGGAATAAGCGAGTTGGCGTAGACAAGAGTAATCGAGAAGAGACCGGACATAAAAATTCCGATTGCGAAAATAAGCAGGTAAGTGGCAATTTCATTGGAGATTACAAGCATGGCAATCGTAAAGAAAAGTGTACCGAGCGTACTCCACAGCAAGAAAGGGATGTAGCGGATTGATTCCGCGATTTTTCCAACAAACAAACGCCCGATTACCATCGCAACCCACAGCATGGTTACACTTAAAGATGCCAAAGACTCGTTGACAGAAGTGGTTTCGATCAGAATGGAAGGAAGGAAATTCATAAGCCCCAGTTCAAGGCCCATATAGACAAAGAAGAATACGACAAAAATGGTCAAAACAATGATCTGCTTGCGGTGATAGCGTTTCTTTTCTGCAGGCACATCCGGACTTTCAGCGCTTTGGATACGGAGCAGCCTGGAGCTTTCGGCAGGCATCGTCATCCAGAGCAGCATGAGTACAAGTGTTATCGCCGAGGTGCTGAAGAACGTAAACTGCCAGACATCAAAACGAATGTACAGGCTGGCTGCGATCGGGATGAGCAGGGCGCCGACTCCGAAATAGACGTCGAGCTTGGTCATGGCAACGGCTTTTCCCTGTTCAGCGAACTCAATCGTGAATGCTCCAATGGAAGATTCGATCATACCGGAGCCAAATCCGATGCATAATGTCATAGCGATCACCCAGGCCCATGCAGGCAAAAAGCCGATTACCGCAGCCGCTGCCGCAATACTGATCAATGCAATCAGCAGCATCGTTTTTCTACCGAGCCGAGCAGATATCATCGGAGATACGAGCACGCCAACCAGAAAGCCGATGAATTGCAAAAATAAAAGCGTTCCGCCATCGCTGTAATTACGTTCATAATGCTTCAGCAGTGTAGGCAGCAGGGGACCTAATATAACACTGGTAATGCCGATCAGCAGATAGAATCCGCAGCTTAGAACAAACAGTCTCCTCAATCATCATCCTCCTCTAATTCTAGTATTATTTCAAAAATATGGATGGAACTATATAATTTATACCATATGGACTTTCAAATAGAAATAGACTTTGTGTTAACTTTAATCATGTCTATAAAAGTTCTGCAAGCTTGTTATTATTAGGATTTTGGATTGAATTGAGGTTGTCAAGATGGATAAAAATAAAGATAAAGAGTTTTCTCTGCTTGGATGTCTAGCAATAATTTTGATTTTGATCCTAACAACTCAACTTTCGCAGAGCCTAAATCGGCTTGAGTTCTTTTAAGCACAGGCTTTGCAAGCCATAAGATATATGGCTTGCAAAATAGAAAGACACCGCTCCGTTTGGTAAAGTGAAAGTACGACCACTACCCTGTTCCAACTCATCCAAGGACAGAAGCTGTCTCTCAAAGAACTATACGCCGTGGCGTCTCCTGTCGCAAGCAAGAAGCGCGGCATTCGCCGCTCCATCCAAGCCAAGCTTCCTTCGGGCATTCCGGTTCGAGTCGTATTTGTTCGTCATCACTCAAAGAAAACCAGGTGGCTGGTGATTTTGGCGACTAATCTTTCCCTCACCATAGAAGACATCACCCGGATTTACGCGATCCGCTGGACATCGAAATCTTCTTCAAATGCACCAAATCGTTGCTTCGCCTGCAAAAGGAGTTTCAAGGCCGTTCCTATGATTGCTAATCAGGCATACGACCATTGTGTTTTCCCGCTACACGCTGCTGGCGTGGCGGCATCGGCAAAGCACAGACGATCGTTCCTTTGGGGGCTTGTTTTATTGTAATGCTCCCGATTGCAAGACACGAATTTCTGAAAAATAAGTTAAGCCCTCCTTCCGGAACTTAGGATGCGATAGGCCTATCATGATGGGCATAGAAATGCAGGGGACGCTCCTCATTGTAGAATTGGACATAACGAGTTACCCCTTGGCGCAACGCACGAGGGTTCTCAAATACTTCTAGGAAGATATATTTATACTAAGCGATCGAAAGAAGCGCGAGCCATTCCTTCTTTCTAGAGCGACGACGGATCGTTTGCCTTGCACGAGATACCGCTTATTGTCGTTCTTCACCATACCAATGACATGCAAGCCACGCCCGAGCAAGTCTTGAATGAGCAGGGCATGGGTGAACCAACTGTCCATTAAGACATATTCGGCCACGGTCCCGGAGGAAAGCGCCCGATCCAGTAGCTCAGGGATCACGCGCGGAGCCGAGAGCAGTGCTTCCTTGCGACGCTTATAACCGCAGGAACGTTTGTCTACTCCACTGTGAATGCCGGTCAGTCCGGACTTGGCCGAACTGAGCAAGGCGAAATCCAGCGGAAGAAACGTATGTCCGACCAGCCCAGCGTCAGGAGACGAAATCCCTTATAATACGCACCGGTCGCGTGATCCAACCCTGCCTGCCTCAGGTGTTTCAGGACGCTGAGTTCCTGAAAGGCTGGCCCAATTTCAGCAGGGAGTTGATCAAAACACGACTTTTTTATCATGGAAGGGACACCTCTTCTGTGGTTTGTGATTGCTCGGTACTTTCACTCTACCAAACGAAGTGGTGTTTTTCTTATTTTTTCAAGACCATTACTTTATTGTGGTTTAGTCCGCATCAGGACTGGAGCTTAACTGATTTTCGCTCTGCGAAAGTTGAGCTAACTATATAAAGTTATGCAACAAAAACTTAAAAAATATTTACATTAAATACATATAATGATATAGTTTCTAACTGAAAGGTTTTGAGTTAAATTATGGAATATATAGATATAGGATGTAAAAGACTTCCTCGCTATAGTTCAATGGCTAATGTCTGCTTCATAGAAAAATAGTCAATACTGCTCAGTAAGACGATTGATAGGACGGGATGACTGATGTGGACCACAATGAGCAGCAATGACAATATGATTTTAGAAATGTTCAAAGTAGCTTTACAACTAAAAGACCTGTGGGGACTAACGCATATCGAGTTTGACGATCAGGATCAAGCTTGGCATGTGTTCATTGACTTTGAACGAGCGACCTTTAATTGTCCATTATGTGGTATTTAATTAAAATAATATAATAATATCACACAATCTCCGGTAAACTGGGCTCGACCGCAGTCGCATTTTACGCTGCTATTTGAAGCATGGGCCATGCGATTGATGGCCGAAATGTCTGTCAATGCGGCAGCCCGTGAGCTTAGGGAACATGACACGCGGGCACCGCTACATTACTCTGTTCGTAGATGTCGACCATAAAACGGTGCTTTTTGCCACCGAAGGCAAAGGCATGGATACGCTGGAGCGTTTCAAATCACACTTAACGGCAAAAGGTGCTGCCGCGCAGCAGATCGAAGACGAAGAGCCTGTAAAATTAATGAAGTGCATCAATGATCAATCACAATATAGTTAACCAATGTTTTAAAATACAAATTTCAGAGAAACTATTTAAAACTGGGAGATAAAACTGGGAGATGATTTGATATGTACGTAAAAAAGAAAATTATAAGTTCAATCATTCTAATGTTAATAATAGCTTTATTTAATACATCATCCTTGAACTTTACTGTTTTCGCTCAAAATGATAAAAAACCAATATAC
>NZ_JAELUP010000030.1 GCF_016424485.1 Paenibacillus roseus
TTCACTTTTCTAATATAATAAAAATAATTTTCTATTATATCTATATAAAAAACATTAATTCATTCATTCAAAATATTAATAACCTTGATATAATAAATTGACACAAGAACAATGCATTACATTTAAAAAAGGTTCAGGATAAACACCAATCCACACAATTGAAATAATAAAAGGTAAAAATGTAAAAAATTCTCGTCGATTAATATCACTAAATGTCGATATAAAATGTGGTTTAAATGTACCATAAATTAAACGATTACAAAGCCATAATGCATAAGCACCTCCTAAAACCATAGTAGTCGCTGCTAAAAATGTAACAAATGTATTATTCTGATAAATACCAATCATAATTAAGAATTCACCCGGAAAACTGCTCGTACCTGGTAAACTAATATTCGCCATTGTAAAAAATACGAAAATAAAAGCATATATTGGCATAACACGACCACAACCAGAATAATATCGTAAAATACGTGTTTTATGACGATCATATAAAACTCCAATTGCTAAGAACAATCCTGGCGCTACTAAACCATGACTTAACATTAATAGAACACTACCTTCTATACCTTGAATATTTTGACTAAATAATCCTATAGTTACAAAATTCATATGAGCAACAGAAGAATAAGCAATAATTTTTTTCAAATCTACTTGACGAATTGTAGTCAAACTAACATAAACAACTGCTAATACACTTAATGTCATAACTAAAGGTGTAAAATACATACAAGCAAAAGGAAACATAGGTATCGAAAAACGAATAAACCCATAAGTACCTAATTTTAATAGAATACCTGCTAAAATTACAGAACCTGCTGTAGGTGCTTCAACATGAGCTTCAGGTAACCAAATATGTACAGGAATCATAGGAACTTTCACTGCAAAACTTGCAAAAAAAGCTAACCATAGTAATAATTCTCGAGATTCACTCCATTGTGTTGTATATAATACTTCTAAATCAAATGTACCTACTTGGAAATATATTAATAAAATCGATAATAACATTAATAAAGATCCAAATAAAGTATATAAGAAAAATTGATAAGCTGCTCGAATCTTTCTTTCACGAGATCCCCAAACACCTATAATAACAAACATTGGAACTAAAACGCTTTCAAAGAAAATATAAAATAATAATAGATCTAAAACTTCAAAAACACCAATCATAAATGATTCAAGAACCAAGAAAGCTATACAATATTCCTTTACATAATTCTGAACACTTTGCCATCCTACTAACAAACAAATAGGTGTCAAAAAGGCTGACAATATAACAAAAAATATGGAAATACCATCAATACCCAAAACAAAATTTAAACCATCAAAAACAGATCCTTGTGCAATATTTGATTGAAATAATGTCTCTGTAAATTGAAATAACGAAGTACTTTCATCAAATTCAACCCAAAGAAAAAGAGATATAACAAAAATTACAGAACTTGATATTAATGCAATATTTTTGATTAAAAGAGTATTTTTTGCAGGTATAAAACTAATAAGACCTGCAATAACTAATGGACTCACTAAAAGAAACGATAATATATTAGACATTACTATTTCAAATATATATGACATAATTTAACAATTTTTTTCAATAAAGTATAAACAAATAATGGCGTAGGATTACTAAAAATAGGATAATCAATATATAGCCACTTCACATTTGTTTGCACAATTCCAATAACAGGAATATGCAATTTATTAGCTTCTTTTATTAAATGTCTATTATCCAATGGATTCACAACTATTACTAAATCAGGTCGTAACGCATAAGATACATAATAACGTTCAATAACCATATACTTATATTGACCTTTATTAACACTAGAACCTACTCGTTTAATTTGACGTTTATAAATAAAATTTTTAAAATATTTTAATCCTCTATTATAACGAGAGTTCTTTAAAATTTTCTTGTTTCCCACGATATTTGCATAAGTTGCACACAATGCATAAGAATAAATGGATCTTGAAACTTGTCGATAATTTGTTAATGCTCCAGGAACCCATCTATTTAACGAACTAATTATTTGAGGAAATCTATTATTATTTAAATTCAAATGAGATTTCAAAGAAGATATACCTTTTCGTCTTCCTTTTATTCGAACACCTTTGACTTCATTATTCAAAAAAAAAGAACAAATCTTTTTTAAAGTTAAACTAGGTAAAGTATTTACAAACAAAATAGTCCCGCCACTCTTTATAACACAAGCTATTATAAATAAAGCTCGCGATAAAGAAAATTGTGTTGTTAAAAAATCAAATCTTCCATGTTTACGATGTTTACCAATAATAGATCCAAAATTATCCGAATTCCATAAAAAATTAGAATCTTTTGAACATGTTTTGATATAACCTATGGAAGAATAACCTGTACATTCATTATGACTTAAATGAAAATTAGTATTTTCAATCATATTTTGTAATTATTTTTTATTTATAATTCAACCTCAACTACAATATCATTTTATAGTAAAGATTATAACGAAATTAATTAATGAGCGGTGGTAAGAGTCGAACTTACAACCTCGAGATTATGAGCCTCGCGAACAAACCAATTGTTCCTCACCGCTATAATTTGAAGATGAGTCCAGTAGGACTCGAACCTACGACCATCGGATTAAAAGTCCGATGCTCTACCAAACTGAGCTATAGACCCTATTAAAGTTATGAATATTAAAATTCAATTCATAACAATAAAACATTAAAGTTAGCTCCATTCTAATGCTCCTTTTCGCCATTCATAAACAAAGCCAATTGTTAAAATAATCAAAAAAAGCATCATCGACCAAAAACCAAAAAAACCATTTTGACTTAAAGTTAATGCCCATGGAAATAAAAATGCTACTTCTAAATCAAAAATTATAAATAATATCGCAACCAAATAAAATTGAATATCAAATTGACTACGTGCATCATCAAATGGATCAAATCCACATTCATAAGCTGATATTTTCTCTGGATCAGCACGTCTAATACTTACTAAATATGGAACACCTAATAAGATTAATGATAATGCTAGTGCAATAAAAAAATAAATAAATATACCTAAAAATTCAATCATAAAGTTTATATCGAGTTTTTATTATTATAATCAATTCTTTACTCATTTCTATTATTTTTAACAACTTACTACAACTGCAACAAGAGGAGAAATATTAATGTGTCATCTTAAAATAACAAAAATTTTCGAAAAAGAAAATAAACGAGAAAAACGGGACTCGAACCCGCGACCTTTGGCGTGACAAGCCAACACTCTAACCGACTGAGCTATTTCCCCATTCAAAATAATATTATAAATTATATAATATTATAAAATTTAGAGTTTTTATTTATTAAATTAATAAACTTAATTTTTCTTATAATGAATTAAATAATTTTCTAATTTACCACTAATTGGAATAAATAC
>NZ_JAELUP010000031.1 GCF_016424485.1 Paenibacillus roseus
ACTGATGTTAATATTAAAGATAATCTAAATATTAAAGGCGATAAATTAATCTCAACAAATTACATTATTAGTTTCTCAGTTAATAATCGGAATATGACCAATCAATTATATGGTTCTAATCCATTAAAGACTTGGTTATATAAAAATTATTTTGTTTCTGATTTAAATTATTCAAAAGAAAGGAATTTTTCTTTAGTAAAAGAATGTTTCAGCATGATTGACCCTAGCATTTCCTTCGGTGATGTGCAGGAAGTTTTCAATGAGAGAAAGGCTTCCAAGAATCCATATAACAGAGACAAACATTTTGAAATAGAGATTTATGTAGAAACTTCTAAGGGTAGGATTTTAATAGATCACATGTCATCAGGGTATCAATCAGTATTAATGATTTTATTGAGCTTAATAAAGAAAGTGGAGTCACTAGAGCAATATGGTTCAAACGTTCACAACTTTATGGGAGTTTTATTAATTGATGAAATCGATTTGTATTTGCACCCCGAATGGCAGAAAAAGTTAATTGAAATTATTCGCTGGTTGCTACCAAATGCTCAAATCATCACAACGACGCATAGCCCCCATATCATTCAATCAGCAAGACCAGGAGAAATTATTCCATTGGGCTTTGATGACAACGGAAATACTTTTATTCGTGATTTACCAGAAAGCAACGAATATGGTTATCAGGGTTGGACGATTGAGGAGATATTGAATGATGTTATGGGATTAAATGAAACTAGATCGCATAGATATAAAGATGCTATAAAGAAATTTGATATTGCTATTGATAATGAAGTCATTGATGATGCGAGAAATGAATATTACAGGTTAGAAAGTATGTTACACCCCAATAATCATACATTAAAATTGTTAAAAATACAGATGGCTTCACTTGGGGGACTAGAGAATGATAAATATTAATCGATCAGAATGTCCGACAGAGCTTACTGAAGACCACAAAAAGAAGCTTACTCAAAAATTCATTGATACAAAAGACAGTGTATGGGCAGTTTCTTATATTAAGAAACCGTTGTTTGAAATGTCGCATGGGAAATGTAGCTATTGTGAAGGCAAGCTTGGCGAAGAAGGAAAATATATGCATGTTGAACACTTTCATCATAAAGATGCATTTCCTAATGAGGTAGTAGAATGGAATAATCTATTACCATCTTGTGTTCACTGTAATACTAATAAAGGAACTCATAATACTATTGCGGAACCTATAATTGATCCAACAATAACAGATCCAAGAGAGCATATGATTATTGAGAACTATCGGTACAAAAGTAAAAATAATAGTACACTCGGAAAAAAAACAATTGAGGTAATTTACTTAAATAGTTCCGATCAGTTAGTTACACCTAGGTTTGATATAGCCAATAAATCTTTAGATACTTTACAAGATTTATTAGATAAAGCAATAGAGTTTCAAGCGGGAACAAATATATCAACCAAAAGAAGAAATATCATCATCAATGGACTTAAAAGTTTATTAAGAGAAGCTCATCCAAAGTCTCAGTATAGTGCAATAGTAGCAACTACTATATTAAAAGATTCATATTATTTAGAACTTAAAAACATAATAATAGGGAGTGGCTTGTGGGATTATGAACTACAAACTCTTGAAACCGAAGTGAGGGATACAAGCTTGTATTAACTTCTACTCAGAGGTAGGATTTATGGAAGGGAACGTGACATTTGGCTTTCCGCGACGTACTGAAAATGAAATGTCTTCATTTTCAGAAAATGCTTTTCCTTATTACTCAATAACCCTGTCAAGTAGACACGAATAAAAAGACATTTATTATGCAGCGACCGCTTGCCTGTATTCTACAGGTAAGCGGTCGTTTAATTTCTTTTGAAAACGACTAAGGTTGTAGAATGTTATATATTCACTTATAATATTTACCAGATATGCTGTTGTTTGCGTTTTGGTCAGATAATTTTTTCCGCTTTTAAGTGTGAAAAGAACGATTTAATGCAGGCATTCCAAGTAGTTCCCCCTATTGGAATGGCTGCCTACCAACCCGAGCTTAATCAGCTTACGATTAAATGGTTTAGATGTGTATTGAAACCCTTGATGAGTGGAGCATTACGCCGGAGAGATCTGCTTTCTCGGCGAGTAAATCAACTGTTTTCGTAACAAGGGCTAAGTCATTACGCTCTGAAAGATGCCAAGACACAAATACGTTGTTTAAGAGGTCCTGGATCACCGAGAGGTAGACAAAACGCTCTCCTACTCTAATGTATGTAATATCCGTAACGAGCTTGCTTAGCGGTTTATCTGTATAGAATTGTCGCTCTAGCCGATTGGGGTGCACAACAGATGCTGTCTTGCCAAAGAAGCGTCGTTTCTTGCGGATGACGAGCTTCTTCATGAGCCGATAAACACGCTTGTGATTAACGTGGAGACCTTCACGCATCAGAGTAGTTGTCATACGTAGGTAGCCAAAGTAAGGATGCAAACGACCATGATGTGCCCTCCTAACAACTGCTCGTTTTGATGTCGAGCCACTTTTCTCGATTGACTTGCACGCCATTTGTAATAGCCAGAACGGGATACTTGAGCAAGCTCTAGAAGCCGTGTAAGAGGAAAATTTGATCTCATAACATGAATGATTTCGAAGCGATTTGCTTTGTTGGTCACTCCCCGTGTAGATTTGGATACCGCTTTTTTAGATACTCAATCTCCGCTCGCAAGTAAGCCATTTCCTCTTCAACGGAAGCAAACTTGGTTCGTGTTCTGCCTTTGCGAACAACTTCTTGCTGAAGTGGCTGACCTTCTCTAAATCTCTTCACCCATACCTCAACCTGTGTTTTATTCCGAATGCCTAATTGCCGTGCAACTTCACGATAGGAAATATTCCCCTCTAAAGCGAGATGTACCGCTTGCATCTTTAATTCTTCAGAGTAACTACTATTCGTACGTCCTGTTTTTCCCATGAAATAATCCCCTCCGATAAACAACGTCAAGTCCATCTTAGCAGATGTCTCTTTATCGTTGTCTACCGTAAGGGGATATTACCACATACAAGGCTTTACGCCTTGATTTTCCTTATCCATCTAACCTTAAAAAAAGCACTAAAATCTTGAAACCCGGCCCCGTTGGCGGGGTTCATTTACTTTCATCAATGTGAGGGGGTTTGGTCACAATTCTGGTCACAATTATTCTTTTTTGAGCGCCGCAGCCACTCGAACGTAGAAACATAATATTCAAACATGCTTTGTCCCACAAGGATTTCTTCCGTATTTTCCTTAACGTACGAAACCCTATCTCTCCACTGGCAGCGAAGAGGTCAGCGGTTCGATCCCGCTAAGGTTCACCAAACTATTCAACGAGCAGCCCAGAAGGGGCTGTTTTTTGCAACAATGATGATAATGCGTTAAGTAAAAGACGCACTATTGCGGGGACACGGGTTTGGGAATAAAAGGTTTGTCGAAAAGATTTGGTGGTCACTCATGGGACAATCTGTTGGGCTTCATCCGGAGTATGATTTCGATCTCATACGATGAGATGAAAGAAAACTCGTCTTGTATTGAAGCTATTCTCCGGAATTTGTGGCTCAAAATCTGGCTTTAGACACAAAGAAATACATACTGGTTTCGCGGCCGTTTTGCAAAATTGAACGACAACTTATGCGTTTCGCAATCCGTCACAATCGAATCATTCGTCCCCCTGAGCGGCAAGGGAGCTGGAACTTCACAAACAAACTGTCATTAAAATATTGCCGCATGCTTGTTCAGAAAGATAGGCTTCGTCCAGTATCCAACATACACGATAACGTACGAAGTCCTTCGGGGCCGCGTTTTTTGTATTGGCTGGACTTAATAAAGTTTGTGGGATCAAAGTAGGGAGTAACTCTGAAATCGTCATTTTATCGCAATAGAGTTCATTATACTGACCATTGGAGCATTGCAAGCGCGAACTCAAAGTTTTCTTTAAGTTTCATATTTAAAACCATTTTTCATGATAAATTAAAAGTAATATTTGTAGGTTTTGACGAAGAAAAGCTAGGTGTCACGAGAGATGGCATATGTAGCCCGATACTTGGATCAAGGCATCGTTGCATGTGACGATATTTGTATTTGTGATTAGGGGGGGATGGCGTGAATGTAAAATTCGTGAAACCGATCAGTGATTCTTTCAAAGTGATGCAGCAATTCAAGGATGTACTCGCGACGCAGGATCAGTCACGTTTGGCATCTATTCGAAATACACTCATGCTGGGCAAAAAGCTGCGCGCCGACGAAATGGACTTTTTACAACGATATGATACTAATCTACATGATCAAGCAATGAGTCTCTCGATGGAACGCCAAGCCTATGAGGACGCATTGCAGCATAGCCGTAGCAAAGCGGATGCGAACCATTACAACACGTTCAAGCTGATGCAGATTGCCGGGCAACTGAAGCATGGCGGTTCCGAGGAACTGCTAATGCGTACGAACGCGATTCAGGAAGTCCATCGCGAGTTCGTGCGATCGAGCAAGTATGCCTCACTGAGGTGAGATGGACACGCATGCCGTAAAATACGATGCTGAAACGATAGCGAATTTGAAGCTGAAGCAGAAATTAGCATTATATATTATGCGACCAGATGGGGGGGGGAGACGGATGACGTTATCGATTAACTCGTATAACTTGATGAATCCGATTAACAGAACGACGTCTTGGAGTTTCGAATCTTCCAATAACTTGGGTGCGAACCCATCCTTGTTCTCAAAGTTCGCTTCGAAGAGCAAATCTTATGAGCAATATGTCAAGACAGCGGCAACCGGGATTGCGAATTTTTTGAAATCTGCACAGGATCTGCAGGCATCGGCGCAAAAATTAATGCAGAAGGATAATTCATCTTTCCAAGCACGGACGGCGGAATCATCGGACAGCAAAAAGGTTACTGCAACTGCATTGGCCGGAGCCGCGAGCAAAATTTATGAAGTTAAAGTGAATGCGATCGCGACTTCTCAAACGAACAGCGGAACATTTTTGTCTAAAGCGGAAACGTCCGTTGCAAGCAGAGGCATCAATCAGTTCAACATTACGATAGGCGGCAAGACTACGAAGGCATCGGCTGTTATCTCGGATAACGATACGAACGATCAAGTGCTGACCAAGCTGAAAGATGCGGTCAATGCAGCGAAAACGGGCATAACCGCCAGTATCGTAACGGATGATAAAACAGGCAATAAGAAGCTTGAGTTAAGCAGCGACAAGACGGGAGCGGAACAGGCTTTCGAGGTTGAAGATGTTACCGGCAACGCAATGTCGGCAACCGGCGTTAAGCATGCAACGCAACTAGCGTCCAATGCGTCCTACAGCGTGAATGGCGGCGCAACGCAAGTTTCGCAGTCGAACACGATTGATCTGGAGAAGGGCAAAGCTACGGCGACCCTATTGGCCCCTTCAATGGAAGCTGTGAAAATTCAAATCAAACCGGACGAAAACAAAGTCATCGCGCAAGTTAAAGATATGGTGACGAGTTACAATATGATGCATGATCGCTTGAAAGATGCCGGTCGAGTTATGAATTCATCTGTCCGTAAAAGCATGGAATCGTTAGTCAGCTCATCTACTTATGAGCGAATCGGTATTCACCGTAACGGCGATGGTACTCTCAAGCTAGATGAAGAGCAGCTTAAGATGAGCTTGAGTTCAAATTTCGAACAAACAACGAAAGCGATTAGCGGCAACTATGGCCTCGCTGACCGTCTATCATCAGCAGCGGAAAGATACAATGAAGTCCCGGCAAGCAGCTTGCTGAACTCGAAGGCTCGCCAGGTGCAGCAATTCGCGATGTACCAGTCATCGATGCAAATAGCTATGCCGACACAGGCAAGCGGGTGGGTCGTGAATTTGCTTTATTAACTCGATACTGTAAATGGGCAATAATTGATCAGGGACATAATAGTTCGTAACCCGCTTGAGTAGATAAAAATCTTTTCAAGCGGGTTTGTCCGTTGTTGGTAGTGAGACCGGTCACGGTGGGAGAGCGCATCGCTGGCAGCGATGCGCTCCCATAGAGAACAAAGTACTAGTATAAACGAATATCGTTAATCTTTTAAACCGAAAATGAAGTCAAATAGCCGCATGTAACAGACACACTGTTCATGTGGCTCTTCATCGTATGAAATTCAAGGTAGAAAGATACGGGGATTTAAGCTCAAATTCGCGAAATCTTTAATTGGCCCTCAGATTTAAAGCGAAGTGCAGCGAAAAAAGCGCTCATGCCGTCTAATAAGGTGGAGGTGATGATTCAGTGAAGCCGGCCGGCTCGAATAACAAGGAAAATTTCTCGAAAGAACCCTCTCAAGCACTAGAGCAGCTGATGGACAGCTTTGGCTCGACGGTCATGTACACCGCTTATTTTTATACTGGTGATCGGCATCTTGCCGAGGATATCAGTCAGGAGGTGTTCCTGCGCGCTTATCGCAACTGGAATTCGTTTCGGGGAGATAGCGCGGTCAAAACCTGGTTGACGACGATCGCCATCAACGTTTGCAGGGACAAGATGGGCGTGCGGATGTTTGCGGAACAGCCGACCGATCCCAGCCAGATGGAGCGGGGACGGACAATCAACGTGGAAGAAGAAGTGCTTAGAAGATTGCAGAAAAGTGAGATTTTGCGGCATTTGCTGCGTCTGCCTCTGCCTTATCAGGAGGCTTTGTATCTATATTACTATCTGGACCTGGGCACACGTGAAATTGCGGAAGCGACGTCGTCGCCCGAGGGTACCGTGAGAAACAGACTGCACCGGGCGCGCGAGGCGTTAGCTCGGGAAATGCGCAAGGAGGAGACAGTCGATGAAGGACATGGAGAATAATTTGCGTCAACATTTGCGAAAGGAGGCGGACGATATGTTGTTTTCAGGAATGGAATTAAGCGATAGCGTTAAACAGAAAATAAGGAAGAAAGCCGCTGGGGAGCAGAAAAGCCGCCGATTCGTTCTTCCGAAAGCCTGGCTTGCGGGAGCGGCTGCGCTGGTCGCGGCGGTCGTCATCGTGACGGGATTGCCGATGCTGCAAGCGCCCGCCGGGGTACCGACGCCAACGGATAATTCGACGGGAACCGTGTCGCCCGGAAACGGAGGAGCCACAGGTTCGGAGTTGTCCAAATTGATCACGACTCGGTTCGGAACGGTGGAGGAAGCGAAAACGGCTTACGGTCCCGGTGCGCTTGTTCCGCGAGTCGTCCCGGAAGGCTTCAAGCTGGCGGAAATCGTCGGCGTAGGAATGAAGGACCAACCGCTCAGAGATTTGAACTTCACATACGGCGCAGGTGATAAGACGGTGACGTTCAGCGCGAGCCGCATGCCAGCGGCATTCCCGACGGACCTGTTCACACCGACAAAAGTGGGTGGGGCGGACGGCTTTATTTTCGAGCAAGCCGAGTTTACGGAGCTGTACTGGGTGGTTGACGGGATTCAGTATAGCCTGGTCGGCCCGATCTCTGGCGACGAGGCAATGAAGGTCGCGGAATCGGTCGAGCCTTGATGCTCACACCAATTAAGAGAGCTTAAATTCCGGTATTTGGGCCATCGATAAATCGGGGGGTTGCAACATCCCCATACGGAAGAGCGCTTCACTGGCAACGATGAGGTCAGGGGTTCGGTCCCCCTAGGCTCCATATCGAAAAAGGCCGCTAAACACAAGGGATTCCGGGTGTTTGGCGGTTTTTTCTATGTCCGACACAGTAATGATTTGGGGTCGTGGTCACACGTTTGGTCAAACGGACGATTTTTTTGGTGTAAAATCGGGATTTTCGAGTGTTTTGAGATCATGCCAGAGTATCATGTTTCTCGATAAAAAAGATATCGCCTTGTCCTTTTAAATAAGGGCAAGGCGATTATTTTGTCTTGTTCAACACTTGGATGAAAGGAGCTCAGTAATGGGTGAAGATTATTGAATCGGTCTTAGCGATTCGATTTCTGCTTTAGAGAGTCCGCTGGCTTTTGCGACAATTCCAACATCCAACCCTAGGGAAAGCATGTTCTTGGCAATCTCGATAGCCTTCTTGCGTTCTCCATTTTCCGTAGCCCATTCGATCATGGAAGCTTCATCATGCAAATACTTTTGCCTCTCCTCATATAAGCGGCGAGCCTCCCGATCCTGGCTTAAAAACTCTAGAGTATCCATTGCCTTCTTCAATGTAGGTTCGTTCATCTTCAGCACCTCCCAACTCGATTTGTCGGCTCCTTTAAGGAACAGCAGCCAATTAATCAATCCACCTTCCAGCGGAATGGCTTGATCGTCCAACTTAGTCAGTTCCATGAAATGTACTTCGATATCATCAGACAATTCAAGGCCCGTATGATCTTCTCTCAAATGGAACACATTATGATAACGTTCATTCGGAATAAATGAGTAGTTCAAAATGTTGATGGTAACACATTTCTTCAGTTCCTTGTAGGTCTGCCCTTCCTGCAACTGGCTGGAGTAGCGTTTGCTCCAGTAAAAAAGCGTCCGTTTTTCGATATCGTATTTATTGAAAAGCTGCATCTCGATATTAATCAGTTTTCCTTCAATCGTCTTCGCCCAAATATCGAAGATGGACTGTTTATCGAGCGGAGCATCTTTATCAGTATATGGATTGAGCAGAACGATTTCCGTCAAAGGAGCTTCGCCGGATTCCGCAAATGTACGATTCAGGAAAGCGAGAAGTACATCCTTGTTTTCTTCACTGCCCAAAATACGTTTGAAGACGAAATCATTCCGGGGATCAAGCAGTTCCGGTATTTGACAATCAACTCCATTTCTTCTTATTATACCATGCTTTCAGACTGATTTTGAAGGTGGTGTCGAGGGTCAACCAAAAAGCATACTGCCGAATTTTTTTGCGGTTTCTTTGTGAACGGAAGGCAGGACATGGCTGTATGTGTCCAGAGTTACAAGAATGTCAGAATGTCCTAATATTTCCTTGACTACCTTAGGATTGATATTGCGACTTAACATTAACGTGGCAACGGTATGCCGTAAATCATGAAAGCGAATTTTTGGAACTTCAGCCTTCTTCATAAGTGAGTAGAAGGAGCGGAGTAAATTTCGTGGATTGATAGGGGGGCCTCGTTTGGTGCAAATGACAAAATCATGATGGCGATCTTAAGCGGAAGAACGAATAAGCGCCAGAACCCTTGATATGACTAGCATTGCGCCAATCCCACCTTAGCATACCGAACCCCACTTCACATCTTGACAGGGTAGGAGTCAGCGAGGTACCTTATATTTCAGTTTAACTACATTGGTCACATTTTTGGTCACAAGTTTTTTGTTTCTGGAACGCCCGCGTAGGTATCGACGAGAGCTCAATCAGGAAAAATCTTATAAATTTAGTGGATTTTCGTTCGAGCCACAGACGTTCCAGAATCCCATCTCTTCACTGGCAGCGAAGAGGCCAAGGGTCCAGTCCGCGCGTAGCAAGTGGCTGGGATGCATCCCCTGGACTCCATAACAAAACAGCCGCTAGACACAAGGGATTCTGAGTGTTTAGCGGCTGTTTCTTTTTGGTGATTTTGCGGCTTGTTCGCAACGATTCAGAACCGTCGGTATGTCCTGCTTCCACTAATATGGTATACTAGCAAAAATCGCTAGAAAAATTGCCGTCGCTTTTTATTGCGAAGAAGCGAGCAATTATGACGATATGAAGTGAGGTGGATTTGGTTGAAAATCGGCTATAAAAAAAGGATCATGGCTGCACTATTAGTGATCTTTTTGGCTTGTGGGTCTTTTCCCGTTTACACGTTCGGTAATGGGTTCGGCCCAGGTCCGGATATTGAGTTCACAAGCTATAATGACTGGCCCGAAGGGTTTAAGATGAGTTTTTCCCTCTTTTCGGAAGTGTTTTATGCAGATGGGTTTGTCTGGATGATCCCCCAAGAAACTAACCAAGTGGTCAGAATGAACCCGGAGACAGGAGAGATGAGAGGGTACGATATTTGGGCTGATGGATATTCACCCTCCGTTAGATATGGTCAATTTTCGGGAGGCGTCTATGATGGTGAGAATCTGTGGTTAATTCCAGCCATTGCAGATAACGTCCTTAAGATTAATACCCGTACAGGCAGTTTGACACGGTTTCGTAATTGGCCAGATGATTTTAACAGAGGCAATGCTCCCTTTTTTAAAGGTGGTGTATACGATGGCAGGTATATATGGATGGTCCCTTCGAGTGCGAATCAAATCGTAAGGCTTGATCCGCTAGATGGTTCTATGCAAGGATATTCAGATTGGCCTGAAGGGTTTCAATTGGAGCCCTATGCTTTTTCGGGAGCCGTGTATCATGAAGGTTCAATATGGTTCATTCCTTCTCGAGCAAATCAAGTAATTAAAATGGATACCGAAACAGAGGAATTAACGGGATATCACGATTGGCCAAGCGGCTATGTCAACCGATCTTATGCCTTCAATGGAGGAGTTTTTGATGGCGAAAATATTTGGATGATTCCTTATGGTGCAAATCAAGTCGTTAAAATGAATGCGGAAACCGGAATCATGACAGGCTATGACTGGTCATTGTCACACATGAATCAAGCTGCATTTGACGGTCAGAACATTTGGAGCAGACTTGCAGGCAGCAATGAAATGATTAAAATAGATACAGCTACTAGTGAAATAGAAGTCTTTCAAGTGTCAAATGAGTATAGCGGGAGTTACCTGTCTACATTTGATGGCTTGAATGTCTGGATGATCGCTACATACAAACCAAGCTCGCAACCCCCAGATGCTGTACGTATATCAAGTGTTCCAATAATGAATCCGGCAATAGTAGAGGAGGGGCAAGTAAAATTATCTTGGCAACCTGTAAATGGAGCGGTCGAATATACGATTTCCCAATCTCTGACTCCCTCATCCAGTGGTACGGCGATTGCAACAGTTACTGGGGCTGAACATGTGTATACGGTAACAAACCAACCGGAAGAAGTTCCCTACTATTACACGGTCAGAGCTATATTTGCCGGAAGAGAAAGTCGGCCTTCTAATGAAGTCGAAGCGATCGTGCTCTCAGATAATGTGAATTTAAGTGGTTTAACACTATCTGCTGGAGAACTGAGTCCAACGTTTTCAGAAGACACTACGAGTTACACTGTAAATGTTAGCAATGAAACGAGCAGTATCGTCCTGACACCGACTGTGATGGATGCGCGCTCCGAGATAACAATTAATGGTGAACCAGCAACCAGTGGATCTCCATTTGGACCTGTAGCATTAGAACTGGGGAGCAATTCGATTGAAGTTGAAGTTATCGCGCAAAGCGGTGCTGCGAAAAAATATATGGTGGATGTCATTAGACAGTTTCCGGATCAAAGAGTCGAGTTTCATTTAAACGGAGGAACGATGGAACAGGCATCCGTAATCGATGTCCCATACGGAAGCCGTATTTCTGAGCCGGCTCCACTGCCCCAACTGGCGGGATATGTATTTGCCGGTTGGTATACGGACGAGTCGTGGCTGCAGCAAGCTGAATTCCCTTTAACGGTGGAACAGGACATTGCGTTGTATGCCAAGTGGGATCCCCTGCCGACGGTGCTGCTGAACAGTACGGCGGGCGATCCGTTGAACGGGCCGTTTACGGTAACGGCGTCGTTCAGCAAGGCGGTAACGGGATTCACACTCGACGATGTGCTGGTAAGCAATGGAACGGGAAGCAACTTCAATGTTGTGAGTGAAATGACGTATACATTTGTAGTGACGCCATCGACCGATGGTCAAGTGACGGTAGAGATCCCGGCGGGTGTTGCACAGGACGCGGCAGGAAACGAAAATGTGGCCTCGGAGCCGCTTGTCCGAACCTATGATGGGACCGCGCCTGTCATTGCCTTGAACGGCGCTGACCCGCTGGTGATCGCCGTGAACGCCGATTATGAGGAGCCAGGAGCCACTGCGCAGGATGCCCTGGACGGTGATGTCACAGCAGCAATTTCAATTACAGGAAATATAGATACAGCTACAGTAGGCTCATATGAGCGGCATTACGTGGTCACCGACCGCGCTGGTAACCAAGCGGAGACCAGGCGAACGGTGCATGTGATTGACCCGCCGCTCTTGAATTTGGAAGGCCCGGCCGAGATCTCGATTAAGCAAGGCAGCACGTTTCGCGATCCGGGCGCTGCGGCGACGGATGCTTATTATGGAGATCTGAGCGACCAGATCATGGTGAGCGGCACGGTCGATACCGGAAGGGCTGGCGTGTACACACTGCGGTATACGGTGGCGAACCCGATCGGCCAAACAGCCGAGGCGATTCGAAAAGTGACCGTTACACGAGCGGTTTTCTATCCTTCGAACTTTTTGTCAGACAATACACGTTTGAAAACGTTGGAAGTACATGCGGGTGGTCAACGGGTATCCTTAACGCCGTCCTTTACACCAGATCAGTTCACGTATATGGCTGAGACGGAAGCAAAGCAGGTCGAGGTGCAAGCGTCTGCTGAACACGCAGCAGCCCAAGTGACTTGGCAGGATCAGCCGCTGAACGATGGCATCCGGGTTGAGTTGAGAGAAGGGGAGAACATCTTGGACCTGATCGTGCAGGCGCAAGACGGCACCCGTAAAACCTACACGCTCAAGATAAATCGGACCATACCGGCGAAGCCGATTGATCCGGAAGCTCCTGTAGAGCCGAAGACGCCGATAGTTGAATTCACCGACATCGCCGGACACTGGGCGGAAAAGGACATCCGGCTGGCGGCGGGGAAAGGGATCGTGAGCGGTTATCCGGCGGGAGCGTTCAAGCCGAACAACGCAGTAACACGCGCTGAGTTTACAGTGATGCTGGCAGGGGTATTGAACTTAGGCGATAAAATTTTAACCCTAACCTTTACAGATGAAGATCAGATCGCCGAATGGTCAAGGGCGGCCGTGGCCCAGACGGTACAGGCGGGAATCATCATTGGATACGAGGACGGCAGTTTCCGGCCAAGCAGCAAGATTACGCGTGCCGAGATGGCTGTGATGATCGCTCGGGCGCTCAAGCTGCAGTTTGATCCCGGGGTCTCAACGCCATTCATTGATGACGAAGCGATTCCGGGATGGTCTGTCGGAGCTGTCGAAGCCATTCGCCAACTGGGCATTGTGGGTGGCCGCGGCGGAAACCGATTTGAACCCGGTGAAACAGCCACTCGTGCGGAAGCCACGGTGATGCTGCTTCGGATGCTGGAGCATAATTAACAGGGATTAGCTTCTGTGAATTAGTTTGCTTGATTCCAGCCGAATATTTAAGCCAAGGAGTTGTCCGCCTCACTGCCACAATGGGGGGACAACTTCTTTGTCATGTTTTTGCCGCTGCTTGCTTGTGTTAGACTCTCCAATCTGACGGAACTCGCCAGCATATTGAATTCTTGAACTTTATCAAGCGTCATACCGAAGAATCAAGCCAATTTCTTGAGGAATGATATTCCCGCATACAGGCTTATGATGAGTTTCGGTGGCAAGATCAGAATTTCAAGCGGACAGAAGATTAGGCTGAAAAAAAGATGGCTTCGGTATTCACCCGGAGTCATCTTTTTAGTTGCTTATGGGTTAAATTTCTGTATAATCTTCTCCCAGATGGAACATATTATAATCACGGTTACTGGCGATAAACGAATAGTTCAAAATATTAATCGTAATACATTTTACAGCATTACTGCCATATTGCCGGGCGGTTTCTTTATGTCTTGGATGAGACAATCAGCAGACTGCGTCAGTCGTTTTTCCAGGCTTTGGACAGCCGGTATTGCTTGGGAGAGATGCCGTTTTCACGCTTGAACATACTGCAGAATTGCGCATCGTTGACAAATCCGGCATCAAGCGCGACTTCCGAGATAAGCTTCTTCGGATGCAAAATAAGAGATGACCTTGCGTAGTTAAGCCGCTTCACGTATAAATATTGAAGCGGAGCAACGCCGTACTTCTCTTTGAACAGGTGACGAAACCGCCCGTAGCTATACCCCGCCAGGTCAGCGAGGGTTTGAATGGATATTTTTTGGCAAAAATGCTCATCCATAAAGTTAAGCACATAATGCATCCGATCCGATTGCTGCTTAGATGCCCTGCGGATTCCGATCACGCGCAGCAAATGGATAGATAACTCGCCAACAAGCAGATTAAGCATGTCCGAGAAATCATTCTGCTGCTGTACGAATTCCGTTTTCATGCGAAGCAATATATTTTCTATCGTGCCATCCTTGTCGTCCTCAAACACGCCGTTCAAGTGGGAAAGTCCTTCCCGATCGCTATTGAAGCCGACAAACAACACATCCGCTTCATTGAGATGCAGTTCGTGATGCTCGGTGTAGGGAGAGATGAGGGCAAAGGTGTTTTTGCGGAAGGTATAGGCGGTAGATCCGATCTTCGTATGGCCGTTGCCGTAATAATAAACGAGTTCGAAGCACTTGTGAAAATGAGTAGGGATATACTCCTGGTTCTCGCGTTTGGAGAAGAACAGAAAATCCATATTATTCATATCCGTAGCTCCCATCGTTTGATTTAGCCAAATCCTATAAAAAATATGAACGAATCAAGATAAAACATTAGGGCATCCTTTGATATAATCATAACACTGAAAGAAGCATATCGTAAACTCTATAGCGGATAAAGAAGATGAGCTGTGGAGTGATGACCAAACCAACTTCTAGGGGGCTTAACGATGAAAAGAAGTGTATTGGCTTTTGTGCTGGTTGCTGTTATGTTGATTTCGGCCTGTTCGGGCGGGGGCAAAAATACCGGTCCGGTGAATGAAACACCAGGCAATTCCGGTTCCAAATCAGAGAAATTGAAAGTTGTTTTGCTTATCCAGGGTACGCTTGGCGACAAATCGTTTTTCGATGCGGCGAACAGCGGACTTGAGCAAGTAGCGAGCAGCCTGCAAGCAGAGACTAAAGTTATCGAGATGGGTCTGGATTCTACGAAGTGGGAACCGACATTCAATACCGTAGCTGGACAAGACTGGGATGTAATCATTGCCGGAGGCTCGCAAATCACGGAATTGCTGAACGCTACGGCTGAGAAGCACCCTGACAAAAAATTCATCAACTATGACACAGACATCCCGGAAGTGGCGCCAAATGTATACGCAATCTCTTACGCGGTCAATGAAGTATCCTTCCTCGCAGGCGCGACGGCAGCTCTGACTAGTGTGTCCGATTTGCCAAATGCGAACCCGGATAAAAAGATTGGATTCTTGGGCGGCATGGACATTCCTGCTATCAACGCTTTCTTGATTGGATACATTGAAGGCGCTCAGTATGCTGTGCCGGACATTAAAGTAGCCGTATCTTATGCAGGCAACTTCAACGATCCGGGTAAGGGCAAGGAATTGTCACTGTTGCAATACAACTCGGGCGTTGATGTGATCTTCAACGTTGCAGGCGGAACAGGCCTGGGCGTGTTCGATGCAGCGAAGGAGAAGAAACGCTACGCAATCGGCGTGGACTCCGACCAAGGAACGATGATCGAGGGTACCGATAAAGACAAAGCGAACCTGATTATTACTTCTGCTGTGAAAAAAATCGACCAAGCGATCGTTCATTCTGTACGAGGCATTAAAGAGGGAACGCTTGAGCTTGGCAAGCTGGATGTTGTAGGTCTTAAGCAGGATGGCGTAGGCATCGCACGCAACGACATTTTCAATTCGGTTGTGTCTGAGAACATCAAGGCTCGACTGGTTGAAATCGAGAAGAAACTGATTGACGGCGAAATTAAAGTCAGCAACGCGATGGGCATGCAAACATCTGAAGTTGATAAAATCCGCAATTCCGTTAAGCCATAACATACGGAATCATAGGGGCTTTAGGCTAAAATAATCAACAGAGTTTTTGCTACGAAGAATTTCCATCAATTCTATCAGGCTGCCATCGCTGGGCTGGCGAAAGTCTAAGGGGAGAACATTGATGCGTGAGAATGTGCTGGAGATGCGCAATATCACTAAGGTCTATCAGAATGGCGTTACAGCCAACCGCAACGTCGACTTCTCGCTCAGGGAAGGCGAAATTCATGCTCTGGCCGGAGAGAACGGGGCCGGCAAATCCACTCTGATGAAAATACTGTTCGGCATGGAAGCGCCAAGCGACGGAGAAATTCTGCTGCGGGGTGAGGGAGTGCGCTTCCAGACGCCGCAGGATGCGATTGAGAAGGGCATCGGCATGGTCCACCAGCACTTTATGCTCGTGCCGTCTTTTACGGTAGCGGAAAATATGGTGCTTGGGATGGAGCCGAAGAGAGGTCTCGGCATTCATTACGAAGAAGCGGTGCGCATGACGAAGGCACTGTCGGAGAAGTATCAGCTGACGGTCGATCCAAGGGCGAAGGTAGAGTCCCTGTCGGTAGGCATGAAGCAAAAAGTGGAAATTTTGAAAGCGCTCTTACGCGGAGCGAAGGTTCTTATTCTGGATGAGCCGACAGCTGTACTGACTCCGCAGGAGACGGAAGAGCTGTTCAAGCAATTGCTTCTTTTGAAACAGGAAGGCCATACGATCGTCTTCATCTCGCACAAATTGAAGGAAGTAAAGGCGATATGCGACCGCATTACGATTATGCGCAGTGGCACAAGCGCCGGCGTCTTCAATATGGCGGACGTCACTGAGCAGGAAATTTCCCGGCTGATGGTCGGCCGGGATGTCATGCTCAAGTACGACAAGGAAGAGTCTTTCTACGGACCTCCGGTGCTGGATGTTAAAGGACTTACGTATGTGAATGCGCTGGACAAAAAAGCGCTGAGCGATATTCATCTCTCTATTCGCACAGGAGAGATTGTCGGCATAGCCGGCGTAGAGGGGAATGGACAAGCCGAGCTGGTCAAGGCGCTGACAGGCGGGCTTGACGGCCGAGTGCAAGGTTCGGCCAAGGTGAACGGCTCCGAAATTAGCAACCTAGACATACGTTCGATCCGGGACCTTGGCATCTCGTATGTTCCTGAGGACCGCATGAGCCAAGGGGCGGCGAAGGAGGAAAGCATCTCCGACAATATCATTTCGACGCGTTACCGCAGTCGGGAATGGAATAAAGGCTTATTCCTGAAAGGCAAGTCGATTGTAAGTCTGGCGGAAAAGCTGATTGAGGAATTCAAAGTCAGATGCTCCGGTCCTGCGCAGCCGATCGGGATGCTGTCCGGCGGCAATATGCAGAAAGTAATCGTGGCGAGGGAATGCTCAATCGATCCCATTCTGCTCATTGCCGAGCAGCCGACCCGGGGCGTTGATATTGGCGCGGCTCAACTCATTCACCAGAAGCTGCTGGAGATGCGAAGCCAGAATTGCGCTATCCTGCTTATTTCAGCAGACTTGAATGAAATTATGGAGCTGAGCGATACGCTGTATGTGATGTACGGCGGTGAATTGGTTGCTGCGTTTGATAAGCCGTCTGAAGTGACGGAAGAAGAGCTGGGACTGTATATGCTCGGATTGAAAAAACAGCAGGGTGAACACGCAGGGAGGAGCGTAACGTCAGATGCTCAAGTACTTTGATGTCATAAGAACACTGGTATCGGTTGCGATTGCGCTAGTTATCGCCTTCCTCATCATTGCCATGATCAGCGATCAACCGCTGGAGACGATTTCGATCTTCTTGCTGGGACCGATCTCGACTACGGCCCAGATCGGCAATGTGGTCGAGATGTCGATTCCGCTTATGTTCACAGGTTTGTCGGTCGTTCTGCTATTCCGCAGCGGAATGTTCAATCTGGGTGCGGAAGGATTATTTTTTATATCGGGTCTGGTTGCCGCTATCATCGCGATCTACGCCAGCATGAGCGGCTTTATTCATCCCGTTGCAGCCATACTTGCAGGCTCGATGGTTGGCGCGCTTCTATCGGTGATTCCCGGCATTATGAAAGCAAAGTGGAATGCGGATGTGCTCGTTACCTCGCTGATGTTCAACAGCATTCTGTCCGGTATCGGTCTTTATATCCTGAACTATCATCTGCGAGATGCGGCCGCTTTCTCCAATGTGTCTTTCAAATTCCAGGAGACGGCAAGGCTCGCGAACCTGATTCCAGGGACGCGAATTCATACGGGGCTGATTCTGGTACTGCTTTGTATCGTAGCTACCCACTATTTTATGTATCACACAAGATGGGGCTATGAGCTGCGCATGACGGGTTCCAACCGTGCGTTCGCCGAGTTCTCGGGCATTAAGACGGCGCGGGTTATTATTACGGTGCATCTGATCGCCGGATTCCTTGCAGGAATGGGAGGAGCGGTGGAGGTGCTGGGGATGTACTCCCGTTTCCAATGGTCCAGTCTTCCCGGCTATGGCCTGGACGGCGCTTTGGTCGCTTTGCTGGCAAAAAACAATCCACTGTCTGTCGTTGGCGCGGCGCTCTTCCTGGCCTATATTCGGATTGGCGCGGATCAGATGTCTATCATGTCGGATGTTCCGGCTGAGCTGGTCTCGATTATTCAGGCGATCATTATTTTGCTCATCTCAGCGGAGCAGTTTCTGAAGATGTGGAAAAACAGACAGCTGCTGAAGGAGGCGGAGAAACTTGGATAGCTTCTGGAGCGTACTTTTTTCGACTGATTTTGCTTTCTCCGTCCTTCGGGTTACGACGCCGATCTTGTTTGCCGCATTAGGAGCGCTGATCTCCAACAAAGCCGGTATCGTCAATATCGGGATGGAGGGGACGATGCTCGTTGGCGCCTTGACGGGCGTTATCGTGAGCGCCTATACAGGCAGCGCCTGGATCGGACTGCTTGGGGCGGTAATGTCGGGCATTACGTTGTCGGCCATTCTGGCCTATTTCACATTGAAGATTAAGACGCATATTATTTTGGGCGGTATTGCTATTAACATGTTTGCTTCGGGCGGAACCGTTTTTATTCTTTATTTGGTAAGCGGAGACAAGGGTACTTCGACCTCGCTGCAAAGCAAAGTGCTGCCGAACCTTCATATTCCGCTGTTGCAGGATATTCCGTTAATCGGGCCGATCCTCTCCGGTCATAACGTATTGACGTATGTCTCCTTGCTGGCTGTGGCGGGCGTATACTACATGTTGAAGAGAACGCCGCTGGGCTTGCAAATTCGCTCGGTCGGCGAGAATCCGCAAGCGGCTCAATCGGTCGGCATCAGCGTGGGCAAAATTCAATTTATCGCGCTATTGTTAAGTGGATTTTTTGCTGCCCTTGGCGGCGCGTTCATGTCTATGGGTTATCTGTCCCTCTTCTCAAGAGATATGACGGCCGGACGGGGCTGGATTGCTATTGCGGCTGAAGCGTTGGGCGGGGGAAGCACAATCGGAACGTTCCTTGCTTCGTTAATATTCGGGGCGACGAATGCGATGGCCAATGCGCTGCAAATTTTGAAAATCCCATCGGAGCTGATCGCGACGTTCCCGTATGTGGCAACGGTTGTAGGCTTGCTCGTTTACGCAATTGTTGAAAGCAAACGAAAGAAACGGAAAAAGGGAATTTAAGGGCTAAGGAGACTGAGAAATATGGCAAGGATCATACTGGATACCGATATCGGAAGCGACGTAGATGACGCAATGGCGCTGGCCTTGGCGATGCATTCAGAAGAAATACAAATCGAAGGCGTGACGACGGTTTATGGAAATGTGGAACTGCGTGCGCGCATGGTAAAAAAGATGCTGCAATACGGCGGACACCCGGAGGTTCGCGTATACGCGGGCCTCAACCAGACACTGCTGAACAATCGCGAGATATGGATGGCCGGTCATGAGGGTGACGGTCTGCTGGCGGAGGATGACAACCTGGAGTATGAGGAGCGGCATGCGGTCGATTTTATCATTGATACGGTGATGAGCAATCCTGGTGAAATTACGATTGTAGCGATTGGTCCCTTTACGAATATTGCGGCTTGCTTAATCCGCGAACCTCGCGTGGCCCAGAATGTGAAGGAGATCGTTGTGATGGGCGGCGTTACCCGTCTCGGAGACAATGGCGTTCATATGCGAGTCGTGGAGCATAACATCGTCTGCGATCCGGAAGCGGCTTCGCTCGTATTCCGCAGCGGCGCTCCTATTTTGATGGCAGGGCTGGATGTCACGATGAAAGTCATTATTACGGAAGCGGAGCGAGCGAAGCTGCACGCTACAGGCGATTTGCTGAACATGGCGCTTGCTCGCATGATCAGCAAATGGTTTGAGTTCTCGGGGGAAGAGAAGTCGTTTATGCACGATCCCCTTACTGTCGCGCTGCTGATTGATCGTACGCTCGTCCGAACGGAGCGCATGAACATTCACGTTGACTACGATCATCGTCCGCAAACAGGTCAGACGATCGCAACGCTCGATGAGAAGGCCAACGTCGAGGTTTGTCTGGATGTTGATCATACCCGCGCGGTAGCGCTGTTGATGGAGCGATTGGTCGACAAGAAGGCTAACGGCGTATGAAACAGCCCAACATCGTCGTCGTAGGCAGCATAAATATGGATATCGTCGTCAAGACTTCCCGATTCCCTGAAGGAGGGGAGACGATTCTGGGCGACGAGATTCACTTTATACCGGGAGGCAAAGGCGCCAATCAGGCGGTTGCCTTGGCTCGCCTGGGCGCACAGGTAACTATGATCGGCGCGATTGGTCTTGATCCGTTCGGTCGTACGCTCATGACGTCGATGGTCGATAGTGGCGTGAACTGCGACTATATTAAGATTAAAGGGGAAGCTTCGACCGGTACTGCCTCGATTACGCTGACACCGGACGAAAATAGCATCGTCGTGGTGCCAGGGGCGAACGCCAAGCTGGACGCCAGTGACGTCCAGCAGGTTGAAACGCTCATTCATGCTGCGGATGCAGTATTGCTGCAACTGGAGGTTCCGCTTGAGACGGTGGAATACGCTGCAGCACTGGCAGAGAAGCATGGCAAAATTGTCATTCTCAATCCGGCTCCGGCGCAACCGCTCCCGGAGAGTCTGCTCAGACGCGTTCATGTCATTACGCCGAATCGAACGGAGCTTGAGGCTCTGACTGGGATTACGCTCGGAGAGCGTCCGCCGGAAGAGGCGGTCGATAAGCTGCTGGAGAGCGGGGTTCGCTGCGTCGTAACGACGTTAGGTTCAGAAGGGTCGATGTGGAAGTGCAGAGAAGGCTCGTTGCAGCGCCAGTCTGGTTATCGCATGAATGTTGTCGATACAACCGGGGCAGGGGATGCATTTAACGCCGGATTGGCTTATGCTCTATGCGCGGACCGTGGAATCGCAGACGCAGTTTCTTTTGCCGCCAAGGTGTCCGGACTTGCTGTTACGAAATTCGGGGCGCAGGACGGAATGCCGACGATGGCGGACGTAAAGACATACTTCCATGAATGAAAAGCGAGGGCTGTATGTGAGACAGACGAAAAAAATGATCATTGATGCGGATACAGGCATTGATGACGCATTAGCCATTCTATACGCATTGAAATCCCCTTCCATTAGAGTTGAAGGTATAACGACCGTATTCGGCAACATTAACGTTGAGAAGGCAACAGACAATACGCTAAGAATGATTCAATTGGCGGCTCCATTGTACGAGGTGCCCGTTGCACAGGGAGCGGGCAAGCCATTGAAGCTGGACCAACCGGAATTCGCAACCCATGTTCACGGAGCGAACGGCATCGGCGATGTGGAGGTTCCGGCTTCTTCACAGCAGGTGCTGGACGAAGCGGCGGCAGACTTTATATTACGCAAGTCGCATGAGCTGGAAGACGAGTTGATTTTAGTAACGTTAGGTCCGCTGACGAATTTGGCGCATGCCATAGAGAAAGACCCTGGCGTATGCCAGCGCATCAAGCATGTGTACGTGATGGGTGGAGCTATAGCCGTTCCCGGCAACGTTACTCCGGTATCGGAGGCTAATATTTGGAACGATCCTGAAGCGGCTGAGCTTGTATTCGCTTCCGGCGTGCCTCTCACGATGGTAGGTCTCGACGTGACGATGAAGACACTTCTGACAGGCGAGCAGCTTGACAGGCTCCAGCAAGCATGCGGGGAAGAAAATGATAAGATGGTGAATTTCATTCGGGAATCGCACCGATTCTATTTTAATTTCTATCGCGCCAGCAACTTCTTTATTGAATCGGCGCCGATTCATGATTCGCTTACCGTTCTGGTAGCAGAAGATCCATCGATTGTAACGACGCAGCTGATGAATGTGAAGGTCGTATGCGACAGCGAGCTGTGCGCGGGCATGACGGTGGCCGATTTGCGTCGCAGATCGCTGGTTGGCTCACCGATCTACGTATGTACCCAGGTGGACGCTTCGCTCGCCGTTGATCGCTTATTGCACGCTTTTATATAAGATTAGCTGAACTGAGCAGTATAAGGGCTAAATCTCCCCCCGGCTGTCCCGCAATCCATGCGGTGACAGCCGTTGTTGTCTTCAGCTCTACTTGCATGTCTACAACATATATTGCTCAAGGCTCTGTCTTAGCAGTCCCATGACCTGCTCCCGGAGTCTGGGAGGGGAGATCACTTTAACCTCTGGACCGTAACTTACCAACTTGCGGGCCAAATAGGCCATTTCCTCGTAAGGCACGCGGCTTTGCCATATCTGATTCGCCACAGACTGGAACAAGCGGTCGTCCTGCGCGATCCTACTGCCTTGCTCTGTAAATTGAAGTTGTACCTCTTCGCCCTCGCGCTGCTCCTCGGCTGCCAGCCATTCCTTCAAAGTGGGAAGCTCAGGCATCGTCTCTTCCATAATTGATGCGCTCTGAATACGGTCTGCCCGGTACAGCAATATTCTTTCTTTATAAAGTGCAGGCATATACCAGAACCCGTTGTCAAAATAAAGGCCCACCGGAAATGCATGTACCCATCTGGTCCCGGATTTGGATTGATATTGAAAGGCTAAAGCCCGTTGCTCCACAGCAGCCTGCAAAATTTCAGTCGTATATGGCGCATGTTTTGCCGCTGGCTGCAGGTAAAAGACGATATAGTGCCGCATCCGGTCGATGGTGTCCTGGATATCCTGCGGCAGGCTTCCATAATAGTGAGCCGAGAGATGGCTTCTCACCGCTGAGAAGGGGAAGTCGCTTATCTTCTCCAGCACTTGCAAGCTCAGGAAAAGCCCCAGCGCTTCGGTCTGGTTAAGCCGCAGCGGCGGCAGAATCCGGTTAGGCAGCGCCCTGTAGCCCCCATGAGGTCCTTGCTCCGTGTAGAGCGGGAAGCCGATTTGCTGCAAGTAATCGAGATCGCGCTGAATCGTTCGCACGGAAACCCCGAAGCGTTCCGCCAGCTCGCGGGCTGTAAACTTTCTACGTGAATCAATGATCTGCATCATTGCTATTCTGCGCTCGTTCATGATGACTCCTTTAATTACGTCATATAATGTCATAAATATAGTGTAACCTATATTTCAGAAGGGAGCGATGCAGAATGAAAACAAATCAGGTCATCTTGTACATTGCAACGAGTCTGGACGGGTATATCGCCAGGGCGGATGGTTCAGTGGACTGGCTGGACGATATAGAAGGCGATGGAGGGGATAGCGGCTATGGAGCTTTTTACTCAGGCATTGACACGCTGGTCATGGGCAGATTGACGTACGAGGAAGTATTAAAACTGTCGGATGAATTTCCGTATAAAGGCAAGCCAACCTATGTGTTGACGAAGTCGGAGCTGCCTGCTGACCCGAATGTTGTTTTTACAGATGAAGCGGTTGAAACGTTAATTCCGCGGCTGAAAGAGATGTCCAATGGACCGATATGGCTTGTCGGAGGCGGGCAATTGGTGCAGGCTTTTCTGGACAAGGGGTTTATCGATGAAATGCAAATCGCATTAATTCCCAAGCTGCTTGGCGCAGGTATTCCGCTGTTTCCGCAAGGAACTGCTCCTGGCACGTTCACCTTGAAGCAAGTTAGTCAATCAGGTCAAATGGTCATGCTACATTATGTAAAGTAACGGCTCTAAACTGATCTTTGGCTTTTTCGAGCAGAGCCCCGGTCCCTCATAAACCTGCTAAGGCAAAAGGATATGTCCTTCGTAACTGTAACAGGGCAGCCTTTTGCCTTGCTTCGGATGGACTTTACGGTCTTTATTGTTATCATTGGCCGGTATGCACGTACTTTCCATGCTTCGGCAGGGCAATTCGGTTAAAATTCTCAGCAAGACTTCTCAGTCCCCGGGAAAGTTCTTCATTCCCCAGTGGAACCCCGTGACCTGTTATGGCTATTCTGGGGTTAAGCGCGCATAAACGCTTTACAGATTCCCGGGCAGAATCCCAATCTGGCGTAAAATAAGCCGGCGGTCCATGAATTTCTTTGTCCTGAGTGATGACAGCGAACAGTGATTCCTGTTTTACTGTAATAAAGGCGTCGCCAGCAACAAGAGTGCGATCCAGCTTGCGAAATAAAGAGGTATGGCCCTTCGTATGTCCCGGCGTATGAATCCACTCCCAGCCTGGAAGCTCACGAATCTCTCCGTTGTCAGGCAGCGGACGAATGCGTCTGCCCAGATCTATGCCTTTATGAGGATACAACGGGGACACGGTTGCCATCAGGCCGCCCCCGACTTCAGGATCAGCCTCCGGGTAATCAGCTTGTCCGGTCAAGTAAGGCATTTCTTCCTTATGGGCATACACCGGCACACCCCAACGGTTCATCAGCTCTCCGACAGACCCTGTATGGTCAAAGTGACCATGGGTTAAAATGATGGCGCGTGCTCTTCCAGATGGAAATCTTTCTTCCGCCCACTCGGCAATAGAGTCAGCAAAACCCGACATGCCGGTATCGACAAGTACCCAATCATTGCTTCCCTGTACCCCAATTAGAACAACATTGACGATTAATGTCCGCTTGTAAGCAATATCCTGTGGCAATGCTACGTTCAAGTTGCTTCCCTCCATTCTCCAACTATCTTATACCGATCTGGAAAAATTATACGATATGCCAAAAAACTGTCCTTCATGGTGGAGGACAGCTTTTTGGCATTCTTCAAGTCGTTGCAAGCTTGCAAACGGTGAAGCTTGCTTGAGCACGGCTTTACTAATTATTGATATCTTTGTTGGTCGTAGGCGCCTTGATTTGCTTGATTGATAGCGCCATAGTTGAATTGGGATTGAGCTTGGGATTGCTGAATTTGCTCCAGTTGTTTGGAAATTTGAATAACCTGCTGCAATTGCTGTACGGCTACTTGGTGCCCGTGAAGCGCATTCTGGATGATTTGTGCCGCCTGGCGCTCACGTTGAGCCAATGCCTCCAATTGGGCAGCGTTTTGCTGCTCTTGTTGGAGCAATTGTTGATACGTTTGGCTCGCTTGCTGGGTTTGGTTAATCAGTTGATGAAGAATTTGCTCGCTTTGTTGAATCTGGTTGGAGATATGGTGACTCATTTGTGGTAGGCTCCTTTAAAAGTTAGTTTTTGAGGCGGTCTTAATATTGCCGTTGCTTTTAAAGGTTATTCCTTCATTTGGATTTAAAATGTAAAATAAGGGATTTTTATTGTCTATAATAAAATTGTAGGCAGCTTGGCCGCCGCCTGAACGGGCTGGGACTTCTCCAGGAAGGAGATTAACTCGTCATTGAATTTTTGCGGTTCGTCGAACATGATGCCGTGACCGCTATGTTCAAAATGGACAAGTGTAGATTCAGGAATATTTTTGACGAGCAGCTGCCCGAAATCCGGTGGACATATTTTGTCCTGCAAGCCCTGGAAGATGGTGACCGGTCCGCGGAGTTGAGCGAGATCGGGGCGCAAATCCTCATCCCGCAGCGATTCGGCTACCCGGATGGTGCCCCATGCGGAAGCTTCCAGACCGAGCCGGTGCAGCCAGTCCGTAAAATCATTGCTGACAGCATTGAACAGATTGGCTTTATGCGCGAGGAACAGCTTGCCGAAATCCTTGAGCATCTTCGGGCGGTCCGTCATTACGGCGTGGATCTGATCATTCATCTCCTCGTTGGTCATGCCATAGGCATAATCATGACGCTGTGTGAACACCGGGGCAGCAGCGCCGACCAAAGCGAGCTTGCTGACACGGTGTCCATGATGCCTCGCCATATAGCGAATTGAAATCGCGCCCCCAACTGAAAATCCGATCATAACGGCATCCTGCAATTCCAGATGATCAATGACAGCCCGCAGGTCATCTGCCATCCTGTCATAGCTGTAGCCTTGCGACGGAGCATCAGAGCGTCCGAACCCCCGCTGGTCAATGCCGATGCAGCGATAGCCTCTTCGCGACAGCAGTGTAAATTGATATTCAAACATTTTGTGGTTTAACGGCCAACCGTGCATGAAGATAAGGGGAGTACCGGAACCAATATCTTCTACGAAAAGCTTTACATTTTGCTCTGTCTCAATATAATGTCCCATATTACGTTCTCCTCTCTTGACAGTGTTGTACGCCTCCTATATTCCTTAACCCGGGGTTTGGCTTTCAATCATGTTAAGAAAGGTCCAAATATGTGTAATAGGGAAGAGCACGCCAAATAACCGCAGCTGGCGGATATTGCCCTGAACTGCGGTTCCTTGATATTCTTTAGTTATGAGAGCTAGCCTTTGGCTGTTCTATATACAACCAGAATCGAGCTCCTTTGTGAGCTGAGCTGGTTCGGATTTTGCTTGATCATGCTGCCGTAGCAGACTTCAACTACCTGCTGCTCGTCGAGCGTAGCCAGAAACTCATTGGCAGATTTTTCTGCAAGACGGGAATCTGTATCAACAAATTCTTTAACCTGAATCATCTTATATCACCACCCCATACGAATGATAATCAGGCGCTTTCTTATCCCGTGTCCGGTTATTTCAGCACAGGCAACCTGCCAGAGCCATCAGGCTTTATCAGGCTAAATTTCGCTTGCCCCCATGTAACTCTAGCATATAACAGGGATTTATACAATTCAGGATTTCCAAGTCATGAGAGGCGCCAAGAAGGTCAGAATGTAGATGTAAAAAAGCGGCTTTTTAATTTAAATGAGAGGTGATCGGAGAATGGAAAATCCGTTTGTTACTGCCAGCCAAAAAGAAAGCCAGACTGAGTTTGTCATTCAGGGGATGTCGACTGCACGACATATTATCAGCCAGTCCGATTTCAATCCGAACGATTAGAAAGAGCTATTTTTTCAACAAAGGTTGAAGGAGAGCTCTTTTTGTTTTATTATAAATGATAATGAGTATCATTTTAATAAACAGTATACCGTGCATGGCAGGGGAAAAAAGATTTGCAGTTCGGATTCGTCCATGTTGGAGCAATCGTAAGTATCTGCAATCATTAATGATAATGTTTTTCAGTTCAGTTTTGACTTGATAGTTTATAAGGAGGATACGGAGTTGACGGAGCAACTGGAACTCTTTGATATAACGATTATCGGTGGCGGCCCGGCGGGCATGTATGCGGCATTCTACAGCGGAATGAGAGATATGAAGACAAAGCTGATTGACGCCAAGGAAGAATTGGGCGGGCGGATGCTCATTTATCCTGAGAAAATGATTTGGGATGTCGGCGGTGTGACCCCGATACTGTGCGAGAAGCTGGTTGACCAACTTATTCAGCAAGCCCGGACATTCGATCCAACTATAGTGTTTGGGCAGCAAATTACCGGGCTGGAGCGTCAGGAAGACGGCACTTACATATTGACGGCAGCTACTGGAGAACTGCATTGGACCCGTACGGTCTTGCTGGCAATTGGCCGCGGCATTCTGCGGATGGCGAAGCTGGAACTGGAAGGGGCAGAGCGCTATGAGGTGTCCAATTTGCACTATACGGTGCAGGAGTTGGAGCCTTTCAGAGGCAAGCGCGTGCTGATCTCAGGCGGGGGAAATTCCGCCGTAGACTGGGCGAATGAACTGGAGCCAATCGCAAGCCAGGTCACCGTTGTTCATCGACGCGACCAGTTCGGAGGTCTGGAGAAGAACGTGCTGCGGATGAAACATTCATCGGTCAACGTTTTGACCCCTTATGAAGTTTCCCAACTGTACAGCGGCAACGGACATTCTGTTGAACAAGTCACGATTCGTCATATTGAAAGCGGAGAAACGCAGCAGCTGGATGTTGATGCTGTTATTGTCAATCACGGGTTGAAGGCGGATTTCAGTGGAATCAGGGACTGGGGACTGGATATGGATGAGTGGAATGTTTTTGTCGGTCCCAAGCTGAATACGAATTTGCCCGGCATTTTCAGTGCAGGCGATTTTGCTGCCTATGACAGTAAAATTACATTTATCGCCGGAGCCTTCACCGATGCAGCCCTTGCGGTCAACAGCGCCAAGCTGTACCTGGACCCTGAGGCTCCTTCGATGGCTTATGTCTCATCCCATAATGAGCGGTTCAAGGAGAAGAACAAGGCGCTTGGCGTTGTGGAGGAATAACGTCTCATTATTTTAAGGCCGCAGCTTGCTTCCATGGTGAAGCTGGCTGCGGCCTTACTTTTGGCTGCCAGCCACCCGCCTGTTATCAGGGGATCTGAATTCCGGCTGGCCAAGTTCCCGAGCTCGTCAATCTAGTCCGCATAATTGGCCAAGTTCTCTCATAGACATGGTATCAGCCTGTTAAAACCATGTGCAGAGGGGATGATTTCATGCGTCGCATCAAATGGATCGCAGCCGTAATCGTTAGTGTATCGGTGCTGCTTGCCGGTTGCGGAACGAAGGATGCAGAATCGGTAGTAAAAGATTTAGGGAAAGTTGTAAGCGACCTGGAGAGCTACAAGGGCTCGGGCACGTTGACCCTGTTGACCGGACAGCAGCCTTTGGAATATCAAGTAGAAGTATGGTATCAGAAGCCGGAATTTTATCGCATTGCATTGAAAAACAAAGAAAAGGACATCTCGCAAATTGTTTTGCGCAACGATGACGGTGTATTTGTCCTGACGCCGCATCTGAACAAGAGCTTCCGCTTCCAGAGCGACTGGCCGAAAAATCAGGGGCAAGTCTACCTGTACCAGACGCTTGTCGAGAGCATCCGGTTGGATAACTCCAGACAATTCACTACAGAGAACGAGGCTTATGTATTCGATGTGATGGCGAATTATCAGAACGGGTCATTGGCGCGTCAGAAGATATGGCTGAACAAAAAAGATTACCGACCGGATCACGTTCAGGTGAGCGATGCCAACGGTACAGTGGTCGTCGAAGTGAAATTTAATTCCTTTGAGTTTGGATCTGCTTTCGAGAAGGATGCCTTCGATATGGAGAAAAACATGCAGGCTGCAACACGAGAATACGAGGAAAGCAAGGGCGAGAAGGGACAGACAGCGCTTGAGCCGAAGGTTGAAGGAACGGAACCGTCCGAAGGCCATACGGAAGGGGCAATAACCCCGGATGAAGTGGAGGGCGCACCGGATAGCGGAGCGGAGACGGGTCAGACGGACGAGACCGGAGCCGAACCGACAGGAGGCAAGGCGTCTGCCGAACCAAGCGACAAACTGGTGCTGATGGAGCCGACATATTTGCCAGAGGGTGTTGTTGAAAAGGATATGGAAGAAATTGTGTATGGCGGCAATCCCGGATTCTTAATCCGCTATACCGGTGCTTATGATTATACGCTGATTCAGACGCAGCCGAAGGATAAAGCTGCTTCGGTCGTGCCAAGCAGGACGGTGGATTTAGGCTTCACTATTGGCTTTGCAACCGGGGAGGAGCAGCGTACGCTGAGCTGGATTTCCGAAGGGGTCGAGTACCGTCTTACCAGTGCAAATCTGGGAGAACAGGAGATGGTTAAGGTCGCTCAATCCGTACAGCCGCTGGAAAAATAAAGCTGTCGACAAGTACCCGCGGATACAGTGGAAGCGACAACCTTGTCCACCAATACGTACCTGAACATTCCTTGCCTTCCTTCATTGACAGTCCTTGTCGAACCGTATAACATAAAGTCTACATGGGTTTGTCGGAAGAGAAGGTGAAGATATTGATGAATTACTATCGGCCAACCCGGGCGGAAATTTCCTTGGATGCGCTGGCGCGCAATTTGGCCGCGTTCCGCAAAGCCGTCCCTGCAGGAACACTTTTGATGGCGTCTGTGAAGGCGAATGCCTATGGACATGGCGCAGTGGAAATTTCCAGGGAGGCTGTACGGTGCGGAGTCGATTATTTAGGCGTTGCTTTTTTGGATGAGGCTGTAAGTCTGCGGCAGGCGGGCATTACAGCCCCGATTCTTGTATTGGGGTATGTTCCGGCTGATGCGGTCGAGCTTGCCAGAGAACTCGATATAACAATTACTTTGTTCCGTCAGGATGTGCTGGAGGCGGCTTCTGCTCTCCCGGGTTCAGGCAAGCGGATCAAGGTGCATATTAAGATTGATACAGGTATGGGACGCCTTGGTTTGATGCCCCATGAGTCCTGGCAGTCCTTCATGGAGCAGGCAATGAATGCGCCGGGTATAGAAGTCGAAGGCTTGTTTACGCACTTTGCGAGTGCGGATGAGGCGGATAAAACGTACACAACCTTGCAGCATGAGCGCTTCTCCCACATAACGGGCTATGTTGAGCGCCGGGGCTGGAACATTCCGATTATGCATGCAGGCAACAGCGCGGCAGGCATAGAGACGCCGGAATGGGTCGGCGGTATGGTAAGACTGGGGATTGGCATGTATGGTCTGTATCCTTCGGAGGAGGTGAACCAGCAGCGCATCCAGCTTGAGCCGGTGATGTCCCTGAAGACGGAAGTCATCATGGTGAAGCAGGTTCCGCCAGGTTGGGGAATCAGCTATGGTACTGTCTATACGGCCGCTGAGGAGGAACGTATCGGAACCTTGCCGATCGGCTATGCCGACGGATATTCGCGAATGTTGACAGGCAAAGCGCAGGTGTTGCTGCGTGGTCGAAGAACACCGCTAAGGGGACGAATTTGTATGGATCAATGCATGATTTCTCTCGATGCCGTCGCTGACCCAGAACAGCCTCCGGTTGCAGAAGGGGAAGAGGTTGTGCTCTATGGCAGGCAGGGGAATGAGCAGATTACAGTAGAGGAAATTGCCTCTTTGCTTGGCACGATTAATTATGAGGTTACTTGTATGCTCGCAGCTCGTGTGGCGCGTGTGTATGTCAAAAATGGAAAACTGGTTGCCGTACAGAACTCTGCGATGACGTAATTGGTCTCATTTACCAGATATTTTTTTGTCGTTTGGAAAAGGATTTTCGCAATGAAGCACGAACTATTAGATCAGGGTATGTTAGATGGCAAGCATCGAGCTGATGCTAACGTCTTCATTGCAGTACAACATAAATGCTATAAGCTGTGCATAGATATGTTCGAAGTATGAGAACGTATACGTTTCAGCCTTTTTGGGGCGTATCTTTCTTCGGAAGAAGCGGCTGCAATGCCATGGCAGAATGGCAGCGGTTAGCGTTAGGTGTATAATTAGGTTCATTTAGCGAAATACTGGGAATAGGTTTTTCGGAAATGTTTTGGAGGTGCGAGTTGGTGGCCAATATGCAGAACACCAAAAGAATCATGATTAGCTTGCCGGATCACTTGCTTCAGGAAGTGGACGGAATTGTGGCAAGAGAGAATTCGAATCGAAGCGAGTTTATCCGGCAGGCCATGAGGCTGTATTTGATTGAACGGAAAAAGCGGCAAATCAGGGAATCGATGCAGCGGGGTTATCTGGAAATGGCGAAAATCAACTTGAACATGGCGTCGGAAGCCTTTCAAGCGGAGGAAGATGCCGACAGCACGCTCGGCCGTCTTGTAAGCGGGGTGTAGAGCTTGATCGTAAAACGAGGCGATGTGTTTTTTGCTGATTTGTCTCCGGTGGTCGGTTCTGAACAGGGTGGAGTGCGCCCAGTTCTAGTCATTCAAAATGATATCGGCAACCGGTTCAGTCCCACTGTAATTGTAGCGGCGATTACGGCACAAATTCAAAAGGCCAAACTTCCGACTCATGTCGAGATTGATGCGGCAACTCATGAATTTGACCGTGATTCGGTCATCTTGCTGGAACAGATCAGGACGATTGATAAACAGAGATTAACGGATAAAATTACGCATCTGGATGATGAGACGATGCGCAAAGTTGACGAAGCGCTGCAAATCAGCGTGGGGCTTATCGATTTTTAAATCGTTGCCTCCCAGCAACCAGCAAAAGTCAGACACCCGTTATATGACGCATGAAGCTTCATGTCAAATGAGGCCGCAGTATTCACGACAATTCCGTGGATGCCGCGGCCTTTTGTTTTGATCTGCGCTTTGGCCCGCTGTCGTTTGGAGGTTTCCGCTTTCTAACCTGGAAGCATCACGACAAAGTAATTCCTTGCTTTATGTCCGCAACAACTTCATAATTTATAGAGACCATGATGAAGTTCTCATTTCCTACTCAGGCAATTGCCTCAATCGAGGGCGTCTTTCATTGACTGGCTACAGACTTCATTCATGGCGGACTGAAATATCGCGAGCAGAACGAGCAGCCTTTGGGTTCGGAACAAGGAGGGGTGTGCAAATGGATGTACCTGCAGGTGTGTGGGTTGCTGCCGGCATTATTACGGTATTTATAATATGGGTGACGATATGGGCCACGAACAAGGCGTACTCGAAAAAGTGGGAGGATGCTGACGAATAATGCAATCCAACGGAGCCGGTAACACTCTGTTGCTATTTAAGTAACGCTCTGTGCTATCTCTGTATCGGCTTTATCTATGCAGAACCTTGCTCGATTGATGATGAGAAGCCCTTCATGCAGCTATAGAAGTGCCGAGCTTTTTTGCAGGTTTGCTTGGAAATTACGATTTGGAAATTACTGTAGACAAATGAAATAAAAACTGATATTATAACACCATCTAATTATACTATCGTTTATATAAGCAACCGCTATGCGAAGAACGCAAGCAAGGGTTATGCCCTAGCTGCGTTCTTTTTTGCGTTCCAGGCGTCTAGTGTCGGGTTGGCTTATTGCAAAGGAGGCGTAATGAACCGCAAACGGAATGTGCTCATCGGATTAATTGCGGCGGCGTTGTCAGCCTTGCTCGTCTATGGGATGTATCAGCTGCAGGTGCGGCAAATTGACCTTCAGGAGACGGTAGAGGTGATTGTGCCGAGCAGGTTTATTGCAACAGGAGAACGGATTACGGGAGACATGCTGTCAGTCAAAAAAATGACCAAGGCATCATACGGGGAGGAGATGATCATCGACCCCGCTCTAGTAATTGGGAGGGAGACAGCAGTGCCGCTTGGTCTCGGCGAGCCGGTTTTGGGCTGGAAGATCAGCCCTTACAGGTTATTGCCAGCCAGGGATCAGGCTACCTTTCAGATTCCAAAAGGATATATCCTGTCTGTATCCAACGGCATCCGTGCCGGGGACCGGGTCATTGTGTACCTGTCCGGACAGGAGCAAGGCTCGCTGCGTCTGTTCAGGGAACTGGTCACCGTCGCTTCGGTCAAGAATTCTGGCAATCAGGAAGTCGATGACCTGAACAAATCCAATATGATGTCTATGGCTAACGGCAATGTGGAAGGGATGTATGCTTCCCGCCGCGATGCCAATGCAATGATCGATTATATCAATTTGAATTTGACAGAGGAACAGTGGCTGGAAATTGACAGGCTGTGCAATTCGGGAGACGCCAAGCTGGTCATCGCTTTTAGTCCTCTATCGCTTGAACTGACGGATATGAAGGGGAAGGAGGCGGTGCAATGACGGTTCCTGCACAGCCATTGATCAGTTTTATCGGGACCACCCCCAATATCGGGACTACATCTGCTGCCTTTGCAACAGCGTACCGCTTGGCGGAAATCAATGAAGGACGGGTGCTCTTTCTGGATTTGAATTTGAAGAGCGCCAAGCTTCACCGCTACCTTGGCGTGGACCGGCCTGGGATGACGCTGGATCATTTGCGTCCAGAACTGCTATCAGGTTCGATGAACGCCGGCAAGCTGGCAGGTGCAGCCTACCAAGTGCCGACTTGTCCGCAGCTTCATGTCCTGTTCGGCAATATGTTCAGAGATCAGGCGGAATACTTCACTCCCGGCGATATTGACCGACTTCTGGAAGCGGCGCAGCAAGCCTACCCTGTTGTGGTGGCGGATGTGAGCGCATATTGGGATAACGCCGCGACAATTACTGTCATGCGCAGGGCGGCGCTCCGAATACTCGCGACAACTGCTGCGCTTTCCAGTTTTCAAGAGGACGCGCAGCGCTGGATTGGGCAGGTATCTCCCCTATTTGGAGTTCCATCAACTGAATACAGAGGCATTATTATTTCTCCCCCTTGGAGAAACGGAGGATTTCCAGTGAGAGACATTCGTAGAGAAATCGGCATCCCCTTGGCGGGGCAATTCAAACTAACGGAATCCATGTTGATGCAACTGGACAGCGGCAGAATGGAGGAGTGGTTGAAATCAGACAAGCAGGGCAGTCAGGCGATGCAGCCGACAGCCGAGATGATTGCTCGCGAGCTTTTGCTTCCAAGACGTATGGACAAGCAAAAGCAGCCGTGGTTCCGGAAGCTGGCAGCGATTCGTAATGGAGCCGGCTCATGAACGAACGCTCAACAGAGAGTCGGTTTTCCCCATCGGAGTATGCGGCCCGGCTCGGGCTGGAGCAGATAAAATCAGAACGTGGACCGGCTACAACCGATCATCGGCCGGAACAGGAGTTCAGCAAGCTCGCCGAAGATATCCGCAGCTATCTTGCAGCGCCGCGCGGAAGCACGGAGGAGGAGCGACGACAGCATAATGAACGGTTAAATAGAGCCGTGCTCGGGTTCCGTCAGGAACGGGAAGAAGTATTGGCGATGATTACTGATCGCCTGATTCGGCATCGCGTCCATCAAATTGCCGGTTACAATCACCCTTACCCTACTCTTGCCGAAGCATTATTTGCTGAAGTGATTGGCCTGAATGTGCTGGAATTGGTACTGCTGCACAAGGAAGGACTGGAGGAAATTCAGGTCGTCGGCACGCAAATATTCGAGGTCAAGGGCGGCCACGCTGCGCCTTCTTCATATTCATTTGACAACGTGCATGATGTGGAGCGCATTCAGCAAAATCTGGTGCTTTACAATAATGACCGTATTAATCCGCGTAAACGTTGGGCGGAAGTGATGCTCTCTGACGGTTCGCGGGTGACCATGACCGGCTTTGGGTTTACCTCGGAGCCGACGCTGACCTTGCGCTTTTATACAGTACGGCATTTTGATTTGCGGGCATTATGCAGTCCTGAGGTGCAGACGATGAATGAACACATGCTGGAGCTGATCCGGCATATCCTGGTTTCCCGCTTCAATGTGGTCATTATCGGTCCGACCAATTCCGGCAAGACGCATCTAATCAAATCACTAATTGCCGAGCTCCCGGATGAGGAACGCATTGTTACCATTGAGAATCGTCTGGAAATGAGGCTGCGGCGGGATTTCCCGAATAAAAATATTGTGGAATATGAGACTGATGAGGAAGATGGTCTGCACAATGCGCCACAGGCGTTCAAGCTGGCCCTCCGACAGTCGCCGCAAAGGATTATTCATGCGGAAATCCGGGATGAAGACGCCAATATTTATGTCAGAGCTTGTACACGGGGGCATTCCGGGAGTATGACCACAGTCCACGCGAATACGCTTGAGGATGTGCCTGAGGCGATAACTGATATGTGTATGCTGGATGGCAGGGCGATGAATCCGGAGCGGCTGATGAAGCGGATCACGGAATATGTGACCCAGGTTGGTATAGAGATGCGCCAGGTCGACGGCAAGCGGCGCATTGTCCGAATCGGCGGCCTGTATTGGACTAACGGCCAGACGGAGGTAAAAGAATGGGTTCACTACGATAGGAAGCAAGGGACGTGGGTGTTTCACGAAATTGCCGGGCGGCCAGCTTACGGATCAACATCCAACATCGCTCGGAAAAGCATGGCACAGCTTAAAGAGAGGCTGATTTGATGGGAATTGGTTTTATTCTCGTTATACATGGAACATTGCTTTTCTTTCTGCTATGCGGCGTGCTGTATTTGTTGTTCAACGCCATGGCAGAGTTGGAGAGCAGGCAGGACAGGCTGAATTACAAGCGGAACGGAAGGCTCATCAGTCGGTTTGCGCGCTGGCTTTCCCGATATGAAGCGCCGCACCGTCATCTATCGGACCTGCTGGAATCGATGCGCTGGCCGCTGCAGGCCGGAGGGTTCGTATTGCTTTGCGTGCTGCTATTCGTTGCCGGGATGGTCAGCGGCATTATCCTATTTCACAGTGCAAAGGGAGCTGTTTTGCTCGCCATGCTGCTGGGGGCAACGCCGTATTTATGGCTGCGCATGTCGCTTGTCCAGAGGCAGCTTAAGACGCAACTCGACTTCCTGCCGGCGGTAGAGCTGTTTTACCAGTGCTACCTGATTACAGGGGAGCGTCAAATTCGGAGCGCCCTGCAGCGTACGGTCGAAGAGGAGCGGTTGCTAGGCCCGATTCAGGGCGTTTTTGAGCAACTGTATCGCAATTTGTCCGTACGCGGCGATGATGAGAGCAGTTTGCGAATTTTTTCAGCTTCCCTTGGTCATGTATGGGCGGACTACTACACCCAGATTTTACGTGTTGCGCTCGCGGAGGGCCATCCTGTAGGGGATAATCTCAAAGAATTGATTACCGACATGCGTAAGGCAAGGCGTGCCAATCAGCAGGAACGGAACAGGTTGCTGGAAATTCGGATTGCTAATTTTACCCCAATTTTGTTCCTGGCACTGTTTATCGGCATTAACCTGCATTATAACCCGGATCAGGCTTATTACTATTATGTGCTGGACCCTCAGGGGCGGGATATGTTGCTAAATGCGGCCGCACTCATATTTATTTCTTTTGTTATGGGTCTCTACCTGTCCCGCAAAAAAATGTAAAGGAAGGAAGTTGCGCCTTTGGTTACCGGACAATATATGTTGTGGGCTGCGCTTGCCGGGCAGTATGTGCTGGGTTTTATTGCTGCCTTTGCATTGCTAAGAGTCTTTGTTACGCGAAGACCGAGGTGGCTGCATCTTTCCTCCGGCCGGTCGGGGCAGCAAGCTCGCGTTCCAGAGTCTCTTTTGCGCTGGCTGGGGTTAGGAAGGGATAGCAAAGCCTTCAAGGAGAGAGAAGGATTGCTGGCCGGAATCGGCTATGTGGGAGATCCCGCATTCTATCTGTTGTTTAGACAGCTACTGCTCGTGCTGCTGCCCGCCGCTGCGGCAGTCGGATACAAGCTGGGCTTGCAGCCTTTATGGTACGCCGGTGCTTTTGCCAGCGCTGCGCTCCTAATGTTTGACAAGCCTTGGCTGCAGAGTATGAAAGGTTGGCGGACAGGGCGGATGACGAAGGAGATTTATACGATCAGCAATCAACTGCTCTACTTGTCAGGCTCATCCTTGAACATCCATACGAAGCTGATGCGTTGCCTGCCATATGCCCGTGTCCTCCGCAGCGACCTTCAGCGGTTGTTGGGCGAATGGTATCATGACGCGGAAGGAGCGCTGACACGGTTCAAGCTGCGTATTGGAACAGAAGAAGGACTCAGCTTTGTCGAGACCATCAACTCCCTCCGTCTGCATGAGAGCGGGGAATACTACCGCCTGCTGAGAGAACGAATTCAGGATTATAAGGAGAAGCTGGATCTTGCCAAGGAAAGCCGCAAAGAGTCGGCCTCCTACCTGCTGTTTGTGCTTGCAGGCGTGCCTATCCTCTATATGTTTCAAATTTTTATTTATCCTTGGGTTCAGGAAACGCAAAAGCTGTTCCAATCCCTCAATTAATAAATCATTTCAGATAATAAATCATTTCAGAATTACGCAATTGGTGAAAGGAGGTGAGCTTCTAATGAGAAATATCTTGATGACCGTGATGTTGCTTGTAGTCGTAGTAGTTCTGTTCAATGGCATCATTACACAGAGCAATACGGGAACACAGGCGCAAATTCAAAAGCAGGGCACAGATGCCAATGCGAAAATTGGTTCGCTTGCTCCGCAGTAATCCGCAGCATGAGAGGAGGCTTGCCTGGCATGCGGAGTATTCTAATCAGTGTGCTGCTGATTGCTGCTATCATTGTCATTTATACGGATTCGTTCAGGGGAGACGGGGGAGCAGAGCAATTGATTAACGGGAGCGGATCGAGGATGAGCCGGATGATTGAGGGGATTGATCCGTGAAGTCATTGCTTGTATTTGTGCTGCTGGCTGCAACAATGTGCTGGTTCATGTTCTCCCCTATTTATAAGCATGTATTTATTGTGCGGCAGGCTGTGCTGCAGAAGGAAGTCGATTACTTGCTGGAGGTCGGGGCCAGCGGCGAGTATGGCTATATCAGCAGTGCCATGGTGGAGCAATCCAGGTCCCGGCTGGAGGCATTGGGACTCGATCCAGATGCGGTTATTTATGAGATTTCCTCTACAAGCGGCCTGCCTGCCGATCATTCTGCAGCTCCGTTGCGTCGAGGTACCGGGTTGATCTTGACCATCCGCTATCCATATGAGCGCTTATTGGAAATTGACCGTTTGATCGGGTTGACGCCACCCTCCCCCGACACGCTTATGAGCGCGAGAGGTATGAAAATGAGCGAGTTTATCAGATAGGAAGGGAGACTTTTTGCCGGATGTACAAGCTGCTGCTAATTCCCTTATTGATGGTGGTCTGGATGATGCTGCATGTGCTTCAGCTGGATGAAGAGATGGCGATCCAGACCTTGTTTCAGGGTAAGCATGCGGTTAATCGGGCGGCTCATGCGGCAGCGCAACAGCTTGATCAGGCAGAGCTTGCTTCGGGGAGACTGGTCATTGACCGGGAAGCTGCGCGAGAGAAAGCGATGCAATACTTAAGCTATAATTTGCTACTGGACAGCGAGAGTCAGCCGATAGAGGGATCGCTTCTCAAGGAAAAGCCGGAAATTATGGTCTTTGATATCATTGACGGGGATCATTCCTTCCCCTACAGGTACAGCGCGCCTGACTATCAGTTTGAGGTCACGTTGCAAGGACCGGGCGTAATCATCATTGCTCAGTTGAAATACCCTCGCGCGTTCACGGTACTTGATCCGATTGAGTGGAATATCAAGGGGGTGGCGGAGCTGTTGGCAAGTTGACGCGACTGGATAAAATTGCTGTAATGGAGGGAGGGAACTTAAGGAACAGGAGTGAAGAGAGAATGAAGCTCGATTGGCAGGCTGACAGCAGGGGTGAACGCACGGGCCGTATCGGCAAATTGCAAAATGCCATGCGCAAGGCGGGACTGGACGCGTTCCTCGCAACTCAGAATGTGGATTTATATTATTTGACTGGCTCTATGCAGACAGGCTACATGCTGATACCGGCAGAGGGAGAACCAACCTACTACGTGCGGAGAAGTGTTGCCAGGGCGATCAGTGAATCATCCTTCCGGGCAGTACCGCTCGGCTCGTTTCGCAATTTTGCCGGGACACTGGCTGCTGACTACCCGAAGCTCTTTGGCGGCATTGGTCCGGTGAGGATCGGAACAGAGTTGGACGTGTTGCCGACCCAAGTCTACCTGAAGCTATCCGAAATGTTGAATGCAAGCAGCACTAAGGTTGAACTGGTAGACGGCTCAGGTCTGATCCGTCGAATCAGAATGGTGAAATCTCCATATGAACTTGGCAGAATTTCCGCCGCGGCTGAGGTCGTCGATGGAGCGTTGACGGCTGCCCTGCCGTATCTGCGGGAAGGGATGACCGAACTGGAATGGATGGCCCGTCTGGAGCACGAACTGCGGGTACGCGGCCATATTGGGCTGATGCGGATGCGCGGATACAATCAGGAAGTGATTACGGGAATGGTAGGTTCGGGTGCGGCTGCGGCAGAGTCTTCCTACTTTGACGGTCCGGCAGGGGGCAGAGGACTTGGTCCTTCAGCTCCCCAAAGTGTAAGCCGCAAGACATTTGCGCGCAACGAGCCGATATTAATTGATATTGGCTGCTGTATGGACGGCTATGTAATAGATCAGACCCGAACCGCGGTTATCGGTGATTTGCCTGCAGACCTGCTTAGAGCCTATGAGGTATCTGTACATATCATCCGAGCGGTTGAGAACTCCTTGAAACCAGGTACACCAGCAGATGCCTTGTATGCGGAAGCGTTGAAGATGGCTGCCGATGCCGGATTATCCGAGCATTTTATGGGTTATGGCGAAGACCGGGTGAAATTTCTTGGTCACGGCATTGGCCTTGAGATTGATGAATGGCCCGTTCTGGCCAAGGGATTCGCCAATCCGCTGGAGGCGGGGATGGTACTGGCAGTAGAGCCGAAATTCACCTTTCCGGGCAGAGGGGTGGTCGGCATAGAGAACACCTATATAATCACCGAAGGAGGACCGCTTGCGCTTACACGTTCCAAGGAAGAGTTGATTATACTACCGATTCAGTAGCTGCCGCGAGCGTAGACGGTTTCGCTGTTAATGATCCATAACTAGTAGTTGCCAGTTAGTGATCAAGCCGTTTGCGGTTGTTACCGGAACACGGACAGGGATTCTACTATTGGACACCGCTATCTTTTTTTAGTAGGATAGATACAAGAATCTACGAACTGCTAAGATAGGGGGCGGATGGCGATGTGGAAGTTAGGCCAGAAAGTCATCGTTGTCGACGATAAATTTGAACAGAATCTCCCCGTTGGGGAGTACGGGTATATAATCGCGTATGACCGGAATCCCGATAATGCGTTTGATTACGTGGTGCGGATTCCGAAGGTGAACAAGAACTTTTTCGTTCCCGGTTCTGATCTTGAGCTGGAGGAATTGCTCGTCCAGGAAGAGATTGACCGGATCGAGCGGGAAGCACTGATTGATTTTGCTCTTGCGACTCATAATGAAGCGTTATTCAAGCGAATTATGAATGGGGATGCTAATGAAGAGGAAGTGGCGGAGGGACATGCAACGATTACCAAGCCTGAAGATTTTGTCAGACAAATTAATCTGAAGGCCTGGATTTAACTGTACTTGCCAAGAACCGCACAGCCGTTAACATAGTGCCCGCTCTATCCAGAATGTTCTGAATGGAGCGGGCACTGCTGTTTATAGCGGAGTTTATTGAGTTGGAGCCTTCTCTAGGCTATAATGGGAACATTGAGTATAGGGCTTGCAAAGGAGGAACACGATTCATGAGCATAACGATTAAGGATGTTGAGCATGTTGCTGCACTGGCCCGTTTGGAGCTGTCAGAGGAAGAAAAAGAGCAATTCACCGACCAGTTGAATGCCATTTTGAAATATGCGGAGAAGCTGGGAGAGCTGGATACAAACAATGTAGAGCCGACCAGCCATGTCCAGCCGATTACTAATGTGATGCGCGAGGATGTGCCGCGTCCGTCCGTCGGCGTAGAGAAAGCAATGCGCAATGCGCCGGATGAAGAGGATGGACAATTCCGAGTTCCGGCAGTATTGGAATAGATTCGACAGATATTGAAGGGAGGAATCACTGTTGGCATCAACGTTTGATTTGCGCCTGCAGGATTTACATAGCAAGCTTAACGGCAAGGAGGTATCTGTTGCGGAGCTTGTTGAAGCGTCTTACAAGAGAATTGCGGATACCGATTTTGAGATCAAGGCATTCCTGACCTTAAATGAAGAGCAGGCTCGCAAAGATGCTGCAGAGCTGGACAACCAGCTTGCAAGTGGCGCGGAGTGCGGTCTGCTGTTTGGCTTGCCTGCCGGAATTAAGGACAATATCGTTACCGAAAATTTGCTGACCACTTGTGCCAGTCAGTTTTTAAGCAATTATAATCCGATTTACAATGCTACTGTGTCGCGCAAGCTGAAAGCGGCGCAATCGGTAACGATCGGGAAGCTGAACATGGACGAGTTTGCAATGGGCGGCTCCAATGAGAACTCCAGCTTCTACCCGACGCGCAACCCATGGCATACCGACTATGTGCCAGGCGGCTCGAGCGGCGGCTCGGCAGCAGCGGTTGCTGCGGGCCAAGTTTATTTCTCCTTGGGATCTGACACAGGCGGCTCCATTCGCCAGCCAGCTTCCTATTGCGGTGTTGTCGGCCTCAAGCCGACCTATGGTCTGGTATCCCGCTTTGGGCTTGTGGCTTTCGCCTCATCGCTCGATCAGATCGGACCGATTACAAAAAATGTCGAGGATTCTGCTTATGTCCTGCAAGCAATCGCAGGCTATGATGAGTTGGATTCGACTTCAGCCAAGGTCGAGATTCCGGATTACTCGAGCTCTCTTACCGGCGATGTGAAAGGCCTGCGAATCGGTGTGCCGAAGGAATATCTCGGACAAGGCATCGATCCGAAGGTCAAGGAGTCCGTCCTGGCAGCATTGAAAGTATACGAATCGCTGGGCGCAACCTGGGAGGAAGTATCCCTGCCGCATACGGAATATGCGATTGCAACCTATTACCTCTTGGCTTCTTCGGAAGCCTCGTCAAACCTGGCGCGTTTTGACGGTGTTCGCTACGGCGTGCGGGCGGACAACCCTGACAGCCTCATTGACTTGTACCGCAAATCACGCAGTCAGGGATTCGGACCGGAAGTCAAGCGCCGTATCATGCTGGGAACCTATGCGCTTAGTTCCGGCTACTATGACGCCTATTATTTGAAGGCGCAGAAGGTTCGGACGCTGATCAAACAGGACTTTGATGAAGTGTTCAAGCAATTTGATGTCATTATCGGACCAACTGCGCCGACAACTGCGTTCAAAATCGGCGAGCAGGTCGGTGATCCGCTAACGATGTATTTGAATGATATTTGCACGATTCCGGTCAATCTTGCAGGCGTGCCGGCAATCAGTATTCCTTGCGGCTTGGCGGATAATATGCCGGTTGGTCTGCAAATTATCGGCAAGGCGTTCGATGAGGCAACGGTTCTGCGCGTAGCGCATGCCTTCGAGCAAAATACCGAGCATCATAAATTGCGCCCGCAGCTGTAAGTGTTAGCTAGAGTCGGAAACCAAGAAGCAGGAGGAACCAAGCGATGTCACAATCGACCAAATATGAAACGGTAGTGGGTCTTGAGGTGCACGTGGAGCTGCATACCAAGAGCAAAATCTTTTGCGGCTGCAAGGCATCCTTTGGCGCAGCGCCGAATACGCATACCTGCCCGATCTGTCTCGGACATCCGGGCGTATTGCCTGTATTGAACAGACAAGCCGTAGAGTATGCGATGAAGGCGGCAATGGCGCTTAATTGCGAGATTGCTACCGAAAGTAAATTTGACCGGAAAAATTATTTTTACCCGGATTCGCCAAAGGCTTATCAGATTTCACAGTATGACAAGCCGATCGGCGAGAACGGCTGGATTGATATTGAAGTGGACGGCAAGACGAAGCGGATCGGGATTACCCGTCTCCATCTGGAGGAGGATGCAGGCAAACTGACGCATGTTGACGGCGGTTATGCCTCGCTTGTCGATCTGAACCGTGTCGGTACGCCACTGGTGGAAATCGTCTCCGAGCCGGATATTCGTACGCCTGAAGAGGCGAAGGCTTATCTGGAGAAGCTGAAGGCTATCATGCTGTATTGTGAAGTTTCCGACGTGAAGATGGAGGAAGGCTCGCTGCGCTGCGATGCCAATATCAGTATTCGTCCGTGGGGCCAAGAGAAGCTCGGAACCCGTACCGAGCTCAAAAATATGAACTCCTTCCGTGGCGTACAGCGCGGTCTGGAGTATGAAGAATGGCGTCAGGCAGAGGTGCTGGACGGCGGCGGGATTGTAGTACAGGAGACGCGCCGCTGGGACGAGGCCAAGGGCAAGACGATCTCGATGCGGAGCAAGGAAGAAGCGCATGACTATCGCTACTTCCCGGACCCGGATTTGGTGCAGATCTATATTGACGATGAGTGGAAAACCAGAGTTCTCGCCTCCATCCCTGAGTTGCCGGATGCACGTCAGGTGCGCTATGCCAGCGAACTGGGGTTGCCGTCGTATGATGCAGCCGTCATTACTTCCTCCAAGAAGCTGGCGGATTTCTTCGAGGAGAGCCTGAACTATACCAAGGATGCCAAGGCGGTATCCAACTGGATAATGGGCGATTTGCTCGGATATTTGAATGCCAACAGCCTGGAACTGGACGATGTGAAGATTACCGGCCAAGGGCTTGGTGAAATGATCGGTCTGCTGGAGAAGGGCACAATCAGCAGCAAAATTGCCAAAACCGTATTCAAGACAATGCTCGAAACAGGCAAGCTGCCACAGCAGATCGTAGAGGAGCAGGGGCTGGTGCAAATCAGCGATGAAGGTGCCATTTTGGCCATCGTTGAGAAAGTTGTTGCCGCAAATCCGCAATCTGTGGAAGATTTTCGCGCTGGCAAGGACAAGGCGATTGGTTTCCTCGTTGGACAAGTAATGAAGGAATCCAGAGGAAAGGCCAATCCTGCCCTGGCTAATAAGCTGTTGCAGGAATGTCTGAGTCGTTAAGATAGACTTTCGCGACTGCTTTTTCCAAGAAAGTTAACAGCATTTAATTTTCATGATGAAAGGCATTTCCCCAGACGATGGCGGGAATGCCTTTTTAGTTATAAAGGGAGTTTGGCAAGAAATCAGGCTTTAACTGCTGTGAGTCCAAATAATTGCTTTGGATTTTTGTAAATTGTACGTGTTAAAATGATGGAAGCTGCAAGGGACAAAGCGAGTGTGATCAGTATGGAAAAACATCATCCATTATCTTTAGGAAGACGGGCAAGCTCAATTTTGCTTGCATTTTTGATTCCGGGCGGCGGGCATATGCTGTTAGGACGGGTAGCCAAGGGGTTGAATTTGCTTATCCTTAGCGTGCTTGCCGTCATGTTGATGATTTATTACGCGAATACCGCAGGAGACAGCCATCTGTTATTGCTTGTTTTTTTGGGGCTGTTAATTCCGTCTGTTTATTTTTACAGTGTTTACGATGCGCTCCAGCTTCTGGTCAAATCCATAGAGGAGGGTCCAGACAGTCTGTTTACTCCACTCCAGGGGTTTGTATTGGCTCTGGCCGGGGTTGTGTTGCTCGTCTTGCTGCATACGCCGCCATTTGTGGAGAGAAGTTTGGCTCTGGCGGGGGCATACGCGCCAGGCACAGCTCTCATGGCTCTCGGGTTCTGGCTTATTTGGAGACTGACAGCAGGGAGAATACGGCTTGGACGGATTACAGCGGCGCTGTCGTTTTTAACGCTTGGCATTCTGCTTTTCATGGACATCTGGACGGGATTGCATGCTGGGGCCGTTGTGGCCGAGTGGTGGCCTGCCGCTGTTGTTCTGTTGGGGGTAGAGATTACTTTCATCAGCATGTGGATGAGACGAGGGAAGAAACGGCTGTCCACGGATTGGATTGGCTTGTTTGTTGCTATTATCCTCTCTGTATCGATATATGCGGTAACGGAGCTGGCAGAGATTCCATTTCGCTGGCTGGATCAGTGGACGACGAACTATAATGAAATAAGCGGATTTACAGAGGAGAAGGGACACCATTTTGCCGGCAAACCGCTTTATGCGGAGCTCGGGGATACGATTCAACAAATCGATATTGTAAATACAAACGGTAATTTGCGCGTTCTCCCTACTGAAGATACCAAGGTGAAAGTGGAATCGGAGATTTGGATCGATCTCCCGGACCAACAAGCTGCCAAGCAGGCTGCCATAGCAGTCGAGACAGAGATACAAGAAGAGGGAGGCAGGCTTGTTATTGAAGGGAAGGGCGAGCTTTACGGCGAGAATCTTAACCAAATGCCGCGTATTAATTTGATCGTGTATGTTCCCAAGGCTGCTAAGCGGGTGGACAGTCTGGAAAAGACGGCTCCCATGAATGGAAATGTGGGTCTGAATGCCGATGTGAATGAAGATTCATTTCCTGATCAGCCGGATCCCGGCCGCCCGTTGAAAATGAAAGTGCGAATCACGAACGGGACCATGGATATCGACGGCTCTATGCTAACAGAGGGTCTGGATGTCGATGCTGCTTATGGGCAGTTGAAACTGTACGAGGTTGCCGGGGGGGTCACAGCGAAAGTGAAGAGCGGCAGCATTGAGGTTAAGGAGTTGCAAAGCAAAGCGAGACTGGTCATCGAGAGTGGTAATATAGTAGCTGCCGGAATTGCCGGAGATGCAAGCATATCAGCTGTGAACGGCAGCATTACCTTACTGCGGGTAGCAGGCGATGCAGAAGCAGCAACGAAAAACGGCCAGATTCGCATTGCGGAAGCAGGCGGCGCTGTTAAGGCCGACACCTTAAACGGCAGCATCTCGGTAGCCACCTCCACGGTCGGCGGGCCATGGGACATCGATAGCGCAATCGGTGAAATTCGGCTTATTCTCCCGGAGGATGGTGATTACAATGTGCTTGGCGGGGTCACCTTTGGTTCAATCATGACGAGCCTTCCGCTCGATGTCAGCCATAAAAAAGTTACCGGCACAATCGGGAACGGGGACTACAACATCTACATTAACGCCAACAGCAGCATCTATTTGGAGAAATTTGAAAGGTAGAGAAATCGCGCTTTCATTGACAAATGTCAAACCTAACACGTAAAATAGTTCTAATAAATAATAATTATTATTAAATTGTATAAATTGAACGCAAGAGAACTATTTTTGAACCTAGAAAGGCGTGGAAGCTATGGGTGCTAGTGTCCAGCAAGCATTAGAACAATTAAAGATGACTGGCGTCCGCATGACCCCTCAGCGGCACGCTATCTTAACGTATTTGATGGATGCGCTGACTCATCCGACGGCAGATGAGATTTACAAGGCGCTTTCACCGAAATTTCCCAGTATGAGTGTTGCAACTATTTATAATAATTTACGTCTCTTTGTAGAGGCAGGTCTCGTACGCGAATTGACCTATGGTGATGATTCCAGCCGGTTTGATGCCGATTTGTCGGATCACTATCATGCAATATGCAAGGAATGCGGCACAATCGTGGATTTTGATTATCCGCCTCTGCTGGAAGTAGAGCGTGTAGCATCGAAGGAGACGGGATTCGTCGTAGAAGGACACCGTATGGAAATTTATGGACTGTGCCAGACGTGTTCCAGCCGGATTCAATAATTTTTGAAATGATCAAACGCGTACGACAGGAGCAGGTTTAAGCTGCGCCTATTGTGCGCGTTTTTTGAAGTTCGATTAGTCGTTAAAATCATCAAGGGGAGTGATTATTTTGGAGACGATGCGCGCTCATCCACCGCGAAGAAGGAAGGGACGTGGATTCAGGGGGTTTTTGTTCTTATGTTTTTTGGGTGTATTGGCAGGAGGGGCGTATTGGGTATGGGAGAATTATGTTCCCAGCTTCGAACGGATTGTTCCGGTATTCAAAGAGGAATACCCTTTATTCTATAAAGGAGAAGCTTTGGGATATGGGGCGATTGTGGATAAAGACGGAGAGAGTGTGAAGCTTCCGCTTGATGCAGTACAGACAGTGCTAGGCTCCAAGGAGCCTGTCCGCTATGAAGAAGCAAACGACTCCATTATTTTAACAACCGAAAATAAAGTCGTTCATTTCAAGACCGAGGCGCTTACAGCGACGATAAACCAAAAGCCGTTCAAGCTCAGTTTTGCCGCACATAAGAAGGATAATAGCGTCTATCTGCCGATTGAACCGCTTAAGGAGCTGTTCGGACTGCAAATTGATTATACGAAAGATTCGTCCATTGTGACGCTTCATCTGCCGGACGAGCTTATTCAGCGGGCTGTGGTAACGAAGGAGGAAATTTCGGTGCGTTCGGGTCCCGCCATTAAGACGCCGATTATTGAAAGCTTGCAGGCTGGCGCCGAGCTCAGAATTTGGGGAGAAGAGGAAGGCTGGTACAAAGTGCAGAACGCCTCCGGTTATGTTGGTTATGCTGCCAAATCCGGCATATCCTTAACGAGTATCGAGTCGATTCCCAAGCAAGCTGAAGCTCAGCCATTCATCGCATGGAAGTTGTACGGTAAAAAAATCAATATGACCTGGGAGGCCATCTACAACCGCCAGCCTGATCTTGAAAAAATCGGAGAGCTGCAAGGCGTTAATGTCGTTAGTCCGACATGGTTTGAATTGGCTGATGAATCAGGCTTGTTGCGCAGCAAAGCGGATATGGCGTATGTAAATTGGGCGCATGCGAGGGGCATGCAGGTATGGGCGCTTTTCAGCAACAGCTTCAAGCCGGATCTGACGACAATAGCACTGGCCAACTACGAGACGCGTCTGAATATGATTAAGCAATTGCTCTCTTACGCTCAAATTTATAAGCTGCAGGGGATTAATATTGATTTTGAAAATGTGCACACGAAGGACAAGGAGAATCTCGTCCAGTTTGTCAGAGAGATGACCCCTCTTTTGCATGAACAGGGACTGGTGGTATCCATCGACGTCACGCCGAAATCAAACAGTGAAATGTGGTCGGCCTTTCTTGATCGCGAAGCGCTCGGCAAAGTTGTCGATTTCATGATGGTGATGGCCTATGATGAGCACTGGGCTGCGAGTCCTGTAGCGGGCTCGGTTGCTTCGCTGCCATGGGTTGAGCAATCGGTAAAACGGATTTTGGAAGAGGATCAAGTGCCGCCGGAAAAGCTTGTACTCGGAATTCCACTTTATACGCGGGTATGGACAGAGGAGAGCGGGGAAGACGGGAAACGAAAAGTATCTTCCAAAGCAATTGGCATGGAGACAGTAGAGAAGCTGATTGCGGAAAAGCAGCTTAAGCCGGAATTCAAGTCGGAAGTCGGGCAAAATTATATCGAATACACAGAAGGCGGTGCGTTGAAGCGCATCTGGATGGAGGACGAGGTTTCCATTAAGGCGCGGGCGCTGCTTGCCAAAAAGTATGATCTGGCTGGCGTAGCAACCTGGCAGAGAAGCTTTCAAAAACCGCAGATCTGGAACATACTCGATAAGGAATTGCAGAGCAGACCGTAAATTATAATCAAGCATATATAACAACATGCAAGAGCCCCTGGCTTATTAGTCCAGGGGCCCTTTGCTTTAATAGACGATTATACTTTACTTGGCTCCGGTTCACCGGATGGGGAGTGAGTAGCCTGATTTGGATCAAGTGTGAGCTTGGTTTTGCAAAACATGCAGCGGTCCGTCTTGCCGAGCATTTTGGTTGGTCGATCGCATTCCGGGCATTGAAGCAGCACGGCGCTTGTAGACAGCATCCCTGCCCAAAAATAAATAGCCATGCTTCCCATCATGAATATCATGCCGAAGACCATGAAGATTCCGGCAAATATTTTACCGGTTTGTCCCCATAATAAAATTCCTGATGTTCCAAAAATCATGAGCCCCATCCCGATCAGCGTGAGCAATAAGCCCCATAAGCGAAACTCATTAATTTTACTGGATTTGAAAAACATGTTCTTCATCCTTCCCTTGGTTATTAATTCCATCTGAATTGTATACGACATCTTTATAGAAGCTACGAAAGAGAAACAGGCCGACTAGCCGGTTGCATTCCTTTTGTTCAAACAATTGAATTGAATTGGAGTGGCTGATTCTGCTCTGAGCGAAGTGAAATCTTCATGCGGAAGCAGGAAACCGGTACTGATTCGTCGAAAATGGATTTAGACCATAGAACTCAATTATAGCCTAAACGGGCAAGCCGCGCTATAAGCAAGGAAAAACATGAAGTGTGCGTAAAAATGCCTCACAGCATAACGCATGGGTTGATTAGTATAAGGGACAATATACATCTGTATAGGGTCCGGTACGGGGTGAAACTGTGTTGGATTATGACGATGTTTGGAAAATACAGCAGCACGGCGGGACTTTGGCTGGGCAACAGGAGCACAGGCTGCTTTTTGAGTTTATAGGCTTTGTGCGCACTTATTTGCAGGCCAGAGACGATTTGCAGAGTAGAAATCTGCTTGATGCTCACAGTAATGCGCTTGGAGCGTTGCATCATTGGGCCAGAATTGAGCTTATCGAAAAGCAGGTTCAACCCGAGACGAGCGTCTGGCGCCAAATTCGGCGTTATCATCCCGGTATTCATAAGCTGTATGAGGAGCTTACAGGCAATGACGAATCTCTGGAACAGCGGCTGAAGCTGGTTATGCTTGGGTGCGAGTTTTCTCTGATGGATAAGATGAAGTCCTGCAGTTCGCTAATCTTTCAGGTGCTGAAAAGCAGAGAAGAACCTTGGAGCCTGACTGAGCTTCAGGACCATGCTTCTTTGTCTTGGATCGAGACCGATCTTTCCCTGCTCGTTAATAAGCTGCTTGCCAGAGGATATATCCGCGAGGTGGCTGTTATCGGACCGGATGGCTCTTTTAGCAACCTGGAGATGAAGCTGTATTCTGTCGTCTAGCATAGAACGACCGAGGCGCTATAAATTTGGGGATGGCTGCAAAAATCAGACACGACAGGGTATATATATGCTCGAATTGTTGTCTGGCTGGAGTTGCGAAAAAATGATCTTATAATAAATTGTTGTCGAACCTTGACTTTAAAGCGTGGATTGTGATACATTAAATTCCGCCGCTTGAAGGGCAAGCTTTCATCAAGAAATTAACAAAAAAGAATTTCAAAAAAAGCTTGCAATGATGTGGCTGAATGTGATATATTATAAAAGTCGCCGCTGAGACATGGCGGTAACGAAAACGAAGTCATTTGTTCTTTGAAAACTGAACAACGAG
>NZ_JAELUP010000032.1 GCF_016424485.1 Paenibacillus roseus
GGCAGCCACCCTTGCACATCCAGGGGCGTTATGGCAGGCTTTGTTTGACGGTGCAGTTGGACGGATGTCTTGATGACGGAATGCGCGCCTTGCGGCCTCGCTACCCTGCCTGGGAGGGGTCGGGGCTTTGTTCTGGCTTCCGACCAAAGGGAGGAAGGTTTCCTTTTCCGGCGGCTCTTTCATCCTGGATCTTGTTTCTTTCTGCTCTTATCCTGGCCGGTGTTTGCCCTGCGCTGAATGAGCAGCAAGAACAAAAAAACACTATGAACCGTGGTAACCGGGTCATAGTGTTTCAATCATTTCTTCTCTTGAATTTCCATTTTTAATCCAATACCTGAAAATTTTACTTCGTAGAGTTTGGAACATGCTTTTGCTTCAAACTTTCCGACTCCTTCAATGGTGAAATATTCAACGCCACCGCAGGCTTTGAAGTGTTCTTGTACAATTTTGAACCTAATACTACCATTCAAAAACTTCTAATTCCTCAATTATGTATGCGTCAGCGTCCAGCACAATCCAATCACAGCCAAGCTGCCGCGCCAATGAAATGATGGGAAGAAGTTCTTCCGGAATCGATTTCTCCTTTACATCTTGTTCGCTCTGTTCGTCCGGATCCACATGAATGTGGAAACCGTACTCTCCTTTCTCATAGACCACAAGCTCCCCACCGTCAATAGCTGTATCAGACAGCCATTCTGCGGTTTCTTTTTCAATGTGAGCTGTGGAAATGACCAACATTTTCTGAATGACACTTTCACTTTGAATATTCATTTTTCTTCTTCACCTCATTTGGTATTTGGAGGCCGGGATCGGAATTCCCGGCCAAAGGTTAGTTGCATAGACAAATCAAACGATCAATTTTGTAGGCGTAACGAGGATATCGTACAGGCTGCCGTTACGATCCGATGCAACTGTAGCATCATAAGACAAATCCCAATCGATTTGCGGATCCGAATCAGTACGTTCATCTTCCGTTCTGTCCTCTATCCGAAGCTTCTTTGCAACCTCAGATGCTTTTTGAATATCTTCTTCCACGACAACGTAACTGCACAGGGCGTTGCCATCCCATAAATTGATGACATACAGCGTTTTGGGTGTTTCCTTCTTCTGATTTTCTACCATGTTTCATTCCTCCATGAATTGTATTGGCGGCCAATAGCTTTGCCGCTGGCTCACGCATACTACAGAGCCGTGTGAATACACGGCGGCCCAATCGCCATCTAGGGGCCACGGACGCCGGTGAATTGTCCGGCGTTTGGTGGGTAGATGGCTCTGCTGGTCAAGGGGCGCGAGGATCAAGCGGACCGACCAACGGAAGGGAGCATTTACCGCAGCGGCGTAGCGCACCCCTTGACCTGCAGGCGGGCTGTAGTATCGTGGAAAAAGCGGGAAGTGAGCAAAAAGGGCCGCGGCTTCCGACCAGCGGGAGGAAGGCTTCCTTATAGGTCCAGGGTTTAATTTTGAATGTTTTGGCTCCGTGCGGGGTGTAAAACGAAGTGCAGGAACGTAGAGCGGCTTAGACGGGGCGTAGTGCCCCCGTTTTAGCCGCTCTCGTTATCGCACCGAGTAATCCCGCAGCGGGGCTTACAGGCTCTTAGAGAGCGTCTTGTGCTCTCTAAGAGCCTGTTGCATCAGCCCCACCGGTCATAAGGAATGATATCTTTGACATGGGAACATACGTTTCTATATAATGATGATACTACCTGAACAGGAGTGAGCAGCCCATGAAGGAATCTATGAAGCTGACCGGGAATGGCAGATGGGAATCCATGAGGATGATGGTTCCGGAATACCGGGAGCAGTATTTGGCGCTGCGGGAGCAGGCCGAGATGGCGGTTATCGAGCCGCCGACAAAAGAAGAAATGATTTTACTGCATGATAACGCGATTTTAGCTATGATCTTCCAAATGATTGATGCAAACCGGAAAGAACTAGCGAAGTCGAAGCAGACATTGCAACCCTGGTATCTAATCGTTCTAAATGCGCTGCAGCTCAAGGTGCTTGAGGATAGCAGCCGGACAAAAAAAGCACTAAAGAATGCCGGTATATACGTAAAAGAAATCGACAAAGTGGACGGGCTGGCCCGGTATCGATACAACTGTCGTGGAGTCCAGGACGAATTTCAAATGACCCGGGAATACGCCAGGGGAGAAATAACGCGAAGGATTGGGAGTTACGGCAAGGCATTATTTAGTAAAGTAAACGATGAAGAATAAACAAAAGCCCTTCCTGGATGCTAGGAAGGGCTTGATTTATAGGGTATTCGGAATTTGTGGTGGAAAACGGAATTATTACTTCCAGCAACCTGCCCATTTACTTTCTCTTTTTTATCCATTTGAGATACGAAATCCATTGCTGGAATGCATATTTATAAAAACGGCTCATTGCAAATGAATTACCTTTTAGAATCTTATAGGCTTCATACCAGGCTTTAGCTTCGTCCCATAAAATGAAGGGAACTCTGCTTTTATATCCTCTGTTGTACTCTATTCGGCTCGATGCATAGAATTGTTGTAACTCATAATTACTGTATAACAATATTCTATGGATTGGTCCGAAAAGTCATTTGAGATGAGAATATACTTGTGGTCCACCAACATTGCCTCATTTGCTCTTAGCATAGATGAACGTTCAATACGCAGCCCATTTTGATGCAATAATTCGTTTACTCTATTTAGATTAATTTATGATCGCTCCTCTCTCACTCTAGTTCTCCATTTTCTAGTAATACTGGATTTAAAAAAAGTTTCATTCCACCATATAATCCGAAGAGCCGATTTATATAGTTATGCTGGTTCAACTCGGATGTTAACCCGACTAGGAGATCCACTTGAGGCTTCTACGCCTTTATTTTGCAATTCATAGGCAAACGATATAGCTTCCCCGCCGTCTTAACTCTGATTTGTCGAGCTGAGAAAAATTGAGTTAAATCATCCCCGTAAAGCTTGCCACGGGAATCGGTGGATACCATACTTACGGCATCCATAACCCTAGCAATAGCTGCTAACTCGATTTCCCCGTGATCGTAGCCCTGGCGTTCAACTGCCTTGTTTGCTGTACGAATCATTTTTTTGAGATTAGAAAGCGTTTTTGCTTCTTCCGCCCGCACTTCTGATTCGCAAGTATCGCACAACTCACCTTTATGCTGTGTTGGCGCTTCACAAACAACGCATTGAAAAGGTTGCTCCACTGTTTTCATTCATGTGCGCCTCCTTTAAGATATAAAAACTTCAAACTCGCATTTCGAAGTAGCAGCGCTTAGTTTAACATCGATCCAATCCATAACAATTTGCGGATCAATTGATTGACAACTCTCAATTTCATCAATCTTTGAATCCAGTAGTTGCATTTCATAGAAATCATTCCGAACACACACATTTAACCAAATCGGATTATTTTGCTGATCCAGGTAGTAAAGATCCAGCGTTGCTACAGAATCTGATTTTATACTGGAAAAAGTATATTTATTTAGATAACACCGTTTAACATGGTTGGAAATATTATCGAATCCCGCGAAGATTTCGTGAGATGTTGTTTTCTTGTTCATAGTTGATTTGTCTCCTTTCACTTTATATTCAACGATGGTAAGTAAAACAACTACAACAAGGAAAATAAGAAAATAGATAGCTAATTCCGTCATGGGGATTTGACCCGTCAAAATATAAATTGTAGCCGGAAATAAAGTTATTTGGTCGCTTTCAATATGAGAGCGTTGGTTGAAACGTATTCTTCATGATTCAGAGAGAATCCCTGGAGTCAGCATCTCCGGGGATTCTTTTTTTTACCATCCTTCAAGGTGATGTTCTTTTATGATTCCAATTGAAGCCAAGAACAAGAGTATGGTAATAACCGCCAAGTTTATTGTAGATGCCCCAAACCAAAGTATTTGAAATGCGTTAATGCTTGTTCCAATTGGAGCGAAACCGAAAACCATGAAACCCAAAGTCCCAGCACCAATTACTCCTGCCACAATTAAAGGCATTCTGCTTGTAAGTCCAAACGCACCTGCAAGTATTAAAATGAATATGACAAAAGCCCCACTCATTACAGGTAGGCGTAAGCCATTACTTATTTGCCCTTTATTTAGAAACCAAGTTTCTTCAAAAGAAGCAAATATATCTGCTGAAAATGCATATAGAATGCATAGTACGAGATATACCAATACTTTTAGTTGCTTTTTCATGACTGCAATTCCTGTTTGGAATTATAGTGCATATAGGCTTCTTCTTTATTAGCAGGAAGTAATGAACCATCATCCTGCACAATATACCAGGTGTTGCTTGTATTCCTTCCGCGTTTTTCCTTTTGTCCAGAAGCTATGACATCTCCTGAAACACAATTAATGATTACTAAGCCGCCTTTTTCGTCGCCAATGTATGTACCGGTTTGAAAATCATATTGCGGTTTTGCTCCAACGAATTTTATAACGGCTCCCCATGGCTTCCCATATCTCCGTGAATTATAGGAGCTGTATTTCATCCTTCCTGTCCCTGTGAATTTAATTTGCCTCATCCTCAATTTCATCCTTCCTGTCCCTGTGAATTTAATTTGCCTCATCCTCAAAATGTCTCAACCAATTCTTGGCGACCGGTTCAAATCCAACACCCGGATTCCAGTAACAATCTGAGGATGGATGTGTGTAATGAATGTAAATGGAACTGTATTCACCCTCCTTGTACAATTCCCTGGCTATTTTTTCTGCCTTTTCTGATGTCCCGGCATCAATAGGCCGAATCGGCCTTTCGTCTGGCCCTGCAATTGTTTCGATTTCCTGAAACGCACATACTGAATATCTCATTCCGATTCTCTCCCCACATTCAAAGTTATTTTAAATTCAAAGATATCTTTTAATATCCCCCAAGGCTGCCGCGTTCCACTCCGAGGGCGTCCTCGTATTCTTTTATTTGAGAATTCCGCGGCATAACTTTTCCGTTGCAGTGTTCCGAAATTCTTGATTGTGGAATGGCCATTATAGCAGCCAGCTCGGTTTGTGATATTGTTTTCCTTTCTAGTGCACCCGTCAGCAATTTAGAAAACGGGGTGCTATCAACATACCTCTGTTTATCAAAAGCGAGTTGCACAACGACTTGCATTGCCACGGGTAATGGATTGTGGTCAAGTTGCTCAATCTCTACTTCGTCCAATACGGCCATCAATCGGTCACTCATTACCCTATTTATTTTTTTTCTTTTTATCGCCGCTGTGTGGGCTTCCGCAAAATAGAACAGCGGCAACGTCATCGCGTTATTTAACCATGCTATGGATTTTTTTTCGCCTTGAACAACAATGGCCAAAGCACGGCCTAATCCTCTGTAACTTCTTTCTTTTTTATTCATAGTTTCCTCCCAAAAGACCCCGAAGGGTCTATGCTATTTTGACTTTAAACAGCGTTGGCATATTCTTTCTCCAAGCGGCGGTGTTTCTTCCTCTGCACCGTTGAGAAAAATTACTTTCCCGAAATTGAATTTCCTACATTTTGAAATGGGTCCGTAAGGCTTAATTACTGCCCCGGCTTTATGCCATAACCCACTTTTTGATTGCATCCACATTGGATTAACTCCCTAATCAATTTTGAATGTTAACTTTCAAAAAACTGCGAAGCTGGTAAAGTCTCTCTCAAAATTCCCCCTGCCAGCTTAATCGGGTTAAATCTCTAACGTATCTACCCACTCATGCTTACATGCATCGTTCTCGCTGTTGTGTGTCCACTTTTTTAAGCATGAAGTGCAGTATCTACTATTATCCACGGTCATTACAATTTCTTCCGGATCGAACATGTTATACATGTTCCAGTAAACATGATAGACGTAACCATTTGCATCTATTGCTGCCCCATGATAAATCAGCGATCCAGCTAATGAACCGAATTTTACAGGTCTGTTGACTAGAGTTAAAACTTCGGTTCCCAACGAAACTTTTTGGTTTAGTGGGGTAAATTCCGAAGACGAGTAATGCTGCCAAAAATTGCTCTCCAGATAGTTTTTTTCTATAAATGATATAGCATGAGGGAATGGCCATTCGAAAGCTTTGGCTTCTTCATTTTTGTAGAAATCTTCGAAATCCCAAATTACATTATAGTGGTTTGCATGTTCACCAACTTTCACAGTATCCACGTAGAACTGGGTTTTTCTAGCTTTAGTATCATCTTTGCCACCTGCATAACCGCCGTTGTACAGAGTCTTTCCTTCAAAAGAAACTTCTTTAAGCGATTCAAAATTTTTCTTCATATTCAACTTCCTTTCTATAACTCTTCTATTTGTTAATTTTATTATATCATTAATTATACTATTTGTAAATACAAAAGCGTATAATTTGATTAATCCTCATTTTTTCTTTATATGCAACTGCAACTCGTCTATTTGATTCACTCACCCCCTATAAAGATATTAATCCTTTGTTGCCCAACTCTAATTCCAGCCATCGAATTTCCTGCAAACTGGAAGAATACATCATTTCAAAGCCAGCCATTATAAACAGACTTTTAATAGGGAGAGCCTCATAAGCCAGGACGGCAGCAATCAAATCTGTGACCTTGGCATAAAATGTAGCCCGCTCCCCTTCCTGATCCAAGCATTGCTCAAATGACCGGTTAAACTTCAAGCGTATTTCTTGCAATCTGTCCATGGTTCCTCCTGTAAACCTCGCAGCCAAGGTTTACAGGTTGCTAAGGGACAGGAGATGCCCCTTAGATCTAGTTACCTGATAGACATAGGCTAGTGTATCAATTCGGTATATTCTTCTTCTGGAGCTACCCAAATTGGATCCCAACTCAAGGAAAAATTGATTTGGGCTTCCGCTTCGGCTGCTGCAAGTAGGAACATATTTCCCATTTCTATGGAAGAATCTCTCGGAACTGCGTTTCCGATATACTCCCGAGCCTTTGCATCCGTGCAGCCCTCCAATTGAAACGGGCGGCCATCCGGCAAATGGGTCGGAAAACTCTGCAGCATGGCCAACTCGTAGGTGGTCATCGGGCGATGCCATGTGCCATCAAGAGAGATAATCGTCCATATTCCTTTTTCGTTATCTTTCGGAATAGGGCGCGGATCTGCAATGGCTGCAGCTCCGGCATGTACATCCATGCTGCCCGTAACAGTCTTGCTAGGCTGATCCCATTTTTGAACCCCCATTGTGTCTGCGCGGGGTGATGTGTAGAGGCGAAGGTCCTCGATGATTTGCGGATCTTTATCAATGTTTGAATCTGCAATCGCTATCGCCCCGCTGCCGAATCTTGTCCCGGTCACACAAGGAGCTGGTTGATCAACTGAAATGACTCGGTACTGCGCCGGATGCCGTCCTGGCTTCTCCGTGAGCGCCGGATCTGCTATACAGCCAGCACCCTGATTTGGCCCAACCGCCCCCGTTACACACATTGCGGGAGAATCCACCGACTGAATTCGGAACAGGTTAGATTTCCCGTTGCCATTGATCTGCAGGCGCGGATCCGATACGGCAGTGACTCCATTGCTCCTGCCCGGTCCTGCGGTTCCGGTAACTGCCCCGGAAGCTTTATTCCAGTCTGCTACTCCAAACGCGCCAGAGCGTGGTTCGTGAGCGACCCGAAGATTTTCAAAATCCACAAAGTTCAGATCCCTCCAATCCCCACCTGCACGAATGAGCGCCAGTCGTAACCATGTTTTCCATTGCAGTCGGGGAAGCCCATGCAGCGGGCCACCTGCTTCTGTGTCTCCGGGAGCGGGCAGATCCTTGATAATATCCCCGATCGTTCGAATCGGCTTTTTCTTCGGATAGTAGATAACATTCGGGATCTGAGCTTCATGTCGCGCTACAATCAGAAACCGAACGCGATTTTGGCCAAGACCTCCAATCTCCCCTAAATTGTGGTCAGCACGGATGCTGACCGCATAGCCGTATTTCTCAAGGAGCTTCTTAATCTTTTTCAGAAGCGGTTTGCCCCGGCTAGTGATACGAGGGACATTTTCGAGTTGAATAATTGCGGGCAATTTGCCTCCATACTCCAAACATGCTTGCAGGGCCAATTCAAGCCCGTGAACCGTCAGATAGTTAAGCGCCTGATATTTGGCACTCGCTGACTTTTCCTGCGGCAGCAGCCCACTCAGACCCTTGCACGGCGGGCTGAGGAACAAGAAGAAGGGAACTTGCTCTCTGAACGCCTGCCATACATCCCACGCTGTTACCTCTTGCCAGTCGTCCGGCGGGGCATGACCATGCCAAGCTTCATATTGCCAGCGTTGGAATAAGTCTATTGTGACCGCCGTTTTCTCCCCGGTTATAAGGTCATGGTTGCGGTTGGCAACCGGGTCACTGTCAATCGAACAAAGAAGTTTGAAACGGTAGATTTTCCCTCCAAACTCCACTTGAGATTGAAGCAGACCAGCGGACTCGCCGCCGATCCCTCCAAACAAGACTGCTGCTGTTTTATATTGAATTTCGTTTACATCTACGACCATGAATAATTCCCCCTGTTTATCACCAGTATCCATCATTATCTTCGTCATCATCACTTTCTTCCGAATCATCATCAATATCAAACTGACCAAACTCTTGAAGAATCATGAAATCTTTAACTAGCCTTACGATCTCATGCGGCGTTTCTAAATCTGTATGTTGCATCATGTAATCAATTATTGTTTGGCAATTGACAGATCCCGTACCAGCAAACTTATTCAGAAAATCCGCGATGAATTTTTTTTCTTCCGGGGTTTCTGCTCCCTCATTCATCCTCACCATGTAATTAGTAATTGACTCCATACAAAACATATTGTCATCTCCTGTCGATTTATTTGCCCCCCGTTGAACCCCCGCCCGCCCCCCTTGCATCCGGCATCGTTTGCCAGTCTAGCCCTAGCGGCGATGAGCGGAATCCTTAAAGGTTTACCGGCCCAGCGCAGACAGATGGCGTCATGCAAGCAAGGTGCGTATGGAGTTATCAAGGTACATCCGTATAACGTAGCCGTCAAAGCCCGTTTT
>NZ_JAELUP010000033.1 GCF_016424485.1 Paenibacillus roseus
TCCGTCAATGTGATTGTCTCCTGTCCCATAGTGACATTATCTCAGAACAGTTATAGGGTGACATTATCACAGAACAACAACACTTCCAAAATAATGCCATTGACTTCTTAAAAAAACCGCGTAAAATGATACTCAATTAATCCAATTAATTAACTTGGTTTTTTGAATCGTCTGTAGCTGCCGCCTGTCAAATCGGATGGTCATTTGGGGCAGCTCGTTATGTATAAAGGGGGAGTCGGGTTCATATTTTTATAGTCAGATTTATTCAGTCATAAAAAATTTATGAATCCCCTTAGGAGGCAAAACCATGAATCAAAGAACTTTGGTTCTTACGCTCGGTGCGCTGGCGATTGCTATTAATGTAGTCGCAGGTACTGTGGTCAGCAATTTGAAAATTCCGTTTCTTTTCCTCGATACTGTGGGCACCATATTTATTGCAGCGGTGTTCGGCCCGTTCTGGGGCGCGCTTGTAGGACTGTTAACCAATCTGGTTCTGGGCGTTACTTCCGGCTATACCGCAATTCCTTTCGCACTCGTCAATGTCATCGTAGGTCTTGTAGTCGGTTACATGGTTCGTAAAAATGGCTTTCGCCTTTCTTCCGCTCTCATCTCAGGTATTGTCCTCGGTATACTTTGCCCGGCAGTAGGCTCCGTCATTGCCATTGGTTTATTCGGCGGGTTGACCGGAAGCGTGCAGGACGTGGCAGTGCTCTGGCTGAAGCAAGCGGGCACAAGCTTGTTCGCCGCAGCTTTCCTGCCGCGTCTTGGCGAGAATTTGATCGATAAAATTTTGTCTGTGCTGCTTGTCTACTATGTTGTAAAAAATCTGCCGCAATCTTTGATCAAGCGCCCTTCGGCGAAGAAAAGAGATTCCCGTGCAGCGTAGTAAAACGATTATCGTCGCCTCGCACTGCGTCATTAACCAGAATGCAGTTGTAGGCGGAGAGGCCCGTAGTCCAGGCGTTATGAAAGCGGCAGTCGACTGGACGCATGAGCAGGGATACGGGATGTTTCAACTCCCTTGCCCGGAATTCACATTCCTTGGACCGGAGCGGCCTCCGATGACGGTAGAAGAGTATGACACGCCGGAGTTTCATGCGCATAATCGTAAAATTTTACTCCCTGTCATCGAGCAATTGAAGACATACCAGGATCACGGGTATACGATTGCAGGCGGACTCGGCATCTCGGGAAGTCCCTCCTGTGATCCGGGAAAGGGCGTATTTATGCAGGATTTCCTGGAACTGGCGGAGGAATGGGGCGTTAAGATTGATTTCTTCTGGCAAATTCCGAATACGGAAGACGGTATCTTTGATCCGAATTCCCCCGGCAGCGTGTTTGGTCCGGTAGGTTCAAAGGCAGATGCCGGGCTGGATGGAGGAACTCCCCATGCTGCAGACAGCAAGGAGGTTCATCCATCATGATCGATATTCGCGACACAACCTTCTATTATAATGCACCGCAAGAAGATGAAGAGGATGCCGGCCGCAGGCCGGCATTATCTCATATATCTCTAAATATTGTCCCTGGAGAGTTCGTGGCTTTCCTCGGACGCAACGGCTCGGGCAAATCTTCCCTCTCCAGACTGCTTAACGGCATCGAACTGCCAACGGAGGGAACGGTCAGCGTGGAGGGGCATGTGACGTCAGACAAAGCGGCTCTCCGGTCAGTGAGACGGGCGGTGCAGATTGTTTTTCAAAACCCGGAGAACCAGCAGGTCGGGATTACAGTAGGGGAGGATATTTCATTCGGCTTATCCAATATCGGGTGGCCGCAGCACGATATTGCTGACAGGGTTGCCTGGGCTATTAAGCTGGTCGGACTGGATGCGGATGAAGACCGCCCGGTAATGAATCTCTCCGGAGGCGAGAAGCAGAAGCTGGCGCTTGCTGCTGTACTCGCGCTTGCTCCGCGCTATCTCATTCTTGATGAAGCGACCTCCATGCTGGACCCGGTTGCCAGGAGACAGTTTGTGGCGACTTTGCATGAAGTGCGCAAACAATATTCGTTTACATTGATCTATATTACGCATCATCTCGAAGAGGTAACGAATGCCGACCGTTGGGTACTGTTCCAATCCGGCAAAGTTGTCACTTCCGGTACGCCTGATGAGCTTATGGAGAATACAGGGCTGTTGCAGAGCTGTGGACTGGAGCTGCCCTATTACCGGACGCTTGCCGGTCTGCTGCGGGAGCAGGGCATTCCGGTTTCGGCCGCACTGAATGAACGAGAATTGAGGGAGCTGTTATGCAAATCAGGCTAGATCACGTATCCTTCACTTACAGTAGACGCAGCCGGAAAAAAGTGCAGCAGGGGCCTTATGTGCTAAAGGAGCTGGATTTGACGATTGAAAGCGGCGAGATGATGGCGATAGCCGGAAAGTCCGGCTCGGGCAAATCGACCTTCTTACAGCTTCTCAAAGGCTTTCTTGCCCCGACAGAGGGCTCTGTCTTGCTAGCTGGCATTAATCCTCATCAGGCCCGCAGGCCTGAACTCTTTGATAAGGTCGGATTTATTTTTCAGTATCCGGAGCACCAATTGTTCTCGACAACGGTGTTTGACGATATTGCTTTCGGGCTGCAGAGCGCCGGATTAACGGATGCGGAGAAGGAGGCCAAAGTACGGCAGGCGATGGCTGCGGTGCAGCTTGACTACGAGACATTCAAGGATTGCAGTCCATTCGAGCTGAGCGGCGGCGAGAAGCGCCGGGTTGCAATTGCCGGCGTTGTCGTTTTGGAACCGGAGGTATTGATTCTGGATGAACCTACAGCTGGACTGGACCTGCAATCGCGGACCGCGCTTTTTGATCTGCTGCATGGCATGAATCGGGAGCAGGGCATTACGGTCATGTGGGTCAGCCACCAGTTGGAGGAGATATTGGCTCATGCTACCCGGCTGATCGCGCTCAAGGAGGGCAGATTTCTGGCCGATGGGCATCCTCACATCCTGCTGTCTGATCCAGTCTTGCTGGAAGCGTTCGGCTGGGAGGAGCCGCCCGCGCTTGCAATCACCCGCTTGCTTCAGGAACTCGGTGTGGTTGAGAAGGGGGAACAGTCGCGTCTATGGACACCGCAAGAGGCCTCGGAGGCTATTATCGGTTTGCTGGACAGGCAGCGCATCACAGTTTAATGCAAATGAGGGAATGATTATGGCCGGAACGAGCTTTTTACTGTATCAAAAACGCAATTCCTGGCTGGAGCGCTGGGACCCGCGGATGAAAATTATTGCTGTACTGCTGTTCGGCGCTGCGCTGCTGCTGACCCACAGCCTGGGACTCAAGACCGCCCAACTGCTGCTGCTGATTGTATTATGGGGCGTGGCCAAGCTCTCCTGGCGGGTGCTTGTATTTACCCTGCTGTCGCTGTCGATATTTTTTGCATCTACTATGATATACCAGTCGGTGCTTACGGCTGTACCCGGTGAAGACATGATTACGTGGGGCTGGCTTACTTTCTCTGCGCAGGGTGTAATCAGAGGCGTCATGATGTGTGAGCAGATTGCAGGCATTGTGCTGCTGCTGGCACTGTTGGTGCGAACGACCTCGCCGATTGTGCTGGCGGAAGGGCTGGAGATGCTGCTAAAGCCGCTCAAGAAGTGGCGTCTGCCTGTTCATGAAGCGGTCATGATGTTTTCCATCGCACTTCGCTTCCTGCCAATCCTGATCGAGGAATTTGATAAAATCCGCAAAGCCCAGCTGGCCCGTGGCGGCGGTTTTCACCGCAAAGGCGTCGCGTCGAGATTTCGCGGCGTACTGCCGATGCTGATGCCCTTGTTCGTTATGTCCATCATCCGGGCGAAGGACCTGGCTGTGGCGATGGAGTCGCGTTGCTACCAGGGCGATGAAGGCCGGACGCCAATTCGGATTTATCGTCTGCAGAGAAGCGATTATGCGGTGTTCAGTTTTTCGATTGTGAATCTGGCGGCGATCTTTGTATTGTAAAAGATGGCCTGATGCCATTGAAGGTTAAATCCATCGGTTGCCTTTTTGCGAGCTGTTCTGCCTGTTTGGCGAGAGTAGCCGTAGAAAGGCAATTTTTATGTTCCTCCTCACTCACCTGATCCCGCAATTGACAGAAGCTCGAAAAGCCGCTACAATCATCAAAGAGTAATTATTACGATTTAAGACAAACTACTCTTATATAGTAATTTTTACTGTATAAAGACAAGCCATTTTCCAAGGAGGAACATATGGATACAACATTAATTCCGGTTACAGTGCTGAGCGGCTATCTGGGAGCGGGCAAAACAACCGTGCTCAATCATGTGTTGCACAATCGTCAGGGGCTGCGGGTAGCTGTCATTGTCAATGATTTGAGCGAAGTGAATATCGATGCGGCAATGGTCAAAAGCGGGGGCGGGCTGTCACGGACGGAGGAGAAGCTCGTTGAAATGTCCAATGGCTGTATCTGCTGTACACTGCGCGAGGATTTGCTCAAGGAAGTGGAGCAGCTTGCCAAGGCAGGACGCTTTGACTATATCTTGATCGAGTCCACAGGCGTCGGAGAGCCGGTTCCGGTCGCACAGACATTCACGTATCTGGATGAAGAGCATGATATCGATCTGTCCAAGCTTTGCCGTCTGGACTGCATGGTGACGGTTGTCGATGCCAATCGCTTCTGGCAGGATTATTCCTCGGGGGAGACGCTGCTTGACCGTCAGCAGGCGACAGGGGAGGACGATACGCGGGATGTCGTTGATCTGCTTGTGGATCAGATCGAATTCTGCGATGTGCTGCTGCTGAACAAATGCGATTTGGTCCGTGAAGAGGAATTGGTCCGTCTGGAGAATGTGCTGCGCAAGCTGCAACCGCGGGCCAGATTGCTCCGTATTCAGCATGGACAAGTCGAACCGTCCGAGATTTTGAATACAGGCTCATTTGACTTTGAAGAAGCTAGCAGGGCATCGGCCTGGATAGAGGAGTTGCATAAACCGGTACATACGCCGGAGACAGAGGAATACGGCGTCAGTTCTTTCGTGTATGAACGCATAAAGCCATTCCACCCGCAGCGGCTGATGGATTGGATGGAGCAATGGCCGGAGGAAGTCGTTCGGGCGAAAGGGATGGTCTGGCTCGCTTCCCGCAATCATATCGCCCAGAGCTTGAGTCAGGCTGGGCCGTCTATTCGATTCGGTCCCGCAGGCTACTGGACGGCGGCATTGCCGGCTGAGGAGCGGGAGGCGGTGCTGGCTGAGGAGCCGGAGCTTCTGGAGAGTTGGGACGAGCAGTACGGTGACCGGGTGAACAAGATTGTGTTTATCGGGGTGGATATGGATCAGTCCGAAATCATAGAGTCGCTCGACAGCTGTCTGCTTGCGGACGATGAGCTGTCTGCGGACTGGCATGAGCTGAACGATCCTTTCCCTGACATCGTGGAAGGGCAGGAGGAACTGGTTCAATAATTGGCCGCGCGAAATCGGCCTGGCGGATGGCATAGAAAAAGCTGGATCAGCCGCTTAATCTTGCGGACCAATCCAGCTTCTTTGCCATTTATTTTGGCTCAAAACCAAATGAGTGCTTGACCTCCAGGGAGGCGAGGAACACTGCGAGGCAGAGCATTCTTCCGATCGTTGTTAAAGCCCGATTTCTTTATTTCATGGAGGTTGCATAGGGAATCGGGCTTTAAAGGCTTCTTCCGATCGTTTCTCGAAAATTCTTCTGCCCCTTTGCTGCTTTCCCCTGTTTGTCATGCACTGATTTTAAGGGTGAGCCTTTATTTTAGATTTAAAATACGAAATCTTCGTCGCGCAGCGGCTCTACATTAGTTGTACGAACGTAGCCGTTGCCTTTTTTGGAGAAAAAGTCATGTTGTTTCGTTTGCGTGCTGAGTCCGTTAATTACGATCGGATTGACTTCTTCATCAGGGAAGATCGGTTCGAGGCCGAGGTTCATCAGCGCTTTGTTGGCGTTGTAGCGGACGAACTTTTTCACTTCTTCCGTCATCCCGATTGTGGTGTAGAGCTGTTCGGTATAGCGCTCTTCGTTCTCATGGAGCGTGTTCAGCAGTTCCATCAGCTCGCTTACCGCAGCCTTCCGTTCCTCTTCAGGCAGCTCCTGCAGCTTTTCCTGTGCCAGTACGCCGACGTATACGCCGTGAATGCTCTCGTCGCGCAATATAAGGTCGATAATTTCGCCGCTGCTTGTCATTTTGCCAAGACCGGCCAGATAGAGAGGGTAGAAGAACCCGCTGTAGAACAAGTAGCTCTCCAGAAGTACAGAAGCGCCCATTGCCATGTACAGATCTTTGGTTGTTTCGATATTTTTATAGTAACGGGAGATGATATCGGCTTTCTTCTGCAGGTACGGATTAAGCTCTACCCAGCGGAAAACCTCGTCAATCTCTTCCGTAGTAGCCAAGGTTGTGAAAATACTGCTGTAGGATTTGGCGTGAATTTGCTCCATCATCCCCATGAATGCCAGCACGGCCTTGCGCTGCAAGCCTTCGACATGCTCCATAATTTTCGGCATCCCGATGCCGCCCTGCACAGTATCCAGCAGAGTCAGACCGCCAAGCACCTTCATATATAAGTCGCGTTCGGTATCGTTCAATTCAATCCAGGACATCTTGTCATCGGAGAGTGGAATCTCCTCATCTGTCCAGAATTGCATAATATTTTGGTTCCAGAACATACTTGTATAATCATCATCTGGACGATTCCAGTTAACGGCTTTCATTAAATCCTTCCCTTCATAAAGTTGTGCGTCTTGATGGAGCATTCGGATAACATAGTGAAGGAATTTAACTTTGAACAGTTAAATTCCTTAAATTGAACCTGTACATATATCCTTCAAAATGCAGGGCAGCCGCCATCACAGGGCGGCTGCTGCCGTGTAAGCCAAAGCATTTACCAACATGTTCTGCCGGAAAATAGCTTCCGATATGACCGCGTTATACTGCGCAGCTAATGCATTCCTCAACGCTCAGACGGTTCGTACGGGTGTAGTACAGGGATTTCAAGCCCAGCTTGGCCGCATACAGGTAATAACGGGCCAGCTCCCGGGTTGTCACATTGCTGTTCACGTGCAGAACAGTGGAGATGCCCTGATCAATGTGCGTCTGAATTTCCGCGATCAGCTCCAGCACCTTGAACTGGTCGGTCTGATAAGCCGATTTGTAGAAGAAGAAGTTCTCCTGCGACAGGTAAGGCATCGGATAGTAGGTTGTTGAGTTCGCATAGGTGCGAGTCTCAATCTGCTCTACGATCGGCATGACGCTGGAAGTTGCATTTTGAATGTACGAGATGCTTTGTGTCGGTGCGATAGCCAGGCGGTAAGCATGGTACAGACCGTGTTTGCGCACATCCTCCTTAAGCTTCTTCCAATCAGCCGGAGTCGGGATGGCAATGCCTTCGAACAGCGATCTCACCTTGGCCGTTGCCGGCGTGTAGTCGATATTTTCATAACGCTCGAAGTAGGTTCCTTTTGCGTATTCAGAGCGTTCGAAGTCATGGAAGACAATACCGCGTTCGCGGGCAATTTCCATACTCTTCTCCAGAGAATAAAAGTTCATCAGCATGAAGAATGTACGGGCGAAATCCTTCGCTTCAGGACTGTCATACGCAATCAGGTTTTTCGCCAGATAGCCGTGCAGGTTCATGGCGCCAAGACCAACCGAGTGAAGCTGCTCGTTCGCCTTGACAACACCTGGAGCATTAGCCACACGAGTCATGTCGCTGACCGAAGTCAGCGCAGTCATTCCTTCATGAACAGATTCTCTGATCTTCTTCGTATCCATGACATTGGCGATGTTCAGGGAAGCGAGATTGCAGCTGATATCCCGGCGAATCACATCTTCCTTGCCGTAATCATTGATCTCGGACGTCTCCTGCAATTGGTAAATTTCCGTACACAGATTGGACATTTTGATCGTGCCAATATCCTTCAGCGCATGGAACCGGTTGGCGTTGCTGCGATTCATAATATAAGGGTAGCCTGATTCAAGCTGAATCGTAGCGATCTTCGTCAGCATATCGCGAGCGCTCATGATGACTTTCTTTTTTACTTTGTCGTTGGCAAGCAGCTCGTCATACATTTCATCTAGATCCATATCATCCAAATGGCGGCCGTAAGCATCGTATACGGAGAATGGAGCAAATACGTGCAACGGCTGATTCTGTTCAGCCAACTGGTAAAATTTATCCGGTATAATCAAGCCGATCGAAAGCGTCTTGATACGGCTTTTTTCATCGGCGTTAATTTTTTTGCTGTCGAGGAATTCGAGAATATCCCAGCCGAATACGTTGTAGTAAGCGGCGCCGGAGCCTTTGCGCTGTCCCATCTGGTCTGCGTAGGAGAATGCGTCCTCCATCAGCTTCAGGACAGGGATAATGCCCTTGGCTGCTCCCTCAACGCCCTTGATCGGTTCGCCGCGTCCACGCAGCTTGGACAGGTTGACAGCAACACCGCCGCCGATCTTGGAGAGCTGCATACAGGTGGACAGGTTGTAGTTGATTGAATTCAGCGCATCGTCCATTTCCAGCAGGAAGCAGGACACCATCTCGCCGCGGCGGCTCTTGCCGGCATTGAGGAAGGTTGGAGTTGCAGGCTGCACACGCTGCTCCATCATTGCTGCGGTCAGCTCACGTGCTGTGGCCGCGCTTCCGCTTGCCAGATGCAGGGCTACCATGGATACCCGGTCCGCATAGTGCTCCAGGAACTTGGAACGGTCATTTGTGCGCATCGCATAGTCTGTGTAGAACTTTGAGGCCGCCATATAGGACTGGAATTCAAAGTTGAAGCTGTGAGCAAAGCGGATAACCTCTTCTACCTCTTCATGCGTATATTTCTCATAGACGTTCTCATAGTAGTGATTCTCAATCAGATAGTTCACCCGCTCGGTAATGCTTCCGAAAACTACGCTCTTGGTCTGGATATCCTCCATAAATGCTTTAACGGCTTCCTTATCTTTATCCAGCTGGAAAAATCCGTCTTCGTTTCTACGCATAAGCTGGTTGTTCAGTTCAACATGCAGCAAGTGCGCTCACCTCTTTCTCGAATCTCTTTACATCCTCTAACGAGCCTGACAGTTCAAACTTGGTTAATACCGGTACGCCATAGCGCGCCGAGATGGAATCTGCGCTTTTGCCGAAGCTTGCTCCCCAGTTGCGGTTGCCGCTTGCGGATACCCCCACCATATATCGGTAATTATGACGCAGAAAATGAATGACCTTCTCCGGGATTTGTCCGAATCCGGTCGTATATGTAATCAGTACAAAAGGTTCTTCTATATGCAAGCTCTCACTCAACTGCACAGCGCGCATTCCAAGCTTCTCTACAAATCTTTTAACATTTCCGGTCTTTGAATCGTATACAACCAGCATTGTTTTCACTCCTCTATGATTTAAATATAAGAGGTAAAGGCCGCGAGCCCATACGCTGCTTACATTTGTCGGCCAGGCCTTTCTCACATCATGGAGTGAAACAAGCCTGTGTATGGTCAGTCACTAGATATTGAAGACAATAATCAATTTATATCAATATATAGTGATTGTCAAGAGAACAATGCAAAGTTTGCCCGATTGTCCCTAGTTTCGGTACAAGTGTCGATTGTGTGTCATTTTTTGTACCTGGCTAACAAGGGACATTGGTACAGAAGGTAGACCTGCAGACCGTATTTATCGCAGGAATGAAAACAGACAAGAAAATTGCGGCTGCATCAGGAAGTTTCGCTTGAGCCGTTTAACCAGCGCATTTAATCATAAATGTGATCTATAGGCAATGTCAATTGGTTGTCGAAAAGACTATCAGGACAAGGATATCTGAGGGCGTAGTGCTGGAGATATGCTCTTGAAGGAGTATATCAGCGATCCTGGTGAATCATATTTACTATATATAGCAATTGAGTTACAATTTTTTGTAAAAGGGAGGTTTGATATGAAGTATTTATTATTCACCAAGTTTGCAATTATTTTTGTTTTGTGTTGGTTTAATGCAGCCTCAGTAGCAAACGGGCAGCAATATACTTATGATGACGCGGAACGTATCGTTACAGCCACTGACAGTTCAGGGCGTTCAATTCACTACAATGTTGATTCGATGGGGAATATAAAAGAAAGCAGTCCTGTTCCCTCCCCCAACTTATTGAAAAATGGAGATTTCAAAACGAACACAGGCAGCACAGGCGTTGCTGACTATTGGCATACATTTGTATCCCAAGCCAACATTACAACAGACTTCCAAGTTGTCAGTGCGTCTGCAACTAACGCTCAAAAAATAAGCGCGGCTCAGTTAGAGCAATGGGACAACGTAATTCTCCATCAGACAGTTGCCTTGAAAGCGGAAACGTTCTATGAATTCAAAGGCAATATACATATTGTTTCCCTGCAAAGGGCGCAAGTGGTGCTGACAATCGAATTTACAAATGCCAGTGGTGTTCAAGTAGAGGAAATCAAACAGGTGTATCCATCGGTCACGAACGGAGTCAAGGCATTTTCCCGCCAAGGCCTCGTCCCTTCAGGAAGTACGCATGCGAAAGTTTCCATCTATATTCAAGGGACAGCTCAAAATGGAAGTGGAACTTTGCGCGTCAATCAACTTTCGTTCACCCACCCCCAGTTCATTAACATTCTCAACAATGGCAGCTTTGATCACAATAACCAGTCCGATGTTGCCGACGGTTGGAGTACATACGTTTCGAATGGAGCCGGTCCGGTATCGTTTGAAATTGTGAGCAGCCCGGTAGTTGCCGGGAAATTCGCCCAAAAAATAAAAGCAACCCGTCTGGGGCAATGGGATAATGCGATGATTCAGCAGACACAGCTTGTTAATCGAGAACCATTCTATGAATTATCCGGCTATATCTCCGTTGCTTCACTTCAGAACGCCAGAGTATTGCTTAGTGCCGAGTTTTTAGATCAATCTGGCGTGCGGATAAAAGAAGATCAGCAGGAATTTAAAAAGACGACTGGCGGCTACGTGATGGCAGCTTTGCAAGGGGAAATTCCGTCAAATGCCGCAACAGTTAAAACATCCGTCTATATTCAAGGCATGCAGCAGAATTCCAGCGGCGCCATCTATTTGGACGCCTTTCAGTTTGGCTACAAGAAACAACTGAATGCATTAGCAAACGGAAGCTTTGAGTATGAGGGAAATGTAAGGGGAGTGGCAGAAAGCTGGCATTCTTATGTAACGCCCGGAAAAGGAACAGGGAGGTTCGAGTTGACAGGGACTTCTGCTTCTTCGGCGTCAGGCAGAAAGGCTCAAAAAATAACAGCGGCTCAACTGGGCAAATGGGAAAACGTGATCATTGAACAGACAGTTAACGTACAATCTGGACAGCAGTATCAATTGACAGGCTTGATGAACATTCTTTCTTTGAAGCAAGCCCGTGTTTTATTAAATATCGAATTTTTGAACGCAAACGGAGGCAAGGTTGGGGAGAAGCAATTGGAATACAAGGCTGCAAGCAACGGGATGTCGCCAATAAGTGTACACGGACAATTCCCAACCGGAACTTCAAAAGTAAAACTGTCTATTCAAATTCAATCCACAGGTACAAATGGCGCCGCGACAATTATACTCGACCATTTTGCTTATCAAATTCGTTAACGGGGTGCAGGTATGAAAAAACTCATAACGTGGATAACCGTGATCAGTATGATAGTGGCATATGGAGCGGAGGCGGCTGCGTACGTCCCTGATTATAAAGAAAAAGTAAAAGGTGTAACCATGATCCCGTCTTCCGGCATCGGAGCCTATGCCGATCAGGTTATCCATCAAATCAATTACTTGTATGATTCGACCTGGCCAGATGACCCGGATATTGGGAAGATTTATTGGGAGACGACATTTAATGACCAGGATACGCCGGGAATCCCCAATATTCGAATCTCGACCGAACAATTGCAAACGGAACTGCCTAACAATAAGTGGATCGCGTTAACAATAGGATGGCAGCTTGACTTCGAGCAACTGGAAGTACGGCCGATGGTGGAGAAGAAGGAAGAGTTTGAACAAGAAACCATTACAATCAGAGAACAAGGCGAGAATGGCCTAATAGTCTTCAAGCAATATGTTCGAACCATTCGTAAAAATGTCCTGATAGATGAAGCAACGTATCAGCGTGCAGTTTCGAATGGCTATGTCATAGAAGCCCCGCAATCTTACTGGAAGGTAGGGAGTGAAGACAGAAATACCGCTAGACTTATTGATCCCTCAATTACATACGGAGAAACACCTTCCGATCAGGAAATCATTGAAGCAGTAAGATATTATAAATCTCAAGGCTACCAGGTAATGATCTATCCGTTCTTGCTAGGCTATCGGGCCGATAAGCCCTGGCGGGGACGATTGGTGCTTTCTTCAGCGGCACAAGTTCATCATTTCATGACAAAATCTACAGGCTACAATCAATTTATTCGTCATTATATTCAGTTGCTGAAGAATGAAAGAATTGACGGATTTCTAGTTGGATCGGAGATGGAAGCACTAACGCTGTCCGCATCGCCTGAATACCCTGCTGTTGATCATCTGATTCAATTGATTCATGAGGCCAAGGCAGCGTTCGGATCGCATGTACAGGTATCTTACGCAGCCAACTGGTCAGAGTACCACCATGACCCGAGCAACGGCTACTATCATCTTGACAAGCTTTGGAAAGAAGCGGATTTTGTAGGAATTGATGCTTATTTCCCGCTTACTGAGCAACATTCTGTTGATTATCAGGAGATTTACAACGGGTGGCAATCAGGTGAATACTTTGATTATTATTACGCGGGTTCGGATTACCAGAACAGGCTTCCTTTACAAGAGAAATATGCCATAAAGAATATCCAGTATTGGTGGGAAAATAAACACTTCAATCCAGATGGAAGCCAGACCGACTGGGTTCCCCGTTCCAAAAAGATTTGGTTGACCGAACTGGGCTTTGCATCGGTTAACAGTACGACCGTTCAGCCGAATATATTTGTTGACCCTACATCATCAGAAGGCGGGTATCCAAGAGGCTCGAATAGAGAGACGAGTGTTATGGCACAGGCGGCGGGATTAGACGCTTCTTTGGATTTTTTGAACACCCAGCCCTGGATAGGCAATGTGTTTGTCTGGACTTGGGATGCCAGGCCCTTCCCGGCATTTCCGTTAAGCAGCTTTTGGTCAGACGGGGGCAATTGGGAGCAGGGGCATTGGTTGCAAGGTAAAACACATCCTTCAATTTCCGGGAACCTCAGTGTAGAGACGCTAAGGAGAGAATATCCCGAATACACGGATAGTCAATCGCTTGTAGCTGACCCTATTGACACTTCCACAGGCGCCCATGTCATGAATAAAAACTTGCTGCAACTGAACGGTTTATTTTCATTTGATTTCAATCTTCACTATAACTCATTACTGACAAGCAAGGGGCCTTTTGGGCATTCATGGGCACATGAATACGATGTTTCTTTAGAAGTGGAAGGCACTGAGTCCATTAAAGTTCATTGGGATCGCAACAGGTACAATGTATTTTCTGCAAGCGGCAACAATACCTTTTTGTCTTCGGATAAAAACACAAAACACGATACCCTCTACAAAAAAGTAGATGGAACGTATGAGTTGAAACGGAATAATCAAGCGGTTTATCACTTTAATTCACAAGGAAAACTGATCCGGCAAACCAATAAATTTGGTCAAGCTCTTCTATTCACCTACACGGGGGAGAGACTGCATACCATTTCGGAGCCTGTGTCAAGCTATACTATTACATTGGTATACAATACAGAGGGCTTGATTGAAAAACTGTCCGATAATGAAAACCAATCATTCGAATTTCAATATGATTCAAAAAGTGATCTTATTGAAATGACAGACAGAACAGGCAGCAAAACGAAATATGTGTATGACAACAATCATAAAGTGCTGTCTTCGACCAATGACGAGGGCGTTATAATTTTTCAGAATCGATATGATGATTACGGAAGAATTGCCTCCCAACAGGATGCCAGAGACAACATTACAACATTTCTCTATGACGAGTCGACATTCCCCGGAAAATTAAGAACCTTTGTAAAAAACCGGAGAGGCTATATCAAAACGTATATTCATAATAAACGTTATCAGCTTGAAAAAATAGTAGATGAACATAAGAAACAGACAGCCTATGAGTACGATTTGGATGGAAATCGGGTCCTTGAGGTTGACGCTGCGGGTCAGGAAAAGCGAATGACCTATGATATAAGGGGAAACCTGCTCACCTCTACAAATGAGAATGCAGTCACTACCGTCTATTCTTATGATGATCGGAATAACGTTCTTTCCATTACGAATGGATTGAATGAACGTATGCAGTTTCAATATGATCTCAATAACAGATTGATTCGTATCACCGGCCCTGAGAACAACGTTTCTATATATCATTACAATGCACAAGGGAATCTGTCATCCATCGTCAAACCTAACGGCAGTCAGCTTCAATATGAATATAACAGTCTGGGGCAACTATCCAAATCAGTGGACGGGACAGGGAAAGAGACTTTATTTGAATATAACGGGAATGGACAGTTGTCTAAAACGATTGCGCCTGACGGGAGTACGACTGCAAGAACGTATGATTTCAACGGCAGACTGACACAACTAATCGATGCCAAGCAACATTCAACAACCTATCAGTATAACAGCCACGGGGATGTGCTTTCTTCTACTGATGCTAATGGAAACACGACTACGAACAGCTATAACGGGAATGGCCTGCTAGAAAGCACAAGTAATCCTTTAGGTCAAAAAACAAGCTATGCGTATAACGCCGAGGACCAGATTATTAAAATCACAAACCCTGAAGGTGAAAGCGAACGTTTTAATTACGACATTAAAGGTCGGCTGATTGAAGAAATCGATACCGAGGACAATGTAAAATCTTATAAATATGATGACCTGGATCGTATCATCCGGGTTACCAACGCTGCGGGGGATTCCCGCCACTTTGCTTATGATCCGGCAGGAAATGTAATACAAGAAACAGATGAAAGAGGGAATGTGCGGGGGAGACAATATGACGCATTGAATCGTATCACACAGACTATCGATGCGTACGGAAAGAAAACCTTGTTCGAATATAACGTATCAGGAAAAATAACGAAAATAACGAGCCCTTTATCCCAGATTGTCAGATTTGACTATGACCCAAATGGCAATAAAATTCGTGAAACAGATCCAAAAGGAAATTTTACCATCTATACTTATGATGCAAACGACAGGATGATTAAGGAAACCAATCCGCTAAACCAAAGCAAGATCTATGGGTATGATGATTTGGGACGGCTTTCTCAAGTAACGGATGCTTCCGGCAATCTGGTGTCGTCGTATTCGTATGATTCTGTCGGCTTGCTGGTATCCTCACAAGATGCTTTTGGGAACGCAGCAGAAAGTTCTTATGACGCCAATGGAAATATCATTGGCACTACAGACCGAAAAGGAACTGAAATCCAAACCGTTCACTATAACGAATTAAATCTTCCTGTAATGGTCACAGACGCCTTGGGGTATTCAAACCATTACGAATATACCCAATTGGCTCTGCCGGAGACCGAAACCAATCCATTAGGGCAAAATAAACGGTACCACTATAATTCCAGGGGAGAATTATTAACCGTTACAGATGCGATGGGAGCAATAGCCAGCCAACAGGTCGACGTGAATGGCCGTATTGTGGAAATTGTCGATGCGATGTTGAATCCATCCAGATTCCGGTATGATGCAGCGGGCAATCTGATTGAAAAGGATTTTTCAGGGGAGAAAGTCCTGTACCAGTATGATCGAAATAATCGGATCGATGCCATAACAAATGCCAGAGGACAAATAAGCCGATATCTCTACGATGATGCAGGAAGAATTGAATCCTTCAACACTCCAGAAGGACCGGTCGTCTATGAGTATGATGAAAATAATAATATTACCCGCATTTATTCAAACAACCAGCTATCTGCCGCGTATCAATATGATGCATTGAATCGCATAACCGAGTACACAGACTCATTTCAAAATAAAATAAAGTATGAGTACGATACAGTCGGAAATTTAAAGACGCTCATTTATCCGGGAGGGAAGCGAGTATCTTATACCTATGACAGCAATCGGCGATTGAGTAAAGTCGTAGATTGGTTGAATAGAGAAACCCGCTACATCTATGATGAAAATGATCAAGTGGTCGAGATTCATAAAGCAGATGGATCAACAGAATATAGAGATTATGACAGCCGAGGACAACTTTTGCATATCCGGCAACAAACGGCATCGGGTGAAACCATAAACACGTATCGCTATGAATATGATTCGAACGGCAACGTCATCGTAGGAGAGACCGAAATTTTCGAAGCGGATTTTGACAATACCGCGCCAACATCGATGACGTATAGCGCAGATAATCGCCTCGCCGCTTATCAGGGCCAGAACGTCCAACATGACTCCGACGGCAATATGATCACGGGGCCTCTCAAGGGTGTCATGTCGCCGTTTAGCTACGATTCCCGTAATCGTCTCATTCAAGCGGGTAATTTATCCTACGAGTATAATGAACTTGATGAACGGGTGCAGGTTACGAAAAATGGTCTTTCAAGCCGTTACGTTATCAATCCAAACTCCAAACTTTCCCAGTTGCTGATGGAGACAGATGAGAGTGGCAATGTTATTGCAACTTATGTGTATGGACTAGGCTTGATCGGACGGGAAGATGCCGACGGTTCTTATCAGGTTTACCATTATGACAGACATGGGAGCACGACTGCATTAACCAATGCTGGGGGCAGTATTACGGATCGGTATAATTATGATCCGTATGGAAGCTTGCTCGATCATATTGGCGGGACAGACCAGCCATTCCAGTATAACGGAATGTATGGAGTCATGACTGAAGCAAACGGTTTGCTCTACATGCGTGCAAGATACTACAACCCGGAGATCAAGAGATTTATTAACCGGGATCTGGTTCAAGGGCATATAAGCGTTCCTCTGTCGCTGAACAGCTACGCTTATGCCAATGGGAACCCGATCAGCTATGTAGATCCGTTTGGCCTGAGCCGCGACTCTGATGGTCTGCACTTGTTTCTGGATGGGGTTGGATTAATTCCTGTTATCGGAGAAGTAGCTGATGGTTTGAATGCCGTAATCTATACGTTTGAAGGGGATTACGTGAATGCAGGGCTGTCAGCCACTTCCATGATTCCCGTAGCAGGCTGGCTCTCCACCGGCGCCAAATTCGGCAAAAGAGTATTCGATTCGAAAGTCGTAAAACAGGCAGTCTCCGCGTGTAACTGCTTTACCGCGGGCACACAGGTTTTAACAGACGAAGGGGAGAAGAATATCGAAGACATAGAGGTCGGAGATAGGGTTCTTGCCAAGGATGAGAATAACCCTGATGGAGAGTTGGGTTATAAGGAAGTAACGAATCTGTACCGCAACCAACGTGATGATATAATCAAGCTGTACGTTGGGGAGCAAATCATCGAGACAACCGACAACCATCCGTTTTGGGTGGAAGGTAAAGGGTGGGTCTTTGCAGATGAACTTCAAGTGGGCGACAAACTCCAAAAGGCTGACGGAAGCAACCTAACGATTGATAAGGTTGAGTTTGTTAAACTGGATGAGCCTGTAACCGTTTATAACTTTACGGTTGCGGATTTCCATACGTATTATGTAACGGATTTGGGAATTTGGGTTCATAATACAAATTGTGGTTACAAAGACATTACAGTCGGGAAAAGTGTACGAAATATTGAAACAAATGTTACAAGAGCAGATTTTGAGAAAAGTCTTATCGGGGACGGATGGAAAAAGTCGGTTAGCAAAGATGGTAAAGTTACCATCTATTCTAAAGATGGTGCGCAATATACTGTTCGTGACACATCGAACCAAGGGCAACCAACAGCTGAGTTTTGGGCTAAGGGAGCTACAGAGGTCACAACTAAGATTAGATTGGGGTCATCCAAATGAGTCAGAGTAAAGTAATTAAAGTTAAAGAACAATTTGAAGAAGCATTAAATCTAGTTGAAAAAGCGTTCGATTGTGAAAAACGCTTGCCCGAGCAAGTTTTCTTAGTTCCTTGGCAAAAAAAATGTGTATTCGACTTTGATAAAGCAATGGGTTATTCCTTTTGGAATGAACTTGAGCGTCTAGTTACTCTCTCTGGAGACTCATTTATTTTAATGGCTGTTTTAGACCCACATCCTGTAAATTATTATTATAAAGAGTTTTCTCAATACAATTGGTGTATCTTTCCTAAGGGAATTACAGCCAATGAGTATTGGAATACAATTAAATGGAGTCCTGAGGATAGTCCTGCTGATGCTATTGTTCATAATTCAGAAGTAGTTGTGTGGCTTTCACCCACAATGAAATGGGCAATTTGGGGTGAGAGAAATTGTGGTATTTGTATTCTAGGTTTAAGTGATGAGACAAGTAGTTTCACGAGTGAGTCATGCTTATCGATTGAGACAGCAATTACAGACTTAGTATCATTAAACTTCGGGAATAGCATACCCGACGAAATGAAATCAAAGTTTATGTCACATTACAACGACATGAATTAAATACTGACGAGACCTTGAGGGCGGAAAGGGTCTGTCAAGAAGTTTGTGTAAACATAGTTAGCGGATGAGGCCCCCGAGGGGGCGACGTGCCCTTCAGCTTAAATGTTGCCCGACCCGATCCGGGAAGAAGACGGAAAGCTGGAGGAGCATCTGCCCCCAGTTTTGGACCCGCCCCGTCCATTTGCGAACCACATCCATCGTGGAAAGATAAAGCATCTTGAGCAGCGCTTCGTCCGAAGGGAAAATACTTTTGCCTTTGGTCACCTTGCGAAGCTGCCGGTGGTAGCTCTCGATGATATTGGTGGTATAGATGAGTTTGCGAATCTCCGGCGGGTACTTTCTTGAGGTCCTTATAGGACACGTAGCGCGTCGAATTGCGAATCTGATGGATGATGCACTTTTGAATCTCGGTCTGTGGATAGCAAGCAGTAATGGCCTGCGAGAAGCCGGTCAGGTTGTCCACACACGTAATAAGAATGTCCTGAACACCGCGGTTTTTAAGCTCGTTCAACACACTGAGCCAGAACTTCGCGGACTCGTTCTCGCCGATCCAGATGCCCAGCACATCCTTGTTACCGTCCAGATCAATCCCAATGACCATGTAGGCGGCCTTGTTCACGATGGCGCCATCTTGCTTCACCTTGAAATGAATGGCATCAAGAAAGACAACCGCATAGACGTTTTGCAGCGGCCGATTTTGCCATTCCTTGACCAGCGGAATGATTTTATTCGTGACATTGGAGATGAGCGTAGGAGAGACTTCAATGCCATAAAGCTGCTGGAGATGGTCCTGGATCTCCCGCGTGCTGACTCCTTTGGCATAGAGCGCGATAATCGGATCCTCGATCCCGGTGACATTCGATTGATATTTCTTCACGACCAGCGGCTCAAACTCGCCTTGGCGGTCACGAGGAACCGCTATTTCCTGCTCCCCGTACTCGCTGGTGATCTTCTTGCGGCTCTTGCCATTACGGGAATTAGCTGTGGTTTTTTCGGTTGTGTCATGCTTGGTGTAGCCCAGATGCGTATCCATCTCCGCCTCGAGCATTTCCTGAATCGTCTCGGCGAAAGATCCTTAAGTGCATCTTGCGCATCTTTTGCTGTGACCAGTTTGTTCTCTTTAATAAAATCTCGCAGTTGCTGTTTCGTCCATAGTCCCATGTGTTCTCCCAACCTTTCTATTACTTCCATTTTAATAGGTTTTGGAGTTTACACAAACTATTTTACAGACTCACCCATTGCTTTCACTTGCACAACCGGTATCTGCCGCATCAATCGCTTCATAGCCATACGCCTGAGGCGTGCATACCCGGGCTGTATTGCTTCCATCCGCAAGTGAATAACTGGGGGCTCCCGCGCCTTCGCTTGGCCTTTGTCCTCCACCAGGGGACATTGCTATGCGGGACTCCTCCTGCTCCGAATTTCCAGTTCAAGCGTCTCCTCATGCTGGAGCATTGGACGGATAGAGCACACCTTGTGCATCTTTTCACACCTTAAAAATCTAAAAAACTGTCTTGACATCTTGTAGCACCATACCTCCGTCTTGCCCTTTACCTGACGTGCGGTCATCCCACCCAGTAACAACTGGAGCACTGTTCATATCGAAGACGAGCCTGACTAAGTCTCACTCCTTCGGATGAATCATTTCCTCCGGGCGAATGATTCTGTCGAATTGTTCCTCGGTGAGCAGCCCGCTTTGCAGTGCCGCTTCTTTGAGCGTCAGCCCTTCCTGGTGGGCCTTCTTGGCGAGGGCGGCAGCGTTCTCATAGCCGATATGCGGGTTGAGCGCCGTGACCAGCATCAGCGACCTGTTCAAATGCTCTCCGATGACTGCTGCGTTCGGCTCGATGCCGACCGCACAATGGTCATTGAAGGAACGAATTGCATCGGTCAGCAGGGTGGCAGATTGCAGGAAATTATAGATGATCACCGGCTTGAATACATTCAGCTCAAAGTTCCCTTGGCTGGCAGCAAAGCCGATCGTCGCATCATTGCCCATGACCTGACAGGCTACCATCGTCAGTGCCTCGGCCTGCGTCGGATTCACCTTCCCCGGCATGATCGAGCTGCCCGGCTCATTGGCGGGTATTGTCAGCTCGCCGAGCCCGGAGCGCGGACCGCTAGCCAGCCATCTCACATCGTTGACGATCTTCATCAGATCGGCCGCAAGCGCTTTGAGCGCGCCATGGACGAATACAAGCTCGTCGTGGCTCGTCAGCGCATGGAATTTGTTGCTGGCGGAGACGAATGCTTTGCCGGTCCATCTGCTGATTTGCGCGGCGGCCAGCTCACCAAAGCGGGGATGCGCATTGATTCCCGTCCCGACCGCAGTGCCGCCGATAGCAAGCTCGCGTAACGCTTCGGAGCTGCTGCTGATCATCCAGCCGCTTTTCTCAAGCATTCGTTGCCAGCCGCTGATTTCCTGTCCCAATGTGAGCGGTGTGGCGTCCTGGAGATGGGTGCGCCCGATTTTGATGATATGGGCAAATTGTCGGCTTTTGTCCGCCAATGTTGCTTTCAGCGTCTCTACAGCAGGGAGCACCTGATCCTCCACAACACTCAGCGCCGCGATATGCATCGCTGTAGGGAAGGTGTCGTTCGAGCTTTGAGAGCGGTTGACATCATCATTCGGGTGTACGCGGACTGCGCTGCCGGCTTCAGTGAGGCGGCGATTGGCCAGATGCGCTATCACTTCGTTGACATTCATATTGGACTGCGTACCGCTGCCGGTCTGCCACACGACAAGCGGGAAGTGTTCGTCTGCGTTGCCAGCCAGAATATCATCGGCCGCAGCGACGATAGCTGCGGTTCGTTCATCGTCAAGCTTGCCCAGCTCCTGGTTGGCCAGTGCGGCGCTTTTTTTGAGCACGGCAAATACTCGGATCAGCGCAAGCGGCATCCGCTCGCTGCCGATCCGGAAGTTCTCCAGGCTGCGCTGGGTTTGTGCCCCCCAGTATTTGTCCGCAGGTACTCTGACTTCGCCAATCGTATCTTTCTCAATCCGGTAATTCAAGGCTGAATCACTCCCTAAAAAATAGTGATGACTTTACCGATTATTAATCATGTAAGCCATTATTGAAAATTCCTCCAGATGACAGGTGTTCCAAGTGGACATCAGGGGTAAAAAGGAGTACCATGTAGGTAGGACATAGATATAAGAAGAGATTGATTTCAAAATCTTCGTTTCATTATAGTTATGTCCGGCCAAGACGGTGTTGCGAGGCCAACGCAATTGCTGGCAGATTCCATGGGAACAGCCGGGATGCGCCAAGCCTAGACCGTTAAGGAAAGCGTTTTACGCAACATTAAAGTTCGGAGGTTCTGTCATTGTGCTGCAGTCTACTCAACTGCTTCAGGCCGGTTCTGTTATTATGTCCCTGATTGCCGGATGCGCATTAATCGTTCTGCGGATCAGAGCCGGGCGCAAGCCGACCACACTGAGGAAAATCATCATGCCGCCGATCGGGATGGCCACAGGCTTTATTATGTTTGCCCTGCCGGCGATGCATATTCCGTGGGTATGGGGACTTTCAGCATGGGGGACAGGGGTTCTGATTTTTGCTTTCCCGCTAGTGGTGACGACACGGCTGGAGCGAAGGCAGGCCGATATCTATGTAATCCGGTCCAAAGCTTTTATTTTCATTATGGCATCCTTGCTGCTGATCAGACTTGGACTCCATAGCGTTGTGGAAAAGTATATGACGGTTCCGCAGACAGCGGCGTTATTTTTCCTCCTCGCATTCGGGATGATCGTTCCGTGGAGACTGGCGATGGTCAGCGAGTATATCCGGCTGCGCGGCAGCGGACTGCAGGAAGAGGAGCAAATGGAAGAAGCGGCGGGTCAGGGGGAGAAGCCGGTGCAGCGACTGATCTGAACAGTATTTCGCTAAGGAACGAGATGAATTCGTTCTATGTCAAATTTAGATCGAAAAAATCTCAATTCAATATTTGTTTCCGGTTTCAATTACATAGTATAATTCTATAATGTGAGATAGTTGTAAATTCTGCGTAAATATAACGCGGAATCATGTAAAATATCGGCCAATGAGGGGTAGAACTAATTGAAATTCAGACCGTGCATTGATTTGCACCATGGGAAGGTCAAACAAATCGTCGGAGAGACACTGAACGCTGATCACCGTCAGGTGGTAGAGAACTTTGTTTCCGACCTTAGCCCCGCTCATTACGCAGCTATGTTCCAGGCCGATAGCTTGACCGGCGGGCATGTCATTATGCTCGGCGGTGGGAATGAGGAGGCTGCCGCTTCTGCTCTGCGGGAATATCCCGGCGGATTACAGATCGGTGGAGGAATTACAGCGGAAAGCGCAGCTTCATATTTGGAGTATGGCGCCTCCCATGTCATTGTAACCTCCTATATTTTCCGTGACGGCAGGCTGGATGAGAACAACCTGCAGCGAATTGTCTCTGAAGTAGGCAAATCGAAGTTGGTTATCGACTTGAGCTGCAAGGAGCGGGACGGACGGTGGTACGTTGTGACGAACCAATGGAGGACGTTCAGCGATTTTGAACTTCACCCGTCCAACATTCAGTATTTGGAGCAGTATTGCGACGAGTTTTTGATTCATGCGGTAGATGTGGAAGGAAAGCGTACAGGAGTTCAGGAGAAGCTTGCCGGTTCGCTGGCCGAATGGACGAGTATCCCGACAACCTATGCCGGGGGCGCCCGTTCGCTGGATGATCTGGAAAGATTCGCTGAACTGACAGACCGTAAGCTGGATATTACCATTGGAAGCGCCCTTGATATTTTCGGCGGGGACCTTCCGTATGCCAAGGTGGTCGACTATTGTGGCCGCCAGGCATCAACTCGCTAACGCAAAATGTTCATGGAATCATCGATTAAACCACAGACTATAGGGATGCGCCTATATTGCTTAGCTGCATTTCTATAGCAAAAAGCAAGCTGGAGGGTTATGGCAATGACAACCATAAGCAGTACGCAGTCGCCCTGGCAGACCTATTCAGGCCCCAACCTGGGATATATTAATGAGCAATATGAACTGTTTCTTCGTGATCCCGACTCTGTAGAGCCGGCTTATAGAACGTTATTCGAGCAGTGGGGCGAGCCGCCGCTGCAAGCTGAAGATCAACCACCGACAGCGCCTCTCCCACAAGGACAACGTGAAGGGGTTATTTCGTTTGATCAGATGGAAAAGCTGGTTGCCGCCAGCAAGTATGTGTCCAATATCCGGACCTACGGACATTTGGCAGCCAAGCTTGATCCGCTGGATCTGCTCCCGAAGACAGATGATGTTCGCATACTCAAACCGGAACACTACAATGTCACCAGACTGGATCTCATGGGGCTCCCGGGAGAATTGATTTGGGAAAATGCAAAGGGAACCAAGGATAGCGGCCTGGATGCTGTTGACAAGCTCTTGCAAATTTATACCGGAACAACAGCATATGAATTTGACCATATCCATGTGCAAGCAGAGCGTGAATGGCTGACGAAACATGTAGAGCTGCCCGCGAAGCAGACGCCGCTTATCCGTGATGAGCAGATTGCGCTTCTTGACAGACTTGTCCAAACCGAACAATTCGAACATTTTCTCCATCGCACGTTCCTCGGCCAAAAGCGGTTTTCCGTTGAAGGTCTGGAGGTTCTTATTCCTATGCTCGATGAACTGGTACGGAACCACTCCGAGAGCGGTGCGTCGGATATATTGATGGGTATGGCGCACCGCGGCCGCCTGAATGTGCTTACGCACGTACTGGGCAAGCCGTACAGCAAAATTTTTGCAGAATTCCAGCACGGTTCAAATAAAGACTTTATGCCGCCGGAGGACCCGAATGGCAAGACCGGCGACGTGAAATATCACTTGGGCGCCCAGCGCACCATTGAAAACAGCAGCGGCCAGACGACGCGCATCACACTTGCGAACAACCCGAGCCATCTGGAATATGTCAATCCGGTTGTCGAGGGCTTTGCGAGAGCGGCCCAGGAAGACCGTACGCAGCCGGGTTATCCGAAGCGCAACGAGGATCGCGCCGCTGTCGTGCTTTTGCACGGCGACTCCGCATTCCCTGGCGAGGGCATCGTAGCCGAGACGCTGAACTTTGATCGGCTTCCGGGCTTCCGCAACGGCGGAACGATTCACATTATTGTCAATAACCGCATCGGCTTCACAACAGAGAGCATTGATTCCCGCTCTACCCGTTATGCTAGCGATGTGGCCAAGGGCTTTGACATTCCGATCGTGCATGTGAACGGCGATGATCCTGAAGCTTGTATAACGGCCATTCGCCTTGCCTGCGAGTACCGCAAGGAATTCAAGAAGGACTTTGTTATCGACCTGGTTGGATACCGCAGATACGGCCATAACGAAATGGACGATCCGCAGCCGACTCAGCCGCTTGTGTATGACAAGATGCGCAATCATCCTTCCGTGCCGAACGTATACTCGGACTCGCTGATCAAGCGGGGTATTATTACGGATGGCGAACTGCCGAAGTTGAAGGAAGCGATCATCAGCAAGATGGAGGAAGCCTACGAGCAGGCGAAAAATCAGGAAGCGGTCAAAACGACCCAGGACCCGCCGGCGGTGGAAAGACAGGGCTGGATCGAGCCCCATACAAGCGTCAATCTGGATCTGCTCAAGGATATGAATGAGCGCCTGCTTGAGCGCCCGGCATCCTTTACGCCGTACGCCAAGCTATCGAACATTCTGCAGCGCCGTTCCGGCGCCCTTGATGAAGGCAAGAAAGTCGACTGGGCGCTTGCCGAGACACTGGCATTCGCTTCCATCCTGGCAGACGGCACCCCAATCCGGCTTACCGGGCAGGATGCAGAGCGCGCGACGTTTGCGCACCGTAACCTGGTGCTTCATGATAGCAAGACCGGCGCTTTGTATTGCCCGCTGCATTACCTGCCGCAGGCGCGCGCTTCCTTCGCAATCTATAACAGCCCGCTTTCCGAAGCAGGCGTGCTTGGCTACGAATACGGCTACAACGTATTTGCGCCGGAGACGCTCAATATTTGGGAAGCGCAGTACGGGGACTTCACGAACGTGGCCCAGGTGCTGATCGACCAGTTCATTTCCTCCGCGAGAGAAAAATGGTCGCAGAAATCTTCCATTGTCATGCTGCTGCCGCACAGCTACGAAGGACAGGGGCCGGAGCATTCCAGCGCCCGTCCGGAGCGCTTCCTGCAATCCGCCGCACAGGACAACTGGACGATTGCGAATCTGACCAGCGCGGCGCAATATTTCCATCTGTTGCGCAGACAGGCGGCGATTGCCGGTACGGACCAGGCCAGACCGCTGATCGTGATGGCGCCTAAGAGTCTCATCCGTCATCCGCGCGTTGCTTCGCCGGGTACCGAGCTTAGCGAAGGAAGGTTTAATACCGTGCTTGAGCAGCCTGGTCTGGGCGCGAAGCCGGAGCAGGTTCAGCGAATTGTGTTTTGTACAGGCAAACTGGCAATCGATCTTGACGATGCGATTCAAAATGCCGGCGATCAGGATTTCTCTTGGCTGCATATCGTTCGTGTCGAACAGCTGTATCCGTTCCCTGAACAGGAAATCAAGAGCATTCTCGCTCGCTTCACCAAGGTGAAGGAGATTGTCTGGGCTCAAGAGGAGCCGGAAAATATGGGAGCTTGGCGTTATATCAAACCTCATCTGCAGAAGGTGGCGCCTAAGAAGGTTGAGGTAGACTATATTGGACGTCCGGAGCGCTCCAGCCCGGCCAGCGGCTATAACACCGTTCATGCCCATGAGCAGCAGCAAATCATTGCAGCGGCTTTGCAACTGAAGCAGGATCACTAATAGGGGGGCATTACACAATGTTTGAAGTAAAAGTTCCACAAGTCGGAGAATCGATCACGGAAGCCACTATCTCGCAATGGCTCGTCAAAGAAGGAGACCAGATCAATGCTGGGGATATTCTTCTGGAACTGGAAACCGATAAAGTGAACATGGAGGTTACGGCAGAAGCTGGCGGTGTCGTATCCAAAATTATCAGACAGACCGGCGACAACGTGAAGGTTGGCGAAGTAGTTGCACAAATTACAGCTGGCGGAGAGTCGGCAGTTCCGGCATCGGAGCCTGCGAAGGCAGAAGCCCCTGCGGCTCAGCCTGAAGCAGCAAAAGCTGCTCCGGCAGTTGAGCCTGTCAAGCAGACCCCGGTCGCATCGGAAGCGTCCGTGGTCAATGCCAGCCCTTCCGCCAGAAAGCTTGCCCGGGAGAAAGGAATTGACCTGAATCAGGCGCTAGGCAGAGTCGGCGCGGGCGACGTTGCTGCTGTCGGTAATGCTGCTCCGGCCGCTCCTTCGCAACCTGCGGCCGTTCCGGCTAAAGCTCCGGTACAGGATGATCCGACCGTTGAGCGCGTGAAAATGTCCAGACGCAGACAGACGATTGCCAAGCGTCTTGTAGAAGCGCAGCACACAGCAGCAATGCTGACCACATTCAATGAGGTCGATATGACGGCGATCATGGATGTGCGCAAGCGCCGCAAGCAATCTTTTGCTGACAAGCATGATGTGGGACTCGGTTTCATGTCCTTCTTTACCAAAGCGGTGATTGGCGCCCTGAAGCAGTTCCCGCTGCTCAATGCACAAATTGAAGGCGATGAGATTCTCATTAACAAGCGCTACGATATCGGAATCGCTGTTTCTGCGAAGGAAGGTCTCGTGGTACCTGTTGTCAGAGATGCGGAGCGTCTGAGCTTTGCTGCGATTGAGAAGGAAATTACTGCCCTTGCCCAGAAAGCACGCGCCAATACATTGGCGTTGTCTGATCTGCAAGGCGGTACCTTCACGATTACCAACGGCGGTATTTTCGGTTCTTTGATGTCTACGCCGATTCTCAATGCGCCGCAGGTAGGGATTCTTGGTATGCACAAAATCCAGGTTCGTCCGGTGGCGATTGACAACGAGCGCATGGAGAACCGTCCGATGATGTACATTGCCCTTTCCTACGATCACCGGATTGTAGATGGCAGTGAAGCGGTTCGCTTCCTCGTAACCGTCAAAGAGCTTCTGGAAGATCCGGAGTCGCTGTTGCTTGAAGGCTAAGCGATATTGAAATATAATTACAGGAGACTTGTCTTCCCCACGAGGGGCGGCAAGTCTTTTCTACTAATAGAGGAGGCAGAGGCGATGACCGCAGCAGGCAAAGAGATTGCGGGGTTCCAGCCCGCCGCAGACCAATCCGCAGCTATACTGATCCTTGGTTCAATGCCGTCGGAGCAATCCTTGCAGCAGCATGAGTATTATGGCAACCCTCGAAATCATTTTTGGCCGATTATGTTTGCAGTATTTGAGCAAGCCCCTATAGCTTGGTATGAAGAAAGAATTGATTTTCTGAAGTCCAAGGGGATCGCCCTGTGGGATGTGCTTGCCCGTTGCCGCAGAAGCGGAAGTCTGGATGCCAATATTACCGATGAGCAGGTGAACGATTTCCCGGCCTTCTATGCCGCTCATCCGGGTATTAAATTGGTGCTGTTCAACGGTACGAAGGCCGAGAGCATCTACCGCAAGCAGGTGGGGGTGGATAGCGAGCGTGTCTTTCACCGACTTCCTTCAAGCAGCCCTGTTCCGGGCAAGTACAATCTGACCCTGGAACAGAAGATTGAAGCGTGGCGCACTTTACTGTCTATATAAATTGAATAAAGACAATCGAAGGAACCTTTCACACGACGGTCTTGTTCGAAAGTCATACAAGATCATGCATAGTAATGGACCTGCCTACAAATAATGGGTATTAAATGCCGAAAAAGGTGGTCTTTAACCATGTGTGATCGTTTTTCGCTTCATGCTCGGCCAGAAGAGCTTCAGGAAAAATATCAGGTGCAGCAAATGGAGGCCGTTTTCAGGCCGCGCTATAATATAGCGCCAACCCAGTCAATTCCAATTATTGTGCAAAGAGAGGGACAGCGGCAGCTTGTCGAGGCAAGGTGGGGGTTGTTTCCCTTCTGGGCAAAGGATTCGATCAATGCAGATTTTGGTTCTGTCAGCAACAAAAAAATATTCGAACGCATCATAAAAAGGCAGCGCTGCCTCATTCCATCCAGCGGATTTTACGGTTGGCGCACAGAAGGGAAAGAAAAGCAAGCTTTCCATATTGTGATGAAAGACCAGAAGGTATTTGCTATGGCAGGGCTGTACGAGACACGTATGGACCCGCGCGGCCAACTGCAACGCAGTTGTACGATTATAACAGCCATGGCCAATACAATCGTCTCTTCCTACCATAACAGAATGCCCGCTATTATGGATGAAGAGGAGCAGGAGCGCTGGCTCGATCCGCATATGACGGACCGCTATATGCTTGAGAATCATATTTATGCCTACCCTGCTTCCGCGATGTACGCCTACCCGGTAAAGCCTCTATCCGGGGATGAAGAGATTGAAGAATCCGAATTAATGGAGGAAATCGGTCCGTCCCTCTGGCTTGTCAAGGAGTAGTTCTGAACGCCCGATCCTTGCGGGCTTGCCGTATTTGCCGTATCGGGAGATGCGGTTTTTTTAAAATATAAGCATTTATAAAGTCCCCTTTGTAAATAAGCTTATATTTCACCATGAAACGAAGCTTTTGCCCGTCAAAGGACGGCAAAGCCGTTTACGCTTGACTATATTAAGTTGAACGAAAGAAACGGAAGCGGGGTAGCCAAAGTGTGAAGGATTCTGAAGAAGCGAAGCTCTCGCCTTTATTCCCGGATTTCCTCTTTTATAACCGTTCATTGACGGAATCCCTCGCGAAACGACCGTGCTCCCCCTTTTTTGACATTCCCTGCTTATTGCCGGATAATCGTACTTGGGTTGAATATGGCTGGTCTGCATTTGCCAGCCGGATTGATTGACGGGGAAGCGGGCTTGGCCCGCATTGAAGACATGAACGGGAGTAGGAGAGGTGTCGATGAAATCATTAGTGCTGGCCGAAAAGCCGAGCGTAGCCAAGGAACTGGCGCGCGTGCTGGGCTGCGGACAAAAGCAGAAACATCATTACGAAGGGCCGCAATATGTGGTAACCTGGGCGCTTGGCCATCTCGTTACGCTGGCAGAGCCGGAGGATTACGATAATAAGTATAAAAGCTGGAACCTGGAAGATTTGCCGCTGTTGCCGGAGAGGATGAATCTGAAGGTTATGAAGGAGACGTCCCATCAATTCCGCGGCGTAGCACAGTTATGCAAGCGGCAGGACATCAAGGAAATGATCATTGCAACTGACGCCGGACGAGAAGGGGAACTGGTTGCCCGCTGGATCATGGAGCTGGTCAAATGGCGCAAGCCGTACAAGCGGCTGTGGATTTCCTCGCAGACGGACAAGGCGATTAAGGAAGGCTTCCAGAAGCTGAAACCCGGCAAAGAATATGACAATCTGTATGCATCTGCCGTATGCCGGGCGGAAGCGGACTGGCTGATCGGGCTGAATGTGACACGGGCGCTCACCTGCAAGTACAATGCACAGCTGGCTGCGGGGCGTGTCCAGACGCCTACACTGGCGATTATGATGGACAGGGAAGCTGAAATTACTTCGTTCCAGTCCCAGCCGTATTGGACGCTGACGGCTGATTTGGGCGGTTTTCAGGCTATATGGAGAGAGAAGGAGAGCCATGACGGGCGCGTATGGGATAAGGCGAAAGCAGAGCAGGTGGCAGCCAGGCTGAACAACGCGAAAGCCCGTGTCGATAAGCTCAAGACGACAGATAAATCCGAACCGCAGCCGCTCGCTTATGATCTGACGGAATTGCAGCGGGATGCCAATAAGCGGCTTGGCTTTTCGGCCAAGCAGACATCCAATGTGCTGCAGCGTCTTTATGAGCAGCACAAGCTGGTCACTTACCCGCGTACCGACTCCAGATATTTGACCAGCGATATGGTATCGACGCTCAAGGGCAGGCTGGAGAGCATTGCGGTAGGACCTTACACGGCAGTGGCGCGCAAAGTACTTAAGCAGCCGCTTAAGGTTACTCGGCGAATTGTCGATGACAGCAAGGTAAGCGATCACCACGCAATTATTCCAACAGAGCAATATGTGAATCTCAGTGCGCTCGACAGTGATGAACGCCGACTATATGACCTCATTGTAAAACGGTTTATCGCCTTGTTTTACCCGGAATACCGCTATGCGGAAACAAGCGTTGTCGTCAAAGCGGGAGAGGATCTGCTGTTTGCGAAAGGCAAAGTAGCCAAAGACCAGGGGTGGAAGGAAGTCTACGGAAGCCATACGTACAGCGATGAGGAGGATGACGAGCTGCAGACGGAGACGGATTCGTCTTCCCGGCAGATCTTGCCGGAGCTTTCGCAGGGGCAACTGCTTACCGTCCGAAACGCCAGAGCGCGCGAGCTGAGAACGACTCCTCCGCCACGTTACACAGAGGCAACTTTGCTCGGGATGATGGAGAAATATGGACTCGGAACGCCAGCCACCCGTGCGGATATAATTGAGAAGCTGCTCGGCACCGATACAATCGAGCGGCAGGGCAACCGTCTTAGCCCGACAGGGAAAGGCAAGCAGCTTATAGAACTGGTCGTGGACGAGTTGAAAAGCTCCGGGCTGACGGCGCAATGGGAGCAGGAGTTGGAGCGGATCGCCAAGGGCAAGGGGGACCCGCAGCGGTTCATGACAGGAATCCGCAAGCAGACTGTTGCATGGGTTGATGCTGTCAAGCGGGAGACGAAGGAATATAAGCCGCATAATCTGACGCACTCCAGATGTCCGGATTGCAGCAAGCCGCTGATGGAGGTTAAGAGCAAACGAGGCAAGTCGCTTGTCTGCTCTGACCGTGAATGCGGATACCGGCGGGCGGCAGAGCCGCGGCTGTCCAACAAGCGCTGTCCGCAATGCCACAAAAAGATGGAGATTCATGATGGCAAAGCAGGAAAATATGCACAGTGCCGGCCTTGCAATTTCGTAGAGAAACTTGACGGGGAGCGCGGCGGCAAAGCGGATCGCCGGGAGCAGCAGCGCCTGGTGCAAAAATACAGTGACAATGAGCAATTGACCTCAAGTCTGGGCGACGCGCTCAAGGCCGCATTGATGAAACAAGAGGATTAGAACTAGCAAAGCGGAAATGGATTGCCCGAACAGACATAGTCCATCCATTCTCTAATCAGGTACAGCAATGCCAGATGACCGGGATAAAAGCTGAGCCAGACCCACCGCGGCGGCCGCAGCCGATCCAGACTAGTGAAAAATTGGGGCGTATAGACCAAAGTGGCGGTACTGAGCAGACTGTACATTTGGATGACCCAGCCCTTTTGTACAATCGTGATGATATTGATCAGAAGATGCAGAACCAGTTGCATATGGCTTTTTGCATACCGATAGATCAGTACAAGCGCAAGTCCGTAGTATCCGTAATCAAAATTCAGAAGTTCCAGCAGCAAGGCCGCTACAATGATGATGGGAACGCTCAAGATAACAGGCTTGATCCTGTCGATGGCCAAAAGCACGAGCAGCGACACGAGAAGTGCGGCAATAACATTAATGCCATCCGCTTCAAGCGCCCACTGAAACGGCAGCTGAGATATTGCCGCCAGTATGGCCAAGCGAATCAAATAGTTTCGCAAATTCGATGTGTGGTAATAACCCATGACAAGGGCAAAAGCATAAATTGGAAAAGCGATGCGTCCAATGACGCGAAACGTAGGATTATCCGGGAAGAACACAACCCCGATATGGTCAATCAGCATTGCAATCATCGCGCTAACTTGCATGTATTCACCTGCCGTTGCTAAAAACTATGGCCGATTATGTATGGCCCTATTGAAAGAGTGAAATAATCGGAATCCTATCTTAATCATAAGCCCACTTGCCCAAGAGATGCAACATGGAGTCAACTGCAAAGGATTGGCGCTGCTGCTTGATGCTGAAAAAAGCAAGAAGTTCAATATAACTTGCAGTAGCTGCCAATCTATGGGTACAATGACAAGAGACCGAATTGGCGCATGGTCTGGCAGCTGAACCATCCTAGTCAAAACAAAAGCCGGGAGGATTGCAAAATGGACAATTGCATGTTGGTGAAAAAGCCTTCGCTTCATTTAGCAGGAATCAGTCACTCAGGTCCGTATTCCAGTTTTCCTGATGAGGTAATACGGCTGCGGGATAAATTTCTAGCCCGCAAGCATGAACTGGGCAACTATTCCAAGTCACCTGCGTTGGTCTGCCCGCATTATGGCAATGAAGTATTTGCCACGTATTGGGTGTGCTATGAGGTTGGACAGCTGGAGCATACGCCACCGGACATGGTACAGTTCACAATTCCCGAGCATAGTTATGCGATGATCAACTGTACGACGCAGCGATTCGGGGAAGGTTACGAGCGGCTGCTTGTCTGGATGAAGGAACAGGGCCTCAAGAAGGCCGAGCAAGCTGTTTCCATTGAGGTTTACCATTTTGACGAGCATCTGGAAGAGGGGCTTGTTGACATCCTGATTCCGGTTGAGGCTCCGCACGGCGACTAATTGTATTCTGATTCTGATGACAGGTGCAGCAGGCGTGTAAGCGTCCGGCGGCACCTTTATTTATAGGGACAAGCCCATTTCCTTATCCGGTATACAATTCCATCTTCATAACGCTTATAATACATATAGAGACTCTATTATGATGAAGCTGCAATACAAGTTGGCCAGGCAGTCTGAACTTTAAGTCGGTCGGCAAGCTTGTACGGTCGCTGCAACTGGTGTGATTGGAGGAAATGCCATGGATATATTGCAAGCTTTGTTTTTCCCTCCCGAGCAACCTGGAGGCGTGTCTTCCATGGTTCCCTATATACAGGAACGCTTTAATAAAATGAACTGGCAAATGGAGCTGTTCTCGATCCCGAAGCGAGTCAGGGGCAAGGGACAGGAAGAGGTCATATTCGAGACCTTTGATGTGAAGGAGTTTGAGGGGAACCTTACAATCGATAAATATTTGCAAACTTTCCGGGACTATGCATGGTGGACGCGGCTGCGCGTTCATAAACGTTATGATCTCATTCATGCGCATCACCCGATTGCCGCACTTGTCATGAAGCAGCTGTTTCCAGAGACGCCGCTGCTCATGACGATTCACTCCAGTTACGAGCGGGAGCTTATCCTGAACGGGAGAATCGTAGAGGGCGGCCAGGAACATCGCTTCCTGACAGCTATTTACAAGGAGCTGGAGGCGAAGACCGACGGGCTGCTAACCGTCTCCGAATCATTCCGTTCCTATCTTGCCCCTTATTTGAACAGCCCGGAGAATATCAAAATCATTCCGAACGGCTTCGATGAGAAGCGATTCCGGCCAATAGCTCATGAAAATGAAGTGGCGCAGCTTATAACGGTATGCAGGCTTGTTCCGGCGAAAGGGCTGGATACTCTGTTCCATGCCTGTGCGGAGCTGAAGCGCCGGGGCAAGCCGTTCGTCTTGCATATCATCGGGGACGGGCCGATTCGCGAGGAACTGGAACAGCTTGCGGTAGAACTGGACTTATATGATGATATTATTTTTTACGGCTATATGCTTCACCCGGAGGAGTTCATGCCCTTCTTCGATATTTTCGTGCTGCCGTCCCGGGCGGAGGCGTTCGGTTCCGTGTTTGCGGAGGCTGCGTTATGTCTACTGGCACTGGTTGGCACCCGCGTAGGGGGAATTGCCGAGCAAATTGAACATGGGGTCAATGGGTTGCTTGTGCCGCCGGAGGACCCGATTGCCCTGTGCGATGCGCTGGAACAGATGGTATCCGATCCGACCTATCGCTATAACATGGCCCGTTCCGCCTGGAACAAGGCAAAGCAAGTCTATTCATTGCAACGGGTTATTGCACAGTTGAAGGAAGTCTACAGCTTATACCAGCAGCCCATGCTTAACGACGCAAAATCAGCGCCATCCAGCCCAGACTGATCAGACCGAAAATCGGATACAGAGTGGACAGCAATGTGCCGAAGCCGAACTGGCTCAGCAGAAAGCTGAGGAACAGTACGGAGAAGATGACCAAATCCTGTCGCCATTTGAGACGCCTCTGTAGCAGGGCAGTGAGACCGTAGGCGTTGGCGATCAGCGAAGTGAAAATTTCAGAGAAAATAAGGAAAATAAATATCCATTGGACGCCTTGCCCGAGTTGCTTGGCTATGCCTCCCATCGGAATCGCATACTGAGTAATCCCGGGCATGTTCGCGGATAGGGTAATATGCCCGACAAGGAGCATGAACCCAATTCCGATCCCGCCTATCCAGGCCCCGCCGATAATCGCGCTGCGATTTTTTATTTTGGCGCCCACAGGGACAAGCACGGCTTGCCCAAGCGACAGGTTATAGGCTGTATACAAAAAGGGCGAGGTCCACGCTGCCCAAGGGGAATAATCGTTGACCAGCTCCAGCCATCTTCCTGAGCTCGGGGTTTCCAATGTTTTGAATAACATAATAATCGTAAAGAGCAGCATAATCGGGGCGACAATGGAGTTCACCGTCAGGATAGCCTGGAGCCCTTTTCGCAAAATAAAAAAACAGGCGCATAGCGTCAAAAGGAGTCCGGTCTGATACGAGATGTTCAGATGCTCCAGGAAGATGGAGCCGGCACCTGCCAGCATGACGCCTGATACGCCTAAAAGCACGATCATCATAAAGATGCTGACAAGCTGCCCCAGACGTTCCCCAAACAGGTTTCGATTCAAATCCTCATAGGAAACAGCGTTAATTTCAGCTGCGAGCAGCATCATTTTCGCGCCAAGCCATATAAAAATAACCGTCACTAGCAAAATGGTAAACGCGCCGATGAAGCCGAAGCGGGTGAAAAATTGTAAAATTTCCTGGCCGCTCGCAAAGCCCGCGCCGACGACAGTTCCCATAAAGGTAAGTCCGATCTGCAGCATTTTTCCCAAATTCCGCAACGACAGTCCTCCTTCCCATACTCATTCTATAAATGGTATGTCCTAAGAGGGACAAGGATGACTTGTACACAAAATAAAAAACCTTTGCATTCTCCGAGGGCCGAAGCTGGCCGTCCGATGGACAAAGGTTTTGATCGTTGATTATTTCAACTTAGGCTTGTACAAATAGTTTGATGGAAGTGACCTCGTTATTTTGCGGATCAAGGTCCAGCTTTAGAAAAGCTCCTTCAGCCTTGTAGCCCAGCGTATACGTGTTATGGTTGCTTGGCTTGCCCAAAGCTTTGATAGCCTCCTCGCCTTGCTGGCCGACTTTTAGCCCGTTCAGGTTCGTCTTCACTTCCGGGTCGAAAATCTCCACGAATTTAACTTTGTTTTTGGTATCAAATCCAACCCAGAAACCTTTGTATTCACTCACATAGCTCGTTTCCTTCTGTTCTTCCATCGCGAATTCATCGTCGGCTTTGCCAAATAGGGCAATGACTGAATCCTTTGTATCTCCAATCGCAATCCCCAGCAGTTTCGGGGACTTCGTGTTCCAGCTTTTGTCTTTGTCATTCTTGCTCTTGCCAGCTTTCTCCTGCGCGCTTGCAGCAGTTTCGCCGGTTCCAGACGTCTTGGGATTGTCCTCTGGCGGGGTAATCGTGTCGGAGGGATCCGGTTTGTTATTTTGATTGTTATAAACCTGCTGCGGGCTGCTTTGACCCTCCCCGTTGAGCGGTTCGGTCGTATGTACGGTTTCTGCTATCTGATCTTCAGCCGAATTCAGAGGCGGTTGAGCTGCAGATGAGCAACCTGCGGCGAGCGCAAGGCTTATGACAGCAGGAACAACCCAAAGTACAGATTTGTTCTTCATAGAGAAGGATACCTCCTTGCTGCATCGATGTGCGTATGCTTACTATACTTAGACGATAAAAGTGACAAAAAGTTTCATTAATTTTTGCTTGGCCCCACATAAAACGCGGAAATCTATCATTTTGGGGGAAGTTCAAAAATAAAGCGCTTAACGTGAAGGAATAAGTTGCGGAAAGGTTGTATCTATGGTAATTTAACGAAAAGAATTGTAGGAATTGAAGGGAACGTGAACATATGGACATTTTAAAAGAGAGAATACTTCGTGAGGCGTCCATTCTGACCAGCGATGTGCTGAAACTGGATGGAGTGCTGAATCATCAGGTTGATCCGGAGCTGACGATGCTGATGGGGCAGGAATTTGCCCGGCGTTTTTCGGGGGAGAACATTACGAAGGTCATCACTGTGGAGTCCTCAGGCATCCCGATCGCCTTTGCGACAGCGCTGACTTTGAATGTGCCGCTGCTATTTGCCCGCCGCAAAAAAACGTTGATTGCCGAGCCTGATGCGCTGAGCGAGCGTGTCCCTTCATTTACAAAAGGCATCGTAACGGATATTATGGTATCACGACAGTATTTAGGCGATGGAGATCGCGTGCTGTTCATAGACGATATTATCGCCAACGGTGATGCGGCGCGCGGGTTGCTTAAAATTATTGAACGCTCCGGCGCGAGCCTGGTCGGACTTGGCATCGCTGTAGAGAAGGCGTTCCAGGCCGGAGGCCGTACGATCCGGGAGCAGGGAATCCGGGTAGAATCGCTCGTACGCATCGCTTCACTGGAAGGCGGCGCCATTTCTTTCTTATAAGTTAGAGTTTCCAGAGATTCATCTCTTTCCACGGCGGATGTTTTCATCTATAATAACAAGTAATTGGCGTAAAAAGGGAGGCAGAGGGATATGGATAAATTGGAAATCGCGCCAGAATTTTTTTATGCAAAATTGTCCGATGCCAAAACTCATTTCGAGCGTGCTCTCGATTGCAAGCATACCGAATTTGATACTTTGTACCCGTATATGATCGAGCATCCGCAATTTTTTTGGTATAAACGTTATGTCGCATGGTCTGAACTGTTAACCGTTGTGAAGTTGTCCGAGGAATTGCAGTTGAATTGGCGTGACCAGTTCACCGAGCGACAGAGCGAATATATTGCGAATCGTGTGATGTCTTCGCGTGTTCTGGATGAATGGTATGAAACCAATGATTCCAAGGAGCATGTAGGTTGAGCGGATTGCAAGGCGGAAATATACAATAGGGAGAGACCTAAAGGGCATGTGCGTCCCCAAGGTCTCTTTGCTTATCAACAGCGAGTAGATGGGGAGAAAGGAGTGAGATTTATGATTACAGATGAGCAGTTGAATGCTCTCAGGGTCCAGGGAACACTTGTCAGAGTAGTGCGGGATTATATGGAGCAAAACGATGTCATCGGTATCGTTGTGGCCTGGAGCGAGGATCAAGTGATGGTCCGCAAAAAAAGCCGCAGAATCGTCAAGCTGAGCCGTAATTATCGCTATGAACCGGCCTTGGAGGAACGAAGCGGTCCGGCGGAATAAGCAGGTGGTTATCAACGATTTATAGGAGCAACAAGGCTTTTCCGTCGAAGGATGGTAAAGTCGTCTGCATTTAATTTACAATTAAAGCGCTATCACTATAATATATATAGGTTTTATTTTAAATTGGTTGGAAACTATATGTTAAATAAAATAACATTTATAATTATATTGATGTATCTAATCATGAAATATAACACTCCATGTTGTTGTGAAACGTTTACATAATCGGGTTTAGATAATTTTATCCCCCGAATAGAAGTTTATCTCCTTACCAAATACGGCCGCTCTTCCTACAATTAAGATGTACCTTAAACCAACCGATCTTAAGGAGGTCTTGGAACATGAAGAAAAGTTTGGTGCTGCTGATCTCGCTGATCTTCGTTGCAGCCTCGCTGCTCGCGGCCTGCGGCACAGGCGGCAACGCGAGTAAGCCAGGCAACGATGGCCAGCAAACCGCGGGCAACGGGGAGGGGAACGGCAAGACAAATAACGAGCCGTTCGAAATTACAATTCGGCATACTCAGGTAGGGGAGTCCAAGAAATTCCGTCTGGGTTTGCTGGAGGATGTAGTGAAAAAGACAGAAGCTGCCGTTCCAGGCCTGAAGATCAAGCTCGACGGCGTGGACGGAGAAGTGAACCGCAAGGAAAGATTAAGGGGAGAGATGGCAGCCGGCAAACCGCCGGAAGTTTTCGATGTTATGGGCAGTCCGGATGCTGAGCTGTATGCGAAGGAAGGTCTGATGCTGGATCTGACTCCAATTCTTGATGAATTGGGACTTACGGACAAATTTACAACACTTGTGCCATTCACGCACGGCGGCAAAATATACGGGATCCCAATTGGCGGTTCCATTGAAGGCTACTTCTATAATAAAGAGTATTTCGAGCAAAAGGGCTATCAAATTCCGAAGACGTTGACTGAATTGGAGGCGCTTGCAGAGAAAATCAAGGCTGAAGGCAAATTTCCGTTCGCCCAAGCTTCCAAAGACGCCTGGATTCCCCTTATGACAACAAACAATTTGTGGTCTTACTATGCGGGTCCGGAAATCACGTACGGCTTCAAGACTGGAGAGTCCAAATGGACGGATGAGAACATCGTCAAGGCAGTAGCCAAGCATCAGGAATGGGTGCAGAAAGGCTACTTCAAAAAAGGCGAGCTGGGCTTTGAATATGCCGATATGCGAAATCAGGTTATTACCGGCGAAGCCATTATGATGATGGATGGCTCATGGGCGAACTCGGTATTCCGAGATCCCGAGCAGGCAGGCAATATGGTGGGCAAGATTGGCTTCTTCAACATGCCGCCGGTCCATGCAGGCGACCCGGTAGTTGTTATGCAGGATGCCAACAACGGCTATGGCTTTTCCAGCGCAGTAGCCAAAGATTCTCGCAAGCTTCAGGCTGTGAAGGAATTTATCCGCCACATGTGGACAGAAGAGATGCAGCTTCGGGGGTTGAAGGAGGACGGCGTGCTGCCGGCGATGAAGATGGATCTGAATCAAATGAAAACCGTATCCGATGATCCGCTGATGCAGGATATATTCAAAGCGACAAGCGAAATCGGCACTTCCTTCCCGGCGTTCGACGCCTTGGTGCAGGCGGAGGTCAATACCTCGCTCAGCACCGGTATCCAGCAGGTCATCAGCGGGGAGATTGATCCGGCGAAGATGCTGGCTAATTTACAGGCTGTGCAGGATGCGGCCAACCAGGCTGCTCAATAGGCTCAGTTGTTGATGTGATGATCAGGGCGTCACCCGCCTTAACATATGTGGGGGCGCCCTTTTTTCCAAAACAAGCCTGTGGTCTTTACCCATTATGCGGAGGTTCCAATGAATAAAGCGCTTAGAAATCCTCTGGTTTATATTCTATTTGTCTTGCCGGCATTTATTTTGTTTATCGCGTTTTTTATATATCCGATTTTGACGGCGGTGAACAACAGCCTGACGAGTTGGAATGGCATCTCCAAAACGATGTCTTATATCGGAATGGACAATTACGCTACAGCCGTTCAGGATAAAATTTTCTGGAAGTCCGCTCGCAATAACGTGTACTTTATATTATTTTCCTGCCTCGTCCAGGTTCCAGCAATTGTGTTCTTCTCCCTGCTCATTGCCAATGTGAGGAAGCTTAAAAATTTGTACAAGACCGCGGTTTTTCTCCCTTCAATTATGTCTACGGCAGTCATCGGAATTTTATGGGGGTTCATTTACAATCCGGACTTTGGGTTGATGAACGAATTCCTTGGCCTGTTTGGCATTCAGCCGATTTATTGGCTGTCAGACAGAAACTGGGCAATGATCGCAATTCTGATTACGAATGCCTGGCAATGGACCGGATTTTATATTGTGATGGTATTGGCTGCCATTCTGTCTATTCCGAGAGAACTGGATGAAGCGGCGGCTATTGACGGGGCATCGGGCATACAGAGGGCATTTAAAATTACGCTGCCGCTCATTATGCCGATTATTTCGGTTGTTGTGATGCTCAGTATTGCCGGTGCGATGAAAGCGGCCGATATCGTACTCGTTATGACCAAAGGAGGACCGGCCGGCTCGACGGATGTCATGGCGACGTATATGATCCGTTACGCGATTACAAGCTTCAAGCATGGCTTCGGCAATGCGATCGCCGTGTTGATTTTTGTATTCACAATGGTCATTACGGTGCTGTACCAGTTCCTCATCGTCAGACGGACAGAAAGGATTGAATATTGATGAGAACGTTCAAGAAGACGATTCCGCATATATTTCTGATGGGTTATCTCCTTGTGATTCTATATCCATTCCTGTTCGTCCTGTTCTCATCGGTCAAAACAAACAATCAGGAGATTGCGTCCAACCCGTTCGGGCTGCCTGTTTCCGTAACGTTCAACAATTATGTGAATGCCTGGGTCAATGCGAAAATCAACACGTATTTTTTCAACAGCTTGTACATTGGCGTGCTGGCTGCGTGTATTTCCATTCTGCTGGCTGCGATGCTGTCCTTTGCCATAACGCGAATGAGGTATAACCGGATCAGCAAAATCGTGTTCCAACTCATTCTGATTGGCATGCTCATCCCGAACAACGCGCTGCTGCTCCCGATTTACGGAATGATGAGCAAGCTTGGCGTACTGGATACGCATATGGCGCTGCTGCTGCCTTATGTGGCCAATGCGATCCCGTTCACGGTCATTATTTTGGCGGCGTTCATGCGCTCGCTCCCGGGAGAAATTGAAGAGGCGGCTGTTATGGATGGATTGAGCTCTGCAGGGCTATTTGGTAAAATTATTATACCAATTACTATTCCTGCCATCGTTACGGTTTTTATTATTAACTTTCTGGGCAACTGGAACGAATTTTTGCTTGCGAACTACTTTCTTTCCAGCGATACACTGAAGACGCTGCCGGTGGGGATGGTTGGCTTCAGGGACGCCTACAATACAAACTACGCTCAGATGTCCGCGGGTATTGTGTTTAGCGTCCTCCCGGTAATTGTCATCTATGCCGTCTTGCAGAAAAAAATAATTGAAGGCGTAACAGCTGGCAGTGTCAAAGGATAGCCGCAGGATCAAGTGCCGGGCAGGCATCATGACACCCGCGTATCTGCCAGTATACCGATGGGGAGCTGCTGCTGCTTGAATCTGCGAATCAAAGTGATGACGGCTTTTTTGTCGCTCGTTATAATCCCTTTGTTCATTCTTGGGATCATTACCTTTATCGTAACGTTCCGATCGATTGAGCTGAAGTATGCTCAGCAGGCCGAATATTCTCTTAAGGCGATCGGATACAGCATTAGAGGAGTTTTCAATGAAATCAATAATTTGACTGACAACGGCATTGCCAAGGGGGTGTTTCAGGAGGCGTTGATGGCCAGCGACCCGAATAGCCAGGATTTGACCGCTACGACGCAGCTCGAGCTGAACGCCAACCAGAAAAATTTCCGCTCGCTGCTGTATACGCACCCGGCCATTGACTATGCGTTTTTGTATCATGCGTACAGCAACCAAGGGCCAAGCGTGATCACAATCTTTAACAAAGAGAATTTCCAGACGCTTCCTTATGAGAAGTTCAGGGAGCATCCGCTGTACAATGAAGTCATTTCGCTGAACGGCATGCCCAAATGGATAGCCCCTTACGAATACCAGGATTTGACCGGGTCGGATAAGGTGTTTGCGCAAATTCGGCTGATCAAAAACTTGAGCAATTTTAAACGGGTCGGTATTCTGGTGGTCCAGATCAAAAACTGGGAGTTCGAAAAAATATTTCAAAATCTAAAGCTGGGCAGCGACATGAAAGATACCCGGTTTATGCTCGTCAATGATGAAGGACTCATCTTATATGATTATCAATCCGAGCTCGACGGACAACTCCTGCAATCTCATATTCAGTACAAACTGCATTTGGACAATGACTATCAGAGCTTTAAGGAGGAATTCGCCGGGCAGGAGAGTGTTATTGCCGTTCATAAGCTGAACGGATACCCGTGGCGGCTTGTCTCGGTTACCTCCTGGCGCTACCTGTCCCAGGAAGTAGTCACCTTTGCCAAATGGTTTGCCGGCATTATCCTTGTCTGTGTGTTGACCGCGATGCTCTTTAATATTTTGTTCATAAACCGGATTACCGGCACAATCGGTGTTATCGTTCGGTTCATGCGCAAGGTGGAGAACGGCGATCTTGGCGCGCGTGTGGAGGAGAAGGGGGATGATGAACTGTTGCTTTTGCAACAGGGGTTCAACAACCAGATGGATAAAATCAATGAGCTGTTCGAGCAGGTGAAGCGGGAGCAACTGCAAAAGGCCAATGCCGAGCTCAGGGTGCTGCAGGCGCAGATCAAACCGCATTTTCTGTTCAATACATTGGAATCTATCAATGTGCTGGCCGTTCAGAATGAAGGGAAGAAGGTCAGCGAGATGGTGTTGCGGCTGGCGAGCATTTTGCGAATCAGCATTCAGGACAAGGAAGAGATTGAGTTGGGTCTCGAGATTGAGCATTTGCGCAGCTACTTGGAAATTCAGAAATTCCGCTTCGAGGAACTGTTCGAGTATGAGATTGACATCCCTCAGGAAATGATGGGCTGCATGCTGCCCAAGCTGACCCTTCAGCCCCTGGTGGAAAATAGCATTCAGCACGGCTTTGAGGGCATAGATTATATCGGAAAAGTCAAGGTAACAGGGCGAATGGACAAGGACCGAATATTGCTGCAGGTGGAGGACAACGGCATTGGCATGACGAATGGGCAGCTCGCGGCCCTTTCCTATGTAGGAAAGGAGGACCCCGCTTTGCAAACCGTGCAGCCTTATCCAGGCCATGAGCGAAGGGGACTGGGCCTTAGGAGCGTCTCCGACAGGCTTCGGATTCGTTATGGCAGCAAGTACGGATTGTTCATATGCTCCATGCCGGGACAACAGACCTTGATTCAGTGCGTCATTCCAAAACAGGAGTCGGGTGATGAGCGATGAAGCTGAAAGCTTTGCTGGTAGATGATGAGGTGCATATTCTCAACAATCTGTCCAAGGTGCTTCCTTGGGCGGAAATGGGATTTGAGATTATCGGCCTGGCCAGGAGCGGCGTAGACGCGCTTGAGACTGCAATTTTACACCAGCCGGATCTGATACTGAGCGACATTCGGATGCCGGTTATGGACGGCATTACCCTGGTGCGGCAGGTCAGGGAGCAGGGCTTGACCTGCGAGATTTTGCTGTTGTCGGGCTATCAGGAGTTTGAATATGCAAGAACGGCGCTCCGTTACGGAGTACGGGACTATATCTGCAAGCCGATCAACTATATGGAGTTGGAACAGACGGTACAGGATATTGCAAGGCAAATCAATGAGCAGAAGAAGAGACAGGCAGCCGAGTTGCGTTTGCAGGAGGCGGCTGTACGGATTCAGGATACTCGTTTGCTTCATGCGCTGCTGGGATTGGATCAGGAGACGGGTGCCGAGTTTGAAGAGGAGGGGGAAGCTGGGGAAAAGAACAGGTACGGCATTTTGCTTGTGGATCTGGAGGGGTATGCCCACCAGTCGATTATGTGGAAGATCCGCGACAGGAAAGCCTGGAATCTGCGTCTGACAACTGTTCTAAAAGACATGCTTGCTCCGCAGTTGGTATCCTGTACGGTGCTGCAACTGCGCGAGGGGGAATGGTGTGTCGTATTTGAAAATTCAATAGCAAAGGATGAAATGACGAGAGAAGAGATGAAGCCAGGCTACGAGCGGCTGCAGGCCGTTGTCAATGAGAAGGAAGGCATGATGATTCGAATGTGTGTGGAGAAAAGCCAGCTTTCCATGCGTGAGCTTGGTCCTGCTTATCAGCGGCTGCAGCAGATACTGATAAGGAGCGAGCCGGAGGAATGGTATTTGGATGCGGGCGCGAAGCAGTCTGAGTCTGGCCTCTTGAATTCGGGAGGTGCGCTGGATGCGACAGAACCGCAGTGGCTGTGGATTGAGCAGATCGGCAGCGGCCTGCGGGGCGGCAATCAGGAATTGCTTGCGCAGGTGATGAACGAGCTGAAATGTTATATCGGTCACTTGAACGAAGGCCAGGCCGGCAGGGTGGAGAAGGTATTGCATTATTTGCTCATTTATTTGCTTCGTGAAATGCGTGAGCTGCAAATGCTGTCCGGGGGACAGGAGGAAATGATCTGGCTGCGGCTGCAGGGAGCGTTGAGCCTCAAGGAGCTGCTGTCCCTGATTATGTCGCTGATTGAGCAAGCAAAAGAATCTCTGATGGGGAAAAAATCCTCTGAACGGCTGATGATGGCAGCTCAAAGTTACATTCAACAACATTTGGGGAAAGACTTTGGGATTGAAGACATTGCTGACTATTTGGGAATCAGCTGCAGCTACTTCTGCCTGCTGTTCAAAAATTATTTTGGGGAAACTTTTGTCGAGCATCTGACCCGGCAGCGGATCGAAGCGGCCAAGAGCCTGCTCGGAGGCAGCGATAAGTCCATCACTCATATCGGATCTGTTGTTGGCTATCAGGAACGGCGCTATTTTACAAAAGTGTTTCAAAAATATACCGGCATGACCCCTTCGGAATACCGAATGAAGGAATCATCCGCAATCTGAATAAGAAGGTGAGAGGAAATGCAATTGGAATTGTCACAATGGACATTGGAGGAGAAGGTCGGCCAGCTTTTTATTTGCGGCTTTAACGGGCTGATACCGGATCAAGGGATTACTGCACTGATTACTGAATTTCATATTGGCGGTATCGTATACTTTAGAAGAAATATAGAATCCATTGGGCAAGTCCGGGAGCTCTCGCGAAGTCTGCAAGCATCGCCCCGCAGCCATTCGGAGATTCCGCTATTTATCTCTATTGACCAAGAAGGGGGCATGGTGTCTCGGCTCGACCACGACGGAATCAGCCGCATTCCAGGCAATATGGCGCTCGGGGCGGCGAATGATCCAGTCCTGACGTATGAAATTGCGGTTCTCTCGGCGCAGGAGATGCTGGCGCTCGGGATGAACCTGAACTTTGCCCCTTGCGTGGATGTCAACAATAACCCGGCTAACCCGGTAATCGGCGTTCGCTCGTTTGGGGAGAACCCTGAGAAGGTAGCCGTGCATGGCGCGGCCGCAATTCGCGGCTACCAGGCAACCGGCGTCTGCGCCACTGCCAAGCATTTCCCTGGACACGGGGATACGGCAGTCGATTCTCACTATGGTCTTGCGTCCGTACCACACGACCGTAATCGTCTTGAACAGGTTGAGCTTTTGCCGTTCCGTCGGGCGGTTGAGGAGGGCGTCGACGCCATCATGACGGCGCATGTAATGTTCCCTGTGTTTGAGCCGGACGCTATTCCTGCGACGTTATCCCGCCGCGTCCTGACGGACCTGCTGCGTGAGGAGATGGGCTATGAGGGCCTGATTATTACAGATTGTCTGGAAATGCATGCGATCGCGAAGCAATTCGGTATTGCAGAGGGCGCGGTGCGGGCTATTGAGGCCGGAGCGGATATTGTTCTGGTGAGCCATACGCTGCCGGAGCAGATTGGCGCGCTGGAGGCGGTTCGTGATGCTGTACGAAGCGGACGGATCAGCGAAGATAGAATTGACCGGTCGCTGGAGCGGATTTTGTCCTTGAAGGCGAGACGGCTTGCACGGTCAGAGAGCGTTGCTCAAGTGGCTTCAGCCAGCGAGTGTACGGATGCCGGTTCGCTGACCCCTACGGAGGAAAGCAGTAGTCTGCTGGGCCGTGCAGCGGAGCAAAGTGTCACCCTCATATGCGACAACGGCAATTTGCCGCTGGATCGCACCCAGCCGGTGTTGGTGATCTGGCCGGAGCTGCGGTACCGAACAGAAGTTGATGAACCATCCGTTCATAAGTATACGCTGGGAGATGCGCTGCGGGCTGCCGGATATGACGCAGTTGTATGCACAATTGGTACGGAGCCGGAAGAAGCGGAAATCCATGAGGTAATCAATCAAAGTACGCGCTTCAAGCAAATTGTAGCGGTGACGTATACAGCGGAGGCAGCGATCCCGGACGGCCAGCGCGGTCTTGTCAAGGCGTTGAACCGGGTGAAGAATTCCCGGGTCATCGTCGTCTCTACCCGTAATCCGTATGATATTGCGGCATTCCCGGAGGTTGGCACTTATCTGTGCCTCTACGAGAACCGCCAGTTTTCCCTGGATGCGTTGGTCAAGGTGCTGGCCGGCAACAAAAGCCCGCAAGGCATTCTCCCGGTCAGTCTCGGAACGAAATACCCTGCAGGCTTCAGCAAGCCGCCGCTTGATGGTTCAAATTAAGTCAGAAAGATAAGTACGAGGGTTCCCGCTGCGAAGCAGTACCAGGAGAAGTATTTCAGATTGCCGCGCTCCATGATGCCCATGAACCATCGGAGCGCGTAATAGGTTGCTACAAAAGAGAAAATGAACGCAAGTGTATAAGGAAGCGCGCGGGAAGCAAGTTCAGGATCGCGCACCAACTCCTTCGTTTCCAGAATCATCCCGCCGATACTGATCGGGATGTACATGAGAAAGGAAAACCGCAAGGCGGTTGATTGCTTGAGGCCAAGGCCAAGCGCAGCAACAATGGTAGCGCCGGAACGGCTGATGCCCGGAATCAGGGCGACAGCCTGGGCGAGACCGATAAGCAGCGCATCCTTGGCTTTTAGCTGTGCGTCGCTTTTGCGGCCCCGCAAATTGCGGATCAGCCAAAGCGCAACTCCTGTAAGCAGCAGGGTTACCCCTACAGTTGTCATGCCTTTGAATGTTTCAGATATCATATCGTTGAACAGAAAGCCGACCACGCCAGCAGGAATCGTGGCGAGTACCAGGTAAACGATGAACATAAAATCAGAGCGGGCCGCTTCTTCGCGGCGAATCAAATAGGCCCAGCTGTTTTTGCCCAGGCGGATAATATCTTCGCGGTAAATGAGAAGAACAGCCAGCAGTGATGCGAAGTTGACCAGCACTTCGAAGGATAGTCCTTCAATATGTAAGCCGAATAAATTTTGGGCAATAATCAAATGTCCGCTGGACGAAACGGGAATCGGCTCCGTCAATCCCTGAAACAAGCCTAATAGCGCGTACTTCAAATTCAACCAAAATTGTTCCATTTCCGGTATAACACCTCACTAATGTAATTGATGCAAAAACAACATGCCATTCACATATCGCCGGGCCAGTGAATGAAAGCTTGACGCATGTACGGATAGAATTGCAACATGAAGTGCGCTTTGCAGTGCCTTCTGTTGCTGTTCAGTCAAGTTGCTATGCATGGCGGCGTTCTCATAAGTGATCTGATCAATCAGCTTGTCCCATCTGGCAATCGGATCGCCTTGCTCCCCGGGTACTGTTTTGAACCGGACATCCAATTCCTCGTATAAAGACGCATAGATGGCGTAGAACTCCAGCGGCTCAATCATCCCCGCCGCGCCCACGGAATGTTCCTTAAAGATAATGCCGAAGTACTTTCGTATCGATTCATAATCAAGCGTGCAGCGCAAATCCTCAATAACAAAAAACAACGCAATTTGCTGCAGAGAGTACCTTTTCCCCTCTGATGGTTGTCCGATAAACGACTTGAAATCTCTTTTTACCCAATTTTGAACAGAAGTTAAGGAAAATTGGGCATACTCAATATGAACCCCTAACGAAACGATGTCCTGCAGCGAAAATGCAGGATTTACCCCAGTTTTGATCAGCCGTTCCATGATTGGTGAGAGGGATGTGGAAATAAAAGCATTCATCGACTCGCCTTGCTCTATCTCACGTTGGTGACGGATGAGCCAGCTGTTCTGCACGATGCTGAGCGGCGAGATATGGGATGAACGGCTCAAGGAGTATAACAGGCAGGCCATTTCTTTTCGGGTCAGGGTCAAGGTTTCCATGCCAAGTCACCTCTTTATTGTCTTGAAATCCAAATCAGGGAAACGTCTCAGGTTAATGATAAATTGGGATGCGCCCGATGTCAAAGTCTTAAATGAACGAGCGGGCCGTATTTCATCCCGAAACAAATGAAAATTAAACCATTTCAGGTGTTTTTCCCTTAATCGGAGGTTTGAGTGTCGAACTTAACCTGTATATAATTAGGTTCATGAAACAAGTTCATATGAACTTGAACCATCAATGTTTTCATTTGCCTACAAGAAGGAAGGATGTCATGGTTCTCAATTTATTTTTAGTGGCGATATTAATTATTTTGACCGCGCTTTTCGTCGCAACAGAATTTGCAATTATCCGCATTCGTCCAAGCCGGGTGGACCAGATGGTACTTGAAGGCAAGAAGAATGCTCTTGCTGTAGAGCGGGTAACCAGCAATCTGGACGGTTATTTGTCCGCTTGTCAGCTTGGTATTACCATTACCGCGCTCGCGCTTGGTTGGCTAGGTGAACCGACGGTGGAAAGTCTGCTGCGTCCATTATTCGAGAGGATTGAGATTGGCGAGAATCTGACCCATATTTTCTCTTTCGGGATCGCCTTTTTCCTGATGACCTATCTTCACGTTGTGCTTGGAGAGCTTGCTCCCAAGACGTTGGCCATACAGAAGGCAGAGCAGATCTCACTGGTGTGCGCGCCGCTCATTATTGTATTTTACAAATTCATGTTTCCGTTCATCTGGATTTTGAACGGCTCGGCCAACAGGCTCATTCGTCTGCTTGGCATGAAGCCGGCCAGCGAGCATGAGGAAGCGCACTCCGAGGAAGAAATTCGCATCATTTTGTCCGAGAGCTACCAGAGCGGAAAAATCAACAAGACGGAATTTGGGTATGTCAACCGGATTTTCAACTTTGATGAGCTGCTTGCCAGAGAAATCATGATTCCCCGTACGGATATGATATGTCTTTATGCGAACAAGCCGTTGGAAGAGAATATTGCGATTATTAAGAGAGAGCAATATACTCGCTTTCCTGTTGCAATGGAGAATAAGGACAACATCGTCGGAATGATCAATACGAAGCAGTTTTTTCTCAGCTATGACAACCAGAAGGATTTTGATGTGAAGAAGCTGCTGCGCCCCGTGCTGACGGTGTCCGAAGTTACGCCGGTAAAACTGCTTTTGAAACGGATGCAGCAGGAGAATGTACATATCGCGCTGCTGATGGATGAATATGGCGGAACGTCCGGGATGATTACGATTGAAGATATACTGGAGGAGATTGTCGGGGAAATCCGCGACGAATTCGACCAGGATGAGAAACGGGAGATTGAGCAACTGGACGAGAATCATTACCTCGTCGAAGGTGTAGCGCTCATCGATGAAATTAACGAATTGCTCGATATTAATCTGGAGCATGAGGACGTGGACTCCATCGGAGGATGGATCTTTTCACAACAGCCTGAACTGGAGAAGGGCGTTGAGTGGCATTATGATAATTTGACATTTATCGTCAGAGAACGGGATAAGCGCCGCATCCGAATGATAGAAATTATGAAGCATGATCATCAGGACGAGCCGGAGACGGTTGAAAATAGCTGATATCAACGAAAGAGCGCTACCAACAGGCAAATGGCCATGTACCGCCATTACCCGGGAAATTATCTTTGTGGTTCGTTATATTTCAACTCCAATTTTCGGTTGTATAGCAAATATGTAATAAATGCCAGCCTGTTGAAGGACTGGCATTTTCCTTTTTCTCTGAATTTTTGCTTAGTGTGGGCATACGGCCTGAAATTAGCGAGATTTGCGGGAGTTCCGGCCTGTGATGCCTACAGGTCCGCAATATACATTTTTGTATGAAACCGGGAAAATATGCTTGGGAACTGGAACAATGTGATGCTTGTTTATAACTTCAATCGGATGAACAACTGGCACAACTTGAGGGTGAAACGTATTATGGAATACCTGTGTTGGAGCAGTAGTGACCGGGCTCACTTGGTTAGGGCCGATTCCGGCTGGGCTTACCTGGTTACAATTGTTTTGATGGTAGTATGACATTCTGTCAACACCTTCCCGAAGTTTTTAGTTACGATAGCAGTATACGCATACGGGCTAAAAAAGCCTGTACATTAGCCTCTGTGCGTATATAATTCCGCATTTGTCCAAATTTCGCACTATCTCGCTTATTATCAGGCCACAATATGCCGGACAACTCGTCTCTAAGGGACATTCCTGTATGGGAACAGGGGATGGGGATACCTTCAAAATTTTTTCCATAAAAAAAGCCCTACCCTGCGTAAAGCAACAGAATAGAACCTATATTGAAAAATCTATTAAATTGAAATAGGCAATGCGGTCGAGAGGACTCGAACCTCCACGGTATTGCTACCACTGGAACCTGAATCCAGCGCGTCTGCCAATTCCGCCACGACCGCATGTTGTTTGCCAACATTAAATAATGTATCACGAATGGGTATAGTCGGTCAAGCTTTTTGTGAAAACATTCTCAGATCGCTGACTTTTCATTTACTGAGTCGTAATGCCTTTCGGGAATTTTGTGTCCAAATCGAACGCGCCGTTTCTTCATGTTTTGGCTTGGGAAAGAGAAGAGGGCAATCTTGAGAGACCGTGTACCCGCTTGTAATTTTTCCGACGAAAAGGTCGGGATAAGTCGTTCACATAGTGGTTGCAAATTTCGGACAAAGAGACTCCAATGCCTTGAAAACCGCAATAATATAAGACTTTTTATCCTGAAAGAAATGAATTGACATCCATAAATGCGAGTGATAGAGTACACTCAAGAAATAACATTTATTCATACTGGTTTACTTGGTTTAATGTCGAATGAGAGTTCGAATGCCGCAATACATGAACGTGCTGACCGTATGGACGGAGGCATTCATGCCGGCTTTATCGCAAAGGCCTTGCGATAGAGTGGGCATCGGAAGCATCTTGTTCGGCTCCAAACCTTGATCAGTGGAGAGGAGAGATTACCATCGGCCACGCACTATTAGAAATTCAACATTTGTCCAAAAGCTTCGAGTCCGACGCCAAAACCGTGCAGGCGCTGCACAATATCGAGCTCGACGTGCAAGAGGGAGAGTTCATCACCGTCATTGGCCCGAGCGGGTGTGGCAAGAGCACGCTGCTGCGCATCGTTGCGGGCCTGGATCTCGAATTCCAAGGAAGCGTAACTCTGGACGGCCGCCCCATCGGGGGACCGGGTATTGATAAGGGTTTTATCTTCCAGGAGCCGAGGCTGTTCCCTTGGCTCACGGTCGAGAAGAATATTGCGGCTGATTTGTCGCTCAGAAGCTCTGAGGTGCGGCGCAAGGTCGACGAATTAATTGAACTGGTGCGACTGACCGGCTTCGAGAAGGCTTATCCCAAGGAGCTATCGGGTGGGATGGCCCAACGGGTCTCCATCGCCAGAGCTTTGCTGCGCAATCCTCGAGTTTTGCTGCTGGACGAACCCTTCGGCGCTTTGGACGCGTTCACGAGAGCGCACATGCAGGAAGTGTTGCTTGATATCTGGCAGCGCAATGGAACGACAATGATTTTCGTCACGCACGACATCGACGAGGCCGTCTTCCTGGGCAACCGGATCGTCATCCTGAAGTCGCGTCCCGGCGAGATTCGCGCCAAAATGAACGTCGATCTGCCCCACCCTCGGAAGAAGGTGAACTCCTCCTTCCAGACCTTCCGTTATCAGGTGCTCAGTGAATTCGAGAAGGTCGACGAGTTGAATTGGGGTGAGTCGGGCGCGGGCATATAGGCTTCCGGCCGATTCCGATTTGCGCCAGTTTCTGCAGGTGCAACGGTTTGACTGTCAAGAATAGGACATTTTCATAAGCAAAGCTTCATATTGAAAGGAGAAACTTCTATGATTCATCCACATAATCTGATTCGCCGCAAGATTTTCCGAACCATTCTTATACCTGTTCTCGCAACTTTGCTTTTGTTCTTGCAAGCTTGCGGCCAGAGCAGCTCTAACGCAGGAAGCGCTTCTTCTTCCGCTACCGCCTCGCAACTGGACCAGAGCGGTTCCGAGTCTACCTCGTCTGCAGAGACCGGACAATCGGAAGCCCAAACGAAAGTTCCCGAGGTGCTCAATTACGTATTCGTCGGTGTAACCGGCAAGCAGACAGGAGCGGAAGGCTGGGGCTTCCATACTGGCATTATCCCGAAGGTGCTGGCAGAACACGGAATTAAGACCGTTAACGCAATCGGGGCAGGCACCGGGCCGGATGTTAATGAAGCGCTGCTGTCGGGGCGCGCGGATGTAGGCTCGACAGGCGACACGCCGGCGGTACTTACCCATGCTGCAGGTAACAAGACGAAGGTGATCAGTTTCTACACCACGTCGATGGAGAGCTATCTGATCGGCAAGAAGAACGGTCCCAAGACAGTCAAGGATCTGGAAGGCAAGACGATCGCGGTCGTGAAAGGCTCGCTTATGCATCGTTATGTCGTCGGCGTGCTGGAGGAGAACGGTGTCAATGCCAAAATCATCAACATGTCTTGGGCGGATTCCTATGCGGCGCTTGCCCGCGGTGATATCGACGCCTTCGCTCCGGCAGCTTACGATTATACTTCCTACAAGTTGGTTCACGACGAAGGATATCCGGTGCTGGATTCGGCCAAAGACCATCCTTCCTTGCTTGCCACAGCGGTTACGGTGGCGACGGAGGCGTACCTTGCTAAATACCCGGACTTCCCGAATGCCTGGGCTGCGGCGCGTACGGCCGCTTTGGAGGATCTGAAATCGAAGCCGGACGAGTATTACGCGTTCGTTGCCGAGCAGACCAAGGCGCCGATCGACGTGGTGCCGAAGCTCTATCCAATCGAGCTGATTTCAGATTCGAGCATTTCCGAGGAAGGCATCAGGCGGCTCGATGAAGCGCGTCAATTCCTTGTGAAGGAGAAGTTGGCCGCTTCCGATTTCGATTTGAACGACTGGATCATCAAGTAACGGAAGCCAAAGGCGCCGGAAGCTTCCGGCGCAAGGCTAATTTCGCAAAGCTAATTTAAGGAGGAATCGAACATGACAAAGGCTAGAAAAAGACAATTGCATCTGGGGGCGTTCTTCACGGGAGCAGGTTCGAACGTGGCGGCATGGCGGCATAAGGATACGCCTTCGGACGGCGCTGTTAATCTGCGTCACAACATTGAGCTTGCACGCATAGCGGAGGACGCCAAGTTCGACTTTGCCTTCATCGCGGATTCCGCCTATATTACCAAAAGCTCGACGCCTTACTTCCTGAGCCGCTTCGAGCCGCTTACCATTCTGTCCGCGTTGGCGGCGGTGACAGATAAGCTTGGTCTCGTCGGCACCTTTACGACCTCGTTCAGTGAACCGTTCACGACCTCAAGGCAGTTGGCTTCGCTGGATAAGCTCAGTGCGGGCCGAGCCGGTTGGAACGCGGTTACCTCGGCGTTGGAGGACGTCGCCAAAAACCATAGCCAAGACAAGCTGTTTTCGCACGCTGAACGGTATAAAATCGCGTCCGAATATATTCAGATCGCCAAAGGTCTATGGGATTCCTGGGAGGACGACGCCTTTGTCCGGAACAAGGAGTCCGGGCAATACGTGGATTTGGACAAGCTGCACACGTTGGACTTCAAGGGCGAGTATTTCTCAGTGAAAGGCCCGCTGAACATGGAGCCTTCGCCCCAGGGCCGTCCGATCCTGTTCCAGGCAGGGGCTTCCGAAGAAGGTCGGGACCTGGCCGCCCGGGAGGCCGATGCGATTTTCTCCAATTCAAGCGATCCCGATGAAGCGCGCGCCTTCTATAAAGACGTCAAAGCCAGAGCGGCCGCCTACGGACGAAATCCCGACGAGCTTCTGATTTTCCCGGCGATTACGCCGATTATCGGAGCTACCCCAGAGGAAGCGCAGCAAAAATACGAGCAGACTGCCGCCTACGTGGATATCCAGCTTGCCGTTAAATATTTAAGCCGCTTCTTCAGCTTCTTCGACTTCTCACAGTTTCCGCTGGATGAGCCGCTGCCCGACCTTGGCGATATCGGCAAGGACAGCTTCAAATCGACGGCGGAGTACTACAAGCGTATCGCCAAAGAGGAAAATCTGACGTTGCGAGAGCTGGCGCTGCGGGTCGCGACGCCTCGCGGGGACTTCGTCGGAACGGCTGAACAGATCGCGGACCGCATTCAACATCTGTACGAGATCGAAGCGGTGGACGGCTTCATCATATACGGCTACGTGCAGCCGGAAGGGCTCCGGGACTTTGCGGAGCAAGTCGTGCCGATTTTGCAGCAACGCGGATTGTTCCGTAAGGAATACGAGGGCAGCACACTCCGCGAGCATCTGGGCCTGTCCTATCCGGTTAACCGGCATACGCTGGCGAGAGATGCCAAGACATTCCAGATCCAAGGCGGGTGACGCGAATTGAGCATTCGGCAAGTTGAATTCGCGGCTCCACGGACAACTGCGACCGCGTCGAAGCTCATGGCCAGACGTTGGGGGCGCAGGCTCTACAAGCTGTTGGCAGGACTCGTGCTACCGCTCGTCCTGCTCGCTGCGTGGCAGATACTTGGAGACCGGGGCCTAATCTCGACGCTGCTGTTTCCCACGCCCGCCGCAATTTTCAATAATGCTCTAGGGCTGTACGATACGGGGGAGCTGACGGACAATCTCCGAATCAGCTTGGTTCGGATGCTATCGGGTTTTGGGCTCGGGGCCAGCTGTGGCTTCGCGTTTGGTCTGGCGGTCGGGCTTTCCCGATACGTGGAACGCTCGCTTGATCCGACGATCCAGATGATTCGGATGGTTCCCCATCTCGCGCTAACGACGCTGTTCGTTCTATGGTTCGGCATCGGGGAGACGGCGAAGGTGCTGCTCATTGCCAAGGGCGCTTTTTTCCCGCTCTACATCAATACCTACCTGGCCATTCGGAACGTGGACGGCAAATATTTCGAGGTCGCCCGGGTGCTTGGCTTCAGCGGGAAAAAGCGGTTATACCGGCTCGTTGTTCCGGCGATCATGCCCGGAGTCTTCCTCGGCATCCGACTCTCCGTTGCCGTATCCTGGTTGGGACTGGTCGTTGCGGAAATCATGGGCTCGACTTCCGGGATCGGCTACATGATGATGGACGCAAGAGCGATGAGCATGACGGCGACGGTGTTCGTCGGTATTTTCCTGTTCGCGATTCTCGGTAAAACATCAGATTCGCTCGTGCTGGCCCTGGAGCGGCGGGTGCTGCGGTGGCGGGACAGCTTCGGCGGAAGATAGGGGGAGGAAAATGGCCGGACAATCGGAGATGACGTCTCCCGTTCCCGTTCGCGGCAGTAAGCCGGGAGCAAAGCGTGCGAGGGCGAGAAGAAGAGTCGACTTGCTTATCGCCTCCGCGCTTCCCGTGCTGATTTTGGCGGTATGGCAGACAGTGGGTTCAATCGGGCTAGTCGAGTCGATGTTTCTGCCGACGCCATGGCAGATCGTGAAGGGATTCCGGGAGCTTGCCGTCACAGGAGAATTATTTCAACATATCGGCATAAGTCTAGGCAGAGCGGCGGTCGGATTTTCCGTCGGAGGCGCGGCAGCGTTCGTAATGGGCATATGGACCGGATTTTCACGGCGTGCGGAGGACATGATTGATCCGTCCGTGCAATGGCTGCGGATGATACCGAATTTGGCGATCGGACCCCTGATTATTCTTTGGTTCGGATTCAGCGAGACGTCCAAAATCATCATTATCGCCGTCGGCTCGTTTTTCCCGATCTACATCAATACGTTTCTCGGGATTCGCAGCGTGGACAACAAGTTGTATGAAGTTTCGCGCGTGCTTTCGTTTAATAGTTTCCAGCAGGTGCGCCGACTGGTGCTTCCCTCCTCCTTGCCCCATCTGCTTCTGGGCGTAAGGCTGTCGCTCGCGATTTCATGGCTCAGTCTCGTCGTGGCAGAGCTTATCGGGGCAAGCTCCGGTGTCGGACATCTCATTTTATACGCTTCACAAAACGCGAGAACCGATCTCGTCTTCGTTGGCGTCATCGTATTTGCTGTTGTCGGCAAGGCTGTCGATTCTCTCGTCCGGTACTTGGATCGAAAATGGCTCAAGTGGCGTGACGGATATCGAGGATAAAAGCGGAATAAAGGCGAGTGCTTCGCTTCTCCAGAATCCTGTCACGTCCCGGTTATCCGACTTCAGTTTCTTTCATTCAACGGATCTAGCAAGCTAAAAAACGAGGAGGAGATAACAATGGCTGTCATTCCTAAAGGGACAAGACCCGAGCCGCCTGTTTTCACAAATCTGGAGGATGAGCGGGAGTATCGCAAGATCCGGCTCGCGGCGGCGTTCCGCGTATTTGCAAAGTTTGGCTATGACGAAGGAGTGATGGGGCATATCTCGGTTCGGGACCCGATCAAAACCGATCACTACTGGACGAACCCGCTCGCGCTCAGCTTCAAGTTAATTAAGGCCAGCGATCTCGTGCTTCAAAATTACAACGGCGAAATCGTTCACGGCCATGGTCATGTCCATGGCGGCGCGCTTCAATTGCATCTCCCGCTGCAGAAGCTGCGTCCTGACATTATCGCCATCGCCCACACGCATTCGATATATGGGAAGACCTGGTCCTCGCTGAACCGCTTGATCGATCCGATTACGTCGGAGTCCGCCGTGTTCTATAAAGCTCATGATGTATTTGACAGCTATAAGCACGGCGAAGGCGAGGCTCTGGCGAATGCGGTTGGAGACCACAAGGCGCTTCTTCTGAAAAACCACGGTCTTGTTACGTTCGGGAAAACGGTGGACGAAGCCGCCTACTGGTTCATCTCCCTGGAGAGGGCCTGCCAAGCGCAGCTTCTCGCGGAAGCGGTAGGGACGCCAGAGCAGATTCCGCAGGAGCGCGCGGAGAAAATCTCCAATCTCTTCACGCCGGCCATGGGTTGGCTTAACTTCCAGCCCTACTATGATTCGATTATTCAGGAGCAGCCGGACCTTGCCCTGTAATCGAACCGCGATGGACGGGCAAGAAAGGCGGCGCGGAGGCCTGAAGATTCGGATTTTCGCGTCGCAGACGGCCGAGCCGGACAAGCCGGACGGCAACAGGAGGATTCCCAATGGTTTCAAAACGAGTGAACAGCATCACGGACCTGATCGGGGAGACGCCAGCGGTCAGACTGAACCGTCTGACAAGCAAGGATGACGCGGAAGTATACGTGAAGCTGGAATATTTCAACCCGAGCGGCAGTCTGAAAGACCGAGCCGCGTTCAACCTGATTGTAGAAGCCGAGAAGTCGGGTCGATTAAAGCCCGGCGCGACGATCATCGAGCCGACAAGCGGCAATACCGGGATCGGACTTGCCATGAATGCAGCGGCCAAGGGATACAGACTCGTCATCACGATGCCGTCCAACGCTACGAAGGAACGCATTCATATATTGAAGGCTTACGGAGCGGAGATCGTATTGACGCCGCCTGGGGAGCGCATGTCGGGAGCGATCCGCAAAGCGCTGGAACTGCAGCGCCAAATTCCGGGCAGCTTCGTGCCCCAGCAATTCGAGAATCCGGCCAATCCGGATATCCATCGTACTACGACGGCACTGGAGATTCTCGAACAGATGGAAGGCCAGCTCGACGCGTTCGTGGCGCCGGCAGGCACCGGCGGCACGATTACCGGAACGGGTGAAGTGCTGCGCGAGGCGTTGCCGGACATTCGCATCGTGGTAATCGAGCCGCAAGGCTCGCCGGTTCTGTCCGGCGGCAAGCCGGGTGCGCACAAGCTGATCGGCGCAGGTCCGGGGTTCATCCCGGGCGTCATCAATCAGAACGTGTACGACGAGATTGTGCAGGTATCCGATGCCGACGCCGTCAAGATAGCGAAACAGCTTGCGATCTTCGAAGGCATTCTCGTAGGGCCTTCCTCGGGCGCATCGGTATGGGCCGCACTGCGGGAAGCCCGCAAGCTTGGACCCGGAAAGCGTGTGCTGTGCATCGCTCCCGACAACGGCGAGCGGTACCTCAGTTCGGACGTATTCGACGAATGAGCGAGCTGTTGCCTGACGGTTATTATATAGGAAGGGGATTGCCAGATGACGTTTGATCCGCTCTATCATCCTTATCCCGCTTATCGAACGCCCGCCTATGCCCGGCGGGGCATGGTCGCAACATCGCAACCTCTGGCAGCGCAGGCCGGTCTGGATGTCTTGAAGCGGGGCGGCAACGCGGTAGACGCAGCGATCGCGACCGCCGCAGCGCTGACTGTCGTTGAACCTTGCTCGAACGGTATCGGCGGGGACGCCTTCGCGCTAGTCTGGATCGAGGGTGAACTTCACGGGTTGAATGCCAGTGGGCCCGCCCCGCACTCCATCTCCATTGAGGCGGTGAAGCGGGCGGGGTACGACGCCATGCCGAGTTACGGAGCAATGCCGGTCACTGTGCCGGGGGCGCCTTCGGCATGGGCGGAGCTGTCCCGACGATTCGGGAAAATTCCGTTAGCCGAAGCGCTCGAGCCCGCGATCCGCTACGCGGAGGAGGGTTATCCTGTATCGCCGACCGTTGCCTACCACTGGCGAAAGTCTTATGATTCGTACCGCAACGTTCTTCAGGGAGCTGGCTTTGCCTCATGGTTCGAGACATTCGCGCCTGGAGGGAAGCCGCCTGCGGCAGGGGAACTATGGGCTTCTCCCGACCATGCCCGCACCTTGCGGCTTATCGGCAACAGCGAAGCGGAAGCATTCTACCGCGGGGAGCTGTCCAGCCGAATCGCCGCGTTCGTGCAGGAAGAGGGCGGTTTCTTGAGCGAGGAGGATCTTGCCCGGTTCCGGCCGGAATGGGTAGAACCGATAAGCATCGATTACCGGGGCTACAAGGTATGGGAACTGCCTCCCAATGGGCAAGGTCTCGTCGCGCTGCTGGCGCTGAACGTCCTCAAGGGTTTCGACAGTCTTCAGCCGGGCGATGCGGACACGTATCATAAGCAGATCGAAGCTATGAAGCTGGCTTTTGCGGACGGCAGGAAATATATTACCGATCCCTCCTTTATAAATGCCAATACGGAGGGACTGCTTGCGGACGATTACGCGTCACTGCGCCGGGCGCTTATCGGCTCTCGCGCCGGATTGTATGATGCGGGACAGCCGAAGGGAGGGGGTACCGTCTACTTGGCGGCGGCGGACGGCGAGGGCGGTATGGTGTCGTTCATCCAAAGCAACTACATGCAATTCGGTTCCGGTCTTGTCGTCCCTGGAACTGGCATTGCACTCCAGAACCGGGGGCGAGATTTCTCATTGAACGAGAACGACGCCAACCGGCTAGAACCCGGCAAGCGGACGTACCATACCATCATCCCGGGATTTCTGACCCGAGGCGGGGAGGCGGTCGGACCGTTCGGCGTGATGGGCGGAATCATGCAGCCGCAAGGCCATGTTCAGACACTTATGAATATGATCGACTACGGCTTTCATCCGCAGGCGGCGCTCGACGCGCCTCGCTGGCAGTGGACGAACGACCGGACCGTTCTGGTGGAGCCCGGGTTCCCGGCCGCAATCGCGCAAGCGTTGGCCCGGAGAGGTCACGATATCCGGTTCGCGCTTGAATCCGGTTCCTTCGGGAGAGGACAGATCATCCTGCGCGACCCTGCCACTGGCATTCTCTGCGGCGGTACGGATTCGCGAACGGACGGAATCGTTGCTGTTTGGTGATGATCCGCGTAAAGCAACAGAACAGCAACCTATTCCAGGGCTACAAGGCATCATGTGAAAGAAGATTAAATAAGACAGCCGCCAGTTCCTCTTCGATATTGGCGGTTTCTATTATTTTTGCTGATATTGCATGTTTTCCGGAATCTAATGTGTTGGTTAGATAGTGTTTTGAAGTTCTGGAGAAGATGACATTCCAGTTCATGATGATGTTATTGAAATGTTCTGTGAAGTCGATCAACTCATGAAAACCATGATGTTGAATCATATCTGTCAAAAGTGATTTAAAGCGAACCCTATTTAATAGAGTATTTTTTATAAGTCTATATAATTTAGTTCCAGAAAAATCATTTGCATTGGTGAAATATGCATTGAAATCCCAATTATATTTAAAATCATGGGCAAATATCTTCATATAATCAGCAGCAGAGAAATTTGATTCTTTGAAAAATGAATGTATCATGGCTTTTTTTAACAAGCTGCTTGGATCGGGTGCAATTTCTCTCTTTTCATAATTGAAAGAGTAGTACACGCCGGATGCAAGTTTGAAGTCTTCAATGGATAGTACTTCTGATACCTCATAGTAAGGGTCTAAAACTCTAACCATATCATTATGAATGCCAACGACTACGCATATGTGATTGTTATGTTGTTTCTGATACCCTTTATCTCTTGGGGAGTAATAAGAATCATATCTAGTCATTGTAGGCTGTCCAAGACGTAAATTATCTTGTATAGCTCCAATAATTTCATTAGCTTTTGTGGCGTGGTTTTCAGTAAATGTGATCCCATAAACATGGTACAAGTTATCTTTAATTTTATGTTGGTCTTGTGATGAGACTGAAAATAAATCATTTAATGAAACGCCAGTTTTATTATATTGGAAGCACCAGGTATTCAGGTACATTAAACGATAACCGACAAAGTTCCATGAGGCGAGCGTTGCAATAGCATCCTCAAAGCAGGTAGCAAACTGATTCGATGGGATACTTCTTTCCGGGTATACCAGCAAAGTTGAAGTAATCATAATTGTGCTCCTTTAATAATAAGCTTCCAATGGGAAAATTATTTATATATAGGTATGAAGATTGTTAACTAAAGACGATAACTGATTTGGAAGAATTCAGGGTAATTTCAATGGAAATATTAAACTTATTAAAAATATAATTTAAAAGTAAATTTACTCTTTTATAGTATGTGACTGGTTATTTTCCGTCAAGAAAAATCGCAATGATGTTGTTGTTCTGTGATAATGTCACCCTATAACTGTTCTGAGATAATGTCACTATGGGACAGGAGACAATCACATTGACGG
>NZ_JAELUP010000034.1 GCF_016424485.1 Paenibacillus roseus
ATAACGGATACGTATTAAAAATTGGGAATATAATATTTCTTAATAATTCTTTATTTCTTATTCGATAAGAAGCTAAACATTTAGAATGCTCAAAAGTAATATGTCCGCAATTTAAATATTTTTTTATATAATATAAAACTTGTAAATTAGCTGTAGATAATGTAATTTTATAAGTAAAAATCCAATAATTATTTTGAACATTCATTGAAAAAGAACCATCTCCGTCTGTCATACCAACTAACCATTGATAAAAAAAAGAATGTGTTTTATTTAAATTAATACTAGAAATATTTTGATTCATAAAAGAAGATTTTAAAAAATAATAAAAATAAAAGTAGCATCACGTTTAGTCTCTGATGGATTTTTTATTTTAAAAAAATTCCAAAAATCCAGGCGAATTAACCTTTCGTACTGCACATTTTTACTAAAAAATTTCTAAATTTTCAATTTTTTGAGTAGTGAGTATATAGAATTTTATTTTAAAATCTGAGGTTTTTCTCGCATCGAGTGATGTTTTAAGACAGCTTACATCCTAACAGTATACCGTCCAACCAGTACCTGCCCCAACTTCTACTAGAGCAGATCCTAATAATAATAATAAAGAAGGTGGTAATAACCAAAAAGATACATTATTTAAACGTGGAAACGCCATATCTGGAGCCCCAATTAAAATAGGTACAAAGAAATTACCAAAACCACCAAATAACGCGGGCATTAACATAAAAAAAATCATTAAAAATGCATGCGCTGTAATAACTACATTATATAATTGGTGATTACCTTGTAAAATTTGGTTACCAGGCTGTGCTAATTCTAAACGAATAATCCAAGAAAAGCATGTACCTAATACACCACTAAAAGCACCGAATATTAAATATAATACACCGATGTCTTTATGATTTGTTGAATAGAACCAGCGAGTAATCATAAACCTGTTCTACTTTCATATATTGGCAGAAACAATTAACAATAAGAAATCAATTCGTATTAAAAAATTTAATTTTTTGATTATTTCTAAAATAAATATAAAACTATATAATATGAAAGTAACAAAAAATCAAGATAGCTGGATTCGAACCAGCGGCCTCCTGTTCCCAAAACAGGCGCGCTACCGGACTGCGCCATATCTTGTAAATAAAAAATTACAACTATTAAAAATATAACTTTTATAGATTAAAGCGGATAATGAGAATCGAACTCATATCGTCTGCTTGGAAGGCAGAAAATTTACCATTAATCCATATCCGCACACATATTTTTATAAAAACAACTAATTTCTTAAAAAATGGGCGAATAACGGGATTCGAACCCGTGTTTCAAGAGTCACAGTCTAGCACTTTAACCTACTAAGTCATATCCGCCAAAAAAAAATAAATATCCCTTACGAGAATCGAACTCGCGTCTTCACCGTGAAAGGGTGATATCCTAACCTCTAGACGAAAGGAACAAAAAAAAATCCAACCGCAGGTTCCCCTACGGTTACCTTGTTACGACTTCACTCCAGTTAACAACAACATTGTAAGTTACAATCCATAATTAAATACAATACGAAATCAATTCATATTAAAACATTAAATTTTATAAATATTTAATCACTAATTAATAACTTTCTAATTTTATTATCTCCCAGAGTGTGACGGGCGGTGAGTACAAGAATCGAGTACAAATTCACCGTAGCACGCTGATCCACGATTACTAGTGATTCCTACTTCATGTTCTCGAATTGCAGAGAACAATCTGAACTGAGACGATTTTTTTCAGATTTGCTCCAACTCTCATCTTCGCATCTGTTTGTCATCGCCTTTGTAACACGCGTGTAGCCCAGCTCATAAGGGTCATGAGGACTTGAAGTGATCCCTCCCTTCCTCCGATTTGTCACCGGCAGTATTTCTAAAGTTCTTTAAAAAATAATTTTAATTAGCAATTAGAAAAAGGGGTTTCGTTCGTTAAAGAAATTAATCTAACGCCTCACGGTACGAACTTACAACAGCCATGCAACGCCTGTATTAAAATAAATAATTTAATTACAAAAAAATTTAAAATTAATAATTCAAGAGCTGGTAAGGTTTTGCGTGTTATTTCGCATTAAACCGCAATGTTCCACCACTTGTGCGATTCCCCGTCTATTCCTTTGAGTTTTAATCTTGCGACCGTACTCCTCAGGCGGACTTTTTAACGCGTTAGCTTTTTTGCTGCAATCAACCAAGGGTTAGTCCAAACTAATCATCACGATGCTGCTATATTAATTTCTGTAATATAATATAACTTGTATAATACACAAATTAATAATCACTTATTAATTCATATAATATATAACTTTTTAAAGTTATACACTATTTATAATTGCATTATTTTGATACAATTATAATAGTATACAATTTATACGACAGCCTTACTTCATATCGTTACTGATACGTCAATTGATACCAGGGACATCCATAATCCCGTCGTGGATCGGTAAGGGGCCCTCCAAAGCAACAAATAAAAGTCATCGTTGACGGCGTGGACTACAAGAGTATCTAATTCTTTTCGCTACCCACGCTTTCGCATATTAACGTCAGTTAATTCACCTAGAAAGTTGCCTTCGCTCTCGGCCTTCCTCTTGGTATCAAGGAATTTTACTTCTCCTCCAAGAATTCCACTTTCCTCAACATAACTCAAGTATCCTCTCTAAATGATTTTTCAAAGTTAAGCTTTGAATTTAATCACCTAGGCGTATTGGATTCAATATTATATTTAAAAGGATACCGTCTCCATGCACTTTACGCCCAATCATTCCGAATAACGCTAGCCCTTCTCGTATTACCGCGGCTGCTGGCACGAGATTTGCCAGGACTTTTCATGATATACAGTCATAATCTTTCAAATCACTATAAGAATTTACAACCAATATAGCCTTCATCTTCTACGTTATATTGCTGGATCAGGCTTTCGCCCATTGTCCAAAATTCCCTACTGCTGCCATTAACAAATGTTTGGACCGTGTCTCAGTTCCAATGTGGCCGACCATCCTCACAGATCGGCTAAGGATTCTTGGCTTGGTAGGCCTTTACCCCACCAACTACCTAATCCTACGCGAGCTCATCTCTCAACGACAATAAATGATCTTTATCATTTAGAAACTTTTCAATATAAAAGAATCATAATCTCCATTAATGCTTACTAAAGTCTAATATAAATACGAGTACTATGTACCATCCCCAATATTTATATAGAACATCGAACTTCAAAATACAATCTCTTAAAATTTATTCAGTTTCAAATGAACATCCACAATCTCTACGGATTAAGAGGCAGATTCTCACGCGTTACTCACCCGTTCGCCACTTTCAAAATTAAAAAATTTATCACGTTCGACTTGCATGTATAAAGCATATAACTAGCGTTCATTCTGAGCCAGGATCAAACTCCGTATAACTAATAGACTTTCATAAAAAAAATAACGGGTATATTAAGATCTAAGAACTTTAGTATGGATTAGCGCAAATATTACTATTGTTACACATTCCACCTATCTTACGTAGTAATCTTCTACGTGGACGGCATAAAATAATCGAGTACCATAACTATAATATAGTTATACCATTTAATATCGATATTAAAGTATTACCTCCTATCTTTAATGATTAAATGGCTTGTTTGATGTACATCATCGCCAAAACTTGTATTGAGGCTAGTTTCCCGCTTGAGATGCTTTCAGCGGTTCTCTATTCCAAATGTAGCTACCCAGCTATGCTTTTGGCAAAACAACTGGTTCACCAGAGATTTGTGGTTTCTGGTCCTCTCGTACAAAGAAACCCCCCTCTCAATTTTTAAACTCCCGAACAAGATAGAAGCCGGTCTGCCTCACGGCGAACTGAACCCAACTCACGTACCTTTTTAATCGGCGAACAGCCGAACCCTTCGAACCCGCTTCGGCTCGAGGATAAGATGAGTCGACATCGAGGTGTCAAACAACTTCGTCGATATGAGCTCTTGGAAGTCATTAAACTGTTATCCCTAGCGTACCTTTGATCCGATGAGCAGGAGCCTTTCCATAAAGTACTCCTGGGTCACTATAACCAACTTTCGTTTCTGCTCGACTTGTAAGTCTTACAGTCAGGCAAGTTTATACTATTACGCTCTTCAGTTGGTTTCCGTCCAACTTGAACTTACCTTCGTACGTTTTCGTTACTCTTTAGAAAACGACCGCCCCAGTCAAACTGTCAATTATAAACTGTCCCTACGCTAAATTCAAAACTTAAATATCATCTTGAACAAGCGTAATTTATTTTCTGGTTGATAGAGAAAACATATAAACAGAGTGGTATTTCACCGATGAATTCTTGTTTTTTCCTTTTATTGAAACAAGAATTCTCCCACCTATCCTACACAATTTATATACTTTCCCAATTTATAAATACAGTAAAGGTGCATAGGGTCTTCTCGTCTATGTTCGGGTACTTCGCATCTTCACGAAGAATTCAATTTCACTGAGACCATATTAGAGACAGCGAAGCAGTCGTGACGCCATTCATGCAGGTCAAAACTTACTTGACAAGGAACTTCGCTCATTTTACCTTCTATTTTTCAATAAATAATTTATTTTCTTTAAAAAAAATGAAATATTAACAAAAATATTCCAAAAAACAAATTAAGAAGATGGACTTGATCTTATTCTTTAATCATTTCCTTCTTTTTTGAACAGCGCCATAATTTTACAATTCTACAAATTTCATCAAAACCCTCTCGAGTTAAATGTTTTTTATCTTGCATCATTAATAAAATACGACGAAATTTTTGAAAATCTACACGTTTTCTAGTTTTTAATTGATGTTTTTCAAAAAAAGGTATTATTTTTTCACATAAATCAATATAACTTCGAGTTCGATAACAAAAAATATTCGAGTGTTGTTTTCGTACAACTCCACAAGAAAAATAACTCTTTAAAGCATATAAAACTTGAATATCTTTTTCATGCTGAGTAACTACGAACTCAGGAAGAACTTGATTTGTATTATTAATACTAATATGAAAACAACCTTCACCATCAACAAAACCTACTATCCATTGCGCATCTAAATTCATAATACTCAAAATTTAAATATAATTAAAAAACCTATACGTAAAGTCTCTGAGGATCCTATAAATATATAGTTTCCTGCTGATTGCCCCCTTGTCCTTTAGATTTTCACAATAAAAATAATAATTTTTATGTACTAAAAGGCTGTATTTAAGAAAAAATAAACTTAAATTAAAATATTTCATTTTATGAGGATTTTCCAGCATACAGTATAGTTTTACTAAGGCTGCGAAACCATTAAACATGGTATGAGCTATATTGCTACCTTAGGACCGTTCGTTTATGTTAATAAGTAATAATTTAATAATAATTAGATAATTTACTTACGTTTTATATATAAATATAAAACCTTTATTTCTCAATAAAGACCGGACTATATCATCTCTCTAAAAATTTAAAAAGTTTAGCGTATAGTCTCTGAGGATTCTTAAATATTTTTCATACTATTTAAAATGAAATCATCTGTATATTTCGATTTAGAACAAAAACTTCGAAAAAAACTCAATTGTTTTCGTAATATTAAAAATTGCAAGATTTGATCCTTAGAAGAAGTCCAATTTAACTTTAATTCACATAATTTTTGAAAAATAACAAATTCATGTTTCTTCTTAGCAGATAAAAATGAATAGGTCTTAAAAAAAGGAATTACATTTTCAGTAATAGCTCTTAAACTATCAACTTGATAAATATAAACACCATCTTTACGTTTGCGTAACTTACCACAATTTAATGCCTTTTTTAATAAAGATAAAATGACTATATCTTTATTTGCAACATTAAAACCAATAGAAAAACGCCACCCTATTTTATAATCTTTACGTTCTCGAATAATTGTAAAAAAAGAACCTTCTCCATCTACAAATCCTGCTAAATAATAACCTAATTCTCTTGAAATTTTATTTTTATTTACCATATCATTTTAAATAATTTACTAACTAATATATAAGTCTTTCCTGCTGATTATTTTTCACTTTTTCATTTTCACTTTTATACTAAATTTACCAAATTTAACTATTATATTCCTCAGTATTAGAACTGTCATAATAATTTTATTTTGAATATTTACAAAATAAAATATAACGAGTAAAAAAAGATCATTAAAACTTTCCAGCATATAGCTAAATTTTACAACTACAATATTTCTATAGTTACGGCCGCCGTTTACTAAATTTTTAATTCGGAGCATTCTAATTTAAAAAATTATTAACCCTTCCTATTATTCTTCAGCACCGGGCAGGCGTCAGACCCAATACATCACATTACTATTTTGCTGAGTCCTGTGTTTTTGTTAAACAGTCGCTGCTTCCTTTTTTATGCTACCTTACAGAGGCTAAAGGATCGAAATTAACCTTATAACCTAAACGTTACAACAAGTTTTAAAATTCCAGAAGAATTTTAAGATCGCAGCAAACATTACCTAAATAAAATTTAAACCTTGACCGAAGTTTTAAATCAAAATCCCAAGCTAAAAACTAGAAACTTTAACCCAAAACAACACTTGAAATAATTTTTAAATCAAAGAATTAACCCTTTCACGATAGTATATAAGGCCATCTTTATCCCTAAGTTACAGATGCAATTTGCCGAGTTCCTTTAATATGGTTCTCTCTACGTCTTAGTATATTCTACTTGTCCACCAGTGTCGGTTTAAGTACGGCATTCCCGATCTATTGTCTCGAGGCCCATTAATTGCGTGCGAACCTCAGTATCGTCAACCTTGGACATATTGTCTGTTATTTCCAGGAAAAAACTCTTAATTGCAAACTCACCATTTTAATGTTTTCAAAAAAGAAATCTTTTCGTCACAGACTGTCTTAAGATAAAAAATCTCTTACCCATTGATTTAAAGGCTGTTCAGCCAAATCTTAGGGACCGCTTCACTCTATTCTAAAAAACATTGAATAGAAAACCTAGGACTTAAGACGATCATGATTCTCACATGATTTTACGTTACTCATGTCAGCATACTCACTTCTGATACCTTAACTCTTCTTCACAAATGAGCTTCTGAGGCTTACAGAACGTTCTGCTACCTTAAAATACAATCTAAATTTAAGTTCACAGTTTTCTTTTACAATTTTTTATAATCTCTTATAAGAGATTCTGTAATAGATCTTATGATAAATAAATCCTGTAAATTAATCGCGGCTTCGGCGAATTTCTTAAGCTCCGTTACATCTTCGGCGCAATCAGACATAGACCAGTGAGCTATTACGCTTTCATTATAAGATGGCTGCTTCCAAGCCTACTTGCTGGTTGTCATAGCCCAATTACTACCTTTCCCACTAAAAAATTGCTTTGGAACCTTAGCCTTCGATCTGGGTTGTTTCCCTTTCGACTACGGACCTTAGCGCCCATAGTCTGTTTAAACGTTTATGCAAAGAGTATTAGGAGTTTTCTTGGATTCAGTAAAGCTTTGGACCACCCTCACCCAAAAAGTCGCTCGACCCCTCTTTTCATACTTTATAAATTTCAAATTTTATAAAAAAACGTCCACTCTACCTCAATAGATTTCGCAGAAAACCAGCTATCTCTAGGTACGATTAGCCTTTCACTCCTAATCACAAATCATCTCCGCCTATTGCAACAGACGTGAGTTCGGTCCTCCATAGTTTTATATCACTACTTCAACCTGTTCATGACTAGCTCACCTAGTTTCGGGTAAAACACAACATACTATTTATTTCAAATTATTTACGCCTCCACTTAATAGCTTAAGCTATGCATATTATGTTTACTCGCTGACTCATTATACAAAAGGCACCCAATTACTCTTCTGCTACAAACCATCTTACAGATTTATTTTTATTGTATACACCATTTTGCAGATATATTTTTATTTTATAATCTATTGGGTAAAATGGTTAAATAACAGGCCTCGTTCGTACGAGAAAGCTTTTAGTGCTTGTAAACCCCCTGTTTCAGTTTTCAATTTTTTCACCTTTCCCTCACGGTACTAGTTCACTATCGATCAAAAGTGATACTTAGGCTTAGAGGATGGTTCCCCTATCTTCAAACAGGTTAACTCCCGCTTTAATTACAAAGAAATTCTTAATAACTAAATATATAAATATATTTATAATATTTTTCCATCAAATATACAATAAAATACTCACAAGTAAAGATGATTAATAAAATTATTAACCAACTACAGGACTATAACCTTCTTAGGTTGACGTTTTCAAGTCATTATCTTCGGAGGTACATTTTTAATTACTTAATTGCCTCCTCCTTACTGTGATGTATCTCACTTTTTTCGACTCAACGATAATTTATGTACTTCAATATCTTTAAAAAGAAATAGCCAATTCCGCATTCTCTCACCAATACTAACGGAGTCTCGGTTGATTTTTATTCCTTCAGCTACTTAGATGTTTCAGTTCACTGAGTTCTATTTCATTAATATCGATAAAAGATCTTATTTATAAAAATTAAATATAATTATTGAGGATTATATAATTGCAAAAAAATTTCTTTACTACACTAAAATTTTTTTATCGCAATGAAGAATTATAATATAAAAAAATATTATAATTTTTCTAATTCTTATAATAAAATAATTTACAAATAGAAATATTTGAATTTATCCTAGGATATCGGGGATTAGTTATTTGAGGCTATGATCCCCGCTTTTCGTTTCCTCTCTATGCATACGTCCTTTATCACTTTTGTCTAGGCATCCACATAGGGTTATACGCTTCATTTTTCTATAGATCCGCTTATACGAAACTCTCCCAAAAATAATTTTCATTACCGTGCAATGTTTCAGAATTATTTCTTTCTAATAAGGAATTTAGGTAGTATTCATCATTAAAAGTCCTTTCATAATATTTTATTTTTAATTAGCGAAAATGAGATTCGAACTCATGACTTATGGGATATGATTCCATTGTTCTAGCCACTAAACTATTCCGCTCTCTCTTATTCTTTTTCAATACAAAAATTAAAAAATAAATTTTTTTGATAAATCACAAGTCTCCCACAATTAGCAGTACATTTGCTACAAAATGTTTTTACATATCGAATTCAGAATGGGTTCGGGTAGATCACATTTTGATATTTATCAAATCCATATAAACCTCTTTCATCTAATTAAACTTCTTCAAAAATTATAAAAATAAAATAGAATAAATTAATAAAGTGATATTTTAAACTTTATTAATTTATATCAAATAAAATATATAAAAATAATTTTCCCGTAAATAAAAAATTAAAATACGAAAAGAATTAAAAACGCCATCATTAATGCGAATAACGCAATAGCTTCAGTTAAAGCGAAACCTAAAATCGCATAACCGAATAATTGTTTAGTTAAACTAGGATTACGAGCTACTGAGTTAATTAAAGAACCAAAAACAATTCCAATTCCTGCTCCTGCACCCGCTAACGCAATAGTAGCTAAACCTGCACCTATTAATTTTGCACCTTCTGCCATAAAATATATTAATATATGTTTTTTAAAATTATAATAATCTTTAAAATTAAACTTTTTTTAAATAATAAAAAAGTTTAATCTAATATGTTTTTTACACATATTCTATATAAGTGTCTTTTTTCATTTTGATTAAAA
>NZ_JAELUP010000035.1 GCF_016424485.1 Paenibacillus roseus
AAGAAGCCTCTGACGCTGCAAATACCGAAGTGCCGCTTAATGCCAAAACGCCTGCTAGTGTCAATCCGATTACCTTTTTCTTTGTAAGTGCCATTTTTTATATCTCCTTTTATGTTTGATTTTGTTTTCTCTTTCTTCAGGCTCCGTTGCCTGTGATTGAAGTATAGCAAACTGAAAGTTGAGGAATCGTTAGTTTTTGGGGGTTTTTCGGTTTTTTTATTTTTCTCGATTTTGCCAATTGTTCTTCGTTGGTTGTTCGCCATGTAAAAAAAAACCGCACTTCAGAGCGCACGGATAGTGGTACTGCTTCTTCATTTTCGCCAAAATTAACCCTTAGGATTCTTCTGAAAATAGAGAAAAGACCGCTACTTGTCACCAGCGGCCAAACGATATCTGTTCATGTCTGAGCTTATGTATTCGCCAGCCACAATGTGGAATTCAAATCCTATCAGTAATAGATCGACAGGAATCCCTTCATTCACCACCTTTATTATGCCCTTTCAGCTTCCTCTTCACTACTCTTTTCGAATTACTAGAAACCGTACCATATTTACCGTTTTTTGTTTCCTGCTCTTGAAAAAAAACGAGTGATCGATCCTCGTCAAATTTTTTTATCTTATTCATATTGACCAGATTCGTCCGATCCAGCCGGTGAAAGTCGAACTGCTTCATGTGATGTTCGAAGGTTGATAGTGTCGGCAGCAGAGGATAATACTCACCGTCCGAGGTATGTAAAATAACAGTACGCTCGGAATTCTCGATATATAGCACATCATGTATATCTATGGTGATAAGCTCCCCCATATTTTTCGGGTCTTTGGTTACATATAATTTCATAGTCTACACTCCGAAAATCGGTTGGGGCTGCCAGATCGCGCTATGGCAGCCCTCTTCCGTCATTACTTCAACTCTTCAGGCAGTTCAGGACGATGACCTGCAACTGGTGATGCCGTAGCTGCAAAATAAGCAGCAATGCGATTCAATGCTGTGGAAACGTGCTTGGCTATCAATTGTTTCATGTTCTCACCTCCTTTTTGTTAGTAAATAACAGAGACAGAGCCTGAATTATGAAAATCATGGTGAAAACAGGTAGCTGAAAGAAGAAGTTACTGCCCACAATAAACAAAGAAATGACTTTCATAAGTGGGAAGTACTTTTCAGGCATTCTCGCATAGCCTTTAATATTTGCAGGAGCAAATATCGCAAATAGTATAAAGCTAACTGCGGTTATAAATACATTCCACCCCTCGGGTAAAGGAATATGAGGAGGAGCGGCCGCTACGAGCATCGTCACAATACTGCATACGGTAGAGGATTGAAAATGATAGCCTCCAGATACCGCTCTAACAAGAATTAGAGCGAGTACAGAAAGTGCTGTTTCAGCAAACTTACCAGAAATTAAACCAATCATCAGAGCCGAAGTATATGGAATAAGGAAATTTATAACAATAATGAGAGCGTACTTCATGACACCAACACTTACAGTGTCCTTCTCATTCGTTTTTTTTATAGCGATTGCCAGCTTTTCCGCCAAAGAATCAATCATTAGCATACTCCTTTCGCTGGGCATAATAGAGCAAGAACCCGAGAGCTATGAACGAAATAAGAATAATTAGTTTCGGAGCACCTTTATTAAAGGAAACGAAATTGGAGACAGCTATTAAAAAATAGCCAACAATAGCAAACAACAACAGCTTCAGATTTGTCCCCTTTAACGAAACGGGAACATACTCAAAGTCAGGAACAAAAGAATAACCTAAGCGATATTTACCAAGTACACCTGCAGCCAATATGACTAGCAGTATTGAAGATGTTTGCAGTAAGTACAACGGTAACGTATTGGGGATCAATTCTTCTAGCGGGATGCCCAGCCAAAGGAAGATCGTCATAACAGAATGCTGAGCAAACAAATATCCCATATACCCATAAATCGTCATTAATCCTGAATAAAAGATATGAACACGGAACACTTGCCAGAGTAGCAAGAATAAGACGGGTGGTTGCAATATAGTAGCAAGCGTACGTTGATCGATGACCTGGAATAAAAAGTGAGATAAGAATGACATTACTATGGCAGTAAGGATTATTTGTCCCCAGTAACCTCTCAACGGAAACTTGAACATGACAAATGTTAATAACACCATCGCCAGCCACTCGCTACCTGAGAATATAAAATAGTATAGAGTTTCCATTCATACGCTCCCGGATATGTATTCCCCCTAAATAATCAGGAAAATTATTCTTGTATTACTTTATATTATATAATAAATCGGGCGATACAGAAAGTGGTAAAACGACATCTTATGCTATTTTTTTGTAATTATTTATATGTGAATCGATCCCTCGATAGTTTTCAAGGTTTAACAAGCGTAAACGGCTTGGCCGTCCTTTGACGGCAAAACTTCGTTTCGTGGTGAAATATAAGCTCATTTATAGAGGGAACTTTATAAATGCTTATATTTTAAAAAAACTAGCCGAGAGATTGCGCATCTCAGCTAGTTGTAAATGATCCTATCCTGTTAAAGTCAAAACAAATTGAGCTGCTCCGGCTTCTCTTGTCCTGGAAGCACAGGAGCAAATGAACCTCGCGGCGGCATTTGGCCCAGCATAGCCATCAGCTGCTTGCCGTTATCGGCCGCATCCCCGCCCGAATTGTTGTTGAAGATGACACACAGCTTCCCGGACTTCTCCTTGAGACGTTCCAGCCGCTGCGCCCATTCGGTCAGCTCCGCTTCATTATATCGGTACAGATATCGGACCTCGCGCCAATTCGGTTGTCCGGAGGACTGCCACCCCTTCTCATTGCGCCCATGGAACCGGACGACTGTCAGCTCTGCATGTGTCGCTTCCTCCACGATCGGGACGCATCCTGTTCCGACCTGCGGTTCGTCGCAAATACTGTGAATCCAACCTTCGTCCCGCATAAATTTCAATGTCCGCTCACGCATCTGAGGCTCGAACCAGCTCCGGTGCCTGAACTCCAGCGCACAGGGCACATCGCCCATTCTACGTTTAGCCTCGCGCAACACATTCACATTTTCCCTTTTGCAATCAAACCAGGGCGGATATTGGAAGAGGACTGCATTCAATTTTCCCGCATCCAGCATAGGTTGTAGCGATAAATGAAAGGCTTCGTACATGGCCTCCTCGGAATCGAATGGAATTTTACCGCGGGAGTGCCCCGTCATGCCTTGATAAGCTTTCACCAAAAAACGAAACGACGCCGACGTATCGTCCGTCCATTTCTGCATATTTTTCTGAGGCTGCACGGCATAGAACATACTGTCCACCTCTACGGTCTCGAACCATTCATTATAAGTCTTCAGTTTGTTCGCCGCAGCTTCCCGATCCGGGTACAGCGAGGTATGATCTCCCCACCCGGTCAGTCCGATCTGAATCATGATTCAATCAACCTCTTCTCATTCTGTCGATCACATCGATTATCATATGGCTTTTAAAAAACGAGCTGACGATCCGCAGTATTCCGATAACTAATTGTATCTTATAGATCGTGCAGAACTCAATCAGGATAGTCTCATGAGGACTGCCACTTACAGACTCTGTAATTGCTGCTCCTGTTGCTGCCGCCAAGACGTATTACGCCGGCATTGGCAGTGCCATGAATGCCAGTTCGTCGCCCGTAAAGTAGAAGAAGAGTGCAAGATAATCATTGGTCAAATATCCCCAGAGCGTAGCCGTCTCCAGATTGGGCTTGCCCAGTTTGTCCAGCACCTGCTGTCGCGACATTCCCGTATGTACGCCGTCTGGCGTTTGATGCTGGTCGCCCTTGAAAATGATCATGGAATGGAGTTCATAGATTCCTTGATTGTACTGCTTCAAATATTGAACCTGCCCAGTCCCATCAGAATAAAACGGGATTTTGGCCTCAGGTTCCTCGCCCTTCAGATAGCTGCTCCATTGCTGGTAATTGTTATCTCCCACAATCAGTTGTTTGGCAGCATATTTGGGAAGCTCGCGAAGTGAAGAGTCCTGCCGCTCCATCTCCAATCTCGACTTTTCCAGAAGGGTTTCCAGTCCACCCAGCTCGCTATCCGGTTTCAGCAGTTCGTTTACGAGCAAGTATACCTGGTCATCCGCATAATAATCTTTGCCGTCAGCCTCAATGGTATTTCGTTTCAAATTATAGAGGTACTCGTATGTCCCGTTCTTGACCTGAAACCGCAGACGAGCTTCCTCTTTATCGTCAGTCGAAGTTGCAGCTTCTGCCGCGGCATCCTCCATATTGAGCCAGGCCAGATTTTGCAAGATGACATAGTTGCGCGCATCCGGCACCTCTACGGCCTGGTCTGAATTCATCGCCTGTACAAATATCTTCTGGACTTCCTCCTGAGTGAAAGGCAGCTTGTCCAGCAAATATACCGCATCCTCTACGCCTTCTGAAGGCTTGATTACCAGACCCACATCGGAAGTGTCCACGGTTGGACGGGTCGTATACGCTTGAACTGCAATCCAGCCTCCTATCAAAAACAGAAGAAAGCCCCCGACTGCCAAGCTTGCCTTGGAAAGTTTCATGATCCCACCGCCTGAATGCCATTTTGAAAAAAACGAATCATACGTTCGATTATACCATACGAAATCGCATGATCAGCGCTCTGCTTCACAACCCAGAACAAATTGGGAGTAAGGTATCACATTTTTGTGAGGAAAGACGGGGTGGACAGGATTGGAATAAGAAGCAGCCCTCTGCCATGATGGAGAGGGCTGCTAAGGAAGCTTTAGAATAGATGCTCTTCCCAAGGCTGCTGCGGCGCGGCTGGTTAAACAACCGGACTCGGTCCGTTGGGCAAATCTGGACCTGTCCCAATGTCAGACCGCTCCTGGACATAGGAATAATCGGGATCAAAATTCTGGCCCTGAACGATATAGCCAATTGGGTTCTTCTGCGCGTCATAGAGGATAACATATATATACTGATTCGACGCATTGCTCTGTAGGCTGGAACTAATCACCTCATCTTGAAGCTTGCCATCTTGAAGTTTGCGCGGCGACGTCGCTTGCTGCTTCACTAGAGGATACGGATTAGTCGGAACTCCATTGAATGCCTGCCTAGTGAGGGAGTAATACTCTGCCTTCCGGAGCAGCGAGTTCCGCTCCTTCCCCCGGTCCCAATTGACTTGCCAACCGTACCAGGTTATCTTTGGCCAGGCAAAATTGTCCGGCAAATCACGCTGTTGAAGCTCCGTCTTCGTTAATCGCTTCATTGATACTTGATCTGACTGAAAGCGTTGCAAGGGAGTCAAATCATACGAATATTCCAGCTTTCGCCCCTTTTCGCCATTCCGTTCAATAGATACATAGAAAGTTCCGGGGCCGGTCGGATTCAACAGTTCTTTTGGCAGATAGCACCGCCAAGGATCACATCTATACAGCTCAACTTGATCATTTTCATTCTTGTAAAAATTAAAAAACTCCCCGTTTTGAAAGAAACCGCTAGTAAAGAAATATATCGGCCCGAACTCTCCTGTAACAGGGTGATCAGCATACGTAATGCCAATATGACTGGTTTTTTGGAAATCATATTCATGCATAAATTCAACCCGATAATTTCTTTCCACGAACTTCGTCTCGACCTTGAATTGGATGTGACTTATTTCTGGAGCATCAAGCTCAATTTGAAATGCATTCCCTGTAGCTCGTTTCATTTCCGACTCCGATTCCGCATCTCTATAATACACCTTGTAACTCACAGTGGCCTTGGGTGATTTACTTACCCTTACGGAAATTGACTTTAACGCCCTGGAGTCTGTTACCGGTACATAGTAAAACGTCATGTCTGGATCAAATTCCAGTGGCTCACCGTCAGAATTGGATAACGGGAACCCCTCAAGTACCAGTTCACCCAGGCTGACATCCAGATCCTCATCGTACTCATCCTGCGTATTGCGCATGGCTTTGGTGCCTTCGCCAACATGATTTTGATCCAGCTGAATCAACTGAACGACATAACCGAGCGGCTTCCTGTCCTGATCGTAGAAGAATACATATGCATACTTGTCATATACGAGTATGGGAGCTGGCATGCCATTCCGTTCAGCCCATTGGCCGTTTAATTCTGGGTTATGTTCCAGGTCCGCAGAATTTAGCAAGTAAATTTGGTTTGGCAAAACCTTGCTTTCATCTACCGTAGGTATATAGGGCTTGGGGTTTTTACCTTTTGTATCTTCAACATTTATTGAATAATATTTAGTACCTTCTGGAATGAAATTTTTGGTTCCAGTGTCCCACTTAAATGAAATTCCGCTCACATGCTGAATTCCTGATTCGGTTAGTTCCTGATCTAAAAGCTCTAGCTCTGCTGTCTTAAGAAGCGTTATTCCCAAGTCGGAATCCTGACTTAGCTTTTTTAACGGCTGCGCATTGTAGTTGTAAGTAAATTGCAGTTTTTCCCCACTATATTTGACGACCGCAACATCCAAGTCTATCTCCCCTTGCTCCTGCTGCAGCAACAACGGGCAATTCAAAAAACCAAGATACACCACCTTACAGGTTGCGATTGTTTGAGCATTATGGGATACCGTCACTATGTCTCCTGTATTAAATCTCTTGCTAATTAAGGAAGAAGGATTAAATACTAATTGACCATCAGAGGTGTAATAATGATTCGTTTCTACTTTTATTCCATCTTGCAAGATCATACTATTCTTCATGTAAACATAATAGAAAGATTGGCTGCTGTCCGTCTCTATATTTAAATATACATAAGTATCTTGTTTAAGTTTTAAAGGAATATCCAGACTGTAGATGCTTTTCGGGTCCAGTGTGAGTTCCTTTTTGGTACCGTCTGAATGAGCAATCCGAACATGAACCTTTGCAGTTCCGCTCGCAGGGGTCCAATGGATCGATTGACTCTGCTGCGGCCCGTTTACAGGAACTAAAGCTTCATACTGGTAAGAAGTGCTCTTGAACCCTTTTCCAACAACTGTTTCATCTTCCTCATCAAGCTGAAGCAAAGTGCTCCCCTCTACGATGAGTTCGCTTAACAGGCTACTGCTTGTGCCATTGCCCGGATTTGGGCCACCGCCAGGCGTACCGCCACCGCCTCCTCCTCCGGGGAACCCGCCGCCGCCGTTTCCACCGGACTGATTGTCCTTTAACAAAGCTAACGGCTTGACACTAAAGGTACTGCTTTCAGCTGCTTTGCTGATCTGAGCAGTCTCGATTTTGCCTTCCCCTGTAAAAGAAGACTTTGCATTAAGATCCAGACGCTTGACGCTTGATGTCTTGTCCAGGTCAAAGATATTATCTTTGGCGTTTTTATCGACGACAAGATGATTGATCGTTGCTTTGGATGCGCGAAGCTTAACCCCGGAACCTAAAACATCAATCTTTTCAAAATTCCCTTGGAATTGGAGTTCTCCTTGGGACGGGAACACGGAATCGATTATAATTTTCCCGATGCTTCCGGGGGTCTCATTCGTATTTTCCACTTTTGATGAAGACTGCAAGACGAGGTTGGCAATAATACTAGAGCCCGAGGCAACCAGCCTTACCTTACCGCCTTGTTTATTTACAAAAACCAAGTCAAGCTTCGAATCCTGGACATGAATAGAATTCGGTCCGCCCCCATTGATCGTCGTCGTACCCAGGACGGTTACATTGATAAGCGTGACATCTCCTTCGCCCACTTCTTTCGCAATAATCAGGTCCCCACGAATAATTACATTTTTCAGTGTAACGGTTGGGCTCTTGATTACAGCGTTGCCTGCGATGGTTTGCGTTCCTTTTTCCGGGCCATATATGCCCTGCTTGGTGTATTCAACATTGCTACTGCTCTGATGGAATAACAGCGCATTGTTGATGGCCACAACAGCTTCAGCGCGGGTGAGCGGCGCAGTCGGACGGAACAGATTCGTGGTATCACCCTTCATGACGTTCGTACTGTTCAAAAACGCAATAGCGCTTGCACTCCAGCTTGCAATTTGCTCCCGATCCTTGAACCCCGGAAGCTCGGCAGGCTCAGTCTCGCTATCCTTAATGAGCTTAGCCAGCATGACAGCTGCCTCCTGGCGCGCTGCGGGGCGGTCAGGAGATACTTTATCACCACCGGTACCTTTCAAATAACCGTTTGAAATAGCGGTTGCAATTGCATTCCTCGCCCAGTGAGCAGGGGGCAAGTCTGAGAATTTCGCATCACTTGTACCTTTCAATTCAAAAGCTTTATTGATCATTGCGGCTAGCTCGGCACGGGTCACGGCCTTATTGGGTTTGACCGTTCCATCCTTATAGCCTGTCAGCCAGCCTTTGTCCAGCCATTCCTGTAAAGATTTCTCCGCCCAGTGGCCGCGAATATCGCTCGCTCCCGCGGCGTGCAAGGGCATACTGCCAACGAGCAGCGCCCACAATACAACCATGCTGGCAGACCATAGCTTTATCTTCTTCAATCTAACCTCTCCCTTATATGCCCTCTATCTTATGATCTCATCTACCTGGGCAATCTAGTAGAAAAGAACTATATTAAAGATAATAGCATAAGGTGGTTAAATCTACCATCATTAACCGAAGAATAACCCGCAACCCTCAGCAATGATTCTGCCAAGGATTGCGGGCTGCGTAGTACTCATGAATTTGAAATTTTCTATACACCGTATCTCTTTCTCAGGTCTTCAATTTTATTATTAAATGTAGTTCTATACTCCTGAATGATGCTCGTGCTGTAACCATTGCTTGTGAGTTGCTGTTCCACATCGGAGAGAATGGATTCGAATTGAGTTCTACAATTGGACAGTGCGGCTTCACCCTGTCTTTTGGCCTCATCCAGAGTAATTTGGTCACTCAGGTATTTGCCCCCAATTGTAATGATCTCGTCCATGCAGCGATTTTCCAGGCTACCCAGACGGCTCTGGGCATTGGAAGTAATCGTCTCGTAGCTTGATTTGCCAGGCTCCGCTCCACCACCGCCGGGATTGCCGCCGTTTGAGTTATTTTCTTGATTGTTATCATTACCGGCATTGTCTTTGCCTGCCGCAGGCTTGTCATTCTGACCGCCAGAAGATTGAGCGGTAATCTTGCTATCCTTCTGGTTCCAGCTAATCTTGATACCAGAGGACTCGGACATGAAGCGAACAGGCACGTATAAGGAACCGTCCAGAATATATGCCGATTGGCTGGCTGGCAGCTTCATTTCTTGACCGTTAAAAACAAACTTGGCTTCCTTGGAAACCAATCTTTTGGATACGCCAGCTTTGGAGGATTTCTCCCCGGCTTTCCCGGTCATGTTCATCAAATATTCCTTCAGCATAATAAGTTGTTGCTTGGTAGGATCGCTGACCGCAACTGTAGACTTGGCATTATCCCAGTTTACATTTTTCTGCAGCGCATAGGAGACGAATCGGATAGGGACATAAGTTGTGCCTTTCATTATAAATACATACTGACCTTCAGGCAGCTTCAATGTCTTCCCGTCAAACACCATTTGTACCTCAGCCGACTTCGCTGTGACCACTTCCGGCGCCGCGGCAGCAGCTACAGTAGGAATGACAAGCATCAAAGCAACAAGCAAGGCAATAACATTCATTTTTCTTTTAGACATGAGATACCTCGTTTCGTAAGTATGTAGAATCAGGTCTAACCTGATTTACGGCAAGGGCATTAGTTGAACATGGACTTCAGTTCTTCCATCGCCTCCTTGTAGCTGTCCTGACGAGTCTGATCATACTCTTGCTTCCACGCATCAATGACCCCGGCCGAGATGTCCTTCTCCTGAAACTCACTCCGGGCATTGGCGACAATTTCATTAAACTGACTTTCACAACTGCTTTCAGCACCGATGACAGAGATAAGCAGCTTTTTCTGGACACTGCTCGCGGCGTCTTTGTCGCCGTCGATTTGTGCCTGCTTCATACTCTGCTTGGCCTGACCAATCAACTTGTTAACATTCGACTTGCAGTTGGACTTTAGTGCGGTGAGCTTCTCCCTGTGCTGTGCAATGACGGCATTCTTTTCTGTATCTGTTACAGAAGAAGGAAGTCTGTTACCGGATGAAAATAGTCCCGAATTGGACGCAGCAGACGATGAAGCTCCTGTTGCAGGGGCTGCAGAATTAGATTGTGACGGGTCCGTCTGCCCCTTAGCTTGAAGGTCATTTTTTTGTGATGCTGATTCCTCTGTACCCTGGTTCTCTGTCTGGTGAGCGCTAGAGGATGAAGTTTCATTGCTTGCCGCTTCAGTTCCAGATGACTGTCCTGTATCAGACTGATTCGTAGATGGATCATCAGACTTCTGTTTTACAGGCTCATCATGTTTCTCCTGCTCCTGATTATGATCCGTTTGCACAACATCTGCACCTGGCCCCGGAGAGGCTTCCTTCTGTATGCCGCCACTCCAATACAAGCTACCTGCAGCGATACCGACAGCGAGTACAATAACTCCCACACTCCACGCCTTCCATGTCGAAGATTGGCGCCCATCGGGCTCAACAGATTGTTTTTTCATATCACCCTCCTAATTATGGAATTCATTATACTTAGACGTTTTTAGGGGGTGTTAGTTGCGCTAATAGCGACTTCTTCAAATGTCCGGCTCGCTTCTCTATCGGCAAGTTTCAACAAATAGCGCAAAAATTCGTCCCTCAAATCCTCGCGGCGAAGAGCAAACTCGACTGTCGCTTCAAGGAAACCTTGCTTATCGCCAACGTCGTATCGACGTCCTTCAAACTTGTATGCGTACATTGCTTCTTTGCTAGCAAGCTCTTTGAGCGCATCTGTTAGTTGAATTTCCCCGCCTTTGCCGGGTTCAGTAGTTTCAAGAATATCAAAGATTGCGGGATTGATTATGTATCTGCCCAGGATGGCAGTATTGGATGGAGCCTCTTCCATAAGGGGTTTTTCAATGAGGTTTTTGACCTTGTAAACACGGTCCTCAATATGCTTGCCATCCAGTATGCCATGACAAAAATGGCTTAAAAACCTTAAACACCAACTTTGGTGTAAAGCCAAATTTGAATCTCTCTTATTGTTTCTTTATAAGTATAAAAATCTTTTGTTTCAACAAATTGATCTCTTCTACCTTTAGAATTGTAGTACAAATGATATAGACTACAATACCAACTAATATACTTATACAAACAGACAAGCTATTTGATGATAGAAAACCATACAATATAGTATATGTTTTAGAGGATATAATGCCCATCGTCAGGCTAGAAAACATTACTTTAATAAAAGTGATGTTTATATTTCTTATTCCAAAATCTCCAATTCTCTTATGAAGACTATACATTAAAAGTACAGTGCCTATAATTGCTGATATAGAAGTCCCAAGAGCGAGACCACCGATCCCCATAAAAGGGACAAGTGTAAGAGAAAGGACAATATTTAAAGCTACAGCTATAGAACCATTAATCATTGCTGTCTTAGTGTCTTTGAGAGCATAAAAAGCTCTACTTATAACATCCCTTAATAAAAATCCAATCAAGCCAATAGTATAATATAACAAAGCAACAGCTGTCATTTCACTCGCATTTCTATCGAACATTCCTCGCTCAAATATCATTTGTACAATAGGCAATCTTAGAAATATTAAACCGACTGATGCCGGTACAATTATTATTATAGACACATTAATGGTATTTCTTAATAATCTTTTAAATAATTCATCCTTACCAGCCGAGAAATAATTCGACATCGAAGTATAAAAAATTGAAACCACTGCCGCGGACAATAAACCAATTATAAATAAACTCAAACGATTTGAGAAATTTAGAGCGGCAATGCTTCCCTCTGACAGACCTGAAGCCATTATACGGTCCACTATTGTATTTATCTGCTGAATACCAGAACCAATCATTATGGGTATAATCAGTATTCCTATTCGCCGTAATCCTTCTTCTTTCATATCAAAGTCAACTTTGAATCGATAGCCAAGATTTCTCGTGAAAGGTAATTGTATTAAAACTTGTCCTACAGTAGCTACAACCAACGCTACTGCCAGTCCATGTATCCCGAATAAATCAGTTACATATATCATAGTAAAAACTAACACAAAGTTCAGTGGAAAACCTATCGCGGCTGGAATTAAATAATGACCATGATTCTGCAGTTTAGCACTACTGAGTGTTACAATTGCTGTAAGAACAATAGTTGGTAACAAAATCTTTGTAATTTCAACTGTTAGAATGTGTGCATCGTCGGAGAACTCTGGTGCAAATACAAATACAATTGAGTCAATAAATAAATAACCTACAAGACAAACAAAAATAGTTAGCGTAATGGTAATTGTATAAACCACATTTAAGAATTTATTTGTTTCGTTTTTCGATTTATAGAGAATATAATCAGACATTACAGGAATAAATGTAGTACCTAGAGCAGCTAATACTAAACTTGTAATAACGCCTATTATTGATTGAGCCATTATGAAAGAATCAGAGTATATTGTAGTTCCATAAGTAGCAGCCATTACTACATCTCTGGTGAATCCAAACAATTTGCTTATAAATGTGATTAAGGTTATTAACAAAGCCGTGTTAGCAATCTTTTTTGACATAATAGCTCCTACTTAAAATTAAGAGGCTTATTTAGGCTTAACCTAGAAATCCGTGCACAACAGAAAGAGAATACCTAAGGAACAGATGGATTCTGGAGAAATAACAGGGAAACCTTTAACATCCGATTTCCCGAAAACCTTCATCTTATAAGAAATCGGCTTTTAAACGCGAATTGGAAGCACTCTATTACCCCGTAACTTTTCTCTTCGCCACAAGTCAACCACAAATTTCGGTTCTGAGCTCTTATTTATGTTTTATTTTTTAATAGTTCTTTAATTTGGCTGGTCGATACTTCGGGGGTTCTTTGTAAATATTTAACTTCACAGTACTGACTCAAAAAATCAAATTTTCCTGACCAATCATCACCTATAACGAAAGTATCAACTTTATATTCTTTAACATCTATAATTTTCTGTTCCCAATTTTTTTCAGGTATCACGAGATCTACATACCTTATAGATTCTAAAAGTACTTTTCTAGTTTCGTAAGAAAAAAAAGACTTCTTCCCCTTATTATTATTAAATTCATCCGTTGATAGACCAACAATTAAGTAGTCTCCTAATTGTTTTGCTTTCTGCAATAAATTAATATGTCCATAATGAAGCATATCAAAGGTCCCATATGTTAGTATTCTTTTCATTCAAGGTCCTCCCTCGCGTTATTAATTATTCAACAAGCAATTTTTCAAGTAATCTTCTACAGTTATCCCCATCTTTATACTTGTTGGCCAAAATATTCACACTTTTTCGTTGCACCTTAAAATTATCAATTCCTAACTTGAAGTTATTAATAAAAACCTTCATTTCTTCATAATTACTAATTTTTTCACCGGGCATAATCTCTAAAATATTTTCAACAACAAACCCCCTCATATCGGTATAGTCACTAATATCATCAATAACAAAGCCTATTTGTTTGTCTGTCAATAAAAAATCAAAATAGACAGAGGAATAGTCAGTTAACAGACAGTCTGCTTCGCCTAGTAGTTGATAAAGTTCAATCTCACGTTTATCAAGATCCTCATTAATATATATTTTAATATTACTGAAACTACTACTTAAAAAGCCTACATTATTTTGAGCTGGGTGCAATTTAAGAATTACCAATATATTTTCGGAAGCTAGAAAATTGTTAAACTCATTTATATTATTACCATTAAGAATTGGAAACTCTGAATTTGAATCATTAAAATTGTTCATTTTTGATTTCCTGAATGTAGGCATCCACAAAATAACTTTAGAAAAATCATCTTTTGCTATTCCTAACTTCGACAAACTACATTCAGACTTAAAGAGATAGTCATTCCTAGGGTTACCAGCTATCAATGCTTGATCGTCTCTAAAACCAAAACAACGTTTTAAAATATCTTTGAAATATTCCGAAGAACATAGCATGTAACTCATTGTCTCTTCATACTTGTACCAAAAATTCACATCTGTTAGATAGCCCACCTTTTTTAAAGGTGATCCATGCCATAATTCTATACGTAATTGTCCACGTTTAGGTTTACAAGTAAACTTAAACGTGCCATAACCCCAAAAAACGTACTTTGAAGTCAAATTATAATAAAAACCTTTAAAGTTATTTGAAGTGAATATTACATTATTGTATTTTTTTGAATAATTCAGTTTAGTATT
>NZ_JAELUP010000036.1 GCF_016424485.1 Paenibacillus roseus
CGATCTATGAGACATAAAAATGCTCCACCTCGTAGTAAACAGTTTTATTATTTCAACTGTCTACTACAAGGGGAGCATATCACAATACGTGAGGTGAAAGGTTCTTGGTATCTTATTTTATTCTGCCGGAGGCGTAAAGGTGCGTTGGGAAAATTCCGTATCGAGCATAAAGAAAGCATTGCTGTCCTTGTCAATTCGCTTGAGCTTCTGAATAATCGAATCGAACAGTGCTTCTTCTTCAACCTGCTCGTCGATGAACCATTTTAAAAATTGAATGGTCGCATGCTCCCTGTCATTGAGCGCAAGATCGGACAGATGATAAATCCGCTTGGTTACTTCAAGCTCATGCTTATAGCCATGCTCAAAAATATCCAGGACAGAACTATAATCATTCTTAGGCGTGTCCATGCCATACAACGTAGCACGCTTGCCGCGGTTATTGAGGAATTGATAAATTTTCATCGCATGGAAGCGTTCCTCTTCCGCTTGGATAATGAAGAAGTTAGCAAAACCGTCGAGGCTCTCTCCGGACAAATAAGCAGCCATTGCCAGATATACGTGAGAGGAGTAAAATTCGTAATTCATTTGGTCATTTAGCGCCTGGTGCAGCTTATCATTCATGGTCATGTCCCTCCCGGTTGGTTGCAGGTTACAGTTAGATAAGTTGTGAAGTTCAACTTATTTAGTTTTTACGTTTCTATCATATATCAGTTTGGGTAATTGTTCAATTATAGGCCTCTAAAGGCATTTCACTAACCAATGAGTTCGCGAAGGCGTTTGTAGAGCTTTTCCGCCGACGGCTCGCACACCACTTTTGAATCTCCGATTTGAACGAAATACTCTTTGCCGCACATTTTACAGTTGCCCAGACAGCTTTTTTTCTTGTGCTTCAATTCCGGAAACTTGGATTTCATTGCCTTATACACAGGCTTGGTGCCAAACTTCAAATTTTTACAGCAGTATTTAATTTTTTTCATCCTTCATCACCGCCTGCTTTAATGGCCATCATAGTATATGATAATAGTTCTCATTATCAGATGTCAACCATTAACTGCCTGCTAGTTCTGCCGGAACTGCCTTGGCGTCACCCCGGTGATTTTTTTGAATAACTGCGTATAATAGCTTTGGCTGCAAAATTTGAACAGGAAGGCAATTTCCGAGACGGAATGATTCGTGTAAATCAAGAAATGCTTCGACTCTTCAATTTTTCTTTCATTAATAAAAAAAGTGAGCGAGGCTCCCGTCTCCAGCTTGAATCGACTGGACAGATAGCTTGGATTTACTCCAACATGAGAAGCGATTGCATGCAACGTCAACTCCTGAAATATATGCTCGCGGATGTAGTAAATCGACAAATTGATAATATGCGAGTAGGTCATTACTTCCTTCTCACGCTTTACGACGGCGATGAATTGCACCAGCATCTCATACTCGAACTGCCGAAGTCGATCCACATCGCCGAACTTCTCGATCTGCAAAATGAGAGAATCGCTCAGTTGAAAAGCCGTTTCCGGATCTACCCCGCCTCTGATGATTGCCCGTGTAAATAAGGTACAGGAAGCAATGAGAGCATTCTTCTTGGAACGCAGAGGATAAGAGGCAAGCACCGCACCTTCTTTTTCATTGATTTTGCGCATTGTATCCATGGCCTTGCCTTCATCTCCCAAACGAATGGCTTCAAGCAGCTCGGTTTCGTAATCAAAAGGAGGGTGCACGAATCCTTCCCGCAAGGAATGCATGCGCGAGGACAAAAAATGCGGCTGCTCCGTCGTTTGTGATTCGCTCATGCTTACCTCTTTCCCACCTAAAAATTTTGATGATTTTCTAAATATATTAGTATAATTTTAGCCTGTTCCACGTTAAAATTCAAACCGTAAACATACTTAATTTCAACCAAATTTTGTCGGGAGGATCACACAACTATGAATTGGTCAATTTCGAATCATGAATCGACGCCTGACGTTCTGTTAAATATGGAAAGCATCTTTGCTCAGGGCAATGGTTACCTGGGAGTTCGCGGAAATTTTGAGGAAGGTTATGCCGAGGGTATGTCCAGCATTCGCGGAACATATCTGAACGCCTATCATGACGTTATTGATGTTCCTTATGGGGAGAAGCTGTATGCTTTTCCGAGCACGCAGCAAAAGCTGGTCAACATGATTGACGCCCAAACGATTCGCATTTATCTCGAAGGAGAGGAAGCGCCTGTGTCCCTGTATTCGGGCAAGGTGATCTCTTATGAGCGCTATTTCCATATGGATCGCGGATACTCCGAGCGTATTCTGCACTGGAAATCCGCAGGAGGCAAGGAAATTAAAGCAACCTTCCGCAGAGTCGTATCTTTTGTACATCGTGAATTATTCGTGATTGATGTACGTATTGAACCGCTCAATTTCAAGGGTCAAGTGAAAATCGTCTCAACCATTAACGGCAATGTCGTCAACTATACCAATCCGAACGATCCCCGTGTTGCCGCCGGACATGCGAAGCGACTGACGGTAGCGGATTACGGCGTGCGCGGAGAGTACGGTTTTGTCGTGGATGAGACAATGACCTCCAAACTGCAAGCCGCTTGTGTCACGCAACATCAGCTTGATGCTGAAGGACAAGCATCGCTCACAGCCGAGGGAGGCGTCGTTACTTATACCACCACTTTCGAGCTTAACGAACCTGTAAGCTTTACCAAGTGGAATATCTTCACCGATACGCTGCGTCATGGAGACAAATTGACTGACCGAGCAATAGAACTGCAAGAAGCGCTCCGCGGCAAATCCTTCGAGGATGTTCTGGCAGAACAAAAGCATTATTTGGACGACTATTGGAAACGGGCCGATATCGAAATCGGCAACGATGCCAAACTGCAGGAAGGCATCCGCTTCAACCTGTTCCATCTGCTGCAGTCGGCAGGACGGGACGAGCACAGCAATATTTCCGCCAAAGGACTGACAGGTGAAGGCTATGAAGGGCATTACTTCTGGGATACGGAGATTTACATGTTCCCGGTGTTCTTGATGAGCCAGCCGGAGATAGCCCGTCAATTGCTTGTATACCGCTACTCTATTCTTGATCAGGCAAGAGAAAGAGCGCGTGAGATGGGCCACCGCCGCGGAGCACTGTTCCCTTGGCGGACGATTTCCGGTACAGAATGCTCCTCCTTCTTCCCTTCGGGTACGGCGCAATATCATATTAGCGCAGACATTGCCTACAGCTACATCCAATATTATCTGGCGGAGCAGGATAATGAATTCCTGGTGGCTTACGGGGCTGAAATGCTGATTGAGACAGCACGCTTGTGGATGGAAATCGGGCATTACCATGAGGGCGCCTTCCACCTTGATGAGGTGACAGGCCCTGATGAATATACCTGTCTGGTGAACAACAACTACTATACGAACGTGATGGCCAAGCATAATCTGAAATGGGCGGCCAAGAGCTGTGCAATATTGCAGGATTATGACGCAGCAGCACTCGAAGCTTTGTACAGCCGTCTTGGTGTCTCCCCGCAAGAGCTTGAAGACTGGCAAAATGCTGCCGATGCGATGCTGCTTCCTTTCGACGAGAAGCTTGGCATCAATCCGCAAGATGATACATTCCTGCGAAAAGCGGTCTGGGACTTCGAGAATACACCGGAGGACAAATATCCGCTGCTGCTGCATTACCATCCGCTGACGCTGTACCGCTATCAGGTGTGCAAGCAAGCGGATACTGTCCTTGCCCACTTCCTGCTGGAAGATGAGCAAAGCATGGAGACGATCCGACAATCCTATGATTATTATGAAACGATCACGACGCATGACTCGTCCCTGTCTTCCTGTATTTTCAGTATTATGGCGTCAAAAGTCGGCTATAGCGACAAAGCCTACAGCTATTTCAACGAAACTGCGCGCCTCGACCTGGATAATACCCATGGCAATACGAAAGACGGGCTCCATCTGGCGAATATGGGCGGTACCTGGATGGCGATTGTATCCGGTTTTGCCGGTATGCGTCTAAAAGAAAGCGGTCTGTCGCTCGCTCCGTCCATTCCGGCAAGCTGGGAGCAATACGCGTTCCGTCTTACCTTCCGCGGTCGTCTGATTGCCGTTCAAATTGCAAATGGCGAAGTGGCACTGGAACTGCTGGAGGGCGACCGTCTGGAGCTTGCCTTGTATGGCAAGCCGGTTGAGCTGGAACCTGGACGAAGCGTCAAGCAGCCGCTCAGCTCGAAATAAGCTGCCCAGAGGCAAAGGATCAGCAAAATACAATATCATTCCATTCGCTTTATAAGGAGAGTTGTTACATGACCACAAAAAAACTGGAGGCCGTCATTTTCGACCTGGATGGCGTCATTACCGATACAGCGGAATACCATTATCTCGCATGGAAGGCGCTGGCTGATGAGCTTGGCATTCCCTTCACCCGTGAATTCAACGAGAACCTCAAGGGTGTCTCGCGGATGGATTCCCTGAACCTGCTGCTTGGACAAGCTGCATCTCCCCTCTCATTGACGGAGGAGGAGATGGTTCAGCTTGCAGACCGCAAGAACGGATTATATCAAGAGCTGATTGAGCAGATCACCCCGGCTGATCTGCTCCCCGGCATCCCCGAATTTGTAGCGGATATCAAACAAAACGGGATCAAGGTCGGACTTGCATCCGCCAGCAAAAATGCTCTGTTCGTTGTCAAACGTCTTGAGGCGGAACATTATTTTGACGTCATTGTGGATGTCACCACACTTAAGCGCAATAAGCCGGACCCGGAAATTTTCCTTACGGCCGCTGCCCTGCTTGGCGTAGAGCCTGGCAATTGCATCGGCGTTGAAGATGCAGCTTCCGGCGTGGATGCCATCAAAGGTGCGGATATGTTTGCTGTAGCCGTTGGCCTGGAGTCCTTGTTCCCTCACGCAGATGTCGTACTGCCGGACACTTCCCGGCTCAATCTGAATGATCTGATCAAGCAATTCGCCGGATAAGGCTAACGGAACTTACAAAAAAATATTTTTGGGTGTGGTCTCTGGACTTTGCGGGAAACAGCCGTACAGTGCGGGAGCGATTTTGCGTGCCGCCGGGGCTGTCCCAAAAGCGTTCGCACGGCAGGGGAAGACCCCAATTTTTAAGCGAAAAGGACCTCAAATTCCACTGCAATGATATGCTCCCCTTGTAGTAGACAGTTGAAATAATAAAACTGTTTACTACGAGGTGGAGCATTTTTATGTCTCATAGATC
>NZ_JAELUP010000037.1 GCF_016424485.1 Paenibacillus roseus
CCACAGTCTGGAGCGGTACCTCAAGTCCTCCGTTGCTTTCGAAATTCACCGTATAGTAATTCACGCTGTACTGTGCTGTTATCGTTCTGTCTGAGGTGACATTCGTATATACACCATTCCAGCCCGTAAACGTGTAGCCCGTTCGAGTCGGATCATCCGGCGCTGTTGCGTACCCGCCATGGTCCACTGTCTCGGTCTTCAATATCGAGCCATTGTCATTTTCGAATGTCACGGTGTACGTTTTAATCGTCCACTTCGCATACAGGGTCATGTCCTGTCCAGGCATCGTATCATTGCCGAAGTTCCACGCATTCGTCAGCTCCGCTTCCTTATACCAGCCGCTAAAGTTGTACCCTTCTCGCCATGGGTCTTGGGGTTTCGTTAGCTTGCCCCCAAACCATGCCGACTGTTGAGGAACGTTAGTTCCTCCGTTGCTATTGAAGAACATCGTATACGCATTGGCGTTGTACCACGCCGTTATGGTTTTGTCCGACGTCACATTCGTATACGGCTCGCTCCAGCCCGAAAAGGTATGTCCTTCCCGAACCGGATTTGCGGGCGGCGTCGCATCTCCGCCATGATTGACCGTCTGCGTCTTCAATATCGTACCGTTATAATTTTTGAAGATCACGGTGTAGGACTTGACCACCCACTTTGCATACAGCGTTGTTCCCCCTGCCGGCATCGTATCGCGTTCGAAGTCCCATGCGTGTATCAGCTCAGCTTCTTTATACCAGCCGTCGAACGTATAGCCTGTACGCCATGGATCCGCTGGCTGCCAGATTGGATCTCCGTACCAGCCGTTTACGCGATACACCTCACCATCACGGTCTACGTTGTTATGGAAGATAATCGTATACGCATTGGTGTTGTACCACGCCGTTATGGTTTTGTCCGACGTCACATTCGTATACGGCTCGCTCCAGCCCGTAAAGGTATGTCCTTCCAGGACCGGATTTGCGGGCGGCGTCGCATCTCCGCCATGATTGACCGTCTGCGTCTTCAATATCGTACCGTTATAATCTTTGAAGGTCACGGTATAGACCGCCGACGCAAACACTTGTCCCATCGACACTTGCCAAAAAAGTACCAATGACATTACGATAAAAAATATTTTTCGAGAGTAAGAACCACTGAACCCAAAAAAGTTAGCACCGACCATAAATATCCCCTTCGATTTGTTTTGGGAAATCTGCAACTATCCGTTCGCTATTAAATTTGGAGCTTGTGACCCTTGACTTTAGTACTCACGCCCCCACTCCTTCAATTAGCTATTACAATATTTCGACAGAAACTCACAAACTCCTACATAGGATTTCAGGGGCAAAATAAAAATTTTTGGCGCGGCTAAACTTGTAGAATTAAGTTTAAATGCAAGTAGGCTCTGATCCTCTATACTGAAAAAAAATATTAAAATGCAACTTCACGATAGGATGTAAAAAAAGAGGGCATAAAACCAAGATAACTCTAGAGCAAGTGTAATAAATGGAAGGATAAATTCAGAAGCAGGACGGGGCCATTGTAAACAAAGCGGCGTACATGGTGATCAGTATTGATTGGGATAACAATAAGGATGTGCTGGGGATGTGGACTTGCGAGAACGAGTCCGCGAAGTTCTGGATGAGCATCTGAAGAACCGCGGCGTGCAGGACATTCTAAATGACGTGTGTGGACAACCTGATCTGCTTCACGCAAGCAATTACGGCTTGTTATTCCCAAACCGAAATTCAGAAGTGTGTGATCCATCAGATTCGGAATTCGACGCGCTATGTCTCCTACAAGGATCTCAAGAAAGTCACCGCGGATTTGAAACCGGTCTACAAGGCCACCACGGAGGAACCTGCCTTGGTCAGGGTGACCGCTTTGAAGAAGTCTGGGGCATGAATTACCCCCTCATAGTACATTCCTGGCGTAGTAACGGGTCAGAGCTCACCACTTTTTTCAAATAACCGCCGGAAATCCGAAAGTTGATCTATAAGACAACCATCATCGAGAGCTACCACCCGCCACTGCGCAAGGGGACCAAGAGCAAGAGCATCTTCCCTTCCGATGAGGCACTGCTCAAAATGCTCTCTCGACTATGGGTGTGATCCGCAAATGGACCGGTCGCGTTCAGAATTGGGGGCAGATGCTCCTCCAGTTCCCCGTCTTTTTCCCAGATCGGGTCGGGCAGCATCTTCGCTAGGTGAACCTTCCCCTCGGAGGAGGATATCTATAAAAGAGTTGGCACATAATTCTTGACAAGCCCGATTAAAATGAGGTTTTACAAGCTATCTATAGCAAGTACAAATTTAATATGCAATTCAACAAAGATTTAAAGTTGTTACAAGGGCCTTCCCTTTGAATGGCTTTTTTTGATACACCGTGCAGTACTTTTTGTACAAGTAATTCTAATTATATGGACAATTAAATACAGGGAGTCCTCGTACACAAAAGTTACAGTATTGACTTTTGAAATCTATGGCAATAGGTTTAATTCTATCAGTTTGTCATACGCTTCAGAAATTTCATTTTCAGTAAACTTTTCTTGCTTTATTTTTTTAACTTCTTTAATAACGCTTGCTTTCTCTGCACCATCATAAAATTTATTCATTGAATTAGCAACGAAATGTGTAGTAGACCACAATTCTAATGTTCGTGACTCATTTGGAAGAGATTCTAAAACAAATTCAATTTTACTTTGATGTTCTTCAATAAAATCCTTTCCAGATTCAATTAAGCTACTGCTTTTTTTTCCAGAATGAATAACAAATCCATTACCTCCAGAATTCTGCGAAACGGTGATTGCTCCTTCAATTTCCAGATTATCGGTCGCATAATCCAATTCAGAGGAATACGGCCCAAAATGATGGATTCTAAAACTTAAAGGTGTTGGCACACCTTTCGCATCTAAAAAATACATATATTTTTGAAAAGCTTTCTTTCCTGGTATTTGGCCTTTTTGATCAACTAAATATGCTACCAATGTCTGTAAACTCATTAATTTTTCCTCCTCAAGACTTCATACCTCATTTTTACATAATCGTGTACATCTTTGGCAACATCGCTATCAGTATATATTCTACAGATATAAATTGGTTCCTCTAATTTAGCTACAACAGGTGCCCTATCTTTTAAGGAGTAGATAGCTGTAGGGTCATTTTTACTAATTACACTAATTGTTGGTGAACCATCGGAAAGCGCAAACTTCATTGGTGTTTTTTGATATCTGTCAATAATAACTTGATACGGCTTATATTTTAACTCAAGTTCATCTTTAATCTGTAGCTCGCATTCTCTTTGAATAACTCGTTCCTCTCTTGTTACAGCAGGTTCTGACTCCCAAATGCATTTAAGATGTACCCTATTCAGAAACCTATCTGCCCACGGACTCTTTATCTCTTTTGCTTTCTCTATGACAGAGTAATCGTCCCATTTAATAAAATCCTGAACTTCTAAGGGGAGTCTTCCCGTAGAAGAATCTCTTACAAGAATCTCCTTAAGTAGTTGAATCATAATATTGTCATAGATTCTTCTGGTTCTATGAAGGTATACTTGAGTAAACATAAAATAACGTGCAAGAATTAACCCTTCTACTGCTTCAACTCCGTCGTATTCAACTCCTAATTTCCATTCGCCTTCTCTATAACATAGAGAAAGTACATTTAATACTCTATCCAGGTCAAAATTCCCATACTTTACACCCGTATATAATGAATCCCTTAATAGATAGTCCATTTTATCAGAATCAAGTTCCGATGCAAAGATATCGGCAATTAATCTTTCATCACTATGAAATGCATTCCCTGTTATTAAAGCAGCAATTGAACTAGAATTAAAACCATACTCTGCCCCTATTTTGTCAACAATAGGTGTAACATTCGAATTTGTGATTATTTTACCGGCCATTCCTTCATGACCTTTCACATTTTCATCAAATAGATCGTCTGAAACATGAGAGAAAGGCGCATGGGCAATATCATGCAATAATGAGGCCAGTCTAAGCATTTGACGATATTTTTTCCTTTCATCTTCTGACCAACCCAACACATCCTTTCTCTTTTCAAATACTTTGTCAAAAACCAAACTTGAGACTTGCATTACACCCAAAGAGTGTGGAAATCGAGTATGTTCTGCTGAAGGGTATAGTAAGTATGTTGTTGCTAATTGACGAATACGACGCAATCTTTGAAATTCTGGGGTATCAACAATTCTTTGTTCATCTTTTGTTAGACTAATAAATCCGTGTATCGGATCTCTAATGTCTGGCATTATTATCTCTCCTTATTATAACACGAACTTTTGTTCGTATATAGAATGTGTCAAAGATTTTCAAAATGTTTTATGTTAGTTATTTTGAATCATCAGATAGAATCGCTTGTTGGTTACGTTCGTATCAGTTCTAATTCTCAGAAAAATAATACTTTAGTCAGAATAAAAAAGAGAATATAGGCATATTGTACCAGAAATTCCTGGAAATTAAAAGGAATTTTGTCGATCAAATGCAATCTTGCTCTAAGATTAATGAGCGGATTGAATACAAAATTGTGGTACGCAAAGTAGTTTTCATTCATTTGTATCAATTCTTACCTTGATTTTCCGCTTACGACTATTTGTGATACGGTTCAGCTTAACGGGCCTATGGGCGAAAAATGGGGTAAGTATGCGGCGCTCAGCGGAAGCTATTAAATCATGGCAAGACTGGCTCGCGTTGCTTGTCTGGGCTAACATATTTCCATGATATAATTATTATTAAAAACTTGTGTGCACATGGAAAGAAGAAATTTCAGTCGGGAGCGTGATGAAATGCTGAGAGGAAACAACAAAGCAACAAATAAATCGGTAGCTTTATTCCCCACCACCGAGCAGCATGATAGTAGAGGAATCAATCTAAAAATGGTTGCATTTGTAGTTTTGAAAGGATTCAAGCCACAAATGCAGCCGAGTTCCAGGATAATAGCCAATGCGATACGATCTTAAGAGCGCAAGAGAGTTGGCTATTCGCGCGTGTGTTGCTTCTGGTGCGAGCAAAGAAGTAGCAATCTCTCTTGCTGAAGCAACGGTTGCTGCGGAATGTTCCGGTCGGAGTTCGGTTGGATTTGCTCATCTTCCTGACTATCTGGAAGGCTTTTTGAATGGTCGCATTAGCACAGAAGAGCCTGCGCTCTTCTTTCCAGCCCCCACTCTCATTCAGGTCGATGCCAAGGGTGGTATCGCCCAACTTGGTTTTGATCGTGCATTCGAGGAATTGCAAACACGGGCAAACGCTTATGGTGTAACCGTATTTGCGTTAAAGAACAGCTATACGGCTGGAGAGTTGGGCTATTACGTAAGGCGACTCGCCCGTAAAGGACTGGTAGCGTTGGCTGCGACCAATGGATCTGCCTTAATGGCTACGGGACAAAGTAGCCAGGCGGTTTATGGTACCAATCCTCTCTCATTCGCTGCGCCTGTCGACAACAGGGCTCCCTTGGTTATCGATCAGGCGTCCAGTGCCACGGCATTTGTTAACATACGGCAAGCGGCAGAGCGCGGTGAGATGATCCCTGAAGGCTGGGCCATCGATGAGAAGGGGCTAAACACTATGAATCCGCGTGAAGCGATCAAGGGGGCTTTACTTGCTTTCGGGGGTGCGCGTGGTGCCAATATCGCACTCATGGTTGAAATACTCGCCGCAGGTACAACAGGCGCGAACTGGTCACTTGATGCCCCATCCTTTGAGGAAGGCAGCTACTCGCCTGGTGTAGGCCTGTTCATTGTTGCCCTAAACCCCGAACTGCTCGCTCCAGGTTTTTCGGCTCGTATAGCGTATCAGATCGAACGGTTGTCCTCCAAAGGTATTCACGTCCCCGGGAGCAGCTTTGTTAAGGAAGAAATAGATCTTCCGTCCTCACTTGTTGCAACCCTTGAGAAATATTGTCAGCACTAACGATTATCAGACAGAGCGCTGAAAAGTGGATTGAAGCGACACGTCAATCCATCGAAAAAGCGGATAACTATGCTTTTCCCATGATAAAAAACATTGGAAATATGAGTATGGGGGTTACCGAAGGGTGGCGGTAGAAAACTAAGCCTTAAATTTCTCCTGAACAGCGGTGAAACCTTCGCTATTCTATTTCTTTTTAGAGAGTCCATATTTAAACTTCGGGTGAATTTATTGAATCATTCGAACCACGAAGAAGTTCAATCGACTCAGCAATTTCATAACCGGACGATGGCTACCTTTCGTACTTTGTCGCCCAGCCGAAGCGCAGCCTCCAGCGCCAACACAGCGCCCGAAGAATGACCGTACCCATACACGGTACCGCCGGCTGCATCGATCATGGCTTCCTGCCCTTTGTTGACTTATATGTATAGGCTCCAACTTAGAGCTTGCATATTTGATCAAACTGTTGTGTCTAACTCAGTGTAGCCGATCCACCAAGCGGTGGCCCAGCGTTGCTAGATTCTAGTTTTAAAGGCCACCCTTTTCCTAAATAGTCTCTCCGATGCATGAATATCTTATTTTTAAAATATGAAAAATGGCGTAATGGTGCACTTATCCAGACAGAATTACAGCGTTTTGCATTACGTTGGTATGGTGTCGAAGAATTTAAACTCATTTTAGAAAGCATCGGCTGTTCGGATACAGGCAACCGGTCAGTCGACCCTCCAATTTGTTGCAAAAATGACTTTAGCTCTTGAACTTCAGCATACGTAAGCTTTAGGGAGAAATCCTGAAAATCCATTATAAATAAATACTCACCGTCCGATTCCTTATTCGGCATTGCATATGCGGTCCGGTTAGAATAGCTGCCCAATAATTGATGGGCAGTATGGGGCGGTAGAATAACAAATGAAATGCCTTTCCGCTGAATGGAGTATGTGTTTTCATGCTCCGTCACCATTTCGATTAGAAACGGAATATTCTCATACGTTCCTTCAATATAATCCTTTAAATATTCAATCTCCTTGCTTTTCTCGTGACGCCGATTCATATATTTATCAATATAGCTAATCATTCTATGCATATCATCCGTTCGAATCAGAATATACTTGGTTTCCTGTTGAATGGCAAAAGAGGAGGTATCAAATGTAACCCCTGCCGTCGTTATATCATAATAGTTCCAATGATTAGTTTCTATCCTTATTTTATTTTCCTCCGGCGCATGTGTCACTTCCACTGGTTGAGCCGCTGTAATAAATTCAAAATTACTGTGCAGCTGTAAATCAAAGGAACCTTGGCTATCTTTTCTTAATTCTTTTAATTGAGCATGTTTTATATTTAGGCCCGCACCATACAAAGTCGAAAACGCAAGGCGTTCTCGTTTTGGGCTATGTAGCTGTTCTATGGCATAGTTTTTATCTACATATTGGGAATAAAAATCATAAAAGCTATTATCATAATGGTTGATTAGTCTATCTATTTGATCCTGCGAGAGTGGGAAATTCAAAAATGCCGGAACGTCGCTCTGATCTATACTAATTAAATTGTAGGTAAGTGATTTGTTCTCTTGCAAAGGAGGTAGAATCTCATAAATTAGAAAAGCCTGTTTCCAACCATCCGTCAGTACGAAGTACAGGTTATTACCATAATATAAAAACTCACTTGAAGGTTCGGACTCCACTACAAACGCTGGGTAGTCTGAAGGAACCTCCAGTTTATACTCATATGCCTGCCCGTCGAACTCCATTGCCAGAATCATTTCTGAGGTTTTATTTTTGAAATAAGGATTCACCTGTACCAATTGATATTTGACCGGCTTCTTTTGAAAAAAAGATGAAAGATACTGTGTTAGATCCACCGGGTGCTGGAACAAAAAATGAGGATCGGAAATAAACCCGCCATATAGCGGAAATATACCCGACCACAAAAAGTTTCTAAAATAATATTTAGTTCTTGTAACGTCCACGTAATGATGATCCGCTTGTTGTGTCGAAACTTGGCGCTTTGGGAGTATGTAGTACTCTGCGACTGGAATCAGAAACAAGAGAAATATAGCCGCCATGAACCATGCCATTACGCCCACCAGTCTTCTTTTCATCAGTGTCTCCGAGATACCGTTTTATTTAGGTTCACTATACAACGGTCTAGTCCGTGTCTATTATTAGGTAAGGTGAATTAGGCTTGTAACTGAACCGCAGGCTTTTGCAGCCGCTTGGCTGAATAGCGATTTTCCGGCTTTTCGAGCCCGAGATTGCCGCGGAACGTATCCTCCACATAATCCTCCCTGAAAAGTCCGCGCTGCTGCAAAATAGGTACAACTTTTTCAACAAACGATTCAAACGATTCATATGTTCTTGGTTGCAGAATAAAACCGTCTGCGCCCCGCTCTTCGAACCACTGCTGCAAGCCATCGGCTACCTGCTCTGCCGTACCAATAAAATGCGGCCTTGGCGCTATAACCCTCAAAGCAGCCTGGCGCAGCGTCAGATTCTGCTCTTTCGCTTGACGCTTGATCCGATCGGTCACGCTCTGAAAGCTGTTTTTCCCCAAGTCCCCGATTTCCGGGAATAAGTCGTCAAGCGGGTATTGGCTGAAATCATGATGGTCAAAAAACCGCCCCAAATAATCCAGTGCATTTTCGATGGAAATATAGGATAGCGTATGCTCATACTCTTGTTCCGCCGCTGCTTCCGTATCGCCGACAATTACGCTAACTCCCGGAAACACAAGCAGCTTATCCGCATCTCTGCCCAGGGCAGCTGCGCGCTCTTTCACATCCGAGTAAAACGCCTGTGCATCGCCCAATGTTTGGGAACTGGTAAATATGGCGTCTGCAGTTGCTGCTGCAAGGCCGCGCCCGGCATCAGACGAGCCTGCCTGGAAGATGATTGGATGGCCCTGGCGGGAGCGTGCGATGTTTAGGGGTCCTTGTACGGAGAAAAACTCCCCTTTATGATGCAAGGTATGCAGCTTATCCGGGTCAAAATATTGGCCGGTCTCCTTGTTGCGTACAAAAGCATCATCTTCCCAGGAATCCCACAGCCCACGCACCAGCTCCACATATTCAGCAGCGATGCGGTAGCGCTTAGGATGATCGGGATGATCTTCGATCGTCTTGTTGAAATTTAGGGCAGACTTCTCAAGCGGGGACGTAACGACATTCCAGCCCGCCCTGCCGCCGCTAATATGATCAAGTGAAGCAAACTGCCTGGCAATCGTAAACGGCTCACTGTAGGAAGTTGACACTGTTCCCGTCAGGCCAATATGTTTCGTCGCGCCTGCCAGCGCCGAGAGAATTGTCAGCGGCTCAAACCGGTTAAGAAAATGTGGAATCGACTTCTCGTTAATGTGGAGCCCATCTGCCACAAAGACAAAATCGAGTTTGCCTTTCTCTGCAAGCTGCGCCAGGCCTGTGTAATAACCGACATTGGTGCTCGCATCTACCGGGATTTGGGGAAACCGCCATTGCGTCACGCCAGCACCAACCAATTCCAGGCCAATCTTTAATTGTCGGTTTGATTTTGTCATGCTAATCTCTCCTCGTATAATTGTATTTTAGGCAATAGGATGATGAGTAGCGCCAGCAGATCAGGCTTGCAGGACGAGCTTTATAAGGTAAGCAAGTTGGTCGGGCAAACCCAGACATGGTCTTAATTTTGAACGAAATTTGGTTCAAAGTGGAGAAAGATACAGGTTGAATCGAGCGTTTAGACATTACAATTTGATGTTGATACTCACGCTTCCAATGCAGCTGTTCTTCGATCAGCCCTCCTCTTGACTTATTCCAACAATGTCTATCTTTTAAATCGGATTTATTAATGAGCTTATCTTAACATTCCGCCTGACACAGGGTCAATGAATTTACAATAGATATCTTTTATTGTAAAAAAAACAATTAACTGCATATAAATAGATTTCGGCCTGCTCAAGCCGCTCAATAATCGCAACATTCCCACCCTGTTCTTCCACTTAGTGGTATAATGACTGTGGCGCATCGAGTCATATCCGATGAAAGTTTACTCTTTCTGCTTCTCGCCAAAAAACGTTGCCGTCACTTGTGATACGGTTCTCCGCGCAGTCTGTAACGGCAAGTTTTTAAGGCCATCCTTTGCTGGATGGCCCGTCCTATGATCTTGCTTATTAACGATGTGTTTAAGAGCTTTATCAAGTTCGCTTTGTCCGATGCGGTAACTATTTTATTGTCTCGTTCTTAGCTGTTTTGAACCTTATCCAGACGAGGTTCTGTTGACAACAATCTTCCGACATAGAGGCCGCTTGCCGCTGCCTGTGACAGAGAATGGGTCGTGCCGGAACAGTCTCCTATTGCAAACATTCGAGAAATCTGGGTCTCAAATCGTTCGTCAGTCTTGATGCCCGGCGAGTACAGCTTGCCATCAATCGCGTACAGTATCGTCTCCTTGTCGATTGGTTCGCGAATCAGCATCTCTAAGGCGTCCAAAAATTCGAGCGTCGCACGAATGTACAACTCAGGCACTTCTGACCTCAGGTCCGTAAACTCCGCTTCGAGAGTTGGAATGACGGTGCTGGACTCACGATCCGATACTAGACTATTGGAACTTCGGGTCCCTTGAAGATCCCGAAGTCGCTGCGCTGCAATACGAGAACGTCCACGATTAATTTTACCGACAACGTCGTGAAGGTAGCGGTCCGCTTCTGCTAGCGATGGAAAAAAGGACGGTACGAATAAAGTGAAGTTCAAATTCGAAGTCCCTCCGTCCTTCTGCTCCCGGTAATTTTGTCCATCCGGCATCGCGAGTCTTTCCTGTTTCTTGAGGACCACCCGTCCCCGTGGGTTCATGCAATATGTTGTCGCCGAATATCCGTTACCTTCGTAATGCAATTTAGTTTCCACAGAACGACCAAGAATCGAATTCAGTTGGTTGCCTCGCATTTCGATTCGCAGCCCGAGATCAACCCGCGTTTCCCCCCGTTCGATGCCAAGAATATCGCATTGCCGCGCAAGCCACTCGTTACCGCTGCGACCGGTCGCGAGGAGGATCGTATCCGCTTGGACAACCTCCCCATTTTCCAAGATCAATTCGAAGCCTCCCGCCGCTTGCGGGATAATCGTGCGAACCTCCATTTGGAAGCAGAAGTCAGCTCCTAGCTTCAGTTCTTCATAAAATTCTCGCAAAATCATCCGAGACAGATTCGTCCCAAGATGACGCGTTCTTGTTGATAAAATTCCGAAGCCCGCTTCCTTTGCCAGAGCAACCAACTCCGGGTCATAGGTACTGTAAATCTCTGTCCGGTTTCCGCCATAAGCAGTTAACACGTCATCTACTTCGTTCATCAGCTCTAGCGCCCGTTCATATCCGACTTTACGCTCCAGATCTCCTCCGAAATCGTTTGTATAGTTAAATTTCCCTTCCGATAAACCCAAGCCTCCGAAGCCGACGTACTTGTCGCAAGTATCGCAGTTACACTCCTTGTTCTGATCGGAAGGACAAGCTCGATCTTCCAGCAATTTGCCTTTGTCGATAATGAGTACCTTGCGCCCCTTCTTCTTCAGCTCAAGCGCAGCGAAAATACCTGCTACCCCCGCACCGATAATCACAAATTCATATCTCAAGTTATTGCCTCCGCACTTTCATCGTTTTTCATCCATTCCTCTTAGTAAAACGGTACCTTCAGCATAATTATACCCCCCAAGACCCTGTCCCTCACTAAAAAATTTTGCCGTCACTTATGGTGAGGTTCAACTTAACAGGACTATCGGCGAAAAATCCAAAAGGATCAGATATCACTGTTGATCTGCTCCTTGTTTCGACTTGGGTATTTACAGTAGACAACGTATAGGTGATAAAATATAGATAAGAAATTTTGGAGGTGAAAGTGTGTATGACTACATATAAAAATAATAGAAATTTGAGCTTTTTAGTACGGCACCTAAAATGTGACAGCGCTCACAACTATTCACCTTTCCCTTATCAAATATATACGATTGAAGTATTTCCTCGGGAGGGCCATGCCAATGAAGGATACTGCAAAGGGTCAGCAGCAGCACGGGCAGCAAGAACATATCGAGCCGCTGCCGCTGTTCTCCACCACGGATAAAAACGGACGGATGACTATGCTCCTGCCGGGACGTCGCGTCGGACGCGCGGCTCCGCTGATGCCATGGCTGCTCACAGCCGCTGCACTGTGGGCGCTGACAGGCTCCGTGCCGTTCGGCGCACTGCTCAGCATGGCGCCGACACCGGCGATCAGCATGCTACTCGGTCATCCGGTCACAGTGGGCGTCGCGGTGGTGCTGCTGTTCGTCGCAATCGGTGCAACCGGCGGAGTGTACTCGCGATCGATTGAGCAGTTCGGACAGACCAGGGTAGCCGGCCTGTTCGCGACGCTATCGGCAGCAGGAGGACTCGCAGCAGTCGCGGGAGTCCTCCTGCTCTGGACACTGACAAGCGACCTGGCGCGCCCCTTCGACCTCGAGGCCATCGCGACATCGCCGACGATCCCGCCAGAGCTCGGCGCCGTCATCGGAGCTTGCTTTGCCCTCTGGGCCGCCATCGCGCTCCTGCGATTGCCCGGCTCTATCGCCCACGCCCGGCGGCGTCAGGCGGACATCGAGCGACTCCGCATGGAGGGTTTGTCATGCACCGGGACGTTGACCGCCGTGAATTTTACTAACCGCTGGCTCTTTAATTTCCCGATATTCACGGTTGAGGTAAGCTATACCGTTGACGGCGCTCCTCGTGTCGTCTCAGCACACATGCGCACCAGCGCCGACCGCGTTCCCCTCGTCGGGTCGCAAATGATCGTACTGACCGACGATCGCGGAACCACCCATGTGGAGCTGGACCTGTTCAATGGAGCGGTATTCGAGCGGGACGTAACGAAGTACGCCCCGTCGGACGGTTGATTTTGCGCCTCTGATGCAGCGTGAGTCCGCCTGGCCCTCCTCAACACTCCAATTTTCGCCGTCATTTATGGTAGGGTTCAGCTTAACGGTGCTATCGGCGAAATTGAAAGGCACCCTTATTGCAGGTGCCCATTATTATTTTGAATATGAGGTGGCTTGGCGAGGGAAATATATAAAAGATTCGCACTGTTAATCGAATTCGTTTCTCTGCACTTTAACTTAACGATTCATTGACACGATTTGCACGTGCTAATCATTCAAGCCTGCCAGTGATTTTCCAAATGGTGGACATTCCGTATAATATACGCGTAATCCCGCTTCACAGCAAAAAGCCAGGGTACTCAAGAGAGTATCCTGGCCAATCTATCAGCAGATGGAATCCAAATGAATGCATAGCACCGATGCTGCGCCCAATATTTTAGTTCTTAATCAGTCCTGCCGTCTGCAAATCTTCAATATTCAGGTACATTGAACCTTTATACTTCTTCACACGGATATCGCTTAACACAAAATCACCGTCTTTTGCTTTCTTGTATGCGTCCGTCAAAACGATACTCTTTCTAACGATGTCTCCTCCAATATATTTACCTATCACAATAGTGTTAGGTTCCCTGCTACCAAGATTGTTAATTTTCTCGATCTCCGACAGCAGCGCTAGTGAAATCCAGCCCTGACTCAATAACGGGGGCAGTTTCTCCTTCTTCTCTACAGCCGTAACATAATTGACGTCAAAATAGTCAGGATATCCTTTGTAGCCGGGATCTTTGGACTCCTCCGCTGTCGGCGGCTCACCTACAATACGAACCTTAGGGAAGTTCGCAATGACATTTTTAATGGCGTCTTCCTCAGCTAACTTGTAAAGAATCTTCTGTTCCTTCAGGGCCTCAGAACCGAAGAGAACAGCCCCATTAGCACTGAAATAGACAGGAATACTGTCAACAGTATAAGAAGCCCCCTTAAAGGATGGGCTATTAATTTGAATCACATTTGCTTTTGACGACCAGTACACAGCGTTGCCCGTTGCCTCTCCTACAATCCGAATCGGAATATACGTCGTTCCGTTCTCTGTGAAGGGTGCTGCTTGCAGCGTCTTCTTCTGACCATTGACGTAGGCGACCTTGCTGCCAACCGTGAAGGTGATTTTAAGTTTGCTGTTAGTACCTGTAACTTGCTTCAACTTCGCATCAAATTTGATATCCATATCCAGCTTTTCGAACAATTCCCGGAACGGTACGAACGATACATTATTCTTGCTCATAGATTTGGATTGAAGCGGCACCCCATCTACGAAAATGTGAGCACGATTACTAGCAGCCGAAGCAGGAATAACGCCCACACTGAATAACACAACGCATAAAATAGATAGAATCCAAGCTTTTTTCAATTCTTAACCCCCACATATGTATTAACTACCACTATTTCTCATCTTACTATGAATTAAGAGGCTGTCAAGCCAGAAAACTTTTTCACAATTTTTTCGAATAAAGGCAGTGGCCGAACGAACCTGATACGTATCAAAGCCCAGGTTGTTTTTGGACTGGCGGAAGAAAATTTCAATCGGCCATCTCTTGCTGTAATACGTGCAAATGGTTTCCGTAGTCAAGGAAACATCCGTACATAAAAAGGCTCGCAGTGCTTTTTGCTCCCCAAACGCCTGCTCTGGCCAACACAGCAGAATAACGGCATTCTCCATGTCGTTCAAAGCACCTTCATAACGGTACGTCCAGTAAGCAGAACCGTTCACGGTCACAAGGCGAACGTCTTCTTTGCGGATGTGCAAGGCAAAATCCTGTACCGAAATGCGGATGCCTTGCGGGTAGATAATTCGATTGGTTTGAAGACCGCCAATCAGGTGATAACCCGCGGCGGCGTAACTTTCCATGACGCGCGAGCAGGTAAACCAAGAGTCCACCAGCACATAACCACGGTGCGGAGGGGGCGGAAGCGTGGCTGCCATGTCACACACGCGGTCGATTTTGGTGTAGACCGTGCCATCGGGGTGCGTTTTCGTTTTGTCGTACGGATCAATGGCATGAATCAAGGAGATGCCGCCACTTTGGACGACGGTTGCCTGCACCTGATGGCCCCAAACGACTTTGCCTTCCAGATGGGAATGATGAAAGCCGGTTTGCTCGATCGGAGACTTTGCCTGTGACGAAGGTTTGGTCTTCTTGGCGATCGTGTCATCATGAATGACAAACAATGGCTCTGCCGCGTGATGGGGGATCTCGACCACCTGGCGAAGCGATTCCGCCTTGACTTTGTTTTGCAACACCGTTTCATCCCACTTGCCTTCAGCCAGAAAATGGCCAAGTGTCGTGCGATGGCGATCACTGTATTCGGCCAGATCGACAACCTTGCCTCGAAAGCCTTTCGCTGTAGCCGCTGCCATGTACGTCTCGATATGCGCGACAACCGGCTTGGAATAATAAAGGGGCAATCGGTGCTGCAACAAATAGTTGCGTAGCGTGTCATGATCGGGTACGATGGCGGTATGAGACATAGCGAGTTCTCCTTCATGTAAAATGGGGTTGTGGTGACTACTTTTTACCACAAGGAGCGCGCTTTGTCTCTATTTTTTTGATTTTACAGTTTACTGGAAGCGAATTTACTCATTTATAGTTTAATATTATTCAGCATCCAGCATATGGGGAATGTGACGCGGGAGTACTACGAATCAATCGGCTTGGGAGAAGCCTATGCGCAGCAGATAGCAAGAGAGGCAATGGAAGATCATGCATGCAAGTAACGCAGACCAGACTAAATGAAAGTTTTTGGACAAACCGAGGCTTGGCCATTTAATTTAGGAATATTTTTATATAAATCTTAGCTCTTGGAATCACTTAAAACTCACAACTATAACTCATACTCCCACGCAGATTGTTTAATTTTTTTGTATTTATTAACAAGTTCAGGGCGATACCAAATAGCAAGAGATAGCAACACTACTGAATTGACGAAAAGGAACCGAAAACGCTTTTCTTGTTTTGGATCTCCTGGAGTGCTCGCTTGCAATTGCAGGCAATAGTCACATACAGGGGAATCGGAAAAGCTAATATCATCAAGTTGATGAGCAAATTCATTTCTTACTTTTCTAATTAAATTCGCTTCTCTAGCTTCTTTATCCGTAATGAACCCCAAAACATGACATAATTTAATTCTGGAGCTAAATGTTCCTATCGGTGAATTAAATCCACTAAGTAATTCTTCTTTTGAGAAATTATCCAGCAGAGTTTGTTTCAGTAGTCTTTCCAGCCTAGATTCAACCATCGCAGCTCCAATTAATGCTGCCCCACGATCGGATTCATTTTGAAAATAGCCCAGAAACTCGGATAGGTTTTTAACATCTTCCTCTTTCATTAATCTCACTCCCATTAACTAAATTTCCATCAGTACTCTCCACATCACATGAAATTTCGCCCTAACTTATGTCGATGTCCTCCCAATTAAATCTATTCACCCGGTACACTGCTTCTGCAGAGCACAAGCATCACAACTGGTGCGGGTAGGTCATGCGGCCGAGCGATAGTATCTCGGCGTGGAGCAACCACAATACAATTAACTGGAGCGACTGTGTCCGGCTACCGCTTCCTTGCTACTGTCTATTGCACCTGAATCACATGGACTTCTGCCAAATTGAGAGCCGGGTATGACCCGAAGCGTTAGCATGGTGTTAGGCGATGTTGCTGACTTCGTAGCAATACATTTATAGTCACTTAATTAATTCATTTGATATGTATTCCATTTCATTCATCATCTCGTGGACTTCGTTGTAACTTAAGAATTTATCAATTGATTTAAAACCTTCATTAGTTATCCAGATAGGAATTGTATTTACCTCATCTATCTCTCCTTTACTTACTGTGCCATCATAATGTTTTGAAATATTATATAGCTTATTCAGTCGATCTAAAGAAGAATTATCATTAGAATTAAACAACTTAATTCCTGTTAGCCTTTGACCAAACATGTAAGCCTGATACAAATGAGATAAAGCAATCTCAAAGCATACAACAGCAGAAAAGTATCTCGATATACCCCTCTTATCACCAAGTAAATACTCGTCGAGTTGACTACTACCAAGGTTATATTGATGAAATGAAGATTCAACTCGTCTCAATAGGTTCATTATTAATAATCTTTTGGGCTCTTCAAATTTATAACGAAAAGCTGAATTTAAGATAAATGCATTTACCCATTTACTTGATATTTCTCGCTTTCCAGTATTATTACTGCTTAGGCTGGAGAGATCAAAAGAAACAAATTTATCTAAAAAATAATTCGATGGTTGAAGTTCCAAGACTCTCACTCCTGTTTTTAAATTTTCAGCAATTGCACATAACTTCTGATTAGCCATACCTCTATGTAAATTATCTTCCATCACAACGGTCAGAAACAGGGCGAATATATGGCGACACGAACTATTTCATCAATTTTCGCCGTCACTTATGGCAATGTTCCTCGGATTAATATAATCGCCCGATACACCTGCTCCGGTAGAGCACATGCATCAGTTGGTGCGGACGGGTCTGCGGCCGAAGGAGAGGGGCTCGTTGGCATAGACATGGTTATTATTCCAAAGACCATAGCCTTGCATCAGTTGCATCTCAAGATGATTCCATTTAGAAGATAGTCCATATTGACGGCTTAAAGCTCACTTTGAGAAGGAGCCCTAGCCCATATGTAACAAAGCAACAAAAGGGCTTTCCTTTCTCCGGAAAGTCCCTACTCAAGCAAAATCACGCAAAGCGGTTTTCGATTGCCCACTTTGTAATTGCTTTATCTAAAATATCAAGACGTGGGATCGACCTATACCAATGTTGTGCTTGATCTCCGGGCAAACAACTCGCACCTGCTAGAAATGCTCTTTTTATCCATGGGGTAAGTTCCGATACATTACGTCTTCTTGAACGGAACCAATGATCCAGTCCAGCGCGACCTATTGCTAAAATAAGCTCCCTTTGGCAATATTGATCGGTTAGTTCTGTGAATAACCTCGTGAACCGTTCATTGTTATTCCATTCATTATTGTAGGTAAATGTACTAAGTATCCAAATCCTATTATATTCTAAATGACCGACTATTGAATCTGTGCAAAGGTTCAGGAGTTCCGCTCCAATTCTATTCTTGGTATAAGCATCAATATCGATAGTCTGGAAATACACCATTACTTCCTTTAGAACCGGATACAACTTATTAATATTACGTAACAGACAATCGACACTGTCGGGACTTCCAATCTGCGTAAGGCGCTTCAAAAGGAATTTCACAAGAGAAATATCAATGTCTTCGGCTTCCTCCAGATGACTCTCTAAAATTCCCTCTAGATTCAAACGTTTAATTTGTTCTTGAACATCAGCACCAAGTTCTTCAAAGTCAAAGGAATCGTATGGATTCAAAATGATAACATCAGATAGTATTTCATGAAATTGCTCACTTAATCCATTAATCTCTCTATCACGCTCGCTTCCGAGTATCTTACTTTCAAAATTCTCAACTGTCATAACACGAGTCTTGTGTTGTTGTAAGGTTAGACCATGGTTCTCAAACAAAAGGTTTGCGAGTATACCTAATGCCCCGAGCGCTTCCTTTTCACTTTTGCAAAAAATTCTGAAATCATCTACAAACCGACAGTGCTTTAGTCCCTCACTTATTAAGCCTCGATCAACATCATTCAGTACCAAATCAGCTAAAAGTCGCGATGCCGATTGTCCGACCGGAATGCCATAGGAAACACTCCCATTAAGTTGGCTTAAGCATTTTTTCAAGGCTTTTACATGATTAGTCTTCGTGGTTGCTTCTCCAAGTGCTTGTTCCAATGGATGAGAATAGATACGAGGAAAGAAATCCGCAATATCCGCTACAACAACATATTCGTAGTCACCGGACTGTACTGTATCTGTACAGTGATCTTGAAACGCCTGCCAATTAAAATTTGGGTCATACATTCTCCCCTCATTATCGGGGTCAAATCTACTTGAGAAAGCAATATTTTGATCTTTTGGAATCCTGAAATTCTCAATATCCTGACCAATCTCATAGATAAGTGATGTAAAAATAATTGAATCTAATGGGTCCAACTGGGTAGAGATTCTGAAACCATAGCGATGTTTAGGCGTTAATAAACGGCGATACGACCGTAATTCCCAATTCAACAAATTTTGCTGAGTAATTTCAGTCTTTATTTCCGAGTCCCAATAAGCACGTATTGCGGCAAACTCAAATGGTAAAGGGAAAATATCAGTATCCCCATATTTCTCTATATGTTTTAATGCCCAGTCGTAAGACCGCTCCTGTAGCTTTAGCATATTACATCCTCCCTTTTACAAGTGGATAATTTCCTTTATATGAACTATTAATATTAAAGGACCCTTTTATTTTTCAATTATTTATTACGACAATTTGGAACAGGGCAAATATATGGCGAACTGTATTTTCAATAATTTTTCGCCGTCACTTATGGTACGGTTCCCCCCGATTTATCTTCACCGCCCGATAAATCTGCTCCGTCAGTACCAGGCGCATGAGCTGATGAGGCAGCGTCATGCGACCAAAGCTCATGCGCTGCTGTGCGCGGCGCATGACCTCATCGGACAGCCCGTGGCTCCCTCCGATAACAAACACAACATGGCTCGTCCCATAGGTTCCGAGCTGGTCCAGCTCCCTGGCAAGCTCCTCCGAGCTCCATAGCTTGCCATCAATAGCGAGCGCAACCACATGAGCTTCGCCCTTAATCTGCGACAAAATGCGCTCTCCCTCTCGCGCCTTAACCTGCACGACCTCCGCTTCACTCAGAGAGTCAGGCGCTTTCTCATCTGCAACCTCAATGATCTCAAATTTGAGATACGGTTTCAGCCTTTTCGCATATTCCGCTATACCGTCAATCAAGTACTTTTCTTTAAGCTTACCTACACCAATAATCTGAATAAACATGTAACCCTCCACTGTCGCTTCATCACATTTAACCTAACCAGTTACTTACTCTTTCTTCTCTGATCCTCGACCCTGTAAAAGCTCTTTTCATCCGTTCCTTCCGTCTCCGCCAACAGTGTCAGAATTCTCCTTTTCCAGTGCACATAAAGCTGCTCTGGCGTCTCCAATTATGCGGATTCATGATAGGACTGGCCCATGAAAGACCATCCATATTGTATATGTAGTTTAATAGCCCTCATTAGTATTGTCTATTATATATGTAGCTTCATAACCCTCATTAATTCCCTTTTCCCTTAGTGTACCACAAGACCCTGGCAGATAAATGAACTCCTTCGCGACGGAGAATTAAATAGGATGCCTATTCATTATCACTAACTGCTTCCAAAACAACCGCAGTAAATAATTGCCCTGCCACACATACATCCACAGCCACGTTGCTGCTTGCTTGTTCATCCTTTCCCAACATTCGGCTATACTCGTTGAGCTGCTGATCCAACTTCAGAGACTTCGACAGCTGTTAATCTTCATATCCTTTACAAAGAATACAACGAAAAGAAACCTCCGCATTCTGAACTGTAACCCGCAAGATGGACACTTGAAAAAAAGTGACCTCTTACCGGTTACAGTTCAATTTCGCAGGGTTTCCCGTTTTATACGAATTAAAACCGCCATCTATTTCAAAAAGCTCGGCTACTCTCATTCTATGTTTCTTTAGTTCAGCTTATATAGCTCTTGCAACTGCTCAAACACCCGCTTCGTCTGTTCAGGGTCCTTCTCGTTATAGAAAACATACGAGTCTTTGAGCTTGATTTGAATATAAGGCGGACTTTTGAAAATATACATTCTTGCTTTGCCCAGCTCTTTCAGCTTGAAGTGGCCGCGGGCAATCTTGTCTGTCCCCTCCCCATTGGTTTTCACTCCGGAAGGCACCTTGTCCACCAGCGATATTTGTTCGATGTCGGTCACATTGAAGTCAAAGGAGTACATCGGGTAATCGATCTCGATGTTATGCTCTGGCGTTACGGTTAAGACCGGCGGATTTATTTCGGAATTGATCAGCAGAAACGAAACCCCGATGACAATCGCAACAACTAACGGCACTGGCCCCCATGCGATCCATTTCCCGGCCAAAGTGCCCGTATTCACCGTTTCACCTATCCCGACCCGTTTAGGGACGAAAATCGCTTTATCGTCAGGATTGTGATAGGTTAATCCATTGCTCCAGTATTCGTCGTCGTCCGTGTAAATCGGTTTCCCGTCCAGTTCCAACGTTTCCTGCTCCAGATGAGCGATTTTACGATAAACGTACAGCACCAGAGCTGCCGGAACTACGCCGAGTGACAAAATGATCGTCAGCCAGATACCAACCGCCGTATCGCTGTCGCTCATGATGAACAAACCGATAAGCAGGAAAAGAACGTTCTCCAAAGTCGCCATCATGAACCACAAATATGAGATATACCTGCGCCTGGCCTGGTTCAAGCCAACGTTCACTTCGCTGTTCGAACTGTACACTTTAGCCTTCATCTTGCGCATCCCAAGTGCAGGGAGCAGACTCACCAGCGTAAAGACGGAACTTCCGATCGAGACGCCGAGAAGCGTCGGCTCGTTCACACTCCACAATACCAGGCCGACAGTCATGGCCAGCGGGATCGCGAACAGCCACAACGGAGCGGATCGCTGATTTTTCAAATACGCGGCGCGCAGGTCGCTCTGAATAACGCGTTTCGCACCGACGAACCAATCATTTTCCCGTTTTAAAGCCAGCGTCATTCGAAACGCTTGCCGAAACCAACTGAAGACGGCGGCATAAAAGCTGAAAATCCACACGAAAAAATAAAGCACCTGATAGCCGTTCGCATCATAGAGCAGCACCACCGGGATAAATGCTGCGGCCATCCACAATATAATCCGCTTAAGCCGCTTGCCGAACTTCACTTGAACATCTTTGATCTTCTCGTTGTCCATCGCATGAGGCGGCAATGTAACGGCGAATAGCATGCCGTTGTTATATTTGCCCTGTCCCTTGTAGGTTGCTAGTATGACAATGAAAGAGAGGACGGACACCGCTGACAAAATCACCGTTGTTAGGATCGGAATCAACTCTTTTCTTTTAGATATGGGTAGGCCGATACGTCATTTTGGAAAAAATCTGCGTGCACAGCGTTTGGAAACGAGACTGATCCATCCCTTGAATCGTAGCTTGCGCGATAATCAATTGAAGCTGTTCCTCCAGTTGCGGAGACGGCCCCTGACTATCTTGTATCCGCGGACTCACTTTTGCCCCATGCCGCCTGTCGATGACAATGTAGCCCTCCTGCTTGAGCAGCGAATAGGCTTTATTCACCGTCATTGTGTTAATGCCCAAATCCTCAGCCAACTGGCGGACGGTCGGGAGCTTCTCCTGGGCCGCCAGTTCACCGGTCGCAATTCCGATCACGATCTGGTTGCGCAGCTGTTCATATAGCGGGATTTCACTATCTAACTGCAATGAAATAAGCATAATTGCGCTTCACCACCTAAGTAACTTTTGTATTACATATTATAATACAAACAATACTTAAAATTTGCAACCCTACCCTTAAAATTTAACCGTGTACGGATGAAGTTGTAAGCTTAGGCATGTGTGAACCTTCAGCCTCTCTATTGCATGGATTTATGGTGGGAGTCAGAATGCGCGTTATGAGCAGCCCCTGGGCGCGTCCGCTTAGTGCAAAACGGCATCGCTACTTAAATTATCTAAGGATTATAAAAATTAATCCATTTAGATTCCAAATGAACCCCGTTAAGATCAATGGTAACCGCATCAATACTAACGGGCAGGTGAGAACATGAACGAGCTTCTGCGATTGGACGGAATAATGAAAGCGTTCCCGGGTGTGAAAGCATTGCAGGATGTACAGTTTGATGTAAGAAAAGGAGAAGTCGTTTCTCTTATGGGAGAGAACGGTGCGGGAAAATCAACGCTTATTAAAATATTAGCCGGAGTTTACCGGAAGGATGCCGGAACCATTCAATTTGACGGCCAGCGTGTCGAGATTGAATCACCCCTCCATTCTCAAAGTCTCGGTATCAGTGTCATGTTCCAGGAACTGAATTTACTGCCGAATCTTAGCGTGGCGGAAAATATATTTGCAGGACGGGAAAAAGGGAAGTTTGGCTTATTTGACAAGCTCGGCACGAAAAAGGAAGCGCTCCGCTATATGAATGAGGTGGGGCTGAATTGCCCGCCGCATACGCTGGTTCGTGAGCTTTCCGTTTCACAAAGACAAATGGTTGAATTCGCTAAAGCGCTATCCATTCAATCCAGGCTCATTATTTTGGATGAGCCAACCTCTTCTCTGACAGATCGAGAGGCAGAGAAATTATTTGAAATCGTAAAAAAGTTGAAAAGAGATGGCGTTTCGATTGTTTTTGTATCCCACAAGTTGAAAGAAGTCCAGATGATATCCGACAGGGTCCATATTTTGAGAGATGGTGCTTACGTAGGCTGTCTTGAAAAAGGGGAAATCACAGAGGACAAAATTATTCAATTAATGGTCGGGAGAACGCTGGAGAACATATTTGAGAAAACGCCTACCGAAATTGGGGATGAAGTACTTGAAGTTAAAGGGTTGCATGTGCCGGGCAAGCTGAAGAACATTAGTTTTTCGGTTCGAAAAGGCGAAATTGTCGGATTTGCAGGGCTGGTGGGAGCCGGTCGTACCGAAGTTATGCGCGCTGTTATGGGGGTTGATAAACGCAGCAGCGGCCAGATTTTCATAGAAGGTGAGGAAGTGCAAATTACGTCGCCAAGCCAGGCTATCCAGCATGGCATCGGTTTAGTGCCGGAGGATCGCAAGCAGCACGGCCTGATTCTTGGACTGAGTGTCAAAAAAAACATTTCGTTGTCTGCCTTGAAACAGTTGACCCGAGCAGGTATTTTATCCAGATCGGCAGAGGATCAGCTGGCGAATGAATACATTGATAAGCTTCGTATTAAAACGCCGCATAAAGATCAGAGAGCCGGCAACCTGAGCGGCGGAAATCAACAAAAGATTGTCATTTCCAAATGGTTGGCTACTCATCCACGGGTGCTTATTTTAGATGAGCCTACGCGAGGCATTGATGTAGGCGCAAAAAAAGAGATCTACACCTTGATGTCCCAATTAGCCCAGCAAGGTGTGGCCATTATTATGATTAGCTCCGAGATGCCGGAGATTCTCGGGATGAGTGACCGCATTATCGTGATGCATGAAGGAGAAATAAAAGGAACATTAGACCGGGAGTCTGCAACGCAGGAAAAAATATTGGAACTTGCACTTAAGGGGGCGTAAGCAGTGGAGACCGAAAAAATGACCTCTACCCCAATAGGGAAAGTAAAAGACAGTATGCTTAAATTGTTCAGAGGGTCAAATGACATCTTAGGCGTTTTCCTGATTTTGTTTGGCCTTTGTGTCGTAATGACGTTTGCTTCAGACAATTTTTTAACAGTAGATAATTTATCCTCTGTTGCCAGAGCATTTTCATTTGTAGCCATTATGGCGATCGGGATGACGATCGTCATCATAACCGGCGGCATCGATATGTCTGTTGGCTCCATATTTGCATTTGCCGGCGTCATTACCGCTTATAGCTATTCAAATCTTCAACTTGCGCTGCCATTATGCATTCTGCTGGGCGTCATTGGCGGAGCAATATTTGGTTTCATTAATGGTCTGCTCATTAACGAGTGCAATCTTCCCCCGTTTATCGCCACATTGGGAACCATGAGTGTAGCCAGAGGCTTATCCTACGCCATTACGAGCGGCTTTCCGATCAGCATGCCGTCGTCATTTAACCAGCTCGGGCAAGGCATGATATTTAATATCCCTTACCCCATCATTTTAATGATTGTGCTCGCTATTATCTTCACCTTTGTCCTTAATAAAATGATATTTGGTCGCCATGTATACGCCGTAGGCGGGAGTGAAGAGGCTTCCGCGATTTCCGGCATCAAAGTAAAACGTGTCAAATTAGCCGTTTATTCGATTTCGGGTTTTCTAAGCGCAATCGCCGGGATCATCATGACGGCCAGATTAGGGGTAGCCCAATCGACAGCAGGGCTTGGCTATGAACTCGATGTGATTGCTGCGGTCATTATCGGCGGCGCCAGCTTCTCTGGCGGCAAAGGAACGATTGTGGGGGCTATTCTTGGCGCAGCCATTATGGGCGTGCTGCGCAACGGTCTTGTTTTGCTCAATGTATCGGCTTACTGGCAGCAAACCGTCATTGGTCTTGTTATCATCATTGCAGTGACAATCGACCAGCTGCGGTACAAGAAAAAAGCGTGATCCTCATGTTCTGAGAGGGGGTGAGGCAAGGCAGCGCAAGCGTTATCGCTTTTTTAAGTTTTGCAATTTTGCTTTATTCAATCATTTCAGGAGGGTTGATTCATGAAAAAAATCGTGATGGCACTTGTTTTAACTATGCTTGTATCAGCTTTGGCGGCATGCAGTACATCATCGGATACAAAAAAGACGCAAGCCGGCGAAAAAAAGCTGACAATTGCTGTAGTGCCAAAGGCACTGGATAACGCTGTATTCCTCGATTCCAAAGATGGCGCTGAAGCAGCGGGCAAGGAGATCGGCGTAGAGGTGATCTGGACGGGTCCAACGAAATCGGATGCCGCAGAGCAGGTTCAGGTCGTTGAAGGTCTGATTCAAAAGAAAGTGGATGGCATCTTGATTAGCGTCATTGATCCGAATGCGTTAAAGGATGTGATTAACAAAGCTGTAGACGCTGGCATCAAAGTTGCGACCTTTGATTCCGACTCCCCTGACTCCAAGCGTTCCTTTTATGCGGGTACGGAGAACTTCAGCTTAGGCAAGCAGCTCGGAGAAGCCTTTGCCAAGTTGGCAGAGGGCAAAGGTACCGTAAAGCTTGCGACACTGACAGGCGTGCCGGGTTCCTTCAACCTGGAGCAGCGGATCAAAGGATTTAAGGAAGGCGCCGCTGGCGTGGACATCGAATATTTGCCTGTTCAGGCTTCTGACGACGATGTTAACAAGGCTGTAACGGTATTGGAGCAATATACACAAGCTAACTCCGATTTGAATGCCTGGTTTGTAGTCGGCGCCTGGCCGTTCCTGACACCTACCGAAACCTTGCCGACGCTCAAGAAGTTTGCAGGAAATGGCGGCATTATCGTATCTGTCGATTCCTTCTACCCGATGCTTCAATATGTAAAGGAAGGCACCGTTAAAGTTGAAATTGGCCAGGATTTTATCCAAATGGGTGCATTGGGAGTTAAAAATCTGGTAAAAGCTATCAATGGGGAACAGGTGGAGCCCTTTATTGATACAGGAACGGTTTATGTCGATGAGACAAATGTCGAGGAAGTATTAAAAAATACAAAGCCTTGGTAATAAGCTATGCCACACAAAGAGTAGAGGGGAATGGATATTCATTCCTCTCTATTCTTTTTAATCATTCCCTAAAATGGATCAAAACCAGAATTAGTGCTTGACCTCTAGGTGGAGGGGACGCTGCGTGGCAGAGGATTCTTCCGATCGCTGTTAAAGCCCGATTCCTTGATTTCATGGAAGTTTGCAGGGGGAATCGGGCCTTAAAGGCGACCACGTTCGTTTCTCCAGAATTCCTCTGCCCCTTCGCTGCTCTCTCCTGTTTGTCAAGCACTGATTTTAAGGTTGAGCCCCTAAAATAATGCATATTTTAAATTTATATAATAAAATAGGTACATTGTTGTAAACGATATTTCTCTTTTGGAAGGAGTCAGCGCATGCGATTTTCCCCAATTATTTTACTAATCGTATGGTTCATAAGCGGTTGTGAAAGCGATTCCAATAAAATAGTAATGAACCTTTCTGCGCCCACAGCGGAGACAAATCATGTCAACCCGACGAACACGGACACTAAGCCCAAGGACATGATCATCTCCTATATCCCCAAGTCGCTCGACAACCCGGTATTTCTGGAGACTAAGGATGAAGCGGAGCGGATAAGCCGTCAGTATGGGGTGAAAATGGAGTGGATGGCTCCCATGAATACGCAGACTGCAGGACAAGAAAAAATTATGGAAAGTCTCATTCGCCGTAAAGTGGACGGTATCGTGGTCAGTTGCATCGACTCGGATCGATTGAGTCCGCATATCGATAGAGCGATTGATGCAGGAATCAAGGTCGCGACCTTTGACTCCGATTGTCCAAACAGCAAGCGGCTATTTTACGTTGGCACCAACAATTATGAGATCGGCAAGGCAAGCGCCTATCGAATGCTGAACACATTAGAAGCAAATGGGAAAATGGATAAACCTTTAAAAGCGCTCATCATGACTGGGGATAAGGAAAGCTTGAATTTGAATGAACGTCTTAGGGGCTTTCAGGATGTTCTGAATGCGGCTGTCACAGTGGACTACCAGGCCGTGCTTGAATGTATGGACGATCTTACATTAGCGGGTGAATTGCTGGAAACCTATATCCGAACAAACGATGATATTGATTTATTTTTCAGCACTGGCGGATGGCCGCTGCTTGTCCCTGTGGATGCGCTCCCGGAATATCGGAAATGGCGGGAGAAAGGCGGCCTGGCCGTTGTCGTCGATACCTTTTACCCGATGGTTCTTGCCGCAAAAGAAGGGATGGCCGATCATTTGATCGGGCAGGAATTTACGATGATGGGCAGATGGAGCATGGAGCATATGGTGGAAGCGATACGGGGAAAGAGGATGACGCAGACCGAGTACTTTACCAACATCGAGTATGCCGATCAAAGCAACTTTGATAAGCTGCTGCTCATCAAGGAACCGTGGGAGATAAAATAAACATGAAAAAAATAATTGCTTCGAGCATGAAGGTGAAGCTGATCATATGCATTACCACCATCAGTATCGTACCCATTATGATTCTCGGCTATATATCCTATCAATTCTATATTAAAAATCTGCAAGAAAATACAATCTTGTATTCTGCTGAGGTCATTGCCCGGGTGGACAAAACGATTGAAACCTACGTCAGCGATATTATCAATATATTGAATTTTCGGAACGACTACTATTTATTGCATTATCTCAAACTTACGGAAGCGGGGAATATAGATAATAATCGCAAGTATACGGTTCGCATGCTGGAGCAATTCAATCAATACAAAATGATGAAAACAGACCTTGAGGATATTCGTATTGTGATGGAAAATGGCTATACGATAGGCTCGATGGGTCAATATTGGGACGATCAAAGTGATGCATTTTTTAAATTGATAAAAGACAAACCGACAGATGAAGCGATTATTATGGCCCCGCATCAAAATTTGCTTAATGAGAACGTATTTACGATATGCAAAGGAATCAACGCTTCTTCCTTGCATCAACTCAGCGCCATTTGCATTGATGTGAATACAGAGTTTTTGAACCGTATTGTGAAGGATATTAATATGGGGGCTCGTGGTTATGTGTATTTAACCGACGACCAAGGCAAAGTGATCTATCAGCCAGTTCGCTCGGATCATTTGAGACATCACAAAGTTATTATCGATCATAAAAAGCTGGGAAACGATGAGAGCGGCAGCTTCATACATACCATTCAGAATCAGGAATATATTGTAACATTCATCGCTTCAAGCTTAACAGGCTGGCGAATCGTTGGCGTATCATTAGAATCAGAGTTGGCCAAGGGTGTGGATCGAATACGCAGCATAACGGTGTTGGTCATCGCTATTTGCATTGTGGCCGTGATTTTAATCTCTATCTATATGACCAATCGAATGACAAAGCCGATAAAGGCGCTCCAGGAGCTCGCGTCTACGGCAGCAGATAAAAACTTCACCGATCATGCCACTGTACAAGGCAGAGATGAAATCGGCTATCTCGCACTAAGCTTCAACCGGATGATAACAAGAATCCGTGAGCTAATGGATCAGATTGTCGAAGATAAGGACCATATTCGCAAGATGGAAATTAAAGCTATGCAGGAAATGATCAAGCCGCACTTCGTATACAATACACTTGATTCCATTATTGGGCTGCTCGAAAGCAACCGGATCGATGATGCGTTGGATATGATTGAAGCGCTCGGCAAGCTGTTTCGCACAAGTCTCAGTCATGGCAAAGAAATGATCCCCATCCATGAAGAAGTGGATCATGTGCTCACGTACATCCGCATTCAACAATTTCGCTTTTTTAATAAATTCGACTATGGGGCGAATATCGATTCTTCCATACGTACCTGTCAGACAGTCAAGCTAATTTTGCAGCCGCTCGTTGAGAATAGCATCTATCATGGCATCAGAGGAATTGAGAGCCGAGGTCGAATTGAAATTAAAGGATATCAACAAGCAGAGCATCTTGTGCTGGAGGTTCTCGACAATGGGGCAGGCATCGAGAACACCAGGCTGCGGCATATTAATCACGTCCTTGCCGGCAGAACCAGTGTTACGGATGCATCTGATTATTTTGGCATTCGCAACGTCAATGAGAGAATCAAGCTTGCATTCGGGAGTGAATTTGGCCTGATGCTGGAGCAAGCGCCGGGCGGAGGTACAAAAGCCGTCGTTCGGTTACCGTTAACTAAGGATTCTAATGGAGGAATTCATTTATGATACGGGTACTGGTCGTGGAAGATGAGGATATGATTAGGGAAAAGATAAAACATAATATAGATTGGCACGGAAACGGGTTTGGGGAAATCTATGAAGCAGCTAACGGGGCTGAAGCTTGGGAGCTGTTCCAACAACATCGGCCTGAAATTGTAATTACCGACATTCAAATGCCGGAGATGGATGGGATTGTGCTAACGGAAAAAATTAAACAGGCCTACCCCGATTGCAAGGTTGTCATTATTTCAGGTCATGCAGAATTTGATTACGCCAAGGAATCCATTCGATTGAAAGTGAGTGATTATATTTTAAAACCCTTTCGATCCCGTAATTTGTTGGCCAAGGTGTTAAAGGTAAAAGAAGAAATTGATTCTTCGCAGCTTGACGTGCAAGAACGGGAAATTATGAGAAGGCAGCTAATAGAAAATCGCAAGTTATTACAGGAAAAGTTTTTTCGGGATTTGCTTAGTCATTGTGTCGTACATGAGCCTTATAAGCAAATATCCTTTTTGGGACTGGAAGAGCTGCAATCCTGTTCCTATCATACCGTCGTCTTGCAAATTGATTTCCCCCCGGGCGATACTCAACATGAAGATTTATATATTTACAACCTGATTCTATATCAATGGATCGAGCGTAAAATACAGGACAGCGAGCAAAAATTCTTTATTATCAACTATAAGCTGGACCAACTCGTTCTTATCGGATTTGCTCATATGCACACATGGTCTTCCTTATTAGAGGGGTGGATCGAGCAGGCGTGGATGGAAAAAGGGTGCCGGTTGACCGCAGGCATCGGGAGCAGGTGCGACTCGCTGCTGGAGATGCACGGCTCCTACCAGGAGGCTTGCAGCGCGGTTGCCTTAAGCACTATTCACGGCAAGGGAATCGTATTTACCTATAACGATCTTAACAGTGAACGGGAGCAGTACAGCAAGCAGTTGCAAATGCTGGTCGAGCATAAATTGTACCGGCAAATGAAATTCGGGCTGTTTCAAGACATTAAGTCTGATATTAAAGAGATTTTGGAAGAAATTAAACAGGCTCGTTTGAATGCAGAGGCTTCAAGCAATATTATTAACCATATGCTGCTGCTGGCATATAAAGCGATTAGTGAATTAGGGTTTAATGCGTTTTATTTGGCTGGCCGGGAAGATTTGTATCGCGTAGATGTTCATGACTTCCACGATTTTGAAGCCTTGTATGATCATATTTGTCAAATCTTTGAGCATTTCACCGAGCTTATCCAAACGAAATTGGAAAACCGGAACGTCTCTCTGGTCATGACGATCAAGCAGTATATTGATGAGCATTACAACAAGCATATTACCTTAACCTCGCTTGCCAAAGAATACAACATAAGCTCCAGCTACCTCAGCATCTTGTTTCGGGAACAAACTTCCCAGAACTTTATGGATTATTTGATGAATGTCCGCATACAGAGAGCCAAGGAGTTGCTGCGGACGAGCGATTTGAGGATTTACGAAATTGCTGAACGGATCGGTTATCGAGACGCGTATTACTTTAGTACGGCCTTTAAAAAAGCAGTAGGCATTAATCCAACTGAGTATAGAGAGTATTTGGATACGGGTGGAAGCCGTGCAGCAGAGTGATTATCGGATAATTATCTGCGTCAAGTCACACCATCGACACATCAAGCGTACCATAAATTTCATAAAGTTCCATCGAAAACGGTTCCAAAACCCCCCTGTCGAATATTGTTTTTATTTTTTATGAATTTCTTATTGATATCTGGGGAGTTTATGTTATTATGATATTGCGTTATTGGAAAGCTGCTATTCAAAATGTATACGGATCTTTCCAAGCAGATAATTTTTGACCACATCCACTTAGGAAGTAAAGGCCATACGGACAGCCGGGTCAAATGCCGACTGGCAACTTTAGTTGCCTTATTGATTGAGCGAAGAGCTCAAATTTTATAAGTTTGGTTTCTTTACGACCAGTGCATTGCATCGCACATCGACTTGTGAAACGATCAATAAGAGTGGTAAAAGTGATTATTTGCTATATAGACTCTGATCCGTTAGCGATATATTTTGAATATTAATTGGGCTTCCTTAAAAAAGCTATGTCCATTTTGGGGACATTTTAATATTTCATATTTATATCTAAACAAGAACAAGTGTGATACGCGATGAAGCGTTGTTCCACTTGTTTTTTTTGTGCGTAAGATAGTGATGGCTTGTTGAGAAATTGTGCTTTCAACACTTTATGAGTAAGGGAGATTGAGAAATGGGAAAAGCGTTAATCATTGGTTGTGGCGGGGTAGCATCGGTCGCTATCCAAAAATGTGTTCAAAATAGCGAAGTTTTCGAAGAAATTTGTATCGCAAGCCGTACGAAGTCCAAATGCGACGAGTTGAAAGCAAAGCTGGACGGTGGCAAAACGAAAATTACGACTGCACAAGTCGATGCAAATAACGTGGATGAGCTTATCGCTTTGATCGAAGAGGTAAAACCGGATATCGTAATGAACCTGGCACTGCCATACCAAGACTTGACCATCATGGATGCTTGCCTGGCAACCAAAACGCATTACATGGATACCGCTAACTATGAGCCGGAAGACACTGCGAAGTTCGAATACAAATGGCAGTGGGACTACCGCGAGCGCTTTGAGAAAGCCGGTATTACCGCTCTTCTGGGCAGCGGATTTGACCCAGGCGTAACTGGCGTTTTCTCAGCTTATGCACTCAAGCACTACTTCGACGAAATCGAATATATCGACATTCTGGACTGCAACGGCGGCGACCACGGCTACCCGTTCGCAACGAATTTCAATCCGGAAATCAATATCCGTGAAGTATCCGCCAACGGCAGATATTGGGAGAACGGTGAATGGATCGAAACCATGCCAATGGAAATCAAACGTGTCTATGACTTCGCTGAAGTTGGCGAGAAAGATATGTACCTGCTGTATCATGAAGAGCTGGAATCCCTTGCGGTCAACATTCCAGGGCTGAAACGCATCCGCTTCTTCATGACATTCGGCCAAAGCTACCTGACTCACCTGAAAGCACTGGAAAACGTGGGCATGACTTCGATTGAGCCGATTGAATTTGAAGGCAAACAAATCATTCCGCTCCAGTTCCTGAAGGCGGTATTGCCTGATCCGGCATCCCTGGGACCTCGCACCGTGGGCAAAACAAACATCGGCTGCATTTTCCAAGGTAAAAAAGACGGCCAAAGCAAAACGTACTATGTGTACAATGTTTGCGATCACCAAGAGTGCTTCAAAGAAGTCGGCTCCCAAGCGATCTCTTACACAACTGGCGTTCCTGCCATGATCGGCGCAGCTATGGTTCTGACCGGCAAATGGAACAAACCAGGCGTCTACAACGTTGAAGAGTTCGATCCGGATCCATTCATGGAAGAGTTGAACAAATGGGGACTTCCATGGGTAGAAGACTTTAATCCTGTATTGGTTGATGACGGGCAGGAAGTGTCCGGCACTGGAAAACAACCGGCGCTGGTTCGTTAAAATGCGGTTTGACGAATTACCGACACCATGTTTTGTCGTCGATGAGGCTCTCATTGAGAAGAATCTGAAAATCCTGAGCGGCGTTATGCAGCGTACAGGGGCCAAGATTGTTCTCGCTCAAAAAGCATTCTCCATGACAACCTTGTATCCCCTCATTGGCGAATACTTAAGCGGCACGACCGCGAGCGGCTTGTTTGAGGCCCGGCTAGGCTACGAAGAGATGGGCAAAGAAACGCATGTCTTTGCCCCTGCCTACCGGGAGGACGAGATGGATGAGATTATCTCCATCTGTGACCACATCATTTTTAACTCCTTCTCGCAGCTGGAGAAGTTTAAGGACAAAGCGCTTCAAGCTGGCAGGAAGATAGGCTTGCGCATTAACCCGGAGTGTTCGACTCAAGTTGGGCATGAGATTTATGACCCATGCTCCACTGGCTCCAGATTTGGAGTCGTCCGCGACCAATTCCGTCCGGAGCTGTTGGATGGCGTAACCGGACTGCACTTCCATACCCTGTGTCAGCAAAACTCTGATGATCTGGAGACTACGCTGAATGCGGTCGAAGAGAAGTTCGGCGAGTGGCTGCCGCAAATGGAATGGATCAATTTCGGCGGCGGTCACCATATTACAAGGGACGATTATGATATCGCTACTCTTGAAGCTTGTATCCAAAGAATGCAAGATAAGTATGGCCTGGAGGTCTATTTGGAACCAGGAGAGGCGGTTGCGCTCAACGCAGGCTACCTGACCACATCTGTACTGGATTTCCATAAGAACGGAATGGACATTGCCATTCTGGATACCTCCGCGACCTGTCATATGCCGGATGTATTGGAAATGCCGTATCGCCCGCCACTTCTGGGATCTGGTGAAGCTGGGGAAAAGCCGTTTACGTACCGTCTCACAGGCCAAACCTGCCTGACTGGCGATGTGATCGGAGATTACTCGTTCGATCAGCCATTGAAGATCGGTGATCGGCTCGTATTCGGAGACATGGCGATTTACTCCATGGTGAAGACCAACACCTTTAACGGTATGCCGTTGCCAGCCATTGCGGTTCAAGGCAAAGATGGCGATTGCCGAGTCGTGCGCGAATTCGGCTATCAGGACTTTAAAATGCGCTTGGCATAAATATAATATATATGCTTCAACAATGCTGGCACCGGTGTTCAATCGTTGCCAGTTTTTGTACTCAAGCCTTTGAACATCTTCCATTCATCCCATTCAAGCGAAGAACAAGGTCGAAATTCCGGCCAGACCCGCAAGGAGGAAAAATAGTCCACCAAATCGGGTAGAAAATAAATACAAACCCGAAGGCTCCTTGCCGTCATTGCTCTTCCAGCTCTCCGTTAGCACCCATAGAATTTTCGGCTTCAAAAACATAACAACCCCTACCAGGAGCAATACAATATACAGAACAGACATGGCAACATCTCCTTTGAAAAGAATCGTATCTTTAATCCTGAACTGGTTCATGCAGCAGGTGCTCACCTGTAACGGCAGCAGTCCCTTATGCAGCAAAAGCGCCAGCCGGAGACCGGCTTATGACCGTGTATCAGACTGACGCAATGTTCTTGTACCCTATTCAATTCGGTTGAGCTAGGCTCGTTGAGCCAAATCGGTTCGCCCTGACAACCAGGCTATACAACGAGAAACACTGCAGGCTCCTCACATAACTCGCATTTTACTGGCGGGTCCCAATTGGCAAAATGCGTCTCCTTCAGATCCACCACATCCGGCGCATCTTCAAATTCATCTACAAACTTGTCAATCGCGAGTTCAACATGCTTTTTACAAATACAATACATAGTCGGGTATGCAGCTCCATCTCTTGGCACTCAGCCCTTGGTTGGTTGAAATTAATCCTCTTCTTCTGTTATCTCAGCAAGGGTGAAAGAGGCTGTTCTGAGCTCTCCGTCACGGTAATAAGTAACCTCAATTGTATCACCAATTTGTTTTTTTGAGTACAGGTACTTCCGCAGCTCCATCATGCTGCCGATGTCCTGACGATCAAGCTTCACAATGACATCGTTGAAAGCCAGGCCTGCTTTCTTCGCCGGACCGACCGCCTCCAAAATAATTACGCCCCGCTTCACTTCCTTAGGCAGCCTGAGTTCCAGCCCGCTATCCTTGCTATCCTGTTTTTTCTTGCCGGAGTCGGCAAATGCCTGTTGTGCAAAATATTGCTCCAGATCCAGGGTATATACACCGATATATGGTCGTTTCACCTTGCCGTATTCAATCAGACTCTCTACGATCGGCATCGCATTGTTAATCGGGATGGCAAAGCCCAGCCCCTCTACGCCGTAGTCCGCTACCTTCATACTGTTGACACCGATCAGGCGTCCGTTCAGATCGATCAAGGCGCCGCCGCTGTTGCCTTGGTTAATGGAAGCATCAATCTGGATGACCTCCTGCTCCCAATCATAAATGCCGTCCTGATTCAGCGATATAGGGATCAAACGGCGGGTCTTGCTGACAATCCCCATTGTTAGCGAATCCCCTAGTCCTAGCGGATTGCCGATCGCAATGACCGTCTCTCCGTCACGGAGCTTCGTAGAATCGCCGATTTCAGCCACCGTCGTAATGCCTTTGCCGTCTATCTCCAGCACCGCCAAATCTGTAATTTGGTCCTTGCCGAGCACTTTGGCGCCCCGCACCTCCCCATCGGAAAGCACGACTTTAATCGACTCGGCGCCGTTTATGACATGAAAATTAGTGATCACTCTTGCTTTGCTGCCTATTTTCTCAAAGATAACGCCCGAACCCAGACTCGCGGTCTGATATGGGGATTCTTCGCTCTCCTCGTCCGTCTGCTTGCGGCTGGAGCTGGCGAGTTGCTCATTAATGATGCTGACCACAGCCGGTCCAATCTTAGCCGCTGCATGAATCGGCCGCTCATAAGGGTCCATCACCTGCAGTGAACTGATGGATACGGGCTTGCTCGCCGCAAATCCGCCTCCGTTGTCAAATATAAGGCCGAACAACAGCACCGCCGCCAAGGCACTAATGAATGAAGACGTGAAAGCAATTCGCAGCGGGGTCCAGCGGATCTGCAAGCTATTCCTGGAACCAGACTCCATCTGTTTGGAGCGAACCCTGCGTGACACCTTGGTCGAATAGAAATCGTCATCGAACAAACTCATGAATGATCGCTCCCCTCAATGCAGCACACATCAAAACTATTATGTCCATCGAATTTTATCGTAATCCTCTTAAATTGTAGTTGGCAGGAATGTTTTCATAACTTATAGACTACACTATTCATAGAGTTGTTGCTTGAGATACTGCTGACATTGCCGGGAAAAGCACAGCAGCTAAAAGCTTTCTGTCATTTTCATTATACCTTACTTCCATTTGAAAAGGAGCGATAAAAATGAGTACTTCCAAAAATAACGCCTGGGAGCAAGTCAATCTGGCTGCCTCGATTGCCGATTTGAAGGATGACCATTACCACTCCCTGCTGGCCCTGAGCGCAATGCTTGAGTTGCTCATCGATAAAGGCCTGCTTTCCAGAGAAGAAGTTGCCGCAAAAGCCGCAGTGCTTGACCAGGAGCTGACCAGCACTATCTCCGCTTCACTTCGTCCCATTCGGTAGGACGGTCATGATATGTACCCTTGATGGCAAATTCATCCCGCTTGAAGAAGAAGCCGCGGTTCTCTAATATACTATTCACCGTAAGCTTGGCCAAATCCATCTGATTATGATCCAGACTAAGGTGAGCGAGGTATACCCGCTGCGTCCTGTCCGTCATCAATTCGCAGAGCGCCTCGCCGGCTGCATCATTGGACAGATGGCCCATATCCCCAAGAATCCGCCGCTTGATATTCCACGGATATCTGCCTACACGCAGCATATCCACATCATGATTCGACTCCAGCACCAGCACATCCGATTCAATCACCTGCTGCTTGACCTTCTCGCTCATGTAACCAAGGTCCGTAACCAGACTCAGCTTCGTATTCCCGTTGTAAATGCAATACCCGACAGGTTCCGCCGCGTCATGAGATATCGCATAGGACTCCGCCCGCAGTTTGCCCAATACGCCGCCGAATTCCACCGAACTGCCGGTCGGCAAAACTTTGCGCTTGTCCTCGCCGATTGCGCCGACATGCTTGTGCATTTCCTCCCAGGTCGCTTCATTCGCGTAGACCGGCAGATCATACTTCCGCGCGATGGCCCCGAGTCCCTTGATATGATCCGAATGCTCATGTGTAACCAAAATCGCATCCAGCCTACTGGCTTCTACTTCGCGCTCTTTCATGAGCTGTTCCAGCTTCCTTGCGCTCAAGCCCGCATCAATCAATATCATAGCATCCTCCGACTGGACAATTGTCGCATTCCCTGTCGAGCCGCTCGCCAGCACTGTAAACCTTAATCCCATATCTCTTCTTGCCTTCTCTCTCCCTATGGGCCTTCTTCTGCCTTGCCGGCAGCTTCATTCTCAATGACGACCTCTGCGGTCAATGCATTAATATAATAGATTTCCCCGTCCTCCAGCAGCACCCGCCACGATGGGGATGCCACCTGCATATCTGTATCAAAGAACAGCCCATGGTAGCCCAGGCGAATATCTTTGATTGCCGACCCTGGCTGGAGATACTTCTCAATCAGCCTTCCGATTGCCTTGGAGGCCGACAGCACCGCCTGCTCTCTCGTTTTGCCGTGCTTTACCTGCTCGACCGCAAGCTGCCGATAAGCCATGATCTTCTGATTGCTGTAGCGCAGCTCCAAACGCACATCGAACATCGGCAGCTTGTCCGCCATTCGGTACATGACTAATACTCCATCGGTGCCAAACGTGCTAACCTCCGAATCGAAGGCATAGTCAGTTAGCGAAGGTATCGTGCCTCCAAGCTCATCCAGCAGTTCTTTTTCATTGAAGATGATACGCGTGTCCACTGGTGTCTGGAGCGGGATTTCCCCTGTGGTGTCCGGCGTCTTCGTGAATCGGTACTCCAAATCCGGAAGTACCGGGGTCCCCGCCGGAATTTTGCCTAGCAGGCGCACATTCTTCTCTTGCATAACACGTTGCGTTTCCGGAGGAAGGTCCGTCACATCCATATTGGAGTCGAGCCGCTCGCGGACATCCAGCCACAACTGATAGCCAAGCAGAATGTTCAGCATGACAAACGCGAATATCAAGACGCTTTTGGCTCTCCTCCAGTCCATTGACCTTCACCCCCGCAACTCATAACAGAATTGAAATTTCCTATGCTTAACGCTCTTGAACGCTTTGCGGCGGCAGACTGCTCGCCGGAAGCGCCTGGCTAAGAATCTCACTCGTCCCATCCTTCAGCCGGATTGCCCATACCGGGGTCAAGCGGATCAGCGCCTCCTTCGTCAGAGAAGGTCTGAGCGCCGGATAGACCGCCTCCACCTCAGCGCGTCTGTGGTAACTGGACAGCAGCCTGTCGAGCTGCTCGCCTCCCGGAAGATAACGAATTTGCTTCTCGGCCTTTCCATAGCTGATTGTCATAAGCGACCGCTCGTATTCGGTAACGTTGCCCTGCTGAAGCACCAGCTCCATCAGACCGAAGCGGAAGCCCGGCAGGCTCATAATCGGCATTGATTGATAATACTGCCTGAACTCAATGACGCCGCTCTCCTTCGGATTAATGAACCGGTGCAGACCGTCCCAGCCGCCATGCTGATTAATGAAAGAGATCGCCGAGTACACATTGCTGCTCAGTTGATCTTTGCTGCTCGACGCAGCTACCGGGTCCGTATATTTGATCCATTGGCCATCCTGCTCAACCTGCATCCCGCGCTTGCCGTCCGTATAAATCTGTGTTCCGCTGCGGTCTTCAATTGTACGGGTGCTGGACGGATCGAAGAACAGATTCTTCTGCATCTGCTCCGGCGAGTACGTCTCATACTTGATAACTGCCTCAATCGCCTCCAGCGGCTTCGTCGGCAGATACAGCTCGCCGTCATTGGTCTTATACGACGGCCAATATTCACCGTACCCCACATACTCCTGCACATCACTGATTGTCAGATCGGCACGGATCGATTCGTATACGACGCCGGACTGCGAACTAAAGAAATACACCCGTACCTCGTCCCGATCCGCCACTTTATAAATCCAGATCCGGTCAATATAATCATTCAGAAACATCAAATCGCCGTCAAGCTTCATCATCTTTTGCAGCAGCTCTACCGGCACGCCATAACCGAAGCGCAGCTCAAGCCCGATCTCGCCCTTGCGAATGGCGCTCCAATCCTGCACATTCACCATATTGCGCTCGAAGCCCTTGAATTCACGGCCGCGAAGCTTTTCCAATACACGCTTGTAAAATTCCGTATCCGGATACAACACGGTGTGCTTGTCCTCTCCCAGATGAAGCACAATATCCTCCGGGAAGATAAGATTCTCCACCCGCTCCTCTTTTCCAATCTTCTCCGTCTGCACATAATCCTGCTCGGAGGTAACGATCGGGCCGAGGCTCGGAAAGCTGTAAGCGAGAAAATAACTTTGCAGCAGGCTTAGCACAACCAGAAAGGCCAGCACGCCTGTCTTGAACTTCTCGATCATTCGGCCGTCCCCCTCTCCTGCAAGGTAGGAAGGGTAAAGGTGACGATCGTACCCTCATTCCATTCCGAATCCAGCGTGATCGTCCCGCCGTGCGCCTTGATAATTTCCCGGGCAATCGAGAGGCCGAGCCCGGTTCCCCCCATGTTTCGCGAGCGGGCCTTATCCACACGATAAAACCGGTCAAAAATTCGACTCAAATCCTTCTTGGGAATGCCGATCCCCGTATCCTTCACACTGATAGAGATTGAACCGGCATCTGTCATTATGGCGGACAGCTCGATAGAACCGCCGTCCATCGTATACTTGATCGCATTGGATACAAGATTGTCCAGCACTTGGTCGATCTGATCGCGGTCCAGCCAAGCCGGCGTGATTTCCTCCGCGATCTGGACTTCGGCATGTATTGACTTTTGGCGGAGCTGGAAGGAGAAGCGATCGGCCACCTCTTCCAACATCTCCGCAATATCCGTCTCCTGCCTGCGCAGCGGCGCCTGGCTGGAATCCAGCCGCGACAGATGCAGCAGGTCAGTTACGAGCCGAATCATGCGCTCCACTTCATTGCGGATAACACCGACGAACCGCTCGCCCAGCTCCTTCTCCTGCAAAGCGCCGTCCTCCAGCGCCTCCGCATAGCTCTTGATCGTTGTCAGAGGTGTGCGCAACTCATGGGATACATTCGCCACAAACTCACGCCGCGACTGTTCCAGCTTCTCCTGCTCCGTCACATCCTGAAGCACGACGATGGTGCCTGAAGCACTCTTGTCACGGCGGTGAATCGGCGTGAATGTGACCCTCATCGTGTAGTTATGCTCATATTCCGGCTTTTCCTTGCGAATCATGATGACCTGCTCGGACAAGCCGCGAAGCTGCGCCATCCGCTCCTCGCTGAGGCCTAGCAGCTCCGTCAGCGGCACACCGTGGCCAATCTCAATATCAAGCATCTCGCGCGCTCTCCGATTCGTCACGGCAACAATGCCGTGCTCATCGGTCGCAATTACGCCATCGCTCATATTTGTGAGAATGGAGGCCAGCTTCTCCTTCTCTTCCTCAATTGCGGACAAGGCCTCTTGCAGCCTGCCCGTCATTTCGTTGAATGCTTCGCTGAGCTGCCCGATCTCGTCATCGCCGTGTACCGGCACCTGCTGATCGAACCGCCCTTCAGCCACTTGTGTCGCATGGCGGGTCAGCCCTTTGATCGGATTCGTAATGGTATGCGCCAGCAGCACGCTCAGGATTCCGGTCAAGCCAAGCGCAATCAGCATCCCCGACATAAAGATGCCGTTGACCCGGTTGATTGTCTCGAATAGCTCGTTCATCGAGGCGACAATGTACACCGCGCCAATAATTTTGCCCTCATAAAAGGCCGGCTTGGCCACCACCTTCTTGCGAACATTGTCTTCCCCGACCATCTCCTGCTCATTGTCCCGGATTCCCTGCAGCGCCCGACTGACCGCCAGTGTCGTATTCTTACGCCCGACATACGATTGGTGCGACGGCACTGAAGTCGTCAACACCTTGCCGCTCGCATCCAGCACCTGAATTTCCGCCTCGTTGATGCTGAACAAAGTGCTTACAATACCTCGCAAATCCTCAAGCGTCTGCTCATCAGTTGTATTCGCATTCTGCGGAGACGGCGACAGCGTCTGCTCGACGAACTTGGTTAATATATTGGCCTGTTCATTCAAATTGTTCGTGAAGGATTCCATCAGCGATGTCTTCATCGTACTAATAAAATACACGCCGATCAGCTGCATGCCGATCAGAATCAGCAGCACGTAAATAATGATCAGCTTAACCTGTATCGTGCGGAAGATACGGGCTCCCTTCATCGATAACCAAAGCCTCCCGACTTCGGATTGCGCATCAAGTACCCCAGACCTCTGCGCGTCAAAATATATTCCGGACGGCTCGGGTCATCCTCAATCTTCTCTCGCAGTCTGCGAATGGTCACATCCACTGTCCGCACATCGCCGAAGTACTCAAAGCCCCACACCGCTTGAAGCAGATGCTCCCGCGTCATCACCTTGCCGCAGTTGCGGGCCAGATAATAAACCAACTCATATTCCCGGTGCGTCAGATCAAGCGGCTCTCCGTCCTTATATACCACATACATATCCGTATCGATAAACAGATTGAACAGCTCCAGTCCCTGACGCTCGGCCGGCCCGGTGGCTGAGGGCTGACTGTCTCCTCCTGCGGCGACAAGCTCCGCCGTCTTCTGCTGCCTGCGCAAATGCGCCTTCACCCTGGCGAGCAACTCTCGTGTACTGAACGGCTTTGTCACATAATCGTCCGCGCCCATCTCAAGGCCCAGTACCTTGTCCAGTTCCGTATCCTTGGCTGTGAGCATAATAATCGGCGTCTGCAGACGGGTTCTGATCTCGCGGCACACATCCATACCGTCCTTCACAGGCAACATCAGATCAAGCAAAATCAGGTCCGGCTCTTCCTCAAACGCCAGCTGCACCGCCGTACCGCCATCGAATGCGCAGATGACCTGGTGGCCTTCCTTTTCCAAATTAAATTTGATGATATCTGCAATCGGCTGCTCGTCATCGACAACCAATATTTTTCCACGCATCATTTCACCGCCCCGTCCATGCTTTGTTTCCTATTATTCTAACATACCTGCCCGGCTACATCCCAATTAAAGTTCCTTTACAAGATTGTCGCCCGAGCATAGTCAAACGTGACCAAGCGTAAACGGCTTTGCCGTCCTTTGGCAAGCAAAACTTATAAATTCTTCTATTTTCAAAAAAACATCCTCACCGATCATAGCCGGTGAGGATGTCTGATATAAAATAAGTGCTGGAATCTTCTGCTTATTATGATTCACCGCATCTTGCAGCGGTTTATAAATAACTAAGCGGATTTTTTGAAGCTCCGTCCTTAATGATTTCAAAATGAAGATGCGTTCCGGTCGATCTCCCTGTGTTGCCCATAACACCGATCTGATCGCCCTTCTCCACAATGTCCCCTTGACTCACTGTATAGCTGTTCAAATGGCCATACAATGTTTTATATCCATTCTTATGGTTCAGGATGACAACATTGCCGTATCCGCTTTTTTGTCCCGCAAATTCGACCACCGCTTCATCCGAAGCCTTGATCGTCTTGTTCCCTAAAATATCAATTCCTTTATGCTGGCGTCCCCAGCGTTGGCCAAAGGAACTGGATATCTTGGCATTGCTCACCGGCCAGGAGAACTTGCCGCTTCCTTCACCGCGAATAACTTTCGTGCCCTTCACAATAATGGAAGGAATTGCGGCCTCGATCATTTCTTCATTTACAATCTCTTCACTCATCAAATAACCGTTTTGCTTCACGAGCTTATAAGTCACGAGCTTCTTGCCCGGCTTGCCCGGCGTTATGACCTTGGATTCACCCGCTCGCATCTCTTCATTCTTTTGTATCGTAACCGGAGGCTCAATCTTCTCCGTCTCTTTCAATTCCTCTTCTGTCTGTACCGTTACGACCGGTTGAATAACCGTCAGATCCAGCACATCCCCAACTTTGATGATGTCATCTTCAATCCATGGGTTGTTCTGATAAATGACCTGTCTGGATATATCAAACTTGGAAGCGATGCAGCCTACGCAGTCGCCTTCCTTCACTGTATATTTCGTCGGCTTGTTCGTACCATTCGTCAACCGGTTGAACAGTTCATCCTCACCGGTAATACGATCGGGCGAAATATCGATATCATCTTTGGAGACCTGCTCCACAATCTCAACCTTCTTCAATTCCTTGGACTCTACCTTGACGGCATCGCCCCCATAGGACAGAGCCTTGACCTGCAACATGTTCTTCGAGGACTTGGCAGCAGAAGCATATTGTGCCTGAATCTTCTCCAGCACGCGTTCTGCAGTGGCGTTGTCAGGCGCAATGCCGATCAGCTTGCCTTCTACCCGCACCGCTATGCCAACAGCATGCGCCTTAACAAGCCCGCTCAGTTTCTGAAGGGTCTCTTCGCTGTTCGGAACCGCCTTGAAGCCGCTAGCTTCCGCATACTCCAGCTTGCCCGCTTCCAATACCATCCGAATACCCGGATTTGTTTCCTCTATCTGCTGCTGCTTCTCGGCCAGCAGCCCCTCTACCTGACTGGGATGGCTAATCGTTCCGAGCTCTTGTCCGTCTCTATATACATGGTAGTAATCCACTGTATTCGCTGATAAATATTGCTGCGTGCCAAAGCCGGCGACAGCCAGTAAGGCTAGTGCGCTTCCGGCAATAATGTAAGGCCTTCTGCCCCGTGATACGGTAAGCGGCCTTGAAGCGGACGTGCTGCCCGCAGTCTTGCTCTTCATATTTATTCGATTGAATCCTAGCTTGCGAAAGGCGGTGTGCAACCATTGTCCTACTTTCCGCAATGGATTCTTATCCCTGAAAACGGTCATGATCTGCTCCTTCTCTACGCATTCTCTAGTAAAGTACAAAGATTCGACAAAATCAATAGGTTAAAATCACCAAATTGTCACCCTGTGCTCTACTTTATCACATGCCAAAGAAGATGTTCAACCGAATCAGGAATATTGAAAGATTAATATTTTTTTAGAATTTTCATTAAAGCCTGATATTCTTCATTGTTCAAATGCTGCGCAACGACCTGCTGAAGCTCCTGAAGTTCGCTCTCCGTAAGGCCATCCTCCATATAGGCGGATATCTTCTGCCAGGCTTCCTGAGGCAACTTATCAATTAATAAAGCAAACATCTTTTGCCGATCCTCTGTACTGATTTGCCCCTTCGTACTCGTAAGCTGGTCGGACGACATGACCAGCGGGTCCGAACCTTCGCTCCATATTTCGGATGATGGCCCGCCCCCCGCTCCGGGTTCGCTGCCGGATGATCCAATAGGCGAATTGGCCTTCGGGCCAATGCCGCCGCCAACTTCAACGGACAACGGAGGGGAATTTTCCTCCACATTCTCCCTGGAAGCTCCAGAAGCTTGGTCTGATTCCAAGTTTCCGCTTGCCTGCTCTTCTCCCTCCGACGCATTTGCTCCGCTTGATACACCTCCCGGCCCGCTTGCACTCCCGGCCCCATTTGGCTCGCCCGGTTGCCCGTCGCTTCCCGTACTGCCTTTGTTCTCGTTCACCGACCCGTTCCAAGCCCCTGTCCCTTGCTCTGATTCCGCACCACCGGAACTTGTATCGGTCCCTTGGCCAGTTATATCGCCAGTGGCTATGATCGGACCCTCTGACGCCGAGGCTCCGATTTCCTTGGACCCGCCCGAAGACGAGCCCCAGAAGCTTTTCCATACTCCTGACAAAGCGATTGGCTGTACTTCAATCGGCAGGTTGTACTGCTTCACCAGGTTTTGTACGTGGCTGTTTATAATAAAGCCCGTTGTCCAAACGGACAGCGCACTGACCAGCAGCGCCGCAGCAGCCCACTTGCCAACCCATCCTGCAATCCTCCACATCTGCATCTGCATCCATCCTTTCCATTTGCCCATGCCCTATTCTCCTTCAGCCTTGATCTTTGGGATTCCTGACTGCTGTCTTTACTAGCATTATGGGCAATCCGGCGCTGCGCCAACCGTACCGAAACGAAAAAACAGCCTCTCCAGCTTCACAAGGGGCTGACCCCAATGAAGCCGAAAAGGCTGTTGGTTAATAGGTTTTATTCATAGATAGCAATTACAGGATTGGTCTGTTCGCGATTGCGTCCAACGGAGAAGATTGCAATCGGAATGCCTGTCAGCTCGGATACACGCTGTACATAACGCTGAGTCGTCTCCGGGAGATCTTCAAGCTTCTTCGAATTCGAGATATCCTCGCTCCAACCCGGCATCTCCTCGTATACCGCTTCACACTCGGCCAACATTTTCAGGCTGGCAGGATAGTGTTGGATTACTTCGCCGCGGTACTTGTAGCCGGTGCAGATTTTCACAGTCTCAAGTCCAGTCAGAACGTCCAGAGAATTCAGGGACAGGCCAGTAATCCCGCTCACGCGGCGCGCATGGCGCACAACAACGCTGTCGAACCAGCCGACGCGACGCGGACGTCCGGTTACCGTGCCATACTCATGGCCAGTCTCGCGGATTTGGTCGCCAATCGCATTATGCAGTTCAGTAGGGAAAGGTCCATCGCCGACACGGGTTGTGTAAGCCTTCGCTACGCCGATAATCTGCTGAATTTTGGACGGTCCCACACCGGAACCGATGCATACGCCCCCCGCAGTCGGGTTGGACGAAGTTACGAACGGATAGGTTCCCTGGTCGATGTCCAGCATAACGCCTTGCGCGCCCTCGAACAAAATATGCTTGCCCTCATCGATTGCATCATTCAAAACAACCGATGTATCGGTAACGTAAGGGCGAAGCTTCTCTGCATAGCCCAGGTACTCTTGAATGATGGAATCCGCATCTACCGGCTCCCCGCCGTATACTTGCTGGATCACCTGATTTTTCTCGCCAACGAGATGACGGACCTTCGTTTCGAACTCCTCCGCGTCCATCAGATCGGCAATCCGAATGCCCGCTCTTGCCGCTTTGTCCATATAGCAAGGTCCGATCCCCTTGCGAGTCGTTCCGATCTTGTTATCACCCTTACGATCCTCTTCCAGACCATCCAGAATCATATGATACGGCATGATTACATGCGCGCGGTCGCTGATTTTCAGGTTGGAGCTGGAAAATCCGTTATCATGAATATATTGAATTTCATCAATTAGTGCTGCCGGGTTGATTACCATTCCGTTACCGATGACGCAAACCTTGTCATCGTTGAAGATACCGGACGGAATCATGGTCAGCTTATATTTTTTATTGCCAATAAGAATGGTGTGGCCAGCGTTGTTTCCGCCTTGATAACGAGCGACGACGTCGGCGCCATCTGCCAAATAATCCGTGATTTTGCCTTTACCTTCGTCTCCCCATTGCGTTCCGACAACAACAACTGTTGACATTCCCATACCCCCGATTCAGATGTAAAACAATAATTAGCGATTCAACTTTTTAGTTATAAAAACTCATATCCGTCTGTCTGCGTGATTGCAAGCAGAAATGGCTGCCTGGGCCTCAAACCCGGCAGTGAACAATAGCGCGCAGACAAAGATTGCTCTTCCCGGGAGCGCCCGACATATCAACACTGCATCTCGATAAAGCAGCACTATAAGTGTAGCAGTATGAAAATTCAATGTCAACAAAAAACGAACAATAATAAGGGAAGCCCTATTATTGTTCGTAACCTCACTCATGAAGCAGCCCCAGGCTCCTGATGCGTCCGGTCGAGCGACACGAATTTATTATAATTTTTCAAAAACGCCAGTTCGACCGTTCCGACCGGGCCATTCCGCTGCTTGGCGATGATAATCTCGATAATATTCTTCTTCTCGGTCTCCTTGTCATAGTAATCGTCTCTATAAAGAAACGCTACAATATCGGCATCCTGCTCGATCGAACCGGATTCCCTCAGGTCGGACATCATCGGACGCTTGTCCTGCCGCTGCTCAACACCCCGGCTGAGCTGAGACAATGCAATGACCGGAACCTCCAGTTCCCTGGCGATATGCTTGAGCGTACGAGAAATCTCCGATACTTCCTGCTGCCGGTTCTCCCCAGCCTTGCCGCGGCCCTGAATAAGCTGAAGGTAGTCAATCAGAATCATGCCAAGCCCCTTCTCCTTCTTCAGCCTCCGGCACTTGGCCCGGATTTCCGCGACCGTAATCCCCGGCGTATCATCAATGTAGATTTCCGCTTCCGACAGGGAGCCGATCGCCATCGTCAGCTTCTCCCAGTCGTCCCCTTCCAGGTAGCCAGTTCGCATTCTGCTCGCATCTACATTGGATTCGGCGCAGATCATCCGCTGCACGAGCTGCCCCGCAGACATCTCGAGACTGAATATGGCAACAGTCTCTCTCGCGCGCACACCGACATTTTGAGCGATGTTCAGGGCAAAGGCCGTCTTTCCCACGGACGGACGGGCAGCTACAATAATCAGGTCGCTGCGCTGAAAGCCCGAGGTCATTTTGTCGAGGTCGGTAAAGCCCGACGGTATGCCTGTCGCTCCGCCTTTATTGGAATAAAGATGCTCTACCCGCTCGAAGACCTCCATCAGCACATCCCGAATGGAGATGAACCCGCTGCTTGCTCGCCGGTTGGAGATCTCCATAATCTTCTGCTCGGCTTCGCTGAGCAGCATCCCGATATCATCCGAACCCGCGTATCCGTTCGTTACAATCTGCGTCGCTGTGCGAATCAGCTTGCGGTACATCGCTTTTTCTTCGACGATCTGAGCGTAGTAGTCCACATTCGCTGCGGTCGGCATACTGCCGACAAGCTTGGCCAGGTAACTGACGCCGCCAATCTCCTCCAACTGCTGCTTGTCCTGCAAGCTTGCAGTCAGCGTAACCAGATCGATCGGCTGATTCGCTTCACCCAGATCAACCATCACTTCAAATATCATTTGATGAGCCGTGCTGTAAAAATCCTCGCTGCGAATGCGCTCCATCGCTGCAATCAAGGCCTCGCTCTGCAACAAAACAGAGCCGAGCACAGCTTGCTCGGCTTCCAGATTTTGCGGCGGTACTCTCTCAAACATCAGATCCGGGTCCATCGTTCCAGCTCCTTACCCGTGTTCATTATTCTTCGACAGCGTGTACACTGACCTTCGCTTTCACCTCAGGGTGCAGTTTGATTACGACCTGGGTCACACCCAATGCACGAATCGGCTCATCCATCTCAATTTTGCGCTTGTCAATCTTGACTCCTAGGGACGCCAGCGTCTCTGCTACCTGCTTGCTTGTAATCGCTCCGAACAATCTTCCGCCTTCGCCGGCTTTGGTTTTAATAAGGACCTTCATCTCACCAAGCTTGACCGCCAGCTTCCCAGCATCCTCTTTCTCCTTCTCCTTGCGCTTCACTTCCGCAGCATTCTGCACCTCAAGCGTCTTCAAGTTGCCGTCGGAAGCCAGCTTGACGAGATTTTTCGGCAGCAGAAAATTACGCGCATACCCTTCTGATACTTCCTTCACTTCACCCTTCTTGCCTTGACCCTTTACATCTTGCAGAAAAATGACTCTCATTCGAACAACCCCTCTTCCTCTTCGATTTCTTTTAGTACCTGCTTCAAGCGTTTGGCCGCTTCCTTCGGCGAGCATTCAAGCTGAGCAGCCGCATTCGTCAGATGGCCTCCGCCGCCCATGCGTTCCATGACGACCTGGACATTCATATGGCCAAGCGACCGCGCGCTGATGGCGATAAAGCCATCAGGACGTTCCCCAATTACGAACGAAGCGAGTACATCATTCATGTTCAACAGCGTATCCGCAGCCTGTGCGATCATAAGCTGCGAATATTTACGGTTCGGCTCCGTAACAGCAATCGCGATATGGTCGTGGACGATCTCTGCTTGTTTGATAATCTCGGCTTTCTTCACATAATCATTCAGGTCTTCCTTGAGCATTCTCAAGATAAGCGTAGAATCCGCCCCATTGCGCCGCAAGAAGGAAGCCGCTTCGAACGTGCGGGCGCCCGTACGAAGCAGAAAGTTCTTCGTATCGACTGTAATTCCCGCCAGCAAAGCCGTCGCCTCCGTTACATCCAGAGATACGCGCTCATGGATATATTGAAGCAACTCCGTGATCAGCTCGCATGTAGAAGACGCGTAAGGCTCCATATACACGAGCAGCGGGTTGTTAATAAACTCCTCGCTGCGGCGATGATGATCGAGCACAACGACCCGCTCTGTCATGGACAGCAGCTTCGGCTCCTTGACCATGGAGGCCCGGTGCGTATCCACCACGACAGCCAGAGATTTTGGCCCTGTCAATGTCAGCGCCTGCTCCGGCGAAATGAACCATTTCGACAGCTTCGGCTCTTCCTTGATCATCTCCATCAGCCGTGAGATAGCCGGGTTAACACCCTCAATCACGATGTAAGCCTCTTTCTCAAAAAGCTGGGCCGCCTTAAGCACCCCGATGGCTGCGCCAACCGAATCCATATCCGGCATTTTGTGCCCCATAATAATCACATTGCTGCTTTCTTTGATCATATCGCGCAGTGCATGGGCGACCACTCTCGCTCTGACGCGCGTGCGCTTCTCCACTGCCCCGGACTTGCCGCCATAGAATGTCTGCTTCTCGCCGATCTTGATCGCTGCCTGGTCACCGCCGCGTCCAAGCGCAAAATCAAGACTGGTCTGCATCCACTGCCCCAGCTCAATCGCATTTGCGCCTCCCGCAGCGATCCCGATACTAAGTGTCATCGGAATTTTCTGCTCATGCGTCATCTCCCGCACCTGATCCAAGATGTCAAATCGCGACTGCTCTAACTGCTTGAGCGTAGCGTGATCCGTTATAAACATATATCGGTCGGACGTCAACCGTTTCAGGAACAACTGATACCTTTGCGCCCAATCCGTAATTTCACTGGTTACCTTGGACAACAGAGCTGCTCGCTGCTGCTCATCCATTCCTTGCGTAATCTCTTCCAGATTGTCCATCATTACAATGCCGATCGCGAGCTTCTCGTCCTCATATTTCCGCTCAATCGTCCAGCGCTGAGTAATATCGCGAATATAGATCAACCGGTCATCCGCTTTCAGCGTGAAGGAATACACTTTGGAACCTACGGGAACTTCGCTGTGCAGTTCCTTCCCTTTGGGAGGCTGCCAGGAAGGGAACAGCTCCTTGAGCGACTGTCCAATGAAGGATTCTCCCCCCAGCATTTCTGCGACAAAGGGATTATGCCACTCTACGATTTTTTCGTCATTATAAAGGACAATACCAAATGGCAGCTCACTAATAACTTCATTGCCCGCCTTCTTGACCCGGTAGGACAACGTGTTTAAATAAGCCCTTAAATCCCTGCGAAACGCACGCTCCGCAAAGAGGGTGAACAAACCGTATCCGATCGTAGCCAGCAAGCTGAGCGCTGCCGCAAGCCAATGAAGCCAGCTTAATGCAGCCGTCATTGCGACCATAATAATGAAAGCGCCAATATGGTGCATTCCGTGCCATCTTTTAACCAAAAACTTCGGCATTCTTTATCCGCCCCTGTATTATGTTCTTTTGAACGATTTGCGAATCGGGAATGCCACGTCCAGCACTCCGATCAGACTTAGCGGCGGAAACAAGAAGACGGGTACCGCCAGTAATAGAGGAACAGCCTTATGCCATCTCTTCTGGTCGGCCAAGAAAAAGAAAAAGCCTACAGTTTGAATCGCGAATACCAACCGTAAAAGAGGGATCATATTTATGAGTACAACACTGATGTAGGAATTATGATCTCCTGTCATGAAAAGCTCCAAAATAAGCGCCACAAGATAGTAGGCAACAAGCGACTTGGGCATCATCCAATCTTTTGCTGGCGGCATTCCCTGAATGTCCAATCCATAGCCATTGTTCAGCACTCTTCTGCTAACCCACTGCGCAACAACGGCCAGTATGAATGACATGACGATAAAAATTAACGGTATGGATTGTGTCATTAGTCTAATCAGCATATCTGTCATGCTGTCGTCCCAGACCGGAGGCATCAGCCCTTGCTGGCTCAATTCACTGACGGAGTTGCGAAACAGATTGCCAAGCTCCGATACCAGGGATACTTCCAGAACGGCGGAGAACAGCAGCAGCTCCAGCAGCATTTGACCAAGCAACACAATAGTTATTACCGTTAGTACCGTCCTCGCTTGCGCCTTGCGCTGGTACATATGCCCTGCCACAATGGCTGGCACCAGGAAGAACAATCCGAAGATTAATGCCGCAAGGCCCGTCAAAGCGTAGCCCAGGCCAAGAATAATGACCACATAGAGGACAAACAGCCTTCGCGGCGACGTGGTGTACAGCACAATGAAAGGAACCATAATCAAGACGCTTGCTAAAATGTTGATGAGCGGTATCGTCATCATTAACAGCAGCAAAATAGCTGCGGCGCTCCATAGCACCGATTTCAAACCGGTATTCAAGCCGTTCACCTCTTGCATTTTATAAGCTTGCGGGCAAGCTTTACTCCCCATTATAACATAAAGAAGGCCTTGCCAGAAACTAGGACAGCCAGCAAGGACGGATAAATTAGGCCGGTATCTTCTACCGGCCTCCAAATTTATTATGCCTCTTGTTTCATCGAAAATTTCATCATCGCTTCTGAACAATAATCAATAATATCACTGCGCCGCACAATACCTATGAAACGGTTCATATCATCAACGACCGGCACAAAGTTCTGCACCTTGGCAAGGGAAATCAGGTCCTCCATATTGGCATTGATCTGCACGGCCAAATTTTTTAGCCGGCGCGGGATATCGGCCAGCTTGACCTTATGGCATTGCTCGAATGTAATTTCCGGGTGGCTCTTCATGAACCAGAGCAGGTCGCCTTCTGTGACCGTACCTGCATAGCCGCCCTCCTGATCAAGAATTGGTACAGCAGTATAACGATGGTACTCCATCCGCTCCAGCGTCTGTCTCAGCGTAACTTCTTCCGTGACAAATATAACATCCTGTTTAGGTAATAAGAAAAACGCGATATTCATTCGTATAAAACACTCCATTCCTGAATGGTAAGTTGCACTCTTACCCTGCCTAGTCTATTTTAACGTTTTTTGGCATTGCAGTTCAATAACACTCCACCTGATTATTAAACCAGTGTCATTTTACTTAAACCATTCCGTTAAAATGAAAGCCCTGAGGAGGCAAGGAAATCATTTCTTGCTCATTCAGGGCTTCGTTGACTTGGCAAATGGATTCACTCTTTATCAGATTGCTCCGAATTCGGAAGAGGCAACTGATTCTGCGCAAGAGAATCGTCCTTCCAGCTTTTAATCCATTGTTTGGCTTGCTTTACATCTTGATCATTCAAAAAATAGTACCATGGTCCGCCATCAACCAAGCGGCGCCCTTCACCATTGAGTGTGTAACTGTAAACATCATGCTTGCCCAGCATCGATTTGCCTAATCCGATTATTTGCTCCGGCTTCAAGTCCGTGGTGAAGTTATCCCCCATGATGGCAAATAACCCCGGAAGCTTCGACCACTGGGATACATGCGTGGCTTCGTTCATCAAAGTTGTAATAAAGATCTGGTGGCGCCCGGCACGGCTGCTATCCCCTCCCGCATCCTCACGGTAACGGACATAATTCAACGTATCCGTTCCATTGTAACGCTCCTGCCCTCCCTTTATCGTAAATTTCTCATGGTCATAGCCTTTGTTGACAATGTCCTTGTCGATCGGAAGCGTAATGCCGCCAAGCGCATCGATGGCTTCACGGAAACCTTGGAAATTAATCGCAGCATAATGGTCAATTTTTGTGTCCAGCAATTCCTCGACAGTCTTGACTGCCAGATTGGCCTGGCCGAACGCATAGGCATGTGTAATTTTATCCTTGGACTTGCGGCCTGGAATGTCCACATAAGCATCACGGGGTATGGACAAAAGGAGCAGTGCGCCATCCTTTGGCCGTACCACCGACACAATCATCGTATCCGAACGCCCTCGCTCCTTATCACGCTGGTCAACGCCAAGAAGGAGCATAGTCATCGGTTTTTGGAGCACTTCATCCAATTTTTTCTCGGGTTTATTCTGATTCAGCCGTTGCAACGGCTGATAACTTTTCACCAGTTGGTTTTCCACATGATTCGACAGAAAATGGTCAAAACCCCACAAAGCCAATGCAGTTCGGTTAAAATAGCCCACACATCCGAGCAATACAATAGCAACAATAAGAACCGGCAGCCATACTTTTTTATTGAATCGACGCATGACGCATTTCTCCTAAATCTAATTTGTAGTTCTCATCCAGTTGACGATCTACTCTTGCAGAAGGTTACAACAATCGTGACGCTAAATTATTCCTTACCCTTTTTCTATAAAAGTTGAGCGAATGAAAGTCAGGCAAGGCCTTGGTAAGGGGACTACCCGATTTCGTTTCTTTCGTTCAACTTCTATAAAAAACCACGGTTTTACTATGTGTAACAGGGAGTTATTTTATGTGCATTTGGAGGTTTGGGGCAAGCGTAACCGGCTTTATCGTTCCTTGACGGGCAAAACTTCGTTTCGCGGAGAAATAGAGGCCATTTGTAAAAAAGAAAGGCTGCTCGCCAATGGCGAAGCAACCCTTCAATCCTGTTCGAACTATTCCGTTGTGTATGGCAGCAACGCCACTTGACGTGAACGTTTGATCGCAACAGTCAGCAGGCGCTGGTATTTAGCGCTTGTGCCTGTTACACGACGCGGCAAAATTTTGCCGCGCTCGCTGATAAACTTACGGAGCAAGTCGATGTCTTTATAGTCAATGTTAGTAATTTTATTTACGGTAAAGAAACATACTTTACGACGTTTGTTACGTCCGCCTTTACGGCCGCCGAATTTGCGTTCTGGACGCTCATCGCCGCCTTCTCTTTGCTTAAAGCTCATTCGTCATTCATCCTTTCATCTAAAATGGCAAATCATCTTCTGAGATATCGATCGGGCGACCGTCATCCGAGAACGGATCATTGTTGTTGTTATTCCGTGAAGGAGCATTCCCCGAACGGCTTGAGCCATAGGAAGAGCTGCTTCCGCCTTGCTGATTACCACCATAGTTGCCGCCGCCATACGAGCCGCCTCCACCGCCGCCGGACTCCTCGCGGGGCCCATTGTCGCGGTTGCCGGACTCCAGAAAGCGAACATTGTCTGCGATGACTTCCGTCACATAGACACGCTTGCCTTCGTTGTTGTCATAGCTGCGGACCTGTATACGTCCTTCAACTGCAGTCAGACGGCCTTTGCGAAGATAATTCGCACAGGTCTCAGCCAGCTGCCGCCAGGTCACAACCGGGATAAAATCAGCTTCACGCTCGCCTTGATTGGACGAAAACGGCCGATCTACAGCCAGGGTAAATTGCGTTACCGCTACGCCGGATGGTGTATAACGCATCTCGGGGTCTCTTGTAAGCCTGCCGATCAGAATAACACGGTTCAACATTGGTTATCGCCTCCAATCGAAAAAAACATCCGCGCATGTGTATTAAGCTACATCTCTGACGATCAAATAACGGATGATTTCATCCGTAATCTTCATGACACGGTCAAGTTCAGCAACAACTTCAGATGTTGCATTGAAATGAACCAGGACGTAAATCCCGTCACGAATTTTGTTGATCTCATACGCAAGACGGCGTTTTCCCATCAGATCGGATTTTGTAACCTCTCCGCCATTATTGATGATGCCTTCGAATTTCTCGACGATAGCTTGTACAGTTTCCTGCTCAGCTTCCGGACGAATGATGTACATCACTTCATATTTGCGCATATTGTTTCACCTCCTCTTGGACTAGCGGCCCTCACCAAAAAACTCGAGAGCAAGGAGCGAGCAGACTCGCATTCCATAATACTATACCAAATCAGATTTATCATGGCAAGTCACTATCAAAAATTAATGCGTAGACAAACTGGAAGCCTCAACTCCGGCGAAGCTCGGCCCAGCAGAACTGAATCACAAGATAGATCAATAGCACAGCCTGCGTCAGCGTCGTCTCCCATGTCGGATAAATGCCTGCCCACTCCACCATCAGCAGCTTGTCGGACGGATGAGCAGAAATATAGCCTGCCACCTGCAAAGAATGGAGACTTTCCCCGGCAAACCGGAATACCAAATAATTCATCAGCACAACAGCAGCTAGAAAGAATGGCCGGAGCGGCAGTCTGACGCTGAAGCGTATAATAAGGAAACCTGCAACTGCCAGTATAGCAAAAGCAATCAAAATACCTAGCAACAGCTCCGACATAGGGATTGAGGCCGCCATGCCGACATAGATGACAACAGTCTCGGCTCCTTCCCGCAGTACCGCAAGTCCGGAGAGGATAAATAACGACCACAGGCTGCCTTTCGCCAAAGCCCCGCCTGCCTGACGGTTCATATAAGCATTCCATGTGCGCGCATTGGATTTGCCGTGCAGCCATATACCGACCGCGAGCATGAAGACTGCTGCCATCAAGCCCGTGAGCCCTTCTACAAGCTCTCTGCTCGTTCCCGCAATAGCTTGTGAGATATAATAGGTAAGGACAACCGCCATCAGACCGCTCAGTAACAACCCCGTGCCCACCCCCGACCAGACCCATTTGCGTTTGTCAGCATGGCCTGTACGATTCAGGAAGGCAAGCAGCGCCGTAAGCACCAAGAGGGCTTCCATCCCTTCACGGAGCAAAATAATGACAGCATCCCACATCGAAAAGATTTCCGTTTCTTTATAAGGCTCCAACTCCGAATGAAGATCGCCTACCCCTTTGGACGCTTTCTCAAAGTCAGGCGGCTGTGATACCAGAAACCCCGACAGCTCAATCATTTTATTTTCCACACGCTGATAGGCGGACTTGGAGCGCGTGGATACTTGTGTCTCGATACTTGGCCATAGCAAGATGAATTGCTGAACCTTGTCATAGGCCGCCGCCGCATTCAAGGCCGAGATTTGTGTCTGCGCTTCCTCCAACAACAAGAGCATTTCTGCAACGGTTATATGCCTGTCGGCTTCGGTTGCCTCATCGGCTTTGTTCAGCTTGCCGCTGCTATAATCCTCTACGAGCTGAATGATTACGTTGAGCTCCTGCTCTGCCTGTTCAATTCGCGGCGGCTCGGCTTGCAGCGCAATACGCGTCAGACTCATCGCTGTCTCCAGTTTGCCGTATACGGTTCTGTTGTCTTGACGAATCGCCTTCTCCAGACGCGGCCAGGCAGCAATTACTTGACGGAAGGATTTTTGTGCGGCTTCCAGACTTCCATCTTGCAGCTTGGCAAGACTTTGTTTGAACAGCGGCAGCAGCTTGGCTCCCTGTTCCTTTCCATCAGGCTGCTCAGTTTTCCCGGCAGCGGCGGATACATATTGATCTGTCAGCTTCGTCAGCGCCGACAGCGCCTCATAAGCCTCATCCGGCTGCTGCCCCGCCTTCTCAATCGCTTCATGGGCGGTCTTGAGCGCATCGGTGATACTGCGGGTAAGATCCGTCTGCTCCGGCTGGAGCTTCCCCCATAGCTCGGAGAATCGCTCCAGTTCCGCTTTGACGTCTGTCCAATTGTGCTTGCCCGCATCCACCAGTGCGCCACCGGCAATTGTAAGCAATGAAGCCGCTAAATCCTTTTGCTCGGAAGCTATTGCTGACCGTGCCCATGGGAGTGCGCCCAGGAGCAGCATTATAAGCAAAATAGCGCCGATTCGCCGGACCGAATCGGCACGATAAAAATTAGAAAAGCGTTTCACCGATATAGCCCCCCTCACGTACGCCAGGGAAGCAAGCAAAGACCGCACTTCCAACATGTACAATATATTCATTTAGTTTATCGCTTTGGGAGAGACGCTGCTGCATCGGTATAAATTGCTTCGCAATACTGCGTTGATAGCTGACAAAGAACAAGCCGCTATCCATTTGACCGGTTCTGCGATCAATACCGCTGGAGTAGGAATAGGATCGACGCAAAATTTGAACGCTTCCGTCGCCATGAGCCAATCTAACATGAGAATTCACCGGAATAACCGGTTCGCCGTCTTCCCTTACCCGATCGAGGCCGAGCGGATCGAACTCCTTGCTCGCACCTAACGGAGCACCGCTGCTGCGGTATCTGCCAAAGGTAGCCTCCTGCTCGCTCAGTTGTGTGCGGTCCCATACCTCAAGCCGCATTCGGATTCTCCTTGTAACCATGTAGCTGCCATTCTCCATCCAGGCAGGCCCTTCAATCTGCTGTACCCACACGGTCTTCGCCATTGCCTTCTTATCGGTGACATCCGGATTCCCGGTACCGTCCTTGAAGCCCAGCAAATTACGGGGAGTTTGAGCGGTAGGATCAGCCCCCGCTGTGCGCTGGAAGCCTTCCTGCGTCCATATCAGCACGGCTATTCCCCGGGCAATACGCGCCAGATTGCGAATGGCATGGAAGGCAACTTGCATATCATTTGCGCACACTTGAATTCCAATATCTCCTCCGCACCAGTCTTCAGACAGTTGATCCCCGTTAAAAGCCGGAAGGTCCCTAAGCTCCGCTGGACGCTTCCCGGACAGACCAAACCGGTCGTCAAAGAAGGATGGGCCCACACCAAAGGTAATTGTTACCTTTGAAGGGGACAATCCCTCTGCTTCTCCTGTATCTGATGGAGGCGAGTTATGCTGCTCATTCCATTCACCGATCATGCGCCCTTGCGTCATCTCCGCCGCTGCTGCCGTCCATTTCTGAAACAACGCCCTCACATCCGCCAGCTTCTTTGACCGGATTGCGAAGGCGGCGAAGCATAGAAAGTCTTGCGGAGGGGTAATAATTCCTGATTGCTGCAAGCCATAAAATGGTACCTGATCGCCTGTATTCCTAGCAGGAGATGAATTTGCATTGAGGCTCCTGCCCGCTTGCAGAAACCCTCCCATCCCGCCTGCCCCGAGCATCAAGCCAAGTCCTCCAACACCCGCCATACGCAGCAGATCGCGTCTGCTTACGGGCTTACGGAGTACGCTGTCCTGGTCATTGCCGGATTCCTGATTGTGTGTCATGTGATTGTCCCTCTCCCCGACCCGCTAATTATACGCCAAGCACCGCGCCCATTCTGGACAGCGGCTCAGCCAGAGCATCAAGCGCTTGGCTGAGTTTGCGGGTATCTTCCCCTTTTAAATCATCGTATGAGACATACCCTTCCCCGCTTTTATGGGATGCCAAAGCTTCATTGATTTCCTTGAACCGCTGTTCGATCTCACCGGTCAATTCAGCATCTTGATCTTTTAGCTTTGATTTAAGCAACTCATAAATCTTCTCCGCTCCTTCTACGTTCGCCACAAAGTCATACAAATCCGTGCGAGAATAGCGCTCTTCCTCTCCTGTTACCTTCGTAGCCGACACTTCATTCAGCAGCTCCACCGCGCCAGTTGCAAGCATGGATACTTCAATATCAACCGTCTCGACCTTGGCTCTCAGAAGCTTCACATCTTCGAGCAAGCGGTCAGCCGTTTCCTCCATACCTTCAGTAGAGCCTTGCTCCCAAAGAGCTTTCTCCAGCTTGTGATAACCGCGCCATTCAGCAGCTTCCACATCATTTTCCCTGGCATCAATATTCGGATCAAAATCACCTAACGCCTCGGCAATCGGTTCAATACGCTCATAATGCATTCTGGCCGGAGCATATATTGCTTTGGCCTTGTCAATCTCGCCTGCTTTGATTGCCTGGACAAAGGCTTCCGTTTCCGTCACAAAGAGATCGCATTCTGCAATCACATATTTGCGGTATTCATCAATGATAGCCTTGTAATCATCCGCTGTTTCATTATTAATCTGAACAGCATTGGCGTTCGTTGCTGCCTGAGCAGGCTTGTTATCTTTCTTCGTATCCCCTGCACTTCCGCAGCCCGAAGCCAGCAGAGATATTGCAAGTACAGCGGCACTTGTTGTTGCCATGAAACGCGCCTTCATTTATGTGTTCTCCCCTCATGTTTATCTAACCCCGACAATGAATGGTTCCGGGAATAGATTTTTTACGCCTTTGATATCGATAATCAGTTTCATTTAAGGTAATCATAATTTCTTAGTCGGGCAGTGTCAATACGATTTTTCTTGGAATTGGGAATCGTTTCCTATTATAAAATTGCGGGTAAAGGACATCCTATTGTGGACGGTGAAAAGAGAGGTGTGGTTCCGTTGAACCAGTTGGAGCAACAACCGCAAGGTGGTATCGTTTCACTTAGCTTTTAGAAGCGGAGGGTTGTGCCAAAGACAATATGTCTGCAACACATACCATCGTATAAAACGATGGACCAAGGTTTCTCAAATTAACGAGTGTAATGCTTTACCCGATCCAGATCAATCACCGTCAACGAGCCAGTATTGCCGCGAGGCAATGCTGGCTTGCCCTTTTTATGGTCACATCGTCATGTTTCTATTTTTGATCTGCCTGGCGCGTATACGTGTGCAGGCGCGGCTGATGAGCTAGACGAAGTTTACCATATGGCGAAAGATTGTTTGGCACTGCACCTCTACGGAATGGAACAGGACGGCGATGAAATTCCATCCCCATCCCGGCCAAGTGATATTGCGGTGGCACCGAGACAGTCTGTTGCACTTATCGAGGTGTGGATGCCTCCGTATAGAGATCTGATTTCTGAAAAAGCCGTTAAGAAGACATTGACGATACCAAAATGGCTCGATGAGCTTGCGGTAGAGAATAACGTAAATTTCTCCCGAGTATTACAAGACGGGCTAAAAAGACATCTTGGTTTAACGGATAAAAGGACGCGCTAATGTAGGCGTCCTTTTGTCATCTTATGTTTAATGAGTTATCGGGCAACGTTGCGTGGAGTGAGTGACTTGAAGTTCTCGTTTCTTCGGTCTTGTTTGCTTGTCCATAAAAAAAGAAAACCTCCTACGTATATTAAACGTAAGAGATTAACGAATTGGTTAGGCCCATTGCAATCAGCTAGTATAGATCGACTATGTACACGCTATGTTCATCGTTTACACAAACGCCTCAATACCACTGTTACAGGCGATTAAAAGGTGGCGGAAAGAGTGGGATTCGAACCCACGCACGCCGTGAGACGCCTAACTGATTTCGAGTCAGCCCCCTTGGACCACTTGGGTACCTTTCCGCATTAGATAACAACAAGATAGATTGTATCACAGCCTGTACGAGAAATGCAAGATGCTTTTAGCAAAAATTTGGTTGTTAAAAGCGCTTCGCTTAGGTAAGCTCGCTGCCGCCTCCAGCTTCATTCTCCTCCTTGCTGCGGAGCACTTTTTTCATATTTTTCTCGAACTTAAGCCGGGGAATCAGGACACTGTGCTTGCAGCCCACACATTTGATGCGAATATCCATCCCCATCCGAATAATTTCCATTTCATTCGTTCCACAGGGATGCGGCTTTTTCATCTGCACGACATCTCCGAGCTGGAATTGTTTACGTTCCATTGGACGCTCTCCCCTCCTTATTTTGCTGATAAGTAATCATTCTTGGGTAGGCCATTTCAATTTGGTTTGCATCCAGTGCTTTCTTAATTTCCCTGTTCAGCACACGGGAGACTGCAACCTGAGTCGTTGGCCGGCATTCCGCAACAATCCGCAGGGATGCTTCTGTCGCTGTAAGTGTTTGAATGCCAAGCACCTCTGGAGCCTTAATTAGATTCGGGTCATCAATTCGCGCCAAAATCCCGTTGATAGCCGATACGGTGCGGTCGATATTTTCTTCAAAAGCAATCGATACATCCAGTACAGCCAATGAATTATTAATGGAGAAATTCGTAACCTCATTAATCATGCCATTTGGAATAATATGAACTTCCCCTGTCCAGTTCTGAATGCGCGTAGAGCGCAGTCCGATCAATTCCACTGTGCCTTTGAAATTTCCCGTCTGAATGATATCTCCTACCGCAAATTGATCCTCCACTACGATAAAGAAACCTGAAATGACATCCTTAACAAGGCTTTGAGCGCCAAAGCCGATTGCCAGTCCGATTACTCCAGCACCCGCAAGCAGTGGTCCAAGATTAATATTAAACTCGGACAAAATCAGCAGCACACTCACAAAGTGAATCGCATAGGCTACCACATTTTTGAGTAGCTTGCCAATCGTACGAATTCGCCTGACCTGTTGACCAAGCCTTTCCGGCTCCCGATTAAATACAACATGGTCGATCGTTTTATTGACAATTATAATCGAGACTCTGCCCAATACAAGAATCAAGATAATTCTAAAGGCAGACCACCCTATAGTTTGCCACAGCTTTTCATTGCTCAATTCAGTTATAATTGACTGATAAAGCGATTGAAGCCCCATCTTCTTCGTTCCTTTCTTTCACCTGCTATATATTGAACGGAACCTCTTGGTAGCCTTCTTCCCGCCGGGTAAAGATTCCTCTGATTTCGACCTTCTCACTTACAATAACAGACTTTACAGTCTCCAGCCCATCGTCGGGAAATTCTATAGAAAGCGCGCAGCCCGCTGTTATTTCTTTTGGTGTGGGACATATATCGATATCAATGTCCGCATACTCCAGCAGCATCTCTGCTCTAAGCGCTTGCTGCGTCGAATCAAATGCAATCAGCATGACCTCTCCCCCTGTCTCCCATGCATCTTCAATTTCCGTCGTGAGAGTATAAAACACCCTTTTTGTCCATATACTATTACTATTACTTTTAGCCGCGGAGGGATACTATGAAACTCGCATCCTCTCAAGCTTCACCTTTTAAAATAGCCTCATCTGAACCAAACGTCAATGGTCATCTGATGAAGCGTATCCGTTTGCTCCTCAAGTCTGTAACTGCCGGCCAACGTATTGCTGTCGTGTGCATTGGAACCGACCGCTCTACAGGTGATGCCCTTGGTCCGCTTGTAGGCACTGCACTTACGCGCCATCCGAATAAACCCTTCGATGTTTATGGTACGCTGGAATCTCCAGTCCATGCCATGAATTTGGAGGAAACGATGGCCGCAATCAAAGCCACACCTGATCCGCCTTTTATTATTGGCATTGATGCATGTCTCGGTCAGGTAGCCAGTGTAGGAAGCATTCAGGTAGGTGAAGGACCTGTTCGACCTGGAGCCGGAGTGAATAAACAACTTCCCCCTGTCGGTGATATGCATATTACAGGAATCGTGAACGTTGGCGGCTTTATGGAGTATTTTGTCCTGCAAAATACCCGGTTGCATCTTGTCATGCAATTGTCCGAAATTATTTCCTTCAGCCTGTTTCATGCCATCCTCTCCGAGAGCACAAGCAGCCTTTCCGCACTCGACGGATAAGGCCGCATATCAAATCTTATTTGCCTGTTGCTTCAGACAACAAGTCTGTGCCTGGGTCTTGACGATTAACCTTGCTGCAATGCCAAACCTACAGCCTTCCTCTCTTCAGGCGAAAGCGGGTAGGCTGATTCCCCCTGTTTGAGCGGCTTCGCATACACATAAGTTTCATCCCTTCCGTGAATGCCGCTAATGATGACACCATCCTGCTTGTCATTCATAATAGCGAGCGAGAAGCTTAAGTCGCTGCCCTGGTCCGAGAATGCGTTATACCGATGTATTCCGACTCTCCCCTTAACCTGGGCCAATGATTCCTTCATAAGCTGCAATTGCTCAACCTGCAATTGCAGCTTGTTTTGCTGCAACTGATCATTATGCTGCAACTGCTCGATCAACTGTTCCAGATTATCGATCCCTGTGTCCGCCATCATTTTCTTATAACGCCTGCGCATTTTTCCAAACCGGATACTGAGCACCATCAGCCACACAAACAACAAAAGCATGAACGCCCCTGCTGCTGCGACAACCCAAGCCTCAACTGAGATAGATGTTGATACTTCTGACATTCTCGCTTTGCTCCCCCTACAAATTCATTTCAGCCTGATTTCGCCTCGTTCTTTCCACTCTGTACTTTTCCCTACCGATACTGGTTGACAATTTTCTTCACTGCTGCCGCGAACGCCTCCACCTCATCATTCGTCGTAAAGCAGCCCACACTTGCTCTCACTGCGCCTGTGCCCTGTGTTCCGGCTTGAATATGGGCCAGCGGCGTACAGTGATATCCCGTGCGCACGGCAATATTATAATGCTGATCCAGAATAAAACCCATCTCTGAGGAGTCCACCCCCTCAACGACGAAAGCCACAATTCCAGTCCGTGGTTCCCCCAAGTCTGGTCCAAGCAGCTTAAGGCCGGAAATCGGCTGCAGTTTCTCCATCAATTGCTGTGTCAATGTCCATTCCTTAGTATGGATGTTTTGAACCGTCTCATTCAGCACATATTCCACACCTGCCTGAAGTCCAGCAAGCCCCGCGGTGTTCTGCGTTCCGGATTCATATCGGTCCGGCCGTACAAGCGGCTGCTCGATCGCTTCTGATTGACTCCCTGTCCCGCCGTGGATAAAAGGCTCAAGCTCCAGGTCAGGATGAATGTAAAGACCACCCGTCCCCTGAGGCCCTAGAAGCCCTTTGTGCCCGGGGAAAGCCAGCATGTCTATTCCAAGCAGTCCCACGTCTATATCAACCACTCCAGCGCTCTGAGCGGCATCTACAAGCAGTTTCACGCCATGCTTTCTGGCTATTTCCCCGACCTCTGCAACGGGCAGTATGCTGCCCAGCAGATTCGAACTATGATTCATCACGATTAATGTCGTTGAAGAGATGATTGCAGCTTCCACCTGTTTGGGGTCAAGCCGCCCGGCAGCATCCGTTTCTACATAGCTGACTTGAATACCGGCTGTTCTTTTCAGATACTCCAGCGGACGTCGGACAGAATTATGTTCCACAGATGTTGCAATGACATGATCGCCCGGTTTCAAAAAACCTTTGATCGCTTGGTTTAAGGCCCCTGTTGTGTTGAGGGCAAAAGATATATCATTTGGATTTCCGATATGGAATAGCTTCGCCATTTTTTTTCGTGTATTGAACAATATCCGGCTCGCCCTGACCGCCATCGCATGACTACCCCGCCCCGGGTTGGCTGCGTCATATAGAAGTGCATGCTGTACTGCCTCAATAACTTGCGGGGGTTTGGGCCACGACGTAGCCGCATGATCCAGGTAAATCACTTTATTCTCCTGTTGTCTATCCATCTCTACCCTACACCTCCGTAAACCTTCGTCCCTCTTATTCTTCACACACTCTCCGGGCTATAACCAAACGCAAGCGGCCACACTTAGAAACCAATGTGTCGTCTCACCCTCAAAAAAATAAGCACACCTTGGCTTGTCCCCTATCGAGAAGTTCAGCACATGGCATGCTATTACGCAGCTATTTATTACTCTTCACCATTCCACATCAAACCGGCAGAAACGGCTTATAGATACAAGCGTAACCAGCTCCGCCGTTGTAGTGACTTATACATCGCCCCTCAACGCGCCAGACGCTGCGTCTCTTAATTATGCCATGCGCTCAAGCAGCTCCAACAGCCGTTCCAAATCTTGTTTATTATAATACAACAACTCAATCCGTCCCCGGTCTTTTTGCTGTTTCACTTTAACCGTCGTTTTGAATCGTTCCCTTAAAGATTCCTCGATATGCTCAATATAAGGGTCTTTCTTTTTGTTTTTCGCCTTTACTTTCTGCGTTTCCTTATTCGGCTGATCGAGTTTCTGAATTGCTTCCTCAAGCTCTCGAACACTCCATTCATGTTCGACAATTTGGCTAGCCAACTCTTTGCGAACATCCTCTTCCTTTACCCCGACAAGCGCACGAGCATGTCCCATAGAAATTGTTCCACGTGAAACATCTTCCTTAATTTCTTGTGGCAAAGTCAGCAAACGAAGGAAATTCGCGATATGGGAACGGGATTTGCCCACCTTCAGAGAAAGCTCTTCTTGAGTTAGTCCAAATTTTTCCATAATTGCTTGATACGCAATTGCTATTTCGATAGCATTCAAGTCTTCCCTTTGCAGGTTCTCAATTAATGCGATCTCCATAACTTGCTGGTCAGAAAAGGAACGAACAACCGCCGGGATTGTCTTCGAACCGATAAGACTCGATGCCCTGAAACGTCTCTCCCCTGCAATGATCTCATAACCTTTTAGTACACTGCGTACAATAATCGGCTGAATCACACCGTGCTGTTTGATCGATTCTGCGAGTTCTTTAATGGAATCATCATCGAACGTTTTTCGAGGCTGATACGGGTTCGGCCGGAGCTGATTTAGTGCAACTTCAATCACTTTATCATCATCGCTTACAGACAAGGATGGGATCAGCGCATCCAACCCTCTACCTAGTCGCTTGCTCATATGTGATCACTTCCTTTGCCAATTCAAGATAAACCTCAGCACCCTTCGATCTTGGATCATACGTTATAATAGATTGACCGTGCGATGGAGCCTCACTCAAACGGACATTTCGAGGAATAATAGTTTGATAAACTTTTTGTTGGAAATATTTCTTAACCTCTTCTATGACCTGTATGCCAAGATTCGTCCGGGCATCAAACATTGTCAGCAGCACACCTTCTATTTGCAAATTCGTGTTCAGGTGCTTCTGGACAAGACGAACGGTGTTGAGCAGTTGACTCAACCCTTCCAGCGCGTAATACTCACACTGAATCGGAATAATGACCGAGTCAGCGGCGGTTAATGAATTAATTGTCAAAATACCGAGTGAGGGCGGGCAGTCAATCAATATATAATCAAACATATCCTTGACCTGATGAATGGCCTTCTTCAGTCTGAACTCACGAGATATGGTCGGTACCAGTTCAATCTCTGCTCCGGCAAGTTGGATTGTCGCTGGTATCATGGTGAGTCCTGGGATATTGGTTTCAGCCATCGCCTCTTGTGGATGAACCTCATTAATGAGCACATCATAAATACAATTTTCCACATCAGCCTTATTGATGCCAATCCCGCTAGTTGTATTGCCTTGCGGATCAATGTCTATAAGTAGTACTCTTTTCCCTAACGAAGCCAATGAAGCGCCTAAATTAACAGAAGTTGTTGTTTTGCCAACTCCGCCCTTCTGGTTCGTAATTGCTATTATTTTGGACAAACCAGTTCACCTCAATATTATAAAAACTAGCATTCAAGCACACAAAAGATGATAGCCGCCCCTGCCCAAGGACGGCGTCTATACTTGACCAAGCTACTTTTCTTATTTTAACGCTTTGGAATACGAATAACAATTTCATAATGATCATCATTGTCTTTTTCATCTGTCTTGATCTTCAAGCCCGACCCCGATACCATTTCAATCGAGTGCCGGATTGTGTTGACAGCTAGCCGGACATCCTTGGAGAATGAGACCCGTTTGGACTTTTTAATTTTGGAAGATTCTTTATAAAAGGCAACCCGCGCCTCGGTTTGTTTGACATTCAGCTCTTTGGTCACTATATCCTCCAAAACCTTTTGCTGGAGCTCATCGGTATCCAGAGAAAGCAATGCACGGGCATGACGCTCTGTAATCTTCCGCTCAATCAAGGCGCTCTTGACAGGCTCGCTCAAATTCAGCAAACGAATCTTGTTGGCGATCGTAGATTGGCTTTTGCCCAGCCGCTGGGCCAAGCTCTCTTGCGTCAAATTATGCAGATCAATCAGCTTTTGGTAGGCAACTGCTTCTTCAATAGCAGTCAGTCCCTCACGTTGCAAATTTTCAATCAGAGCAATAGATGCCGCTTGGGAATCATTGAAATCACGAACAATACCAGGAATTGTTTCCAAGCCCAGCTTTTTGACAGCACGAAACCTACGCTCCCCCGCAATGATTTCGTACCTTTGGTTTCTCATCCGGACGACGATTGGCTGAATAACTCCATGAGTTTTGATGGTCTGAAGAAGCTCATCAATTCTTTCATCATCAAAAATCGTTCGTGGCTGGTACGGACTAGGATCGATGTCTCCAATTGGAAGCTGCTTTACTTCATCCTGAGCAACCTTTTCCCCGAGCCCGAACAAACGCGAGAATTGTTCTTTCATACTTTTGTTAACCACCCAATTTCTAATATACGGCTATTTGTGATAGCCATTCCCCTGAACCTTGGAACTTGCCCAGTCATCCATCGACAATTAGCAAAAATAAACACAAACAGCAGTTCGTATCTCTTGAAGCCGTCCACTCCAAGTCGCAGCCGGTATTAATGCATCGAGCAACAATTTATTCTTCATTACCAACATGTGAAAACGATTTTTGCCGTCATGAACGGGCACAACTTCGTTTCACGCAGAAATAGAAGCCTTATAGCTGAACGAATGAAGGTCGAGCGGGACCTGCGTGTGAAAGGTTCTTCTCCGGCTATCCCACCTCTGTTTCTTCCGTTCAACTTATTATACAAGAAAAAAACTTATAAAGCCTTATAGTTTAACAAAATCTCCATAGCCCATCTAGGTGGAATATAAGGCGGCATCCTAAACATATACCTAACTTAATTCTTGATATCATTGCATCATGGCACCTTGGAGCTAATTACACTTTTGTAATATAAATTATGAACTGACTTTAATATTTCGCCAAGTCATTCTTGTTTTCCTGCTTGAAACCTGGGCAAAAAATAAAAAATCAGTTGATGTTTCACGTGAAACATCAACTGATTCGCAAAGAATTTTATACCTGTTATACAATCGGCTCTTTGATCGGTGTTCCTGCTTTTCGTGGGTACTTTTTCGGAGTTGGCTCCAGCTTCTTGATCATTACAATATGTCTCTCGGACTGCTCGAATGGCAGTGCCATATTGAAAACAGCTTCCACCTGTCCACGAAGCTCCTTCAAGCTTTTAACCGATTCGTCCACCTCATCCTGTGGGGAGGCTCCCTTCATCGAAGCAAAATACCCGCCCTTCTTAGTGAAGGGCAAGCATAGCTCGTTCAAAGAAGCCAATCTGGCAACAGCTCTGGCTGTCACCAGATCATACTTATCACGATGATCAGCCTGCCTGGCCACATCCTCCGCCCTGCCATGAATACAGGAAACCTCCGTCAATCCAAGCTGTTCAACAACATGTTTCAAAAACAAAATTCGCTTGTTAAGTGAATCCACAATCGTAACTTTCAAATGAGGAAAAGCAATCTTGATTGGAAGACTCGGAAACCCTGCTCCTGATCCAATATCCGCGATGGACTTCACCTGATTGAAATCTTTGAAAAAAGTGAGAGAAAGTGAATCATAAAAATGCTTTTCATAAACAGCTTCTTCTTCTGTGATGCCCGTGAGGTTCATCTTCTCATTCCACTCAACCAGCAGTTTAAAATAAATATGAAATTGTTCGTTCTGCCGTTCGGATAGTTGAATCCCCCGCTCCGAGAGCATCTCTGCAAACCATTGAATCCTCATCATTTACCCCCGTGCCGCAACTACACGGTTATAATGCTCCAGATAAACAAGCAAAATCGAAATATCGGCTGGAGTAACCCCGGCAATTCTGGAGGCTTGACCGATGGACAACGGCCGAATATCTGACAGTTTTTGCTTCGCTTCGGACGCAATTCCATTGACATCCATATAGTCAATATCTGATGGGATACGTTTCTTCTCCATCTTTGCCAAGCGCTCTACTTGAAGCAGTTGCTTTTCTATATAACCGGCATATTTGACCTGAATCTCGACCTGCTCCTTCATTTCTTCCGTCAGTTCGGCTGGTACATCAATGAATGGTTCCAAGTGTGCGTACGCAACCTCTGGACGGCGAAGCAGGGAGAGTGCATCTGTAGAATGCTGAAGCGGCGATGACCCAAGATTAGCGAGCATTTGCTGGGCCTCTCCGTCAGCTTTGACCTTCGTCTCCTTCAAACGTTCGATTTCACGCTCGACCAATTGCTTTTTCGCCAAAAAACGGACATACCGCTCCTCACTAATCAGACCAATCTCATAGCCTGTCGGCGTTAATCTCAAGTCCGCATTATCATGACGAAGCAGCAATCTATATTCAGCACGAGAAGTCAAAAGACGATATGGATCATTCGTCCCTTTTGTTACCAGATCATCAATCATAACTCCAATATAACCTTGGGAACGCGATACAATGACCGGCTCTTTGCCGAGTACTTTGCAGGCAGCATTGATTCCGGCAATAATTCCCTGCCCCGCGGCTTCTTCATAGCCGGAGGTTCCGTTAATTTGTCCCGCTGTAAAAAGTCCCGGCACAAGCTTCGTCTCCAGCGTCGGCCAGAGCTGTGTCGGTACAACCGCATCATACTCAATTGCATAGCCGGTCCGCATCATCTCTACTTTTTCCAGCCCGGGGATTGAGCGAAGAATAGAGAGCTGAACATCCTCTGGCATGCTTGTAGACAGACCCTGAACATAATATTCAGACGTATTTCTACCCTCAGGCTCCAGGAAAATCTGATGCTTCGGCTTATCTGCAAAGCGCACAACCTTGTCTTCAATCGACGGACAATAGCGCGGTCCTGTCCCCTCGATTGCACCGGAGAACAGCGGCGAACGGTGAATATTATCATTAATGACACGCAGCGTCTCTTCTGATGTATAGGTCAGCCAGCAAGGAAGCTGCTCATTCTCCGAATATTGCGTTTCATAAGAGAAGAACTTCGGGTTCTCATCCCCAGGCTGGATTTCCGTCTGGCCAAAATCAATCGAATCCTTGTGCACTCTTGGTGGCGTTCCCGTCTTGAAGCGCGCAAGCTGGAAACCGAGTTGGCGCAGACTCTCCGACAGCTTCACGGAAGGCTGCTGATTATTTGGTCCGCTGTCATACATCAGCTCACCCATAATAATTTTGCCGCGTAAATAAGTGCCTGTTGTCAGCACGACAGTCTTGGCACGGTAGATGGCCTGGCTCTTAGTAATGACACCAATGACGACGCCATCCTCCACAATCAGTTCCTCTACCAGTCCTTGCCGAAGTGTTAATTTGTCCGTTTCTTCAATCGTCTGCTTCATTGTGTGCTGATAAAGAAACTTGTCAGCCTGCGCGCGCAACGCATGCACCGCTGGCCCTTTTCCAGTGTTCAGCATCCGCATTTGGATAAACGTCTTATCGATATTACGGCCCATTTCTCCGCCCAATGCATCAATTTCACGAACGACATGCCCTTTTGCAGGACCGCCAATCGATGGATTGCAAGGCATAAAAGCTACCATGTCCAAGTTGATCGTCAGCAGCAGTGTTTCACAGCCCATCCGGGCCGCGGCCAGTGCAGCTTCACAGCCTGCATGGCCTGCCCCAATTACGATTACGTCATATTGACCGGCTTCATAACTCATGTTCTACTCTCCCTCACTTTCACAGATTGCTTAGTTCCCCTATTGCTTGCGCACTAGAGCAACTGAAATTTAATTATTTTCCGAGACAGAATTGAGAAAAAATCTGATCAATCAGCGAATCTCCCGCTGAATCGCCGATAATCTCTCCAAGCTGCTCCCATGCGCTCCGTACATCAATCTGTATAATATCAATTGGAATTCCCGAATTTGTCGCTTCTATCGCATCAAATAACGACTGCTTCGACTGCTTGAGCAACGCAATATGTCTGGCATTGCTCACATACGTCATATCAGCCGTCTCAAGCAAGCCGCTGAAGAATAGCGAAGATATGGCAGATTCCAAGCTGTCCAGCCCTTGCTCTGCCAGAACAGACATTTTCACAATGGCCTCCGGACGATAAAGCTGCCCCAACCGATCAATTTCCAACCGGTTCTCCAAATCCGTCTTATTCACAATTACAATCACCTGACGGCCTTTTAACAGCTCCATCAGCTCCAGCTCATCCTGGTTCAGCCGTTCGTGATTATTCAACACTAGTAGAATCAAATCGGCATCGTTCAACGCATTGCGCGATCGTTCGACACCTAACTGCTCAACAAGATCCGTCGTTTCCCGTATGCCTGCCGTATCCAGCAACTTGAGCGGAATCCCCCCAACCGTGACGAACTCTTCAATGACATCTCGGGTCGTTCCGGGAATATCCGTTACAATCGCTTTATTATCCTGGGCGAGCGCATTCAGCAAGGAAGACTTGCCCACATTCGGACGGCCAACGATTGCAGTCGTTATGCCTTCTCTCAATATCTTACCTTCATCGGCTGTTTTTAACAGTCTATCCAACTGGCTGATAACTTTAATACATTGCTCTCTAATATAACTGCTTGTCATCTCCTCGACATCATGCTCGGGGTAATCAATATTCACCTCGATATGCGCCAGCAGCTCAATGACTTCCCCTCTTAGCGTCCTGATTTGCCTGGACAACTTGCCATCCACCTGTTTGAGGGCAATGGAGAACGCCCGATCCGACTTGGAGCGAATCAGATCCATTACGGCTTCTGCCTGCGCGAGGTCAATACGCCCGTTCAGGAAGGCGCGCTTCGTAAACTCTCCCGGCTCCGCGGCCCGCACATCCTGCTGTTGCAGAACAAGGTCGAGCACCTTTTTCACCGAAACATATCCGCCGTGCGTACTGATTTCAGCTACATCTTCCGCCGTAAACGAGCGCGGCCCTCTCATCACGGTCAAGAGAACTTCCTCTATTACTTCGCCCGTACGTGGGTCTGCAATGTTGCCGTAATGTACAGTATGGGAGGCTGCCGCCCGAATGTCCGTCCTGGACCTGAATATTGCATGCGCGGCATCAACCGCCTGCGGTCCGCTAATCCTGATTACTGCAATGCCGCCTTCTCCGACAGCTGTGGATATGGCGGCAATCGTATCCTGTATCATCTGTTGTTTGCACCTCTATTTTGAAAGTACAGTGATCCTCCCTGTTCCAAGCCGCAAGATGCGCTCCTTCCCCTGCCGCTTCCTTTAATTCATTGTGCGTTTCCATGCACACAGGGAGTGTAAGAACAACTATTCGCTTGTGCCTGCAACCTCTTGCTTATCTTGGGGCTCACTTACTAATATTTCTTCATCGGTAATCTTACCTGAATACCTATTCCATTTTAACACTTTATAGCAGCCTTGACGCCTGCCGCTGGCTGAAAAATTTTTACATCGTTTTACAGCTGCGACAATCACTAATTATCCGAATCACTATTGATTAAGGCCTAAAAATTGAAAAGAGCAATGCCTCATCGGAGCCATTGCCTTAAAATAACATCTATGATTTCACAGAGATGACCACACGTCTGTATGGCTCATCCCCTTTACTGAAAGTTCTCACTTTGCTGTGATTTTGCAGCTTCGCGTGAATAACCTTGCGCTCTGCCGGCGACATCGGTTCGAGCACTACCTCTTTGTGCGTCCGAATGACCCGCGCGGCCAAGCGTTCAGCTAACTCTTCCAGTGTCTTGCGCCTGCGTTCGCGAAAATTCTCTGCATCAAGCACGATGCGCTGATGGCTGTCGGAATAACGATTAGCCACAATGTTAGCCAGATATTGCAATGCATCGAGTGTTTGGCCACGGCGTCCAATCAGCATACCCAGATCTTCTCCGCCAGCTAGCTCATAGACCCAGCCATCCCGGGTCTGTCGCCGCTCAATTGTAACCGACAATCCCATTGTCCGGGCAACGTTCTGAAAGAATTTCTCCGTTTCTTCCGCAGCATCGGGAATAAGTTCCAATTCCACTTTCGCTTCCTTGGCTCCGATTAATCCGAATAAACCTTTCGTGGGATGTTCCAATACCGTAATGCGAACACGCTCTTCTGACACTTGCCATTGTGCTAATCCTTTTTGAACAGCATCGTTCATCGTTTTTCCTGATGCAATGATTTTCTTCATTTCGCAGGAACCTCCTTGCCCTTATCAGAGGAGCGTACATACAGGAAGTAGTTTTGTACAATCGTATAAATGTTGCTGTAAATCCAGTACAGCGGCAACGCTGCCGGAAAGTTGAGCGCCATGACGAAAATCAGCACAGGGAAAATAAGCAAAATCGCCTGCATCGGATTGTTCGGCTGCTGCGGCATCATCTTCGACTGGATAAATGTCGTAATTGCAGCGATAATCGGCAATACGTAATACGGGTCTTTCGCGCCAAGCTCCAACCACAGGAATGTATGACTCCGGATATCCGGATTCATGTAAATCGCGTTGTATAGCGCGATGAAGATTGGCATCTGGATCAATAAAGGAAGACAGCCGGCCAGCGGATTAACCTGATGCTGCTGGAACAGCTTCATCGTCTCTTCCTGCTGCTTTTGCGGGTTGTCCTTATACTTTTCCTTGATCTTCTTCATCTCAGGCTGCAACGCTTGCATTGCTTTGGAACTGCGGTACTGCTTCAACGTCAATGGCAGAATCGCCGTTCTGACGATAATGGTAAGGAGCAGAATGGATAATCCATAGGAGCCGCCAAACCAGTTGGCAAAGCTGTCAAGCATGGTGGCAAAGTAGTAAACTACGTTACGCTCCCAAAAGTTGCCCTTTAGCATATCTTCTGTCGAAGTCGTGTGATCCAGAGGAACACAGCCCGAAAGCAGAACCATCAGCATGCCCAATGCGAGTACAACTAACCATTTCTTCTTTGTCAATCGGGACAACATCAAAACTCCTCTCTAAAGAGCAACACATCTAAGCTATAAAACACCTGCAACTGTAGGCTGCAAGGGCTTGTCTATCACTTGGGAACACGCACCGATTACTCGTATTCCAAGATAAACTATACCATATTATCCTAAACAAAGAAACAGCCCGTCCCCCTTGAAGCTGCCTAGTTTTTCACAGTGGCCGGCTTGGGCTGGGCTTGAAGTAATTTTGCTTTTCGGAGAAGATGCAGCACGCTTTTTTCAAGCTCTTTTGACGTCATCGACACCGACGGCATCCGTGCAATCAGGATGAAATCAATCTGAGAAACAATGTTGTCCTTGTTATGTCTCACAATCTCCTTCAACACCCTGCGCATCCGGTTCCGTACGACCGCATTGCCTAGCTTTTTGCTGACGGATACTCCCATTCGGAAGTGTTCCACCTCAGGCTTGCGGGACCAGTAAATGACGAGCTGGCTGTTCGCGAACGATCTTCCTCCTCTGTAAATACGGTTGAAATCCTGCCTCTTTCGCAGACGAAGCTTTCTATGCACGGGCTTTCAACACCAGCCCTTCCTGACTTCTACATGAACTAAGGTTAAGCGCAAGGCTGCAACCCGATTTGGACAGCAAAACCAACGACTCAAACCTCATTATTGCCTTTTATTTTGAAAAAAAGACCACCCTATTGTGGTCTTCATCCAATTATGCACTCAATACTTTTCTGCCCTTCTGGCGGCGTGCACTCAACACTTTGCGTCCGTTCTTCGTGCTCATCCGCTTGCGGAAGCCATGCACTTTTTTACGTTTGCTTACATTTGGTCTAAAAGTCGGTCTCATCTCTTCGCACCTCCTTACAAAGGAATCGTTCGGACATGTCCATCTATGCTTTACAATCCCTTGAACTCTCAAGCGTAAACGGCCCCGTCTCTCAAGAAAGACGAAAGCAACGCTTCACGTGATATGAAGTTTGCACACCCGTCATAACAAGCATACTTACCCCGTACCCTGAAAAAACGCCTTTTTTAATTAAACCACGCCAATGTGCAAAAGTCAACTGTGTCCCCGCCTGGGAACTGTCAATTGGAGCTGTGCCCAAGCAAGAGCGATTTTTGTTGTGGATAATTGTAAAAAGTCACGAAAAATGTCCACAACCGAAAAAGCAGGCGAAAAATTAGTAACATGTGGACATTTTTTTCTTGCATTCACGGTTTTCTGTCAAATTTGCACAAGATATAAACAATATCTAGTGTTGTACATAACATTTATACACAACCTATTGAATATGTGGATAAAATCGCGTAATTCATTGAAATCAAGGGCTTATTTTGCTATGATAGATTTGTTTTCTGTGTGGATGACTGAAAGGGTGAACATAAGTTATTAACAGCCTGTGGATAATATTGTGAACAATTTTCATCTTCCTTTGATAACTATTCATACAGCATTCTTAATATTGTGGATATTTTCTACGTTTTTTCTGTTTTTTCGACACTTCCTCGACATTGGCGCCGCCAAACTGGAGTCGGAAACACTTGGATAAGGAGTGACAGTCTGTGGATAGCCATACCCAAGAAATATGGCAACAAGTGTTGTCTATTATCCAAACCAAATTGAGCAAGCCCAGCTATGATACCTGGTTCAAGGCGACCAAAGCTTCTTTTCTGAAAGAAGACCTGCTCGTAATTACAGCGCCAACAACCTTCGCAGCCGAATGGCTCGAAAGCAAGTATACCAAGCTGGTCCGCACCACTCTATTTGAATATTTGGGTAGACAAATCGACATTAAATTTGCAATTGAAGAGAATAAACCCCCGGAACCCGCAGCGCCTTACCCGTCAATCGCTCCAGCGGCAACGGTTGTCCAAGAGGAAACCTTCTCTCATATGCTGAATCCCAAGTACACCTTTGACACCTTCGTTATCGGTGCGAACAACCGGTTTGCGCATGCAGCCTCGCTGGCTGTAGCGGAATCACCGGCCAAAGCCTATAACCCGCTATTTTTATATGGGGGCGTTGGACTCGGCAAAACACATTTGATGCATGCAATCGGCCATTATATTTTGGAGCATAACCCGAGCACCCGGGTCCTTTATATATCCTCCGAGAAGTTCACAAATGAATTCATTAATGCCATTCGGGACAACCGCGGAGAGAGTTTCCGCATGAAATACAGGAATATCGACATTCTTCTTATTGATGATATTCAGTTCCTGGCCGGTAAAGAACAGACCCAAGAGGAATTTTTCCATACCTTTAACGCCCTTCATGAAGAACGAAAGCAAATTATTATTTCCAGTGACCGGCCTCCCAAGGAGATTCCGACATTGGAAGAGCGGCTTCGCTCCCGTTTTGAATGGGGCTTGATTACCGACATCCAGCCTCCGGACCTGGAGACCCGGATCGCGATTTTACGCAAGAAGGCCAAGGCGGAGAACCTGGATATTCCGAATGAAGCGATGGTTTATATAGCCAACCAGATCGATACGAACATCCGTGAGCTTGAGGGTGCACTTATTCGCGTTGTTGCTTACTCTTCACTCATCAACGAAGATATTTCCTCGCATCTGGCTGCTGAAGCACTAAAGGACATTATCCCTTCCAGCAGGCCGAAAATGATTACAATTCAGGATATTCAGCAGAAGGTCGGAGAATTTTACGGACTGAAGCTTGAGGATTTTAAGGCCCGCAAACGGACCAAAGCAGTGGCATTCCCGCGGCAGATCGCGATGTATATCGCACGCGAGTTGACGGATTATTCACTGCCGAAGATCGGAGAAGCCTTTGGCGGGCGCGACCATACGACAGTCATCCATGCCCATGAGAAGATAACGCAGCAGCTTAAAACGGATTCGGAATTATATAAGATTGTGAACAACCTGATGGACAAAGTAAAAAATCATACGTGAACAACAAGCAAGCCTGTACACATTGTATACACATGTGGATAAGCTTGCTTGATCGCCTTTTAGGCCTGTTATCCACATATCCAGCGCCCCTACTACGACTACTAACAAAATAATGTTAAAATAACTTAATATACAGGCTTTCAAGCATAAACGGCTTTGCCGTCCTTTTGACGGACAAAACACGGCGATGGCGATATGATTTTACCCTAGGAGTGAAATTATGAAATTAATGATTTTAAAGGACCAACTGAACGATGCGATTCAGCAAGTATCCAAAGCAGCCTCTTCAAGACCGGCGATTCCGATACTTGGCGGTATCAAGATTGATGTTACGCATCATGGCATCACCTTAACTGCAAGCGATACCGATATTTCCATCCAAAGCTTCATTGAGACGGAATCAGACAAGCAGGTTAATGCGAGAGTCGACAAACCGGGCAGTGTTGTGCTTCCAGCCAAATTTATTGTGGAAATCGTGAAGAAGCTTCCCGCTGATGAAGTAGAAATCGAGGTCGGGGATAACTTTCAAACTAAAATTCGCAGCGGATCTTCCGATATCCAGATGGTTGGTCTTGATCCGGAGGAATTTCCCGTGCTTCCGTCCATTGAAGAGAATGAAAGCTTCTCCGTTCCGGGTGATCTGCTGAAATCAATGATTCGTCAGACCAGCTTTGCAGCCTCAACCAGCGAACAGACACCGATTTTGACAGGCGTGTTATGGAATTTGGCGGAAGAGCAGTTCAAATTTGTTGCTACAGACCGTCACCGACTGGCGAGCCGCAGCTCCCATGTCGAGACAAGTTCCGGTCATCGCTTTTCCAATATCGTGATTTCCAGCAAGACTCTGGTTGAGCTGTCGAAGGTTGTACCGGACAATCAATCTCTTGTGGATATCGTCGTAACGGATAATCAGGTGCTGTTCAAGCTTGGCCATGTGCTGTTTTATTCCAGGCTGCTAGAGGGTATATACCCGGATACTTCCAAGATTATTCCGCAAGTGTTCAAAACAGAACTTGTTTTGGATACTAAAAAACTGACAGATGCTATCGACCGTGCTTATTTGATGTCGCGCGAGGAAAAAACAAACATTGTCCGCCTGATTACGCTGGATAATGGCATGATTGAGATTTCTTCCAGCTCTGCCGAGCTTGGCCGTGTTACCGAGCATCTGGACGCTGCAGAATTTAACGGTGACCCGCTCCGCGTAGCTTTCAACTCCAAATATATGCTTGACTGCCTGAAAGTTATCGACAGCGAGAAGATTTTTATCGGCTTCAACGGCGCTATGAGCCCGATCATTATCAGACCGACCGACCATGCGCACAGCCTGCATATCATTTTGCCGTACCGGACAACGGGCTAAGGAAGGATACAAGCTATGACTGAGGTGAAAATTTCTACGGAGTACATTACGCTGGGGCAATTTCTGAAGCTGGCCGATTGCATCGATTCAGGCGGACAGGCGAAATTTTTTCTGATGGAAACAAAGGTTCATATCAACGGGGAGCCTGATAACCGCCGCGGCCGCAAGCTCTATAAGGGAGACCGCCTCGAGGTGGAGGGGCACGGTTTTTTTATCGTTGCCGAGCGTTAACTCAGACGCAACTTTCTCGCAGGAGGGTTCCCACATTGTTTTTAAAACAAATCACATTGCAAAATTACCGGAACTATGAGCGGATTGAATTGAATACGGACAGTCAAGTCAACTTGTTTGTAGGAGAGAACGCCCAGGGCAAAACTAATTTGCTGGAGGCTGTGTTTGTGCTGGCGCTGACCAAGTCTCACCGGACCAACAAGGATAAGGAACTGATCGGCTGGGAGGGCGCTCATGCCCATATTCATGGCGAGGTCGAGAAGAAGTACGGGACGGTCAAGCTTGACCTCTCGTTTTCCAGTCAAGGCAAGAAGGCCAAGGTCAATGGACTGGAGCAGCGCAAGCTGAGCGCTTTTATCGGATCGCTGAATGTAGTCATGTTCGCTCCGGAGGATCTGGAGATCGTCAAAGGCGCGCCGGGCATCCGCAGGCGGTTTCTCGATATGGAGATCGGCCAGGTACAGCCCGGCTATTTGCATACGCTTCAGCAATACGGCAAGGTGCTGGCGCAGCGCAATAATTACTTGAAGTCTTCAGGGCCCGGATCAGCCCAGCAGCCGCTGCTGGACGTGTGGAATATGCAACTAGCAGAATTTGGTGTTAAAATTATTAAAAAAAGGCAAAGCTTTATTCATAAACTGTTGCGCTGGGCCAAGAGCATTCATAGCGGGATTACCGCTGGCAAAGAGGAACTGGACATCAAGTATCGTCCCTCTCTGGATATCGATCTGGAACAAGATCAATCTGTTTTATTCGAGCAATTTATGATAAAGTTAACACAGGTGAAAGATCAGGAGCTGCGCAGAGGTGTAACCTTAATCGGACCGCATAGGGACGATTTGACCTTTTATATAAACGGGAAAGAAGCGCAAGTATACGGCTCTCAGGGGCAGCAGCGCACAACGGCGCTGTCGCTTAAATTAGCTGAAATTGAGCTGATACATGAGGAAATCGGGGAGTATCCCTTGCTGCTTTTGGATGATGTGCTGTCGGAGCTTGATCAGAATCGGCAGACTCAGCTGATCGAGACGTTCCAGACGAAGGTCCAGACCTTCATCACGACAACTGGACTTGAGAGCGTCAATTTAAGCAAGCTTAAGGATGCGCGTGTCTATCAGGTGAGCAAAGGACAGGTTGCAAGCGCAGGACGACCGTCGATGACGGAGTAAGCAGCGTTTTTCAAATGGAATACAGGCTGGTATGTGATACTTTCTCTGTATTTTCATACCAAAGGGGTGAACGGTGATGTATATCCATTTAGGCGGAGAGAAGATTATTCGGGCCATGGAGCTGGTGGCCATATTTGATATTTCTATCGAGCAGTCATCCAAGCTGTCCAAGCAGTTCGTAGCCGGCGCAATGAAGCGCAAGGATGTCGAAGTCATTGGCGAAGAAGAATCCAAATCCATTGTGATTACGAAGCAAAAGGTATATTATTCTCCGATTTCATCCTCCACTTTGAAAAAACGGGCCCATAGCTTTGCGGCAAACTAATGCCTAGAACTTCGCAGCAATCAGTAGCAAGCAGTTGAGAGGAGCAGTGAAAGAGGTATGTCTTTAAATCAGCATACGTATGATGAGAATCAGATACAGGTTCTTGAAGGATTGGAGGCCGTTCGCAAAAGGCCTGGGATGTACATCGGCTCTACCAGCGGCAAAGGTCTGCACCATCTCGTGTGGGAAGTTGTGGACAACAGCATTGATGAGGCGCTGGCCGGTTATTGTACGCGGATACAGGTCATTATCCATGAGGATAACAGCATTACGGTTATTGACAACGGGCGCGGAATTCCTGTCGGCGAGAACGCGAAGCTGAAGAAGTCCACGCTTGAGGTCGTTATGACGGTCCTCCATGCCGGTGGTAAATTCGGAGGCGAGGGCTATAAAGTATCGGGCGGTCTTCACGGTGTAGGGGTATCGGTCGTGAATGCGTTGTCCGAGCATGTTACGGTGCAAGTTAAGCGTGATGGCAAAATCCATCAGCAGGAATATAAGCGGGGAACGCCTCAGTATGATATCAAGGTGGTCGGCGAGACGACAGAGACTGGGACCACTACCCGATTCAAGCCTGACCCGGAGATTTTTACGGATACAACGATTTATGAATATGAGACGCTTCAATCCCGTATTCGAGAACTGTCGTTTTTGAACAAAGGCATAGAGATTTCTTTGCTGGATGAGCGGACAGGGGCCAACAATACGTTTCGATATGACGGCGGAATTATTGAGTTTGTCTCCTACCTGAACCGCAACCGCGAAGCGCTGCATGAGCAGCCGATCTATGTGGAGGGCGCCAAGGATCATATTCAGGTTGAGATTGCGCTGCAATATAACGATAGCTACACGGAGAATATTTATTCCTTTGCCAACAACATCAATACGCATGAGGGCGGTACGCATGAATCCGGCTTCAAGAGCGCTTTGACGCGAATTATCAATGATTATGCCCGTAAGACCGGGACGATCAAGGACAGCAACTCCAATCTATCCGGTGATGATGTGCGAGAGGGATTAACGGCGATTATTTCTGTGAAAATCCCCGAGCCGCAATTCGAAGGGCAGACGAAGACAAAGCTAAGCAACAGCGAGGTCCGCGGAATCGTGGAATCGTTCTTCGCAGAGAAGCTCCAGGAATTCCTGGATGAGAATCCTGCTGTGTCCAAGAAGATTCTGGAGAAAGGCCTGCAGGCTGCCCGCGCGCGTGAAGCAGCACGCAAGGCGCGCGAGCTGACCCGCCGCAAGAGTGCGCTTGAGGTCAGTTCATTGCCTGGGAAATTAGCGGACTGTTCTTCCAAGGATGCGTCCATCAGTGAGGTTTATATCGTTGAGGGCGACTCCGCCGGCGGATCGGCCAAACAGGGCCGCGACCGCCATTTCCAGGCGATTTTGCCGCTTCGCGGTAAAATTTTGAACGTAGAGAAGGCGCGTCTGGACCGGATTTTGGGCAATATGGAGATTCGGGCTATTATTACGGCGCTTGGTACGGGAATCGGCGACGACTTTGATATCGCTAAAGCCAGATACCACAAGATCATCATTATGACCGATGCCGATGTTGACGGCGCCCATATCCGGACGCTGTTGCTTACCTTCTTCTACCGCTACATGCGGAAAATTATAGAGGCTGGCTTTATCTATATTGCACAGCCGCCGCTGTTCAAGATTGAGCGCAACAAAGTCGTACGCTATGCGCAATCCGAGCGCGAGCGTGATGAGATTATCTCGGAATTCGGCGAAGGCGCAAAAATTAACGTTCAGCGCTACAAAGGTTTGGGTGAGATGAACGCGTCCCAATTGTGGGAGACGACGATGGACCCTGAGAGCCGTACGATGCTTCAGGTGACAATCGAAGACGCGATTGAAGCCGATGTTGTGTTTGACACGCTTATGGGCGATAATGTTGAACCGCGCCGTGATTTCATTCAGACGTACGCGAAGACCGTTAAAAATTTGGATATCTAAAGCCAATAAGCAGAAGCAGCCTTTCCCGGGAGTGGGAGGGCTGCTTTTTTTGAACTAAAATTTTATAAGCAACTAAGTTCTCTTGCCCTTGAGACGGCCGTAAGCCACCGCATACCGATACACTTTCTGAAAGACGCTCCGGTCCTTCAGCTTTCGGAATATATAAGGGTCCGGCTTCGTATTGACCTCCAAAATCCACGGATTCAGCTTCGAATCCACTGCAACATCAATCCCGATTTCCTTGATCCTCGGATAGGTGCTTTGCATATGCTGCGCTACCTGAATCCCCATTTTGCGGAGCATGCTCATATAATTTTGCTGTTGGGACCCATTCATATGGGTGGACATTAATTTCTCGAACGGAAGCGGAGTGCCACCGCTATGATAATTGGTGACGATCTTTTTCGGGTACGCCAGTCGGCCGATAATACCGGTGGTTTCCCATTTACCCTTGGGACTTAGCTGCACCATAACCCGAAAGTCAAAGCGGCGATTCGCATGTTTCAGCAGTTGAATGCCCTTTTGAACCAAAAAGAGGCGGCGCCCGGTTGTTCTCTTCACATGGGAGTAAAGCGAATCGAGATTAGCGAAGACGCGGATCTTTGTTCCAGTTTGGTATTTAAAGCCTCTTTTTACTTTTTCCACCCGAATAACGCCGTTGCCGAAGGTTCCCCTGTTAGGCTTCACATAGACCATGCCGTAGCGGCCCAGCATTTCGCCCAGGCTAGCTTTGCTTAGCTTGGCGGTCTCGGGTATTAAGCGATGAAAAGCGGTATTGCGCAAGAGAACTTTCGTTTTATCCCATTTGCTTGTAATGCGCTGGATGGTCAATTTCTTCCTTCCACCTTTCGCCAAATGAAAATAAGTTCAACGATTTTTACACACAGGGAGGTGAATGAATGATATAATGAAATTTGGCAAGCTGCTTGCTTGACAAGCGGATTACAGCGGGCCTTTGAAAGGGTCTTATACCCTGATTTTATAGTATGAAGCCTGGACCAATGTGGGTAACGGCAGTTGCCTAGCAAGGCGAAAGGTTTAATTGTGCTGGGTTTGTGAAAGTAATATAATAACAATAGTGCAGTTTTTAGATATGTCAGGAGGTAAAGCATGGCGGAAGAGCAAAGTTCCCAGACACGAGACCGTGATATAGGCGTCGAGATGCGAGAATCGTTCATGGATTATGCCATGAGCATTATCGTCAGCCGCGCGCTGCCCGACGTAAGAGACGGGCTTAAGCCGGTTCACCGCCGCATTCTGTATGCGATGTCGGAGTTGGGGATGTCCCCGGACAAGCCATACAAGAAATCCGCCAGAATCGTAGGCGAAGTCATCGGTAAATATCACCCCCACGGTGATTCCGCTGTTTATGAATCTATGGTTCGGATGGCGCAGGATTTCTCGCTGCGTTACATGTTGGTAGACGGGCACGGAAACTTTGGTTCGGTAGATGGCGATATGGCTGCAGCGATGCGTTATACCGAGGCGCGCTTATCCAAGATTGCCATGGAGATGCTGCGGGACATCAATAAGGACACAATTGACTTTGTCCCTAACTACGACGGGGAAGAGCAAGAGCCTGTCGTATTGCCTGCCAGATATCCGAATTTGCTTGTGAACGGCATATCCGGTATTGCAGTCGGGATGGCTACCAATATTCCTCCCCACAATCTTGTGGAGATTATTGACGGTACACAGGCGCTTATCGACAATCCGGATATTACGGCGATTGAGCTGATGGAATATATTCAAGGCCCGGACTTCCCGACGGCTGGAATTGTTATGGGACGGGAAGGCATTCGCCAGGCATACATGACTGGACGCGGCTCGGTGACGATGCGTTCCAGGACTAATATCGAAGAGAACGGCGGCAAGGCCCGGATTATCGTGACGGAGCTTCCATACCAGGTGAACAAGGCAAGACTGGTAGAAAAGATTGCGGAACTCGTCAGAGAGAAGAAGATTGATGGCATCACCGATCTTCGCGATGAGTCAGATCGTACAGGAATGCGGGTTGTTATCGAACTCAGACGCGATGTCAATCCGAATATCGTGTTGAACAACCTGTTCAAGCATACGCAGATGCAGTCCAATTTCGGTATCAATATGATTGCTTTGGTAAATGGTGAGCCGAAGATACTCAACCTGAAGGATGCTCTATATCACTACTTGCAGCATCAGATCGAGGTTATTCGCAGACGTACGGAATTCGAGCTCAGGAAGGCTCGTGCCCGGGCGCATATTCTGGAAGGCTTGCGTATTGCGCTGGATCATCTGGATGAAGTTATTGCCTTGATTCGTGCCTCGCAGACGGCGGATGAAGCGCGTGAAGGACTCATTGAGCGCTTTGCCCTTAGCTCCGAGCAGGCCCAAGCCATTCTTGACATGCGTTTGCAGCGTCTGACAGGACTCGAGCGTGACAAGATTGAAGCCGAGTATGCGGAGCTGCTCCGCAAGATTGCAGAGTATGAAGCGATTCTGGCTGATGAGCGTCTTGTATTGCAAATTATCAGCGATGAGCTGAATGAAGTGAAAGAGCGCTTTGGTGATGAGCGCCGTACCGAGATTGCGGCCGGGGAGAATGAAATTCTCGATGAGGACCTCATTCCTCAAGAGGATGTTATTATCTCCATCACGCATAGCGGCTACATCAAGCGCTTGCCGGTAACGACGTACCGCAGCCAGAAACGCGGCGGCCGCGGGGTAGTTGGTATGGACACGAAGGATGATGATTTTGTCGAGCATCTCTTTGTCTCCAACACCCACCAATTCCTGCTCTTCTTCACCAATAAAGGGAAGGTATATCGGCTGAAGGCGTACGAGATTCCGGATTTGAGCCGGACTGCTCGCGGAACGCCAATCATTAATCTGATTCAGATTGAGCAGGGGGAGACCATTAATGCGGTTATTCCCGTACAGTCGTTTGAAGACGATCAGTACCTCTTCTTTGCTACCCGGCAGGGGATTGTCAAGAAGACGCCGCTTGAGGATTACTCAAATATCCGTAAGGTCGGCCTGATTGCCATTTCTTTACGTGAGGATGACGATCTGATCAGCGTGAAGCTGACGGACGGCAAGCAGGAAATTATTATGGGTACGGCACAAGGAATGTCCATTCGCTATTCGGAATCCGATGTTCGCCCAATGGGCAGATCGGCTACCGGGGTGAAAGGAATCCAATTGGATGAGGGCGACATCGTAATCGATATGGATGTGGTATCACCGGAGAATGATGTATTGATCGTAACCTCCAAGGGCTACGGCAAGCGTACTCCGATTCTCGAATACCGCAGCCAGACTCGCGGCGGCAAAGGGATCAAAACCTTGAACGTAACCGATCGCAATGGTCCGATTGTCGGATTGAAGGTCGTGAATAACGAGGAAGATCTGATGATCATGACCTCATCGGGAACGCTTATTCGTACAAGCATGGCGGGTATTTCGACCATGGGTCGAAATACGCAAGGTGTCAAGCTGATTAATATCCGCGATGAAGATGCTGTGGCTACCGTTTCACGTGTAGACCGCAATGAAGAGTCGGAAGTCAGTGAAAGCGCTGAGTTGGAATCAGAAGAGAATAGCAATGAAACACCGTCCGGGGAATAAGGGGCGGTGTTTCCCATTACTAGCGCTAGCTGGAGGCAGCACAAGATAAGCATGGGGTTGTAGGTATACTTTCATATATACGCACATAATGAATCGTGCAGGGAGGAAACATTGCATGCCAACGGTCTTGCTCAACCAGGTTAAAGCAGGCGACAAGCTGACTCGGGATGTCCAAACCAAGCTTGGTGGTACACTGTTTTATAAAGGGAAAGTCCTTATGTCAAGAGAAATCGAGATCCTTCAGGCATTTATGGTTCAATCGGTGGTTGTTGAAACAAAAGAAGGATCTGAGGAGCATCAGTCTGCTCCACCTGCTTCATCCGCCAAAGAGGAGCATGCATCCGAGCCTGCTGCCCCGGCAACGGCCTTTGAACAGGAATATTTTAATACGGTGAATCTTTTGAAAAAGGTGCATCGTCAATATTCCCCGGGCCAAGTGTTTCCAATCCTTGAAATTAGGAAGCAGCTTGAACTGCTGATTGGTCATATTGATGAGTACAGTGTACTGACATTTATCCCTGACGTGACCGACACCTATGATTATATGTTTCATAACAGCGTGCTCTCCGCTCTAACCTCCTATTTGCTGGCCCGGTGGGGCGGGTTCAAGCAACGGGACTGGATACCTGCAGCGCTCTCAGGACTGTTCCATGATATCGGAAATCTGAAGGTGGATCGTGAGTTGCTGATCAAGCCAGGGACTCTAACGGCTTCCGAGCTTGAGGAGATTAGACAGCATACTGTGCTCGGCTACCAGCTTCTGAAGCCCGTGCCGGCTATTAACGAAGGGGTTAAGCTTGCTTCTCTGCAGCATCATGAGCGGGTAGACGGCAGCGGCTATCCGTTGGGCATGGGAGGGGATCAGATTCACCCGTATGCCAAGATTGTAGCCATTGCCGATACTTTCCATGCGATGACCTTGAAGCGCGCTTACCGTATACCTATGTCCCCGTATTTAGTGCTGGAGGAAATTCAGAAGGAATCGTTTGGTAAATTGGACCCTGCCTTGGTACGCATTTTCATAGAGAAGGTGACGCGTTTCCATAACGGGACTGTAGTGCGGCTTAATGATGACCGGGTAGGTGAGATCGTATTCTCGGATCGTAATCATCTGACAAGGCCATGGGTATCGGTTAACGGAACGATCGTTAATTTGACCACAGAGAGACAGCTGTATATCAAAGAAATTGTTAAACTATAAGATTTATATTTCTGCTTGACTCTCAGATTGAAACTGTGATATATTATTCCTTGCCGCTTTCAAGGCGGGGATCATGCATCACAGTTTTTTGTTCATTATGATAGAGGAAACTACTATAGGAAGCTTTGAAAAGAGTTGAAAAAAAGTACTTGCCAAGACATGGGCAACTGTGATATATTATAAAAGTCGCCGCTGAGACA
>NZ_JAELUP010000038.1 GCF_016424485.1 Paenibacillus roseus
ACGGTACTCTCGGCTATCTTACCCCCGTACAAGCTAGAAAAGTGCCCTCATAATTGTTGTTCAGTTTTGTGTTGACAATCCAGGGTACGAAAAACACGACGCGAAAAGCAAACAGACAACTGAAATCTGCGCGGATAGGTTCCTAGATCATTTATTTCAAAACTAGGTAACGAATAGAGTCACAATTGGATAAATTACATAGAATAATAGTGTAAGGAACCCTCGATACAACACTTTGTTTCTTTTGAAGACAATGGAAGAGAAGGGGAAACGATTGAAAATAACTTCATCACTTAAGGAGGCTAAATGTATGGAAGATTCTAAGGGATTCGTGGCATTTCCTGCTGAGGTTTTGTACCCGGGCGGGGGAAATAAGAGGCAGTATTATAATCAACTAAGTGATTCAGTAAAATCTGGTGTAGGTTTTCCATCGGGAACAACTGTTCAAACTGCTTGGATATCTAGTCAAGAAGACCCTAAAACTTTTTCAACAGAATTGCATAACGATGGGATAAGATCTGGATTGCTAAATAGGTAGAGTTCCGCTCCTTAAACAGGATACATTTATTCTACAAGCCCTTATTTCGTATTATTAGGTCAACCAGAAATTTCTGGCTGGCCTATTACTGTAGGTGCTTTAAGATGGCGGTAGCCGGGAAAACGCGCCCTTATTTTTCTGTCCAACTTAGTGTAGCCGATCCATGTTGCGCTGAAAGCTCTCTTGGGCCATCATTTATTCCTCCAATTTAATATTCTATACATACGATATGCATGATCGGACATTAATTTAGCACTTTATATATACTTAGGAATTTTAAACTTTTAATGGGATTTTATCCGATATCTATTGACGTTTGGAGGTAATACTTCTATACTATGAAAATAAGTCATACTAAATCAATAGGAATAATTAAATTTATGAACACAGCTATTGACCGGCAAACCGGAGATGCTGACTACTTATAGGGTCGGTGTCTCCTTTTTGTATTTGTATGATGAAAGATAAGGGTGTCCATGAAAAGAAAGAATGGCAGAAACTGCAGACAGGAGGGAGGTTAAAGCATTGATTGCCGTAGAGGGACTTAGCAAGAGCTACAAAACCGTTCAGGGCCATATCAAGGTGCTGGATGACATTCAGTTGAACGTAAGCAAAGGAGACATCTTCGGCATTATCGGTTTTAGCGGCGCAGGAAAATCTACGCTGATTCGCTGTCTGAATCGGCTTGAGGAGCCTGACACCGGGCGCATACTTATCGGAGACGAGGATATTACCGCTCTGCAGGGCAAAGCGCTTCGCAAAGCGAGACAGAAGATCGGCATGATCTTTCAACAATTCAATCTGCTGGACTCCAAAACCGTTTACCAGAATGTTGCATTTCCGATGGAGGTCGCTGGACATGACAAGGCCCAGATTCGCAATCGGGTCAGAGAAATTCTGAATCTGGTTCAGCTATCCGACAAGGAGAACAACTATCCGTCGCAGTTAAGCGGCGGGCAAAAGCAGCGGGTCGGCATCGCGCGAGCCCTTGCCAATGATCCGGCTGTGCTGCTTAGCGATGAAGCGACTTCGGCGCTGGACCCGGAGACGACATATTCCATTTTGGAGTTGCTTAAGGACATTAATCGCCAGCTCGGATTAACCATTTTGCTCATCACCCATGAGCTTGATGTGCTCCAGCATATTTGCAATCAGATGGCTGTCATTGAGAAAGGGAAAATTGTGGAGACAGGCACGGTCGACAAATTGTTCTTCAACCCGGAAAGCCAGACGGCTCAGCGCTTTATCAACATTGTGAACCTTTACAAGCACAGAAGGTATGCTGTGGAAGGGCTGGGTGCGGGCATATGAAAGAAGATTTGTTTGAATTGCTGCTCGTAGGACTTGGGCAGACCCTCTATATGGTGGCATGGTCGTCAATCTTCGCAATTTTGCTCGGCTTGGCCTTGGGCATTACGGTCGTCATAACGGAAAAGGGCGGTATTTTGCCAGCTCCGCTTGTGCATAAAATTACCGGTACTTTCATTAATACGGTGCGCTCGCTACCCTTCATCATTCTGATCGTTCTGTTGCTCCCGCTATCCAGACTCATTGTCGGGACCTCGCTTGGACCAACAGCAGCTATAGTATCGCTGTCCATTGGTGCAGCGCCGTTTCTGGCGCGTATTATTGAAAATTCATTGAAGGAAGTCCATTCGGGAAAAATTGAAGCGGCCAAAGCTATCGGGGCTTCTCCTTTTGTCATCATCTTCCGAGTGCTTATTCCCGAGGCGCTCCCTGCGCTTGTACGCGGACTGACGATTGCCGTCATCGCAATTACAGAGTTTACAGCTGTTGCTGGAGCTATTGGAGCGGGGGGACTTGGAAGTCTGGCAATCCGTTTTGGGTACCAGCGGTTCCGGGAGGACATTTTATTTGCCACCGTCCTCATTATTATCCTGCTTGTGCAGACGATCCAGTGGTCAGGCGACTATGCAGCCAAGCGTATCGAACGCAAACGCTACAAGCTGGACTAGCAACATGTATTCATTATGAGCATCGTATACAAATTTAAAATCTTATAAATGAGCAGAAAGCAGGGATTTACCATGAAAAAGAAACAAACCTATATCTTAGCTGCACTTATACTTGTGTTTACATTGGCAATAACGGCTTGCGGTTCCAGTTCCAACACAGGCAGCACGACAAACAACAAGCCTGCGCAAAAGGAAGCTGATACCGGCGCTACAAATGCAAAAACGGAGGAACCCGCAAAAAAATTAACACTCAAGATTGGCGCAGCTGCCGTTCCACATGCGGAAATTTTGAACTTCGTCAAGCCAAAGCTTGCGGAGCAGGGTGTCGATCTGGATATCGTCGTCTTTGACGATGAAGGCCAACTGAACCCGTCGCTGCATGAAAAGCAGATTGATGCGAATTACTTCCAGCATGTGCCTTACCTTGATTCTGTCAAGACAGAAAAAGGCTATGACTTTGCAGTAACGACGAAGGTTCATGTCGAGCCGATCGGCTTTTACTCGCAAAAAATCAAGTCTATTGATGAATTGAAAGACGGCGCGCAAATCGGCATTCCGAACAACCCTTCCAACGAATATCGCGCGTTGGTGCTGCTGCAGGAGCAAGGTCTGATCAAGCTGAAGGAAGGACTTACTACTTATGAAGCCACACCTAAGGATATCGTGGAAAATCCGAAAAATCTGAAGTTTGTGGAAGCCGATTCCGCTACTCTGCCACGGGCGCTGCCGGATGTGGACGGTGCCGTTATTAATACGAACCTGATTCTCGAAGCCGGAATTGATCCGAAATCTGCGGTTTTCCGTGAAAATGCGAACTCTCCTTATGCTAACATCATTGTGGTGCGCAGTGGAGATGAGAACCGCGAAGAAATCAAGAAGCTCGACGCAGCCCTGACAACACCTGAGGTGAAGAAGTTTATTGAAGAGAAATACGGTGTGGCGGTTGTAGCTGCATTCTAATTCTGGCGGATATTTGAATACTTGATTTAATAAAAAGCAACGGTCGTTTCTGCATAGAGCAGAGCGGCCGTTTTTTAGGTAGAGGACTTAAAATCAGTGTTTGACAAACAGGAGAAAGCAGCGAAGGGCAGTGCCCCGCAGCGTTCCCTCCCCTGGAGATCAAGCAGTAATTTTGGTTCTGACACAAGAATTTCTTCCAAAATATGCAACATATCCTTAGGAATGCCCGTTAATAGTATCGGAATTCTAAAACATGATTGTTGTGAAGGAGATGGAGATGTCTATGAACACGTCTCGGATTCGGTACCGCATGTTAGGCATTCTTTTGTTAATTCCGCTTTTCTTTCCCCTTCTTCCGGGCGGCTTCGAGGCAAATACAAATGCTCTCCCCATTGAGAGCTTACCGGAGGTTCAGGTGGCAGCAGCAAGAGAAACAGCCACAACTAACGAGACTGTGGAACATGTAGTTCTGGGACCATTCTCCCCTCTGTTCAAAGAACCGTTGACGGAGAATAAATCGGGGAATGCCCAGATATGGGGTTACAGGGATGTAGAAGTGACATATGTTCTCCAGGACAAGAAAGAAGAATGGCTGAAGGTCGACAGCTATTACGGCGAGGTCTGGGTTCCCTCGTGGTATGCGGACCCGAACGCGCAAGCAGGAGTCAACATTCACAGGGCCGTCAATCTGAACCTCGCCGCCGGAGCCGAGTTGCACTTATTCCCGGACAGCAAACTGAAGTGGAAGGCGGCAGAATGGCTGAAATCCACTTCGAATGAGCCCGGCAGCCTCAATCTTACGCTGCTGAGATGGAAGGACTGGTACGGCATTATTATCCCGCCGTCGACTGTAGATATCATTTCCGGTTATAATTCGGAATTCCGCTTTCCTAACCGACCGCTACTGCTTTGGGTGAACAAATCGAATATTGAAAGTGAGTCAGCGGTTCAAGGAGGAATTTTGCAAAGAACAAATCCTATTGCAACCCAAACGGTTTACGACATTACCGAAGTCATTTTGCGGCCTGGAACCCAGAGCGAACAAATCCGGGGCATACTAGGCAAACCCAACCGGGTAGAAACTTCAGGAAATTTGAATATGACCGGGGAGCCAATGCGCCTTGGCGACAACTGGCGTTATGAGCGGGAAGACGGACAGCTTATTATTATCTTTTCCAAAGAAGGCAAATTGGAGCGGTTCAATTGGAAGCTTTCCAATCCTGATTACGCGTACAAGCCCGGACTCATCCCCGTTGCAGATTCGCAATCCATCAAGGCGGTTTGGCGTGCTGAGGGAACGCTATCCTTCAACTATTTGCATGAAGCTGCAGGAGATGTACTAATTTTGTATGGAGATGACGGGGGGTACAGCGGGGGCCATTATGATTCCAATTTATACGCCGTCAGCCGTACGACTGGCAAGAAGCTGTGGCAGCTTGATCTAGGCTATTCAGGCGCTAGCACTACGCTGGATCGCGACGGCAAACAACTGACAGTGCTCTACAATAAGCCCGATCCGAAGACGAAGGAATTCGAGCCGTACATTCGGCGAATACGAGTGGCGGACGGAAAGGCAATCTGGGAAAAGAAACTGCATCAAGAAGAACAAGAAGGATATACCTGGTTGACAGGTACCGCAGGCGTCATTGCCATTTACACGGAGATTCTAGAGCGAAACGGCGGCAAACTGACCGTATGGGATGCTGCAACCGGAAAACCGAAGTGGAAGAAAAACATGAATGCATCCTTTCACATGTTGCCGGCCGGCAAACACGACAAGTACATCCTGATTGTTCAAGATCATACTATTCAAGCGTTGGAGCCGGGAACAGGTAAAGTCGCCTGGAAGCTATCTGGCAAGAAGCGGCCGGAAAATTACAACCAACCTGCATTCATTGCTCCTGACAATTATCCGATAGCTCCTAATGAAGTGAAAAGATGGATTTACGTAGGTCTAGAACAACTTTATGTTGATTTGAGAACGGGAAAAGTGCTCAGCCGCTATACCTTTGGCGAAGGTCAGAACACTTCAATCGAAGCGATTGATGACCGATACTGGTTGATATGCAAGGCACAGGATGCCAAAAATTTCTGGGACGCCAAGCAGTTTGCAACGTCCTTGTATGACGCAATAGAACGCAAAACGCTATGGGAAATCCAGGGTTTGGCTGAAGGGGGAGCTGTCGACAACGACAACGTATACGTGGTGCTGGATAAGCTGCCTGCGGCACTGCGAAAATCCGACGGCAAGATTAAATGGACGATCAAGAACAAACAAGTTGCAAGCGTACTGTCCTCTGGCTCAAGCTACAAGAGAAATATATACGACCCGCCAGCTCTATTTTTTGCAAAGGGAGACCTTCTGCTGCTTGCCTATGGGGAAGACCTGCTGAGTATTGATAAGAAGAAGGGCAAAATCAACTATCGGATCGGCGATATTCTGCTCGAATACCCGGATATGATGGCCTCGTATACTCGCGGCGGCCTGGTGAATGAGGACGAGCGATATTTATATCTCGGCTCTGCCAATGGCTCATTCACCAAGATTGAGAAAAGCAAGTTGAGGCCTTAGGCTAATAAAGCATTCGGAGGGATAGGTATGAATTATGAATGGCTGGAATGGACAAAAAATTTCATCATCACCCTCCTGAACCGTATCATGTCTACAAGCTATTTATTGCTTGTGCGATTATTGGAGGGGAGGCCCAAGGCGGCTTGGAAACAAACGATGCAGCGTTCTTTGAAGAGGATGATCTGCCGGATTTACTTATAAAGTGAGAGGTATTCAAATAAACCCTTCACGCACACATCATTCATGTCCCGAATTCGTATAGACACAAATTAAACAAGCTGACACCGGAAGTACCAGTGCCAGCTTACAGTCGAAGCTTCTCCAATCCGGGAATGCGCCACGGAATAGATAGCGGAAAAATCCTCTGCCACGCAGTGTTCCCCGCGCTACAAATCACGCACTGGTTTTGATTGTGAACCTCAAAAATAATCCGAAAAATAAGGCGTCTCCTGATCAATCATATCTTCAAGCTGTTCTACGGTTTCCAGACTGCACACAAGACGCCCGATCCTGTGGAGATAATCCGGCCGCTTGTAGCTGAACAGCATCGTGGTCAAGGTGCGGATATCAAGCCGGGTTGCATCCCGGTCTCCGCCGCGGGTAAGCGTGGCTTTGCCTTCCGTAGAGACATGTACGGTAAAGATACCCTGATTCCATTCCAGCAGCGGATCATCCAAAGTGAATGTCCATATGCGCGGCTCTGTATGCGGTTTGAACGGGTATTGGGAAATAAATTGCTCGACATCAACGATCCGCGCCATAAAATAAGGCGAGATTGTCTCCTTAATATCCGCATCCTCGAGTAAAAAGGCGAGCGGCTCATGCGTGTAGGTATTGCCGATTACCTTGGACACCATGGAAAAATGTGCGCTGATGAAATTCCACAGTCCGCTCCGTGCTTCCTCATCGACAAATACCAATTCCTTGATATGAAAGACCTCATTGGATATCCAGTACAACAAATAGCCCTTCGGCTTTCTGTCGCTGTCGTAATAGATCGCTGCTGTCAGATCCTCAACATCCCAGCGCCAATATTCGCCCCAGGCCAGCTCGTTGCGGATCATCGCCGCATGATTCGCGTAAGCAAATCGTTCATAAACAACCCGGATATCTTTGTGCTGAATATCTACGCGCTCGACTTCCCCAAGCACCGCTTTAATTTTCGGAAGCTGGAAGTCATTGACCTCAAACGTCATTTTATCTGAGATAATCTCCCAGCCTTTACGCCGATAGTAGGGGACAGAGTAGGGGAATAGATAGGAAATTGACTGTTTGCGCTGCCTCATATCCGCCAAAGCCTGGCGCATCAACTTGTCCATCAGACCCATATTCGCATATTCGGGATATGTTCCGACCCCGGTCAGCCCACCCATATCATACGTCTGGTTGAAAATTCGGACCTGGAACGGATAGACCGCAAGCTGGGAGACCAGCTTATCACGGTCAAACCAGCCGATAACATCCGCCTGCTCCAGAACAGGAAGCTTGGCAAGGGCAATCTCCCGTGCTTCCCAGCCAACCTCCTTCAGATCATGATTGGTGACCTGAAATACATAACGCAACAACTGGTTAAACTCGATTAAATGCTTGGGTTCAAGCTTCTTCATTTTGAGTCTTTTCTCCCGACTCATAACTATCTCTCCTAAATGTGTAAAAATGTATAATGATCGCAGTTGAAAAATCTTTCCTTTTTCAATCTTATAACCAGTATACGTGATCATAAAGCAATGGGTCAAACCAGTCAAAGCCGCAATTAATTATGATACATGCTCCTGTTTGCGCTTTTGATAAAAGCGATATAGCTTTACCACTATGATTTTTACAATGAGATAAAAGGGGATGGCCGTCATAATGCCGACAATGCCGCCGATCGAACCGGCCACGAGTAACAGAGTGATGGTTGTCATCGGGTGAATATTCAGCTTCCTGCCATAGATATGCGGCGAAAGCAGATTTCCTTCGATTTGCTGCGCGGCGAAGTGAATCACAATAACCCAGATCGCCATCGAAGGGGCATCGATAAATGCGACGATCAGCGCCGGGATCAGGCCGATTATTTGACCGATATACGGAATCAGATTCATTAGAGCGGCAAATAACGCCAGCAGCAGGGAATACGGCAGATCGATAATGAGAAATCCGATGTAAATCATTCCGCCAAGCAAAAGACAAAGTGTAAACCGCCCAAGAATAAATTCGCTCAATATCCGGTCAATTTCCAAAAGCATGCCGCTCAGATCACGACGGTACTTACCCGGCGTTAGTCTCAAACTTTTACGGTAAAATTCCTGGTCCTGCTTTAGCAAGTAGTAGAGCATGATCGGGACTGTTCCGGTGACAACCACGATAGTCGTGACAAATGATACCGCTCCAGAAACATAGGCAGAAGCCGCATTTATGCCATCGGCAATGTATTCCGAAAGTTTGGACGTCAGGCTCAAATTATTGAATTGCATCCCTTGAAGCAGCCCATGCTGCTGGAGTTGGGAGAACTGTTTCTGAAAGTCAGCGGCAAGCTGCGGAAGGCTGTTCACAAAGCTGTTCAATTGCTCACGCAATGTAGGCCAGACAAGAAAAAAGAACAGCGTGAATAGTCCGGTGATCATCCCGTACAGTATTAGAATAGCAAAGGCTTTGCTATTCTTCACTTTCTCCAGCCACCGGATCGCAGGACGCATTGTATAGTAAAAGAAGATTGAGATCAGGACAGGCAGGGCAAAACCGTCCGATCTTCATCTGAACCCCTCCACTCCCTGAATCAGGGACGCATATGGAGGATTTATACCCGATGCGTCCGATTCTTAAACGCATCACAGTGTATGCGTTTCTTGGAAGGTTCAGTCCAATCCGGCAGGGCGCAGATATGGCTAATCCTCAGTATTCGTGTGGCCAACTGTGCCCCACAAGTACAGCAGGAGAACAGAGACAATTACAACAGTGAGCGGAGCAGCCAAAAAGATGAATAAAGCCATACCCGCCTCCTTTCTGTCGTCAGACATCTTTTATACAAAAGTGTTGTTTACTGCATCTCCTTATGTTTTCCATATGTAGCCTCAGATATGCCGGACTGGCACCTCCTTTACAGAAGCAACCGCAAAAAAAAGCCCAAGAATCCGTTAGGATAGCTTGAGCTTGATCGCTTGCAAGTAGACTATGTGGTTTGAGGGTCGCGAAACGCATTACGAAGGTAGACAACGGAGCACAGAATTGCAATCAGAGCAACGGCTGTCAAGCCCCAATATATATTGCTGTACGCACTGGCAAGCGGAAGATCTTTCTGCAGGACCATGACCGCCGCCGTTATAGCTACGCCAAAAGCTCCGCTGAAAAATTGCAGCAGCTGATACAATCCCATTCCAGACCCCACTTGCGATGGGGGAAGAATTCTGGACATTTCATTGGAAATGCTGCTCGATAATGTTGTAAAGCTCATACTCATGATCATATAGATAAACAGGATAGACAAATAGGACGTTCCTTCAAATAAGGCAAACAGGATGACCGATGACAGCAGAACTAATGGAAAAATGCGAAGAATAGCACTGTTGCCGCGGGCATCAATGAAGCCCCCGACTTTACGCGATACGAAAATCGCCAGCAATGAACCGGGAAAAATGACGAATCCGGCTTGAATGACGCTCAGGCTGTATTGCTTTATCAAAATTTGCGGCATCAGGAACAGGGTCGCGAAGCTGCACAAATAAGCTGCGACACCGATAAACCCTAAGACCAGATAAGAACGGTTGCCGAATAAAGCCGGTAGCACAAACGGATCTTTTGCTGTACGAATTCTTAACACAAACAGATATATGGCAAGCAATCCGATCAAGAGCACAATCCAGGAATGATTGGTCAGGAACAGGAGAAGACCTGTTGTCCCTATGCTAATGAGCGAAGCGCCCAATAGGTCGAAGGAGCCTTTTTTCGCCTTTTCCTTGGGAAATAATAAAAGGTACAATGGAACAAGCAACAATGTAACCGCGGTAACGATGAACAAGATTTTCCAGCCTAAATAATTAACAATTGCGCCTCCCAAGACAGGGCCAATTCCAAGTCCCAAAGATAGAGATGACATAATCATCGCCATTGCCTTGCCCCGCCGCTCCAGCGGAACATACCGTGAGAGCAATACCAGAGCCAGGGACAGAACGGAACCGGCGCCCGAGGCTTGCAAAATGCGAACCATGAGCAGCACGATAAAGCTGTTGCTAAACAATCCTAAGAAAGACGCCAGGCTTAGTGATAATATCCCGATCACAAAAAGTCTGCGTATAGGCACGAAGTCAGCCAAGCGGCTATACGTAATAGATGAGATCGCGAATACAATGGAATAACCGGTTACGATCCAGGAAGCCAGAGAAGCTGACAAAATGAATTCCTCCTGAATGACAGGCAAAGCAAGGTTAAACATCGTCGTATTCATTATGACGAGGATAATCGTAATACCGAGCAGCAGCAATACGCCCCCTTCATTAATAGCGCTCTGCTTCCCATTTTCTATTGCAACTGACTGCGTATGATCTTCCACTGCATTCACTCCAATCAAGTTCTATAATTCGATTATTATCGAACGATAGAATTATATCATCGATTATGTTATCATGCAATCATGAGTCTTTGTAAAAAAAGGGGGAGGTTTACCATGAAAATCCTACACCATCCGGACCGTTCTGAGCTGAATTTATCGACCGTGCTTTATGCGCTTAGCGACCCTATCAGGCTGTTGATTGTATCCAAGCTTCGAAATGGTGAGGAACGATCATGCGGGGACTTCGAGCTGCCGGTTGTGAAATCAACAGCATCCCATCATCTTCGTACCTTGAGAGAATCTGGAGTTATTCATGTTCGCATACAAGGAACTCAGCGTTTGATGACCATTCGCACAGATGATCTGGAATACCGTTTTCCCGGTCTACTTGAAGCAGTTTTGGGAGCCTATGAGACGTCAGAGGAAAAGCAAAACCTTCTTCACACCGAACAGCCGACATAATCACTGTATTAAATAGTTGAAGTTCTATGTCCCTGACAATCACTATCGTTATCCGTGTTATACGGAATTATGAAGTGAGAGCAGGGATTTTTTATGTTGAACGAGGAAAGGATGTCGAGCTTTCGATTCTATCGTGTAGCGCGGGAGTCGTATGAATTTTACTTCAATCAATTGGAAACGCATACATTTTTCGTAGAAACACCACTTATAGCTGAGTAGAACATTTTTTATAATAAAGTTATAGCCAATGAAAGGAGGATTGTTTGTCCACTTGAAGCACAAAAGGGAGGGGATCTTACGCAAAACTGACCAATTAGATAATAGTTATCAGATATCCGTTGTTACCGCTACCATTAAATGAAAACATGTTGTATTCAAACTTCTTTCCATTTAAGGAGGAACATAATGCGTAAATCAATTATCGCATGGCCGCTTATTGTAACGATGGTTTTATCCAGTTTTTTCATATCTATCGGATCAATTCAGCCAGTCATTGCCGCAGGCGGGCCGAACCTTGCACAGGGAAAAACAGCAACGAGCAGCAGCCAAGTGCAAAATTATGGCGCAAGCAATGTCAACGACAGCAATCAGGGCACATATTGGGAGAGTTCCAATAATGCCTTCCCGCAATGGGTTCAGATCGATCTGAGCGCACCTGCAAGCATTGACCAGATCGTGCTCAAACTGCCGTCCGGCTGGGGTACTCGTACACAAACCCTGTCTGTTCAAGGCAGTTCCGATGGGTCTTCCTTTACAGACATCGTCGGGTCCGCAGGATATAATTTTAACCCTTCTACTGCGAACAATTCCGTGACCATCAACTTTTCTGCTACAACAACTCGCTATGTACGCTTGAATGTAACCAACAACACAGGTTGGCCGGCAGCACAGCTATCCGAATTTGAAATCTACGGGACAGACAACACGAATCCCGGACAGCCGACCGGAAGCAATATCGCAATCGGAAAACAGCTCACAGCAACTTCCACTACACAAAATTTCGTAGCCTCTAATGCTAATGACGATAACACCAATACTTATTGGGAAGGCAGCGGATTCCCTAGTGCGCTGACACTCGATCTGGGCGCCGACCACAACATTACATCCATTGTATTGAAGCTCAATCCGGCTTCAGCGTGGAGCACGCGTACGCAAACCATCCAGGTGCTCGGTCATAACCAAAACACCACGACCTTCAGCAACCTGGTATCCGCACAGCCCTATACGTTTAATCCGGCAAGTGGCAATACGATAACCATCCCGGTAACCGCAACGGTTAAACGCATTCAATTGAACATTACATCCAATACAGGCGCCCAATCGGGCCAAATTGCCGAGTTTCAAGTCTTTGGCACACCTGCAGCCAATCCGGACCTGACCATTACAGATATATCCTGGTCTCCAGCTTCTCCAAATGAGAACAGCAGCATTACCTTGAATGCAACGGTTAAAAATATCGGCAACGCTGCATCACCAGCGACAACGGTCAACTTCTACCTGAACCAGTCGCTGGCAGGCACAGCTTCTGTAAGCGCACTTAATGCCGGGGCTTCTGCAAATGTATCCGTAAATGCCGGTTCCAAAAGCGCTGCTTCCTACACGGTAAGCGCTAAAGTGGATGAGAACGGTACTATAATTGAGCAAAACAAAGCCAATAACAATTATACTCATTCTTCACAGCTTGTCGTTGCACCAGTTGCAAGCTCCGATCTTGTCGGAACATTGTCCTGGACACCAGGCGCACCGGTAGCAGGGAATACCATTAATTTTAACGTTAACTTGAAAAATCAGGGAACTATCGCTACGACAGGCGGCGCACACGGCATCACAGCCGTCATTAAAAATGCCGCCGGCACAACGCTACAGACGCTAAGCGGTACTTACAACGGCGTACTTGCTCCGGGCGCTTCGGCGAATGTAAGCTTGGGTACCTGGACAGCATTAAACGGAAATTTCACGGTTACAACAACTGTTGCGGCTGACGGCAACGAGATATCCGCCAATCAGAACAACAATGTGACGACAACGAATCTCCCGATCTATTCTGCCCGTGGTGCGAGCATGCCGTATACGAGATATGACTCCGTTGATGCAAGCCGGGCCGGCGGGGCAACCGTAAAAACTGCACCGACATTCGATCAGGCTCTGACAGCGTCTGAAGCTTCCGGTCAACATTACATCGCGCTTCCAAGCAACGGTTCATCTCTCCAATGGACAGTGAGACAGGGCGAAGGGGGAGCAGGGGTAACGATGAGATTCACGATGCCTGATTCCTCAGACGGCATGGGACTAAGCGGGGCGCTGGATGTTTATGTAAACGGTTCAAAGGTCAAAACCGTGCCTTTGACTTCTTACTACAACTGGCAATATTTCTCCAGTGACCACCCGCAGGATACACCAGGCTCAGGACGCCCGCTGTTCCGCTTTGATGAAGTACACTGGAAGCTGGATACGCCGCTGAAGCCTGGCGATATCATTCGTATCCAAAAGAACAATGGGGACAATCTGGAGTATGGCGTTGACTTTATTGAAATCGAGCCGGTTCCGGATCCGATTGCGCGTCCGGCGAATGCTGTCTCGGTAACAGACTTTGGTGCTGTGGCCAATGATAACCAAGATGACCTTGCAGCTTTCGAGGCAGCGGTTGCAGCTGCTGTTTCCCAGAACAAAACGTTATACATTCCGGCGGGCACCTTCCATCTGGGCAATATGTGGAAGATCGGTAGCGTCCAAAATAAAATCAACAACCTGACTGTCGTTGGCGCCGGCATCTGGCATACGAATATTCAATTCACCAATCCAAACCGTGAATCCGGCGGTATTTCGTTCCGTATTCTGGGCAAGCTTGATTTCAGCAATGTCTACATGAATTCCATGCTGCGCTCACGCTACGGCGAGCAAGCCGTGTATAAGGCGTTTATGGATAATTTCGGAAAAAACTCCATCATCCATAATGTTTGGGTCGAGCATTTTGAGTGCGGCTTCTGGGTTGGCGACTACGCTCATACACCTGCCATTTATGCCGATGGACTGGTCATTGAGAACAGCCGGATTCGCAATAACCTTGCCGATGGCGTTAACTTTGCCCAAGGCACGAGCAATTCGACGGTTCGCAACAGCAGCATCCGCAATAATGGAGATGACGGGCTGGCCGTATGGACGAGCAACGTCAATGGAGCGCCGGCAGGGGTGAACAACACTTTCTCTTACAATACAATCGAGAACAACTGGCGCGCAGCGGCTATCGCCTTCTTCGGCGGCAGCGGCCATAAAGCGACGAACAATCTGATTAAAGACACAGTGGGAGGCTCCGCTTTCCGTATGAATACTGTGTTCCCGGGATACCACTTCCAGAACAACACGGGCATCCTGTTCTCGGATACGACCATTATTAACAGCGGAACAAGCAAAGACCTCTATAACGGGGAGCGGGGCGCTATCGACTTGGAGGCATCAAACAATCCGATTGTCAATGTGACCTTCACAAACATTGATATTCTGAACACACAGCGCAGCGCAATCCAGTTCGGATATGGCGGCGGATTCCAGAACATCGTGTTCAACAACATTAATATTAATGGCACCGGACTTGATGGGATTACAACTTCCAGATTCTCCTCGCCTCATCCAGGTGCAGCCATCTATACGTACACCGGCAATGGCTCTGCGACGTTCAACAACTTGACGACCAGCAATATTGCGCATCCGAATACAAATTTCATTCAGCCTGGATTCAATCTAACGATTAACTAGACTAGGCGTCAACAGGAGATGTTCTACGGAGCATCTCCTGTTTTTTTGTGTTTATAAATGATTCTATGTGAACAAACGGATAATCCCTTGTTTAATCTCCTCTTTGGCGGAACCATGCACTTTTTGCTGGAAGAGATACATGTCAGGGCTTAATACAGCCAGCAGGGCAGTAGTCGTAAATTGAATGTCGGTATCAACAATTTCTTCATTGTCTACCGCCTCGGACAGCAGTTCGCTAATAATAGCGCTAACCCGTCTAAAGAACGGGTGCTCAAATTGTGTAAGCTGCTTCTTGCCGGTAAATTCCGTTTTGATCAGATGGAGCAATTCTCCATGCTGGTCGATAAAATCAACAATCTGTCCGATGCTGTCTTTCAACCGTTCCAGTGCAGGGCGTTCGGCCTGCGATTGCTTTGTTCCCAGCTCCAGTTGCGTCAAGAATTGTCCGGTGCTATGCCGGAGCAAAGCCGAACAAATCTCACCCTTATCAGTAAAGCGGCGGTAAAGGGAGCCTTGTCCGATTCCGGCCCGCTTGGCAATGCTGTGCATGCTTACGTTTTCCAACCCGGATTCTTTAAAAAGTTGGGCAGCAGCGGTCAAAATGCGCTCCAGGTAAGGATCGTTGGACGGGCTATCCACTGTAAACATTTGAGTAGAGGATGCTTCCTCTGTTTTTTTCATATAAGCCTCCTTAGAAATTCACACATCTATATTCTGAGCATTCAAGAAGAGAATTGACAGTGCGGACAATTGTCCGTATACTTGGAAATGCTTACCCGGACAATTGTCCCACATTTATTATACGGATAACTGTTCAATAAAATCAATTATGGGTGGAAAGTCCAAAGGAGGAAAACACATTGGAATATACGGTCAAGCCGGATAGTGAATTTCGGATTAGGAGCATCCTGATCCCGCTGATTGCGATTATCGCCGGCGTATTTATGGTTGTGCTGGACACGACAGCAATGAACGTAGCTTTAACGACACTGGTGAAGGATTTCAATTCCAGTCTGACGACATTGCAGTGGGTTGTAACTGGGTACATGCTGGCGCAGGCTACAGTCATTCCGCTTTCCGGCTGGCTATCCGACCGCTTCGGGGCCAAAACTGTATTTTTGAGCGCGATTGTCCTGTTTACGATCGGCTCCATTTTGTGCGCGACGCCAAGCAGTGCGGAATGGCTGATCGTGTTCCGTGTCATTCAAGGCCTTGGCGGAGGCTCTGTAATTCCCGTTGCAATGGCTTATGTATACAAGTTGAGTCCTGCCAACAAAGTTGGCGTCGTGATGGGCATTATGGGAATTCCCGTATTGTTCGCTCCGGCAATTGGCCCTGTATTATCCGGTTGGCTGGTGGAATATCATTCCTGGCGCTGGATTTTTCTCATTAATATTCCGATTGGCATCATATGTCTGATCATAGGAATGAGCAAGCTGCCGAAAGTAGAGCGGACCCAAGTAGCGGGTATAGATAAACTGGGCATTCTGCTTGGACCTTTGGCCTTCGCAGCCTTGTCTTATGGAGTTACTCAAGGAGCGGATAGCTGGACATCTGCAAAAACATTGGGAGGACTCGGGATCGGCGCTGTGGCATTGGTTTTGTTTGTCATTGTGGAGCTGAGATCAAAGACCCCATTGCTTGAATTGCGCGTGCTTCGCTCCATCGACTTTAGCGCGGGGATTTTAGTACAGTGGATTGCGCAGTTTGCGCTTTATGGCGGACTATTCCTGATGCCGCAATTTCTTCAGCAGGCGCGCGGCTTTGGCGCTTTTGATACAGGATTGACGATACTCCCGCAAGCTATTGCTTCGGCAATCGTCATGCCTATTGCCGGCATGCTGTTCGATAAAATCGGTGTGCGCTGGCTCGTCGTCGGAGGACTTGGTCTGGTGTCTACGGCGCTGTATCTGTATTCGCATGTCAGCCTTACGACGGAATCACGGGATATCATTTTGCCGCTTATGATGTGCGGGGCAGGGATGGGGCTGATCGTCATGCCCATGAATACGCATTTGCTTAATAAAGCGCCCAGAGACCTGGTAAACCGCGTAACCTCTTTGACCAATTCCATGCAGCAAGTCATTAGCTCGCTGGCTATCTCTACTCTGGTAACGCTGCTGACCTCCAGAGTTGCCGCACGCGCACTTGAGATGAAGGAGTCTGCCGCTGCAACAGGAGCAAATTCAGCAACTCCTTCCCCGGATGCCGTCGAACTGGCAACCCGAACAGTAATGACGCAAGGTTTTGGCGATACATTTTATATCATGATGTTTGTTGCTATAGGCGGTGGTCTACTTGGTTTGCTGCTGCGCAGAGGCAAGAAATCGGAAGAGAAAAACCTGCCTAAGGAAATTATGCACGGGTAACTGAAGGCAAACGTAATCCGATGATATTCATTGGTTCATTGGCAACGAAGGAATAAAGAAGAGCCCTCGCATAGCGAGGGTTTTTTAGTATGAGATGAGAAGATGTCACCTAATTTATGATTTCATTGCCCCTCTTTGTGTCCACTACTTAAATGAACTTCAGTTGCAGCATTTCGTCCCGCCATTAATCTGGAAATAACTTCCTCTATAAAAATAAAGAACACCGTCCGAGTTTTTTCGAAAGCCAATAAATCATTACTTTGGGTATATTTAGTTAAGTAAAATATATTATCAATATCTAAAGCTAAAGCCAAAGAGTTGTCATACTCCTCTAAAATTAACATGATTTCAGTCCCGCTTGGCTTTATTGAATGGAATAAATCGTTAAAAGAAGCAAACTTTCCGGTTACTGAAAAAACAATTAAAAGGGTGTCTTTATCCACTAAATTTTTGGTATACGTTTCACTTTGGGATACATATATACTTTTTTCTGAAACAAGAGCGAGCTTATATGAAAAATATTGTGCGCAAATAAATGATGGCCCTAGTCCGTACAGAACAATTTTGTTGTATTTATTGTAAATCTTCAAAAAATTATCGATCAAAACAGGATTGAAGTTTTCGATAATTTTTTGAAGTCGTTCAAGCTCAGTTGACTTTGTAATGCTTGGTGGAACAATTTGCTGCCCTCCAAAATGCTGCTTATACTGTTTGAAATTTTCAAACCCTAACTTTCTTACATATTTCGATATTTGGGATGACGAAACATTACCTAACTGAGCTGCTTCCAGTATTTTAAGATTATTATTTTGTTTAAGAATTTCAGTAATTTTGTTATGGACAGAAAGCTCCAGTTGACTCAATTTGTTGATATTGATATTTAACATATGTCCTCCTTTCCAAATCAGCTTCTTCGTTTTCGATTTCATCTTGTATTACTAAATTTTAAAGAAGCTGCCGTGTTTGTCAAGTGAGTAGACAGCTTTTCTTTACGAATATAATTTTCACATATTATCATATCAAACTTCAATTTTATCTAGAAATTTTCTTTATAACAGCAAAATTAATCGATTATTACGAAAATTTTCATTGATTACGCTTTCTTTTTGTGATAACCTGAGTAAGAAATCAAATGTGATGGGTAGGTGTACAACTTGAACAATGATATTAAAGATTTTTCGCTAAACTTTTTTAGCCTAAAAGGAAAAGCTGCCGTTATTACTGGGGGAAACTCAGGACTCGGGCAAGGCTTTGCACTGGCACTTGCGAAAGCAGGAGCAGATATCTTTGCAGTCAGTATTGCTGATGATCATGATGTAACTAGAAAAATGATTGAAGCAGAGGGCGTAAAGTACCATCTTATGATTGCAGATATTACGAAAGATGGCGTCTGCAAAGAAGTGGTGGAAGCGTGTATTAGAACCTATGGAAAAATAGATATTCTCATGAATAACGCTGGCATTTGCATTAATGAACCAGATGTAACGAAGTTTACAAGAGCTCAATGGGATAAAATGATTGCGCTTAATTTAACAGCTTGCTTTGAATTATCGCATGAGGCAGCTAAATATATGATTCCACAAAATAGCGGAAAAATTATTAATACCTGTTCTTTGTTCTCTTACCTTGGGGGACAATGGTCACCGGCATACGCTGCAAGCAAGCACGGATTGGCCGGGTTTACTAAAGCCTACTGTGATGAATTAGCTCAATTTAATATTCAAGTTAATGGTATTGCGCCTGGATATTTTGCTACTGAAATTACAACGGCGACAAGAGCAAACGAAGTCGCTAATCAACGTATTTTAGATCATATCCCTGCAAATCGATGGGGCAATATTTTGGACTTAATGGGTACGGTAGTTTTCCTGGCTTCAGATGCTTCCAACTATGTAAATGGCACTTTAATCAATGTGGATGGCGGATACTTGGTTAGATAAGATAAAAGCTTTAAATAAAGGAGAATGAAATACTATGAATAAAGAACAATTGCTGCAAGAGTTGAAGTCTATTATTCCAGCGGAGCAAATCAATACAAATGATGAGGCGCTTTATGATGCAGCTGCAGACCGTTATAAAAAATATGCAAAAGCTAAAAAAGTTCTTGATGTTCCCGTTCCAATAGCGATTGTATATCCGTACTCAACAGAAGAGGTGCAATCACTTTTACTGTTCTGTAATGAGCATCAAATTAATGTTATTCCCAGAAGCGGAAAAACAGCTACAGAAGGCGGACTTGAAAACTGGAAAGATAAAACTTTAGTCATCGATGGATCGAAAATGAATCAAATTATTAAGATTGATCCTTATAATATGCAAGCCACTGTACAAGCGGGTGTCGTCCTGCAAACGCTAGAGGATGAGCTGCGTAAAATTGGTTATACTACAGGTCACTCTCCACAGTCCAAACCGGTAGCACAATATGGTGGATTATTAGCCACTAGAAGTATTGGCCAGTTTTCAACTTTGTATGGCGCTATCGAAGATATGGTTATAGGTTTAGAATGCGTATTTCCTAACGGCCACATTTCCAGAATAAAAAATGTTCCAAGAAGAGCTGGCGGGCCAGATATTAGACATATTGCGATTGGCAATGAAGGTACGCTATGTTATATAACAGAAGTGACAGTCAAAATCTTCAAATATTATCCTGAAAACCATGTTTTCCATGGGTATCTCATAAAAGATGTGGATACAGGTATCTATATTTTGAGAGAAGTGATCGCCAACGGATTTAGACCTTCGGTTGCTCGCGTCTATTCTGAAGAAGATGCAAGACAGCACTTTGCACATTTCTATAAGGATAAGTGTGTTTTGATTTTCATGTCAGAAGGACCACAGGGCATTGTAAAAGCAACTGTAGAGGGAATTGAAGAAGCTGTTGCTAAATTCAAAGATAATGTCATTGAAAAAGTGGAAGACCGTTTAATTGAAAATTGGTTTGGTCACTTGAATTGGACGCAACAAAACATTGATAATGAAATCCAGGGAATGATTGAGCATAGCAAACATGATGGATTTACAACAGAAGTATCTGCAGACTGGGAAAATATTATTAAGATTTATCACAATGTTATGAATAGAGTAAGAAATGAGTTTGATAGAATTGAAGACATAACGATGCTTGGCGGACACTCCTCCCATAGCTATATTAATGGAACCAATATGTATTTTGTATACAACTATAATATTAACTGTGCGCCGGAAGATGAAATGAGAGTTTATCATCACCCCATTCATAGTATTATTATCGAGGAAACATTAAAGCTTGGCGGCTCAATGTGCCATCATCACGGTATTGGTAAGTATCGTACGCAGTGGACTCAAGATGAGCATGGTTCAGCTTACTATATGTTGGAAAAACTAAAAGAAGCATTTGATCCTAATGGCATTATGAATTTCGGTACAATATTCCCTCAAGCGGAAGGGTTGAAATTCATTAAGGGAAGAGACTGAGGTGGTTTTTGTGAGTAAATATGTAATGGGAATTGATAATGGCTCACAAAGTACGAAAGTGGGTATTTATGATTTTGATGGGAATGAAGTTGCTTTTGGTTCGTATAAGTTAAGAGAAATTGAATCTCCTGAGCCAGGCGTAGCCTTGCATCCTGATGATGATTTATGGGACAGCGTGTACGGAGGAATCAAAAATTGTCTGGCCAATTTTAAAGGAGATCCTACACTTATTGTTGGAATTGGTTTATGTACCATAAGATGCTGTCGTGTTTTATTAAATGAAAAGGGCCATCTAGCTTATCCTGTGATAAGTTGGATGGACACCAGACTCAATCATCCTTATGAACATACAGATGATCAAGTCAAATATGTAACATCAACTTCTGGATATCTGGGCTTTAGACTGACAGGTGAATTTAAGGATACAGCTGCAAACTATGAGTTTAATTGGCCATTAGACCGCGAAACATTAGATTGGTTCAATGACGATGAAATCATGAAAGCAAACGGCTTGAAAAGAGAGATGCTATTTGATCTCGTAAAACCGGGGGAAAAGCTGGGAGCCTTGCGCCCGGAACTGGCTTCTGAACTTGGATTGAACGATGATATACCTGTTATCGCGACAGCAAATGATAAGGCAGTTGAGGTTCTGGGCTCCGGAATTAAGGACGAAGGGTCCATTATGATTTCACTTGGAACACTTATTTCCTCGATGCTGTACAGAAATGAAGACTTTGAAAATGCTCATAATTTTTTCCCGACACTCGCATGCATTCCATTCAAATATGTTTACGAATCAAACGGAATACGCCGCGGTATGTGGACAGTAAGCTGGTTTAAAAAACTGATTGGCGAAGAGCTTGTTACTCATGCCGAGGAAATGGGGATGTCCGAAGAGGAATATTTGAACGTTAGAGCACAAGATGTGCCTGTAGGCAGTGATGGGCTGATCACCATTCTCGACTGGCTGTCATCATCATCTTTCCCATATCGAAAAGGGATTATGATAGGTTTCGACCAACGCCATACCAAATATCATATTTACCGTTCAATATTGGAAGCGATTGCATTCAATATAAAAAATAATATTGACGAGATGTTAGAGGAAATAAAGGCCGAGTTAAATGAATTAGTTGTAATAGGCGGTGGCTCCAGGAGCGATTTGCTGATGCAAATTATAGCTGATCTATTTGGTTTACCCGTTCATAAACGCAAAGGCAGCAGCAGTGCATGTCTAGGGGCTGCTATATGTGTAAGCCAATATTTATCCGTTTATAAAGGTTTTGATGAGGCCGCAAGCAAAATGGTTAAAACCGAACGCACGTTTATGCCTGATGCAAAAAATCACGAATTTTATAATCAAATCAACAATAATATCGTGAAAAATGTAAGAACGCATACCGATGAAATTTTAAAACAAACTTATCCAATCTTTAAATAGAAGGGAGTTGGTAGTATGGAAACGAAAAATTATAGCAGATACTTTCAATTTTTCTTGATCATTTTGGCCGCAGGCTCCATTTATCCTTTAATTTATTTAAAAACCAATTATCAAGAAACTATTTTGGAAGTTTTCGGTATATCCCTTGTAGATTTAAATGGCATATTTTCGGTTTTGGGTATCGCTTTTATTTTGGGATATTTTCCAAGCGGTTGGCTAGCTGACCGGTTTTCCTCCAAAAAGCTAATATTCACGTCACTTTTGGTTTGTGGACTTACCGGGATTTGGTTTGCACAGGTTCCTAGCTATCCAATCGTTCTTGTTATATTTACAATTTGGGGGATTTTCTCCGTATTCACTTTCTGGTCAGCGCATCTAAAACTCGTCAAGCTTATTTCAAAGAAAGAAGAAGAGGGACGGTTTTTTGGTGCATTGGATGGAGGTAAAGGAATTGTTGAGGCGATTTTGGCCAGCATAGCTATATTAATTTTTTCGAATATATTGGGCGCTAGTTCCGAATATGTTCATAAAAAAGAAGCACTGCAAGCTGTAGTCTATATGTACTCAGCTGTGCTTATCGTGGTCGCCATACTATTTTTAATTTTTGTTAAAGAAGATAAATCGTCTATTCAAGCAGCGTCTTCATCTAATCCGGAGAACAAAACGAAATTTGATATTCGAGTTTTTAAACAAATATTCAATAATAAATTTGTATGGTTGCTAGGCGGCATCATATTTACGTCCTATATTGTGGCATGGTCTGTGTATTATTTAGGCGGGTTTTTGCAAACTAATATCAATATTAATGCAGCTACAGTAGGTCAAGTGACCGTTATTATGCTTTGGATGCGCCCAGTTGGTGGGTTTTTGGGTGGATTTCTGGGGGATCGATTCGGGAAGAGCAGTATCTTGATAGCGGCTTTGGGAATGTCTACAATTCTTCTATTTACGGTAGCGCTTACACCTGTTACATTACCTCATATGTTTTATTATGTTTTGATAATTACTACTGGCTTAATGGTATATATCATTAGAGGTCTGTATTGGTCATTGCTAGGGGATTGTAATATAAAAGAAGGAGTTTTAGGTCTTTCGATCGGATTTATATCGTTCTTGGGTTATTTACCAGATATTATAATACCATTCGTCAATATTTACTTCTTTAAAACTTACGGAGATAATGGTGGTTATAATGCATACTTTACTTTCTGTGCATTGGCAAGCGTAGCTGCGATCATGATTACAGTCATCTTTAAAATGAATGTAAATAAAAGAAACAAACGTTTGGTTGGAACAGCAGAATGAATTAATTTAAATACTAAAACTTACCTGAGTCTGTAAAATAGATTGTGTAAACTCCTAAATCTACTAAAATGAAAGTAGAAGAAAGGTTGGGAGAACACATGGGATTATGGACAAAAGAGCAACTGCGTCAGTTCATCAAGGAGAACAAATTGGTGACGGCACAGGATGCGCAAAATGCGCTTAAAGATCTGTTTGCAGAGACCCTTCAAGAGATGCTGGAAGCCGAGATCGACACGCATCTGGGATACGAAAAGCATGACGTCAAGAACAAGCAAACAACGAACAGCCGTAATGGCAAGAGTCGTAAAACGGTCATGAGCGAGTATGGTGAGCAGGAAATCGCTGTTCCGCGCGACCGTCAAGGCGAGTTCGAACCGCTCGTCATCAAGAAGCGTTACCAACAAGATTGTACCGCTTATTAAAGAGTGGCAGAACCGACCGCTGCAAGGCGTGTATGCGGTTGTCTTTCTCGATGCCATTCACTTTAAGGTGAAGCAAGATGGCGCCATGGTCAACAAAGCAGCTTACATGGTCATCGGCATTGATCTGGATGGGAACAAGGATGTGCTGGGCATGTGGATCGGCGAGAACGAGTCTTCGAAGTTTTGGCTTAGTGTGCTCAATGAGCTGAAGAATCGCGGTGTACAAGACATCCTCATCACCTGTGTGGACAACCTGACCGGCTTCTCGCAAGCCATTACCGCATGCTATCCGCAGACCGAAATTCAAAAGTGTATCATCCATCAAATTCGCAATTCAACGCGCTACGTCTCTTACAAAGACTTGAAGAAAGTGACGGCTGATCTAAAGCCGATCTACAAGGCGGTCACAGAAGACGCTGCTCTCGCAGAGCTTGATCGATTCGAGGAAATTTGGGGTGCGAAGTATCCACTGATCGTCCGTTCCTGGCGCAATAACTGGGACGAGCTAGCGACCTTCTTCAAATACCCACCTGAGATTCGGAAGTTGATCTATACCACCAACATCATCGAGAGCTACCACCGCCAACTCCGCAAAGTCACGAAGGGTAAAAGCATCTTCCCTTCGGATGAAGCTCTACTCAAAATGCTCTATCTCTCGACCATGGACGTCGTCCGCAAATGGACAGGTCGTGTTCAGAACTGGGGACAAATGCTGCTCCAACTCTCCGTTTTCTTCCCGGATCGCGTCGGCCAGCACCTACGCTAACAGGCCTCTTCCCCCTCGGGGGAGGAGTTCCTTATAAATGAGTTTACACAAAATTATTGACAGACCCACTTACCTCGCATTCACAGCGGCTAACAACAGTATGAAGAGCCAGTATATTGGAGACTGGCTCTTCATACTGTTGTTAGCCTTGTTTTTTTAGTGCGATGATTTCAGCCTCAGACAGCCCCGAGGCCTTGGCTATAATGGCCGCATCTACCCCAAGCTTGAGAAGCTCCAGAGCCATCTGAACCGCTTTCCTTTTCTCGCCTTCAGCCAATGCCCCCTCAATCATGGAAGCTTCATCATGCAAATACTTTTGTCTTTCTTCGTACAATCGGCGTGCCTCGGCATCCTGACTAAGAAATTCCAGCGTGTCCATTGCTTTCTTCAAAACAGGCTCGTTCATCGTCAGCACCTCCCATTGGATTTATCGACGTTCAACTCCGTTCCCATAATTCGGATAATTATTTTCATATATAGTGATTATATAGCGGCAAAATAGCGGTAATTATGTTATAATAGATGTAGGGAGGGGATGTCATGTTTCAACCGAAATTTTCAAATACCATGAAGATGGTGAATAAGCTGCTGGAGATTCAGCGGTCGAGTGTTATTATCGATCAGTTACCGCTGCCCTTAGATATACTGGAACAATTGCAGAAGGAAGCAAAAGAGACAACGGTATTACTTTCAACCAGGATGGAAGGGAATGATCTGGATGAACAGCAAAAACGTAAAGCTCTTTATCAAAGCAGTGACGTTGATGCAGAGCAAGAAGTATATAACCTCATGAAAGCAATTGATTTTCTAGAGGATTCCGAGCGTAGAAGCCTGCCAATTACGGAAGAATGGATTAAAAAGCTACATGCGATTATCCGTATCTCCCATGGAAGACGTCCCAGGCTAAGCGAATACCGCACGGAGCAAAACAGAGTAGGAAATCGAAATCAGTCGGGGTTTTATATGCCACCAGAGTATACGGATGTTCCTGTCTTGATGGAGGACTTTGTCGCGTGGCTCAATGCCCGAGAAACACATGAACTGCCAGCGCCAATTCGGGCCGGTATAGCTATGTGGCAGTTTTTGACCATTCATCCTTATATGGACGGTAATGGAAGAACATCCAGAATGATTGCGACCTACATTCTGCGGCGGGGAAACTTTGGATTAAAGGGATTGTTCGTACTTGAGAACTTTTATGATCGGAACCTAAGCGATTATTATAAGGCGCTTCAAATGGGACTGGCGCATAATTACTACTTTGGACGTCATGATGCGGACTTAACCGTTTGGCTGGAATATTTTTTGAATGGTCTGGCAGAGGTTTACACACAGGCTGCGGAAATTGTTCAAGAGAAGAACTCAGAGCTGCTTTGGGTAGAACCGGAACTGATCAGGCAACTGGATATCCAGCAGCGACAGCTGTTTAGGCAATTGGTATTCAGACAGGACGAAATTACGACAACTGAAATCATGATGCTACTTGGTATAGGGGATCGGACAGCTAGGGAGAAAGTAAAGCAATGGATCGAAGGCGGCTTTTTACAGCCGAAAGACCCGAATGCTCAGCGAATACGAACCGTTATTTTATCGAAATGGTACGAGGAATTAGCTGACCAAATCAGAGATAATCCAGAGCATTATAGTTACTTGCTGTCAAAGGAAGAGCTATAGTTTAACAAGCTAAAACATAAAACGAGTTAAAACTAAGAAAGTGCCATCCGGCAAACGGATGGCCCAAAGTCTCCACACTTACTTTTTCACAAAACCCGTATTTTGTACATATGTCAAAAAAGATGTAAGATCGCTATAAGTCTTCTTTACAAAAGCTCTCTGATTGTCTGTTGACGGCGGTGTTGACGGTTCATGAGGAAGAAATGCAAGTATTAACACATTATAACCAGACAATTGATCAGCAGTCGGCAAACCTGTCGAACCCTCATTATAAGCAGAAGTATAAAGTACTGGAACACTTCCTTGAAGATGATTATACTTCCTATCATACTGCCTTTTATTTCCCCCACCCGGGTATAATACCTCGGCAGGAAATGCCACTCTTCCATTAGAAATACTGGTCCAGACTATGTCTATAGTAGGAGGTTTTAAAGGTGAATATGATGCAAACAGATTGAAATCGAAATCTAATGATCCAAATCCGCAGCCGGGACACTCATCCATTAGATGATTATACTTCCTATCATACTGCCTTTTATTTCCCCCACCCGGGTATAATACCTCGGCAGGAAATGCCACGAATCTCATTGAACCTTCCATACATGTAGCCTCCTTGTGTGATTTTCAATCGTTTTTCCCTTCTTGTATCCAGGGCTCCTTACCTTATTATCCAGGAACCTAGATTTCAGAAGTATTATCATATTCCGAATTATCCCATTGAATTTAAAAGACTCCCATCAATCACCTTGAAAAAGGGGATTTTCATCCCCTTACTTGTAATATCGAGCTCTATTACTCTTGAGAACAGCTTGCTCTGCGCTATTAAACGGGTTATTCCTCCCTCTCTTGTAACTGCCATACATAATAGAATGAGGATCAGAGTTGTGCGGAATTTTATACAAATGGGCAAGTTCATGAGTTAACGTCAATACAGTCTGCCAGAGACTTGAAATAAAGACCATTATAAAAGCACCTTTCCTAGCAATAAAGGATGGATTTAAATTTGCAATCGTTGTTCCCAGGTATTCAGGTCTCCCTGCATCATTCTTTGTAGTATTTTCATCGCCCGACAGGAATAAAGTAATCGCATTAGGGTGCTCAATTTGGTCACTAATATTGTCGATATATTGATGAGCTGTATTTCGTTTAAAAGATTTCGGCAGAAGAAAAATATCTTCAACCAGGAAATTAACATATGGGTTATAATATTTGTTTACATCCTCAAAAATTTGTTTGATGATAACAGAAACAATCTTTTTGGGGTGTTCAGAAACGAACTGTTGGGCGATTTCTCCGACGATTTGCGGGGCGATTTTTTTAAAGATTTCATGATCCATTTGTCCAGCCTGTTTAGAAGCGTATTGCTTGGCTAACTCATAAGCAGCTTGTCTGATGCGTTCAGCAACATGTTGTATGTTACTAATATAATCACTTTGTTCGTCCTGCTTTAAGTTTTTAAAAATTGCATGAATAAGATCATATTTATAAAGACTTTGAACCTTATTTATGAATTGTTCATCTATATATACATATACTGGAGCACCTACAGGTGGTTCATAAGAATTCTTATCGTTCGGAGACATACGATTTCACTCCTCATCTGAAAATTCTTCTAATAGACCATAGGTTTACGTGATAGCAATATTAACAACGCCAGAAAAGCAGGAATCGCTGGCCTTTGCAATCCCTACCGGCCAAGTGACAATTACAATCAACAGCGCAGAGGCGTCCTCATCAATAACTCTTCCATTAATCCGGGGTTCAATACGTTACGGTGTAATAGCAATATTAACAACGGCGGACAGCGCCGCTTTGGTGGCCAATGAGATACTTACCGGCCAGGTGACAAACACAATGATGGTCCCGTTATCAGGATCATAGACTTGACGAATCCGAAACATGCTCCCATTCTCCTTAGGCGGAATGATCCCACACAGACCGTTCAAACCGAGACTTACAAACCACATATTCGTCGTGTCCACCCCGCATGCGCTGCAAGTGGGCTGCTGGTCATTCAGGCATATCGGCCAATCCTCGAAATTAGAGAACGATATTCCCGCATTATGAACGGCTTCTCTGTACAAAATGTAGCCAGTCGTATTCGTAATGATCTTGTTCTTCATCTCCGAAGTACGTATATAGCCCTTGGCACGATCGACGGCCTCCAGGGTGAGCGGTGTACCGCCAAGATTCACTACGTTGAAGGGATCGACCAGTTTTTTAAGTCCAGCGAATTCATTGGGATTGATGGCGGGGTTCCCGATCTCTAGTAGATTGAAGAACTTGTATAACAGACGCTGAATCGCCAACTTGATCTGAATGAGTACTAGGTTGTTCGTACCGGAACAAGTATCTAAAGCTTTGACTGAAATACGGAAGCTGGTTGCAAGGTCTATAAATGGATAGGTGATCGGTACATTCGGAATAGTTGTCTGATCAAGGAGCGGCGAGCCATAGCCTATAGTTCCGGCGTCTGGAAGAGCATCTGTGGCTACGGCCGTCAGCGCATTTCCCCTTATTTCATAGAATGGGAAGCACTCTAAGCCAGGAATTTCTTTCGACCAATTCTCAAGTAAGCCAGGTAACAATTCATCTGTCGATAAATACTGAGCCTCTCCGAGTAAGGGCATTCTCGTTGCCTCCTCTCATGAAGTTTTCTTTATGCGAGTGACCTTGATCTCATGAGAATACCGGCTAGTTCAGCTTCTTGATAGTGAGGGAGGCGTTATTGAATGAGCCTGCGACGAGCGAAACACTTGCGCTGCTCACATTTCTTAACTTCACAATGCCACCTGCCGGGATGTTAACAATTGTAGTCCCTGTGACTTGGGAGCCAAGACCAAGCGCTGTGAGTTGCAATGCACTAAGCGATTGTGATTGAACGGTACCATTTACGACAACGGCAAACGTACTCAGTAAAGAAATCAACGCACTTACATTCACAACAAAGGTTACTTCATAATTCCCTGCTAACGGTACTGTAATATCCGTGTTAGAAACCGTCGTGGAGTGAGTAATATTAACCAATATTCCATTATTATTAAAAGGAATGTCCTGGTTAGCGCCTACAGTAACCGCAGTAGTATTTGTGTTATATACCTGTCCATAAGCGGCCAAACCATTGGTTCCGGTTGGACCAGTAACGCCTGTCGCTCCCGTCGACCCTGTTGGCCCTGCTGCTCCTGTTGGCCCTGTCGCTCCCGTTGCTCCTGTCGGCCCTGTCACTCCCGTTGCTCCCGTTGCTCCCGTTGCTCCCGTCGACCCTGTTGGCCCTGTTGCTCCTGTTGTTCCCGTCGGCCCTGCTGCTCCTGTTGGCCCTGTCGCTCCCGTTGGCCCAGTCACTCCCGTTGCTCCCGTTTCCCCTGTCGGGCCAGTAGGACCGATAGGTGGAACATAGCAGGGACCCACAATTCCCAAGGCAGATACAGCTTCTGCATACTTGGCATGACGATCCTTTGGCATTTGATTTTCCCCCCTGTTTTTTAGTTATTTTAGGTTAAGAGGACATGAAATAAAACTATTTCATATCCTCGCCCAGCGATAAGTTTCATTTCGGAATTAATCAGAAATGATGAAAAACTTTCCCTGATTTCTTACTATCATCAAAGGATTTAATAGTGTAATCCTTCTCAGCTTCAGCATCGGCTGGTACAATTGCCTGTTGCCGAAACTATTCCCCCCTATTTTATTAGTAATCTAACGCGGGGGGCTGCCAGTATTTCCCCTTCCTTACGCAATATTAGTTATTCCAGCAAGCGCCGATTCCGTAGCCAGGGCCAAGCCTATTGGCAAGAAGATCTGACCGACTGTCTCCGATCCATCTGGCATCGTCACTTGACGTTTCCGGAACAAGCTACCATCTTTAAGGTGAGGTACAATCCCAAACAGTCCGTTAGGACCAGTATACGTGAACCAAATATTTGTGACAGGATTCCCTCCTAATACATGCTCTGGTTGTGCATCATTGATCAAGATCGGACAGCCGTCGTAGATCATGACCTTCTGGGCAGGACCGTCCTGCAGCGGGATGAATTCTACGATTTCCGGAGTTATCCCTGCATCGTAGTGGGCCGTGCGAATAGCCTCATAACCATGTTGATTGGTTGTGATGATGATAGGCGCCCCATTGTTCGCACGCACGTTCCCTTTTGCGATATCCAGATCTTTTAACGTGAGCGTAGCTCCTGCTTTATCCACCACATTGGCTGGATTAACGAGTTTAAGGAATCCGTCGAACTCATTCGGATTTGCCGTTGTATCGCCTACCTCAAGCAGTCTGCAGAATGCATATAACAAACGGCGATTTGCCAAGTCATCTTGAATTTCCTTTTGATTATTGATTGCACTATCTACATCTTGCGCTTCAGGTGCAACCTGATAGGAAGTGGCCAGCTGCTTCAGAACAAAAAGTATTTGCGGATCTGGCATACTCGTCTGATCTGGAATCACAGTACCGAAGCCATTCGCTAAGGCATCTGGCAGCGCGGGTGTGCGGACAACTGCCAAGGCGTTTCCTGTAATTTGGAGCAAGAATAAAGCTTTCAGAATATCCAATCGTTTTGGAGCATTCTCTTGCAAGCCTGGCAACAAATGATTCGTAGACAATCGATTTGCTTCTTGATTTAATGACATCGTTATTCACTCCTGAATTTGTATTGGAACTACCCTATTACTTTATGGATTAGATTAATAGAGCGACTCTTTCATTTACCTATATACTAAAAATTATAAAAAATAGATCATATTACCAATATAGACATCCAGCCACTTTTGCTTTTTTCTTGCCGATAACGGAGTCTTATTAAAACTTCCTTAAATGATAAAAAATGCCCCGCCATGATGGAGGGACATAGAGTGTGGCTACTTCCTAAAAAATAAATCTCGGAACATTTCAAATCTTCATACTATTGTTCATATTGCTTCTCCACCAGCAATAGTCCTTCCGCAGATCCGTAGACACATGGCGATCCCCTCCTATTACTGAACCCTCAGAATTGTGTGAGGCATTGTGTGAGAATAACTTTACTAATTCTATACCACCGCCGCCGGTGACTCCGCCCCCGTCTACGTTGTTAGATGATCCAGTATATGAAGGAGCTCCATCCCAATGATAATAAGACTGCCCATCATAATGCCTTTTATTTCCCCCACCCGGGTACAATACCTCTGCAGGAAATGCCACGAATCTCATTAAATCTTCCATCCATGTAGCCTCCTTAAGTGTGATTGCGTGATTTTCAATCGTTTTCCCTTCTTCTTCATTGTCTTCAAAAGAAACAGCATGCTCCTTACATCATTATTCTATGTAACCGATCCCCATTGCGACTCTATGGGTTCCTATTTTTGAAATAAATGATAGAGGAACCTATACGCAAGAATTCAGACGTCATCGATTCCTGCTATCTTTTCACTCCTTCTTCCAGCTAATGCAAAGACCTATAGCATCCATAGTTTAACAACTCAAAATCTCATTTTAAACATAGCTGCTGATCAAGTTATTATCTTTTGTTGGATGTCATTTCTTCCAATTTTCCACAAAATGATCTACCGCTGCCTGCTCAATTGCCAGCCCTTCCGTGTAACGCTCCATAAACAAAGCAAAGCCATGGACATCTGCGCTGTCAGGATAAACCTCTTGTCCTTCTGCATCCTTGAACACTTTAGTGGTAAGGTAATCAGCCAATCCCTCGTGCTGCTTCTTATTAACCATATAGGATGCCAAAATTGCCATTCCCCATGCGCCGCCCTCACCAGCCGTAGACATGACCGAAACAGGAACATTCAGTGCTGCGGCACACATTTTTTGACCGACTAGCGGCGTCTTGAACAATCCGCCATGCGCCAAAATACGGTCAATCGTCACATGCTCCTTCTGTGTCAAAATATCCATCCCGAGCCTTAATGCAGCAAACGCGGTAAACAGATGTACTCTCATAAAGTTAGCCAGATTGAAGCGGCTTTCTGGAGAACGAACGAACAGCGGACGACCTTTTGCAAGCCCGGTAATGTTCTCGCCTGAATAGTAGCCGTAGCTCAGTAAGCCGCCGCCATCAGCGTCTGCTTCCAGCGCTTTATTGAACAGGACGCTGAATAATTGGTTCATATCGGGCTTTAACCCCATTGCTTCAGAAAATTCACGGAACAAGCCGAGCCATGCATTCATATCGCTGGAGCAGTTGTTAGCAAGAACCATGCCGACAGGACTGCCATCAGGTGTAGTCACGATGTCAATCTCAGAGTACACCGTGGATAAATCTTTCTCCAGTACAATCATGGCAAAAATCGACGTACCTACGGAAATATTGCCGGTACGCTTTTTCACACTATTCGTAGCGACCATGCCTGTTCCGGCATCGCCTTCTGGAGGGCATAGCGGAATACCTGCTTGCAGGCTGCCTGATGGATCTAACAGTCCGGCCCCAGCCTCATTGAGATATCCAGCATGTTCACCTGCACTATAAACTTTAGGTAAAATATCTTTAAGATTCCACGGGTAGTCTTTATCGGCAATTAATTCGGCAAACTACTTCACCATCTCTTCATTATATTGTTGTGCAGACTCATCGATTGGGAACATACCGGAGGCATTCCCTATGCCAAGAGCCTTGCTGCCAGTCAACAACCAATGAAGGTAACCCGACAAAGTCGTAATATAATCTATGTTAGTGACATGCTCTTCATCGTTCAAAATCGCTTGATACAAATGTGCAATGCTCCAGCGTTGAGGAATTTTAAACTGGAATTTTTCGGTTAGCTCCGATGCAGCTGTACTCGTTGTGGCATTGCGCCATGTACGGAACGGAACCAATAGCTCCCCTGACTGATCTAGCGCAATATAGCCTTGCATCATGGCAGAACATCCGATTGATCCGATTTTTTGCAGTGTTACGCTATAATTATTCTCAACCTCTTGCTTTAATTGGCGATAAGTTTCTTGCAACCCGTTAATCATTTCATTGAGATGGTAGGTCCAATAACCGTCGATCAATTGATTTTCCCACTCGTAGCTGCTGGAAGCGATTGTTTCAAAATTGTAATCAATCAGTACGGCCTTGATTCGTGTGGATCCAAATTCGATGCCAAGCGAGGTTTCTCCCCTGACTATCGCTTGTTTAATAGTTTGATCCATGATGGCGTTGCCCCTCCTTTAAAATGTACGAGTATAAGTTTTGGTTATTATGGTGTGATAATAGCACCTTTTACTTAGTTTGTCTATTAAACAAACTAAGTTTTTATATGTAGCGGATCGCTGCCTTGCAGTAATGAAAAGCAGCGATGGATTGCTTCCATCGCCGCACTAACCGTCTCGACCTCGAACTTTACATTCCATCTTCGAAATTAAGTAATCTCTAGCGGCTACTTGGATAGCAGCTGCTGCTAGTAATTTTATGATGATAATATTCGGTGAGAGGTATATTGGGGTCATTAGTCCATAGACTATTTCGGAGTTTGTAACCCTCTTAACTTGTATCCACCAAAAATATCCTACTCTTGGAAACTGAACAGGCAGTGAGTTAGGAGTCTTAACAGAGGTAACGTCTTCGAATAAAGCCTTAGGAAGAATCTGTTGCCCTTGTATAGCTCCCTTATTCAATTTGTCCGACAGTTCGATACGAAAGTGGTTCGTAGTTTAATTTTTAACTGAATTCCAAGCATTTATAAAATCATCAATAGTTTTATATCGGTGTGCTCGTTCCTTACTAACTGCTCGTAAAGCGACTTCGTAAAGTGATCTGTTTGCTTCCCATTTTGAAAACGAATGATCCATTTCGCCACCAAGTAATCCAAAAGCGATAGCTCCCATCGTGAAAACATTCGTTCTTGCATCAATAGGCGCACCTAATATAAACTCTTCCGGAGATTTCGAACGTCTTGCTCCCCAAAAGTTCTCTCCCATGTCATTTATGGAAGGTGCCAACCTGTAGAAATCGATGTCACAGATTCTGGTTAAATCCTTTGAAAAATCATACAGAATACTACCATCATAAAAGTCAACCGCAACGTAGCCTTTGGACTCCACATATTTATGGAACTCATATATGCTATCAAGTGACTGCAACCTTTTCTGTATGGATAACTGTTTGAATCTGTAAAAAGGCGATTCAGGATGACTATGTTTCGGTTGAACGGCAAACAACCAATGTGAAT
>NZ_JAELUP010000039.1 GCF_016424485.1 Paenibacillus roseus
ATGTTCATTAATTTTTTATTTAATTTTTGAATTTTGTTTATTTATAGGATATATTTTCCAAAGCTTCGAATTAGAGAAAAATAGTTGAATAATTTTTATGAATATAAAATCATCTAAATCTTAAACATAATTATTTTATAAAATTAATATATATGGATTTATTATTCTACCTATTTTCTAGTTGTACATTATTATCAGGAATTTTAGTAATCCAATCACGAAATCCCGTATATTCCGTAATTTTTTTAGTACTGGTTTTTTTCAATGCTTCGGGATTATTAATCTTATTAGGATTAGATTTCTTTGCGATGATCTTTCTAGTAGTATATGTAGGTGCAATAGCTGTACTGTTTTTATTTGTTGTAATGATGTTAAATATAAAATTAACAGAAATCAATGAAAAAAAATTACGTTACCTTCCAGTAGGAGGTCTTTTAGGGATTTTATTTCTTTTTGAAGTTTTAATATTAGTAGACAATGATGTAATTCCGTTATTATCTTATAATATTGAAGATTCTTATTTAAAAGAAATATTCACTCAATTACAATTTTTCGATTGGTCAAACGAATTAAGTACATCTCATACTATTCATGCTTTAGGAAATGTAATATATACATATTATTTTTACTTTTTCTTAATGGCAAGTATTATTTTACTTGTTGCAATGATAGGAGCTATCGTATTAACAATGCAAAAGGGTATTCATGTGAAACGACAAGAAATATTCTTACAAAACACACGTGATTTTACTAAAACTATTCGTAAAATTTCTTAAATAGTACAAAATTATTTAAAAATTGATTCTTTAAAAATATTATGGATTTATCTAAATTTCTTGCTGTATCAACAATTCTATTTTTACTTGGAATTTGGGGTATTTTTTTAAATAGAAAAAATATTATTGTAATGCTAATGTCTATTGAATTAATGTTATTAGCGGTTAACTTAAATTTTTTAATGTTTTCTGTTTTCATAGATGATTTAACAGGTCAATTATTTTCCCTATTAATTCTTACTGTAGCAGCCGCTGAATCTGCAATTGGTTTAGCGCTTTTAGTAATATATTTCCGTGTTCGTGGTACTATTTCCGTTGAATTTATTAACTTATTAAAAGGTTAACAAATAAAAATACATAATTCTATTACGCTTATATTTCATTAATTTACAAAATATATTACTATCTTTTATTATAAAATAACCAATATTTAAATTATTTCTTGAAACATTACTTTTATATCATATAATATGTAATATTATAAAAAAATATTGGTTTTGTGCTTGTAGCTTAATTGGATGAAGCGTCAAACTACGGATTTGAAGATTGAGAGTTCGAGTCTTTCCAAGCACGTATAGAAAAAATCAGCCTTTTTAGCTCAATTGGTAGAGTCTCGGTTTTGTAAACCGACGGTTATCGGTTCAAATCCGATAAAAGGCTATATCACTAATTTGTTACCTTCTCATAGACTATTATTTTTAAAAAAAACAATTTGCTAGGAGAATAGTTCGAATTGGTAGAACAGTGGTCTCCAAAACCGAAAGTTAAGGGTTCGAATCCCTTTTCTCCTGCATTAATTGTTAAAAAAGAATAATTTATTATTCCAAATTACAAAAAATAATAGTATATGGTAAAAACTTTATCTTTAAGTGAAATTTCTACAATATTAGAAAATAATATTAAGAATACATTTCAAAAAATTGATGTAGAACAAATTGGACGCGTTTTATCTGTAGGTGATGGTATTGCCCGTGTATTTGGTTTAAAAAAAATACAAGCAGGTGAAATGGTTGAATTTGCAAGTGGTGTACAAGGTATGGCACTTAACTTAGAAAATGATAACGTAGGTGTCGTTTTATTCGGAAGTGATCGTACAGTAAAAGAAGGTGACTTCGTAAAACGTACAGGTAACATTGTAGATGTACCGGTAGGAAAAGGTACATTAGGTCGTGTATTAGATGGATTAGGAAATCCTATTGATGGAAAAGGTCCATTAACTGATGTAACACGCCGACGTGCTGAAGTTAAAGCACCTGGTATTATCGTACGTGAATCTGTTAAACAACCAATGCAAACTGGTTTAAAAGCAGTAGATAGCTTAGTACCAATTGGAAGAGGACAACGTGAATTAATAATCGGAGATCGTCAAACAGGAAAAACAGCAATTGCTATTGATGCAATTATTAATCAAAAAGCAATAAATGATGGATCTGTTGATGCTGATAAATTATACTGTGTTTATGTAGCTGTTGGTCAAAAACGTTCAACTGTTGCACAAATTGTAAAAATATTAGAAGATCAAGATGCTTTACGTTATACAATAATTGTAGCTGCTACAGCATCAGATCCTGCTCCTTTACAATTTTTAGCTCCATATTCTGGATGTGCTATGGGAGAATATTTTCGTGATAATGGATTACACGCTTTAATTATCTATGATGATTTAAGTAAACAATCAGTTGCTTATCGTCAAATGTCATTATTATTACGTAGACCTCCAGGACGTGAAGCTTTCCCAGGTGATGTTTTCTACTTACACTCACGTTTATTAGAAAGAGCTGCAAAAATGTCTAAAGATGTAGGTGGTGGTTCATTAACTGCTTTACCTGTTATTGAAACACAAGCAGGTGATGTTTCAGCTTATATTCCAACTAACGTAATTTCAATTACAGACGGACAAATATTTTTAGAAACAGAATTATTTTATAAAGGTATACGTCCTGCCATTAATGTTGGTTTATCTGTAAGTCGTGTAGGTTCTGCAGCACAAGTTAAAGCAATGAAACAAGTAGCAGGTACTATGAAATTAGAACTTGCTCAATATCGTGAAGTTGCTGCATTCGCACAATTTGGTTCAGATTTAGATGCAACAACTCAACATTTATTAAATAGAGGTGCTCGTTTAACTGAAGTATTAAAACAAGACCAATATACACCATTACCTGTTGAAAAACAAGTTGTTATCTTATTTGCTGCAACAAAAGGGTATCTTGATAAATTAGCTATTTCTGATATCTTAGATTTTGAAAATACTATATTACAACAAATAGATCCCTCTATTTTAAGTACTATTAAAGAACAAAAAGCATTATCAAGTGAATTATCGACTAAATTAACTTCGTTTTTTGATAGTTTAACTACACAATATATTACTTCAAAATAATTTTAATAAAATTAACCAAATCTAATGTGTATTTCGTAGAATGAAAACTAAGCTGAAATCGTCAAAGCTTAGTTTTTTTATTCTTTTATACTCCTTTTAATAATCTTAATTACAATATTGTAAATTTATTGTAGATTATATAGAATAAATACAATACACCAATATATATTTTATGTCAAAATCACAAAGAAAAATTTTAATTCGTGACATTATAAACAAACGTTACCCTATTAAATTCCTTTTTATGGGTCAAAATAGAGTAAAAGTTTTAATATTTACTACATCCGCAGTTTTAAGTACTACTTTATCACTACATGGTTCTATTGAGCAATCAGTTCAACAATTCAGTCAACTGGAATGGTTAAATGTAGAAGAGTGCCAACAGATACTCTCAAAATACAAACAACTTCCTGCTGAAATGGTCCAACGAGCTCAAGCAGTATTTAATGCATTAATAGAGGAACTCAAAAAAACTGTTACGAACGAAGCACAACGTCGTCCGTATGACCCTTTTCAAGATAAAAGAATTTTTCCAGGTTTAGTAGAGGATGCGTGTCCAAATAATCCAGTTGTACTTGTCAAACATATCGCTGACTTAGGTCGGAGTCTTCAAGTATATCCGGATCCTACAATACCTCCGCAACCTGAAGGACAAGTTTTAGTTGAAAACATATCTAATGTTATTAATGAAGCTAGTAGTTCTAGTATAAATAGAGAAGTGTCTACACCCACTTCTAGTAGAATAAGAAGTCGCGATATTGCTTTTGGTGATGAAAATGTAGAAATTAATTCAGAAGATGAAGTTACTCCAAAAAAACAGCGTATATCTTCGAATGTATCTACACCTAATGCCCCAGGACCAATTGCGCCTCTTGGACTTGAGATTCGTGAAGAACTTGAACTTAGTGAAGAGCTTAAGTATGCTAAACGAAGATTACACGAGGAAGCAATAAAGTGTCGAGCTGAAGCAGAAAAATATCGTGCATCGGCTTTCGGAGAAAATTCTCTACCGAGAAATGATGCATAATTACTATATATTTCTAAAAAACCATAAATTCTTTCACTACACATTTATGGTTTTTTTTATTCCTTTTTTTTTTATGAAAGATCTTTTTATATATATATATTTCAAAATACATTTGCTAAATAGTCTTCTGTATAGAGAAAATAATTACACCGAATTAAAATCATAAATCCCTCTAGGATTTATGATTCAGACTAAAAACACAACAATTACCACTTTATCAAGTATTCTACCAAAAAGAAACGCCCCTGACTAGATACAATTAGTCTTTTTAAACAAAAGTAAAACTTAAAAACAAGCGTTCCATAAGTGTCCCAAAGATATTCAAGTTTTTATCCCTATTAAACCCCTTTATTACAATAACAAATAAGAAAATTGAAAAGAAAAGTCGCCTCTTTTATGAAAATCTAAAAAACTTTATATTAATAGAAAATTCAAAAAAATTAATTCAGCCTGTCGCCAAAAAGAAATATCTTGTTTCCAGATCCAAAAACTCAAACTTACACAAAATTATCTTAAATTTCGCAACTATTACAAGAAAAAATTACTCTTTAAAGATACCCGCAATTACTGTTTTATTCTCAAACAATAAGACTGAGGAAACTTAGCTTCCTATCAATGAACGCATAGACCTTATTAAAAAATTAATCGCGCAGAATACCTTACTTAAGACTTATATCATCATAACGATCAAAAAGCACAAATTTTCAAACAACAAAATGAATGGAAAAGAACTTAATACTAATGATTTCGAGTTTGTAGAACATAAATAAAAAGTAAAAAAAAATAAACTATGGGAAAAGCCCACCTGTATATTACTCTCGCGCTCTATAATAATTTTTTATACCACAATCCAGATGAATTAGCTCTCGATTTATAGAAGCTATTTCGAGAAGTAACTAATACCCAAATCAACGAAATAGACACTATTCAAACAAAAAATGGATTTTATATTCAATTAAAAAATCTAGAGATCCTAAATTACAACATATACTACACGAACCCAGTAATTTAGCCTCTAATGCACGTATTATTAACTACTTAAAAACACTAGAAGAAAATTTAGAAAATGTTTGAATAATATGACTAATTACACCAAATCCGGGTAAGATTAAAATGTATACTTCAAGATGCTTTGTATAAGCAAGCAATGGACTCTATCTTAATCATTCGTATGTTTATTATTAATAAATTTTATAAAATGATGTAATCTTTTCGTTTTAGTTTTATCCAAATGATACTTATTTTTCTTAAAATATAAATATCTACAAGAGCAAATCCTAATAATTAATATCTAAAAATATTACATGCCTTTGAATATTAATATGAATTTTACTACTAAGTAAAAAAACCCACAACGCGCTCAAATAGATAGTAGAGTTTATTATAAAGAAGAAAGCTAGTTAATTTGAGCTAGCTATTTTCTTAAAAATTTAAAATTAAATTGATATTCGTTTTGAATAGTAGTTATAAA
>NZ_JAELUP010000004.1:0-64251 GCF_016424485.1 Paenibacillus roseus
TGGGCAAAGGGGATGTTCGTCCGCAGCCGGAAGCGGCGCCGGAGTTGTATCCAACGCCTGTACCAGAGCCTGGAACTGATCCAGATACGACCAAGCTTCCGACCAGCCCGCCAATTCCAGTCGGAACGGGCAACCATCTGGTCGTGAAGGTGTCGTCGAGCAAGATTGCAACGCCAAAAGCGGGCGACCTCGCTCCGAGCGTTGGCGTAATCAATCCGTATACGCCGGGCAGCAATATCCCGGGCGTTGATCCGGTGGTTAACAAGTACATCGGGATTTACGAAGTAGACAGCAACAATAAAGTGGTGAAGTTCACTCTGATCGTACTGGGCAAAGGGGATGTGAAACCTAATCCAATAGCGGCTCCAGACTTTAATCCAGTACCAATTCCAGTACCGGGCAGCAATCCAGGCACTACCAAGCTCCCGACCGATCCACCAATCGCGGTCGGAGTGGGCAACCATCTGGTCGTCAAAGTTTCGGGCAGTGCTATCGCAACGCCTAACGCAGGAGATGACGGGCCAAGCGGTTCGGGCGTAATTAACCCGTATAAGGCGGGCGATGACATTCCGGGTGTAGACGCAGAGGTATATCGCTATATCGGATTGTATGAAGTAGATGCTTTGGGCAAAGTGGTGAAGTTCCATCTGATTGAGTTGGGTCAGGGGGACATTTCTTCCGTGTCAACTGGTTTGCAGCAAGACCGGGAGCTATTGGCCATCGGATATCAATCAGGGGATCATCAAAACCATGTGACCAAAACGCTCTATCTGCCTGCCAAAGGGCAATCCGGCTTGACGAGCATTACTTGGCAGACCAGCGACAACGCTCATATTTTGAATAATGGACGAGTTATTCGCCCTGGGGTGGATGACGGGGATGCTTACGTCACTTTAACCGCAACAATCAAAGATGATGCAACAGGGGCCGTCGCAACCAAGGTCTTTGTCTTGAAGGTCGTGAAGATGACGGACGAAGATGCTGTTCGCGAAGCGGCTAAACAATTGACGGTAGATAACGGCATTACGTTTGCGCAAGGCGATACATGGGAAGCTGTGACGCTCAACTTCTTGATGCTGGGGGAAGGATTGTATGGAACATCCATATCTTGGTCCTCTGCAGATTCGAGTACAATCGCAATCACGAAGCAAAATGGGCAAACGCATGCGGCAGTCCATCGTCCTCAGAGCCGAGATAAGCATGTTGTTCTAACGGCGACAATTTCCAGAGGAGATGCTTCCGTTACGAAGACGTTTCTCATGGTTGTGAACAACCTATCCGTAACGAAGGTTGAAGGCGAGACGAGACAGCCGACGGCAAGATTGGCGGAAGCAACAGTGAATCCGGACGGTACGCCAAATAGCGACCAATTCGTCATTATGCGGACGAAGCTGTCCGACGGGACCGGCATTGATACGGTCATTGTCGATCCGGCGAAATTGGAGCGATTGACAGATACGTTCAATCCAAGCGAAAGTCAGGAAGCGAAGCGCACCGTCGAACTGCGAATAACGCAATTGGCCGGCGATCCTGCAGATGAAATTGCTGTAGAGATTCCAAGCTCCGCCATCGCAGCGGTAGCCGACCGTAACGGATTGCTGGTTATCCGAACAGATGAAGGCAGCATCAGGATCGGCACCGATACGCTGAAGCAATTGTCGGATCAAGGGACGGACCTGTACTTCCGCCTTGTTCCTGTGAAAAACAGTACGGAGCAAGCAGAAGCGAATAAAGCGCTCCATGACGACAGTCGCGTAAAGCAGGAGACGATCGGTAAGAAACTGCAGATTTTGGGAATTCCAAGAAAGATTGAAACAAACTTGACTGGCAGCGAAACAAAGGTGACACTCCCGCTGAACAGCGCTTTGCTTGCGGCACAGAATCCGGCTTCGCTGCGCGTGTTCGTCGAGCACAGCGATGGGACAAAAGAGTTGTTAAGCGGCGATATTCAGTATGAGAATGGAACACCGACGGGAGTCGAGATCGCAATCAACCGATTTAGCCGTTTCCAAGTTTTTGTTACCCATCCGGCAGGAGGCAACGCAATCAATGGCCCGGCCCCGGAATTTTCTCCGCTGGCGACCCTTGATAAAGGCGACAAGAACGGTGCGACAAAGGTCATCGCAGGTACGCCGGAAAAAGGCAATAAACTAGTTGTAAAGGTATCAGATAAGCCAATATCCGTTCCGCGTGCTGGAGACCAGGCTCCGTCAGGCGAAGGCGTGACGAATCCGTATGTTTCCGGAAACGATATATTCGGAGTGGATACGGAGCGGAATCGGTACATTGGGGTTTACGAAGTGGACGAAAACAACCGGATCGTAAGATTTCAGTTGCTGTACGTAACCCAGGAGAAGATTCAGAAGATCGAGGGCGCTCTGATCGACCTGCTTTTGAATGGAGTGGTGCAGAAGGATACAGCTATACTGGTAGATCGCGGAGCTGATCTGAACGCAGCAGCCCGAATTATGGTAGACAATGAAGCCATTATAGGTCTCCTGGCAAATGCGCCAAAAGGAAGCGTGCTGACGGTTCCTCAAGTATCGGATGCTTCCCATGTCGATGCAGTTGTTAATGGCGAGCTGTTGAAGCGAATGATACAGATCGAGGGCGTGTTCCGCATCGAGGGCAGCCTGGGCGCTTATACGGTGCCTGCGGCAGCAATAAAGAGCAGTCATGTTGCCTCGGCGCTTGGCAATTCCGAGGATACGGACAACATAGTCGTGACTTTCTCGATTTCCTTGGCTGAACAAGCTGATGTGACGCATATGCAAGCAATGGCAAATCATAATCGGATGATCCTTGCAGGAAACCCAGTACGCTTCTCAATTGCTGCGGAGTGGAATGGAAAACTGACGGAAATCGATAAGTTTGACGGTTATGTGCATAGAGAAATCCGAATCCCGCTCGATGTACAAACGGCGGTGACAACGGGCGTTTCTATTAACAAGGATGGCAGTCTGTTGCATATGCCGACGCGAATCGAAGTTCGCGACGGTGTACGCTATGCCATTATCAATAGCTTGTACAATGGAGTGTTTGCGCTTATTGACAAGAAGGTTGCTTTCCAGGATGTGAAAGGGCACTGGGCGGCAGCCGCAATCGCTGAAATGACAGCGAGAAACGTAGTCGTGGGGACTACGAAGGATAAGTTCGAGCCAAATCGCTTTATAACGCGCGCCGAGTTCGCCACCATTCTTGTGCGATCGCTTGGCCTCAAGAACGATGCGAGCGAGGGTGAGAGCTTCAGCGACGTTCATAAGAACGATTGGTTCTATGATTCCGTTTCTGCAGCAGTGAAGTTCAAGCTGGTATACGGTTACAGCACAGGAGAGTTCAAGCCGCTGGAGCGTATTTCCCGTGAAGAGGCGTTGACGATCCTGGCAAGAGCCATGGAAATTGCGGACCTGCATAAGGAGCTTCAAGCTAGTGAAGTGGAGTCGTTGTTGGCCGCTTTTGCAGACTGGAATGAAGTTTCTGAATGGGCCCGCAAGGGAATAACAGAGACGGTAGAGGCTGGGCTTGTTCAAGGACGTGCGACAAATGGACTTGCGCCCAAAGCCAAGATTACGAGAGCCGAAGCAGTCACAATCATAGAGAGACTATTGCGGGCTTCAAAATTGATTTAAGCTAACGGCGGAAGTTTGTAAGATAACCCGTCTACCAGATATTACAGAGAAACAGGACCTTGCGGGGTCCTGTTTTTCGTTATTGGTGCGACCGGCATGGGCGATAACTCGGCGGTGAAAGTCCGCTACAGGCTTGGCAGTAGGAACTGTTAGCTCGGGGAAACGAAGAAAAAAATAAACGTTTCGCAGACTTATTTTGCCTGAAACATTCCTTTACAGGAATATTCCTTTAGTGTAATATATAACTAAGGGGGGGGACCGCATGAACACGGCAATGTTGACTGCACTCGCCGAACCCAACCGGTTACACATAATCGAGCTTCTTCGAGATGGTGGTCCACTCACAATAGGAGAAATTACCAGCCGTCTCGAACTGAATCAACCTCAGACATCCAAACATGTTCGTGTACTCAGCGAGGCGGGTCTTGTCGAGGTAGAGCCAGTTGCCAATCGACGAATTATCAAATTGCGCCCCGAGCCGTTTCAACAACTCGATAGTTGGCTGGAAACTTTTCGGTCGATGTGGGAAGATCGGTTGGATCGCTTGGATGATTATTTACGCGAGATACAGGCACAAGATAAAACATTCGATCAAAGCTGATTGTCAGGTGTATAAGCGTTCGCCTTCCAAATGAGGAGGATGGCTGCTTTTAACCAAATAACGTACTCAAAGCAAGAGGAGGAAACAAGATGTCAGAAAACCAAGCAACTGAAAACGAATTGATGATTACACGTGTCTTCGACGCTCCCCGTGAGTTGGTGTTTAAAGCTTGGACGGAGCCGGAGCGGTTGGCGCAATGGTGGGGGCCGAAAGGCTACGAACTGCAAATCTCGAAACTCGATCTGCGTCCCGGCGGCATCTTCCTTGGCAGCCAGCGCTCGCCTGAAGGACATGTGATGTGGGGGAAATTTGTTTACCAAGAAGTCAATGCTCCGGAGAAACTGGTCTTCATCCAATCGTTTTCCGATCAAGAAGGCAACACGATCCGGGCTCCGTTCAGCGGAACGTGGCCGCTCGAAGTGATCAATCACTTGACGTTAACCGAAAGCGAAGGAAAAACGACGCTTACACTAAGAGGCGGTCCGTTTAACGCCACTGAGGAAGAACGCGCCACCTTCGAGAGTATGCGCCCGCATGTACAGCAAGGATTCGTCGGGACATTTGATCAACTTGATGCGTTCTTGGAACAAGACTTGAACCGTTAATTACTGCGTGGGAATATTGGAATATAGGAAAAAATGGGATGAAAACTGAGCAAAAGCCTATTACTTACCTAAATAAGGAGGAAAAACACGATGAGTCAACAGGCAAATAAAGCAACAACTCGAGTAGAAGGACAAGCATTAATCATTGAGCGTATTTTCGAAGCACCGCGCGAGTTGGTGTGGGATGCTTGGACAAAGCCGGAGCATGTGTCCCGCTGGTGGGGTCACGGCGGAGTACCCCTCCATGCCTGCGAGATCGATTTGCGAGTGGGTGGCACTTACCGATATGTTCAGTTGGGTCCGGATGGGACCGAGTTTCCTATTATCGGTACGTATCGAGAAATCGTGAAGCCCGAGCGACTGAACTATACGATGATTTTTGACATTGCCCCGTATAATGAGCATGAATCCGTCGTTTTCGATACGTTTGAACAGCTTGAAGGCGGTAAAACCAAATTGACGATGCGCACGGAATATGCTTCTGCTGAAGCCCTTCAAGGCTCGCTGGCTTCCGGCGCGGAGCAAGGCGCGATTGCATCCATGGAACGTTACGCTGACTATTTGACCAAGTTGCAACAGGAAGCCTAATATCCATCGATAAGAGAGGACTGTGTTGAAAATGAACCCAGAAGTATCCACATTTATTGAAAATCTGTCTTCGCCATGGCAAGTTCAATTATGCGATCAGCTTCGGCAAATGGTCCATGAGACGATTCCGGGAGTGGAAGAGAAGATTCAATACAAGAAACCGCATTTTCTGAAGAACGGGCAATTCGCTGCCGTCATTTCTCCTTCGAAAGATGCAATTGCATTCATGATCATGAATGCAGTCGGCATGGCGTTTCCGAAAGGCTTCGAGGGGCCGGCCGAACGGAAGTGGATCAAGCTGCGCGAAGGAGATAAGCCCGACCTGGCCCAATTGTCCGGGTATCTGAAGCAAGCATCCGAGTCGCTGTAATTGGGAAAGCAGCAGTTTTTTAGAGGATATAGCAAAGAGAGAGTGGAGATAGGGATCTTCACTCTTTTTATTTTTATCGAAAGAGAGGTTTAATCGATGCAAGTATCCGATGTGAGTTCCGAAGTCACGCATCATGAGGTAAACGGCCCGTGCGGAAAGCGGATCGAGCCCTGGCGCCGGATTTAGCAAGAGGGACCATGCTCCTGTTGATTTCGTTGGCGAATTGCGCGGTTTTTTTCTTTGCTACCGCTCCGAAAGTTGAAGAGCATCCTCAAGGAATGGAACGACTGTATAACATCTTTTCGTTCATGTTCATCCATGCGCGTACCTGCTCCATGTTCGCCATTATGTTCGGATACGGGATCGAATGAGAAATATAAGGGCGATGTTCTTCAAGGAAAGACCTTTACGCTCGATCCTATCTCTAAACGGAGACTTTTAGTAAGAGCGGAATCTGTACTGATGGAGCAGAACAGCCAAAAACAGTTGACTAAAGTCATAAACGAAATTCAAGCTCTTGAAAATAAGCGGTGCAGCTTGATCGACTTGCATTTGGATGATAAGATAGATCGACCAAGTTCTGCCTACGTTTGATCGAAGTGTACTTGAAAGTGTCGTTGATGTAAGTGTTTATACATGTATATAAACTGTACTCAAAATAGCAACGATTCAAAAAATAATTGGACGTACATCTGCCGTTTTGCAGAAAAGAAAGGATTTAATGATGTATCAAGGCAAGTTACGAAAAATCACCATCATACTGTTAGCATTATATACCGTTTTGACCTTATATTTTTTGTATATAGGTTTCGGCAGAGCTGCTTTTCTTCAAGATTCTGGCATGCGATATAGTCTAATACCTGAAGGGATTCCTTTACACTTTCCAATGGGAAGGAACTTTCACATTTGGTTTTTTGAGTTTGGCAACTTTGTAGCATTTATACCTTTTGGAATTGTCATCCCGCTTCTGTTTCGTTGTAATTTCATTCGATTTATAACCTTATTTATTCTGTCTATTACGATCCTTGAGATCTTACAAATGCTTTCTCGTTTAGGCTCCTTTGATATTGACGATATCATCATTAATACATTAGGGGCGGCGGTAGGATTTTGGGCACAGCGGTTGGTGCACCGTGATCGAGATAAATTTAAAGGGATCTGTCGAATCATCGTAACAGCCATTGTACTTTCGATTGGAGTCATTGTTATCGTTGGTGGCATCAATAATTATTTAGAAAAGGGAGGCGGCGAAGTCGTAGCCCTGAATGAACTTACACTAAAAAATGGGCCTGTACTGTGGGATGAAACCCTCTTAAGTTTTACTTCAGTCCGAAAAAAGGTTGAGCCTCAAATCAATGTATACAGTAGAAAAAATACAAGAACGAACGAGTTTACGTATCTTTTAAATGGCCAATATACGAGAATAGCAGGCAATGCCGCTATACCAGATGATGTAATCAACACTGCAAGCAATGGGAGAAGTGACATCATTTTTATTGCAGATGGCACAGAAATTTATTCATTGGGTTTATCAACTGAAATCGGATCGAATCAGCCTGCTTTTCAAATCCCTTTAAACGGAGTAAACGAACTTACCATTCAATTAATTAATGATGATCCAGATCCGGCTACAAATGCCGTGATGTGGGATATTACAGTTACAGAAGTAAACACGGGACAAATGATTATAAACCGTATTAAAGAAAAATTAAGATCGTTATTCTAAGGTTCAAAACAAGTGGCATTACATTTATATGTTTATCGACTTGTTGAATGGAGAAACCATTGGGCATAGCGCGGGGCCAAACAAGGATGCGGCTCTTATTCAGTTATTAAGATTTGAGTAGGCCTTAAAATTTACATTCCAGGAAGTGATAAAGTGATGAGTGTGTACCAAGTTGATACCCTAGTAATCGGTGCAGGTCAAGCCGGTCTTTCTATAGCGTACTTTTTGAAAAAGTACCAACACAATTTTATTATTATCGACCAAGGAGATGAGATTGGGGAGGTATGGAGAAAACGTTATGACTCATTAATTTTGTTTACTCCCCGATGGTACAGCAGTTTGCCGGGGCTGCCCTTGGAAGGAGATGCGGAAGGATGTGCAACAAAAGACGAAATTTCCGATTATTTGAAAAAATATGTTGAGACGTTCAACCTTCCCGTCCATTTACGCACGAACGTGCATTTGTTGAAAAAAACGCCAACTGGATTTGTTGCAGAAACAAGTCAAGGCACTTTTATTTCCAAAAAAGTTATCATTGCCACAGGCCCTTTTCAGAAACCGTTCTTTCCAGTGCATCTATCGGAATCTCTTCCAGGCGATGTCCTTCAACTCCACTCATCTCATTACAGTAACTCGAACCAGTTAAAGAATGGCAATGTTTTAATTGTGGGAGCAGGAAATTCCGGGGCTCAAATTGCAGTGGAGCTTGCTAATGAACGAGAAGTATGGATTTCCAGCGGTCATTCATTGAAGTACATGCCTGTGCGACTTTTTGGGAAAAGTATATTTTGGTGGTTTCGGAAAGCAGGAATTTTGAAAGCAAGCATTGATTCCGTTTTTGGTCAAGCGCTTTACCGACGTCCCGATCCGATTTTCGGTCAAGATTTGAAATTACTAATAAACGATGGAAAAGTGAGAATGAAACCGCGCGCAATCAAAGTAGTAGACGGAGAGATTGAGTTTGAGGATCAAAGTTGTTTAAAATTCAATAATATTATTTGGGCGACAGGCTTTTATTCAGATTATTCATGGCTTGATATTCCTGAAGCATTGAATGAGAAGGGGAAGCCCATTCATGATCGAGGTATCAGTTCGGTAGCCAATTTGTTTTTCCTCGGCCTCCCTTGGCAATACCGACGAGGATCGGCGTTAATAGGCGGTGTAGGGGAGGATGCTAAGTATGTGATGGATTACATATCTCGGAATTGATCTATCTGTGAATGTTTCATTCTGCAACTATGAAGGAGGGAGCTTTGTATACAAGACATAGCACTGGTGTTAGATGGTTTTTTGCATCCATGTGGGAGGCAGTATTCGCCGACGTTGGAGTTACGGTGCTTGCTGTAGTTAATGCAATGAGAGTTTTGAAGACACAGCCTAATCTTTGATTCATCTTAAAAGCCGTCCATACCCGCTGTGAAAAGAGGGTGTGGACGGCTTGTCTTATCGGACCGATAATAGCAAGCCCAAAAATGGACCCAATACGCAAGAATAGGCAGAGAATAAACAGTCTCCTCCAATTTCTTTTGTAGCAAACATAAAGGAAAGCAATCGAGAAAGCACCAATTGCAATAATAAAAAGACCCGAGAGATTGAATGTCTAATGAACGTACAAAAAGAGTATCCGTATTAAACGCATACTGCGCTTTATAAATATGCTAAAATACTACTTGATGTAGTTTTAACATGTTAAAGGAGGATTGTAAATGACTCAGGCAGCTCTGTTTTTTTCGATTATTATATTGGTGGTCGTGATATTATCAGTTGCGATAGTTAGGTTCGTTAAAGCATCCAATAATTATCGGTCAGTTGAAAACTCATATGAAGACAAAAATGCCGGCTTTGATTACTTGAAATACGAAGGTGACGACAGGGAGTAAGCGGCTTATATCGAATACGGGTCAGCCAGGGGTAGAGCTTTAATAGAGGCAGGAGTAGATAGGAGGGAGGAATGGTCTTCATACATTGAACATGGGGGAGGAAACTTCCCCCTTGTCCAGTATTCTACATGCTATTGCAAATGGAAGGCAGCGAGAACATCGTCGATTTTCATATTGTCTGCGGTAGGTCCGTTCAACATCCAATGTCGGGCTGACATTTTGTAAACATGACCTTGCTTAACAGCAGGAATTTCCTTCCAAATTTTTCGGGTTTCTACTTCGGTCAGTTCTTTAAGAGCAACCTTTTCTTCATCCTCAGAGTCGAAAGACCCGCCTGCAGTTACAAATAAATAGTCTGCACTCAAATCGGGCAGCGTTTCAAGCGATGATTCAATGCCCCAACTTCCTTCTTCCTCTTTTTCTCGGAATTTCGCCAGAACGGGATCCAATGTCATTCCTAAATCTGTGTAAGCGATGCTCGTATAAGAGAATGCCGGGAAAAACAGTTGAACATCCTTGTTCGACGGTCGAATAAAGGCTAAAGTTCGATCAGCCCCAATTTTTGCAATAATAGCTGCTTTGGCCTTACTCAGCTTTTCATCGTAGGCTTGGATGACGGAAGCTGCTTTGTCTTCGCGGTTAATTGCCTTGCCGATCGCAACTATGGAGCTTTTCCAGTCGCTCCGATCATAGACGATGGTTGGAGCGATCTTGCTTAGCTGTTCATATGATTCTTTGTCTGAGGGCAAGAGATTGGTAATAATTAAATCAGGCTTGGAGTCAAGAATGGACTCATAATTTAAACTGCCTGGCGTGTACACTGACGGAATCTTTTTTTCTTGCAACACATCGTACAAGTATTGTCCCTTCATGGACTGGGCATGTACCATTGGAGCATCAAGTGCCAGCATAATGTCTTCTAGCCCGTTCACGGCTATACGCTGTGGGTTGACCGGAATCTCGCTTTCTCCCATCATATGCTTAACTACCTTTGTCTGCAGTTGGTTCTGTGCGACAGTCGTTGATGTCCCAGCTGATACAGATGGTTCGATCGAACTTGTTGAAGTTGTACAGCCGCTGAATAGCAAAGTCATGCAGAGCAGCATCACTGCGCCTACCGACATTTTTAAATCTTTAATCATCGTTAAATCCCCCTCTGGTTCGTGTTGAGAATAATTATCATTATAACTGCGGCCTTTTTGAGGGACAATGGCTTGATCTGAACGAATAAATGGACTTTTCTGAACTGATTTCTCCGTTGCCAGTGATCTGAATCGTAGTGGAGGCAATCCGGTTTGTTTTTTGAACACGCGGCTAAAGTAGTAAACATCCAGATATCCTATGCTTGACGTAATCTCTTGCATAGTTGCCTTTGTCTCCGTCAAAAGCCTGCTAGCGTGTGCGATCCGGATTCCGGTCAAATATTCAATAGGCGTCGTTCCTAGTTGTTTTTTGAACAAACGGGACAAGAAGCTGGAACTGCAGCCTAGCAGTCCGGCAATCCCTTCAACCGTAATCTGCTCTGAATAGCTGTCCTCTATGTAGCGCATAGCCTGGGACACAAGGTCAATTCTCATCGTTCCAGCCTTCTGCGTAGCCATCTGACTAAACAATTCGGATGCAAATTGATAGAGAACACCTTTCGCATACAGTTTATCTAGCGAGGTAAGCTTCCTCCAGCTTTGTTCCATCATCTGAAATTTCATATGAAGGGCAAGTGGGGCATTAGGAACGAATCCATATTGAATGTGGAAAGGGTTGCCGTTCTTCAGCAGCCGATGCAGGTAGCGGTTGCCAGGAACAGCTAGCAGAGCCTTGTAAAAAATAAGATAGTATTCGAATTCATCCTCAAACGAGAATACATCCAGACTCATGCCTTTACCGCCATGAAGCACATGAAAACCATCTATGGTATAACCGTTTTTGTTCAACATCACCCGCCCACGTCCACGCGTCATCCAGAGAAAAGCGCTGGAGGGCAGCTTGTAATCGCGAAGTTCGTCTCCTTTAGCCAATTTCTGCTGTCTAATATCGAGCAACTTGACGCTTGCTTCGTTCCACAGTAATAGATGATTATCATTCCAAATCAAACGAATCAATTCCTTCCTGATACTTGAGTGTTATATATCCATATACTAAACACATCCAGCCAGCGTTACCCGATCTGCCGTATAGAACCGTAAAATAGTTGGCAGGACAGACAACAGCCGATCGCGTGTAATGGGGTCATCGTAGTTCCAAGAACTTTCAACCATGTGCATACAACCTCTCTTAACTGCATCTATCGCTTGCCAACCTGGCGTATTCATCAGCCACTGCACGTTCTGGTTGTCGATCTCGTGGAAGTCGGTCAACAGGAACAGCCGGTCCCCGTCCAAACGTGACAGCGTATCCACCGACACTTTACGAAAGGGCTCACCTTGCGTCATTAGCTCTATGACGCAATTGGAAGGCAGGAATCCGTTATCATGATAAAGGGAGACGGCAAAACCCGAGTTGCCCATCAAATAAAGCTGTCCTTGAAAGAGAAGCAGTACAGTTGCCGTTTCATGCAACTTATTATCTGTATTTAAAGATTCCCACATCATTCCCCAACGTTTGTCATAGTCGGCAATCCATGCCGCGGCTTCCTTGTGCTTGCCCACAAGTTCGGCAAGAGAAAGCAACCGATCCCAAGTATTTAAATTATTATCAATGATGACGGTCGGGGCGATGGAGAGCAGTTGATTATAATGCCGATTCAGCTTGCAGCCCAGCACGATTAAATCGGGACATAAGGCTGCAATTCGCGAAGGGTCACCCAGCGTTCCGACATCCGCCACATCTTGCAACAAGTCCCTATATACGACCTGGCTTCTTATAATCGTCAATTCTGCGCCTACAGGCTTAATTTCTAGCGCAAGCAATTCGCCCAGCATTGATCCCGTGATGACAATACGCCGGGGTTCGCAAGAAGGATCGGCGTTATTAGATGGCATGAGCTCCCCGACAGAGCTTCGACTGATGTTGGCATACATTCGTGGAGGAATGCCGACGTATTGCGTAAAGCGTTTGTTGAAGTAATATTCGTCGCTAAAGCCGACCTGTTTGGCAATTTCTCGAAGCGGCTGATCGAACACGGCAAGAAGCTTCGTCGCTTTTTCGATTCTCAGACTATTTAAATACTCCAATGGCTTTTTTCCCATATACAACTGAAACGCAGCGCTGTACTTCGTGCGTTCCATCCCAGCCATCCTGGCTAATCGATTAACAGTAATCTTCTCGGTGTAGTGTTCAGCAAGGTAAGAAATGGTCATGCGAATGTTGTCCTTTTCATTGGAGACCAACCGTCCGGCCGATTGCTCATACTGTTCCAGCAGCAGGCAGATCAATTCTTGCAATGCGATTGTTTGACGCATTCGCCATGAGCTCCCGTGCTTCGTCGCTTTAAGCCGCTGAATCGCTTCAAGCAAATGGATGATGTCCGTAACTGTAATGGGTCTCGTATAGGGCCAGCCTTCATGTACGGAGGCAAGTGGTTCTTGCTCTCCCCAGCCCCACACGTCAAAGGAAATCAGATGGCATTGAATATCCTCCGCAGCCCCTATCAGTTCAATCTCGCAGCCAGGCGGGAGCAACAAGCATAATCCAGGATCAATCTGCCGTTCAATATTGGATATTCGATACCTTCCCGAGTCGCCAAAAAAAGCGACGATAAGATGCCGACTGATCCGATAAAGCATACGCTCTTCTCTGCGACACACGAGCAAGCTTGTATCGTCAAGGACAACATGCATCGCTTTATCTGGAATAGCTTGGCAATCTGTTGACATAAACTAACCTCCACAACTGAGAATTGTTATCACTATTTTAAATAAAAAAGACAAACGATTCAACTATAATGTTGAGATCGTTTGTCAAGAAAAACGAACTATTTCCCTAGCCATTTGGGCAGTTCATCCAGGAGTCGTTCCATCGTAATCGGGTCGCTGGCATTCCAGCTAATGTCGCTGACCGTGACGCGGCCTTCTTTGACAGCCGGAATCAATTTCCAAAGCGGACTTTCTATCAGTTCTTTCGCAGCCTTTTCGTCTTCGCTTCCTGGCAAGCTTAGCAGGAAAATGTGATCTCCGGCATATTCAGGCAATACTTCTTCGGAGATCTCGGCGAAAAATTCATTTTTATCGATGAGCTCCTGCACCTTGGCCGTCGGACGGAAGCCTTGCTCATCATACAGGAGCAGCGTTAGACTGTAGTTGCCCATGACATAAAATCGGCCTGCCAGGCTGAGATAGACCGTTGCTGTCTCGCCTTCTTTTAAATCAAGCTTGTCCCACATTTTCTGAGCCTTGCTCTCGTAACGAGCAATCCAATCCTCTGCCGCTTGCTTAACACCAAGAATATTGGCAATCTCCCGAATACGTTCGTAGGTGCCAGCACCTCGATTATACAGGACGGTCGGAGCAATTTTGGTCATCTTCTCGTAAATTTCGGTATCTGAAGCATCGTTATCGGCCGATTGCAGAATAAGATCCGGATCTAGCGACATCATTTTCTCCAGATTATGTGGAAACCCGATATCAACAACACCATCAAGATCACTCTTGTAGATATAGGCTTCTCCGAGAAAATCATTGCCGATCGGCTTGACGCCAAGCGCAAGCAGATCACCGGGACTGTCGCCAAGCAGAATCACCCTCTGGGGACGGACGGGAATGGTCGCCTCACGACCGCTAAAATCCTTATATTGGCGCGTCTCATTGTCCCCTAAAGCAGCAGACGAATCACCCTCGGAGGATGGTGAAGACGATGTGGACGATGCAGATGCCGATTGCGGCGATTGTGATGTGGAATCCCCCGATTGCTTCGTCGAATCAGAGCCACAAGCGGACAAAACAGTTCCGATGGTGAGCAGAAGACTTAAAAGAAGCAAGCGGTACCTAATATTGAACATGTGACAGACCTCTCTCTGGAATAGTTTTTGAGAATTGTTATCAGTATAAGATGGGCCTTCTTATAAAACAATAGAGAAAACGTAAGCGGAGGTTTGTACAAAAATAATGGTACAGCAGGCGGGGAATGGGGGAAGGGCAGGCTTGCTTCGAGTAAGCTGTAGCGTTTAGTTGATTTTGTTGCGCAGTAATTTATATTGATGGGTGCACATAATTGGTGTATGCTGTATTTAAAAATAATGGAAATTTTAGTTATAACTGTGGATGTAAATCCGTTTAAGAGGTTTTTAGCGAGAAATGTACTACTTACCCATGAAGTTTCTTAAAAGTTAAATGTATCGCGTCAATGTATTTCTGTTTTACATAAAGAAGGCGATTTGGTATCTATGTGAGACTGCTGGTGCCCATTTGCGTGTATGCCCGTCGTATGAGCCGCGGCGTTCTTGGATTGCCTGTCGCGGGACAACTTTAACGAAAGCACGACGATAATCGGCGTGATCGAGAAATATAAGGAACGGATGGGATGTTACCCGGTTGTCGTCCAGGCCGATCAAATCTACCACACCCGTGAGAATCGAAACTTCTGCAAATTGAAGGCGTGCGCAAATACGGGCTTGACCGTATTCGCGCACGTCTTCAGTCATGTCTATACACGCTCCACAACGCCATCTTACCACTGCCAGCGAAGAGATTAGCAGTTCGATCCCGCTAAGGTCCACCTGCAACTAAGGCAACCGGCTGAAATGCCGTTTTTGCACCGAGGGGCTGCGGCTGGCTGCTCATTCAGGAAGCGCGTGTCAATTGCGACGAGCCGTTCGCGCTATGCCATCAGCGATTACTTTGTACAGTTGGTGCGGCAGGTCGTGTCCCATACCGTCGACCAACAGCAGCTCGGCGCCCGGAATGGCAGAAGCCGTGTCCTCGCCACACGCCGGGACGAACAGGGGATCGTCCATCCCATGAATGACAAGTGCTGGTACTTTTATGGTCGCGAGCCGCTGCCGACGGTCACCGGAGACAGCGATCGCAGCAATTTGTCGTCCGACACTGCCTGGATCGTAGGCTCGCTGGACTTCCTCCAGAATGAGCGCCCGATAAGCCTCTTCGTAAAACGGATAGCCAGTGCCGGCGATACGTTTGGCAAAAGCGAGGCTGTGCGCCAAAAATCCTTCTTCATCCTCAAAGGGGTTCGGCGCCGGTTTAGTCATCATCGCCATGACATCCTGAGAAGCTTGCGGAAGGGTGGGATTACCGGAACTAGACATAATGGAGGTGAGTGATAAAACCCGCTCAGGGTACTCACTGGCTGCAATCTGGGCAATCATTCCACCCATCGACCTGCCAACGAAATGTGCCCGGTCAATTGAAAGGGCGTCGAGCAGTCCGATCGCGTCATTGGACATGTCATCGAGAGTGTAAGGGATGTCCGGTCGCTGTCCCGACATGAGAGCAGCCGCCAGTGCGTCAAAATCCAGCGTCCGATAATGGCTAAAGTGTGTCGAGCAGCCTACGTCGCGATTGTCAAAGCGGATCACCCGAAAGCCCCGAGCTGCCAATATTTCGCAAAACGGAACCGTCCATCGGATCATCTGGGTTCCAAGCCCGGCGATTAGGATAATAGCTTCGTCATTTTCGTTACCGAAACTATCATAGGCCAACTCAATACCGTTGACTTTCACAATGTTCATGATCATGTTCTCCTTCAATTAATTTGGTATCGGAAGTTCTGTTATAGGCAGAAGGCGTGAATCTTCGATTGCTGCAGTCCGATGCCCGATACCGGCCAGGTAGTCTTGATGACTTGAAAAAGCAAGAAACGACTGTACGCTGCTCTGGCGGATCAGCATAACAAGATCCCATCTTTCGTCCTCGGGTCCGATAAGAAACTCTCCGCCATCCCCAAGAAACATGATTTCACCTCCGCTTTCACGGAGAAATGGGAGGGTGTGCTCAATATAGCGGTTGAAAGCTTCGGCACCGCTGATTGGGTCCACTGGTGTTAGTTCAGGATTGGCTGTGTAATCGGCAACATCACGAAAACGCAGCAGGTTCAACATGACGATGCTGCCCTCAATGCCTTGTTGTATGAACCTCATGCCAGCGCGTTGCGATGGTTCGATGTAACGGATAGATTCAAACTCTGTCATAGCGGCTCCTGTCTTTCATTCATAAGTTCCCTTCAGGGAATGCGTTAGCGGCTAATCTTTTGATATGGTTTCTGATATCAGGGGCCCAGTCATCGATGAAGTGGTAAAAACGACCCAAATCACCAGCATACAGTGCCCGCAGAGCTTCTTCGTATTGATGGAAGTTCCCGGCCATCGTTGTCATAAAGTTATATGTTGCTTCTTGTGACTCTCGGATATTGCTCTGTTTTTCTCCAGCACGGCGAGCCTCATCAATGAGTTTTCGCAACGTTACCGATGCCCCTCCAGGTTGACTCTTGAGCCATTCCCATTGCCGCGGCAATAACGTAACCTCACCAGATACAACCCCCAGCTTGGGCCGACCGACCCGCCGTGTAGGCTGGTGATTCACTTCCGTACCGGGTAAGTCACCAAACTGTTCTCCTAATCGTTTGAGCACATCATCTATCTTCCCACGAAAATCAACATCTACTGGCTTCCCCGTGGAATCGTCAAATACAAGCAACTGTGTGAGGTTTCTGTCATCCAGAGCATCCTTCACTGTAGTAACAACGTGCTGTAACGAACCACTGGCGACGACTCCCACACCCCAAAATGCCGTACAGTAAAAGTGCGTTAGGATATTACTCATGCTGGCCTCCTCTCTGATTGCCCTAATTATACCCGGATAAAAATAAAAAATCAATATTACCCGGGTAAAATATATTTTCTCATTCGTTTTGGAGGTAATAAATGCAAAAAGCACGGCCTAAGAGGCACCGCGCTGTTGAGGGTGGAACCGGCAAAGTATTTGCTCGGTGAGCGGCCAGATTACGCGTACTTGAAAAGCTGTTACTGTCGAGTGGAAAGGTATTCATAGAAGAGTTACAGCTTTCAACTTGGGATAAGCAGAAACCATTCTATGTAAGCGTCAAACTCTAAATTATTTATTTTACGGTGAATTTACATAACGATAATTTTAGTTTAATTAATGGGGCTTACAATTAAGGTGTTTACTAGTGGTAATCAAATAATTACTTAAGGTAAATTCGGCTAATAAAATACGGTCTTATTACAACTTGGAAGAAAGGAACTATGGCATGAAGCAGCTTACCCTAATGAAACGAATAAGCAGATTAAAAAAATACTTGCCGCTCTTTTTAATGCTGGTACCTGGTTTAGCTTATTTGATTATTAACAACTATCTGCCGTTATTTGGACTTGTGATTGCCTTCAAGGACTACAACTATTCACAAGGAATATTCGGGAGCGACTGGATTGGTTTTAAAAACTTTGAGTATTTGTTTAAAACGACGGATGCCTACATCATTACACGTAACACAATTTTGTACAATGGCGTTTTTATCCTGTTAAACCTTATGATCGGCATAGGTGTCGCCATCTTTCTAAATGAGATAAAGAATCGATTCCTGTCCCGATTCTATCAAACAGTCATTCTTATGCCTTATTTGATCTCTATGGTTATTGTGGGTTATCTCGTTTTCGCGATGTTTAGTCTGGAAACAGGTTTTATCAATAAGACCATTTTACCTTGGCTGGGTATATCGGATATTTCTTGGTACAGCGAAGCCAAGTACTGGCCTTACATTTTAACGCTCGTCCATATATGGAAAAGCGCCGGCTATCTGTGTGTGATCTTTCTGGCCACAATTATCGGTATTGATCATGAATATTATGAAGCAGCCAAAATTGACGGGGCAACAGCGTGGCAGCAAATTTGGAAAATTACTATTCCGCTCTTAACACCGGTAGTCATCATTATGACCCTGCTTCAAATCGGCAGAATTTTTTATTCTGATTTTGGGTTGTTTTATCAAGTGCCGCTTAATGCGGGTGCGCTGCAATCCACAACTAATGTTATTGATACGTATGTGTATCGCTCCTTAATGACTTTGGGGGATATCGGGATGTCCTCTGCTGCGGGCTTGTACCAATCGCTTGTAGGTTGCGTGCTGGTATTTGTCTCCAATTACTTGGTTAGAAGAATCAACAAGGATAATGCGATGTTTTAAGGAGATGACGATTTTGAAGCGACAACAAAAGCTCTGGCAAACAGGCATGCACGCCATTTTGATTGCCATTTCGGTAATGTGCATTTTGCCTGTTATTTTAATGGCTGTTTCTTCTATTACAGATGAAAAAACGATTTATACAAAGGGATATTCCTTTATACCTGAAAAATTTAGCTTTGAAGCTTACCAGTTTATTTGGCAAGATGCTGACCGGATCCTCCATGCCTATGGCATAACCATTCTCATTACTTTAATTGGCACCCTAAGCGGATTAATTATTACAGCATTGCTTGCTTATCCGTTATCGCGAAAAGATATGCCGCTTAATCGTTTTTTTTCACTGTTTGTATTTTTTACGATGCTGTTTAACGGTGGATTAGTGCCAACCTATCTTGTGTATACGCAGTTATTTGATCTGAAAAATACGCTGCTGGCATTAATTGTTCCCGCTTTGCTAATGAACGCCTTTTACATTATGTTGATGCGCACTTTTTTTAAGACCTCTATTCCTGATGCACTGATTGAGGCAGCGAAAATAGACGGTGCGGGAGAGTTTTTCATATTTTTACGAATCGTGCTCCCGTTGTCCTTGCCTATTCTTGCTACAGTGGCATTGTTTCAAACGATTAATTATTGGAATGACTGGTTTAACGGCATGGTGTACGTCACAGACAGCAAGCTGTATAGTCTGCAAAACCTATTAAATCGTATATTGCTGGATATTCAGTTTATCGCGAACAGCAACTTCGGCAGTCAAGCAGAGCTTGCCGCAGATCTTCCAATGGAATCTGTCCGTATGGCTCTAGCTGTCATAGGCGTATTGCCGATTTTAATCGCTTATCCATTTTTTCAAAAGTATTTTGTAAAGGGACTTACCATTGGAGCAGTAAAAGGCTAAGGCTAAATCCGGATATATCCGGTTAGCATATATCATTCACAGAAGGCAGGTTTAGACATGAACAAGAAGAGTTTGATCGTTACCATGCTTACAATCCTTACAGTAGCTATGCTGCTTGGAGCGTGCGGCGGCGGTAAGAGCAGTACGGCGGCTCCTGACAGCACAGGCAACAAAGGCAGCGCCTCTGCTGGCACAGAAGGTGAAAAATTAAAGCCTTATGAGGTAGTCATCGCGTTTTATGGAAATGATCAAGCCGATTTGCAGGCTGTACAAGATGAGATGAGTAAAATAACAGAAGAGAAGTTTAATGCTACCGTAAAATTGATGCCTATCAGCCTGAGTGCTTGGGCACAGCAAACGAACTTGATGTTAGCCGGTAATGAGAAGGTAGATATTATATTAACCTCTACCTTATTTAACTACGCTTCCCAAGTGGCGAAAGGGCAGCTTAAACCGTTAAACGAGCTATTGGACAAATATGGCGAAGGGATTAAAAGCGCACTGGACCCTTATCAGCTAGCTGCTTCACAGATAAAAGGTGAAAATTACGCGGTTGCTAATGTTCGTGATATGGCTGCTTATTACGGCATTAATATGCGTAAGGATCTTGTGGACAAGTACAATATCGATATAACAAAAATCAAAACGATTCAAGATTTAGACGCTGTTTTTAAAATCATTAAAGAGAATGAACCCGATGTTGTGCCTTTGGTATCCAAAAATCCAGGGACAGCGCCATTTACAGCAGGCTATACAACCTATGATCCTTTGGGCGGCGGGATTGGTGTACTGCCAAACTACGATAACAATTTGAAGGTCGTGGACTGGTTTGAAACAAAAGAATACGAGGAGCAGCTGAAGCTGCTTAGAAGCTGGTATGAGCAAGGCTACATTTTGAAGGATGCTGCTACCAGCAAGCAGGATGGAAGAGAGCTTGTAAAAGCAGGGAAGGCCTTTTCATTTCTTTCCAATATGAAGCCGGGCTCTGATCAAGAAAACTCAAGAAGACTTGGCAAAGAATTTGTTTCCGCAGCGCTGACTGAAGCTTATATGACAACCGATCTGATTGATGCCGTAATGTGGTCGATTCCTAAAAATTCAGCTGATCCTGAAAGAGCTATGATGGTATTAAATCTACTTTATTCGGACAAGGATTTTTATAATTTATTTGCATGGGGTATTGAAAATAAGCATTACATCAAAAAATCGGATAACGTTATTGATTACCCTCAAGGCGTTGATTTGAAAAATATTGGCTACAACTTCAGCACGCCATATATGTTTGGCAATCAATTCCTCTCCTACACCTGGTCAACGGAAGAGCCGGACATTTATAAAAAAATAGCAGAGTTTAACAAGACAGCTACCAGATCCAAAGGATTAGGATTTTTGTTCGATGTCGAGCAAGTAAAAACCGAAGTGGCAGCGGTTAATAACGTGACCTCCGAATATCGGTTAGGCCTAGAAACAGGAACTCTTGATCCAGTTGAAAACCTGCCTAAATTTATCGAAAAATTGAAGGCATCTGGTATAGATAAAATTATTGCTGAAAAACAGAAGCAACTAGACGAATGGGCAAAAACAAAATAGCGGAGAGGAAAGTATAACTATGAAATTTATCCATATCACAGATACGCATATTAACGCTCCAGGGAAAACAGCGCAATTTCCTGTTTCCCATCATGTAGAAAAAGTAGAGCAGGTTTTCAAACATATTCAGGATACGAATGTAAAGCCAGCCTTTGCATTAATTACGGGCGACATCTCCCACGGGGGGGATGTCGAGGACTATCAATTTATCCGAGCCTTATTTGATAAGGGGGCTGCACAGCTTGGCATTCCTTTTTATGTGGTGTTAGGCAATCATGATCATTTGCCGGCTTTTCGTGAAGGGTATTTGGGACAAGAGCCGTCAGATGAGAAGTATTATTATGCTGAGGAAATTGCAGGCTTGCGTGTCATTGGCTTGAACTCTCAAATCGCAGACAAGCCAGGCGGAATTATTGATGACGTGCAATTGGCATGGCTAAAAAAGCAGCTGGAGCAGCCAGCGCCTAAAGGCACTGTTATCGCATTGCATCATCCGCTTATTCATTTGGGTGACCTTTCTTTGCCGGGAATGCTGGTGGAAAATCGTCAACAAGTCATGCAGGTAATTCATGAAACCGATGTAGTAGCAACATTTTCAGGCCATATTCATACTAATTATTTCGCGAACTATCAGAATGTTTTGCATATTGCCGGGGCGGGCACATCATTTACGGTTGATTTTAGTGAAAGCAAAGGGAATGTCAGCTTTGTTGATCTCTGCGGCTATAGTATAGTGACCGTTCATGAGAATGATGGTGTTACCGCGCAATATATTGAATTGCCTCGCCCCCGTGGCGAATATATGACATTACCGTTAGCTTCCTTAACAGACGGACACAAAAAATAAACGAATGTAAGGTGATAGAATGCTACCAAACCATCAGCATTGGTATGACATAGAAAGCCGGGCCAACTTCAGAGAGCTTGGCGGTTACTGCACGATTGAAGGCAAAGTCATTAAAAGGGGTCTTTTATTCCGGTCTGGCGAGCTGTCTGTTTTAAATGAAAATGATCTGGAACTGTTGAAAGGGCTGTCCTTGCATTATATGATTGATCTTCGTACAGAAAGCGAGCAGCAGCAAAAACCAACCCCGGATGTTGGCGCTACAATTATTAGCCTTCCTGCGTTGGGCGGCACCGTCAACCCGCAAGAAATGTTTGCCCACTTGAAAAACATGGGAGAAGCTGCTAATCAGGGTTCGCTGCTGCTCGGCGCCTATAAGCAATTTATTTCAAGCCAAGAGGCAGTCGATGCTTACAAACGATTTTTTGATTTGTTGATTGCTGCAGATGGCAAACCTTTGCTTTGGCACTGTACAGCCGGCAAGGACCGTACGGGCTTTGCCGCTGCTATCCTATTGCATGTATTAGGCGTGCCTTATAGCATCATCAAAGATGACTACCTGCGCAGCAATCAAAATCGGATAGAAGCGAATAAGAAATGGATTGCCGTTATTAAACAGGTCATTGGAGATACGGAAGAGCTTCAGCTTATTGCAGAGATGATGAAGGTGGAGCCAAAGTATCTGGACACAGCTTTTGAAGAGGCTGCCAAGCAATATGGCTCATTGGATTTATATATCGAACAAGCATTATCATTGACGCCGGAAAAACAAGCACTGCTCAAATCCATTTATTTGAATTAGTCAACCTAATGATGCTTGTTTACCTTCGTATCTAGAAATCGGTTATAATAAGTTCTAGAACAAGAAAGAGTAGACGAGCATTCTCAATGAGAAAGGAGTATTTATTTGAAATAATGTGGAAAGAAAACCTTGATCAACACAGAACCCAAAGAAGAGAAGATATTATTAATACTGCCAAAAGCTTATTTATGGAGCGCAGCTTGACCGAAGTAACGCTCAAAGATATTGTCGAGGCTTGCGGTATTAGTAAAGTAACGTTTTATAAATATTTCACTTCGATAGATGAAATTATTTTTGAGGTAGAAATCGATATATTATCCCAATGGGTGAACCGAATTAGAGAAACAAAGTTGGAAGGCAGCAATAGCTATGAGAGGCTTGCTTATTTGCTGAAGGTACAATTGCTGGAGGCAGATATTAAAATGGTTCGATTTACAGCCATGTTTGATACTTTATATCAAAACAACTATCCGACACCTGAGTTGGAGAAGAAGTTTCGAGCGTATTTGCAAGGCGGCTCGCACCCCTTTGTTTCGTTGATTCAGTCGGGAATACAAGATGGGTCGATGCGGCAGGATATGGATGCCAGAGAAATTGGATACACCATCAGTAACATTGTTATGGCATCCTTACACCGTAATTTGTTGCGCGGCAAGCTGCTTGAGCTTGACCAGAAAGTTAAAAATTCCGTGGTTATGCAAAATACGATGGATATGATTTTAAACTTTGTAAAAGTACCAAGTGAAACACAAGCTTGACCATGTACGATCGTGTCGGCGTTGCGTTCTATGCGCAAGCCATTTACCAAATGAAGAAAATAGGGTATTTTTTCTCCATGCGCTAATCCTTTTCAGTGGATTATGGACAGGTATTACCTTCCATGCCATTGTAAAGGATTTCTCTTTTTGCTCGGTACCATCTAGTTGATAAGCATATGACCAATTACAACAAATAAAGCGAGTATTAAGAAAAAGATGTTTATGCCTACACCTTTTTCTTTCCTTCTGGCATGTAGCATTGCCGCTAAAATCATAATCATCATTATGCCAATTGCTGAAAGAAGGGTTAAGACTGGCAGGATACCCAGCGCTTGAGGCAATATCAAACCAATTGCTCCTAATATTTCAATCCATCCAACAAATATGAGATAGCTTTTCGAAACATCTCTAGCCCAAAGCATTATCTCCTTTGCTTTATTTTCTCGAAACAATTTCATGGCGCCTACTGTAAAAAAGACAAATGCTAATAAAATTTGGACAACCCATAAGGCAGTAATCATTGTCAGTCTCTCCTTCATTTAATTCATTAGATGCGCCAGAGTTCAAGGCGGGCCCACTAACCAGCGTAAACCAATTTTATCGACGAAAATGGATGAACGGACAATTGTCCTCTCTTCCATGTATTACTTTATGGACAATTGTCCGTTATGTCAACTCCAAACTCCAATGTGCTGAAACTTCCCGACTCGCTAATGCAAACTGACAAAAGAATTGAAGAATAATTGCGGCAAAAGGAATCTCCGATCATATGCTTGATACCGCAGTGCTGTTTGTTCTAAAATAAGAGAAGACATCCCTTTTATTGGTATTGGAACCATTCGTATCAACTTTTCGGTTAGGTGCAAAGTGAGATGATGGCACGAATTCTATCCAACGTTGTCTTGAAATCATCAATGCATTTTCAGGAATCCCAACTAGAGAGGAACAGTTCGGAGCGTCAGTGAGGATGCAGGGCCCCAAGCTGATAGCTATGCTACAGAGTTGATACCTATACGGTCAGGGGATGGTTAATATGGGGACAGAGCAAATGCAAGCCGATTTTGCTTATTGTAAAACCATTATCAAGCAACATTCCAAAAGCTTTTATTACGCATTTTCACAACTTCCGATGGAAAAAGCAAATGCTGTCTATGCCATTTATGCTTTTTGCAGAACGGCAGACGACTGTGCAGATTCAAACCAACCCCATTTGGAAAAGCTCGAGTCTCTGCAGCGATTAAAAAAAGAGCTTGATTTATTCAGTGAACAGGAGGAAGTGGATCATCCATTATGGCGCGCGCTCAGGCAAGTCTTTACGGAATATGATATGGACATCCAACCATTCTACGATCAACTGACAGGACAATGGATGGATGTGAACTTTTCCATCCCGAAAACCATGCATGAGCTTGAAAGCTACAGTTATTATGTTGCCGGCTCAGTAGGTTTGATGCTATTGCCTGTTCTGGCTTCAAAAGCTGCCGCTGATTTGCGTCCATCAGCGATTAAACTGGGTACCGCCATGCAAATCACGAATATTCTGCGTGATGTCGGCGAAGATTTCCATCAAAAGCAGCGGATTTATTTGCCTGAAGAAGAAATGGAGCGCTTCCGATATACCCAAGAGGATTTACGCTATGGGATCATCAATGAGAATTTTATTAACTTATGGGAAGAACTGGCTAGTAATGCAGAATCCTTATATGACCAATTCTGCAGCAGCATAGATCTCTTTGACGCTGACAGCAAGATGCCCCTCTCGCTCTCTATGGGAGTGTACAGAGGAATATTAGATGCTGTCAGAAGTAATGATTATGACTGTCTCTCCAAGCGCAACTATGTAACTAAGGAAATAATGAGCAAAATTAGCGCTGCCATTTACACCTGCTCTTAAATTGCTGAAAGGTGTTGTGTGAATTGTTTGAAAATAAAAGCGTATTGATCATCGGCGGCGGGCTTGGCGGTCTATCAGCTGCCATATCTCTGAGGCAAAGCGGCTATAGCGTTTCTCTGTACGAACAAAACAATCATATTGGCGGTAAACTAAATCGGCTTGAGCAAGATGGTTTCGGCTTTGATCTCGGCCCATCTATTCTGACGATGCCGAAAGTATTTGAAAAATTATTTGCTGCAAGCGGTAAAAATATGAATGATTACGTCCCCACTGTAAAACTGAAACATCAGTGGCGATCCTTTTTTCCCAGTGGCAATATCATCGATCTCCATGAAGATATTGAAGAAATGAAAGCGAAGAATTCGTCGCTGAATGAGCAGGATATTTTCGAATACAAAAAATTGCTCGAATACTCAAAAAAACTGTACGATATGACGGAGCAAGGATACTTTAAATATGGTGCTGACAATACGAAAGATATCGCGCGATATAATGGAGCGTTCAATGCTTTGAAGAATTTCGACTTGTTTTCAACGGTACATAAGGCTATTGATAAACGGATCAGCAATCGGGATCTCCGTGACATGCTCTCTTATTTTATTAAATACGTTGGTTCTTCACCATATGATGCGCCAGCAGTATTGAATATGATGATCTACATGCAGCACCATCAAGGAGTATGGTATGTGCCTGGCGGAATGCACTTGCTCGGCCGTGGATTGGTGCAGTTGGCCAAGGAAACAGGTGTGTCGATTCATACTGGAAAACGAATTGTTCAGCTCAAAAAGAAGGAAGGCAAAATAAGCGGGGCGTTACTGGAAGACGGGACAGAATTGTCGGCAGACTACTACATTTCCAATATGGAAGTTATCCCGTTCTATGAGCAACTGCTACAGGAAGAGAAGCGTTTTATTCATAAATTGAAAAAGAAATATGAACCGGCAAGTTCGGGGCTTGTTATACATCTGGGTGTGAAGAAAACGTACCCGCAGCTTGCTCATCACAATTTTTTCTTTGCAGAAAATATGAAGCAGCAAATGGATAAAATATTTCACCTCCATGAACTGCCGGATGACCCCATCATTTATCTGGTGAATGTTAACAAAACAGACCCCGCGCAGGCGCCTGCAGGATATGAAAATTTAAAAGTATTGCCCCATATTCCATATATTCAGGATAAGCCTTTTACACAGCAAGACTACGATCAGTTTACAGAACGGGTGCTGATCAAATTGGAAAAAATGGGACTTGAGGATTTGCGCAATAATATCGTGACACAAGATGTATGGACTCCGGAAGATATTAGACGTGTCTATGGTTCCGACCGCGGGGCTATTTACGGCACATTATCGGATCGCAAAAAAAATAAAGGGTTCAAACATCCGAAGCAGAGTACACGCTATGACAATCTTTACTTTGTAGGCGGAACGGTAAACCCGGGAGGCGGTATGCCTATGGTTACATTAAGCGGTCAGCAGGTACGGGATAAAATCGTGCAAAGAGATGCGAACCATGGGTGAAATGGGTAACATTGCGTTGCGGGCATTATTGGAAAATCAGCAGGAAGATATTCGCCAAAATTCTGTGCCATCAGTGGGAGAGCGAAAGAAAACGCTTCTGCGGTTGAAACAGATGCTTATCGACCATGAAGCGGCACTTATAGAAGCGCTTGTTTCTGATATGCGAAGACCAGCATTCGAAGCCTTTTCTTTTGAAATCGCACTCCTGTTGAATGAGATTGACTATGTATGCAGGTTCTTGAAAAAATGGACGAGACCTGAGCGATCCAGCCATATCAAATTCGGATACATCGAATCTATTCGCAAAAAGAGGAATCCGTACGGCAGCGTCCTCATCATCAGCCCATGGAACTATCCGCTTCAGCTCGCATTAATGCCAGCCATTAGCGCGATAGCAACTGGTAACCGTTGCGTGATCAAGCCATCGGAATACGCGCCGGCAACAAGTGAACTGCTGAAAAAGGTGATCAGCCAAATGTTTTCACCTGAAGTGCTGACCGTTGTGACGGGGGATATGCAAACTTCCAAGCTATTGACTGCACTGCCATTTGATCTGATTTTTTTTACAGGGAGTCAAGAGACAGGAAAGGCCGTAGCGCAGCAGGCTGCCAATCAGCTTACCCCTGTAGTATTGGAGCTAGGCGGGAAAAATGCCTGTATTTTGGATGAAACAGGATTTTCGTCTGAGGCTATTCGAGAAATCGTCTGGGGTAAATTTCTCAATGCAGGACAGACCTGCATTGCACCGGATACGCTGTTTGTACATGAATCGATTTTTGAAAAAACACTATCGGAAATTTCAGCGGCGCTTTTAGCATTTTACGGGGATCATTCTATAGAAAGCAAAGACTACGGAAGAATTTGTCATTTGGGACATTTTCAAAAACTGCTGCAATTTATCACACAGGGCAAAATCAGGGTTGGGGGCGCCTATGAAGCGGAGGATTTATTCATCGCCCCGACAGTATTAACAGATATCCAACCAGGGAGTTCCATTTTGCAGGATGAGATTTTTGGTCCCATACTTCCTGTCATTTCTTACACCAACCTGGAATCTTTATTGCATCAACAGGTAATTCAGCGTGATGCATTGGTGGCGTATATGTTTAGCAAGAACAAACAACACATCCAATTAGTCCAAAAATACATGCGGTCGACAACGATCAGCATCAATCAGGTCATCCATTATGGCGCAAATCCTCGTGTTGCTTTTGGTGGTGTCGGGCGAAGCGGACAGGGTAGTTATCACGGCAAGGCGGGTTTTCAAACTTTCGGTTATGATAAGACAGATTACAAAGTGTATCGCTATTTGCAGGTGCCCGGTAAATTTCCGCCTTATTCTGATAGGAACTTGCATCTTGTAAAAAAGTTTAGAAAATGGTTTTTATAAGCGAAATATAGAGAATGATTTTAGGAGGATTGCCTTGCCGCCCATATCGTTTCCCGTCATTTGGACTGTTTTAATTGATATCGTCGCCTGGGCTTTTTTTCATGTCATCATTTCTGTCTTTTGCTTGAACTTGCCTCGGGCGTTCTTTCTGAAAGACAGTGTCTGGTTCAAGATTTTCGTCTGGGAGAAATCTGGAGAGTTATGGCAGCGGTTATTTCTCGTGAAAAAATGGAAAGAACGTCTTATAGACGGGACTTTGATTTTGAAAAAAGGCTATGGTAAAAAGAAATTGCATGGCACCAGCATAAGCGACTTGAAAGTGTTCGCCGCGGAAACCAAACGGGCGGAACTGACCCACTGGCTTTCTATCGTGCCTGCTCCGCTATTTTTCATATGGAACCCCTTATGGGCAGGTTGGGTCATGGTCTTGTATGCATGGATGTTCAACTTGCCATTTATCATTGTGCAGCGATACAATCGCGGGCGCATCGATGCCATTACATTACGGACGAATAAAACAGGGGTGGGATGATTCACATGGGAAAGAAGGTTATTGTTATTGGTGCAGGTGTCGCTGGTCTTGCCAGCGCGATAAGATTGCAGCATGCCGGATATCAGGTCGAAATCTATGAAAAAGAATCCTTGCCGGGCGGGAAAATGAACCGGATTGAAACGGGCGGTTACAAATTTGATTTGGGGCCAACGATCGTAATGATGCCGGAATTGTACAGGGAGGTTTTTGAACTTTGCGGCCGTAATCCTGATGATTACATTCCAATGGAGAAATTAGACCCGATGTACCGGGTTTATTACAGCGATATCCCCGACGAACCGTTCGACATTTCCTCTGATCTTGTGGAACTGGCCAAGACAATTGAAAAAATCAGTGAAGATGATATGGAGGGCTTCTTTCTCTATTTGCATGAAATTTATAAACGCTTTATCGTTGCTAAAAACAACATTATTCAAAGACCATTCCGTAGCTCCCGCGATTTCTATAACCTGCCCATGTTGAAGAAAGCTCTAAAGCTGAAGACGTTGGACACGGCAGATCATTTTATGAGCAAATATATTAAAAATGAACGGTTAAAACAGATGATCAGCTTCCAGACCTTGTACATTGGCATTTCACCTTTTAAAAGTCCTTCGTTTTACACCATGATTCCCATGATACAATTTTTATATGGCGTATGGTTTATCAAAGGCGGTATGTATACGATGGCTAAGTCCATGGAAAAACTCTTTATAGAACTTGGCGGGACCATCCACTTCAACAAAAATGTGCAGGAAATATCGATTTCTAACCGTAAAGCGACTGGAATTATCGTAGACGGGCAGAATGTATCTTCAGATTTTGTAGTATGCAATGCAGACTTTCCTTACGCCATGAAAAACCTGGTGAGAGACCGGGCAACTAAAGGTAAATTTACAGACAAAAAGATCGATAAAATGAAATACTCCTGCTCTTGTTTTCTTTTATATCTGGGCATGAACCGAAAATATGAGGAAGTTGAGCACGTTCATCATTTTATTTTTAACGAAAATCTTAAAAAAAATCTGCATGATATTTTCGCAGGAAACAAACTGACCGATGCGTCGTTTTATGTCTATATCGCATCTAAAATGGACTCTTCGCTTGCTCCCGATGGAAAAGACGGGTTATACATATTGATGCCGGTTTCCAATGTTGCCGCGGCTAATTATGCATGGGATGAGCAAACGATTCATGATTACCGAACCTATATTTTAAACACATTAAAAAAGATACGCGGTTTTGAAAATATAGATCAAGAGATTGTCACTGAAACTTGCATCACACCACTCGACTTCGAGTCGAAGTTCAATGCATATAATGGCTCCACTTTCGGTCTGATGCCAATCTTGTCTCAAAGCAACCATATGCGCCCGCAAAGCAAGGCAAAACATTGTCACAATCTGTACTTTACCGGCAGCAGCACTCATCCGGGCGCTGGTGTTCCGATTGTGCTATTATCAGCCAAAATTACCGTACAGGAACTGATGCATGACGATCAAGGGATTCTATTTGACTATTCCGGGAAGTGAACAATGATTGGATAGACGCCATTGTTAGCTTGAGGGGGAAATTATTATGCCAGGTTCAGAAGTAATCAATCTTATTATTGGTTCCCTGGCTCTTCTAGTCGGAGCCATCATGTTCTGGTCTTTGCCAGTTCTTAAAGCTACAGATAAAAATACTCGTTTTCCGTTTCTATCCATCATCATTCCTGCCAGGAACGAAGCAGGTCGAATTTCCCCGTTATTGCATTCCTTACAAGAGCAGCATTTTCAGTCATTTGAGGTATTGGTTGTTGACGATCATTCAACAGATCATACTGCAGCTATTGCAAAAAGTTACGGTGCAAAGGTTCTACAGAACAAAGTGGTAGACTCGGGATCAGGGAAATCGATGGCCTGTTGGCACGGAGCACAGCAAGCTAGCGGAAAATGGCTCCTGTTCCTGGATGCAGATACATCTCTCGCAAATGCATACAGCCTGTTTAATTTACTCGGTTTCTATCAACGAACAGGCGGCAAAGGGATTTTATCCCTGCAGCCCTATCATACCGTGCATCGATTATATGAGAATCTATCGGCCATTTTTAATGTGATTGTCATTGTTGGCATGAATATATTCACTTTCCGGGGGCCTAGGTTCAAAACCGCGGGCTCTTTTGGTCCGTGCATATTATGCAATAAAGACGATTATTTTTTGACAGGGGGGCATCAAAAAATTCTAGGTGCCGTGATGGATGATCTGGCGCTGGGACAAGCCTTTATTGACAAAAACCTTCCTGTTAATTGTATGGGCGGGAAAGGTGTGATCACTTTCCGCATGTACCCGGAAGGATTTAAAAGCCTTGTAGAAGGCTGGTGCAAAAGTTTTGCTATCGGATCAAAATCAACCCATCCGATCGTGATGTTGATGATCATCATTTGGATTTCCGGTAGTTTTATGAGTACCGGAGCACTCCTTTCTTCCATCGCGACCATGCATCCGGCTACCATAATATTCAGTGGCATATTATATATGGCTTATGCGTTGCAAACTTTGCTATTTGCCCGCAGATGCGGGAATTTCAATTGGAGTATATTTCTTATGCACCCGATTTTGTTTTTATTTTTCACAGCCATTTATGTTTATTCCCTATTCCGGGTCCATATTCTGCACTCTGTAAAATGGAAGGGCCGTAAAATAGATGTATAGTGCGCGGCCGGGCTGGACCTTGGTTTTGACGTCGAGTGTGTAACCTGTAAAAGACATTATTGAATATGGCTGGCCTTTCTATAGGAGCACTGTTTTGTACAGTGTTCTTTTTTACTTTCACTAACAGCGGATCATTCCCACGACAGGCAAACATCGGGGCTTGAAACTGCTCGCTACCCTCAATTACGAAACAAAACAGATTCATTGGACGGAAGATGAGCAATACAACCCCAAGACGTTTCTGGTCTTCCTTCAGCAGATTTTTTCGGCCTATCCAAACGGCGGTAAAATTGTCATGGTATTGGATATGCCCGGATTCATCATGTCTGCTTGCTATAGCTTTTTCTGGAGGAGAACCGGAAAGACTTGAATTGGTGTTTTTACCCTTAGACCGTCTACAATTGAATTTGGTTGAAGTATTGTAAAAAAACGGATCAAGGCAGACGTTATCAACAATGTGTTCTATTCCACCGTTACTGAAATCCGCCGGAATGTGACGGACTCCTGGAACGTATCTCTCATGAGCCCCAACCGATTATGGATCGCCTTTGCCTTCGTCTGGAACACGACTATTTACCAGAATTTATTTAATTGAACTTATATACCATTACTGTAATTCGATTGTCATAAAATCACTTTTATCGACTTTATCGGTATCAATTAAAAAATACAAACTATCATTTTTTTTATAGGTGAGGAGATTAGGCTGGTATTCCATTCCATTTATTTTCACAATGATATTGGCGGAAGTTGCGTCTTTCACAACTCCCCCCCAAACACTTCTAGCTACTGCAGCACCATTTTTAATTGTAGGATATACTGTTTTGATCGTACCTGTCTTGTCATCAATAAGTATTCTATTATCTGTATAAAATATCCACCCCGGACCATTTCGTTTTCTCATTGCAAGTAACCCGATTTCTTTATTCTTTTCGTAGAAATAAAACTTTGTATTTCCGTTTTCGGTTGTAAGTTTGATATTCTCTTTTGATAAACCATGGTTCAATAGGATGCCCGTCTTCGAGAAATTAAGATGTACATAAACCAAAGCTCCAATTGTCAGCAAGAGCACCACTAAAACTAAAATCAAGTTATTTCTTCGCACTTTAATAATCCCTCCCTGTTTCTACATAAAATAAAAGAACTATATATATGATATCAGTAAATATCCTTTTTTTTCTAGTAAAAAAATACCATTTAGATGACAGTTTCATAATCAAAAGCCTTTGAAATAAAATGAGTTTCGATGTTTAATTTTTTTCTATTATTTACAACTAATAATCTTGATGTTAATATATTCCTATGTTCAAAATATAACAAATGAGGTGCTTTTGTGGGAAAGAAGTTGCTTTTAGTATTAATGTGTTATTTGTTGTTACTGGTTTCATCTAATTCTGTATTTGCTGCAAATTCTCCGTCAGGAAAGAACAATGTTCCAGCAGCTCTGAACAAGGTTGAGCAAGAAGAGGTAGAAAAGTTACTTGATCAACTTGTCCAGAGTCGATTGCTTAAAGATTACTACAGAAAGCAAAGCAAGAATTTACAAGTCCAAGAACTTGATGATCAAGAAAAATTACTATGGAAACAGCTGAATAATCGAGGAGCGAAATTAGCGACTCAGGAAGAACTCAATACCATCAGCCAAAACAGTACTCCGATAGGTGGAATGAGTACTTTTATGTCCAATCCTCCGAGCTGGGGACCTTATTCACGCGTTGATATGCTATCTTTTGGTACGAAATCTATTACGGTTAGCGGTAAATCTTATACAATATGGATTTTTTACGCGATTCCGAAAGATGGTGGTGGCGCTCCACTTGCAAAGTTCTTTAATACGATAGATTTGAACAATAACAACTCTTTCAGTATGAGCACTTTTTCAAGTAAGATGTTTAATATTTATCTCCAGAAAGTAGTAGGAATGATTCCGTTTCTGGCGTGGACTCCATTTGAATACTTCTGGCCAGAAGGTAATAATTATACAAGTTTTAATCGCTATGATTTTAGTGTTACCTATGCTTCACGTATGAAATATGTATGGCAGTATCTTCCGAATGATACGTGGCAGTTAAAAGCTTCCTCCAATAATGTCTCCTTAAGTGAAGTTCATACTGCAAGAGGAATTAAAAATGGTTCAGCGAATTCTATATCGAAGGTTGTAAATAATGTCGTTTACGCAGATCAATATAGTAATGTGGAAACACTAGCTATTACATCCAGTTTTTATTCAACATGGCCGGTTGATACTATCGTGTATAAGAACGTGAGCGGTGGAAACGCACTTAGCTTTTTCCCATTTTACGCATCATCTGCACCTGATTTAATGTAATTTCAATCTTCAAGAAAAGACCGTTAGGGAAAAACTGAACTGTAACCCGAAAGATAGACACTAAAAAAAGTGTCTGTCTTTCGGGTTTTTGTGTTTTAATGAAAAATACTACAGTGAATGAGGGAACTACATCATGTTAAAACGTCTTTTCACGTCAACGCAATTGAGAATACTGGAATCAAATCCCAATGTTGTTCATGTAACTGAAAAAGCAATAACCTACCATCCTGCGTTCAAAGTACAAGCTGTTAAGTCATACAAAGAGGGTTATCAACCCATGCAGATATTTCTCGCAGCTGGATTTGACATCGCCATTATCGGAGCAGAAACGCCTAAGAAAGGATTGAAACGTTGGAGAGCAACGTACGACAAGTTTGGAGAGGAGGGATTACTTATGGAACGAAGAGGCAAAGGTAGCACGGGAAGACCTTCATCTAAGGAACTAAGCACAGAAGAAAAACTAAGACGTGCTGAGGCAAAGATTAAGCTCTTAGAAGCAGAGAATGAATTTCTAAAAAAGCTCGAAGCTCTAGAAAGGCAGGCGAAGCGCAAACGCTAACTCCTTCAGAGACTTTCGAACTCATCGAGACCACTACTCGTAAGCATCAGCTAGAGGGATTAATCGCCTATGTATGCGCCGCAGCAGACGTTAGTCGTAGTGGATACTACGCTTGGCTTAAAGCGGAACCAGTAAGGCAGAAACGTGAGATTAGCGATGAGGCCGACTATCAACTCATCCAAACGCACTTTTCTTCTCTAAAAGGTAAAGCAGGGGCACTCACCATTAAGATGCATCTCGAACGTAAAGATACTGTGATTATGAATCACAAGAAAATACGCAGACTTATGCGTAAATACAACTTGGTAGCTAAAGTAAGACAAGCTAATCCCTATCTGAAGATGGCTAAGGCTACGCAAGAGCATCGCACATGTCCAAACTTATTAGAGCGGCAATTTAACCAAGGAGAACCTGGAAAAGTACTGTTAACGGATATCACGTATATGAGATATGGAAATGGACAGTGGGCGTATCTTTCCTGTGTCAAAGATGGGGCAACGAACCAAGTGCCTGCACATATCCTCTCTACATCTCTGGAACTTGAAATTGTGGAAAAGACATTAGAAAAACTCCTAAGCAGTATGGACTACACGATTCATCCAGAAGCTATTCTGCATTCCGATCAAGGTATGCATTATACCCATCCTGTTTTTCAGGATAAGGTGAAGAAAGCCGGTTTTAAGCAATCGATGTCTCGGAGGGGAAACTGCTGGGATAACGCCCCTATGGAATCCTTCTTCGGTCACATGAAGGATGAACTGGAATATGAAGACTGTCAGACTATTCAAGAGTTACGACAAAGAGTGAACGAATATATCCTCGAATACAACACCGAGCGCTACCAATGGGGATTTAAAAAGATGACTCCTGATGAATACAGAAGTCATCTTCTTACAGCCTAAGCCCTTTTTATTATGTGTCCACAAATGGGGTTACAGTTCAAACCTTGATGGTCTTTTCTGTTCCCTCTATCTCTACTTCCAAAATTAGGTTTTCATATCATTTCACAAAAAGTTGGTAACTACTCAGCTTCCTTTTCAAAAATGTCTCAATATAAAGGGCATATAACGCTCCCCTAAGTGGCTTTCCGCTATCTGTGAATCGTTGTTGGCTCAGAAATGACAGGCTTGCCTTCAAACACTGCCGCAACATCTCTTGCACGGGAAGACCTTGCTTGAGGAGCGTGGAGACAAATCCCTTTATGCGGCTGAACGCTTTCAAGCCAGCTGTACTTTGGACTGAGCCGGGGGATTTTCTGCTGAGTCTTAATCATTCGAATAGCACTCTCGGCTTGCTATTTTTCCGTTTCTAAGCCTAATAATAATGACGTAACTCATTACCAAAAGTTGCTGTTAAGCCAGCCCATCTATAGGATTTTACAATAACCATTAGTGAAGAATCACTTTCATGGCATCTGGGAGCTTCTTGCCAATCAATTTCGTAAAGAATTACAAACCGCAATACCGGAGCGGTACAGAAAGCTACACGTTGTGGAACCAAACATATGGGATACGTCAGGTATAGAATGCAAGCCGTTGGTCACGCTTGAGGCACAGCCGCAAAATGGAAGAGTCTACATCGGCAAACCGATGAGCATATTAGCGAGATTCATTCGGAGTAGTTCTGGCAACTATCTTTATATTCATCCGATTTAATGCGACACCGCGTTAATGCGTATAAAACAAGTTAACCGAACTTGTTGCATTTTGGTTTCAAATGCTGGATGTTAGTGTGGGATTGTAGGATTTTCATGCCAACCGGAGCTGATACAATAGAACTAACAAAATGATAAGAGGTGAAGGGTTATGAATAAATGGTTTAAGGTGACTGCCGTTACAACATTGTTGGCAGTCGTATTGACGGCATGCGGCGGTTCCGGCGAGAAAGCTGAGACTGGCGCGGATAACAAGAAACTGGTAGTTTACTCCCCGAACAGCGAGGCTATGATCAATGCCATTGTTCCGGCATTCGAGAAGCAGACAGGCATTAAGGTGGAGCTGGTATCGGCGGGAAGCGGCGAATTGATCAAGCGTATTCAGTCAGAGAAGGCTAATCCTTATGCTGATGTTATGTTTGGAGGCGCTTTCGCATTATTTAACGACAATAAAGAATTGTTTGCGGAATATGTATCTCCTAACGATAAGGACCTGCTTCCGGGCCATAACAATCACTCTGGCATAATGACGCCTGTTGTCTCTGATGGAAGCGTTTTATTGATTAATACCAACTTGGCGGGCGATCTTGAAATTAATAGTTATGCCGATTTGCTTAAGCCGGAACTAAAAGGAAAAATCGCAATGGCTGATCCGGCAAACTCCAGCTCCGCGTTTGCGCAGCTAACCAATATGCTGAAGGCAATAGGCGGTGACTACACATCCGATGCCGGTTGGAATTACGTTGGCGAGCTGATTAAAAATTTGGACGGAAAAGTAGCGGGAAGCTCCAGCAAAGCGCATAAAAGCGTAGCGGACGGCGAATATGTGGTTGCATTGACGTATGAGGACCCTGCTGTCAGCTATGTGAAGGACGGAGCGCCAGTTAAAGTGGTATTCCCTTCTGAAGGAGCGGTATTTTTGGATGCGGGCGCTGGTATCGTAAAGGGCGCCAAGCATGAGGACAATGCAAAGCAATTTCTGGATTTCCTTATTTCGCAGGCGGGACAGGATGCGCTTGGACAAGAAACGACGAACCGTCCGCTTCGCGCCGATGCACAAATCAGTGATTTCATGACACCGATTACTGACATTAAAGTCATCGACGAAGACGTGAAATATGTTGCGGAAAATAAAAAGGCCATTGTAGAGCGTTACATGGAGCTGTTCACAAGCATTGCCAAGTAATAATAAGAAAAGCAGGTGTTCAAGATGAGCGTAGCCATCTCGTTTAACAATATTGTCAAAAAGTATGGAGAAGCAACGGTCATTCCGGAATTATCCCTAACGATCAAGGAGGGTGAATTCTTCACCCTTCTAGGTCCCTCCGGGTGCGGTAAAACAACACTTTTGCGTATGATCGCCGGATTTAACAGTATTGAAGGCGGCGAGATGACCTTCAACGGCCGGGCGATGAATCAAGTAGCTCCGGGCAAAAGAAATATTGGCATGGTCTTTCAAAGCTATGCGATTTTCCCTCATTTGAATGTCTCGGAAAATATAGCGTTTGGCCTTCAAACCAGAAAGCTGGTCAAACAAGAAATTGCAAAGCAGGTCGATGAAATTTTAAAGGTTGTGCAAATTGAGCAGTACCGTGACCGCATGCCCAAAAATTTGTCGGGCGGACAGCAGCAGCGCGTAGCGCTGGCGCGTGCGATCGTCATCAAGCCGGACGTACTGCTTATGGACGAGCCATTGTCTAATTTGGATGCACAGCTGCGCGTGGATATGCGCAATGCCATTAAACAAATTCAGCGTGAAGTGGGCATTACAACGGTTTACGTTACGCATGATCAAGAAGAAGCGATGGCTGTCTCTGACAGAATTGCTGTCATGAAGGGCGGCGTTATCCAGCATGTCGGCACGCCTCGCGAAATCTATCAGCGTCCGGCCAATTTATTTGTCGCTACTTTCGTAGGAAGAACGAATATTATAGAAGCTGTTATTGCTCGCAACGAGCGAGGGGAAGCTTCCGTTGTTATTGGAGATAGCTATCAGGAGTCTATTCCATCGTTGAACAGGATACAGGAGGCCATAGGCGCAGTCAAATTATCTGTCCGACCGGAGGAATTCGTATTGTCCCCAGACCAGACAGGTCTGAAGGGCACCGTCGTAAACAGCATGTTTCTTGGGCTGAATACACATCTGACCGTTAAGCTTAGCCATGGTCAAGAAGTTGAAGTCATTACACAATCCGAGCTGGATGACGTGATTGAAACAGGCGAGCGTATTTATTTGAAGATTCTTGCTGAAAAAATCAACGTATTCGATGCTTCGGGCAACCGCAACTTTACCGGAGGAACGGGATGATGAATGCGAGAATGAAACGCTTTGATATTTGGAGCATGATTACGGCTGCTATATTTGTCGGGTATATCGTATTTCTGGCGCTGCCGCTGTTTATGCTGCTGATTAAAAGCTTTTTTGACGGCACGACAGGTGAGTTCTCGCTTGCTTATTTTACAAAGTTTTTTAGCAAAGCGTATTATATGAACGCAGTATGGAACAGTATTAAAGTGACCGTATCGGTTACGATTTTAGCTATTGTAGTAGCCGGTCCTCTGGCTTATGTTATGTCTACTATTAAAATTAAAGGCAGCACGACCATTCGGATTTTGATTCTGATCTCGTCAATGTCTGCGCCGTTTATCGGTGCGTATGCCTGGATTTTGCTTTTGGGCAGAAGCGGTATCATTACAAAATTTCTATCGCAAGTATTCGGCATTGAGATGCCTGATATTTATGGATTCTCAGGCATATTGCTTGTATTGACACTGCAGCTTTCTCCCCTTATATTCATGTATGTGTCCGGTGCGCTGAAAAACGTGGACCATTCCTTGCTGGAAGCAGCGGAAAGCATGAATGTAACCGGGCTTCGTAAAATGTGGAAGGTGCTCGTACCGCTTATTACGCCCACGCTTCTTGCCGGCGGTCTGCTCGTATTCATGCGCGCGTTCGCGGATTTCGGTACCCCTATGCTTATTGGCGAAGGATATCGGACAGTGCCCGTGCTGATCTTTAATGAGTTTATAAGCGAGGTAGGCGGGGATGACGGCTTCGCCGCAGCCATTAGCGTGATCGTTGTATTATTTGCCACAACTGTATTTTTGCTTCAAAAATATGTGGCAAACCGCAAATCCTACAGCATGAGCGCGCTTAACCCGATTGAACCGAAAAAAATTAAAGGTGTGGCCAACATTGCGGCTCACGTTTATGTCTATTTGTTTACGATAGTCGCCATGATGCCGCAAGTATATGTCGCTTACACATCATTTCAGAAAACATCCGGCAAAATATTCGTGCCGGGATACTCCCTGGACAGCTACCGCGCTGCCTTCTCCAAAGTGGGAGACTCTATTTTGAATACTTTTTTGCTGGCAAGCATCACCATAGTGATTATTACGCTTTCAGCCTCGCTGATTGCTTACGTAACGGTTAAACGAAAAGGCGCCGTAGCCAACGTGCTGGATACGTTTACGATGTTGCCTTATATCGTGCCAGGCTCGATTCTCGGGATTGCCTTGCTTGTAACGTTCAACAAGCAGCCGCTTATGTTAAGCGGGACGGCTGCAATTTTGATCGCCGCCTTCGTGATTCGAAGACTGCCGTATACGATTCGTTCCAGCGCGGCTGTTTTGCACCAGGTGAGCGACAGCATTGAGGAAGCAGCAATTAGTCTCGGCTCCTCTCCAATGCGCACCTTTTTTAAAGTAACGATGCCTATGATGATTTCAGGTGTCATTGCTGGCGCCATTATAAGCTGGATTAGCGTCATTACTGAATTAAGTACGTCTATTATTTTGTATACTGGCAGCACGCGCACAATGACGGTAGCTGTGTATACGGAAGTTGTCCGCGGGAATTATGGGGTCGCAGCCGCGCTGTCCACCTTGTTGACCGTCGCGACAGTGTTATCACTGCTATTATTCTTTAAGCTGACAGGTAAAAAGGAAGTATCGATGTAACACGAGGAGGCAGCATGATGCGAACAGAAGCAAGAAAAGGCGGGGGATTCAAAGATTCTCTTCGACGTATGATTTTAAGGTATACGTTTGTGCCGATCTTGCTTCTGTTTGTGCTGTTTCTAGTCTTTATGATCGTGAATGCCAGATTGGAGCTTATTAATCAGACTAGGGATGCCGGCCGATATGTGAAAGCTGGCCTGGAGAAAGCATTTGATCAATACGCTAACGAGCTTGACAGGGCGGCTTCGGAGGAAGCTGTCATTCGTTTCGTAGAAGGCAAGGCGGGGGCTGCTCCGGTGTATGAGCAGTTTTACGATTTTTTACATCGGCAGAATGTCAAAAGCATCATGCATCTTACCACAATGGACGGAACGGAGCTGACAAGCTCGGCTAATTACGGCACTGATCAATCGCGGTATGCGCTGCAAGCAATCGTGAATCGGATGAATACAACGGGCAAGCTTGTTCTGATGGAAACTAACCATATCAGATATGCGGAGGACCGTTATACGGCCTATACGTTTGCCAAACAGCTACGCGGAGAAAATGGACCCATCGGGTATTTAATATTTCAGCTTTTTGAAGAGGATCTTCAGAGGCTGATTTTTGTGCAAAAAAATGAAATCGCTGCCGTCGTCGATGATTTTGACACCGTTATCGTCACGACTAATCCGTTGACGCGCGGGCTGATGGATAAATACCACTTGACGATTCCGCCAAATGGGAAAGGTTTTATCTATATTAATGGCGAGAGATATTATAGTATGGAAACAAAGATGCTTCCGCTGCTTAAGTGGCGTATATATACGCTGAGCGCGGGGGAGTGGACGACCAGAATGTATGTGTCGTTGGCTGTTTTTTTTGTATTGACGAGCATGATCTTATGGATTCTGGTCCAATATTTGGCCCGGATTATTGCGTTTCGCCAGACGCGTTCTATTGATAAACTGATTTTTGCCGTGCAAAAGCTGCAAGCAGGGGAAATGGATGCCTATGTCTATATCGGGACCGGCGACGAATTTGAGGCGCTGGCGAATCAGTATAATATTATGCTGACGCGATTAAACGCGCTAATGGCAAAAAACGAGGAGCTTTCGCACCTGCGACGTGTTATTGAAACCAAGCATTTGCAATCCCAGTTTCATCCCCATTTTATTTTTAACGTGTTGGAGATGCTGCGCTACGCCATTGTGGTTGATCATAAGCTGGCGCAAGAAATCGTGTTGACCTTATCCCGCCATTTGCGCTACAGTATCAGCAATGAAGGGCAACTGGTCGTGCTGGAAGAGGACTTGCATCATGTAAACGATTATATGCAGCTTCAGCAAATGCGGTTCAAAAACAGACTCGACTACCACGCAGACATGGATGCCGGAGCACAGCATGCTTACGTGCCGAGACTAATTATTCAGCCTGTCATTGAAAACGCTATTAAATACGGCTATAAGCAAAAGGAAAAGCTGGCAATCCGCGTTCGTGCCTATACGAGCCATAACGATCTCGTTCTTGAGGTAGCCGATAATGGCGGCGGCATGTCAGAGGACAGACTGAACGAGGTGCGTGCTATTATGTATGCGCAGCATAATGAAGCGGAGCATATCGGGTTGCACAATTTGCACCGAAGGCTGGAGCTGATGTATGGCGAAGGATACGGTATTCAAATTCAAAGCCAGCTTGGCGAAGGCGCCATTATTATCATTACCATTCCGCTTCGAAGGGGGGAGCCCGATGTATAAGGTGCTGCTTGTGGAAGATGAAGAAATGATTCGCAGAGGCTTGCGTTATACGTTTGATTGGCTTGCAGCCGACTGTATTGTCGTAGGGGAAGCGGAGAATGGAGAAGAAGGCTTGGCATCGATGGGAGCGCTCAGGCCGGATATCATTATCGTGGATGTGAATATGCCGCTCATGGATGGCATTACGATGATCGAGCAAAGCCAGTTGCAGGGCCTGCAGCCTTGCAGCTATATTATATTGTCAGGTTACGATGAATTCCGCATCGCCAAGCAAGCCATAGGCCTTGGCGTATCGGAGTATTTGCTGAAGCCGCTGGAGCAAGAGCAGCTGTCCAGCGCCCTGGAGCGGGCGAAGCAGCAGGTCAACATGCGCGTGCAATACGAGGCGCTGATGCATCATGCGGCCGCCTCGGGGGAAGAACGGTTAAAGCCGCTCGTCCAGTTTCCCGATAAGGCTTCCCGTTATGTTGGCAAAATGCTGCAATATATTCAATCCAGCTATGCCGAAAAGATTAGTATTCAGGACTTGGTCGAGCAGTTGCAGGTTAGCGCGACGTATTTGAACAGGGTGTTTAAAAGTGAAACGACTTATACGTTTCATGATTTTTTAAACCGCTTTCGCATTCAGCAGGCTATGGATCGATTGAAGAGCGGCGAAGATAAAATTTATACGATTGCCGAAGAGGTAGGATTTAGCGATTATAAATATTTCATCACGATTTTTAAAAAATACGCCCAATGCACGCCGGGACAATACCAGGAGCAATTCGGCCGGTCCGTCAACTCCGCTAGCCAGCTAACCGGTTCCGTGTAAATCACGCACATAAAATTGAACAGTTTGGAAGAAACTGCGAAGGTGTTTTTGACGACGATAAGCCGAGCTTTGGCGGCGGCAGTCAAGCATGGCCAGAGCATCGGATTGGGTATGGGAACCTGCGCTGTGACCAATGATGTCACGATTAAAGAGGTTGATCAGAACGCAAATGTAGAAGCTGGAAATGGGGCATATTTGAACAAAAATGACCACCATAAGATAAAGGTGGTCATGCAATTATGATACATGATCATTCTAGGAAAACAATTTTCAAAAAACCTCTACCACTCCATCGCAACACGAATAACATCCTCTTTTGCCAGATCTTTACCCAACAAAACCTCCATCAGCTCAAGATCCGTCACTGCCTTTAGTCCGTGATTGGTGCCAGCCGGAATTTGCAGAACATCCCCCGACTGCAGCTTGTATAGTTTACCCTCCATCAGGACTTCCGCGTTGCCTGTCACAATCGTCAAGATTTTTTGCCGCTCGAGATGCAGGTGATAGCTCGTATATTTCCTTCGGATCAGCTTCACCTGCTTGATCATAACTTCAATTCCCGTTTCATTTTTCCAATAATTCAGGACTTGATAGGAGCCCCATCTTTTTTCTTCATACATTGGAATCTGCGGCGTGCGCTCGAGCCTTTCCTTGATTTGATTGGCTTTATCCTTGTTAGCGATTAGGATGCCATCGGAACTTGCCGCAACCATGAGATCAGAGCCGCCAATAATTTCAATGGGGTAGGGAAGTTCGTTAATGAGATGGCTGTTAGAGGAGTCATCTGATATTCGCCCCGACCCGATCACTGTATTTTCGAAATGCCCACTTAGCGCCATCCAACTCCCCAGATCATTCCAATAGCCGTCATAGCCTATGACAACAGCTGGCCTTGTGTGTTCCACAACTTCCCGGTCAAAACTGGTGTTTGCAAGATGTTCGTAATTAGCCAGCCAATTTTCAACTTGGGTTGGATGCCCCTTGTCTCTCAAAAAAGCCAGCATGAACTTCAAGGAGAAAGCAAATACGCCGCAGTTCCACATGGCGTGATGCTGGATTAAGCGACAGGCCGTTTGCTCATCCGGCTTTTCTATGAACTGGTGAATAAAAGAATAGCCGTCATTCTCCTTGGGCTGAACTGGAACGATATAGCCGAACTGATCGGAAGGATGGAGAGGTTTTGTTCCGAGGAGAGCGAGATCTGCTTTAGAATGCAAAAGAACATCGGGAAAGCGAAGAAGCTGGCGGAAAAATGCGGTATCTGCGTAAGTGTCCACCGGAATAACACAAATCGTTTCGTTTGGATCTGCTCGCAGCTTATCATGAAGATAAGTTACGGCATAGGCGATAGCCGTGAAGGTTCCTTTTTTATAGGGTTCGGCCAGGATAGGGATATGCTCGCCAACATAGTTACGGGTAATTTCTACTTGACTATGATGAGTGATGATACATGTGGATTGCAGCAGCCCCACTTTATCCAATTGTCGGCATATCCGTTCAATCATGGATTCTCTGGCCCCATCTTTGGATTTCAAAAGCCTAAGAAACACCTTGGAGCGAATCTCGTTGGATAAAGGCCATAATCTTTTTCCAGATCCCCCGCACAACAGTATAATACGCAAGCTGATTCCTCCTTCCTTTCAGCCAGCTTTCACTAAGCTGGCGGCCGATAGCGACAACGGGGCTGTATCTTAATCCGGTTTCCAGATGACATGATAAGGTTTTATTTGGCGGCATTCCTCGAAGATTTACGGTATTCTTTACGTTGGTGAAAAGATAAAGATCTGTATTTCCTCGTCAGGGAAGACATCCTGGAAGGCGATATTCGCGAAAAACTCGAATGTAAGCTTTTATTATTTGCAGGCTTCAAGATCATCTTTGAGGGCTCAGATGAATGCAGGAAATTCCCATACGTTTCAAATTCCGAAAAAGCGAACGGTTTGGTTTTGTTCATGCTTTTCATAATCGCTGAGTACCAGCTGCTCTTATGTTTGAATTCGATTGTTTGTTTGAGTTTCTTTACTTTCGATTTATTAAACAGCATGTAATGGGTTACGAAGGACGATCGGGAGGAGCGGCTTTTACCTGTCAATTTTTTATACGTCTTAAAGTATTCGTTCTGACTCCAGTTTCTGCAGTAAAATACAGTTTTCTTGCCCACCTTGAAGATATGCGGGCGAATAAGTACCGTATCGGCGTCAATAACCAAATAGTGCTTGGATGAGCCCACTTTATCACCGCCCAGCTTGAGCAGTTGCTGATAAAGCCATCCGGATCGATCCCATGTTTTGGATTGATAATGGATGTCTTTCTTCACTATCGGTAGAACCGTATTTTCATGAACAAATCTGCAGCCTTTCTTGGCACAAAGATTCAAAATTCTTTGCTTCCGCGGAGCTACAATAATGATTTCACGGATAGGGTGCTTCACATATTTTCGTACGGAATCAATGACATGGGGGAGTGTAATCAAATCTTTCTCAATCGCTGGAATTAAGACATCAATCGGGGTTGTCATTTACTCATCTCCATATTTGCGATAATATGGGTTATCTTATGCCGGACGAATGAAACGGGATGGGCGGAGAGAGCGTGAAAAACACACAAAAGTAAAGGGTCCATAAAGGGCGTAAATCTTATCGCAGTTCTCTGTATACGTTGTTTTACTTTAATAGATTTTCGCATGAGATAACGGCTGGTCCACTTCGGTGGCGGGCCGTTTTTTTGTCGTTCACGCGACAAGCGGGAGCCGTCGGTGCAAGGCGCCGCTCAGTGTTAAGCTCTTGTTAAGGGGTTTCGTATAAAATCGTGTCGATCTGTGGAAGAAGATGGCCATTATGCTTGAGGCGAACGTCGGGATCTCATTTTGGGTTGTCCGGGGTTTGTTCAATAGAAAGAGATTACACGTATGATGAACAACAGGAACAGTCTCGTATTCAAACGAACGTTTTTGCTCTGGATGTCGATGCTGCTGATGCTCCCGACACCCGGACCAACCCCTTTCGGAATGGTATTTAAGCAGGGGTCTTAAAGTGGTGAAATGCGCTCCGAGCGGCAATTGCCAAACGTATACCGTCCCTAATATTAAATCGGATGACGATATTATGGCTATGATATGGCCATTCGCGATGATGGATACGAGAGGCCACTGGGCAGAGCAGACGATTGCGAGAGTCATGAAAACCGGCGTCATGAAAGGTTATCCGGACGGCAGCTTCAAGCCGAATCGGCCGCTGACCCGGGCGGAAGTTGTGGCAATTCTGAACCGGTTCCTGAAGCGCGGCCCGCTGTACGGAGTGACGACGCCAAGCTGGTCGGACGGGTCGAAGGCGGAGAAACGAAAATCGAATAGCGACGCCAATGCCTTCTGTTGCGGGGAATTCCTCCGCAACAGAAGGCGTTTTGGCATGCATCGGCGGCAAAATAAGAGGAAAAGTTGTATCGACTTTTCGGAGCGGCCATCTGCTTGTTAGTTAGCATAGGGTTTCCTCTTAGTATTTTCCGCAATTCGGGTCAAAGTTAATTTTTTTTCCCATAAGTTACCACGAAATGATTGAGTCATGTATAATAAAAACATTCTTATATAATTCAGTAAGAAAGGAACTGAAACTATGATTCAATTATTGCGGAATTTCCGTTTTGTGATTTTACTGCTGGCCACGTTTACTTCTTCTATCGGCACAGGCATTACATCCATCACGCTTCCCTGGTATATTATTGAGCAGCGCGGAGATAAGATGCTTGGGCTAATGATGATCATCGTTACAATTGTTTTATTCGTTCTGTCTCCGATGATTGGAGCCATTGTTGACCGGTTTTCACGTAAAAGAGTACTGATAACAACACAGTTGTTTTGTGGCGGGATTATTGGCTGTTTTACGCTGCTGGGCATTTATCGCGCTTCTTTCAGTACGTTTGATCTGACTGCTATCTCACTAGCCGGATCTTTGTATTTCACGCTTCATATTCCTACCTTTAATGCACTTGTTCAGGAACTGTTTGATCATTCGGCGTACAAAAAAGTGAATACCGCATTTGAAATGCTTAATCAAATTGATCCGATCATCGCCGGAGCCTTGGCCAATTTTGTGCTGATGAAGCAGGACCTTTCATTTATTCTTGTGTTGGATGTTTTGAGCTATTTACTTAGCGCCGTACTCATTGCTTTGCTTCCATATAAGTCCCGGCAGCAGGAGAAAACGGATCAACTCAAGCCTGCAGGTTGGCTTCACGCGATGGCCGAAGGGCTTATCTACCTGCGTGTGCGGCCCCGAATGTTTTTGTTTTTTTTCTTTTCCCATATGACTTTTTTAATCGTTATGGTCGGTAACTTCTTAATTCCTGTTTATATTATAAAAGAGCTTCTCCAACCCGGCTCGTTCTTTGGCGTTTATAACGCTGTGTATGCAATTGGAGCCGTGGCTTGCGGCTTTATAGTCGTCCGGCTTATCAACCGAATTGGCGGATTTGCCGCACTGATCGGGATGATGGCTGTGTTTACGGCAAGCCTGACAGGAATTTTCTTGCTGCAACAGCCCGGTTTGTTTCTGCTATGTTCCCTGTTCACTGGTTTCAGCAACGCAGGGGCCAAAATCATCCGGAATACCATGATGATGAATACGATAGATTCGTCTTACATCGGACGAGTAAGCAGCTTTTATTCCACACTTGGTCTGCTGCTGCGCCTTTTATTGTTAATTTCTTTTACAACTTTGGTAGATCAAAGTGGAACGCTTCCACTCCTGGGATTTGTTGCTGTACTCTCCTTGATAAGCTTAACAGCGCTTATTTGGATTCGTCACAGTTCACCCCTGCAGGAGTTCTTAACCTCTGAACCTGCGGTTTCTGAAGCTAAAATGTAGAAGGGGTATTGATTTTACACATTGATTTAAATTAAAACAAAAATCGACAATATAAATTCATACTAAATCAATTGGAATAGTAGTTTGTTACTATATATATTTAATTGAATTGAAGGTAAAATTAGGGTGTCAAAAGAGGAAGGAGGTTCTGACTATGAAAAAAAACAGCTTCGTGAAACCTGTCCGCAGCAATATTTATTCAGCGAAATAATTGTACTTACGAAGAAAGAAGGCGATGGCTCATCACCTTCTTTCTTTCAAAAAGGAGGAGATCCGGTTGGTAGATCGATTATCAAAGATTGAGTACATTCCCGCGATTCAGGCTATTCTCGCTTCAGATATTAAAGGAAGGTTGCACTTATTTGATTTGAATTTGCAATTGATCCGCAGTTCAAACGTAAGCACCTATACCCGTAAGATTACTTCATTTGTATATGACGACAGATATGTATATACACGCAATAACAAAGGCACCATTGCCAAGTGGGAATTAGTCAGCCTTGAACTCATCAGTGTGCATGATGAGTTTGCTGCCCGTGAAAACGAATGGGTACGGGAGGATGAGGAGCCAACGATAAGCAATGCTCGCGGAATAGGTATTCATGGGGGATTTGTATACAGCAATAATGGATACGGACAACTATTGAAAATAGATACAGAGTCATTTGATATTGCTGCCATTTCAAAATCGGTAGACGAGAACTCTCTCATCGATTTTATCAGCGCAGAGAATGAAGAGTTGCATGTGATTGCTGATAAGAATGGTGTTGTGTACTTGGGAAGACTAGATACTTTAACCTTTCCTCAAAAAATCCAGATTGACGGTGGCAATGTTCATGTTGTCCGCTATGATCGCAGACATGACCGTTTTATTGCAACACAGGATTATGGATTGAATGAAGATTACAACGTGGCGAATGGTATTATTACATTGGATCCAAGGACATTAGAACGCCAGACTTATAATTTCACTAGAGATGATGTCGAGTTTATTTTTTTTAATTCTGATTATACCGAAATTTACACAGGAGGATTTGACGGTAAATTGTACGTGTTTGACAACGAGGAGAAGGATCTAAAGTTAAAAAGAATTCTTGGACCTTTTAACCATCAAATTACGTATGCGACGTTGGCCTCAGACAACCTAATCTTTGTCCTGCTGCAGTCAGGTGAAACAATTGGAATCGATAGGTTCGGCAAAGTTAGCGTTCGCCTTGATTTTGATTATACATGCCATTGGTCACTGGAACCTCACCCTGGGGATAGCGCTCAGCTCTACAGCCCATCGGGTCCTGGTGTTTTTGTATTCCGGGTCGAAGACAAGCCATATAATAGTGTTTCCGTTCTGGCAGAGCATCACTTCAAGTATGATTTTGGTCTTATTTTTCGTTTAAAGGTTCTTCAAGACGGTTCTTTCATCGCTCTATCTCGGCGTAATCTGGCCTTTAAAGCTGACAGATTAGGTTCGATTCAATGGGTCGTTCATTTGGAGGACCTACCCAAGCATTTAGCCGTGAATGAAGCTGGGACTCTGGCTCTGGTCACACTGGATAACGGAAGGCTGTTGGAACTGCATACAGCTTCAGGTTCCAAGGTACGTGAGAAAAACTTTGCGGGTCCTTTATATGTAGCTGCTTACAACGGAAAGCAAGTTTTGGCAGGTACCAAAGCGGGAGCATTTCATATCCTCGATGGTGAAAGCTGGAATGTTATCGATACACACGAGTTTGACGGTTATCCAAAGCGGCTGAGGGTCAAGGAAAACTATATTGAACTAATCGGCGCACCTTACGGATACCTGTTGTTGTCGAAATCTGATTATTCTGTCATTAAACAGTTTGAAGAACTTTTAACGAATACTCGGGAAGAAGGTATTGTTGCAGCTTCATATGCTTATGTATCCAGCTATGGACTTCAAATCGGCGCTTACGATTTTGAGAGTGGCGAACTAATTGATCTTGTGGAGGACCTGCCAGATTATGTGAAGGGCCTTTACGTACTTCCGTCATTAAGCGGAGAAGATTTGCTGCTAGCGTCGGGTAATGGCGGCTTCCTGTTTGCTTATCGTTTATCGGAAGGAAGGCTTATTAAGGTAAGGGAGTTTTATTTTAAAAACAATACTAGCATAAGACAGGTGAGGCATAGTGAGAACGGACATTCAAGTGGAGAAGTTGCTCTCGGAGCACGTCAAGCAGATCCCGTATCGTCACGATAAATCTATTTATGTATCAGGTCCTGTAGCTCTTCCAGTTGCTATAGCTGGTCAAGTTCATAACTTTAAATGGTATTGCTGGTTTGTAGAAGAAGCTATTTCACCGGAGGAGCCCCTTATTGCTTTCGTCCGGCGTCATCGTTTGGAGGAGAGACAAGTCTCTTCGGCTCTTGTTTATGGAGATTTTGAGACTCAGGACCAGGCTTTGGTACGTATTCACAGCACGTGTCATACAGGTGATATCTTTGGTAGTGAGAAGTGTGATTGCGGCCCGCAATTAAAGCATGCATTTGAAAGAATCGTAGAGCAAGGGACGGGAGCTATTTTTTACTTGGCTAACCATGAAGGCAGGTCCATAGGTTTATTTGCCAAAAATATTGCTTATAAAATTCAAGAACTTGGTTTTGATACAGTTCAAGCGAACGAAATCATTGGCTACGGTATTGATGAGCGCCGATATGAGGAAACTTTCAAGGTGATCAGATACCTGCGCAGCGGACCTATTCAACTGATTACCAACAACCCGGAAAAAGTGGAGGAGGCGCGCAAGGCCGGCATTCATGTTTCCGATGTTCTAGTGAATTGGGTAGGCGGCACTATTCACAATCGGAATTATATGGATGTCAAAATAAAAAAAACCGGACATCTGCAGGTGTCTCCAGTTATCAGTTCATGATGAGTAAGATTTGGAAAGGGCGGAAGAAGTCAAGACTTGCATTCGACCGTAACGATGCTTTGCTATCGGTAATCAGCCAACTGCGGTTGCGTACAATTCCGCGGGGGTTCTTTAGGTTCGGAGTGGAACCAGACTTCGACAAGCTGCAAAGAGTAGCCGGAAAGTACGAGATTCCGATCGATTGGTTACTTAAGGAATTGCCGGCCAAACCGCTATATATGGATGAGTTTTACTGCGCGACGATCCCCGTTACATTCGGTATGATAAGAATTTTTGTGCGCAGCTCAGCCGGGTATCCAAAAATAAATCAGTCACTGATCCAAAATATGAAGAGGTACCCTTCGCAAATGCCTGCGTTTCCAGTAATATCACAGGATGTTTTACTATTCTGTAAATGGCTGAACCAAGGGCAGCGAGAACTGCAATTCAGTCTCCCTACGGAAGCACAATGGGAGAAGGCGGCCAAGGGTCTGGACGGCCGCGAATACCCTTGGGGGGATGAAGCATGCGCAGGAATTTCGAATACACTTGAGTCGGTTCATAACTTACCCTACTGCGTGGACAAGTCCTTGGGCAATTCGTCATATTACCACATCCGCAATATGGGTGGAGGGGTTGAAGAGTTGACTTCAAGCGTGAACAGGTCCTATCAGGGAAATCCGATTGGCGTCCCCTCAAATCTTCATTACAGAATATTGCGTGGGGGGACCTGTGAGCACAAGATGGATTTGGCACGCTGCACTCGGCGTCACGGAAATATACCGAGTCTATACACAGGATTTAGAGTAGTAGCCCGTAAGCGTGATGCTTTCAGTTCATCGTATGAGGTATACAGTACTCACTTTGATCCTTCGCCGGGAAAACTGATCTATGTAAAGTTATTTGAGAGAATGGATGCTACGCGCGTGCTGGCTTCAATCGGCGGGGCTGCCCCTGTCATATTAGAGGCAAGACAGATTGAGGCCGGGCGGCTGGAGCGTGCAATTCGCTGTGGTTCTGAAATGATTGCTCTTGTTGAGCACAAACAGGGAGAGAAAATCAGCTGCACAGCGTTGGCTGTGCCGGAACTAATTGCACAGATCCAACGACAAATTGAGGAATCGACCATTTAAATACAAGAAGGGGTGCATGTGCAAATGGCACACACAGGTCCGATTAAGACAGTTGTAATTGATAGGAAAGGTGAATACGTCTATACCGCCGGATACGATAAACGAGTTCTCAGGTGGAATTACGAGAAAGGCAGCTCCGAGCAGTTGACCCAGCATAATCACTTAGTTAATGCGGTGAAGCTGACTCAGGATAACAGGTATCTTATTTCGGCTTCGGCTGACTATACTATCCGGGTGCTGGATTTGCACAAGGATGAAATTGTAACGGAGTTATTCGGTCATAACGATGACGTAGAGTCACTGACGCTCGCAAATAACGATCAATTATTAATTTCCACATCCAACCAGCATGATGGCCGGGTACTGGTATGGGAGTTAAGTACAGGCCGTATTCTTGTTCAATTTTCCAAGCATAAGAACAGTGTGAAATCGGTGTGGGTTAATGGTGATCAGGTATACACCAGTGATAATGACGGTCTTCTCTATATTTGGGAGCTTAAGACTGGAGAGGTCCTACAAATTCTCGGGCCGTTCAATTATGATTTGGATGTTGTAACCGGAGTTGCTTCCAAACAGCAGGCATTTCTAGGACTCGACAGCGGTGAATTGGTTGTTCTGGATACTCTTACACATAAAGAAGTAAAGCGTGTTCAAGCTCATGACATTGGTATCAAAACAATTAAAGTGTCCCCGTCCGAGCGGTTTATTCTGACCGCAGGCTATGATCATAAAATTAAAGTGTGGGATGTCGATCTTACTTATATCAAGACACTGCCTTCCTATCCGTATCAATGGGAAGTAGATTTTGCCTGGCATCCCGATGAGCAGCATATTCTCGGCGGCAGTTTTGGAGTTAAATACAGTGTTTGGGATGTGAGCAATGAAACAATTCTGGAACAGGATATTGTCAAAGCGACCCCGTCTATTAATGATTTGGACGTTCGGGGAGAAATCATAATTACGGCATCAGATGACGGTGTGTTTCGTGTGAACGGTGAAGCCGTTGGTCAGACCAGCGGTATTCTGAACAATGCCGCTGGATTGTCATCCCGCGCAGATTTGGCAGCTTGGGGGGATCATGCAGGAGCCGTCCATATTTATGACTTGGCGGCAGGCAAGCTGCGTACGACGGTTCAACTGGATACAGGACCGATTAATAAAATAAAATACGATGAACCTTCGCATTCGTTCTTTGTTGGTACATACGGAGGTTTTATTCACCAGATCGAGCTGAACGAAGGGAAAGAAATTTTTAGGTTCAAGGCGCATGAAGGCGCTATAAAAGGAATAGTCATCGAGGAAGATTGGATTTTATCAGGTTCAACAGGAGGGCAATCTTTTGTATTTAATAGACTTAATCTGGATGCTCCTCCCGTAGATTTGAAATCATCTCCATTTATTGTAAATGACGTAGCGTTCAGCCCCGAACTGCAATTGGCGGCAACTGTTGGGAGAGACCGCTATGTACGGGTTTTTGAGCCTAAAAGCGGGAAATTGAAAACCTTTCATAATTTGCATAACTATTCGATTAAAAGTGTTAGTTTCAATAATAACGGTGTGTTATTTGCAGGTGATTACTGGGGATATATAAGCATTTGGAATTTAGGCACAAATGAGTTATTCAAAATCAGACCGGCTTCCAATGGGATCAGCAGCATTGCTTCCAGAGGGAGCAGCGTACTTGCCGCGTCTTATGATGGGGCCGTCTATGAAATTGATGAACAGGGATTGTTTAAAGAAGCAATACGTTTATTACAACAATGATTAATTAGGGCTCTTCGAACGTTCGAACGATTTTCATCCAAAATTCAGAGCTATGCTCCAAGGAGACAGCACCTGGACATAGGGCAAAAAATAACGTGGAGCCTGCGCTCCAGACTCATCACCAGAAGTTGCAGCGTAATAACCAATGGGCTTGTCCTTACAAGGCGTGCTCAAATTAAGCCAAGTCCGTACTTGCGCTTGCCTTCACCCTCCTATCCCTAACTCCATACATGTGGAATGTTGTTCAGTGTTAATACGGAAGGATAATTTAATCGGAAATGTATTGGCGGTAATAGTAAGAGGGGCGGAGAACCCCTCTTTTTTAGTCTAGCGATTTAGGATGCGATTTCTTCAATTTTGCAATTGATTCGTAGCCCTGGTCCCGAAGTTAGGGTATTCATGTAAATTCATCGATTCGATGCATGATTAGCACATTTTCTTCGCACCCCAATTCATGCTTTGCTGCAATTTAGATCACGTTCTGCTTCTCACGAAGGACCTTCAGTACTTCCTTCATCTTAAACTCAGAGGTATATCTGTTCTGTTTTTCATAAAGAACATAATAATAGATAAAGGCAAGCCAAACCACGGTAAGATGACGAAAAGTGGGTAACCTATTACTAATAATAGACCTGAGAAGACGCGCGGAGATGTTATATAGGCTGCAAACCATATGACTAATCCTGCAAATAAAATAATTGGACATGCGCGTCTATCATTCATTTGGCTCTCCTATTTGAAGTGAACTTTGACTTTACTATGTTTATCGACATTTTTCGATATTTTATTAATAATAATTTAAATATGCTTGTTGACCAGCATATTTAGCTGCCAAAACTATCATGAAAATAAATCTTGTCTGGCAGTAAAGAGAGCGTCTCCACACGCTGAGGCAGTGAAACGACAGAGTACCTTGTGCATCTTTTCACACCTTAAAAATCAAAAAAGACTTTCTTGACATATTGTAGCGCCATATCGTATCGTCTTCTCATAGGACAAGTTTACCAAATTTTCGCTGAGTTGATAGTTTGAAAATACGTCCTAGGGCATATTTTGACATGTATTTTTTAGTAGAAGTTTGTCGTTTTTCATAGTTAGTCCATAAGTAGTAGTCACCAAGGTTTTTCCTTGTGGGAGGTGTAAAGCATAAAATTGAGTGGTGCATGGTGGACAAAAGGACTAATAAGACACAAAGTAATGGATTTGAAGAAAGCAATATCACTGATTAATCGGAAATATGATCTACTGCAAAATCTATCAGAGTCGGAATTTGTTCAGCAGATAAGGCGGCTCAGAGAAGAGGTTGCACAGCAAACGAGGCCTGAGCACGTTATCTACACTGCCACAGCTCTTGTTAAGGAAGCAGTTAGGCGGAAGATGAACGTTATTCTGCATGATGAGCAGTTGATGGGCGGTTACGCCATGATCAGAGGAAACGTTACAGAGATGATGACCGGCGAGGGTAAGACCTTGACGTCATTAATCCCTCTTTTCTGGTTCGGGCTGCAAGGCAGGGGCGTTCATATGATTACGGTCAATCCGTATTTGGCTGAACGGGATTATATGCAGGCACGGGATGTGCTTCAGCTGTTGGACATGTCCGTAGGACTTAATCGTTCAGATCTACATATGAAAGAGAAACAATCCGTATACGCATGCGAGGTAACTTACGGCACTTGGTCGGAATTTGGCTTTGATTACTTGAGGGATCATCTCGTATACGATTCAGGACATCAAGTTCAGCGCCCGCTGGCGTACGCGATCATTGATGAAATTGACAGCGTGCTTATCGACGAAGCCAAGACGCCAATGATCATTGCAGGCAAGGTAAAAGCCGCTCCGGATCTCTATTACATTTGCAATAAATTTGTCAAAGGTTTACGTGAGAATAGAGATTACGAGCGAGACACGGAAACCAATCAGGTCATGTTTACCGAGTCGGGGATTCGTAAGATTGAAACGGTATTTATGATCGATAATTTGTTTGATTTGGATCAAACGACGGTTTACCATTATTTGCTCCAAAGCTTAAGGTCTCAGGTATTGATGGAAGCTGACCGGGACTATTTAATTGCTGGCGGTAAAGTTCATATTATCGATGCATTTACAGGCAGAGTGCTTGAGGGCCGGGAATTTAGCGAAGGTTTGCATCAAGCAATTGAAGCAAAAGAAGGACTCGCGCTAAGCGAGGAAACTCGCTCTAATGCTTCAATCACGGTTCAGAAATACTTTAGTCTGTACCCGAAGATGGTTGGAATGTCCGGTACGATACAGACGGAAAGAGAGGAGCTTCGGCAAATTTACGGTTTGGACGTGATGCCGATTCGTACACATCGGCCCGTCGCTCGTAAAGATGCTCCGGATCTTATCTTTGCAACCAAAGAAGCCAAACTGCAGCGGCTTGTAAAGGAAATTACAGCTTTGCATAACCATGGGACTCCCGTTCTTGTGGGTACAACCTCGGTACAGCAGTCGGAAGAACTGGCTGAGAGATTGTCTCAGACCCATTTGCCATGTCAGGTTCTGAATGCCAAGACAGAACAGGAAGAAGCGGAGATCATCGGACGCGCAGGCAGAAAATCAGCGATTACGATAGCAACGAATATGGCGGGGCGCGGAGCAGACATCCGGCTTGGCGAAGGTGTAGCGGAGTTGGGCGGACTTCATGTTATCGGTCTGGAGAGGCATGAAAGCCGGAGGATCGATATGCAGTTGCGTGGAAGGTCCGGCCGGCAAGGAGACCCTGGCGCATCCCGGTTCTTCATTTCGCTTGAGGACGAGCTGATGGTACGCTTTGCCAGTGAAGAAGCAGAAGCCAGGCGCGAATCGTGGAAGTGGGGGGAAGATGGAGCTTCCACTCCGCAATTGCTTCGTTTCGTGGAAATGGCTCAGTCAAGGGCAGAGCAGCAAATGTACAGCATACGTAATTTGCTATATAAGCTTGATTGTGTCGTTCATAGGCAGCGGGAGTGGTTCTATGCCCAGCGCGAGAATCTTTTGCTGACGGAGCATATAGAAGATGTTATTTCTCGCTCAGTATCCCATTGGATTGACGACTGTGTAGAAAGGCTCTGTCCGGCTAATCGGCTTCCAGAAGAATGGAAGGTGAGGCAATTGGGACAAGAGTTTGGATTATCGTCTTCGATCCAGGTGACGGATTTCATGAAACCAAGTGATGTGAGCGAGCAAGTGACCAATATTTGGCGCCTGGATTGGGTGCGGTTTCTGGAGCAGGCACAGCAGAATTGGCGTTCTAGCTGGAAGGAGAGGTGTCTGCGCCTGATCGATCAATGTTGGATTGAGCGTATGGAGGTATTAGGATCGATTAAAGAAGGCATTCATTTTAGAGCCATCGAAAAAAGAGACCTGGCTGATGTGTATGAAGAGGAAGCCTATCATCTGCATCTGAAATTCGTACGCAAATACCATCGTGCCATTACGAGAGAAGTGATTCAGGAGATGAAAATGATGCCTGAATTATCACGTATCGCTTTTTCTTGAGGTTAGCCAGATTGCATTCATATAAATTTATTACAATTAAAATTCATGAAGAAGAGAGGGTATTTCCTTGTCTAAGAAAGAATCGAGTTCTACCAAAAAATTAAACAAAAGAATTGCGAGGGCGTTAACGTTAACAATTGCAGCAGCAGCGGTTGTACCGCTATTGCCTTCTAATTTAACAACAGCCGAAGTGTCACGGGATGTAAAAGCAGCGGATGAGATTGAGGTTCAGTCTGTGGATGCCGCTGATCCAATCAATCAGGAGCCAGAGGAGAAACAACCTGAGGTTCAAGTGCCAATAGTAGAAGCACCAACAGAAGAAAAAGAAGAGCCAGCAAAATCAGAAGTTGTCGTTCAACCGGAGGTGGCAGCATTGAATCCCGCACAAACAGCTAAATCAGTTGCAGAGTTGCAAACTGCATTGACCGCTGTCGAACTGGCTTTGAATTTAACGGGTTACCAGTCGCTTAGTCCTGAGGATCAAGCAGAAGTGGCTGCCGTACTGCTTAACAGCAATTCCGGCGAAGCATTCGGAGATTCGGGCGCTATACAGCAGGCTCTGAATAAGGCAGTTGCGGCTCAAAGGGACATCGCTGCGCTTCGCGATGCAATTACAGCAGTCAATTCTGCCCAAAGCGCAGAACAGTTGAAGCGTGCATTGGAAGTTCCGTATTTGGGACTCGTTCTGCTGAATTACAGGAATTTGAGTGAAGAAGGCAAGCTTGCGACTGCAGCTGCAGTACTCCAAGCCGTGCCTGCCGGCGGTTTCGTGAGTCGTACTGATATTCAGAAGTCGTTCAACACAGCTATTGCTGCGGTTCTTGAAGCCGGAACGCAAGAATAGAGAGCTTGGTACCGGGAGGTTAAGGTATGAAAGGCTTGACAGGAGTATGGTCTCGTCTGCGTCAGCGGATATCTTCATCAACTCTAACCGAAACGATAGCTGAACATCCCGATATGGAAACGCAGCATGAAGAGGAGATCGTACAGGGAATCGATGAATTGGAGCTGCATGAGCAGCTCAGGATCATAGGGATCGCAGGTCGATACTTGGATGAACATTATGCTCAGAAGCCGAGAGGCTACGCCGCATTGGACAGGGGATTTGCACTCAAATCCCAAATGTTCGTGACGAGCGGGGAAGAACCGGTTTATCGCGTTAATTTGGATGTGTTCTATCAGGATTCGGCGGGACAACGCAAATTTGAACATATCGTCAGCCTGATCCGCTTTGGCCAGGATGAATGGCATGTATTTCAAGTGAAATAACAAGTAATCACAATGGATGAACTGACAGCTTCCAAATGGATAAAAAGAGAGGTCTCATACATGTATAAGGAAAAAAATGGAAATAAAAAACCATTAACCAAAAGTATAGCTACCGTGCTTTCTGCTACAATTGCAGCAACATCGGTCGTTTCTGTACTGCCAACCAATATTGCCAGTGCGGATGAAGCTTCAGCTATTGCTGCAGTCAATGCTGCAGCAACGGTAACTGAAATGCGAAGCGCGCTTGCTCAGGCGGATTTGGCCTTGAATCTTACAGGCTATGATCTCTTAAGTTCTACAGGTAAAGACATCGTTGCCCAAAAAATGATCGATTTCCGCACACACAACGGTAATTACAGTTCAGTAACCGTTATTCAGCAAGAGTTGAACAAAGCAGTAGTTGAACGACAAAACTTGGAAATTTTGAATAATGCTATTCAAGCTGTAAATACGGCAGCATCCGCATCTGATTTGAGAGTTGCGCTAGAAGATCCGGCACTCGGTTTGATCCTGACCACATATAACAACTTGAGTACGCCTGGCGGCAAGCAGGAAGTTGCTCAATTGCTGTTCGATTATATTGGCGCACATGGTCATTTTTCAGATCAAGCTGCAATTCAAAATCAATTTAATATTGCTGTTCAAGCTACGTTGGATAATGAAGCACTTGCTTTCGCTGTGAAAAGTGTAAATGACGCAACGGATGCAAATGCCATAAAGATTGCGCTGGAAGATCCTTATCTTGGACTCGTTCTTATCTCTTACCATAACTTGAGCTTGTCAGATCAAATCGTGGTCGCTCAGCAGCTGTATGAATTTAAGGAAGAGAATGGCGCTTTTGCTAATAAGGCCGCTATCCAAACGAAGCTGAACGCACTCGTATCTCAGAGGGTCCAAGATGCAGCTTACGATGCGGCAGTACAAACGCTTAATGGTGCGTCGTCAGCTGTAGCAATGAAATCGGCTTTGGAGGCTTCGGATCTCGGACTAGATCTTACGGAATATTACAAGTTGAACGCCGTCCACCGATTAGCGGCAGCTCAAGCGGTTCTGGATTATAAAACGTTGAATGGCTCGTTTGCAAACCAGTCGAGCATTCAAGCGACACTTAGCTCAATCGTAGCTGCCGAGCAAGTTGCTCAAGCTGTAGATGTGGTGAATGCTGCCGCGGATGCCAACAGCATCAAGAGCGCTTTGACTGCTTCCGTATTGAACCTTTCGCTAACCACGTATAACGGCTTGTTGACAGCGGACAAAGACGCGGTAGCCGCATTTGTTCTGGCAAATCGGGGATTGGGTTTCGCGGATCAAGCCGCCGTTCAGGCAGCATTGGATGGAGCTATTGCAACAAATGCTCCGATAGCTGCTGTGAATTTGGCAACAGATGCAGTCGCAGCGCAATTGGCGCTCGAAGCTGCACCGCTCGGGCTTGATCTAGGAAATGCCTATACCGTGTGGGCATCAGCGGATAAAACGGCCGTTGCAAGTGCCTTGGTTGCGAATCGTCCAATAGACGGCTATGTGAACATAGCGGCTGTACAAGCAGCGTTCAATGCAGCAGTCATTGTTAGAACACCTGTAGCAGTGGTGAACTTGGCTGCTGATGTGATTCAGCTACAAGCGGCTCTGGAAGATGGAACGCTTGGCCTTAATCTGGGAGCAAACTACGCGACGGACTGGCTTGACGCTGATAGAGCTGCGGTAGCAGGGGAAGTCTTGGTTAACCGTCCAGGTACTGGTTTCGTAGATAAGGCTGCTGTGCAAGCATCATTCAATGCTGCGTTACTTGCACGCGCTGCAGTTGCGGCTGTGAATACAGCGCTTGATAAGGCTGATATACTGTCGGCGTTGCAAAACGAAACGCTGGATATTGTTCTCGGCGAATTTGCAAGCTGGAAAGAAGCTGATCAAGAAGCTGTAGCTGCAACCGTACTAGCGGCTCGTCCAGGTACTGGATATGTGGACAAAGCCGCTGTACAAGCCGCTGTTGATCTTGCTTTGGCGGCTCGCAAGGACATAGCTGCTGTAAACAGTGCCACAGATGCAGCTGCGATGCAAGCGGCGCTGGAAGAACCCAATCTTACGCTTAACCTGGGAGCTTCTTACTCCGGTTGGCAATTGGCTGATAAAACAGCGGTGGCAACAGCCGTTCTAAATGCTCGTCCTCTTAACGGGTATGAGGACCTTGCTGAGATTCAATCGGCTTTTGACGCGGCTGTTTTAGACGCAGTGCCGCTTGCTGGTGTGAATGGAGCAGGCAATGCCGCGGATATGAAAGCTGAACTGGAATCCGGCTCACTGAATTTGATTTTGGGACCATCGTACAATAATTTATCCGATCCGAACAAAACAGCTGTAGCTGCTTGGGTGCTAGGCAACCGTCCAACTGGCGGCTATACAGACAAAATAGCGGTACAAACAGCTTTGGATATGGCCATTGCAATTCAATATGTGAACATTGCTGTCAATGCAGCAGATATGAAATCGGCGCTGGAGGATTCGACGCTTAATCTTACGCTTGGCGCTTATGCAAACTGGGGAAATGCGGATCAAAATGCGGTTGCGGATGGAGTAATAGCGGCTCGCGGAGCAGGTTACGCGAGTAAAGCGATGATTCAAACTGAACTCGATTCACAAATCGTTGCACGTTTAGCGGTAGCTGCAGTAAACCTGGCAGCAAATGCAGGGGCAACACAAACCGCACTGGAATCCGAAACGCTAGGCTTAACACTTGGAGTGTATACAGACTGGACACCTGCTGATAAAGCAGCGGTGGCAGCGGCAGTACTTGCGGCTCGTCCTGCCGACGGTTATGTAGATAAAGCGGCGGTGCAAACAGCATTCGGTAATGCGATAACAGCCAGGTCCAGTGTGGCGGCTGTGAATACCGCAGCAGATGTAATTGCAATTAAAGCCGCACTGGAATCCGGCTCGCTTGCCTTGACGCTTGGCAATTACTCAGGCTGGTCAGCAGCGGATAAATCTGCGGTAGCTCAAGCAGTGCTGTTGTCTCGTCCGAGCAACGGCTTCGTGGATAAAGCTGCGGTGCAAGCGACATTTAGTGCAGCGGTAGCTAGCAGAACGGCAGTAGCGTTAGTCAACTCGTCGTCAGCTGCCGCTATTATGAGAATAGCTCTATTGAATCCTGCGCTAGATCTTATACTTGGAGCCTATGAGAACTGGACGAACGCGGATCAACTCGCAGTTGCGAATACAGTTCTAAATGGTATACCTGTAGGTGGTTATGTAGATAAAGCTGCTGTGCAAACCGCATTTGATGCTGCATTTGCAGCCAGATTGCCTGTAGCCAGTGTGAACATCGCTACAACTGCAGCAGCAGCACAAGCGGCACTTGAAGATGCGGAGCTGGGATTAACGCTTGGCGATTATGAGAGCTGGACAACTGCTGACAAATCGGCAGTGGCAAGTGCAGTACAAGCAGGTCATCTTGGCAATGGTTATGCGGATATAGCAGCTGTACAAGATGCCTTTGACGATGCAGTTATTGCACGAAGACCAGTAGCGTTAGTCAATATTGCAATTGACGAAGAGGGTATACAAACAGCGTTGGTGAACATTACGCTGAATCTGGATCTGTCGGACTATGATACATTGCTGTTGTCGGATCAATGGTTGGTTGCGGCCCACATTTTGGAGCATAGACCAGTTGGAGGATTTGCAGATAAAGCAGCTGTACAGTTAGCACTGAATAGTGCCATTGACGCTGAGGCAACGATGGCTGCAGTGAATCATGCAGCAACGGATTCGGCCATGAAGACCGCTTTGGAGAATGGCGATTTAGGCCTTTCCTTTGGCGATTATGAAAACTGGACGAATGCGGATAAGCTGGCGGTTGCGGCATACGTGTTATCCAATCGTCAAGCAGTCGGTTATCCGAATGTAGCAGCTGTTCAGGCTGCATTCAATGATGGAATTGAAGCGCGTCGCGCGGTGGCAGCAGTAAATATCGCTACAACTAAAGCAGCCGTACAGGCAGCTTTGGAAAATTCAGCGTTGGGTTTGGCGCTCGGAGCTTATGCAGGCTGGACAGTATCTGATAAAGCGGCTGTAGCCGAAGCGGTTCGGTTAGCTATCCCTGTCAATGGATATGCAGACCAGACAGCGATACAGACGGCATTTGATTTAGCATTAGAAGATCGTGAAGCGGTGGCAGCAGTTAACATTGCGCAAACTCCCGCTGCTCTGCAAGCGGCGTTGGAAGACGAAGACCTCTCCCTTACACTTGGCGTGTATGAAGATTGGTTAGCGGCGGATCAATTGGCAGTTGCAGCGGCTGTGTTGGACGCTCGTCAAAACGATGGCTATACGGATAAAGCTGCTGTACAAGCGGCATTTAATACGGCTGTAGCCGGACGTACTGCGGTTGCAGCTGTGAATTTGGCATCCGATGCTGAGGAGTCACAGACGGCACTGGAAGATGTATCGCTTGGTTTGATCCTTGGCTCGTACGAGGATTGGACAGATTCAGACAAAGAAGCCGTGGCAAATACTGTAATTACAACTCGTCCTGGTGGCGGGTATGCGGATAAAGCTGCTGTACAAGCGGCATTTAATGCAGCAATTGCTGCACGTGCTGCGGTAGCGGCAGTAAATACGGCTGCGGATGCAACAGCTATGCAAGCAGCACTGGATGACGCAGCGCTCGGCTTGACGTTTGGCGCATATGCAAACTGGACAGCCGCAGATAAGACAGCGGTAGCAGAAGCTGTACTTGCAGCAGTGCCAACAACTGGGTTTGTGAATCTGGCAGCTGTGCAAGTTGCTTTTGACGCAGCAGTCCTGGACAGAACAGTCGTGGCGAATGTAAATATTGCATTGACCCCTGCAGCCATACGGACAGCGTTGGAGAATGCTCAATTAGGGCTGGATTTATCTGTATACAATACGCTGGGGAACAAGGACAAGACGGATGTTTCCGGCAAAGTATTAACTTCTCGCCCAGCTACCGGTTTTGTAAGCCAGTTGGAGATTCAGACAGCACTTGATAAGGCATTGGATACTGGAGTTTTAGATCGCGATCTTAACGCCCTTAACATTCAGTTCGCAGCTGGGGATACAGCTGGCCGTGTTACTGGGAACATTGAGCTTCCTAATGTAGGAGCCGAAGGTTCAACAATCGTTTGGACTGCGGATATTCCAGATGTTGTTGATATTGCTGGCACAACGGGCACGATTACCCGTCCTGCTTATTTGACTGGTGATGCAACGGTTACGCTGTCAGCTGTATTGACATACAATGGCGAGTCCAAGACCAAAGAATTTGTTATTAAAGTCATCAAACAATCGATTAGCGACAGCGAATCGGTAGCGGCGGATAAGGCATCGCTAAATGTGGGCTTCGTTCTGGGAGACTCAGCAGCGGGCGTGACGCAAGACTTGAGCTTGCCGACAGCGGGAGCGAACGGAACAGCGATTACATGGTCTTCGAGCAACGAAACAGTAATTGCGACCAATGGAACGGTAAACCGTCCAGCGAAAACAGCGAACGATGTGATTGTGACATTGACAGCAACGATTAAAAAGGGTGACGAGCAAGAGACGAAACAGTTCACAGTGAACGTTCTGAAGCTAACAGCGTTTAACGATGTAGAGTCGGTAGCAACGGATAAAGCATCGCTAAATGTGGGCTATGTCTCTGGAGATTCAGCAGCGGGCGTGACGCAAGACTTGACGTTGCCGACAGCGGGAGCGAACGGAACGACGATTACATGGTCTTCCAGTAACGAAACAGTAATCGCGACCAATGGAACGGTAAACCGTCCAGCGAAAACAGCGAACGATGTGATTGTGACATTGACAGCAACGATCAAGAAGGGTGACGAGCAAGAGACGAAGCAGTTCACCGTAAACGTTCTGAAGCTAACAGCGTTTAACGATGTAGAGTCGGTAGCAACGGACAAAGCATCGCTAAATGTAGGCTATGTCTCTGGAGATTCAGCAGCAGGCGTGACGCAAGACTTGACGTTGCCGACAGCGGGAGCGAACGGAACGACGGTTACTTGGTCATCGAGCAACGAAACGGTAATCGCGACCAATGGAACGGTAAACCGTCCAGCGAAAACAGCGAACGATGTGATTGTGACATTGACAGCAACGATCAAGAAGGGTGACGAGCAAGAGACGAAGCAGTTCACCGTAAACGTTCTGAAGCTAACAGCGTTTAACGATGTAGAGTCGGTAGCAACGGACAAAGCATCGCTAAATGTAGGCTATGTCTCGGGAGATTCAGCAGCAGGCGTGACGCAAGACTTGACGTTGCCAACGGCGGGAGCGAGCGGAACGACGATTACTTGGTCATCGAGCAACGAAACGGTAATCGCGACCAATGGAACGGTAAACCGTCCAGCGAAAACAGCGAACGATGTGAT
>NZ_JAELUP010000004.1:64344-132748 GCF_016424485.1 Paenibacillus roseus
TAAAGCATCGTTAAATGTAGGCTATGTCTCTGGAGACTCAGCAGCGGGCGTGACGCAAGACTTGAGCTTGCCAACAGCGGGAGCGAGCGGAACGACGGTTACATGGTCTTCCAGTAACGAAACAGTAATTGCGACCAATGGAACGGTAAACCGGCCAGCGAAAACAGCGAATGATGTCATTGTGACATTGACAGCAACGATCAAAAAGGGTGATGAGCAAGAAACGAAGCAGTTCACCGTAAACGTTCTGAAGCTAACAGCGTTTAACGATGTAGAGTCGGTAGCAACGGACAAAGCATCGCTAAATGTAGGCTATGTCTCGGGAGATTCAGCAGCGGGCGTGACGCAAGACTTGACGTTGCCAACGGCGGGAGCGAACGGAACAGCGATTACATGGTCTTCCAGTAACGAAACAGTAATCGCGACCAATGGAACGGTAAACCGGCCAGCGAAAACAGCAACCGATGTGATTGTGACATTGACAGCAACGATTAAAAAGGGCGACGAGCAAGAAACGAAGCAGTTCACAGTAAACGTTCTGAAGTTAACAGCGTTTAACGATACAGAGTCGGTTCAAGCGGATAAAGCAGCTTTGAACATTGCTTTTGCCAGCGGTGAAACTTCCGTTAATGTTACGAAAAACCTGACGTTGCCGAATACAGGTGTGAACGGGACTACGATCACTTGGTCATCCAGCAATGAGGCCTTCCTTAAATCGGATGGAACAGTGACGCGCCCAGCTCATCATGTAGGTGACACAGCGATTACATTAACTGCTACGATTACGAAAAATGGAGTATCGGAGCAGAAAACTTTCGACGTCATCGTACTGAAGAACGGTCAAACAGCAGCACCTGCTGCTTCTAGCATCTTGATCATGAATAACGTGACAGGACAAAATGATCTCATTCAGGTGTCTGGTTTGCTTGCAGGAGATATCGTGAAAGTGTACAGCTCTGAGGGTGATCAAATCGGAACCGCAACGGTTGCCAGCGGCGAAACAATTGCAAGCTTGCAGATCACACAGCTTGGCGTAGAGGCTGGATCCGTGAAAGTTACGGTTACCCGCGGAACTTTGGACGAAAGTGAGAAAGTCACGGTTAATTATGCGAAAGAAGGAACGAAACCGTTTGTTATTTCCGAAAATGAATTGGTTACGACCAATGGTATTTCCGCGACAGTTACGGTTACCCCAACTGCTGGAACAGCGCATACTGGCAAAGAAGTTGTCGTCTTCCAACTGATGAAAGGCACCGAGCCAATCAGCATTGTTGTGTTGGAAAAAGACATTGTTGCTGCAGAGAAACTGACTGCGCGCTTTAATGTATCTGGTACAGGTTATTCTGTTAAGGTATTTGTAGTTGATTCTTACAGTGGAAGCTTTACAGAGGTTGGTAACAGCCTTGCATCCGCCATCGTTTTGGAATAGTTAACGTCATTTAATTCCTGTAATCGAACCCGCCCACTCCCGGGTTCGATTATTCTATGAAAGAGAGGAAATGTACTGTGAAGTTTCGATTGTTCAAGATCATGCTAATAGCCGCACTCTTGCTAATATCTCTTCCGTTAAGTGTTATGGCCGAACCTACGAATGTGACGTTAAAGGATGTTGCCAATAAAGTACAAGGGAATTCGTTAACGGTTGAAGGAACAACTAGCTATGAGGAAATCCTGATTAAGATTATTCGTCCAAATGGCACTGTGTTTTATTATGATGTAGTAATCCCTGATACTACTGGGAAGTATATGGTTTCAGTTACATTGCCGAGCAATGCAGATGTAGGAACGTACACGATTGTAGCGGGTAAGGGTACTGATGTCGTAACTGGTCAATTCAACGTATCTGCCTCCAATCCGGGTACAGGCAATCCGGGTACTGGAAATGGTAGTGGCGGAGGAGGCGGCGGAGGTGGTTTGCCACCGACGAATACAGCTACTGTTCAAGCAGCCATTGGCGGGACGGTGACCCTGAATGGGGTAACGATCAATTTCCCGGCAGGAGTCCTGGGCAGCAATATCAAAGTAACGGTAGAAAAGGTAAGCGATCCTGCAAAGTTGCCAATTGATGCTTTGCAACGATTGGTTAGTGATGTCTTTGAAATTACGAAAGACAAAGACGGCCTATTCGATAAAACGGTAACGATCACCTTGCCGTTTAATAAAAGCAAGGTAGAATTAGAAAAATTTGAAACTAAAATTTATTGGCTGAATGAAACGACTGGTAAGTGGGTTCCTTTGGATAACCAGCAGATTGATTTCAATAACGGAACGATCAGCGGTACAGTCAATCACTTTACGAAGTTTGCTGTTCTCGCTACAGAGAAGCAAAAGCCGGCAGAACCGGAAGTGGCTCTGACTGACATCAAGGGGCATTGGGCAGAAGCGAGCATTGTGGGGCTTATTAAGCTGGGAGCGATCAGCGGTTACCCGGATCATACCTTCAAGCCTAACAACAATATTACGCGGTCAGAATTTGTTTCCGTTCTAGTTAAGGCCTTCCAGTTGGAGACCTCAAATGGCAAAGTTTACTCCGATACAGCTAATCACTGGGCAAAAACTGCTATTAGCACAGCTGCAGAGCTAGGAATTGTAAACGGATATAGCGAAACGACCTTTGGTCCAAACGATCCGATTACTCGTGAGCAAATGGCAGCAATGATTGTAAAGGCTGCCAAGCTTCCATTAGTAGAGGAAGGCAAAACGTTTACAGATAGCTCGGATATCTCGGGATGGGCAGTACCTAGCATGGCTGCCGCGACTTCAAAAGGATTAATCGGCGGCTACAATGGTTCATTAAGACCAAAAGGGAATGCGACTCGTGCAGAAGCGGCGGCGGTCATTCTAAAAGCAATCTCTATCAATAAGTAAAATCATTAGTATTACATTAGAAAATCTGCAATATTAATAGCTTATACCAGTTGTCTAAGAGGACCAGAGCCGCGGCTTTGGTCCTTTTTTCCATTCCTATTACTAGCGCTAGCTGGGGCAGCAGCTTGACAAACAGGAGAAAGCAGCGAAAGGGCAGAGGAATTCTGGAGAAACGGTAGTGCTCGCCTGTAAAGCGCGATTCCCCCTGCAAACCTCATTGCATACAGGAATCGGGCTTTAACAGCGATCGGAAGAATCCGCGAAAAGAACAATATCCCGATCATTATTTTGAGTGCAAAAAGCGAGGATGCTGACAAGATATTGGGCCTTCATATAGGTGCCGATAATTATGTTACCAACCGTTCAATCCGATGGACTTGTAGCCCGCGTGAGGTCCCAATTGAGAAGGTATGTGACTTTGGGTATTTTATGAAGGCATTAAAAAAAAATCGATTTAAACGGACTTACGCTGGACAAATCGGCAGTTGAATGGCAAGATACGACTGTTCCTGTTATCATAAAGATTGCGAGATATAACGGTGAGGGCAGACCGGAATTTTCGGGGGGTCCGAACTCTAACAGAAGCGAGGAGTTACTTGATGACTAATAGTAGAATGAATTCTAAAGTTGATGAATTTTTGGCTAAAGCTACCAAGTGGAAGCAAGAATATGAGAAGCTCAGACATATTGCTCTTGACTGTGAGCTGACTGAAGAAGTGAAATGGATGCATCCTTGCTACACATTTGATAAGAAAAACGTCGTATTAATACACGGGTTCAAAGAATACTGTGCGCTTCTATTCATCAAAGGCGCCTTGTTGAAAGATCCGCATGGAATTCTAGTCCAGCAAACGGAGAATGTGCAGGCAGGGCGGCAAATCCGCTTCACCAATATTCAAGAAATCGTTGAAATGGAGCCTGTTCTGAAAGCCTATATCAATGAGGCCATTCACATTGAAAAAGCGGGTCTAAAAGTAGATTTGAAGGAACATAAAGAATACATTATTCCTGCGGAGTTTCAACAAAAACTCGATGAGCTGCCCGCCTTGAAAACAGCTTTTGAAGCATTGACGCCCGGACGGCAAAGAGCGTACATCCTGCATTTTTCTCAGCCCAAACAATCCAAAACCCGGGAGTCCAGGATTGAAAAATGTATGCAGCAAATTTTAGACGGGAAAGGATTGACGGACTAAAAGAAAAAGCCCGAAGAAATTTAAAAGTTGACAAATAATCGGGATGTAACTATATTAATTCTAGTAGTTTAATTCCGATTATTTTGATTTGTTTAAATGGAAGTAAAATGAATGGCATTATTAAAACGAGGTGGAGCACGTTGTCAATTCGATTGAGCGCATTAGACAGGAGCCCTGTAAATAAAGGGGAAAATCCGACAGATGGTATTTTAAACACAGTGAAGCTGGCGCAAAAAGCGGAAGAATTGGGATTTCATCGTTTCTGGGTATCGGAACATCACGGTTCTGATGCATTGGCCGGTTCTTCTCCCGAAATCCTGATTTCTTATTTGGTATCCCAAACCAACCATATACGTATCGGCTCGGGCGGCGTCATGCTGCAGCACTATAGTCCCTATAAAGTAGCGGAAAATTTTAATTTGTTGTCGATTTTGGCTCCCGGCAGGATAGATCTTGGCGTCGGCCGAGGCCCCGGAGGGCTGCCGCGTTCAACGCATGCCCTCACCCCGGCCGTAAACGGGGAACCGATATCGCTTGAGGATAAAATAGACAATTTGAATCGTTACCTTCAGCCCGATGGAGTCGAAGGACTGCGCGCGCAGCCTGTTCCGACCTCCCCGCCAGAGCTGTATGTGCTCGGGACCGGCCAATCCAGCGCCGAATTGACGGCTGCACAAGGACTTCCTTACGTATATGCGCATTTTATTAACGGGGACGAGCCTTTGCTCAAGGAATCGTTATCGACATATAGAACGAAGTTCAACGCAACCAAGGGAGAAGTACCGGAACTCATTTTAGCGATCTATGTGCTTTATGCGGATACCGATGAAGAAGCCGAACGCCTCGCAGCGGAACAGGTGACCTATCAGGTTCACTTGCAAAGCAGCGGCAAAACGCTTTCGATTCAATCCCTGGAGCACGCAGAGAGAATTGGTCAGCAGGCCAATGAACCGTACACCATCAGTTCGAAGCCGACCAGCATTATTTATGGTACCAGGGAAACGGTTGTACGCAAGATTCTTAATATTAGCGAAGCTCATAACATCGAAGAAATAATGATTTTGCCTGCCGTTCATAAATTGGAACAAAGACTTCAAACTTATGAATGGCTGTCTGCTGATATCAAACAATATCAGGAAGCGGAGAAGGTTTAATTACGAATGGAATGACCGAATCATCAAGCGAAGAAAGCCCGAGCGGAGCAAGAAGCAGGGCTTTTCCGCATTTAAAGGAGGAATTTGATGACAGAAGGCATCTTGGACTATATCGATTCGTTAAAAGAAGAGATCATTGCAATTCGCAGAGATTTTCATCGCATCCCGGAGGTTTTGTTTGATATTCCCCGTACTTCCGCCAAAGTAGCCGATTATTTGCGAGCTTTGGGACTGGAGGTGCACACCCATGTAGGCAAGCACTTTGGCAAGGGTGTGATCGGCATTCTCGACAGCGGCAGGAGCGGTCCTACTATTGTTCTTCGAGCCGACATGGACGGGCTTCCGATCAAGGAAGGCCATCAGCATTCATTTCGCTCAGAACACGATGGCTTGATGCATGCCTGTGGCCATGATGCGCATATGGCGATACTCCTGGGAGCTGCCAAGGCACTTGTTCGCTATCGCGATCACCTGGCGGGAACGATTAAATTTGTGTTCCAACCGGCTGAAGAAAGCGCCGTCCCAAGTCCTGTTGACGGACGAATGATTAGCGGCGGCAGGGATATGATTGAGGCGGGAGCGCTGGATGACGCCGATCTTTGTTTTGCGCTTCATGTGTGGCCGGAGCTTCCAGCAGGTACGATCGGCATCCATCGCAGCCATGCAATGGCGGCTTCCTCACATTTTCATATCTCATTTCAAGGAGTAAACGGGCATCACAGCACGCCGCATCTGGCGGTGGACGCTCTCTCCATGGCGACTCAGTATATTACGGATGTTAAATATGCGCTTGCAACGGAATTGAATCCGTTCGAGACCAATGTGTTATGTTTTGGAACTCTCCATGCCGGAACAGCGATCAATGCCATTGCCGGAGAAAGCAAGTTAAGCGGTACATATCGGGTTTTAAGCTCGGAAATGGTAGACAAGCTGCACCGCATATTGGAAAGTCGGGCGGAAGCTATAGCCAGTGCATACGGAGGAAGCTACTCGTCTCAATATCGACTGGGAACGCCGCTTATCAATCATAAGGCTGCGGTGGAGCTGACAGTGCAGGCAGGCAGAACATTTTTAGTCGAGGAAAGCGTCGTATTGCTCGATAGGCCCAGCCTCGCGGGAGAGGATTTTGCTCTATACGTTCAGAAAATGCCCGGGGCTTTCGCCTTCCTTGGTATTGGAGACCCGTCAGGGGAACCCGTCTATCCGCTTCATCATCCGCTGTTTGAGGTGAACGAGGATGTACTGACTGTTGGGGCCAAGCTTTTCGTTCAATGGGTAAAAGAAGCAATAAAAACAGACGTATAAGCCCGGAAATCGGATAAGAGAGCGGACTTTCACCGCCTAGTCTCCCATGACGGGCGCACAATACTCAAGACACGGAAACCTCTTCCGTGTCTTTTTTTATTCCCATAATGGTTCCATTTAACCTATCGTTTCTTTCATATTGTTTTTATGTGGTTTATCGTTGTGTTAACTTTGTAAAGCGACCGTTAAATCTCTCGAAAGCAGTTGAAACGTTCCGTTTTTGCGAGTATGATGATTGTGAACAACATAATTAAAACTAAAAACACAAGAAAACAACTTTAGAATCCAAACTTGGGGAGATGGATCTTGTGAAAAACAAAATTTACTTAGATCGCAACAAAACAACGTACAAAGGCAATTTGCACCTTCACACCACATGGTCGGATGGATCGCTGCCGGCCGATCAAGTTGTCGAAGCTTTTAAAGCCAAAGGCTATCACTTCATTTCTTTATCCGATCATGAGGTGTATACGAGAACGACCGAATTCAATGGCGAAGATTTCATTACATTGCCGGGAATGGAAAGAGGCGGACTGAATCTGGTTGCGGACAAAGATCCGGGTTATCACTTTGGTGTTCTTGATGATCCGACTGTAGAGCCGGAACAGAAGAGATTCGAACATTTGCAAACTTTCCCGACGCCAATCCCATGGGAAGGCGACCATTCGCCGCAGGACTTGATTGATAAGATGCGTGCCCACGGCAATCTGGTTGTGTTCAATCACCCGGAATGGCATTTGACGCGTTTTGAAGATATGGTGAAATACGATGGATTTTTCGCGATTGAAATCTATAATCACGCTACGGAGTGGTCGACGTCAAGCTCTTACGGCGCAGCTTATTGGGATCATGCACTGCAGAACGGCAAACGCGTATTCGGAACCGCTGCAGACGACTCCCATGAGCATAACCCGAATTGGAACATCCCCGAATATGGCGGTGGCTGGGTACAGGTTCAAGCGGATGCGTTAACGCCTGCAAGCATTGTAAGCAATCTGAAAGAAGGCCGATTCTATTCGAGCAGCGGGCCTGAAATTTATGATCTGCGAGTGGAGGACGGGCAACTGGCGATTGAATGCTCGCCATGCAAGTTTATTATGTTTAAGGCATTCCCACTGAGAGGACCATTCGTCGGGAATTTCGAGAATGGCGAACCGCTGACGTTCGCATCCATGACCATCGAAGAGGACATGCAGTACATTCGAGTGGAATGTGTTGACTTTGAAGGAAAAGTAGCTTGGTCCAATCCGGTGTTTGTCGCCGATCTGCTCCAGGAAGGGGAATAAAATGAAATCGATCATCTATCTGGACGGGAGAAAGCTCAAATATAAGGGGAATCTTCATACGCATTCTACACGAAGCGACGGACAGTATGAGCCTGAAACGGTCATCCATGCTTATAAGAACAAGGGCTATGACTTCATGTGCTTGAGTGATCACGAAATTTATTTCAAATCCGATGCGTACGACGATGATCGCTTCATCATGATAGATGGTTATGAAATGGCATGTGAGATGAGCTGGCAGAAGATGGCCCAGCAGTATCATATTCATGGCTTGCTTGATCGGTCGTTGCAATCGGACTGCGAATTTGAGCATGACGAAGAACATGCGAAGCCGGATTATGAAAGCCTGGATACCATTCAGGAATTAATTGACGACATGCGGCATAAAGGCAATTTGGTCATTATGAACCATCCGGAATGGTCCCGGAATAAACCGGAGGATTTATTGCAGTTGAACAACTATTTTGCCATTGAAATCTACAATCATCAGTCAGAGCTTGATGAAGCGGTTGGCTTCGGGGTTAACCACTGGGATTATCTCCTGAAAAATGGCCGGAAAGTGTTCGGGATTGCGGGAGATGATGCCCATGGCGGGGAGATAGACGCCGCGATTTCCGAGTTCTTCGGAGGCTGGGTTGAGGTAGAAGCAGAAAAGCTGGAACAGCAATCGATCATTAACGCCTTAAAGAGCGGCCATTATTACTCATCAAGCGGCCCGCAAATTACGGACCTTCGTGTGGAGGATGGTTTTATCAAGATCGAATGCTCACCTGTAAAGTTTATTAAATTTATTACGCATCCTTTCAATGGTCGCACTTTATATCACCAAGATGCCTCTTCAATAAGCACAGGAGCTTACAGGATTGAAGGCAATGAGCAATATATCCGTATCGAATGCGTGGACTTCGCAGGCAATATCGCCTGGTCCAACCCCATTTTTCCGGCGGATTTGCAGTAGGAGGACATTTGAGCACCTTGGATTTGCAATTCCGCATCGATATGAGGAAGCTCGTCCTGCCATCGGTATTACAGATGCTGGTCGGGAATTCATTCTCTCTGATCAACACGCTGATGGTTGGAAGTTTGGGAGACGCAGCCGTTGCAGCTATTGCAGCAGCAGGTCAAATCAGTTTCATTCTCAGTATGATTTTATCCGCCATTTTCGGGATAACCGCATTCATTACACAATTTTACGGCAAAGCAGACAGGATGAATATGAGAAAAGCATTTGGTCTTATGCTCATTTCCAGTGTCGTCATTACTTTAGTAGTATGTGCCTTGGTGTCTGGGTTCAAAGAGCCGATCTTATCACTTTTTATGAAAGATGAAGTTGCTGTTGCATATGGCGTTCATTATTTATCGGTTATCGTATTTGTTTACCTGATTAATTCCATCAAAGATGTCTACGGGAGCGCGCTTGGCTCAATCGGTCAAGTGAAGCTGACGCTGGTTGTCGGCGTGATTGCGATGATTGTGAATGTAGGATTGGATTATGTCCTCATTTATGGAAAATTGGGATTTCCGAGGTACGGCATTGTCGGCGCGGCTTGGGCAACACTCGTTTCATCGATGATTGGCGCAATTCTGTTAATCGGTTACGTCTATTGGAAAAAATACGAAATTAATCTCAAATTAAGAGAACTATTTTCATTGGATTGGCCTTTCATCAAAAAAGTATATGGAACAACGTTGCCCCTTCTGTTTCATGAAGGAATGTGGTCGATCGGCAACATGCTTTATGCCGTTGCATTCGGTCATCTTGGCGTAGCTGCCCTTGCGACTTTTCAACTGGCGAACACATTTCAAGGGTATTTTATGGTCGGAATCTTCGGCTTCGCCTATGCGGCTAAAGTGATGATCGGTCAAAAACTAAGCCTGGAGAGTCCGGACGAAGCGATTGTATACGCGCGCAAATTCACCCGGATTGGATTGTATGCCGCATTGATCGCAAGCGTAGTCATTCTTCTAATAAGTCCTTTTCTCTACAAGTTGTTCCCGAATCTGAGCACGGAAGTGCAGTCATCTTTCCGCAACATCATGATTATTCAAGCTTTGGTCATGGTCATGTTCTTCTTGAACAATTTATGGATTGTGGGCATGTTCAGGGCAGGTGGCGACAACCTGTATACGATGAATTTAATTTTGATTACAACGTGGGTTATCACGTTGCCGCTTGTATTTGCTGGCGCGTACTGGTTTCGTTGGCCGGTAGAATGGGTGTATCTGATGTTCACGCTGGAGGAAGTGTCAAAGGCCTGTATCGGGTTCTTTAGATATCGCTCCAACAAATGGGCTCGGAATCTCGTGCGTGACCTACAGGAGGAATTATGAGCAATCCCTATTTATTATTGACGCCTGGCCCGCTATCAACGACGTCGTCCGTTAAGGAAGCGATGCTCAAAGACTGGTGTACCTGGGATGACGACTATAAGCAAATTGTGCAGTCGATACGAAGCAAGCTGCTTCAAGTCGGCCAAGTATCGGAAGCGCATTATACGACCGTATTCATGCAAGGCAGCGGAACATTCGGAGTCGAAGCTGCTATTGGAACGGCAGTACCTGCAGACGGCAAGCTCCTCATTCTGGTTAATGGCGCCTACGGCACCCGTATGCAGGACATTGCGAAGGTGCTTGGCATCCGATCCGAAACATTGGTGTTTGCTTTTAATCAGAAGCTGGATGTGGAACAAGTAAATGAAGCGCTGGAGCGGGACGATGAGATCACACATGTTGCCTTTGTCCATTGTGAGACGTCGACAGGAATTTTAAATCCGATTGACAAATTGATGAAGGTCATTAAACGACATCGTAAAATCGCAATTGTTGACGCGATGAGCAGCTTCGGCGGCATTCCGATAGCAGTGGAGGATTTGGGCATCGATTACGTCATCAGCAGCGCCAATAAATGCATTCAGGGCGTTCCCGGCTTCAGCTTCATCTTGTGCAGGATAAGTGAATTGGCCAAGTGCGAAGGCCGTGCCCGATCCCTGTCCTTGGACGTGTACGACCAATGGCGGGTAATGGACAGCGAACCGGGAAAATGGCGGTTTACTTCTCCTACACATGTCGTTCGCGCCTTTCATCAGGCATTGATCGAACTTGAGCAAGAAGGCGGGGTGGAGAAACGCCACGAAAGGTATGTGCTTCACCAGTTGGCGTTAGTTTCCTTGATGGAGAAGGCAGGCTTTGCTACTCTTCTTCCTAAATCTTTGCAATCGCCGATTATTACAACGTTTAAATATCCGCTCCATAGCGAATTCACATTCGAATCGTTCTATCGTTTTCTTAAGGAGAAAGGCTTTGTGATCTATCCTGGAAAGTTAAGCGAGGAACATGTTTTTCGAATTGGCACAATCGGTGACATCAGTATGGAAAAAATGATTGAGCTTGGCAAGGCTGTGTCTGCGTATGTGACGGACATAATGGGAGGGCAATGAACCATGAAAGTGAATGGCGTAATTATGGACTGGGCAGGTACGGCAGTGGATTACGGATGTATGGCGCCTGTCCACGTATTTATCGATATATTCAGATCCAAAGGCATCGAACCGACGCTGGAGGAAGTACGGGCTCCGATGGGACTGCTGAAATGGGATCATATGAAAACGATGCTGGAGATGCCTCGAATCGGGAAGCTGTTTGAAGAGCAGATGGGGCGTCCATATAACGACAGTGATGTCGATGAGATGCACGAAGAATTTGAACCGAAGCTGCTTGCGATTCTTCATGGTTTCGCAGAGCCGATTGAGCATGTCGTAGATGTTGTCAAGCAACTGCGGCAGGCTGGCTTGAAAATCGGAGGTACGACCGGGTACAACGACGTGATGATGAAAATTGTTGCCGACAAAGCGGAGGAGTCAGGTTACGCGCCGGATTATTTTGTCACACCGGATGGTGTGAAAGGTAAAGGCCGCCCGTCGCCATATATGATCTATGCCAACATGATTCAATTGGATATGGGAGTGCCATCACAAGTTGTGAAGGTTGGCGATACGGAATCAGATATGCAAGAAGCAAGAAACGCCGGGGTTTGGGCCATAGGTGTCATCAAAGGAAGCTCCATGCTGGGTTTGACCGAAGATGAAGTCGACCGTTTGGAAGCGGATGAGCTAACAAGCTTGATGGACGTCGCAAGAAGCCGGTTCATGCAGAGCGGAGCACATGCTGTTATTGAAGACATGTCACAGTTGCCTGACATTATTGAAACCATTAATCATCGTTTGCAGGAAGGGGAACAATCAAGTGGATGTAAAACCCTTTTTAAGAACTGAAGGGGATATTAATTTATCGAACGAGCGTCGTGAATGGCAGGAGAATCACTTGAGCCAGCAAACGTTGGATGTATTGGAGGAAGACAGTCGTTATTTCCTTCATCAGTCGATGTCCACGCCCTGCTTGAATGTGATCACGGATGCCGAGGGTATTTATTTGGAGGATATGGACGGCCGCAAAATTATAGATTTTCATGGCAATAGCGTCCATCAAGTTGGGCATAAAAACCGTTATGTCATCGATGCAATGAAGAATCAGCTGGATGAATTGCCTTTTTTACCGCGTCGCTATACGAGCCCTATTGCCGTTAAATTGGCCAAGAAGCTGGTGGACCTGGCGCCTGGCGATCTGAATCGGGTATTATTTACGCCGGGCGGTACCAGTGCGGTCGGATTGGCGATGAAACTTGCGCGGAAAGCAACGGGGAAGTTTAAAACCATATCGACATGGGATTCCTTTCATGGCGCTGGTCTGGATGCCATTTCCGTTGGAGGCGAAGGGGTATTCCGCAATCAGATCGGACCGCTGCTGCCGGGCGCCGAGCATATGATGCCATACAATTCGTATCGCGGTCTCTTCAGTGGCAGTGAAGATAGCGGCATGAAGTCGCTGGAATATCTGGCGTATATGCTGGAGATGGAGAATGATATCGGGGCAATTATTATGGAGCCGATACGGAGTACCGATGTTCAGATTCCTCCTAAAGCCTACTTCCAGAGAATTCGCCAGCTTTGTGATCAATATGGCGTTCTTCTCATATTGGACGAAATTCCTGGAGCATTCGGAAGAACGGGGAAAATGTTCGTCCATGAGCATTATGATATTGTCCCGGATATCGTCGTGATCGGCAAAGGGTTCGGCGGAGGGGTGTTCCCGATGGCAGGGATCATTGCCCGCGAAGGCCTGAACGTAGCTCAAGATATTTCGCTTGGTCATTACACCCATGAGAAGAGTTCAGTAGGCTGTGCGGCTGCATTGGCTACAATTGAATTCATTGAAAACCACAATCTGCTGGCTCATGCCGAGCAAATGGGCGTATTCATGGAACAGCGTCTTAAGGAAATGATGGACAGGCATGAAATTGTTGGAGATGTGCGTGTTAAGGGAATGCTCGCAGGGGTGGAGCTTGTCACGAATCGTCAAACGAAAGAAAAAGCAGTAGAAGGAGCCGAGAAGGTCATGTACCGTTGTCTGGAGAAGGGCCTTAGCTTTAAAGTTTCGAATGGCAATGTTATTACTTTGGTTCCGCCCCTAATTGCCACACAAGGGGAGGTAGAACAGGCGTTGTCCATTTTGGAGGAAGCAATTGGAGACGTTTTTACAAATTAAAAACAACATTATTTCATAATAAACAACAAGAAAACAAATAATCAATGTGTTTTAATCTTCTTTTTACACTCGAAACGTATACTTGGTTTGTAGGACAAAATGATCAACAACAGAATGAGTAAGCAAAAAATGAGTGAGGACATCTTAATGAGGAGCTGAACAAATGAAAAAGCTTATTATTGCTGCTTTGAGTATGGTCGTGAGTGTAGGGTTATTGGCTGGTTGTGCACCGAACAAAGGATCGGATTCCCCGGTGACGCAAGGCAATTCCGGTTCTGCCGGCAAAGGAGAGAACACAAAAGTCGTGACCATTTCTGTTCGTGAGAACAATTGGGGAGCGCGCAAAGATAACTTCGTCGAAGCCGAGAAGCGTGTCAATGAAGATTTGAAAGCGGAAGGCGTTCAAGTGAAAATCGATTGGTGGCCGGGAATTGGCGATGACGAGCTGATTCTCCAGGCGCAAGCTGGCAAAGCAGCGGACGTCTTCATTAATTCCAGTGTGGATATTGGATGGCAGCGTGACGCAGGAATCATCCAGGCTGTTGACTGGGTGAAAGATTCTAAAGTGTTTAAGAACGTGCCGGAATCGTATACAAATATTATGCAGTACGAGGGCCATTATTATGGCGCTATCCAGGACATGGATGCTTCCCCGGTATTCATTAGCCGCAAAGCGCTGCAGGGTCTCGGTTGGACGGACGAGCAAATCAATGGTTTGAAGGGCCGTGTAGATTCCGGAGACTTCACATTCGGCGATTTGGTCGATCTGGCAGACGAAGCGAAGAAGAAAAGTCTGGTAAAAATCGGCTTCGCCGTAGAAGACATCCGATTCGAAGGTTGGAACTATACGTTCGGCAATTATAACTATAATCCGGAACAGAACAAGATGGTTCTTGCTGCCAAGGCGAAGGATGTCTACTCTTTCTGGGCTGATGCGGTGAAGCGCGGAGTCATTGCGGAAGGCATCGCAGATATTGATACAGATAAGGCTGCGCCTATGTTTGTCAAAGGAGACGTTTTTGCTGAGTTTGCCCGTACGGAATTTTATCAAATGATGCGCGAAGCCAATGGAATGAAAGATAATATCGAAGGCTACAATGCCTGGTTCAAAGAAAATGTGGTATGGATTCCCGTACCATCAGCGACCAAAGGCGGCAAGCCGTCCTCGTACAGCAACCCGGCTATGATCTTCGTAGGTCCTAAAGTCGATGATGCGAAAATGCCATACGTGCAAAAACTGATTGAACATGTTCTTGATGCTGATCTGCAGGTCAACCATACGATTGCCAGCGGAAAACTGCCTGTCACGCCTGAAGCTCAAGCGGACCCGCGCTTTAAAGAAATGGAGTTCTACAAAGACCATGCATACCTGGTTGAGTTCACTCGGACTCGTCCGCCACAACCGGATTATGCTGTCTTTGTTAAAGGCTATACGTTGGGCGTAGACGCGATTCTGACCAAAGGCAAGTCCGCAGATGAAGCGTATGACTTATTCAAAAAGGATGTTAAGCAAAATGTTCCTGCGGATCGGGTCATCATTGAATAAGGCCAGGCCTGCGTGTGAAAGGTTCTTCCGATCGCTGTTGTTCCCGGATTTCTTGAATGAACGGTAGTAACAGGGGAAATCCGGGAACAAAGGCGAGCGCTCCGCTTCTCCAGAATCCTTTCACACTCCGGTTACCCGCCACCGTGTCTTAAGTACAACTTATATAGCAAGAGTCTTTCTTAACGGAAGGTGCTCTAATCCAGGTTAGGGCGCCTTCCATTTCATTTTAGCGAAAGCTGGTGAATGGTCGGTATGGAAAACGCAGTGCCTCAAGCGTACAAAAAACCGTTCAGCAAAAAAATCTATCCTTATTTGTTCATTATGCCGTTTGCGTTGCTGGTATTTGTCTTTTTCATCTTGCCTGCCATCGCGACAGTAGTAATGGCATTTACGGATTTAAATGCATCGTTGAAACCAAAATTCGTCGGCTTTAGTAATTTTGCGAAAATATTCTCGGACTACAATCTGCCGCAAATATTATGGAATTCAGCTATCTTTGCTGTTTTGTCTTTAGCCTTCTCCCTGATCTTTGCGCTGATTATAGCTATTGCGACGCAATATTTTCTGAAAGGCAAAGTATCAGCCGTTATCTACAGAGTGCTGTGGCTGATTCCAAGTATTATCCCTGCTGTTGTCTATGTTACATTTTGGAAGTACGTATTCGATCCTACGGATGAAGGATTTCTTAATAGCTTGATGCATGACTTCGGCATCACCACTGATCCTGTGTCCTGGTTTACGAAAGGCGCGATGGGAATTGTAATCCTGGCGACGATCGTTTCCACCATTTCGGGGGGCATGATCTTGTTATCAGCTGCTATTAACTCCATCCCCGAAGACTTATACAAAGCCGCCCGTGTTGATGGAGCGAGTGAGAAGTCGGTTATTTTCAAAATCATTCTGCCTACTTTGAAATGGCCCTTAATGTATATTACCATCTCAGAGCTGATCGGCTTCGTATCGTCGTACTTCTTCATCATGCTTTTGACAAACGGAGGACCGATGAGAGATACGACAACCTTGTCTCTCTATGCTTATCAGCAGGCCTTCAACCTCAAGTATTACGGTTATGGTGCGGCCGTTTCATTAATTGTCGTGCTGATTTCATTTGTGCTGACTTTATTTTTCTTACGCCTGTTCGATTTTGACCAGATGATTAAACGCTCCAGAATTGAGGATTAATCCAGGGAGGAAACAGCCCGATGTCAACAAGTACGCTCAAAAAAGCGCTTGTACACACGTACATGACGTTGTTTACGCTGCCTATTGCGGCTATGATCGTGTGGTACTTTCTTGCGGCGACCATGAACTTTACAACCGGACAATTCTCCTTGGACAATTTCTCGTTTTTCCAGGAGCCTGTTCAATATTCCGGAGTGAAGCTGCCGATGATCTGGCCGATTGTTTTGAATACGATGATGTATTCGATATTAATTGTGATCATTGAGGCGTGCATATCTGTGCCTACTGCGTATGCCTTCTCAAGACTGGATTTCAAGGGAAGACGATCCGCAATGAAGTTTTTGTTCCTGATGCGGTCCTTTCCGGGCATCACCCTTATTATCGCGACTTTCTTTATCCTTGTGCAGATGAATCTGGTTAATACGTATTTGGGCGTTCTGCTTGTTGCGGTTACCGGTTCCTTGCCTGGGCGCGTCTATATTATGAAAGGTTTTTTCGACGAAGTTCCATGGGATATCGAATGGGCAGCCATGGTCGATGGATGCACCCGATTTGGCGCTTTCAAGAAAGTGCTGGTTCCTTACGTTCTTCCCGGAATCGGAGCAATTGCGGTATTCTCGTTTCTCGGCGCTTACGGGGAATGGTTTTTGTTCAAGCTGCTTATATTCAATGACGATATGCTGACGCTTGCCGGCTATTTATCCAAACTGGTAACGAAAGAAAATCAAATCGTCAATTACGGTTTGATTACCGCCATCGGATTATTCTATACGCTGCCTATTGTTGTGTTTTATATATTCACCCAGAAAATATTCATGAAGGTGAACTTGGGAGGAGCGAAGCAGGTATGATTACGTTGAAAAATATCGTCAAGGCATATGACGGCAAGCAAGCAGGCAACAAAGCTGTGGACGGCTTGAATCTGGAGATTAACAAAGGCGAATTCGTAGCTTTGCTCGGACCTTCCGGGTGCGGGAAAACGACGACGTTAATGATGCTTGCAGGACTGCTGAAACCAACAGCGGGAGAAATCTATTTTGGCGAGCGGCTGGTCAATCACGTGGAGCCGAAAGACCGCAATATCGGAATGGTCTTTCAATCGTATGCATTGTATCCGCATCTGACCGTCAGGGATAACATTGCCTTTCCGTTAAGAGAACGGAAGATTCCCAAGCAGGAAGCCTATGCGCGCGCCAAGGAAACGAGTAAGATTTTGCAAATCGATCATTTGCTGGATCGTAAACCGTCTCAATTATCGGGTGGGCAGCAGCAGCGGGTAGCAATGGCGAGAGCGCTCTCGAAGAATCCGGAAATTCTGTTGCTGGACGAGCCGATGTCCAATCTGGATGCAAGATTGAAGCTGGATGTACGGGACGAAATTCGCAAAATCCAGTTGAGCCTGGGCGTAACTACAATTATCGTCACCCATGATCAGGAAGAGGCGCTGGCGATTTCCGATCGCGTGGCCATCTTGAACGGCGGCAAAATTCAGCAATACGCCGCACCGCATGAATTATTCAATTATCCGATCAACTTATTCGTGGCAAGCTTTCTGGGCAGCCCTCCGATGAATCTGGTGGACGGCAAGCTGGAGGACAAATCCGGGGACCAGGTTGTGGTGACAGATGGCTTTGAATACAAACTTCCGGAGGACAAAATATTGGACCGGACCTATATGGGGAAGACGATTAAATTCGGTATTCGGCCGCATGACCTTGTAGTCTGTGACAAAAACGATAATCAGGCGATTCCGATGAAGGTTGATTTGGTTGAGCATCTGGGCAGCGGGAAGCTGGTGAAGGTGACGGACACGCAGGGAAAACTCGAAACGATGATCCGGTTGCTGACGGATAATGAAAAAGAAATCCAGCCGGGAGATTTGATTTATATCAAAGTCAAAGCAAATAAATTTCATCTTTTCGATATGACAAATAACGGCCAAAGTATATATTATACATGTTAACATTTGGTATAATGGTTGCGATAAAGTAAAGATTATATTTTCGAAAAAAAGGGGGGAGTAGAGTGTCGCTTGCAGGAGAAGAACGGCGGATAGGCATAATGACTCTGCTCAATGAGAAGGGGAAAGTCATTGCGAGCGAGCTTTCCCAGTTGTTCGAAGTGTCAACGGAAACGATCCGAAGAGATCTGGATGAACTGGAGAAAGATAATAAGCTCAAGAAGGTCTATGGCGGCGCAGTCAAGTTCAAAGTGGAAGTAGAGCCGGCCCACTACGAAAGAGAGATTATTCGTGCGGAAGCAAAGCGCAAGATCGGTTTTCTGGCCGCGGGGTTAATCGAGGACAACGATGTGATTGTCATTGATGAAGGAAGCACCGCCCTGCAAATTATTCATTTTCTGGATAATAAACATAATCTGACGATTTTGACCAGTTCCATTCCTGCTCTTATGCTGCTGATTGAACATCAAAAACGGGGAATTTTTGACGGCAAGATTATATTTATTGGCGGAGAAGTCAATGCCAAGCATCTGCGCGTGTCCGGGCCAATTGCCGAGAAAATAATGGAAGATTTCTTCGTCAATAAATCGTTTGTTTCTGTGGACGGGATTTCATTGGAACACGGCGTTACGAGCTATGACTATGATCGCTCCTTTTTCACAAGGAAATTAATAAACTGCTCGGAGACCTCGATCGTAGTGGCGGATCACTCCAAAATTGCAAAACGTACGGTAGCCAAAATTACCGATCTGGCAGATATTCACATTGTGGTGTCCGATCAAGCCCCTCCTGAAGAATGGGCAGCAGGATTGGACAACCTTAATTTGCGCTGGATACATGACTCTAAAGAGGTGAATTAACAAACGGTCAGCCTGGCAGGAGCAACTGTCAAGCTGCTAACATAACAACAGCCCTGTAGACACAAATCTGCAGGGCTTTTCGTTATTTTATGAGATTCAGGATGCATGTCAACTCTCGGAAATCGTTACCGTTGCTTCCCGCGAGGAAGCAATGGTTGTTTTTTGCAAGGCGTAATAAACCAGACCGATCACAATCCAGGCTGACCCTAACATTAAGGAAGCCTTGTCGAGCTGTGTGATCAGGTAAAGAATGAATCCGGCGCCAAGGAGCGGACAGATCAAGCGCAGCAGCAAATCTTGGGGAGAACGCTGCCTTTGCCTAACAATATAGTGGCATATTACGGAGAGATTGACGAAGAGGAATGCGGTTAACGCGCCGAAACTGACGAATTTGATTGCAGTCTCCAGACTGATAAATAGAGCGAAAAGCGAGATGATGCTCACCAGAATAATATTGAACACGGGAGTCCTGTACCTGGGATGGACAGATGCGAACTTTCGGGGCAGCAGGGAGGTGCGCCCCATAACGAACAGCAGCCGGGTCACAGTCGTCATGGACGACATCCCCTGCGACAGGATAGAAAAGATAATGACAAAGGTGAAAATTGCCGCCAAGGTCCCGCCGCCGATCATCTGCATCAGCTCGTAGCCTGCGGAGTCGACATTCGAATATTTGAAAGCGGGGTACATTTGCTGAATTAAATACGCGGTTACAAAATACAACAGGCCAGCGGTAACTACAATAATCAAAATGGCGCGGGGGATCGTTTTCTTCGGCTCCTTTGTTTCTTCAGCCATTGTCGTAATGGAATCGAAGCCAAGGAATGAAAAGCATACGAGAGACGCCCCTGCAAGTATAGAGGTTAAGGAAACACCTTCGCCGCTGGCAGCAAACGGATCTAACCCCGCAGTAATTCCACCGTTCATTGCCTTGTAAACAAGCAGCGCACAAAAGCCGCTAATAAACAAAATTTGCATGAGCACGAATATTTTGCTGATATTCGCTGATGTTTTAATCCCAATAATATTAATGACCATAATAATTAACGTCAATAACAAAATCCAAATGTACGAAGGGACCGCGGGGAATTGGGCGTTCAGATTAATGCCGAACATGAGAACTGCCACAATACAGGAGAATAGATAATCGAGCAATATTGCCCAGCCCACCACAAACCCGACGAGCGGATTCATCGCCTTGGAGACGTAGGTGTATGCCGAACCGGATACAGGAAAAGCGGAGGCCATTTGCCCGTAGCTGGATGCTGTGAAAATAATAGCTGTAAAAGCAAGCATGTAGGCGGCAAGCAGCATTCCTCCCGAACCTTCATGAAGAACCCCGAAGCTGGTAAAAAAAATCATCGGTGACATCCAGGCAAGACCCATCGTGACGACATGGGATAAGGATAAATCCCGTTTGAGCACATTGTGATTTGACATGCGGTTCCCCTCTTTCGATGTGTAATCTCTGTGAAGAAATTTAAATGTGTAATATTATCTAACGCGAATAAGAACAATTTGAATATAACAAGGTTTTTATAAGTCTGTAAATAAGAATATATGTTCTGTTTCAGGACTGAAAAACGGATGTCTTCTTCTAAACACGCATAATTTTAACTACGAAAAATTTATATATTGCGTTTATTTGATTTTGATGTTAGTATTTCTTACATAAACAAAATAAAGATGTTTTCTAGGGTTCCGAGCTATAAAAGAGGCTGGCTGGTCCGAGAGAAAACGCAGTTATTGCAATAAGCAGTAGCTGTCCACGGCGGGATAAAAGCCCGGGAGAATCTGTCAAAGCCTGTGTGTGCTTTGCTTTTTCTCCCGGGCTTTTATCTATTTTTTCAGCCCATTTCGAGGAGGTATGCGATATGACAAAAGTTTTTACGGTTCAAGCAGGGGAAAAATGGTCTGGCATTATCGGGCGTGGAAGGTTGATTAACATGAAAGCTCTCGGGAACCGTTCCAATCTTTCGGCACTCTTCTTTCACGCCCCGTATTTTTCCGAGCGCTATAATATGCCGGATACATTGAAAGCACAGCATAGCGCTTATTTAACGCAAGGCCATATTCTAATGAGCGACCAGGGCAAGGCCATGATCTCGATTACGGAGGATAGCGTTGGCTGGCATGATCCGTTATCCGGGTATACAACAAGAAGCGGGACGGATGCCAAATACGGGTTGACCCGCTATCAGACGGAGCGCAATAACTGGTACCGAAGCGGTGCGGAGAACTTCACGGTGGAAATGTATCGGCATCAGCTAACGCCAAGGGATCTGACCACGCCGGTCAACTTTTTCTCCAAGGTAGTGTGCGAGCTGGACGGCTCCATGAGATACATGAGTCAGGAAACTGCGGGACGCAGCGTCACACTGCGAACCGAGATGGATGTGCTGGTCGTCTTCTCCAACACTCCGAATCCGTTCGATCCGGACACCGGATACCCGACCACTGCCATCGAGATTGCAGTGAGCGATGCGCGGCCCTTGCAAGAGGATGACTGCTGTCTGAACTATTGCGCCGAGAACCGAAGGGCTTTCGAGAATACATGGAACGCTTACGAACTGATGAGGGGAGCTATTCAATCATGACTACGACAGCATTTACTTCTGTAACCAGCGCGTTTGATCCGAAGGATGCCGTATATGATCATATCATTCCGGCAGGTGAAGGCTGGCTGCATGATCTGCTGCCCGGACAGATACTGCGTATTGTGGATATGGAGGGCAATCAGGCGGTAGATACTTTGTTTTACTCGACTGAGGAGCCTTCCGACCATTACAGTGCCATTCGTACCATTACGAATCAGAACAATCTTTATTTGACGACCGGTTCTGTGCTTCTTGCAGAATCAGGGCGCGAGCTGTTGCGAATTATCGCTGACACTTGCGGCAGGCATGATACGATTGGCGGGGCCTGCTCCGCGCAGAGCAATACAGTTCGCTATTCGCACGATACGCTGCCGATGCATAATTGCCGGGACACGTTTATGCTGATGCTGTCCAGCCGCAGCGAGTTCACCAAACGGGACTTGGCTCCGAATGTCAACTTCTTCATGAATGTGCCGGTGACACCGGAAGGGAAGCTGACCTTTGCAGACGGCATCTCAGGTCCAGGGCGTTACGTGGAACTGACTGCACTCACTGCGGTCACGGTGCTGATCAGCAATTGTCCGCAGCTTAATAACCCGTGCAACGCCTATAATCCGACACCGGCGCGGGTGTTGATCTGGAATGGGGAGGGGGAACAGAATCATGTTTAACAAAGTTTTAATTGCCAACAGAGGAGCTATTGCAGTGCGAATTATCCGTACGCTGAAGAAAATGGGCATCGCATCGGTTGCCGTCTATACACGCGCGGATCGGGACAGTCTCCATGTGGCGATGGCGGATGAAGCGGCTGAGATCGGAGAAGGGCCGGCAAAGGAAAGCTATGTAAACGCGGAGTTGATTTTGCAGACGGCAATTGCATTCGGGGCGGACGCTATTCATCCCGGATACGGATTTTTAAGTGAAAATTCCTCCTTCGCCCAAGCTTGTGCCAGGGAAGGCATCACATTTATTGGTCCGTCTCCCGCGCATATCGAGCTGTTCGGGCTGAAACATACAGCAAGAGACATGGCGCGGCAGGCTGGTGTGCCGCTCTTGCCGGGCACCGGGCTGATGGGCAATCTGGGTGAGGCAATCGAACATGGGGCGACGATTGGCTATCCTGTCATGCTCAAGAGCACAGCCGGAGGCGGGGGCATCGGAATGCGCATATGCGAGAGTGAAGCTGCGTTGACAGAAGCCTATGAATCCGTTACACGTCTGGCGGCGGCTAATTTTAACGACGGCGGTGTGTTTCTGGAAAAATATATCCCGCGCGCCAGACATATCGAGGTGCAAATCTTCGGCAATGCCTATGGTGAAGCGGTAGCGCTCGGAGAGCGGGATTGCTCGGTACAGCGCCGCAATCAGAAAATCATCGAAGAAACACCTGCTCCGATGCTGCCGGAGGCTGTTCGCAGGGAAATGCATGAGAGCGCCAGAAAGCTTGCTGCTGCTTCCTCCTACCGGAATGCGGGAACGGTCGAATTTTTGTACGATGCGGATACCAAGCGCTATTATTTTCTAGAGGTGAATACCCGGTTGCAGGTGGAGCACGGAGTAACGGAGGAAGTGCTGGGTATCGATCTGGTAGAGTGGATGATTGTGGAGGCGGCGGGGCAATTGCAGGGTTTGACGGGAAGGCTGCGGGAGCCGCAAGGACATAGCCTGCAAGTTCGTCTTTATGCTGAGGATTGCGATCAGGATTTTCGACCAAGCGATGGACAGATTGATGGCATTGTCTGGCCGGAGAACGCGCGGGTGGAGACCTGGATTCAGCCGGGTGCCAAAGTCACGACGCTGTATGATCCGATGTTGGCGAAATTGATTGTCCATGCAGATTCAAGAGACGAAGCCATCAGGCGAATGATTGCATGTCTGGACGAACTTCGTGTGTACGGAATAACGACCAATCAGGCATACATTGAGGCTTTTCTTGGGACGGAAGCTTTTCAGAGCGGTCATGTCTATACGAGTATGTTGACCGGGTTCAAGCCTGCAGAGCGGGCGATTGAAGTGATAGATGGCGGAATCCAGACGACGGTCCAGGACTATCCGGGGCGTATCGGCTATTGGGATATCGGGGTGCCGCCATCGGGGCCAATGGATGCACTGGCATTCAGACTGGGCAACCGGATGCTGGGCAATGATGAGTCCGCTGCTGGCCTGGAAATGACCCTGCGCGGGGGCGCCTACCGATTCCGGGACAGCTTGTTGTTTTGTCTGACCGGCGCTGATATGTCGGCAACGCTGGACGGCGAGCGGGTACCGCTCTATACTCCGGTAAAAGCTGCCCCAGGTTCGGTACTGACCTTTGGCGAATCTTTGACCGGGATGCGGGGCTATCTGCTGGTGGCTGGCGGATTGGATATGCCGCTTACACTGGGCAGCACCTCAACCTTTACGCTTGGCGGCTTCGGCGGTCATGGCGGCAGCGCACTGCGGCCCGGAGCTGTGCTGCGCGTCAAGCCGCAAACACAACCTGATATACAGCCTGTTTCTATGCAGCCGCTTCCGTTGGAGTCCCGTCCTTTACTGGCTAACGAATGGACAATCGGCGTCATTCCGGGTCCGCATTGTACCCAGGAATATCTGCTCCCTGCTTACTTGAAGCAATTGACCGACACCGTGTGGGAAGTGCATTTTAACAGTTCTCGCACGGGGGTGCGTCTGATTGGTCCGGCTCCGCTATGGGCAAGGGAAGACGGCGGCGACGCGGGACTTCATCCATCCAATATTCATGACAATGCTTATGCGGTGGGCGCGCTGGATTTGACAGGAGATATGCCGATCCTGTTGGGCCCGGACGGTCCGAGCCTTGGCGGGTTCGTCTGTCCGGTGACAACGGCATCCGCTGAATTGTGGAAGATCGGGCAGCTTCGTCCGGGCGACAAAATCCGGTTCCAATTGATCTCGGTTGAAGAAGCCGCAAGGATGCGGCAGCAACAGGAGCGGTTTCTTAGCAGGATCATCGGGAGGGGGGCGTCTGCGGATAATTCGGAACCGGCTGAGAATGGGACACAGTTGCCGGCATTGCCGCTTTTGCCTGAACGCTCCAGTGACAACTACAATCCGGTGCTTGCTTATGAGGAAAAGGGGAGACGCTTCAAGCTGGCAATTCGCTGCTCAGGCGATGAGAACATTCTGATTGAATACGGCGACAGGGAGCTTGATCTATTATATCGCTTCCAGGTGTACGTGCTTATGCAAGCCGTCAAGGAGAGCGGCAGCATTCCATATATCGACATGACTCCCGGCATTCGTTCTTTGCAAATTCATCTGGACCGGACGCGCATCACGGTGCGGGAGGCGGCAGCCCGTGTTCTGGAACTGGACTTGACCCTGCCTCCCCTGGAATCCATCGAGGTGCCGTCACGGATCGTGAAGCTTCCATTGTCATGGGATGATCCGGCAACCAGGCTGGCTATTGAACGCTATCAGCAAAATGTTCGCCCGGACGCGCCATGGTGTCCGAGCAATCTGGAGTTTATCCGGCGGATTAACGGTCTAGGCTCCATTGAAGAGGTAGCGGAAGTAGTGTTTAACGCATCGTATCTTGTCATGGGGCTGGGGGATGTCTATTTGGGGGCGCCAGTTGCGGTACCGCTTGATCCGCGTCACAGGCTGGTGACAACCAAATACAACCCTGCGCGGACATGGACGCCGGAGAATGCCGTCGGTATTGGCGGAGCCTACTTGTGCGTATACGGTATGGAAGGTCCGGGCGGCTATCAGTTCGTGGGGCGGACCGTGCAAATGTGGAATAAATTCCGCTCGACAGCGAATTTTGAGTCTGGCAAACCATGGCTGCTCCGTTTTTTTGACCAGATCCGTTTTTACCCGGTTACGGAGGAAGAGCTGCTGCACATGAGAGAAGATTTTCTGCGCGGGGACTTTACCGTCGAAACGGAAGAGACGAAGTTCCGCCTGGGAGACTATTTGAGTTGGCTGGAGACGATTCAGGGAGAATCGGATCTGTTCAGACAATCGCGGCAAGCCGCTTTTCAGCAGGAAAGAGAGTTATGGAAGCAGCTTGGTATTGCAGAGCATGTGGCCGAGTCTGAGGCCGCGGCTGGACAGGAAGAGGGCGCTTTGCCGGAGGGCAGCGTGGCGATGAACAGCTCTATGTCCGGCAGTGTATGGAAAGTGCTGGTGGAACCGGGGCAAACGGTTAACAAGGGTGACACCATTATTATAGAAGAAAGCATGAAGATGGAATTCCATCAGCAAGCGCCGTTCAGCGGAGTTATTGCGTCTGTGTTGGTGTCGCCAGGTGATCAGGTCCGCGCTGGAGACTGTATTGCCGCCATTTATCCGCAAGAGGAGGAGATCGCATCATGAGCAAGCAAGCGGTGCCTTCAATATTGACTATTGGCGCTTTACGACAAGGCTATCGGAATGGAAGCTTTACGCCGGTTGAAGTCATTGAGGCGATTGTTGAACGTGCGGAGGCAAGCGTCGAAAGTCGCATATGGATCACCCCTCCGGCGCTGGAGCGAATTCATCCTTACCTCAATGATCTGGAGAAGCTTGAGCCTGACCAATGCCCGCTCTGGGGAATTCCGTTCGCTGTGAAAGACAATATTGAAGTTGCGGACTGGCCGATAACGGCTGCTTGCCCGGATTTTGCCTATACGGCCGAGCGGAATGCGGCTGTCGTGGAGCGGCTTATTGCAGCCGGAGCAGTCCCGGTTGGCAAAGCCAACCTCGACCAGTTCGCCACCGGGCTTGTCGGCACGCGCAGTCCTTACGGCGGGACGCATAACGCGCTGCGGCCCGAACTGATCAGCGGCGGTTCAAGCTCCGGCTCTGCGATCGCTGTCGCCCGTGGTCAAGCGGCGTTCTCGCTGGGAACCGATACAGCAGGCTCGGGCCGGGTTCCGGCGGCGCTCAATGGACTTGTCGGCTACAAGCCTGCTGTAGGGGCTTGGCCTACAGAGGGGGTTATCCCGGCCTGTCGCAGTCTTGACTGCGTGACCGTATTTGCCCATTCGATAGACGATTGTCTGGCAGTCGATCAACAGGCAAGGGGATATTTGGCGAGCGATCCGTACTCAGCCGCTCGCCCCCTGGCGCATCCGGTTATGCCTGCTGTCTTCCTGATCCCTCAAGGTTCGCTGGAGTTTTTCGGTCCCTTCGCGGCTCTCTATGAACAAGCCTGGGAGCGGGCCAAGATCATGCTTAACGATACAGGATGCCGGGTGGTGGAAACAGATATTTCCATACTGCTTGAAGCTTCGGCATTGCTGTATGAGGGACCGCTAGTGGCAGAACGTTGGGCGGATCTGGAGACATTTGTAGCGAATCATCCTGGTGCGGCCCTTCCGGTTACGGAAGAAATTCTTCGTACGGGTGCGAAAGCAGACTATTCGGCTTCGGCTCTGTACCGCGCGCAGCATAGGCTGGCCCAAATCAGGCGCGAGACCGAGAAATTGCTGAGGAATGCGGTGCTGGTGCTGCCTACAGCGGGAGGTACATGGACGCGCGAGCAAATTGAGGCCGATCCTGTTGCGACAAATCTCAAAATGGGGCTGTATACCAATCATTGCAATCTGCTCGACTTGAGCGCCATTGCGATTCCGGCCGGTGAAGCGGATGACAAGCTGCCTTTTGGCATTACACTGTTTTCACTTGCGAATGAGGAAGGGAATTTGGGCCAAGCCGCACGGGCATTCCTTCGTCAAGGGGAGAGCGTTACAGTAGCTGTGTGCGGACTGCATATGCGAGGTATGGCACTGGAGCAGCAAATGCTAGGTCTTGGTGCAGTTTTTATGGAGGAAACAGAGACGGCTCCGGTTTATGAAATGTATCAGTTGTCCACCGTTCCGCCCAAGCCAGGACTTGTGCGGGCAAGAGGAGAGGGGACTGGTTCTGCGATTTCGATAGAGCTGTGGAAAATGCCGCTTGATGCTTTTGGAAGATTTACAGCGTCGATTCCTGCTCCGCTCGGCATTGGCAAGGTCGAATTGGCGGATGGGCGCGCAGTGCCTGGTTTCTTGTGCGAGAGCCATGTAGCAGATACTGAACGGAATATCTCCGCGTCAGGCGGATGGAGGAACTGGTTAAGATCAGCCTACGAAGATAACCTGAGGTGAACGAGGGCAGCCCTCGGAGCAAGAAAGGACGTCGCTTTGTGCGGCGTTCTTTCTTGTTGAAAAGGAAGGCTACAGTTCCTCAATCACCGCAGTATGGCCATAATCAGGGCTGAGCAAAATATCGATTAGTTTGCCTGCGGTATATGCGGGAGTTTGCAGATGGTCTTGTTCGGCGATCTGGATAAACTGATCCACAAAGGAGAAGGTTTCCCGGCTGATTGAACGGATTTCGGTCTGCATTTGCGTATCGACCATTCCCGGATAGACGGAGACAACTTTAACTGGATTCGGGTTATTCATCTGCTCCAGGCATACGCTTTTGGTGAATGAGTCCAATGCGGCCTTGGAGGTACTGTAGCAGCTTTGCGAGGGCAGCAAGTATTTGGCTGATGCCGAAGAGATATTCATAATTCGCTTGTCAACCGGCAACGCTAGCGTATGCCGGATAAAACTTGATGTCATTGCCATTGGCGCAAGCAAATTTACCGTCACATTTTCAACGATATCGGCCGCGTTGATTTGTTCAATTGGTGCAATAGGAGACAACATTCCGGCATTGTTAATCAGACAGATGGCATTGATACCCGGCAATTGTTGAATCGTACCCATTAACTCTGCAAAGAGGTCATCTATCGCAGTTATATGATTCAGATCAAAAGAATGATAGCTTAATCGTTTATTGTTATCTCTTGCCAGATTGATGAGGTTCTCATTAACAGCTCTTGAAATGCAGCAAACATGATGAGAGTCGTCGCCCATCAACTGTGCGGCCAAGGCTTCACCGATTCCCCTTGAGGTGCCTGTAATAATAAATACGTTCATCAGGTGCCATACCCTCCTTGCATACTTCAGTTCTCCTTATTTGAACTTTGGCTATACAATATTCGACAACGTTTTTAAATTTTCCTGTTTCATAATTTTATATTTTCTGACGTCCGATAAGTGTCCGTGTCTTGCCGAGTAGACCTGACATACGATGTCTTAGACAAATATGTAATTTGAAAGGAGCGATAAAGTTGCCTAAGATTACTGCGTTGATCTCAACGTATAATTCTTCCGGCTATATCCAGGCTGCTGTACAAAGTATCCTGGACCAGACATTTAAAGATTTTGAATTAATAATCATTGACGACGGATCAACCGACGACACCTTAGTAAAATTGGGGCAATTTACAGACCCTAGAATACGGCTCGTCATCCACGAACAGAATCAAGGCTTGATTCGCTCCCTGAATGAAGGTATCGAACTAGCTACGGGGGAGTACATCGCCAGAATGGACGCTGATGATATCGCGGTGCTGGATCGCTTCGAACATCAAGTGGCTTTTCTTGATGCGAATCCTCAAGTAGGGGTACTAGGTGGACTTATGAAATGGTTGCATAACAACGAACCGATTCCCAAGCCTATCACACATCATGGTATTCGCTGCTGGCAATTGTTCCACACATGTCTTTGCCATCCGACCATCATGATGCGCACACGCGTATTGCATGATCATGCCATTCGTTATGATGAACAATATCCTCATGCCGAGGATTATGAATTATGGGATCGTCTGGGCCATATAACCCAGTTGGCGAATTTACCCCAATATGTTCATTATTATCGGGCACATGTCGGACAGGTATCTATACAGCATGCGATTTTACAAGAGCAAAGTGCAAAAAAAGTACACTATAACCAACTACGAAGTATAGGAATTACGCCGACTGATGAAGAGTACGCCATTCATATGCAACTCGCCCATTTTAAGGTTCCGATCTACAACTCTGAAGCCTACTACAAGGCTATCGATTGGGTCAGCAAGCTTATTGTGAGTAATCATTATGCACAAATTTACGATGGCAAGCAGTTGGAGAGTGTGCTGAACAGATGCTTAATCTATTCCGGAAAAATTCCAGAAGGAGTTTATGAGTCGGATTAGAGTCCATATGTTGCAAGAGAAACACGACTTTTACGGAAAAAAGGCAGTATCATTAAGCGCCAAGCGCCGCGGATACTGCCATACTGCTTATTTCTAGTATTTCATTTTCTTTGCTCTCCGTTTACTTGCTCTGCTCGGCAGCATCCAGCAAGCGGATGACGGCAACGACAGCTTGTGCCTTCGTCAGATTGGCTTGCGGACTAAAGCGGGTAGCAGATACCCCTTGTAAAATGCCTTTCTCTACAAGCAGTGCGATTGAATTTTTGGCATAGCCGCTTACTGCGGATTTATCTGTGAAACGATCCAGCACGGATGGATCAGTATCAGCCTGCAAGCCTGCATGCTGCCAGACGCGGCCCAGAATAGTGGCCATTTCCTGTCTTGTCAGCGTATTGCCAGGCTGGAATGAATCTGCTGTCCGGCCTTGAATAATGCCCAGTTTCTTGGCGGCAGCGATATCTCCAGCGTAAGCTGAACCAGCAGGTACATCCTGGAATGGCTGCTCAGAATAATCTGGCAGGACGCCGAGACCTCTAACAATGATAGAGACGAATTCACCACGGGTGATTTCAGTTGCAGCTCCAAAATGGTTATCCGTTGCGCCGGTTGTTATCAGCTTGGCAGTAGCTCTCTCGACAGCTTTGCGGGCCCATTCTGCCGACACATCCTCGTATTGGAAGAGGGACTCGACTATGACATTCAAGCTGCCTGCCGTTTGCGTAAATTCGACATGCAGTTTGCCGTCCGTGCCTTTAATGATAGCTGTCGGGATCGCTCTGAATTCCTTGCCATCCGGCAAATATACAACTGCTGTCAGGCGCTCGTTGTTCAATGGCTTCCCATCCAGAGTATAGCTGCGCTTGAACGTATGTGTAAGGATATCGGCTGGCGGCGCATACTTGCCATCGGTTCCGAGAACTTCGACTTTCAGCTCAAGTATTTTTCCAACCAGTTTCAGTTGGCTATCCTTTGCAAATTTCGTAATATCTGTTGCAACTGCTGTGCCGGGGGGAGCAAGTGTAATTTTAATGTCAGCAGAGCGGTTAATGGCAGGGGCCGGAATTTGATAGGAAACGCCATTCCAGATAACGGTCAGCAAGGCTTGTTTTCCTTTTTCGGCAAGCGCGTCCGCAACCTCTTTTGGAATGAAAACTTCAAGGGTGGAGGCCGCTGCATCGTCCTGGACTGTAATGGTATAGCTATCGTTGTCTTTATTGGCATTAATCGTCTGAACGCCGGCATTTTTCGTTACGGTCAAGCGCAGCGTATCCTGATCTTTGACCGTTGTGACATCCAGTTCGGTCTTGCTAGTATCGAATACAGGTGCAGACGGATAGTAGATATTGCTTGGTATTCTTACGCTCCCCGTCTTGCTCGCTGGAGAGACCTCCTCGATTTGATCATCTGATTTGCGAATTGCAAATACATAGACATCATAGGTTGTGTTTGGTTGAAGATCGTTTGCCTCAAACTCGGTTGATGTTGTGTAGCCGGCGTAAGCATGATTGATGAATACTTCATACCCTGTTGCACCCGCAACTGTATTCCATTGCGCCTTCAGTGAAGTTGATTTGGATTGATTCACGGACAGATGAGCAGGGGCTTCCAGGGCTTGTTCATTAAAGCGGCCATTCGCAGGCAGGTCACGATTAAGCTGCCGAAGCAGTACCCGCTCACGGTCTGCGCTTACTTCCCAGCTCATAACGCCAGCGAGGTTCAGTGTTTTGACGAGTGAAGCGCTGTAGATCATGGTTGTGCGATCATTGTAGGTGATGAACTGTTGGGTTTCCGGGCTGTAGAGATAAGCAACTTTGGCAGCTTCATTCCAGTAACGGACATAGCCGTTTTGGCCGACATAATTGGTGACCACATCATGATAATCGAAAACTCCGCTTTCCCATGTTCCTGGAGGTACGCCGGTACAAGTGACATATTGGCCTGGCTCCGCACATCCGCTCCAGCCTTTTCCGTAGAACGGGAGTCCAAGCACAAGCTTATGTTCCGGTACGCCGCCATTCAGATGCCCGACTGCTCCGCCTCTTACGTTGCTGCGGGGTGCAGAGCTTTTCGGAAGCTTGCTGTCATAATAGAGCGGTGCATTATGGTTGGCGAGCTTTTCCCAACTACCGCCGAAGTCGTAGGTCATAATATTGATAAAGTCCAGATAGGAGACTGAGTTTGCCAGGTCAGCATTGACGACGAAGCTGTCGCTCTGACCGGAAGCGATCGTCAGCAAATAATATTTGCCGTCCTCGGAGCCAGCCGCATCAAGCGCTTCACGCAAGGTTTTCATTAGCAGGGTGAAATTTTGCTTATCTTCCGGACGGTGAATATTATGTGTTTCCCCGCCCTCTACCGGGTACTCCCAGTCAATATCAAGGCCGTCAAGCTTATATTCACGCAGAAATTTGACGGCGGAATTCGCAAACGTTCTGCGGGTAATCTCATCGGCTGCCACGTCGGAGAAGCTCCTGGACCAGGACCAGCCGCCGACGGACACCAACAGCTTCAGATCCGGATTGGCTTGCTTGATATCTGCAAATGCAGCAAAGTTGGCAGGATCTGCTTCAGGGTCGCCGATAATGATTTCCCCGTTATATACATAGTCTTTCTGTAGAGGCAATTCATCATTTTGGCAAATATTGTTTGGATTTGTTCCTTTCTTATTCCAGCAAACGTCAGCAAAAGCGTAGTTAATATGGGTAACCTGTGAAACGTCGATATCGCTTGGATAAAACTTGCGGTCATAGATTGACCATTGCGTATAATAGGTTACATTCGTATAATTGGCGCCCGGTACCGCAACTGTCGGCTCACTGGCAGCCGAAGTCCACAAGTCATTGCGCGCCACAACTGTGAAGCTGTAGGATTGACCTTCTGTCAGACCGCTAGCCGTATAACGGTTGCTATCTGATGTACCGACGAGTTGTTCATCCTGATAAATATCATATTCTGTAGCTCCGGGTACAGAGGCCCAGCCAATAACGGCTGTTGTCCGGTTTGCTGTAATGACCTGCACATCCTTGGCTGTTGCCAGTTCGCCTTGAATCAGACGGACCGTATTGCTTTTTTCAGATGTCTCCAGAGGACCATCCCCGATTTTTTGTTGCGCAGCAACTTCGAATTTGTAGGCTGTGCCTGGAGCGCTTCCTTCAGGCCATGCGAATGTGTAGTAGCTGTCAGAGCCGTTCCATACGCCGCCATTCCAGCCATCATTGACGTAGAAATCATACCCGCTGGCTCCCGGGCTGCCTTGCCATGTAAAGGTGATGCCGGAGTCGGTTACAGCGGATACTTTCAGATTTTGCGGGGGAGTCAGAGGGGGCTTTTTGTATTCCGATGTATCCGCTAGTGTGGTGAATTCCACAATGTTGCTTTTATGAAGCCGGGTTGCCGGTCTTTCATCCCAGGTAATGTAGATGCGGTAGGTCGTCTCGGGTTTGAGACCGCCAATTGCACGTTTCCAAAGATGACCGTAGGTAATAGAGGCATCGGTGTCTGCATTCCAAATATCGATATTATTCGGGTTTTGCGGATCGAGGTCCGTCCCGATAAAATCCCATTCGATGCCAACGGAGTCATGGGTAAGCGTCCCTTCAGTAATTCTCAGGTTTTGGGGAGCTTTCGGGGCTTCTGCGGGTTGTTGTGATGTCTCATCATCGGCTGCGTACAAGATCGACGCATTGAGAACAGAGCCTAGTAGCAGGGCGATGCATAGGAGCAAACTTAACGGACGGAGCTGCTTTTTTGTGGAGTAGTACAAGCTTTTCACCTCTATATCTAATTTTGTTGTGCCTATGACGGAATTGGTGTGAGAAGTCCTCCTTGGCAGTGATAATAGTCGTGAGATCAGTTTTGAAAACGATTACAGTGAATTTGACTATAAAATTTTTGTATCTTGAAGTGTCGAGGGAATGCAGGCGTATTTCCTTGAGATGCATGAGTTTTTCGAATCATTTTTTGACCGGTTATATTGAGTCTAAGAGGTTTGGGTGGAAAAATAGGTTAGGGGTATTGTTTTGCCCGTCGAAAGACGGCAAAGCCGTTTGCGCTTATGAAGAGTTGACATCGTCATCAGTTGAGGTAAACACGGCTTAAACCCGTTTTGAGGTTTTTCGCATCGATCACCACCCTTTCTGATTGAACATGGATGAATCTCGTAGTTTCTCAGAAAGCTAGTTTACTCGTACGTGTAACTCCATGATAAATTTAGTTGGAAGTACATGGAAGGGATAAAATATGTTTTTTAGGGGGGAAATATTTATAAAATGATATAAAATGATAGGAAACACATGAAGAGGGCGATTCAGGACCGTCTTCATGTGTGATCTGATGGCTGATTGAATGCAAATCGAGCTATTTAAAGCAGAATGCCGGAAATTCCTCTTACATCTTCAACAATATACGTAGGTGAAGCCTGTTGCATTTCCTCCAGAGGGCCGTAACCGTAAAGGACGCCAATGGAATGAATTCCTGTATGATGAGCCCCGATAATATCATGTCTCCGGTCGCCGATCATAATAAACTCCTGTTTATCGTATGAATTCAACTCTCCCAGAATGTGGCTGATGATCTCTGCCTTGGCGACTCTTGTTCCGTCCAGGTTGCTGCCAATGACGAGGTCAAAGTAATGGTCGATAGAAAAGTATTGCAAAATCTGTTCTGCAAACACAGTCGGCTTCGACGTCGCCAAGACAAGCACTTTTCCTGCCGCCTTTAATTGCTCCAACAGCTTCGGAATTTCAGGAAAGAGAATGTTTTCATATAAACCCTTCACTTTGAAGCGCTCCCTGTAGTAGGCGATGCCTTGTTTGCACTGTTCTTCGTTAAAACCGTAAAATTTCTCGAATGATTCTTCAAGCGGCGGCCCGATAAACGGCTCCAGTTTGTCCAGATCAGGCTCTGAAATTCCGAATTTCTCCAGTGCATACTGGACGCTTTTGGTAATTCCGACTTTGGGGTCTGATAATGTCCCGTCCAGGTCGAATAAGATGATGTTGTAATTACTCATGGGCGGATCTCCTTTTTCCGATATGCCTTATGATTTTGTTGCCTGAGCAAGAAGCTTCTTAAAAGTAATATTCTGTCTCAAGCGCCGACCCCCTTTTTTTATGAGTACAAATGCATTGAAGCACTTGAATAGACTTGCAAAAACGACATTCTCCTGAAATAAAATCCTAGTAAGGCGACCATCGCATTTGTTATACTATTGCTACACCCAAGCGCAAACGGCTTTGCTGTCCTTTGACGGCCAAAAGCTTTGTTTCACGGAGAGATATAAGCCATTTATAAAAGGAAATTTATAAATTCTTATATTTTTGAGAATCCGGCCACGGCCGGATTTTTGCTCGTTAATAAAGAGAGTTGGATAAGCGTATTCAGCATTTAGAAGAATAGAAAAAGAGTTGCTGCACTTTGGAGACGAATGTGGAGGGGAAAGTTTTGAAAACTCAACAGGCAATGACCTGGCCTTTTTTGCGTTTATATGGGCTTGCTTTTCTATTTTTCAGCGCCAATCCGATATTGAACGTTATTCTTCCGCTCCGCGGTGAAAGTCTGGGCGCCAACAACGCCCAAATTGGTCTGGTTATGGGAAGCTATATGCTGACGAGCATGGTTCTCCGTCCATGGGCCGGGTATTTTACGCAAAAATACGGCCCGCTTAACATTTTACGCATACTGCTTGTTGCCAATGGTCTGGCGCTTATCTTGTACACCATCAGTGGGCTGGAGGGCTTTGTGGCAGCGAGGCTCATACAGGGAGTATCAACAGCCTTTGTCTCGATGGCACTGCAAATGGGGATTATTGACGCCCTGCCTGATCATGAACGTTCTCAAGGCGTATCCTTGTTAACCTTATCGACTTACATACCGTCCATTATTGGTCCGTTGCTTGCGCTTGGCATCTGGGAGTGGGGCGGGATGAATGCTTTTACGATGGCTATGGTCGGCATTGCAGTCATTACCGCGGTGTTCGGGTTTAATGCGCCGATTCAGTCATCTCCCAAAGCGGAAGGCGGGGCTGTGAAATCCAGTCCAGGGATGTTCAAAGCTTTCGGGCAACTTGTTACCAACCGCTCGCTAATGATTAGCAGCATCCTTATGTTCGCCGCGTCTGTTGTGTTTGGTGCGGTCACCATGTTCCTTCCGTTGTACGCGACCCAGATTAATAACGGCAATGCAGGCATCTACCTGATGATACAAGCAGCTGTTGTCGTGCTGTCGCGTTTTCTGCTTCGCAACCGGATTCCGTCCGATGGGAAGTGGCATCCCCGGTTAGTTATTGGGATTCTCCTTATTGCCGCGGGGGCGGCGGAACTGCTGTCCTTATCGAAGCTGGCGGGAGCCGGCCTGCTTTACGCTTCGGCTGTTTTAATGGGAACGGCGCAGGCGTTGTTGTATCCAATCCTGATGACTTATTTAACATTTGTCCTTCCTGCAGTATCAAGAAATGTACGGATCGGCTTGTTCATCGCAATGGCTGATTTTGGAATGTCCATGGGCGGCATTGTAATGGGCCTAGTGGCGGATGTATGGTCTTATTCTGCGATGTACGCGTTTTGTTCAGGACTTCTAATAGCGGCAGGGCTGGTTGCTTTCTTTAGCCGAAATGCAAAAGAAATGTAGGTTCGTTATTCCGGCTCAAAACCAAAATTAGTGGTTGGCCATCTAGGTGGAGGAGGCGCTGCGTGGCAGAGGATTCTTCCGATCGCTGTTAAAGCCTGATTTCTTTATAGGATAGAGGTTAGCAGGGGAAATCGGGCTTTAAAAGGCGAGCGCTTCGCTTCTCCAGAATTCCTCTGCCACTACGCTGTTCTCTCCCTATGTAAACCACTAATTTTTAGGTTGAGCCGTTATTTATATCCTTAATTTGAGGGAAAGACAGAGGGAGGAAGACAAATGATTGATATAGTTGTTAAATCTAAATTTACAGTTATCGGAAAACTAGGTCAGGGACTTGCTACAGAAGGGTCCAGCTGGGTACCGCCGTTATGGGAAGAGGCAAATGATAAATTTTCTGAAATAAGCAATCTTGCAAAACTGAATCCTGACGGCAGTATAGCAGGGTGGATTGTCAGCAGTAACTCAGACAGTTTTTTTAAGGGCTGCCCTGCAGCTCCTCACAAGGATACGGCTCTGATTTCCCGTGCCTTTTTTCAAAATGGCAAGCCAACAGATCACTTTACGAGCAGTTAGTAAGGAACGGGCACACCGATATAAACAGGAAACGATTACTTCTGAAATCAGCGCGTAGAGGTTCCTGGATCATTGATATTAAAAATAGGTAACTACTAGAGTCGCAATTGGGAGGGGGTACATAGAATAATAAGGTAAGGAGCCCTGGATACAAGAAGGGAAAAACGATTGAAAATCACACAATCACTTAAAGGAGGCTACATGTATGGAAGGTTCAATGAGATTCGTGGCATTTCCTGCCGAGGTATTATACCCGGGTGGGGGAAATAAAAGGCAGTATGATCATTTTCAGGTAGATGAGGGACTTAAAACAGCTAAAACAGCTAAAACAGCTGCATATGCATTTGTGGCTGATGAGTGTCCCGACCCCCAATGCGACGGGATGAGTAACTTAGCTCCAAACCTATTTGAGATTTTTGAGCCGTACTTTATCGTGGAGTACAACGATGAAAATGCAGTCGAAAAACTCCCTTATATGAAATAAAATGAAAGCAAACGAGGGGACAAGTGACAATGAATCGATACGACAAAGCATTTAAAGAAGAAGCCGTAAGATTGAGCGATGAGATTGGATCAAGACGGCCCGTGAAATCGAATTAGAAAGAGAAATAGGCGAGTTGCGTCGCGCGAATGACATTCTCAAGGACGCACTCGGTTTTTTCGCAAAAGACCGGAAGCGGTAAAGGCATGCCAGCTCTATGCATACATCCGTGAACGACGGAATCAGTGGACCGTCAAGGAGATGTGCGAGGTACTTGCTGTCAGCGAATCGGGTTATTACCGTAGCTTGAAGCCCATACCCAAACAGGAGAGGCAGCAACTTCTTCTGGTCAAAATCAAAGATATCATTGGTGAACATGAAGACAACCGGAATTACGGTGTCCAGCGTATTCTGCTGGCGCTGTCCCAAATCGAGATCACAACCAGCTACAGCACCGTCTACCGAATCATGAAGAAACATGACCTGCTGAAGAAAGTGAGGCGTCACCCACACGGCATTACACGCGAAGATGCCGCAGCTCAAAAGAGCGAGAATCTGATCCAGAGAGACTTCAAAGCCTCAGCACCCAACCAGAAATGGCTATCGGATATCACCGAAATCCCTTGTTCAGACGGCAAGCTCTATCTGTCCGCGGTCCTGGATGGTTTCAACGGAGAGATCGTGGGCCTGGCCATGGACGACAACATGCGTAAGGAACTCTGCATCCAAGCCTTTGAGAACGCCTGCAAAGCGAGAAATGCTCGCGGAATGACTTTTCACAGCGATCGAGGCAGCCCATTCACGAGTCATGCTTTCCGGGAGAGTCTGGCTAAACGTAACGCCATTCAAAGCATGAACGGCACGGGCCGTTGTTATGACAACGCAAGGAAAGCTTTTTTGCTACGCTAAAGAAAGAGAAGGTGTACAAGATCAAAACGGAGCGCTATCCGATGGCCGATATAAAATCGATCATCTTTAGATACATTATGGTTTACTACAACAGGCGGCGGATCTACACCTCTAATCCAGGAGGCTGGCCCCCAGCTATTTATCGCGAAAGAATGCTGTTACAAGCAGCATAGCAACGGGATTTCTGTATGAGGGTGTTTTCAAACTGCACTTTTTTTGACAACTCCACTACTCTGTAGTGATTTGAGGCCCTCTGAGGAAGACGGAGGGCTTTTTCGTATGTTTACATTTTAAAAGCAAAAAAGATACAAAAGGTGCTATTCTGATTCTCATTCACAAGCAAATTCGAAATGCAATGTTAGCCGGAAGGTGGAGCAGCAATAAGAAAAACAAACAATTCATCATTTTCCTTTTTGCTGCTGTAACAGGCCGCATCTGAAGCGAGGTCCCTGGATGATTCAGGAGAGTTGATCTATAAATCAGTGCTGACAAACAGGAGAGAGCAGCGAAGGGGCAGAGGAATTCTGGAGAAGCGAAGCGCTCGCCTGTTAAAGCCCGAGTCCCTCTGCTAGCCTCTATCCTATAAAGGAATCGGGCTTTAACAGCGATCGGAAGAATCCTCTGCCACGCAGCGTTCCCTCCACCTGGAGGGCAACCACTAATTTTGTGCGCCAGTCAGCCTGGATACCGCTTTGTATACAATAATTCTAAATTTTCATTCATTTCCTCCATCCTTTAAACGCCAGGAAAGTATTATGCTAAAGGAAGACTAGCATTTGCGAACGAAGGATGGTGTATCCGGTATGCATTTTTTTCAACGGGATATTGTACTAGAGAATCATATTGTGAAACTTGTGCCCTTTCACGGCAAATATAAAGATGGCCTGCGAAAAATTATTTTCGATAAGGAAATCACGAAATATACCGAGGATCATATCCTGGACGATTATGCGCTGGAGCATTATATAGCGAGAACGCTGGCTGACCAGGTGGAGAAAGTCTCTTATCCGTTCATAGTCATTGACAAGGCAACAGGTGAAGTAGCCGGTTCAACCCGATATGGAAATCTGGCATTTTTCAGCAAAAGACTGGAAATCGGGTGGACCTGGTATGGCGCGCCTTACAGAGGCACGCAAATTAACAAAGCGACCAAGTTTGAACTGCTGAAGTTTGCCTTTGAGGCAATGGGCTTCCACCGTGTGCAGTTTAGCGTTGATATAGAAAATATCCGGTCTCAAAAGGCGGTCCTCAAGCTGGGCGCCAAGCAGGAAGGGATTTTCCGCAATAACTATTTGAATGCCAGAGGAGAAAGCAGAGATGATGTGTATTACAGCATCATTCATACGGAGTGGCCGGAACTGAAACGTACAATTTTCCGTGAGTTCGCCGAATTGCCTGCGGTTTCATCACACTAGACTTTCGGAGCATGAAGAGGGGGAAACCCCTCTATTTTAAAACTCATCCCCGCGAACTTTGGAAAAGACCAGCGTGTGTCGAAGACCGCCATTTACATCACATGCATCATTACGAAGCGTGCCTTCAAATGTGTAGCCTGAACGCTCTGCGACCTTCCGGCTGTTCGAGTTGCGGGAGTCGCAGCGAATTTCAATGCGATTGGCCTGCAACTCATGGATCGCATAGTTCGTAATGGCATGGACCGCTTCCGTAATATACCCGTTTCCGACTTGCGATGTTCTCGCCCAATACCCAATCTCAAACTTGCGTGCCTGCCAGTCTATCCGATGCAGGCCGCTGCCGCCGACAAGCTCTCCCGTTTTTTTAAGAAATATATGAAGCCTCAAATCTCTGCGTGCCAAAAAGTCCAGCCGGGCATACCGAATATTCGACTCCGTGTCTTCAACCGAAGGAACGGTTTGTGCCCAAGGCATCCACGGGCGAAGCTCTTCAATACTGTCCCGAATCGCTTCGTTAACCACTGCGCCGTCTCCCCACAGCGGGGCGCGAACAAGCAGCCTCTCACTTTCAAAACTTTCAGGAAATTCGGTCAGAATTTGATCTGTATCAGCAGCCATTTTCCCAACCCCCTCCGAAATATTTCCAACGAATACACGATTTCATTCTTTTCCTGTGAATACGATCTCATGCTTTTCCCGTGTCTCGTACAAGTCCCAATACAACTCAGCAATCCGGGCGGGGTCAAAATTAGTGCCAGGCTTTACCTGTCCAGCTATCGTCACCGTACCTACAAAGATACCCTGGGGTGAAAGCTCCTCGGCCAAAGAGAGCGCCAGGTTGCGCATGGCTGCTTTTCCGATGGACAAAGACGCATAGTTTGCCGAAGGATAGAGAGACAGAGCGCCTCCTGTAAACAGAATCGTACCGTCCTGCCGCTCTGTCTGATCAGGAACTACCTGCAGGGCGCTTGTTAAAGCTCCCGCCACATCAACCTGCAAATGCCGGATCAGCGTTTCTGCCGTGAGGGAGGTTGGTTTTCCACCCCCAAGTACAGCGGCATTGTATACCAATACGTCCGTTACCCCGTGATGCTGCTTCACCTGAGCAAAGGCAGCTTGCAGAGACTCGGTACTTCCTGCATCCCCCGCTACTCCGTGGGCTTCAATGCCTAGAGCGCGCAGCTCGTCAACATATTGCTCCAGGCTGTTCGGGTTGCGCGAAATGAGCACAATGCGGAACCCATTCTCTCCGAATTTCTTGGCTACATGATTGCCGACACCAGGACCCGCTCCTACAATTACAGCTAATTTTGAGTTCATTTTTTACCCCCTGAAGTGGTTGTATGTTACATTAATAAGAGCGATTATACGCCTGACTGGTCCAAATGGAAAGCATGAATTTATTCTATACCAGTTCATACAATTCGAACAAACTCACGATATAACATGAAGAAACTCATCCTGGCTATTATTTTAGCAATTAGGATCATTCTTCTGCTTGTATGGGGCAACCATTACATTATCGGAACCAAGTCCCGGACGCCGCCGGTTGAGTCTCCTGTCGATTCGACTTCAGCAGGTTCTGCTGACAGCACAAATTTTACAGATACCGAGCACTTGCTCCTTGATCCGGATGCCGACGACGAAGATACAGGCAGTGACGGGAAATGGATCTATTTAACGTTCGATGACGGCCCATCATCTGTAAGCGATAAAATTTTGGATATATTGGATCAGTACAAGGTCAAAGCAACGTTTTTCATGCTGGAGCCTCATATGAGGACATACCCGGAAATCCTGAAGCGGATGGTGAAGGAAGGCCATGGGGTTGGGATACATGGCGTCACGCATGATAAGCATAAATTTTACCATTCCGAGCAAACGGCTTTTGACGAGATGATCAAAGGCCAGGCGACGCTGGAGAGTATCACTGGGATAAAGACGGAGCTGATCCGCTCTCCGTACGGCAGCATTCCGTATTTGCTGGACTCCTATCGACAAGTGTTGGACTATTTGAAAGCAAACCCTCTCAGCTTCAATTGTTAGAGCCGGTGTCGACATGTTAGAGAGTAATTCGTCTTTCATTTCCCGATTGTTGGTCTTGTCCATGGCAGTCAGCAAATATTTTGCCCAAATTTCAAAAATACTGTTTACCTGATCTTTAATTTTTGATAATATAACTTCCATAAGCAAATGCGATGACGAGATGAGTAGATAAATGAATTCTTTCGCAGAGAGCTCCGGAAGCTGAGAAGGAGTAAAGAATTGTTTATTGAAGAAAGACTCTGAGCAGCATATCGGAATCCCGCATAGGGAGGGTGATGTGCCAGGGGCTCCTGTTACAGAGCTAGAGTATATGCATTGCCAAGGCAATGCCGTACTTGAAGAGGCTGATATGGCGACATATGAGCAAATTTAGGGTGGTACCACGAGGATACAATCTCGTCCCTGAGACAATAGTCTTAGGGATGGGATTTTTTTGTTATCTATTGGCAAGATTACAACAACTTATGACAACCTTTGAAAGGATGGAATACCTACATGACACAAAAATTAAGAGCAGGAATCGTTGGCGGCACCGGCATGGTCGGCCAGCGCTTTATTGAACTGCTGGATCAGCATCCTTGGTTCCAGGTTACAGCGATTGCCGCAAGCGCCGGATCGGCAGGAAAAGCCTATGAGCAAGCGGTTCAGGGAAGATGGAAGCTAAGCACTCCGATACCTGAGGAGATTAAATCTATTGTTGTACAGGACGCTTCCAAAGTCGATGCGTTCGCTGCAGAAGTTGATTTTATCTTCTGTGCAGTCGATATGAAGAAAGATGAAGTCAAGGCGCTGGAGGAAGCGTACGCGAAGACTGGCACGCCTGTTGTATCCAACAACTCCGCACACCGCTGGACGCCGGACGTGCCGATGGTTATTCCGGAGATCAACCCGGAACATTTGGAAGTGATTGCTGCTCAACGCGAGCGGCTGGGCACCTCCACCGGGTTTATCGCAGTGAAGCCGAACTGCTCGATCCAAAGCTATGTGCCGATGCTGAACGCTCTTCGGGAATTCAAGCCGACCACCGTCGTAGCCTCCACCTATCAGGCGATCTCCGGCGCAGGCAAGAACTTTACCGACTGGCCAGAGATGCTGGATAACGTGATTCCATATATCGGCGGCGAGGAAGAGAAGAGCGAGCAGGAGCCGCTGCGCATCTGGGGCAGTGTGGAGAACGGGGAAATTGTAAAAGCAAGCGAGCCGCTTATCACAACTCAATGTATTCGTGTACCGGTTACAGACGGTCATTTGGCTACGGTATTCGTATCCTTCGAGCAAAAGCCGACCAAGGAAGAAATACTTGACCGCTGGCAGCAGTACACAGGCCGTCCGCAGAAGTTGGAATTGCCAAGCGCACCAAAGCAGTTCATCACGTACTTCGAGGAAGAGAATCGTCCTCAGACCAATCTGGACCGTGATATTGAGCATGGTATGGGCATATCCGCAGGCAGATTGCGTGAGGATTCCCTTTACGATTACAAATTCGTAGGTCTATCCCACAATACTTTGCGCGGGGCTGCCGGCGGAGCCGTCCTGATCGCGGAGTTGCTGAAAGCAGAAGGCTACATTCAACCAAAATAATTCGGTAACTCATTTATTTGTTAGACCGTCCTTGAGGCGGTCTTTTTAATGGCTTATATTTCACCACGAAACGAAGTTTTTGCCCGTCAAAGGACGGAAAGGGGATAACGATGAACAAAACCGTATTTGCAACCGGGGCGGACAGGGGATTGCCTTCAACACGACAACGTTTGATGTGTTGACAGTCCACTAAAACGTCTGTATATTAATTAATAGTAATAATTACTATTAAAGAGGTGTTAAAGCATGAACACTCAGACGATAGAGGATAAAATCCCCGTCACGGTATTGAGCGGCTATCTGGGAGCGGGGAAAACTACGATTCTCAACCATGTCCTGAACAATCGTGAAGGTCTTCGGGTAGCAGTAATTGTCAACGATCTCAGCGAGGTCAACATCGATGCAGAATTGGTGAAGGGCGGGGGCGGTTTAAGCCGCACAGAGGAAAAGCTGGTGGAGATGTCTAACGGCTGCATCTGCTGTACACTGCGGGATGATCTGCTGAAGGAGGTCGAGCGGCTTGCACTGGAGAAGCGATTTGACTACATATTAATTGAATCGACAGGTGTAGGAGAACCGCTGCCGGTGGCACAGACTTTTACATACGTGGATGAAGAGCAGAACATCGATCTGTCGAAGTTGACCCGACTTGATTGTATGGTAACCGTCGTTGACGCAAGCTCCTTCTGGAAGGACTATCACACACGGGAAAGTCTTATGGATCGTGGTCAGGAAGCGAGTGAAGGGGACAACCGAGGTGTTGTCGATCTGTTGATTGATCAGGTGGAGTTCTGCGATGTGCTAATCATTAACAAATGCGACATGGCAAGCGAAGACGAACTTCAAAAGCTGGAAACTGCCTTAAGAGGGCTTCAGCCGAGAGCGAAGCTGATCCGTACTTCACATGGGGCTGTTGATCCGAAGGAGATTCTGAACACCCGTCTGTTCGATTTTGAAGCCGCCAGCCGCTCGGCAGGCTGGATTCAGGAGCTGGAGAAGGAACATCACACACCGGAGACGGAGGAATACGGCATATCATCCTTCGTTTATTTGAGGAAAAGGCCGTTTCATCCCGAACGATTGCGGAAATGGATGAGCAGATGGCCGGAGTCCGTTGTTCGTTCCAAAGGCATTATGTGGCTTGCTACCCGCAATAATATGGCATTGTCGTTTAGCCAAGCCGGCATATCTTTGCAGCTGTCGCCTGCGGGACTTTGGGTGGCGGCACTGTCGGTAGAGGAGCGGTTCGCTTATTTTGGCAGCAATATTCCAAAAACCCCGGATTGGGATGAAGAGTGGGGCGACCGCGTGAACAAGCTTGTATTCATCGGGGTACAGATGGAGCGTGAGGAAATCATCCGCACATTGGATGAGACGTTGCTGACCGATGCGGAAATGACAGCAGGCAATTGGCGAGAATTGCCCGATCCAATGCCCAAATTTTAACCTTAGTGTACGCAAGGTGTGAATCGTTTTTTTGTGATCCAGGCACTATATTTTGACATCTCTATTCACTATAATGGATAAAGTAGTTACAAAACGTCACAAAAGGAGGTGCGCCTATGGTTCCACCAATCGGATTTGGACAAAAAGATGTGAAAAAAGGAAGCGGCTTTGGAAAAATCGTCATTGCTAATGACGCATTGAGAGCTCAAGTACAAGCCAAGTAAGAGCAATAATAACGGTTCAAAATGACACCGGCAAGCCGCGCTTGCCGGTGTTTTTATGCCTGAACTAACCTTGAATAACAGCAAGAGCCAGAACAATCCATCCGGCGATAAAGCATAAGCCGCCAAGCGGCGTAATGGCTCCCAGTCGTTTGACCCCGGTAAGCGCAAGCGCATACAGACTGCCGCTGAATAGTATAATCCCTGCAAACAGAAGCCAGCCTGCTGTCAGCACAAGCCCGCTTTGCAATACACCTCCAGCCAGCACCCCGAGCAATAACAGTCCAAGACCATGAGCGATATGATAGTGGACCCCTGTCTGGTAAATGTCGAGCATCTCCGAAGTGAGCTTTTTCTTAAGCGCATGAGCGCCGAATGCTCCCAGCATGATGACAACCGCCAAATTCAAGCTGCCGAGCAACAGCAATGTCTCCATCAAAATAACCTCCCTTTAATAGGTATCAATCAGATTGCCTGAATGTATTGTAAACCCTGCGAAGTCTCCAATCAAATCCCGGCGGCCTGGAAGACTATCAATGGCAACGAGTACCATCTGAGATTTAATGAAAAGTTCGTCCTTTTTACTGTCCAGAGCGTTGACAGCAGGCGCCTAATCGTATACATTTGTACACAGATTGGTTATTCGTTTGGTACCGGAGCACAGACCGCAGGCAGGACAGCGTCCTGCCTTCTTGCATGAGCGGCAAGTCGGCAGGCTTCAGGATCAGACGAATAGAATTGGAGAATGATCAGGAAAAGAGAGAGGAGATCAGGAAGGCATGCTTCGAAGATTTTTTTCATACTATCGTCCTTATAAAGGATTATTCGTGCTCGATTTTACTTGCGCCATTATTGCCGGACTGCTCGAACTTGCTTTTCCACTGGCTGTGAGCAGATTTATTGACGAATTGCTGCCAAGCGGAAATTGGCGGATGATCGTGGTGGCAGGTATTGGACTGCTTGCCATATATGCACTCAATACCTTGTTGAATTATGTGGTCACTTACTGGGGGCATATGCTGGGGATCAACATCGAGACTGATATGCGGAGGAAAGTGTTCGACCACCTCCAGAAGCTCTCATTCCGGTTCTATGACAACAACAAGACAGGTCATTTGGTGGGTCGCGTGACCAATGATTTGAATGAGATCGGTGAGGTTGCGCACCACGGTCCGGAAGATGTTTTCATCGCGATTATGACGCTTATCGGCTCATTCTCTGTGATGGCGTATATTAATCTGGAACTGGCGCTGCTGACGTTTGTTATTATTCCGGTGATGGCTTGGCTCATTATTGTGTTCGGGGGCAAAATGACGCAAACCTATCGCCGCCTGTTCGGCAATGTCGGCAGCTTCAATGCTCGAATTGAAGAAAATGTGGGCGGAATTCGCGTGGTTCAGTCGTTCGCAAACGAAGAGCATGAAAAAAAGCTGTTCGCCAAGGACAACCAGAATTTCCGTGAAACGAAGCTGATGGCCTACAAAACGATGGCGAAAAGTTTGTCCATCAATTACATGCTGATGCGTTTGATTACGGTCTTTGTTATGATCTGCGGTGCTTGGTTCTTTATTAACGGCAAGCTGGAGCTTGGGGAATTTATGGCATTTTTGCTGCTGTCCAATATCTTCTTCCGTCCAATCGAGAAAATCAACGCCGTCATCGAGAGCTATCCAAAGGGAATCGCCGGATTCAAGCGTTATGTCGAGCTTCTGGATACAGAACCGGATATCGTGGATGCAAAGGATGCGACCGAGGCCAAGTCATTAAGCGGAGACATTCGCTTCAACAATGTGACCTTCGGTTATGAGCAGGGCAGAGATATTTTAAAAAGCATTAACTTGTCCATTCGTGCCGGGGAGACCATAGCTTTCGTTGGTCCGTCCGGAGCGGGCAAAACAACGATCTGCAGCCTGCTGCCGCGGTTTTATGATGTGGATAAGGGCAGCATTACAGTCGATGGCAAAGACATTCGCAAGCTCAAGCTGCAGTCGCTGCGCAAAAATATCGGGATTGTCCAGCAGGATGTGTTCCTGTTCTCCGGTACGATCAGGCAGAATATCGCCTATGGCGACTTGAAGGCTACCGATGAGCAAATCTGGGAGGCTGCGCGGCGGGCATCCTTGCTGGACATGATCAAGCAGCTTCCAGATGGCATGGATACGGTCATCGGGGAACGCGGGGTCAAGCTCTCTGGCGGTCAGAAGCAACGGATGGCAATCGCCCGCATGTTCCTCAAGAACCCGCCGATTCTGATCCTGGATGAGGCGACCTCGGCGCTCGATACAGAGACAGAGGCGATGATCCAGAAATCTTTGTCCGAACTATCCCAGGGGAGAACGACACTCGTCATCGCTCATCGTCTGGCAACAATCAAGAATGCGGACCGGATTATTGTCGTTGACGAAAGTGGCATTGCAGAGCAAGGCAGTCATCAGGAACTCATTGCTTCCGGCGGCATCTATAGCCGGCTACATCATGCACAATATCAATACAGTTAAGCTTAAAAGCTGTCCCGTAATTTTTTCGGGGCAGCTTTTTAAATAAGCATTTATAAAGTTCCTTCTATAAAATGAGGCTCAAAACCAAAATCAGTGCTTGACCATTAGCGAGGGAATCGGGTTTTAAAGGCGACCACGATCGTTTCTCCAGAATTCCTTTGCCCCTTCGCTGCTTTCTCCTGTCTGTCAAACACTGTTTTTTAGGTTGAGCCTAAAATGTGCTTATATTTTCACCACGAAATGAAGTTTCTCCGTCAAAGGACGGCAAAGCCGTTTACGCTTGTGCAGCGATAATGCCTAGCCCAGGAATGAAAGGGCCACGTTAGAGACGCTTTGCAGCGCCGCGCGGTCGGTCGCTGTTTTGGCCATCGTATACAGACCGTGTCTGGTATTGACTAAAAATCTCGCCAAATCACGCACGCTATGCTTGCTGGCGAGATTGCCGTTAGGTTGCGCTCGCTGCAGCAAATCGCAAAAACTTGATTCCAGCTTCAAATTGAAGGCTTCTACATGACTCGCTATGTTCGCGTCGAAAGCTGCCAGATCCATTGCCGTGTTTGTCATGAAGCATCCCTTTAGACCTTTCTCATTTTCATTCAAGGCCCAGTCAATCGTTTGCTCAAAAAATAATCTTAATATTTCCTTCGGATCGCCGGGGCAGTTCAGTCGCTCCGCCACGAATTTGTAACTGCTCTGTTGAAAACGATTCAAACAAGCCAGAAACAATTGATACTTATCGCCAAATGTATCGTAAAGGCTGCCCCGATGGACGTTGGTGTATGCAACCAGATCGGCAATGGAGGTACGTTCATAACCTTTGGCCCAAAACAGTTCCATTGCTTTCTCCAGCACCTGATTCTGATCAAATTCTCTTGGTCGTGCCATCTGCGCCTCCTGTTTTTCTTTTATCATACCCGTTTAAGAATGATCAGTAAACAATAATTAATGCTTATCTCCAGGCAGGCGGGGAACGCTACAGGGCAGAGGATTGTTCCGATCGCTGTTAAAGCCCGATTCCTTGATTTGAAGGTTAGGCCAAAAATTTTATTCAAAAAACATACTTGACTGACCGTTCTTAAATCAGGTATAGTCATTGCGAGACGTAATGCAGTTTGCATTTTAGATTAAGAATGATTATTCTTAAATTACAGTTGATTTAATGAAGGCTTGTTGATGCTCAGAAATTGGTCTGTTTGTGGTCAGTTCGCAAGTCTCGTCACAGTCACGATTGTTAAGGAGTGGTGAAGGTGGAATATCGGCTTCTGGGGCGTACAGGCTTGAAGATTAGCAGTTATACGCTCGGTACAGGTAATTTCGGGGAATGGGGAAACGCGAATACGGAGGATTGTATTCGGATCGTTGATGCTGCGCTCGAAAAAGGAGTTAACATCATCGATACGGCTGATGTTTATTCGGCTGGACGTTCTGAGGAGATTGTCGGTGAAGCCCTCAAGGGCCGCCGGGAGCAAATTATACTGGCAACTAAAGTGGGTAATCCGATGGGGAAAGGGCTGCATGAAAGAGGAAATTCCCGGCTGTGGATCAGGCGTGCGGTCGAGAATAGTCTGCGCAGGCTCCAAACGGATTACATTGATCTGTACCAGCTCCATCGGCCTGACCTGAATACGGATCTTGAGGAAACGCTGGATGTGCTGACGGACTTGGTTCGCGAAGGGAAAATTCGTTATTTTGGCTCTTCCACTTTTCAAGCCTGGCAACTGGCAGAAGCACAGCGGATCAGCGATCGCCGCAACTTGCTGCGCTTCTCAAGCGAGCAACCGCCGTATTCCATTATAAATCGCGCTATCGAGCTGGATGTGCTGGAAGCGGCGCGCAAGTATGAACTGGGTATTCTAATATGGAGCCCAATGTCCGGGGGGCTGCTCTCCGGCAGATATACGCAAGGCGAGAAAGCGCCAGAAGGCTCGCGAGCCCAGAAGTTTCAGGGACATTTTATGGGTAAAATTGTCGACCCAACACGTGAGGAAAACAAGGTCAAGTTTGAGGTGATCAAACAGCTTCAGACAATTGCCAATGACGCGGGCCTGACGCTGGGGCATATGGCGATGGCCTTTACCCAGGCGCACCCTGGGGTAACCTCTACAATTATTGGTCCGCGCACAGTGGAGCAACTGGAGGATTCGCTCCAGGCTGCAACGATAAGCTTGACGTCGGATGTTCTTGACGCTATCGACGCCATTGTGCCTCCGGGAATAACGCTCGACGATCTCGAGCGCGGATGGACTCCCGATTGGCTTGATGTCACAAGAAGACGCAGATTTTAACTGGATCGATTCAAAAACTCAGGAGGCCTTCCAATGACCATTAATTCTACAGTGCAAGCTGTTCATTCCCTGTTTCAGCCACTTACAACTGAGAAAATCAGTGTGAAAAATCGGATCGTAATGGCGCCAATGACGAGACTCTTTTCCCCTGGCGGAGTGCCTGGAGCTGATGTGGCGGCCTACTACCGTCGTCGTGCGGCCAACAGTACGGGCTTGATAATTACGGAAGGGACGACCATTAACCATCCGGCTGCTTCTAATCATGCGAATATTCCGACCTTCCACGGCGAAGCTGCCCTGAACGGATGGGCTCAGGTAGTGAAGGAAGTTCACGAAGCAGGCGGAAAAATTATTCCTCAAATTTGGCATGTGGGAACAGCCCGGAAGCAAGGCGACCCTGTATCCAATCCCGAGGTTCTTCCGGTAGGTCCGTCTGGATTGAATGTAAAAGGAGACGAAACAGGCAAAGCTCTGACAGAAGCGGAAATCGCGGATATTGTACAGGCTTTTGCACAGGCTGCAGCCGATGCGAAGCGGATTGGCTTTGACGGGGTGGCCCTGCACGGGGCGCATGGTTATCTGATTGACCAGTTTTTCTGGGAAGTCACCAACAAACGTACAGACCGCTATGGCGGCGATATCGCTGGCCGCACACAGTTTGCAGTTGAAATTGTAGAGGCCATCCGCAAGGCTGTCGGGCCAGACTTTCCAATCGTGCTGCGCATATCACAATTCAAGCAGGAAGCATATGCCGCCAAGCTTGCCAATAACCCTGAGGAGCTGGAACAATTCCTGGCGCCACTCGTCAAGGCAGGCGTAGATATCTTCGATTGCTCGGCACGCCGTTTCTGGGAGCCGGAATTCGAGGGATCGCCTTTAAGCTTTGCCGGATGGGTGAAGAAGCTGAGCGGCAAACCGGTCATTACAGTAGGCTCCGTCGGGCTTAATGTAGACATGACCGGGCAGCATACGGAAGACTCCAAGATCGAGACATTGATCGAGAAGCTGGATAACCAGGAATTTGATCTTGTAGCTGTTGGCCGCGCTTTGCTGGCTGACCCGGAATGGGTTGAGAAAATTCGTACCGGCCGCGATGAAGAGACCCTTCCTTACACCAGGGAGTCCGTAGCCACGCTTTATTAATCACTGCCATATCCATAAATATGAACCGGCTGTCTCTCGATATAGATGAGGACAGCCGGTTTTTGCATGGGTTTCATTTATGGCAAGCGGTAAACGGCAAAAGGTTTGCCATGGCGGAACGGTTCGCTAATGGCATCCAGCTCATCCTTCTGCTCCTGACTTAGCACAAGCGCGGTGCTTTGCAGATTTTCCTCAAGCTGCTCCGTACGCGTAGCGCCGACAATAACAGTAGAGACGGCAGGGCGGTCTATTAGCCAGGCAAGCGAGAGGGTGCTTGGCGTCGTGCCGTATGCTTCTGCGAGTCTGCTGACCTGCTGTCCAAGCTGAATGTTCCTCTCTTCCAGGAAGCGGTTAAAGCCTGGGTCTGTGCTCGCTCTGGATGCAGCCGGAATGTCCCTGCTGCCGTACTTGCCGCTCAAGATACCGCCTGCCAGCGGGAAATAAGGGATAATGCCAAGTCCCTGATCCAGACATAACGGAACCAGTTCCTGCTCAATTGTACGATCAGCCAGCGAATAGCTGTTTTGGGTGGAGGTATAGCGAATGAAGCCCTTATAATCACTGATGCCAAGCGCTTTCATCAGTTCCCATGCGGCATAGTTGGAGGCGCCGATATAACGGACCTTTCCTGAGCTTACCATATCATCGAGTGTGCGAAGCGTTTCCTCCAGCGGGGTGTACGGATCAAATGTATGAATCTGATACAAGTCGACGTAATCCGTCTTCAGACGGCGAAGGCTGCTTTCCAGTTCCTGCTGCAAATGAAACCGTGAAGAGCCGCGGTCATTGGGGCCTTGCCCGTTGATTAGCCCGGCCTTGGTGGTCAGGACGGCGCTCTGACGTCGGCCGCTCAGTGCTTCTCCGATAATCCGCTCCGACTCTGAACCAGCATAAATATTGGCGGTATCAATGAAATTAATGCCACTGTCCAGCGCTTGATGAATGATCCGGATTGATGTTGCCTCATCGGCTCGTTTTCCGAAGGCATTCGTGCCAAGTCCTAGTACGGACACGTTCATTCCGCATCTTCCAAGCTGGCGATATTCCAATTTAATCGTCCCCTTTGTTGAATGTCAGGCAAGGCCTGCGTGAGAGATTCTTCCGATCGCTATTGTTCCCGAATTTCTGCAACTTTTAAAATTGTACTATACAACGGAAAGGGGAATCCAGTACACTACGAAATGCTAGTTAAGAAGTAGATCGAATCACAAGAAGGTTACACTTGATGCTTCTTTATTGTATTCTCGAACAGCTTGTACACCTTAAGAGCCAGAGCGACGCGTTCGGGAAGATCACGCTGAAGCTGTCTGAAGTATTCGAGGCCCGAGTCCGTGATTTCATAAAACCGGTTATAACGGTTGTCGTCATCCCATTGACTGGCGGCATGGCCTTTCTCAGCAAGTTTCTTCAAGCGCTGAGCGAGGTAGGAGTCGTTGACGCCGACGCCTTGCAGCGCCGTTGTAATTACACGATCCAGCTGTTTTCCATAACGGCGCCCGTTTTGCAGCTCAGCCAGAACAAGAAAATCAATGACATGCTGGACTTTGACCACATGGCCGAGTGACGATTCTTTCTCAATATCCGTATCGTAATCCTTCATCGTTCATAACCTCCTTCGGCAGTTCCTGTTTTGTGGATAGACAGTGTTTATTTGAGTCTTATTATAACATAATTGACCAATATACGTGACATAATTATACGTGTTTGCACGCATTAATATTCAAAACAAATGTTATTTAGACACCTATACGAAACCTGCGACACAACTTTATCTAGTTACTCATTTATACCATTGCTTAAAAGGGAAAGAAAGACCCTGAATTATAAACTCCTCTCAAAAAAGAGTTGACGTCGAACGGAAAGAAATGGTAATATCTCTCCATAAAACCAACTAATTTAATGGGAATAGTCATATTGACCGGTAAACCGGAGATGTGCTGTGCGAGCAGTGCATCTCCTTTTTGAGTTCGATGAAGGGGGAAAGAGACAGCGATGGCAAGTCAGAACAGAATCGAAGACATCCTGATCGAGCGGAATGTGCCCGTAGTCATGCGCGACGGCGTCAAGCTGTATGCGGACATCTATCGGCCTGATACGGCTGATCGCTATCCCGTGCTGCTCATACGCACGCCCTACAACAAAGAAGATGCACAGACGATGAACTATGCCCACCCTGCCTGGTACGCGCGTCACGACTATGTCGTGATTGCCCAGGATACTCGAGGAAGGTGGTCATCCGAAGGGGATTTTCATCCATATGACCATGAAGCCGAGGACGGCTACGATACGGTCGAATGGGCGGCAGCACTTCCATTTGCACTGCCACGTGTAGGCATGTATGGATTTTCGTATGTCGGCGCTGCCCAACTGCTGACTGCGGCGGCGCATCCGCCAGCGCTCACATGCATCGTACCGGCAATGATAGGTTCGGATGCCTATCAGGGCAAGGTGTATCGCAATGGTGCTTTCGCGCTTGCCTGCAACTTGTCCTGGGTGCTATTTGTCAGTCAGGACACCGCATTGCGACAAGGGAGAGGCGAATGGGCTTCCGAGATTTCGGCCCGTTATGCAGCAGCAACTGCGCTCTACAAGCATCTTCCATTGACGGAGACGCCCGGTATAATCGGAGAGCTTGCTCCTTACTACAAGGAATGGCTAGATCACCCGTTGCGTGACGATTACTGGCGAAAGCATTCGATCAAGGAGCAGTATGATCAGATCGGCGTGCCTGCGTTGCACTTGGCAGGCTGGTACGATATTTTCCTTGATGGCACGATTGAGAATTTTGGCGGATTGCGCCAGCTGGCATCGAGCAGCGAGGCAAGAGAGCATCAATATTTGATAGTTGAACCCTGGTTCCATATGCCATGGTCCAGGTATGTCGGCGAACTCGACTTTGGGTCAGAGGCTGACAACCGGATTGACCAGCTTCAACTGCGGTGGTTCGACCGCTGGCTCAAGGGAAAGGAAGCAAGTTGGGATGGAGTTGCCCCTGTACAGTATTTTTTGATGGGTGCGAACCGTTGGGAGCAGTCTCCACAGTGGCCGCCTGCCGACGCGGTGCAAGTTCCCTATTATTTGCACAGCAAAGAAAGAGCCAATTCTATTAACGGGGACGGCAGTCTGTCGCCTGAACCTCCCTTGCAGGAGCAGCCGGATCTATTCGTCTATCATCCGTCAATCCCGGTTCCGGCGTTAGGCGGCCGATCGGGCGCAGTACCTGATTTGACGCCTATGGGGCCGAAGAATCAGCTTCCGATCGAGATCCGCAACGATGTGCTGGTCTATACGTCAGCGCCTCTTGCTGAGGATACAGTCATCGCCGGTGAAATCAAGGTTGTGCTGTATGCAGCGACATCGACAGAGGATACCGACTTCGTCGCCAAGCTTGTAGACGTCTATCCCGATGGTTCAGCTTATAACATTGCAGAAGGCATCATACGCGCTTCATGCCGCAACTCTCTGGAGAAGCAGGAAGCTGTAGAGCCCTGGAAGGTCATCCGCTATGAAATATCGCTCGGCTCGACCGCCATTCTGCTCAAGAAGGGTCATGCAATCCGTCTGGATGTGACCAGTTCATTGTTCCCGACATTCGATCGCAATCCGAATCGCATTTTGCCGCCGGGGGAGGTGAGGGAGGCAGATTTTCGTACGGCTACTCAGACCGTTTATCATGACGAGCGCTATCCGTCACACATTCTGCTGCCTGTCAGCTCATCTGCAACTACATAATCGCTTGGAGGAAGCATGAATAAATCTTACGCTTGGTTTGATCTGGGCTATACCCTGGTTTACTTGCCCAGAGAACAAGGATTTCAACAATGGTTGCAGGAGAAGGGCATTCACCGGGATATCGGACAAATCGAGCGCGCCTATCATCTGACAGACAAACTGTTTATGCGCCAGTACCCCGGCGTGCTGGGAAAAGCGCAGGAGACTTTTTTCCCCTGGTATCTGGGGCTGCTTAATTATGAGCTTGGCGTCCATGTTGGTCTACATGAGCAGCATCAGCGGCTGACCGCCATTGGGAAGGAGCAGGGCCACGACTGGCGGGCCTTCCCCTTTACTGTTCAAGTGCTGCAAGAGCTTAAACGCCGTTCCATCGGCATCGGCCTGATCAGCAATTGGGACCATACAGCGCGCCGTGTATTGGATGAGAATGGATTGACGCCATTTTTTGATCATATTGTCATTTCATCCGAAGCAGGAGAAGAGAAACCATCGCGTAAAATTTTCGATTATTCCCTCCGTCTGGCAGGAGTAACCCCGAGTGAATGCATCTATGTCGGAGACAATTACTATGACGATGTTGCAGGCAGCGCAAAGGCTGGCCTTGACTCAATACTGGTCAATCGATTTGGCCGACTGGGCATTGAGGAGATCCAGCATGACCTGACTGTTCATTCTATTGAGGAAATTCCATCGCTCTTAACGAGTGCCTATAGGAGGAGAAGTCTGTGAAACCAACTGTCAAATCCAAATCCGCCCGCTATCTGCTGCAGATAAGCGTTAGCCTGCTTGCACTTGTCATGCTGGCTGCCTGTGCCGGGGGAAATACGGGGAACAAAAACAATGCTGCCAAAGCCGCCAATCCGCCGGCATCATCCAATGAAACGGACAAAGTGGACAAAAAAGAAGATACGCCGGCCGAAGGGGATAAAATCGAAGGGGGAAATGCTGTCGTCATCGTCCCTCAAGACCCGGATTATCTCGACCCTCACCTGGCTGTCGCTGCCGGGACGACAGAAATTATGTTCAATGTTTTCGAAGGATTGCTGAAGCCGAATGAAAAAGGCGAACTCTACCCGGCGGTTGCCGAGTCCTATGAGATTTCACCGGATGGACTGGCGTATACGTTCAAGCTTCGCTCCGGTGTTAAATTCCACAACGGCAACCCGGTCAAGGCTGAGGATGTGAAATATTCTTACGACCGTCTGGCAGGTGCAGATACAGGCAAGCCGCTCAATGTCAGTTTTGCCGGTATAGCGAATATTGAGACTCCCGACGAATCGACCGTTGTATTCAAACTGAAGGAGAATAATTCATCTTTCCTCACGGCATTGACAGCAGCAATTATTCCAAAGGATTATGCCGACAGCAACACGAAACCAATCGGCACCGGGCCGTTCAAGTTCAAGGAATATTTGCCTGGCCAGCGGCTTGTTGTAGAAAAGAACGAAACCTACTATGTCAGTGGAATTCCATCGCTCGATAAAGTCGAGTTCCGCATTATACCGGACCAGGAAGCAGGATTCCTGACATTCAAATCCGGAGAGGCCGATATCTACCCGAGAATCGGAACAGAAAAGCTGGAAGAGCTTGGCGACAGCTACCAGGCTGTCAGCGGACCGCAAAATCTGGTGCAAGTGCTGGTGTACAATATTGCGAAAAAACCGTTCGATGACATTCGGGTACGCCAGGCTATCAATCACGCGGTCAACAAGGATGAGCTGATTCAAGGCGTAGCGATTGGCCGTGGCATCAAACTAGGCTCCCATCTCAGTCCGATTATGAAGCATTATTTCCAAGAAGGGCTGGAGGATCTGTACGCTTATGATGCAGATAAAGCGAAAGCATTGCTCGCTGAGGCTGGACATGCTGACGATATTTCCATCAAACTGTCGGTTCCGTCCAATTACGCGTTCCATGTATCGACGGGAGAAGTGATTGCACAGCAATTGTCCAAGGTAGGTATCAAAGTAACGATTGAGCCGGTGGAATGGGCAGTATGGCTGGAGCGCATCTATAAAGGCCGGGATTACGAGGCGACAATTATTGGCTTTGACGGCAAGCTCAACCCTTATGATATCTTGAACAAGTATTTATCCGACTCGTCGAATAATTTCTTTAACTACAACAGCCCTGAATTCGACAAAACGTTGACAGCTACGGTGACTGAGGTAGATGCCGCCAAACGTACAGACTTGTTCAAGCAGGCGCAGACCATACTGGCCAAGGACGCGGCAGCGGTGTACATTATGGACCCTTACTTGAATGTTGCTCTCAAGCCGAAGCTCCAGGGCTACAAGCAATATCCGCTTTATGTGCAGGATTTGTCCACCGTCTATTGGACGAAGTAAGGGGAAGACGTTCTCAGAAGCAGCGGCCGGAAGTCCAAGCTTGATTCAAGCTCGGGCGGCCGGCACGCGCGTTTACGCCGTGCAATCAGATAGCAAGGAAGGGGAGGTGCCTAAAGTGTTCGTAGCGCGGCGAATGCTGACTCTTGTTCTTACGTTGCTCTTCGTCATTCTGCTGACCTTCCTGGCCTTTCGGATTATCCCCGGCAATCCGGCGCATACGATCCTTGGCATGGATGCGTCCCCGGAGCAGATCGCAGAGCTGGAACAGAAGCTCGGGCTCGGAGGACCGCTGCATGAGCAGTTTTTTAGCTGGATCGGCGGCGTGCTGCAATTTGATTTCGGACAATCGCTGCGATTTTCCGAACCGGTGCTTGATTTGATCGTCAGTCGGCTCCCTGTGACATTCTCATTAGCTGTTCTGACATTGTTCATTACAATAATCGTATCTGTTCCGCTGGGCATTGCTGCCGCCAGAGCCAGAGGGAAGGCCGTGGATCTGATCATTTCGATTGGCACACAGTTGGGGCTTGCCATCCCATCCTTCTGGTCAGGCATTCTGCTTATTCTCGTCTTTGGACTTATGCTGAAATGGTTCTCGGTCAGCGCTTATGTGCCCTGGTCGGAAAATATATGGTTGTCTCTCAAATCGCTGACACTTCCGGCAATTGCGCTGGCGATCCCGCAAATTGCAATTGTCGTGCGGTATCTGCGGACAACGATGCTCGAGCAGCTAGGGGAGGATTATGTACGAACGGCTCATAGCAAAGGCCTTAAGAACAGTTCCGTCTATTACCGGCATGTGCTCAAAAACGCGCTTATTCCCGTCATCACGGTAATCGGGGTTAATTTTGGGGAGATATTGGCCGGCAGCCTTGTCATTGAACAGGTGTTCACCCTTCCCGGTATGGGGAGGCTGCTCATTACAGCGATTGGAAATCGGGATTTTCCGCTTGTCCAGGGCATGGTGCTGCTCATTGCATTAATCGTAATTACTGTGAATCTGATCGTTGATCTGTCATACCGGTGGCTTAATCCGAAAATCCGGTGAGTGTATATAATAGCCCATAATCTAAATTACCTTACAAATAGGGGGCGCTCGTCCCGATGAAAAGCAAAACAAAATCAACGCTTTGGATTGGCATTGTGCTGGTCGCGATCCTGTTTGCGATGATGATCATCAGCTTTGTCTATCTCCCGCATGATGTGAATGAAATGAATATACAGTCCCGGCTGCAAGCGCCGGGAGACGTCCACTGGTTCGGAACAGATAATTTCGGACGGGATATTTTCAGCAGAGTGATGGAAGCATCAAGGACGGCATTTGCAGTCGGCCTCGTATCCGTCGCCATTGGGTTGACTGGCGGTTTCGTTATAGGCGCAACAGCCGGATATGTCGGTCGCTGGGCAGACGAGACACTCATGCGCATCGTAGATGCGCTGCTCGCTTTTCCCGGAATCCTGCTGGCGCTCATTCTCGTTACGGTCTTTGAACCAAGCCTGTTCCAGACGATGATAGCCATCGGCATCTTGTCCATCCCGAATTTTGCGCGCGTCATTCGCAGCGGCTTTCTCCAATTCAAGCAGGCAGAATTCGTCAGGGCGGCGCGCGGTCTTGGAGCCGGGCACGGCACGCTTATATTTCGGCATATGATGCCGCATGTGATTTCTCCCGTCATCGTTGCCGCTTCGCTCAGCTTCTCGACCGCCATTCTGGTGGAAGCCGCTTTAAGCTATCTGGGGCTTGGCGTGCAGCCGCCCGATCCAAGCTGGGGACGAATGCTCAATGAATCGCAAAGCTATATCAGCAAAGCGCCCTGGTTCGCGCTTGCTCCGGGGCTGTTCATCACGCTGACTGTGCTCGGTTTCAATCTGCTTGGAGACGGCATTCGCGACTTGCGGGACCAACGAGCCTAAGGAGGAGAAACCCAGGTGCTGAAATTACCTAAAAAGAAAGAACGGTCAGCCGTTCAAAGCTTAAAAGAAAAAGAGTCGGCATGGATGGAGTACGGTATGCCTGAACGTTTTCTTTCAAGCTTTGGCGAACATGAACAGGCGCTGCCGGATTTGCAGGATTCCTCGGAGTCGGAGCCAAGGGCCCAACAGAACATGAAGGAGAAGCCACGTCCTCAACGCAACTCATCCGCCTCCGCAGAACCATTGCTAGATATTCGCGGTCTGGAGGTGCAGCTAAATGGAAGGGACCCGCTTACCGTTATTGACAGCATTGATCTAACGGTCCATCAAGGTGAAATTATTGGCATCGTAGGAGAATCCGGCTGTGGCAAAAGCGTGCTGTCTCTAGCCATCATGGGACTGCTCGCCAAGGACATGCACATTCATGACGGAGAGATCTGGTACGACGAGAAGCCGGTGCATCAATTGACCGCCGAGCAGGTTCGCAAATTAAGGGGCAAAGAACTGGCCATGATTTTCCAAGACCCGCTCACTTCGCTCAATCCGTCCTTGACCGTTGGGCAGCAAATTACTGAGATGCTGCGTCTGCATCTGAAATATACGAAGAAGCAGGCGAAGGAGGAAGCTCTCCGGCTGCTCCAGCGGGTAGGGCTGCCAAAACCGGAGGCACTGCTGAAAGCCTATCCCCATCAGTTATCCGGCGGCATGCGCCAGCGTGTCATGATCGCAATTGCGCTGAGCTGCGGCCCCAGACTGCTCATTGCCGATGAACCGACAACTGCGCTGGATGTGACCATTCAGGCAGATATTCTGGATTTGCTGCGGCAAATTCGCGATGAGGACCAGACTTCTATTTTGTTCATCTCCCATGATCTTGGTGTTATTGCCGAACTATGTGACCGGATTGCCGTCATGTACGCCGGACAAATCGTGGAGCAGGGGACGGCAAACGAGCTGTTCGATGCTCCCAAGCATCCGTATACGGTCGGATTGCTGCAATCTATCCCCTCACCAGACAAAAAACATGAACGGCTGTACGCCATACCCGGCGCTGTGCCAGCACTTCATAATCGGAACGAGGGCTGCAGATTCTATTCCCGATGCCAGCTGGCAACCGAGATTTGCCGCATGCACCAGCCCGCATTGGTCGGAATGGGAGGACAGCATCGTGTACGGTGCTTCGCAGCCGAGCAGGAAGGGGGAATAAGCCATGGCGATTCAGCTCGAGCCACAGAGACAGCCATTAGTTGAAATCGATCAGCTTCAGATGCATTATCCGCTTGGCAGTATATGGGGAAGCAAACAGACCTTGAAGGCGGTTGATGGCATATCGCTCCATATCCGCAAGGGAGAAACACTCGGACTTGTCGGGGAAAGCGGCTGCGGCAAGTCGACTGTCGGACAGCTCACGGCGAGATTGCTGGAGCCGACAGGCGGACGGCTTTTCTACAAAGGCGAGGATTTGCAAAAACTAAGGTCTGGTCGTGACAATCAGCTGCGCAAGCAAATTCAGTATGTGTTCCAGGACCCGTATACGTCCATGAACCCGAAGCATATAATTGCCGCCCTGCTGGAGGAGCCGCTTCGCATTCACCGTATCGGTACACGTCCTGAGCGAAAGGCGAAGGTACGCGATATGCTGAAGCAAATCGGGTTAAATGAATCCTATGAATTCAGGTATATTCATGAGTTGAGCGGGGGACAGAGACAGCGGATCGGCATTGCGAGAGCGCTTATGCTTCAGCCGGAATTTCTTATTCTGGATGAGCCCGTATCCGCGCTTGACGTATCGGTTCAGTCGCAAATTTTGAATTTGCTCAAAGATTTGCAGCAACAATTTTCATTGACCTACCTGTTCATCTCTCATGACCTGAATGTCGTCCATTACATGAGCGACCGTGTAGCAGTCATGTATTTGGGCAAAATCGTGGAATTGGCAGATGTGAACGATCTGTATACGTCCCCGCTGCATCCCTATACGAGAGCGCTCGTATCTGCCATCCCGGCGAAGCACAGAGGGCAAAGGCAAGAGCGAATCAGGCTTCAAGGGGAGATTCCGAGTGCTTCCGCTACGCCTTCCGGCTGCGCTTTTCACACCCGCTGCCCATTTGCAGTGGAACGCTGCCGCCGGGAGACGCCGACTTTACGTCTGATTCGGCCGGGAAGAAGGGTGAGCTGCCACTTGCATGAGTAGAGAAAATCAGCCGCTTAAGCTCGTTGTATAAAAGTATCGCCTTCATACTCGCTGCGGACAAGCCCTCTTGATTGCAGGATAGGTACAACCAGGTCCACGAAATCCTCCAACCCGTCAGGCAGCGACGGGGCCATCAGCATAAAGCCGTCGGTTGCTTCCTCCCGAAACCAGCGCTCCAGCGTATTGGCAATTTTGTCTGGTGTTCCAACCAGCTCATCACGGCTGAATGCGCCTGTAAGCATGGAATATAACTCCCGCAGCGTCGGATTGTCCCTGACGATGACAGGGTGGTGTTTTTGAAAATCGGGGAAGCTGTGTTCCAGATGTTCCTCAGCGCCAAAATTCCGGGTTGGATTGCCGGATAAATCCCTAGTCGTAACAATATTCCAGCCGGCTCGTCCTTTGCTGATATGGTCAACTGACATTAGCAAGCGCGCCAAATTGAATGGCTCTATATAGGAGGTTGAGGCGGTAGCGACAAGTCCAATCCTGGAGGTTGCGCCTGCCAGAGCAGCAATGGGTGATCAGTCAACGGGACTGCACCTAAGTGAGACAAATCAAAACACCTTCAAGATAATCCATCTGCATCGGAAGATGTGAGGGGCAAACTTGGGGTGTTTTGCGTTAAGAAGACACTGACTACACGGGTATCGAGCATCTCGTTAGAAAATGATTGTTTCTGCCAAAACAATAATTCTTTACTTTGGGAAAATAATTCAGATATGATTAGGTAAGGGAGTGTGATTTTATGAGCATGATCATTTAAGGGAAGAATGCTGCTTGAGGCAAGAGAAATGAGCATTGCTGATTTAGCCGATAGATTAGAACCAAACAACCGGGAAAATATTACCAAAAAATAAGGGGAAATAGAATGAAGAGAATAATTCTGAGGAAGATTATATCTGCTATATTTTCAAGTGTAATTTTATCGTATTTCTTGGTACTTATTTATGGTTCTTCTTCATTTGTAGTCTATTTCACAATTTTCTGTATTGGTTATTTAATCATTGGAGTACCCTGCTCTATTGCAGCAGAATTAATTAGCTTAAGAATAAAAGGAAATATACTGGGACTGCTCATGGGGGGGATTATACATTTAATATTTGCAGGGATGGTTATCTTTTGGCTCGCGCTCAACGATCTAGAAGGATTTCCTTCTCTTATGAAATATAGCGGCGGGATAGTGTACACAGTGATTGTGGCAGCAATGGGATTATGGTTGATTGATACCATTTTTAAACATATCTTACGTAAATAAAGATCACAAGATGTCAGCAGATTTATAAGTATTACAATGTTTTGGGTCTGTAAAATAAATCCATATTATAGAGCCGTCCAGAAAGTCAGTGAAAACTGACTACTGGACATCCCTTTTGCGTTGAAATAAACATCGACGAGGAGAACGATAAAATTAAATAAGAATCAATCATTTTTTTATAAATTTTTCCTTTTATAGTATGTCACGATGATTAGGCTGGTTAAGAGGTTTGATCTCGAATAACAAAGTGATATTATGGAAATAAGAAATAAGATGGAATACATCTATATAAGTTGAACGAAAGAAAGTCAGGCCAGGCCTGCGTGTGAAAGGTTCTTCCGATCGCTGTTGTTCCCGGATTTCTTGAATGAAGAGTAGTAACAGGGGAAATTCGGGAACAAAGGCCAGCGCTCTGCTTCTCCAGAATCCTTTCACACTCCGGCTACCCGCCACCGTTTCTTAAGTACAACTTATATAGGATACGATAAATTCCTGTAATAGCAAAACCAAAAGAATTCTCTTTAAGAGAGCGGCAGATATTTTGGGAGAAAGAACTTGGGGTCTACACTTGAATAATCCAGCGATCTAAAGCCAAGTAGTATGCTCATAATTTCTCCACAATCGCTGCTATGAATTTTCCCGTTTTCATAGAGTTGAAACATTAAATTTTTAGACTCTGTTGTCAGGCCTGTTGATTATCCAGAAGCGGGTAACCGATTAAGGAATAGCAAGCGAGCAAATCGAACAAAAGAGAGCTCAGTGTGGCGGGGCAAGTCATGCTGAGCCCCATCAAACAGCCATTTGAGCAGCACAAAGACGATCAGCGCTGTGAACAATTGGCCGTAGACGGCATTTTCTGTCGTGCCAAATAGAGTAGGAATGTTCAAGTGCTGCTTGATCCAACGAAAGAAAACTTGTCGGGTAAAGGACTGGCGCGGTGTCATTGAACCCGTTTCCAGCCCCTCCCCATAAGAACTGCTCGTGAGGTTTTCCCTCAAGCAGCTCACCCAGCAAACTTCATCGAACGGGTTATGGGACCTATCGGTATGGCGAACACTTTCATCGGTACGCTGTTGCGCTTTGGAGCGGTTGGACTTTCCAGTCCTAATACAGTCCCAGCACGCCATACAGATACTCATTACTCCATCTCCGCCATCCGATGCTACTTTTTCGTCTCCGTTTCCTTCTGGTTAGCAACGTCCGAAGTTTCATCTCCGTGTAATCGCGTATTTCGCTGAATGCGTCGCTGGCGTTCCCCACGCGGAAGTAATTCACCCACCCGGCCAGTTATCGCGTTAATCTCCTTCACGATGTCTTGGGTCGGTTTTGTGCCGCCATTACGAATCGTTTCGCGGATTCGCGCTTTAGCGGCCATTCGGGCTTTCTTCTTCGGTGTCATGAGGATAAAATAGCCCGTTCCACTTCGCTTCTTCACGCGACGCAGATCAAATCCCAGAAACGCGAAGGCGTCTCCTTTCAAGGCATTGACCATGCGTGTTTTCTCCAGATTCAGTTCCACACCCAAAGGCTCCAAATGTTCCCGCAGCCGCTGTAAGGCTAATTCCGCCCATCCTCGTTTGCTGGAGTGTCCGCTCACGGTGATCAGCATATCATCTGCAAACCGATGGTAGTTGACCGCTTCGTAGGACCCTTCCGCTGTTTTCCGCCGGATGTCGTCAAACTTCCAGTCCACCTCATTCAGGTAGTAATGGTGAAAATGGGCCGCCTTGCGGCACGCCGATCTTTCCTGCTGCCTTTATGACCTGCTTCACCAGGTGCATGACCTGCGGGTCTTGGACACGCTTGGCGATCTTTCCCAACAGTACCGAGTGCCGTATGGTATCAAAGTAACGGGATAAGTCAACATCGATCACCGTCGTCATTCTTCGCATTACGCTGCGTCGTACCTCCGCTAATGCTTGATGCTGGGAGCGCTTAGGTCGGAATCCGTACGAGTTTGTGCAGAAATCCGCCTCAAATATCGCTTCCAGAATGAGTTTCAGTGCCCCTTGTACTACACGGTCTCGAATGGTTGGAATTTGCAGCGTCCGCATTTTGCCGTTGGCCTTCGGTATTTCCACTTTGCGGTTCGCCTGCGGTCGGTACGTTCCCGCTTGGAGTTCAGCTTGGATGCTTTCCAGAAACGGAATGACCCCTTCGCGTTCCACATCCGCGAAGCTTTTCCCGTCAATGCCAGGGGCACCGTTGTTTTTCTTTGCGTGCTGGTACGCTTCTTGAAGCGTGGTCATTCGGGTGATGTGCGTAAACAATCCCCAGAAGCGATGCGTAGGTTCAGCCTTCGCCTTTCGATATATCCGTCGCCTCAGTTCCTGCAAGCTGATAGGTGTTTTTGTCATGGCACCCTTGCCTCCCTTGGTCGTACGGATTTGCTTGCCGGTCCGGGCCCTTCCCTCCCCGTGCGTTTTACTGCGCACGGATCCGCGGTAGTACGGCCCGATCCGCCACCCTGGTACCTACCTGTCCCATTTCCCGATCGCGGTTATAGGAACGGCCTCCTCGGTGAGCTTTCTTCACCGGGTACCGAGGGCTTCTCCAGTTTCCACAACCTCTTTCCCTCCATATCGCGGCTGATACCCCGCCGGTGAGAACTGCGTTTCAGACGCTTTCGGTCAGTTCTTGCTGCTTTCGCGCGTTATCGACCGTCTCAGCCACCGGAATTGCGTGTAACGAGGCTACGTCTGCGTTCACTGTACGTTACAACCTGGAGTTTTGCCGACATTCCTTTCGAATGTTTGTCAGAGGGCTCCATCGGTTCACTTTCGTTCCGCGATGCCTCTCAGGCTACGGGAGTTTCGTCTTTTCCCCCGGTCGGACTTTCACCGACTAGAAGTTGTGTCCTTAGCTGGACACGCCAATTGCCCAGCGAGCTTTATACATCAGGGCGATTTGTTCCGCCGTTACTTGCATTAAATCGGTCACCACTCGGATTTCTCGTCCATCAAAGTCCCGAAAGATGATCACGCGATGACGTTTCTCGGAACGGCACTGTGGTGTTCCGAGTTGACAGGTGATATCGCGAATGATCGAAGAATCGGTGACGACTTGACGCCGCAACGCTCGTGGCTTTTCAAGATGGACATTGTCACGAAGCCGAATGACAAAAGATTGTCCCTCGATTTGGTAACGATCCAGACGCTCCAATTTGCCGTAAGCTCGGTCCATCACCATAATAAAGCTGGTATTTTCTAACGATTCACATACGGGTCCATCGTGTTTGGAGCCCACCGTTTCCGTGACTTTCAACGGTTTCCCATTTTCAGCCCGCAAGGCGACATGCAGTTTAACCGCAGCTCGCTCTCCATGATAAGGAGCCCAAGGTAAGCGTGTTTTTCCCACCGTCACGGTGGTAGAGTCAATGAGCAGCAACTCTTTTGGAAAAGCCAGTTTTCGTCTCGTTTCTCGGCTGCATTTGCAGATGAAAAAGTTCTTTAAATACAGCCAACGGTACATCAGCGGCTTTTCCCGAAAAACAGGAATAGTGAACTTCCGGCAAGCCATTACGGGCAGCATGATCCGTACCGGAACGATAACCGGACCATTCTTCACTTGCTGCGGCGCACCAATACTGCAGCAAATGATACACCGTAAATTTTCGAGCGGTGTCCACGTAGCCAACCGATTGGATAACGAGCGCGACTTCTTCAGGTGTCCGTATGGATTGAAGGATCGATGGAATCGTGATAGACTTTTTCATGGAGTCGTCACCTTTCGGTTGGTTTGTAGGGGTACAAACATTTTACCGGGTTGACGACTTTTTTGCTACCATTTAGTGGTTAATCAACGGGCCTGCTCTGTTGTATATATAAGTTGGTAAAAATCTGCATACAACAAAACGATCTGGTTTAATCCATATTTTTATATAATAAAAATTATTTTATTTATTTGGAAGGAATTTCATATAAAATGTCGAATATGTAAAACGGAATATAAGAAAGGAGCTATTCCAATAAATGAAGTAATTCGAGTTTAGAAAAACTAATTGTAGGCTGGAAGAGGTTTGCACCAATAATAACTGATTCATGAAAAAAGTGCTCAACATGTAGTATAATGCTCAAGCTGTAAAATTGAAATATTGAGATTACGTGATAGCAGCGGACGAACATTACTTTATAGAGGGAGGAAATAAATTGTTTAAGAAAATACATTTACTGTTGATTCTAACTATTCTGGTTACCTTATTTGTACAACCATTAAATTCAATGGCTCATTCAATTGCAATTAAACCTTTAACAGTACAGACAAAAAAGACTACATCTTCGATTACTTTGAGCTGGAGTCAACTTGGAAGTCACTATAAGGTTTTTAAAGAAGGTCGACTCATTGGTGAAACTAAAAAAAATACTTTTATTGATAATGGCGTCAAACCCGATGAGCTTGTAAAGTACTTTATTGCTGCTTTTGATGGAGACAAGTTAATTGAAACAGTCCGAATCTCAACTAAAGCGCAATCTGACATAAGAGAGACATTAATTAGTGGTACTCGTACAGCTCCAGATATGACAACGGAGAGTGTAGCAAGTTCAAACTACATTGTTTTAAGTTGGCCTGAAATTCCAGATGATGATTCTATTTATGAAATTTACAGAGATGGTAAATTTATAGCGAATATTTCCGGGAGAAATTTCGTGGATAGTGATTTAGCACCTAACACCACATATCGTTATAGTATCATTGGAACAAAAAAACTTAGTGAAAATGAAATCAATGCAATCAAAGAAGAAATGGACAAAAACGGTTTGTCCTACGAAGAATTGGATGAATTGGAGCATACGTATGAATCCATAAAGTTCGTTAAGACTCTTGATAATGATCCAGAGAAAAATCTTGAGAATGCACCACTTAATGAAGCAAACTTAATTACAACAAACTCTACGAGTCCTCCTTATTTTTCATTCAGATATCTAACATTTATCCCTGATTATAGAGTGGATAATCCTATCCCTGGTGGAGGTAATACTTATTTTTTGGGGAACAATCGAAACTTTAATGTTTTAGCGTTTAATAATAGTAAAACTGAACAAAACATCGATATTGAGTTTGATCAACCTAATAATTCAACTTATGGTCATCGGGTAAGAAATGATTCTACTACTCTGGTTGATGAGAATAATAATGTAATTGAAACAAGAACTGCAAATTGCACTACAAGTAACGGCGGTTTTGATTTATTTTTGTATAATCCACATAGTTTTGGAGCTAATGCAAAGAAATTTGGTGCTGGTACTGATTGTGGGATTCCATTTGGACCCTCTTTTGCTCCAAACATTAATTATGGTTATGATGGCTGGATTGAGAGAGACGGGGATTGGAGAGTAGCTGGTTCTCATGACCAAGCCCCTTCACATGAATTATATATATATAAACGCTCTACCAGTAGCTATACGACAATTTTCCAAACTTCTGCAAAAAGGAAATCAAATGGAAAAGTTGATTTTGATTATTTATGGCCGTTCATGCCAAATAAGCATTTTGATATCAGTGGCTGATTGAAGCCTTACTGTCCCATAATTAGATTTTTGGATGAATAAGAAGCAAAAATGAGTCATTAAATTGTGTGAATATGGAAAATCGAAGATTCCAGGAAAAATTTTCAGCCCTGGGGTTTGCGATTTTTGTCTTATAGTCCCCTCACTTGAGGGAGCTGTGGCAAAGATAGAACATATTAATGTATATACTATCATGTCCGTGCAGTTCCATCGCTTGAAAGTCGAATCCCGCATTATACCAGATCAGGAAGCGGCATTTTTGACGTTCAAATCCGGAGAAGCCGATATCTATCCAAGAATATATGCTGGAGCAAATCGGGCTGGATGAGTCCTGCGAATCCAGGTATATTAATGAGTTGAGCGGGGGACAGAGACAGCGGTGCGGTAGAGCGCTGCCGCCGGGAGACGCCGACCTTACGTCTGATTCGGCCGGGAAGAAGGGTGAGCTGCCACTTGCATGAGTAGGGAAAATCAGCCGCTTAAAAACAAGCAGTCCCCCTGCTTCGAGAGAGCCAGAGGAGGAGGAGGAGCTGGACAGCCATCTGGGTGGATCGGCTACACTTAGTTGGACAGAGAAGATAAGGGCTAGTAGAATGAGCAGATAAGATGAAGGAGCGGATCTACTATGCCGAAACAAAGACGTACATTTACTGCTGAATT
>NZ_JAELUP010000040.1 GCF_016424485.1 Paenibacillus roseus
TACATTTATACAAAGAAAACAAAAAATTATCAAATTACATGTTGTATTAAAACAAAAAGAAAAATTAATAGGTAAATTAGTATCTGAAGTTGATCGTAGAAATTTAAAAAAAATGGAATCTACAATTGAATATATTTCTCGAGGATTACAAATAGATCAAAGAAAACAATTTTTAGAAACTTCTAAAGAAAAATTAATACATAATTCTTTGAATTTAGAAATTGCTAAATCCATTAATGCTTTTATTTATTTATATTCACCTCAACGCATTCAATTACCTTTTTTATTGAATATTGATACATTAAAAAAGGTAAATAACATTTAATTTAATCTGAATATGCCATCTAGAAATCAATTAATTCGAAAAAATACTTGTAGAAAAGTTAAAAACCACCGAATAAAAAAACCAGCTTTAGATAGTTGTCCTCAAAAAAGAGGTGTTTGTGTTCGTGTAACAACACGTACACCGAAGAAGCCTAATTCAGCTTTACGAAAAATAGCAAAGGTACGTTTAAGTAATGGAATACAAGTTATAGCTTATATACCGGGAGAAGGCCATAATTTACAAGAACATTCAGTAGTGATGATTCGTGGTGGTCGTGTTAAAGATTTACCTGGTGTAAAATATAAAATTGTCCGTAATGTTTTAGACTTACAAGGCGTAGTTAATAGAAAACAAGCAAGATCAAAATATGGAACACGTAAACCAAAATAAAGAAAAATTAAGAATAAAAAAGCGAAAAAAATATAGTTTAAAAAAAAAATTATATAAAACAGCTAGTATTCAAACAAAAATACAACGAAAACAGGCAAAAAAAGTTGGTCTTCAAAATGTACATCGTACACGTTTGATGATTCAGCGTAAAAATCGACAAGAGTTTTCATCTTATATTATTAAAAAATTTATTAATGTTTTAATGAAAAATGGTGAAAAAGGAAAAGCTTTAAAAATATTTAACGAAACATTATTACATTTAAAAAAACGTGCGGAAGCTCAAATTAAATTAAATCACTCTTTAAATGTGTTTAAAATTTTTTTTATTGCTTTACAAAATGTAAGTCCTGGTTTCGAAGTACGTAAAGTTCGCCGAGCAGGAACATCTTTTACAGTTCCAGCTATGATTTCCGAAAAAAAAGCTATTAATCAAGGTATTCGTTGGCTTGTAGAAGTTTCAACGGCTCGACGTGGCAGTAATCCTACATATTATGAATTTGCTCATTGTTTAGCGGAAGAAATTTATTTAGCTTCATTAAAACAAGGAAAAGCTCGAGAAAAGAGAAAAGAATTACATAATATTGTATTAGCTAATCGTGCATACGTGCGTTATCGTTGGTGGTAATATCAAATTGCTAATAAAAAATATAATAAATTTTTTCTCTTTTTATAACAATAATAACTATTTTTGTGATTCGGTAATTTTTTTAAAGAGAAATATTTCAAATTATATAAATACCAATAGATATGTATGTTTAATATAAACGTTTCACAAAATTTGGTTTAGTAACATAATTGGCAATGTATGAGATTGCAAATCTTAAAAAGACAGTTCGATTCTGTCCTAAACCTATAAATCTTTTTTATAATTTTTATATTTAAAAAGAAAACAAAAATAGACTATTTCAACAGATGTATTTAAATCAGCCTATTTATAATCAAGTATCATTTTCTAGTTTTTTGTTTGAAAATGATTATTTAGCATTAATTCCAGAAATATTTTTAATAAGTGCTGGAATTTTTTTATTAGTTTACGGTTGTATTTTTTCAACATCGTCAACTTATAATTTTCCAATATTGTCAACAAATATTGGATGGTTTGTTATATTGACTTTTATTTATACAATTTTACTAATTTATAATGCTGAAATAAATAATGCAATATTATTATATAATACATTAGTTATTGATGACTTTACACAATTTATAAAAATTTGTTGTTTATTAGCTAGTGCGGTAACAATATTAATATCTTTAGATTACTTAAAAGCTAAATCATTAAATGCATTTGAATCAATGATTTTAATTTTATTAGCAACTGTAGGAATGCTCTTTTTAATTTCAAGTGCAGATTTTATTTCATTATATTTAACTATAGAACTTCAAAGTTTAGCTTTTTATGTTCTTGCTGCATTGAAACGAAATTCAGAATTTTCAACAGAGGCAGGCATTAAATATTTCCTATTAGGAGCTTTTTCTTCTGGATTATTATTATTTGGATGTTCATTAATTTATGGATTTACAGGAACTATATCTTTTTCTGAATGTGCTAAATTATTTGCTGGGACTGCAGGATTATCAGAAAGTATTTCTACTTCTACATTTTCAATTCCTGCTTGTCAATTAGGTATCATTTTTTTATTAACAGGATTCTTATTTAAAATAGCGGCAGCTCCCTTTCATATGTGGTCTCCAGATGTATATGAAGGTGCACCTACTCCAGTAACAACATTTTTTACAGTAACTCCAAAATTAGCATTTTTTGCTGCATTTTTACGATTATTTTTAGAAGGATTCTATGATCTAATAGATACATGGCAAACTGTAATTATTATTTCTAGTAGTATTTCTATGATATTAGGAGCTTTTGCAGCATTAACTCAAAATAAAATTAAGCGATTTTTAGCTTTTAGTAGTATAAGTCACGCAGGTTACTTATTGGTAGGATTCGCTTGTGCTAGCATTGAAGGAGTACAATCTCTTTTATTATATTTAATAGTATATATTGTTATGAATATAGCAGTATTTGCTATTATTTTAAGCGGTACACGTCATACTAAAAATCATACATTAAGTCAAATTAAATATATTACGGATTTAGCTTATTTAGCAAAAACTAATCCTTTAATTGCAATTACATTTACTATTACTATGTTTTCTATGGCAGGTATCCCACCATTTGCAGGGTTTTATAGTAAAGCATTTTTATTTTTTTCAGCTTTAAGTAGTAATTTAGGTCTTCTTGCAATATTAGGTATTTTAACTAGTGTATTAACTTGTTTTTATTATATACGTTTAATCCGTATAATGTATTTTTCTATTCCTAAAACATGGTGTAATAGTGTACGTATTCCGAGAGGAAATGCTTATATATTAGCATTAAGTTTTTATTTCTTAACATTTTTTATATTTTATCCAGCTCCTTTATATTTAGTTGTTCACAAAGCAGCTTTAGCTTTATGTATTTAATATATAAATAAGCAATAAAATAAATTAATTTTTTTATTTTAGTCAATTATATTTTCTAATTGACTAAAATATATAAGTTTTATAAAAGACATTTTCATTTATCTAAAT
>NZ_JAELUP010000041.1 GCF_016424485.1 Paenibacillus roseus
GCGCTATAGGAGCAGCCATGTTCACCACGGGCGCAGCCATCGGCGCTATAGGAGCAGCCATGTTCACCACGGGCGCAGCCATGTTAACGACTGGTGCAGCCATTGGTGCTACGGGTGCAGCCATTGGTGCTACGGGCGCAGCCATCGGCGCTACTGGTGCGGCCATCGGCGCTACTGGCGTAGCCATGTTCACCACAGGAGCAGCCATCGGCGCTACAGGCGCAGCCATGTTCACCACAGGCGCAGCCATTGGTGCTACTGGCGCGGCAATGTTCACAACTGGCCCGTTTTCCAGTATCTGCAATGCTGCCGTGATACCCATATCGGAAACGGATTTTTGCATAAAGTTCTGCATACTTTCAGCCTGTTCCGTTAGCCCAAGGTTAGAAAAAGCGCTGTTTACAGTCTTTGTAAGACTGCCCGCCTGAGTCCTAACCCCTTTACTAATAGTTGTCATTATCGCGCCGCCGCTGTAGGTGAGTTCGGATAGAGGCCCCTTCTTCGCGTCAGAAAACGGCAATAAGTCCCGGACTTTACCAAAAATGTTCTTTACCGCGTTGACCGGGGCCATGGCGACCGACTTGATACCGTCGACTAGGGTATTAATGATCGCCTTACCTGAATCGTAGAACAGCGTACCGACGCCGCCTAGGAAGTTCGTTATGCCGTCCCATACGCCCGTAAATATCGACTTGAATCCTTCCCAGGCTTTTTCCCAGTCGCCCGTCAGGATGCCCAGGGCGGTCTGAATGATCCCGCTAATAATCGCCCAGGCAATTTGTATGATCGACTTTATCGTATTCCAGACAAATTTCACGATTCCCAGGATAAACATAAAACCGTTCTTGATTACAGAAATAATAATCTGTATAGCCGCCATAATAAAGGGGCCGATTGCTGCCCATACAAACTGAATGTAGTTCCACCAAACTTCGATTACCTTCTGAATCATAGGCCAGATCGTCGTAAACCAATTGACTACAGCCGTAAAGCCCTGAATGATCCCGGCAACAATCGATGCCACAATAGGAATAGCCGTGGTCAAGATTGTCTGGAAGATCGACATTACAACCGCTAGGACAGGCGGCAGGTACGTCGTAACGAACTTGTAAATGCCCGCTACCAGTTTCAAGACGATAGGGGCCAAAGTCATGAAAAGCCTACCTAGCGCGGCGGCCAGGGGCTGCAAAACTTTCCAGATCGTTTGCCATGCGTTCACAAGCACCGGAACCAGCGCTTTTACAAAAGGCACGACGATATTGTAAATCTTCACCCACATTCCTATGACGTCTTTCGCTATGCCCTTAACGACAGGGATTACATTTGCCTGAATGTAGTTCCAGGCTTTGACGACTGCACCCTGGATAACAGGCCAGTATTTTGCCGCCTGGGCTTGCAGCCATTGAAACGCAGTGACTATTTGGGCGATTACCTGCTTAACGGTCGCCTGAATGACAGGCCAGTATTTTACCGCCTGGGCCTGTACCCATTGAAACGCCGTGACTATCTGCGTGGCAACTTGCTTGACGACTGCTACGCCCTTTGTAAGCGCCCCGGTCTGCTTATCATTGAATCCCAGGCTTTCCAGCATGCCCCCGCCCTTGTCTCCGTCTCCCTTGAAGATCGCGCCAATAGCCGCACCGAATTTTTTCGCCGATGCAAGCCAGCCCATAAGCTTCTGCTTCGCTCCATCTATGCCGCCGTTCAGCTTGATAAACCAGCCAATCAGCAGCCCTATCGCTAGGATTATCCAACCGATAGGATTCGTCAGCATGGCCGCCGACAGCAGCCGTAAAGCGACCGAAGCGACTAACGTAGCGGATTTCATGGCCGTCATGATGGAAACGACAGCACCTATAGCAATCGCTACGCCCTGAACGTAGGGCTTTATATTGGCCCAGTTTTTCTGAATGAACGCGAATACTGGCGCGGACGCTTTTTGAATTGCACGGAACCCCGTCACAGCCAGCCTTTGCGCCTTGAACACGCCCTCAGAAATCGCGGCGAATCCTTTGTGAGCCTTGGCTACAAAGCGGTCAATTGCGCCCGATTTTTGCAGTTGGTTAAGAGTTTCTAGTAAGCTTTTTAGGCTCATTTTCAATCGTTCAAACAACGGTTCCCCCAATTGTTGTCCTAAATTCCCCATAAAGTCCTTGGCGTTGCTTATCATCCCCTTGAAGCTTTCCGACTGCTTAGCCATGCCGCCCTTAAACCGCTCTTCCATAAGCGAAAACAAGGCCGCATTGAATGCCTTAATGTCTGTTATTTGTCCCTGATTGTTAATGGGGTTACTGCCTAACAGTTTCGCCTGTGCCTCCAGCATGTCTTTTCTTATGCCGAATTCTTTCAGCCGTTCCAGTTCCCCGGTCTGGGCGTCGGCGAGAGCTTCCACCGCTTGGTCTAGGCTCTTACCCATGACGCTGGCCATGTCGCCAGTGATCCCCAGCACCTTCCGAGCTTCCATGCCGTAGGCGCTTAGTTTTGTCGTCGCTTCGACTACTTGCGGAATTTCAAATGGCGTTTGGGCCGCAAACTCTTTAGCCCAGGACAATGTCTCTACCGCTTTTTCATGGCTTTTCAAAACAACGGATAATGTATTCTCGTACTGCTCCATGTCCGCGTTTGCGCCTATTAACCAGCTAAATCCTTTTTTTACTGCCGCCATACCGCCCAAGGCGACAGCAACCTTACCGATAGCCGAAGTAAGCCCAGATGCGCCGCGTTCGGCTGCGACCAGCCCATTACGGAATGAGTTAGTTTGCTTTGTCGCTTCACGAATACCGCGCGTAAAATCGTTGTCGTAATAATTAAGTCGTATTCCCATCGTAAATTCGCGTGACATACATTTCACCGCCAATTATGCGAAATCGGTTTCCCACCTACCGTTGAAGGTTGCCGATTTCCCATAATCGTGAAGGCCGCCGATTTAACCGCCAATCGTGAAGGGCAAGAAGTAAAGATTACTTTATTTCTTTCTAACTTTACTATTGACTGAGAATGAATTCTGCCAGCCGTCTATACCCGTCTGATTTCCCGTTAATCCGCAGATAGAGAAAATCAACGGCGTTGCTACAGCGCCTGGCGTATTCATCCTGCGGTATCCCTAGTTTTCGCATAGCTTCTCCTGTCCGTAATTGGAGCAACCAGCGCGCCTGAACGCAGGCATAGGTTCTTGGCTTATCCCGGCGAAGCTGCTCTAGTGTATGGTCAAGCATGATTTTATTGATTCTCCCGTCGCTTACACCGTCGTAAGCTTTCGGCCCGGAATTGCTCGGCAGGGCATCGTATGGCCTGTCCCCAACGACCATAGAAGCGTAGTTATCCAACCAGCGCCTAATATTCTTTTTCGATATATAGCCTTCTAACCTCATCAAGCAGCTTCGCCCCCGTTCCCCTTTTTCAGAATATGGCCCATTTTTTCCCAGAACAGATTTGTACTTTTGGTTGATTTCTGTAAGGCAGTAAAGTGTATTCCAGACTTTTCCTTTTTCTTGGGGGTGGGGTGTGCTTGTAGCTGTTGAAATGAAATTCCTGGTTCTTGTGAAACCGTAATGGCCAACGCCAATCCCCCCTGGTTCCACAGGCTTTCACTTCTTCCCTTTCATGGGTTCACTATGCTTCATTTTGATAAAGCTAAAATGCGATTATTTCCCGGCCTATTTCGCGCCCTTGTCAAGCGTTTCTGCCGGGTTTACACGATGCTGTGCAGCGCCGCCCCAAGAAACGACGATTTTACCTTTCGACGCCGCCCGCAGTTCGGAATTGATTTGCCCCAGCAGGTCGTCGCTGTCGTCGGGCTTTAACCGGGCGTGTTTCTCAATCAAGCGGCCCAGCGTGTTAAGCGCCCTGTCCAGCGTCCGGTCTTCCAGGCTGCCCGCGTGGTAATAGCTGCGCGCGCCTTCGCCTTCGGAATACCATACCCGCGTTTGTGCATCGGCGTAAGCTTCCGCTTCGCTCTCCGTCCGGTTTGCCGTCCAGCGCTCGATAACTTCGACACGCTTTTCATGGCAGCGGGAAGCGGGACAGTAGCCAGGCTTGCCGTCCAGTTCGCCCTTAACGCAGACATGGCGACAATCGGGATTCATGCAGCGATACTTGACGTACTTTTCCCGCAGCTTGCGCTGGTAGTAGTTGTCCCATTTACGCCGCCAATCGGCCAGGTACACAACAATATTTGCTCTGTGCATTTTTATGTCATGCAGCAAGCTTATCGCCTCACCGTCCGTCTGCGATTCATACACTTCACGCGCGGCGGGGCTTAGAACACGCGAATATATTCCGTGCTTACGGCTGTTCTGGGCAGCCGTCGCCTTGCCTTCTTCCGTCCTCGGCCCCGTACTCGCCCCAGCGCAGCGTCTACAGCGTCCGTAGCCTTTGTGTGCTGTCCCCGCGCCCGCATAACTGCGGCAGAATGCAGCCGTGTTTTTACGACGTCCTCCGCACAGCAAAGCCGCTTTCCCTCGTCGCTCCGCAATGTAATTTTTCTCGTCGGCTAACGGATGAAACGCCTGCTTGAGGGCCATGTCCATGTTGGACATTCGAATCACTCCTTTCACTTTACGGCTACCTGCTCGCGGCTTTCCTTGCTTCGATTAAATCGTCAACAAACTGTGAGAGCGTATAAACATAAAACGCCATGTTCTGTAAAGACTTCTTTGCTTCATACAACGCTAGGGCGCGCGCCAGGCAGTACTCACAAAAATCTAGCAGCCCCTTGGCTTCCAAACTATTGTTATCGGCTCTTACAGCCCAGTGTCGGGCCAAATAGTAGCCCGGGTTAAGTAGCACGTCCTGGGTAAGGGCCAGAAGGCCGTCCGCTTCATCTTCATCCCAGGCAAATACTTCGTTGTTATTGAACAGCCCGTCCGCGTCTTCCAGCCGATCTTTAATACTCGCGCGGTATTCTCGGTAAGCCCGCCCTAATGCCCGCAGTTCTTTCCGGTTAACCGGGCCAAAAAACGACATTACTTCATCTGCCATATGCCCAAATTCCCCTTTCCTAAAGTTCGTTTCGCCGGATCGGAACACTGCCCTGAATGCTCCAGCGCCCCGCTGTTCAAAGCCCTTTTACAGGCGCTTAGCAGCAAAAGAAACACTATATAT
>NZ_JAELUP010000042.1 GCF_016424485.1 Paenibacillus roseus
TTTCCGGAAAACTCCATTGGTCTACAACCCGCGTATTTAACAAATAGCTTGTTACCATTCTTTTCGATTCCGAAACTAATGTTACCAGAATCTTGCTGATCAAACACGCAAAAAACGGTGCCAATTGATTGAAGCCATGTGAAATCGTGATGATCTTGAAGTTCGAAAGATACATTGTCAATCTTAAACTTAATCGGCTGTTGATTCATATAATCGTCCCCTCAATCTTGGGGATTCACGTAGTTTACAGGACTATTTATACGTTATCCCCTGCTTTTTATGTGCCCTATTATTATCGATCAAATGGCTTCTCATAAGACATCACTCCTCTCATTTCTAATTAACACAATTATCCATCTAATAAATATAATTTGAGAACTACTAGTAAAATTGTTGTATAATACTAGTAAGCGTAATGAACGCAGTCAAATGCCCCGAAGCGTGAACATGGTGCTATCTGAAGGATACGCCCTCTATAAAACACCAACACTTCTATTTTTTAACTTCTTAAAAGCAGAGTATTCACCATTTGATCTAATAAAATTTAATATCAAATTGGCGCATTCGTTTGGTCTCAAGGTTTCAGTATTTAGTTCAATGTCATACTCATTAAGGCAATAAACTATATCATACTGTGAGATTGCTAATCCACTCTCTCTATCTTCCCTTAGTTCTTCTCTTCTAATAAGTTCCTCTTTCGAGCAAGTTACTCCTACAAATAGAACAGGATGATCGATTAATAAACCTAGACATGTATTAAACCTCTCGTCATTATCATTTACTGTATCTACAACTACATTAATCCCCTTTTCCGACATAAATTTAACTGTTGAATAAAATAAATTAACTAATGAATCAATAATTATTTGGACCGAAACTTCCACATCTTCTCCATCGGCTGATTTTGAACATTTAGTGTTAATAAAATCAATGTAGTCATGAAACAATTCATGAAAAAAATCATCAATTGATAAATGATGAAATGAGAATTCATTTTGATTTAATAGTTCTCTCGATATGGAAGTCTTTCCGGAACTTGAAGTTCCATTTAGAAAAACTATTATCCCTTGCTTCAATTTAATCACCCCTTAAAAAAATAATAACGCCGAAAAGATTATGAACAGTGGCCAGGGCTCCCTATTTTACCACTGCTGATTAACATCCCTATAATTTTTCTGGTGACTCTAATCCAATAAGACGCAATCCGTTACGCAGCGTAATTTGAACACACTTTACAATGGAAAGCCTTGCGAGGCGTAAAGCAGGGTCTTCAACGAGAATTGAGTGATCGTGATAAAAACGATTGAATGCTTGGGCTAAGTCAATGAGATAACGACTTACAATAGAAGGTTCCAATTTCACCATAGCCTGCTCAATGCGCTCCGTAAAAAAATAAAGCTCCTTTAGGACTCCTATCGTTTCCTTTTCTTGTATAAGTGCAGGGTCAATTTGTAAGTCCTGCTCAATTAATTGAATGCTTGCACCACCGTTGGCTTTCCTTAGAACACTACAAGCCCGAGCATGAGTATATTGAATATATGGCCCAGTTTCTCCCTCAAAGTTAAGCGCTTCTTCCCAGGAAAACACGATATCCTTAATGCGATTTCCACTTAAATCGTTAAAAATAACAGCGCCAACACCTATCTGACGAGCTACTTCTTCTTTATTTTCCAAATTAGAATTTTTTGCTTCAATGATAGTATGAATCTTCCTAATCGCTTGTTGAAGCAAATCTTCCAGCTTCACCACATTCCCTTTGCGGGTGGAAAGACTCATGCCATCCAAGCTGACGCGGCCGAACGGAACGTGAACAAGATCCTTTGACCATTCGTATCCCATAAGCTCAATGATCTTGAACCACTGTTGAAAATGTAAACTTTGGGCATAGTCCGTAACATATAGCGCCTTTTCGAAATGAAACGTCGATTGTCTGTAGATTGCAGCCGTGACATCACGTGTATGATAAAGAGAACTCCCATCCTTCTTTACCATAAGTGCAGGGGGCATATTGTAATCATCTAGCCTGATTAGCCAAGCTCCTTCGTCTTCCACAAGCATTTTCTTTTTGTGAAGTTCCTCGACTACAGACCCCATTTTATTATTATAAAAACTTTCGCCCGCGAACGAATCAAAACTTACGCCAAGCAGATCATAAATTTTTTGAAATTCCTTTAAACTGATGTCGACAAACCATTCCCACAACGGAAAGGCTTCCGCGTCGCCCTTTTCAATCTTAACGAACAACGCGCGTGCCTGATCTTCAAGATCTGGATTTGTTTCAGCCTCATCGTGGAACTTAACATATAGGCGGAGCAACTCGTCGATTGCGCCTTTTTCTACGTCTTCTTTATTTCCCCAGCGTTGGTACGCCACAATCAGCTTCCCGAATTGAGTCCCCCAATCCCCGAGATGATTAATACCAATGCACTTGTAGCCCAGAAAAGAAAAAATCTGATACAGTGCATTTCCAATAACGGTCGATCTCAAGTGGCCAACGTGAAAGGGTTTGGCAATATTCGGTGAAGAATAATCGATGACAATGGTTCGCCCCTGCCCTATATTTTGAGATCCGAAGCGATCTTGTTCTTGAAGAATGCCGTTAACGATGTCAGCTGCAAAACGCTTTTTATCTAAGTAAATATTCAGGTATCCGGAAACAGCTTCCACACGTTCAATATCGTCTCCGTTTAATTTTTCCTTTAATTCGTTGGCGATCACCTGTGGAGGCTTGCCCATTTTTTTGCTTAATTTAAAACAAGGAAGCGAAATGTCTCCCATCCCTTGATTTAATGGATATTCGAGCAATGATAAAACATCATTTTCTTCCGATACTTGTATTAAAGAAGAGAGTTGACTAGCAATAAGTTTTTTGTAATTTTTCATGATTTCACCAATCCCTTATTACGATTATACTCAAGGATGAGAACGCTAACATTACCGAATCCGATTAACATATTCGAGCAAACACATCTATATATTAAAAACATCCTGGATAAAGGTATCTTGGAAATAATATGTAAAATTATACACAAAGTAATCCCTAGAAGCAACTTGGACACGAGTTAATTATGCTCCTTATAATGCCCAGAGGCTTCAGCATATCCCCGTAAGTATCGCTAGTCAACGTAATGACTGTTTGTTGAGACGGAACGACACAAATATACTGTCCTCCCAAAATTTATATATCCGTTACGGGGTACCATCTCAAATCTTCATGCCGTATGAAATTTGTTTCTTTATATCTGTATTCATAAAGCAATTTGCCATTTTTATCGAATGCTTTTGGAGAAAGCCTGTCTACTTGAACTGCTTCGTCCCAAGACAATGTTATAGGCTCTCTTGATTGAGTTTGTTTATTAATTCTGTTGCCTTCAGGGCCTGCCTCAATGTAGGAAATGTTTGAATCGTTCACTAAAACGCTGATTACTGTGGCTTTCTCTCTCGCATTATTCAAAGATATACTACCGATTGTTTTAATGGGATCGTCATAATTGTAATGCCAAACTGACGTATTCGATGACCATAATAGTCCATATTTTTTTATACTTATCGCCGTTACTGGCTTCTCAGAGGAGTCGAAAATATAAACTCCTCCCCAGCTAAATTTAACTTCATCTAACAATACGGAGTTTTTTGGTACAAATGCATTTGCTCTTGCTGCACTTAGACCATCTAGCCTATACCCCAGCATATACGCAACAAAAGACAAAATTACCATCATATATATTGCTATCGATAACTTAGGAAAGTTTTTTAACATTTCACTACTCTGCTCCCCTTAAAATACATGACAAACCCTTTGCTTGATCCATGGTTTCTTTGATAATTGCAGCGGCAGATTGGTCTTTAGCCAACCTCAAGCCTTGCCCGGCCCAGAGTGACATATACTCCGGGTTATTTGCCTTTGCTGAAGCCTGCCTAATATCCTTGGTCATGACATGCTGAATAGGGTAAGGAGGAATTTCCCCTGGATATACGTGCATATCACGCATAAATTTTGTTTGAATTCCCCTTGCTGCTTTGCCAGAATAAGCAGACGTAATTTCAGTAGTATCCTCGTTTGCTGAGAGTATTTTTTGTTTGTACACGGGATGTGCTCCACTTTCGGCACAGGCTAAGAAAGCAGTACCCATTTGAACGGCGGCTGCCCCCAAAGTCGACTGGCTACAAGCCCCCTTCCATCCATGATCCCCCCTGATGCAATCACGGGAACCGCAACATGGTCAACAATTTGGGGAACCAGAGCTATAGTTCCTATTAAAGAATTTGATGCGTTCTTCAAAAATGTCCCTCTGTGCCCTCCCGCTTCACTTCCTTGAGCCACAATAGCATCTGCGCCAGATAGCTCCAATTGTATAGCTTCATTAACTGTTGTTGCAGTACCCATTACAAAAATTCCACGTTGTTTCATGCTTTGAATAACATCAGATGAAGGTATGCCAAACGTATAGCTAAAAACAGGGACGCACTCTTCCAGAACTACTTGTACCTGCTCTTCAAACGATTCTGAATACTTCTGAACGGATGGATTTTGTGGAATGCCAAGTTCATTACGGTAAAAGTTGAGGTGATCTGACATTTCCTCAATCGTTTCTTCTTCTGGTTCTTCCGGCTGCTCCAATACAAATAAATTAACGCCGAATGGCCGGTCGGTTAACTCCCTGATCTTATGGATTGTATCTCGAAGCTGTCCAGGGGTGAAATAGCCAGCCCCTAAGTTGCCTAGTCCGCCTGCATTTGAAACTGCTGCTACTAATTCGGGAGTTGTTGGTCCGCCTGCCATCGGTGCCTGAAAGATCGGATATTTAATGTTGAGCTTTCGTGTTAAAAATGTTTCAAACACTTTTGAACCCCTCCTGTAACTGGTTCCTTATTGATTCCCATATCTGGATTATATAATAAATTGTACCTCCCTGCGCATATTACGTAAACTGAACATAATGGTTTGTATCAAAAATTACAATCGTGTTGTTACCGTCGAATACTCGAAGATAAACGGCGCGGCAGCCTGTGCAAAAAAAACGGGGACAGGCACGCCGCGTGCCTGTCCCCAAGATTAGCGATTTAACGACTATCACCCTTCATATAATAGTAAGCTCTCATCGCCACTACAGTTGCCATTTCCCTCGTTACTTCACCGCTTGGATGGAAACGATTGTTCCAACCCGACATCATTCCGAGCGCCGCTACAGTCCGCACTTCGTTTGCAGCCCAAGCTGACACTTGCGGTATATCTTTGAGTCCTGTGTCTTGATCTTTTATTTGCAAGGAAAGCGCTCTGACCACCATTACGGCCATTTCCTCCCGAGTGATTTTATCGTTCGGATGAAATCCGTCGGGAAAACCTTTGATGATTCCTGCCTGATAAGCGGCGTTTACGTGCGGGTAGAACCAATCGCTGCGAGTAACATCGCTGAAATCGCTGAATTTTTGTTCCATGCCGTTATCTGCTTTCAAGCCGATAATCCCAACCAGGATTGTCGTAAATTCAGCTCTCGTCATCGATGCCTTCGGATAAAAAGCGCCTCCTCTGCCTTCGACCAAGCGCATTTCGGTCGCCTCGCCTACGGCGCTAATCGCCCAATCCGCTATATCACCGACATCCGAGTACAAGTTGCGAAGATCAATTTTTTCGGATTTTTCCGGTGTCGTCGGCACTTGCGGAGTCTCAATAGCCCCACCTTTATCTTCCCCTTGTGGATTTGTTGTCGGTGAAGTTTCCCCCAAATCCGATCCAAGATTCGTCGTGTACCGCCATTGAACCTTGTCATTTTCTTTCAATTCATACTGGCTTGCTCCAACATCTAGGAACCTGCCATTTACATTGTACATCCATCCGCTGCCGGCGCCGTGATCGAATTCGCCATCGCCGTCGATGGATTCCACGTAGACACTGTTAAATTTGCCGCTCCATGTGTAGCGATAACTGATGCCGCGGCTGTCCAGTTCTCTCTTCAATACGCTCCATGGCGTATCCCCGTTCTGCAGCGTTACGCTGGATTCCGGCACAACATAACCTTTTCCGATTGCGAGTTTATCTACCGAGAGCTTTACCTGCTTGGTCGGAGTTGGATTCGTGCCGCCGCCAGGGGCCTGAACCAGGCTTGAAACATAGACGATAAAATCGGTAAAATGCTTCGTCTTGATAATTAAATCATTGCCGCTATCGTAACCGAATTCGAGCTTGCCGCTCGCTCTGCCTTCCGCTTCGCTCGAATACTTCTGGATCGAATATGCCGATATCCATTCTGAATATAAGCGACTTCCTTCCCTTTCATCCCTGCGAAAGTCAATGTGACGAAACCGTCGAACAGAATGGACCCGTCGCCGCCTACTGTGATGGCTTGATCGACCGAGTCTAATTTTTTGCCCCCCGGAATAAGCGAACTCACCTTGTTTCTTAATACGGTGTCCGTTGCATCCCGGGTCGTTATAAGCTCCACAGACGATGCATCGCCGCTCGTAATTTTAATGCCCTTCGGAATGACAAGCTCAATATTCCCTTTGGAAGCCTCGATTTTCGGCAAGCTCGTTCCGACTGGCAAGCTTACCATTACTTTGGAGCGCATGTCGCTGGAAATTTCCACTTTCACTTCTTTATTGGCATCATCTGCCGATATAGGAATCTTAATGTCCTGATACCCGCTCGGGATGACAAGCTTGGGTTGATCCCCGCTCGGCAAAGGCATTTCAACCACAGTCTTATCCGGCAGCTCCCCGGATACATCTGTCATGTCGTAAAGACGATTGCTTGCAGATTTGAAGCGGTCATAAGCGACCAGCGCATACGTACCCTGATCGGTCGCCATCGCATCAGCAATCCCTGCTCCAATGGACGGCCTGATGTGCATAAATCCGCCGTCGGCTAAGGCGAATGATAGCAACGCATCCAGGGCGGACATGCCGTTTTTAATAAACCTCGCATCGTTCTTGGCATCAACCCCTATCGCAGACAGCGCGGTAACGACTTGAGCCATGCTTTCACTGCTGGAGATACCGGAATTGGAGAAGCTGCCATCGCTGTTCTGAGCCGCCGCTAGCAAATTGACCGCGCGATCCGCTGCTGCTCGTATATCTTCCCGGGACTGATAGTAAGGAGCCAGTGCTTGAATCACCATGGAGGTGATATCGATGTCCGCATGTGTAGCATTCTCGGACAACGCCCAACCTCCAGCACGGGCAGTACCCTTCTTCACTTCCGCATTCAGCAGATAATCAATCAGCTTGCCCCTTGTTGTTTGTACCTTTCCTGAAGCCGCAACAGGAATCGAATAATGACGGGAATCAAGCGCAATCAGGGCGAAAATCGGACCATTAATTCCTTGCTTGATTACGTAACCGTAATCCGACAATGCTTGCGTCAAGTCGTAGCCATTGACATTTCCAGGGTCTTTGCCGATCGCGGTTAGACCGATAATGGCTCTGGAATGCTCCGTGCTCTTTGATGGGTCCAAAAGTCCGTTATTTAGATCGTTCAATCGTTTTATTTCGGCAGCCGCATTGCTGTAATACGTCTGATAATATCCCTCGGCCACTTTGTAGTTTGCTCTCGCCAGCGAGAGGATGGACCATTCCCCGCCAAGCGTACCGAACGTTGGATGGATGACCGTCCGTTCAAGATACGCCAAGTTCTTGTCCAACTGTTGCTTGAAAGTCAACGGTTCGCCGACCTTGTAAATAACCGTGACCGATTGCTCCGATACGTTGCCTGATTCATCTTCAGCTCTAACGGTAATCGTATTCACTCCCGGTTGAAGCTCAACAACGTAGCTATCACCCGTCTTGGATATCAACGCTCCGTTCAGTTTTACCTCAGGCAAAATACCATCAGTCTTATTATCTGTTACCGTCACGCTGAACGTTAAGTGCGGTTCGAAATACTCTGTCTGATCCGTGATTCCCGTGATGTGGATAACCGGCTTGTCCGTATCCGGTTGATTGGCTCCCAAATCCACTCCCTGGTTCAGCGTATATCTCCATGCGACGACGTCATCCTTTTGAAGCGTGTATAGTCCTGCACTAACTTGTGGGAATACGCCGTTGACAGCGTACATCCATCCGCTCTGAGGGCCGCGGTCGAACTCGGAAAGTCCATCAATGCCTTTTACATATAGGGTCGAACCTTCTCCGGAGTAGTTGATTTTATTTCCCAATTCTCTGGCCAGAATGGTGAATGCCGTATCTCCCGGCAAAAGCTCCACATTCTTCGAAGCAATAATCGTGCCTTTCTCTGAATCCCCAATGACGGAGAGTGTTGCCAGCTCGACACTTTGAAGTCTTTCCCACACCTGAAACGCGGCAGTCGTATGGATGATCGTCGGCGCGCTATTAGGAACGTAATCGGATACGGAAACCGTATAATCGCCTGCCGGAAGCTTGTTGAAAGCCGCCTCTCCCTTGGCATCCGTTTTCTCCCGACTGACCTCGACTCCCGAATCGTTGTAGATCGTTACCGTTATGTCGTTCGCCGGAACAGGGCTCAGCTCAAAACGGGGGAAATCCATCTCCATTTTATGCACAACGATATTTAAACCGATATCGTCGTAGATCGCGCTTCCCGATTGGGGGATGATCGCAATCGAATCAATCGGCATCGTCGAATGATTGTTGTAGTAAATGATTACTTCATCTGATGCTTTTAGAGCGATTTGATCCATCGTACCATCGGGCGATGTGATCCAGCTGTTTTCTCTACGAACGGCATAATCCCAAAATCCGTAATCTTGTTCACCGTAATAAGCGGAATGGATGCCTTCGATTGTCAGAACAGGCATACCCCGCTCGATTTTCTTCGATACGTTCAGTCCCCGGTCCATTGCCAGAGCGTCAAGCGCTTGACCAGGGGTTGCTGCATTTACGCTGCCTTGTGCAATGCGGCCTTCTGGTCCTTCGATTCGGATGTTGACTTTTACAGCTGTAACCGGCTCAACTCCAATTGCCTTTACATAAGCGGTAAAAGCTTTCGTGCTCTCCGCGCTGCCCTTCCTGACCGTTGCCGTTAATGTGACTTCCGTATCTTGAGCTGCCGGGCGCGCCACAATCCCGGTTTCGGAAATAACGGTCGTATTGCTGGATTTCCATGTAATCGTCGAACCGTAAGCTCCCGTGACTGGCAGCGTGATATTCGTCGTTATGCTTGACAAGTTCCCCAAAGCAAGCGCTTCTTTGTCCCGGGTTACGATTTGTTCATCGGTCAACTTGAGCTTGATTCTTTTCCATACGCTGTCACTGGCTACAATATCGCCGAGCGCGATGACCGACTGATACGTGGCCATATCGTTCACAGTGCCCTGGGACGTCTGATACATGAATCCGCCGTGTTCCCCGTAATACTGAGCCAAGGTGTCAATCGGCGTCTTGCCGTTCACCGCCCATTTGGAACTCGTTACATCCTCACCGGCTGCTGCAAGTCCAGACAACACGGTTGCATGCGTATTCCCGTTGTCATTGCCCCAGCCCGCGGCAAACGTACCGGTTTGCAACTGATTAGCTTTTAAATAGGCTACCGCTTTGGCTATTGCCGCGTTGACATCTACATCAGCATCGGAAATATCCCGCGAACCCGATAAGGCGATTAACGCCATGCCGGTCAAATCGAGGTCGCCTATTGAGCCGGATACCGTTTGCATGCCGATCAGCTTCTTGACCGCGCCTTTCTTGTCATACGGCCTGACCGGATTGGCGCCATTGTAAATCTGCTCTGCATTAGCTGCGTTCAGTGCGATAATTGCCCATATCTGCTGGTTTTCTATAGAGGAGAACGAGCCCCCGCTTCCCTGCATCCTGGACACGAATGTATCGACGAGATTTTGTCCGCTTGGCGTCTGATAAGGGTTGTTGCCTGTACTGAGCAGACCAAGAATAAGTCCTGCATATTCAGTTGGTGTTGAAGCCGTCAAGTTGCCCGTATAGTCTGAAACCTTATATCCTTCCAGAGACCCCCAGCCGCCAAGTACAGCTCCGTAATCCCAAAAGGAACCCAGAACTTTGTTTTTTACGACGTCATAATAGTTTTTGGAGACGTACAACAAATAGGGTGCTGATGGTTTGTCAGTTGAAGTGATGACGAGCGCCGAAAATGTCTTCGTTAACGTTGCGCTGCCTTTCGTTACATGCGCCGTCAGTGTAACCAGCTTGTTCTCCGCTGGAAATACGGGACGGGTTACTGTACCGTCTGGCGCTATGGCAGTGTCGCTGGATTCCCATGTGATGGTCGAGCCGAATCGTCCCGCAGCAGGCAATACCAGGTTCTTTGTCACATAACTTGTATCACCAAGTGTGACGAACGGAAGATCAGCCTCGACTGTTTCCAAATCATTATTAAGCACCGGGGCGGAAAATGTAATTTGATCCCATACGGTTTGGCCTGTCACAACGGATGCAAGGGCAATGATTGCATACTGCGTTGC
>NZ_JAELUP010000043.1 GCF_016424485.1 Paenibacillus roseus
ATTATAATAATATAATAGATAAAACTACTTCTTATCGAATTAAATTAATTAAAAAACAATTACAACGAAATCTTCGAAAGGAATTAATTCTAAATCAAAGAAAATATTTATATATGAGTAGAAAATTGCAAAAAATGCCCAGAAATAGTATGTTTATAAGAAATTCAAATAGATGTCGAATAACTGGGCGTTCTAAAGGATTTTATAGAAAATGGGGACTTTCTCGTTTTCTTTTTAGAGATTATGCAAATAGAGGACTTTTACCCGGAGTTATCAAATATTCATGGTAATTTCGGGTGATATGGTCTAATGGTATGGCAAGGGACTGCAAATCCTTTGATTTCAGTTCGAATCTGAATATCACCTTTCTTTGTATGAAAGAAATAGTATGAGTTTGATCCTGGCTCAGGATGAACGCTAATGGTATGCTTAACACATGCAAGTCGACTAATAAATTAAATCTATTAGTGGCGAACGGGTGAGTAACACGTAAGAATCCTTCATTTTGGATTGGAATAAGCTAAAGAAATTTAGTCTAATACCAAATAAGGCTTTTTTAAACAATAAAGATATACTTTTATTTGAAGCTGAAACCAAAAAATGGGCTTGCGGCTGATTAGCTAGTTGGTAAGGTAATAGCTTACCAAGGCGATAATCTGTAGCTGTTTTGAGAAAAAGACCGGCCACATTGGGACTGAGACACGGCCCTAGCTCCTACGGGAGGCAGCAGTGAGGAATATTCCGCAATGGGCGAAAGCCTGACGGAGCAATACCATATGACTGAAGAAGGCAAAGTTGTAAAAGTCTGTTTTTAGGGAAGAAAAAAATGACATTAACTAAAAATTAGTATCGGCTAACTCTGTGCCAGCAGCCGCGGTAATACAGAGGATGCAAGCGTTATCCGGTTTTATTGGGCGTAAAGAGTCTGTAGGTTGTTTTTTATATCTTTTTTTAAAACTTAAAGCTCAACTTTAAGAAAATTAAAGATACTTTAGAACTTGAGACTAATAGAGGCAAAGGGAATTTCTAGTGGAGCGGTGGAATGCATAGATATTGGAAGGACCACCAAAGGCGAAGGCACTTTGCTGGGTTAGTTCTAACACTGAGAGACGAAAGCAAGGGTAGCGAATAGGATTAGATACCCTAGTAGTCCTTGCTGTAAACGATGGGGGCTAGATGTTGGAATTCATTCAGTGTCTAAGTTAACACGCTAAGCCCCCCGCCTGGGGAGTACGGTCGCAAGGCTGAAACTTAAAGGAATTGGCAGGAGCTTACACAATTGGTGGAGCATGTGGTTTAATGCGATGTTACACGCAGAACCTTACCGGGACTTGACATGATTATCTACCTATTTTGTAATGAAAATAGTATATTTCGATATTCACAGGTGGTGCATGGTTGTCAAGTTCGTGTTGTGAAATGTTGGGTTAAGTCCCGCAACGGACGGAACCCTAATTTTTTATTATTTTAGTACATAAAAATTAAAAATTTTAGGATTTCGACAAATCTTTATGCTCCTTATGTCCCGGGCTACACATGTGCTACAATGGTTGACACAATATATTGGTATTTTCAAAATCAATCATAGTTTGGATTATAAACTGAAACTCGTTTATATGAAACCGGAATCAATAGTAATCGCAGGTCAGCTATACTGCGGTGAACCGTCACTGGGCTCGGTACATACCGCCCGTCACACCCTGGAAATTAATCTTATTCTTCGATCGTTCTTCAATATTTGAATAAAATAAAAGAGACTTTCTAAAATAAGGTTATTGACTAAGGTGAAGTCGTAACAAGGTAGCCGTACTGGAAGGTGTGGCTGATGAATAGAATAATTAAGAATAATTAATGATTAAAAAAATAAAAGGTATTGAAAAGATTAAATATAAATAAATGGACTATTAGCTCAGATGGTTAGAGCATACCCCTGATAAGGGTAAGGCGGCTGGTTCAAATCCAGCATGGTCCATTTATTTATATTTCAATTAATTTGAAAATGGGGATATAGCTTAATTTGGTAGAGCGTTGCTTTTGCATAGCAAAGGTTAGCGGTTCAAGTCCGCTTATTTCCATTTTTAAATTAAAGCTACAAAATTCTTTTGGATCAAAATTAAAAAGCATAGAGTAGAATCCTAGGCATCTAAAGGTGAAGAAGGACGTAAAATGTATACGATAAGCTTAATAAGTTGTATTTATTAAGATATCCTAATGGGGTTACCTAAAAAGGAAGGTTTATCTTTTTTATTTTCTTTGGAATTCATAAAAAAGAAAAAATAAACTCAGTGAATTGAACCATCTTAGTAACTGAAGGAACAGAAAGCAACCGCGATTTCCGAAGTAGTGGTGAGCGAAATGGAAATAGTCTTTTATTTGTTCTTTTTTTTATTTTTAGGAAATAATTAAAAATTATACCATAGAAGGTGAATAGTCCAGTACTAAAAAAAAAAGTGTTATTATTTCTTATTAGAATTATGAAATAATAAAACAAGAATAAATAATCACAAGTAATATGGAAGTTACTCCGTATGAAAGAATAAGAACCACCTTATAAGACTAAATACTATTAGATGACCGATAGTGAACAAGTACCGTGAGGGAAAGGTGAAAAGAATTCTTTTTAATAGAAAATGAAATAGTATAAAACTCTATGCTAACAAACAGTAGAAGACTTTATAAAGTTAACTGCGTGCCTGTTGAAGTATGAGCCAACGAGTTAAAAAGAAAGGCTTGGTTAAAAAGTAATCTTTGAAGCCAAAGCGAAGGCAAGTTTTATTTTGTAAAGAAATGGAGCGTCGGTCTTTTTTTTTAGACCCGAAGCCGAGTGATCTACCCATGACCAGGGTGAAACATTTCTGATTGAAATTGGAGGCCCGAACCGACTAATGGTGAAAAATTAGCGGATGAGTTGTGGGTAGGGGCGAAAAACCAATCGAACTCGGCACTAGCTGGTTCTCTCCGAAATGTATTTAGGTACAGCAATAAATAAGAAAAAAAGGGGTAAAGCACTGTTTCATTTGGGGGCTTCGAAAGTTGTACCTCAGTGTGGCAAACTCTGAATACTTTAATTTCTTTTATTTATTAGTGAGACAGCGGGGGATAAGCTCCGTTGTCAAAAGGGGAACAGCCCAGATCACTAGTTAAGGCCTCTAAATAAGAATGATAGTGATAAAGGTTGTAGACGTGCTGAAACCGCCGATAGGTCCGCTCAGAAGCAGCCATCCTTTAACGAGTGCGTAACAGCTCACGGGTTATGAGAGGACTTTATGAAATCTCTTTTCGTGTTTCAAGCGTATTTGCGTCGAAAATTAATGAGACTTAATTCTTTGCCGAAACTGTGGGAATATTTATATATTCGGTAGGAGAGCGTTCTATTTTAATTATTTATTTGATAATTTTTTAAATAGAAGTGAGAATGTTGGCTTAAGTAACGAAAACATTGGTGAAAATCCAATGCCCCGAAATCCCAAGGTTTCCTTCAATAAGGCTCGTCCGAGAAGGGTTAGTCAAGACCTAAGGTGAGGCTGAAAGGCGTAATCGATGGAAAAAAAGTTAATATTCTTTTACTTTTTTTATTAAAGAACAAAATAGAAGGACGAAGATATCAAAATAAATAATAAATGGATTTTATTTATTTTTTTCTATTAGATATAATGTTTTAATTTTTTGAAAAAAAACTGAAAATTTATGTTATTATAGTATTAATTAAAAATAATACAATAATAGAAAAAAAAATCTTCCAAGAAAATTTCTAAAT
>NZ_JAELUP010000044.1 GCF_016424485.1 Paenibacillus roseus
GGACCGCAGGGTCCTGGGAGAGTAGGACGTCGCCAAGCACGAATGGCCCGTTGAACTTTAGGTTCAACGGGTTTTTTGTTATATTCAAGAACTGGTTTAGCGTTTGCCCGATACTCCATAATACTCCATACTTTCCCTTATCTCCTTGTCAAGGGATTCGCTTCGTTCGTTTATACTAAGAGTATCAGGTACAAATTAAGCAGCAAAACAAAAACTCCGAATATTTGGAGATTCAGGAATTTTTAATCTGGGACGCGTAATGCCGCCATGGTCAACTGTTATGAAAATCAAATGAAAGCTTGCTGTACAGTCCTTGACAGCCTATACCCCCTCTGATAATATGGCAATAATATTGCATACAGCCATAGTGAAAAGACAGGGATTTATAAGCGACCCGGCTTGTAAAGTCCCTTTATTTTCAATACGGCATGCTGCTTCTGATCGTAGATTATAGGCATCGAACAGGCTGGGCAGTAATTTTTTGAACTGATTTTAACATTTTAAGGAGGAACACCGTTGTGTGGCAAAACAAATTCGTCAAGGAAGGATTAACGTTTGACGATGTACTGCTTGTCCCTCGAAAATCCGAGGTACTGCCTAGAGAAGTGAACCTGTCTGTCCAATTGAGTCCGAAGGTCAAACTGAATATCCCTGTCATTAGCGCAGGAATGGATACAGTAACTGAATCTGCGCTGGCAATTGCTATGGCAAGAGAGGGAGGCATTGGGATCATTCACAAGAATATGTCCATTGCTGAACAGGCTCAAGAAGTCGACCGCGTAAAACGCTCGGAAAGTGGCGTTATTACCGATCCTTTCTCATTAACTCCAGACCATCATGTGTATGATGCGGAGGAATTGATGGGCAAATATCGGATTTCCGGTGTTCCAATTGTGGATCAGAACAATCATCTGGTCGGTATTATTACGAATCGCGACCTTCGCTTTATACATGACTATTCCATCAAAATCAGTGATGTCATGACGCATGAGGAGCTGGTTACAGCGCCTGTAGGCACTACGCTTGATGAAGCGGAAGTTTTGCTCCAGAAACACAAGATTGAGAAGCTACCACTGGTTGATGAGTTCAATCAACTGAAAGGGCTTATTACCATTAAGGATATTGAAAAAGCGATTCAGTTCCCTAAAGCAGCCAAGGACCAGCAGGGACGTCTTCTCTGCGGCGCCGCTGTAGGAATTGCTAAAGATACGCCTGAGCGTGCTCAGGCGCTTGTACAGGCCGGTGTAGATGTCCTTGTCGTCGATACGGCACATGGTCATCAGCGCAATGTAATCGAGATGGTTAAGAAGCTTCGTGCCTCTTACCCGGATCTGACGATTGTTGCCGGCAATGTTGCTACTGGAGAAGCAACAAGGGATTTGATCGAGGCCGGGGCATCTGTCGTTAAAGTCGGAATCGGTCCGGGGTCCATCTGTACGACACGCGTTATTGCCGGTATCGGTGTACCTCAAATTACAGCTATCTATGACTGTGCTTCTGTAGCCCGTGAATACAATATTCCTATCATTGCAGATGGAGGTATAAAGTATTCCGGCGATATTACGAAAGCAATCGCTGCAGGCGCAAGCGCGATTATGGTCGGCAGTTTGCTGGCTGGTACGGAAGAAAGCCCAGGTGAATCTGAGATTTATCAGGGACGCCGTTTCAAGGTTTATCGTGGTATGGGCTCGCTCGGAGCGATGAAGGAAGGCAGCAAGGATCGCTATTTCCAGGAGAACGAGAACAAGCTCGTTCCAGAGGGAATCGAGGGCCGAGTAGCATACAAAGGGCCGCTGGCGGATACGGTGCATCAATTGATGGGCGGTCTGCGCTCCGGTATGGGATACTGCGGTACATCAACGATCGAAGAGCTTCAGAACGATACCCAATTTGTCCGTATCACCGGAGCAGGGCTTCGTGAAAGCCATCCGCATGATGTTCAGATCACAAAGGAAGCTCCAAACTACTCGCTGTAGTATTTTTGAATAATAATAACTCACATATGAAATTCTGGACAGGCGGATCGGCATTCAATTGATGCTGATTCGTCTGTCTTGTTTTTATTTGAGAAAAGAAAGAGGCTTTGATTATCTCAAACAGCAGTTATTTCATGTGAGTTTTTTAATCTGTTGGTGCTGCAAGGCCGGTCTTGTCCGATTACGCTTGTACGTTGTTTTATGTTACAATATTGAAATGTACAAATAACGGATGAAGGAGAGGAATGAATTGAAACGTAGCCGTTTGGCAAGGCTATGGCAGCCAGCCATTGCAGCATTTTTGGCGGTATGTGTGTTGATGATGAGCGGAATACCCGCTGTATCAGCAGCAGAGGAAAAGGATGAGAAGGGCCATGTACAGAATGAGTTGGGTTTGGCGGTAAGTTCGGCAATTCTCATGGACGCAGCGACAGGACAGATTCTATTCTCGGCCAATGCAGATGAGGCGCTTCCGCCCGCAAGCATGTCCAAAATGATGACTGAATATATTGTTATGGAAGAGATTAAAGCAGGAAACCTGAAATGGGAAGATGTTGTTACTGTAGGCCGCAATGCAGCGACAACAACCAGGGGCGGTTCTCACGTCTTTCTTGCCGAAGGCGAAAAATATACGGTGAAGGAATTATTTATAGCGATGGCTGTAGGCTCTGCCAATGATGCCTCGATTGCACTGGCTGAGAAGGTGGCTGGCACAGAAGAAGCTTTCGCGCAGCGGATGAATACAACCGCTCAAGAGCTTGGTCTTGAAACTGCTAGATTTATTAATGCAACTGGACTTAGCCGTAATGATTTGAGTCCTGAATATCAGCCGGAATCGATCAGCGGCGAGACCGTCATGTCAGCCAAGGACGCAGCAATGCTTGCCTATCATATTTTAAAAGAACACCCTGAGTTTTTGGAATTCTCTAGCATACCATCTTATAAGTTTCGTGAGCGGGATGACAAGCCGCTTATCAATTACAACTACATGTTAGAAAGCAATAAGGACAATACGTATTTGAGACAATTTGCGTATGAGGGCCTGGACGGAATGAAGACAGGCCATACCAAAGAGGCAAAGTATTGCTTTACAGGTACGGCTGAACGAAATGGTATGCGTCTGATTAGTGTAGTAATGGGAACAGATAGTAATGCAGATCGTTTTCGCCAGTCCGAAAAACTGCTCGATTATGGCTTTGATAATTTCGCTCTTAAAACAGTAGTCCCTCCCAAGAGTGGGGTAGAGACGCTGGAAAATGTAAAGGTTAAAAAAGGCGTTAAAACCGAGGTGAAGGTCGTAACCCAGCAAGACATCAGCTTCATTGTAAAGAAGAATGTGGAGCCGAAAATCGAGCTGCTGAAGAGCGATATTAAAAAGCCCGAGGAACTGGTTGCCCCGCTGCCGATAAATACAGTTGTTGGAACGGTAACGTACCAGTATACAGATGCCGACGGCAAAACTGCGGAGAAGACCGTCAATTTGATTACTAATGAAGAGGTCAACAAGGCAAGCTGGTGGAGACTGATGTTCAGAGGCATCAAGGACTTCTTTGTGAGCATCTTCAAAGGCATCGTGGACCTATTCTAAAAGTCCTGACTGGTCCTTGTTCCTCTAATTTGCTTCCTGTAAAATTTGGGCTAGAGTTCACGGATTCAATTAAAAATAGGAGGCATTTGAGATATGGAAACAGGTACTTTACGGGTTAAGCGCGGTATGGCAGAGATGCAAAAAGGCGGCGTCATCATGGACGTTATGAACGCTGAGCAGGCTAAAATTGCGGAAGCAGCAGGTGCTACTGCAGTTATGGCGCTTGAGCGCGTGCCTTCAGATATTCGAGCAGCAGGCGGAGTTGCCCGTATGGCAGATCCAACGATCGTGGAAGAGGTTATGAAAGTGGTTTCGATCCCGGTTATGGCCAAGGCGAGAATCGGGCACTATGTAGAGGCCAAGGTACTGGAATCGCTGGGTGTGGATTACATCGATGAGAGCGAAGTATTGACGCCAGCGGATGAGGTATTCCATATCGATAAGACCGAGTTTACGATCCCATTCGTCTGTGGAGCCAAGGACTTGGGAGAAGCGCTTCGCCGCATCCAGGAGGGAGCTGCCATGCTTCGTACCAAGGGTGAGCCGGGAACAGGCAATATCGTTGAAGCTGTGCGTCATTTACGCCTGATCAACGGTCAAATCCGCAAGGTTCAAAACTTGTCCAAGGACGAATTGTATCATGAAGCGAAGACGCTGGGCGTAGCTTATGAGCTGCTTCTGGGTGTCCACGAAACAGGCAAGCTGCCGGTCGTTAATTTTGCAGCAGGCGGCGTAGCAACCCCTTCAGATGCAGCGCTGATGATGCACCTGGGTGCGGACGGCGTATTCGTAGGCTCCGGTATTTTCAAATCGGACAGCCCTGAGAAATTTGCCCGTGCTATCGTTGAGGCGACAACTCATTATCAGGATTACAAGCTGATTGCGGAAGTTTCCAAAAATCTCGGCACACCGATGAAGGGAATTGAAATTTCCAAATTGCATGCTACAGAGCGTATGCAGGATCGCGGATTGTAATTTTGATGGATGAAAGAAGGCGGGCAGCAATGAAAATCGGGATTCTGGCGCTTCAAGGCGCCGTCGCCGAGCATATGCGAAGCATTGAAGCAGCAGGCGGACAAGCTGTAGCAGTCAAGACTGTTGACCAGTTGTTTGATCTGGACGGACTGATTATTCCGGGTGGCGAAAGCACAACCATCGGCAAGCTCATGCGCAAATACGGCTTTATTGAGGCGATTCAGCAGTTTGCCGCTCAGGGCAAGCCTTTGTTCGGAACCTGCGCGGGGCTGATTGCGCTCGCAGAGCGTATTGCGGGTGGCGAGGAGGCTCATCTAAAGCTTATGGACATTACGGTCGCCCGCAATGCATTTGGCCGTCAGCGCGAAAGCTTTGAGACAGATCTGGAGGTGGACGGAATTGAGGAGCGGGTACGCGCCGTATTCATCCGTGCGCCGCTCATTACCGAAGTTGGTCTTTCCGTAAAGGTCTTGTCCACTTATAATAGAGAGATCGTAACTGCCAGGCAGGGCAATCTGCTGGCTTGCTCCTATCATCCGGAGCTAACCGATGATTTCCGGCTGCACGCCTATTTCCTCCAGATGGCGAGGGAGGCTGCAGTTGGCATATAACTAAACCCTTTAGAGAGGGGCCATTGCCAGTCGTGCTCGATATCAAATTATTAAGAAATGATTTTGCCAAGGTTCAGCAGGCGCTTCAACAGCGCGGCAAATCGGCGGATATTATTCAGGAGTTTCCTGTCCTGGACAGCAAGCGTCGTGATTTGCTGCAGCAGAGCGAGCAGCTTAAGAGCCGCAGAAATACTGTCTCCCAAGAGGTTGCCAAGCTGAAAAAAGCAGGGGAGGATGCCGAAGCGCTAATCGTAGAGATGCGTGAGGTAGGCGACCGTATCAAAGAGCTTGATGAAGAAACCAGAGAGCTGGAGAAGCAAATTGATGAGCTGGTGCTCTCTATTCCGAATGTGCCGCATGAGAGTACGCCTGTCGGAGCTTCCGAGGAAGATAACATCGAAATTCGCAAGGTCGGCGAGCCTGCTGCGTTTGATTTTCAGCCCCGGGCACACTGGGATTTGGCTCAGGAGCTTGGACTGCTTGATTTTGAATCTGCATCCAAGGTTACAGGTTCCCGCTTTGTATTTTACAAAGGACTCGGAGCCAGACTTGAGCGTGCGCTGATCAGCTTCATGATGGATGTGCATAGCGACCAGCATGGCTATGAAGAACTTCTTCCGCCATACATTGTCAACCGTGACAGTCTGGTTGGGACGGGCCAGCTTCCGAAGTTCGAGGAAGATGTATTCAAGATAGCGGGAACGGAATATTTCCTGATTCCTACTGCCGAGGTACCGGTTACGAATCTTCATCGTGAGGATATCTTGTCTGCTGAAGACCTTCCGAAGAATTATGTGGCGTACTCCGCCTGTTTCCGCTCCGAGGCCGGTTCGGCTGGACGCGATACCAGGGGATTGATCCGGCAGCACCAGTTCAACAAGGTTGAACTGGTAAAGCTTGTGAAGCCGGAGGATTCCTATGCCGAGCTGGAGAAATTGACGCAGAACGCGGAGAAGATATTGCAGCTTCTGGGGCTGCCTTATCGTATCGTTGCACTGTGTACGGGCGATATCGGCTTCACATCGGCCAAGACATATGACCTTGAGGTTTGGTTGCCGGAGAGCGGCATGTACCGTGAAATCTCCTCCTGTTCCAATTTCGAGGATTTCCAGGCGCGCAGAGCGGGCATTCGTTACCGTCCAGAGCCGAAGAGCAAGCCGGAATTCGTGCATACGCTGAATGGTTCAGGGCTTGCTGTCGGTCGTACAGTAGCTGCTATTCTGGAGAATTATCAACAGGCTGACGGATCGATCATCATTCCGGAAGTATTGCGTCCTTACATGGGTGGTTTGGAACGGATTGCAGCTAAACAAAAGTAAAGCATCCACAGGCTAAATACAGGTTGCATCCTGGGTTTAGCCTGTGGTATAATCCTATTTGTGACATAACTTTATACTTGGAGAGATACCGAAGTGGTCATAACGGGGCGGTCTTGAAAACCGTTAGGGTGCAAGCCCACGTGGGTTCGAATCCCACTCTCTCCGCCATCATTGCATATAACCAGCCTGCCGGCGTATCGGTGGGCTTTTTTGCTTTTTAAGACGTAAATCCGCTAATTAGCTAATGCCCGCTATTTCATTTTATCCTCCGATGTATAGACATCTCTGGCTTGTCGCATCTTATTGATAATGGAGGTGGTCTATAGCCATGAAAAAAGATGAATTGCAGGTAGATCAGCAATCTCTGGTGGATGCTTGGCAAAAAACGCTGCCAAGGACACTGAATGCCGCGGATTCTGCCGAGGTGAAGGCGGATGAGGCTGATTCGAACTCGCTCCGGGTCCATATTCGTACGGCTGGTCATCAGGAGTATACGTTTGATTTTAAGGTGGAATATGTGGACAGCCGGGAAGTAAGGGTGGAACTGGTGGATGTAGAGAGAAGCGGAAAATCTATTGATGAGCGTACGGGTCTGCTGCAGGAGCTTATTCAAGACTATACACGTCATTTGCATGAATGCGCACAGGCACTGCATCAGTTAACCCATGCTTAGACAAAAAGAGAAGGAGCAAGCTCAATGACACGCGCCAAAAATAATCTCGATAAAAACTTGAGCGGGGTTGTGCATGATCTGGAGAATGAACCGGTCAACGCCCACCATGCTCAGCAATTGCAACAGGACAAAAATGACCGCAGGCATCAGGATGCACTAAACCATGATCAGCCGACCGACTTGCACCATCAGCGCAGCTGAAAATATGGATCGTCCAACTGGACTGAGGGGTGAAAAATACGATGAGCAAGCCAAAAACTCAGCCTGTTCCCGGCGTTGCTGGCGAGCAACACGTAGAGCATCGCGAGAGCAGCCAACAGCCGCCGCTGTCGGGCTCAAAGAAAGTCAAACAGGCGAATCATTCGCGGCATAATAATGGTGAAGGCTAAACATCTGATAACGGTGACCCGGAGGATGGATATTTTGAAAAAAGTACCATTCTACGGGTTCACATAAGGCATTTGGAGAATAACTGCCTAAGGTGAGAAGGATGGCTGGTGAATATCAAAAGAAAAATCATTCAATATTTTTTTGTATCTCTACGTTTAGAATATGACATTGAAAAATAGATGAGTGATCGATTTGGATGAGCAAATTACCATCGATTATATCAAGTACATCACCTGCGTCAGTATAATTGATTTGTTCAATGCTAACCAAATAATTACTTACTTTATTAATCTTATTGATTAGCCTTATAGAACTATGAATTCGATCAGAAAGCAATTCATTATTATTAAAAAAGGAACGTAGCGTATTTTTGTTTTCTTCGCTTAGTTCCAAATCGTTAAATTTGCCCTGAATAGATCGTTCAATTGTTTTTTTTACTAGTAATTCAGGGCATTTAAACTGTTTTATAAAATATATAGATCCTAATATAATAATGATAAGTATAATAAAAAACAAAGAATATTTTATCGTTTTATTCATAATTCCTCCT
>NZ_JAELUP010000045.1 GCF_016424485.1 Paenibacillus roseus
AATAATCAAAAAATTCTTCTATTTCAAAAAATTCTTTTTTTAAATGATATGAAGTGTATAAATTAGAATAAAAATTTATACTTTTTTTTAAAATTAAAGATCTTTTTGTTAATTTTATAGCCATAAAAATAAAAAAATATTAAATAAATTAAAAAGAAGATTCCACTTTTTTCTTTGTTCCATATTTAGAACGACTTGTTTTTCTACCTACAACTCCAGTAAGATCTCTAGCACCTCTTATCAATTGATATTTAATACCTGGTAGATCTCTAACACGACCTCCTCTTATTAAGCCAGTAGCATGTTCTTGAAATGTATGACCTATTCCAGGAATACGTACAACAAGTTCTGTATTATTTTTAAAACGCACACGGGCTACTTTACGTAAAGCAGAATTAGGCTTTTTTGGGGGTATCGTATAACAACGAATACAAACAACTTTACGTTGCGGGCATCCTTTTAAAGCTCTATTTTTTTTCTTTTTAATATGTTTTTTTCGTTGGTGATGTAGTAATTGTTGAATAGTTGCCATTTAAAAATAAGATATATATAATTTAATAATTAAAAAAATTATTAATGTTCACATTCGGAATGTAGCGCAGAGGTAGCGCGTCTGTTTTGGGAACAGAAAGTCGCAGGTTCAAATCCTGTCATTCCGAAAAAACTAAAAAAGCACGCTCTGTTGGAATCGAACCAACCTCTTAGGTTTTGGAGACCTTTGTTTTACCACTAAACTAAAAGCGTGTATTTCCAGTTTATTAAGCTTCTATAGTTTCAATAATTTGAAAAAAACTGAAAATATCATAATTTATCAAAAAATTAGACACTTTTTTATTAACTAAAATTGAATTTGTTTTTAATAAAAAATTTAAAATATTCCAATTAATTCTATCAAAATAAAAATTTTTCAATTTTTTTTCTTTATTAAGAAAGCCATTTAAACGTACAAGCCATAATTTGTTAAAAAAGATTTTTCGCTTTTTTCGATCTATATAAGATCTATGCAAAGATTTTATAGATTTTTGAATTGTTTGTTTTTTATTTCCTAGTTTTTTCTTTGTAAAAAAAGAAATATTATTGTTTTTTAATTTTGAAATAATTTTTAGTGAATTTTTTGTCATAATTTAAAAAAGCAGGTTTTCTTTTCGAGAAATACCCCCAGGGGAATTCGAATCCCCGTTTTTTCCGTGAAAGGGAAATGTCCTGGGCCTCTAGACGATGGGGGCTTCTCGCTTCTCAAATGGTGGATGTAGCCAAGTGGTAAGGCATTGGATTGTGGTTCCATGATCGCGGGTTCGATTCCCGTCATTCGCCCTTAAATTATTATTTTGTTTCTTATTTAATATTAAATTAATTCTTTTTATTTAATATTACCTACTGCTGGAATCGAACCAGCGACACTCTGCACATGAGACAGAAGCTCTGACCTTCTGAGCTAAGTAGGCTTTAATCAAAATTAAAAATATTCTAGAGCATTCAATTATTTTCCCATAAGGCCTCCCTTATAGTATCGTCATCTTTTATATGTTTCACTTCTTAGTTCGGAAAGGTTTAAGGTGGTACCATATAATTAAGAAATACTCATAGAAACCCCATTATTTAAAAATAATCTTTTTAGATCAAAAACTTTTAATTTATTAGTATATATCCGCTTAAATTTTTACAAATCTTATACGTTATACCTATTTATTAGATAATCTTTCTAAAATTTTTTAGAGAACATCTATCTTAAGATCTCTTTCTCACTTAGATGCATTCAGTGATTCTGAGTTCTATACGTAGCTACCCAGCGTTTCCTATTGGCATAAGAACTGGTAGACCAGAGGTATATCCTTTAAAGTCCTCTCGTACTATTAAAGATGTCTTTCAATGTTCTAAAGCTTACACCGGATATGAACCAAACTGTCTTACGACGTTCTAAACCCAGCTCACGTACCGCTTTAATGGGCGAACAGCCCAACCCTTGGGACCACCTACCGCCCCAGGATGCGATGAGCCGACATCGAGGTGCCAAACCTTCCCGTCGATATGGACTCTTGGGGAAGATCAGCCTGTTATCCCTAGAGTAACTCTTATCAAATGAGCGATAACCTTTCCACATAGGAATATCGGATCATTAAGACAGACTTTCGTCCTTACTCGACTTTTAAGTCTTATAATCAAGCCCATTTATGCCTTTATACTTCGCCACTGATTTCCAAACAGTTTAAATGAACCTTTGTATACCTCCGTTACCTTTTAGGAGGCACCTGCCCCAGGTAAACTACCCATCAAAAACTGTCAAATATCCTGTTTAAAGGTATATTTTAAGTACCGTCTTTCAGAAAAAAGTGGTCTTTCACTTAAGATTACCATATTTTAGGTTAAAATCTCCCACATAAACTATATATTTCAAAATATTGTACAATTTCAAACTATAGTAAAGCTTCTAGGGTCTTATTGTCCTGGTGTAAGTAATCCGCATCTTCACGGATATGTCTATTTCACCGAGATTCTCTTTGAGACAGTGCTCGATTCATTACGCCATTCGTGCGGGTCAGAACTTACCTGACAAGGAATTTCGCTACCTTAGGACTGTCATAGTTACAGCCGCCGTTCACCAAGGCTTTGTCTAAGAGCTTCAAAAATTATTTTTTTTAACTCCTATAATTAACCAACTGGCACTGGGCAGGCGTCAGCTCCCATACATTGTCTTTATGACTTCGCGGAAACTTGTGTTTTTGTTAAACAGTTGATCGAGCCTCTTCACTGCGACCTTATAAAAAGGTACTCTTTCTCCCGAAGTTACAGAGCTATTTTGCCGAGTTCCTTAAAGAGAATTTTCTCGCGCCCCTTAGTATATTCTACTTTCCCACCTGTGTCGGTTTACGGTACAAGTTTTTTTATTATTAATAAAATTATTTTAATTTTAAAACAAAATTTAGAAATTTTCTTGGAAGATTTCTTTTTCTATTATTGTATTATTTTTAATT
>NZ_JAELUP010000046.1 GCF_016424485.1 Paenibacillus roseus
TGCAGTTGGACGGATGTCTTGATGACGGAATACGTGCCTTGCGGCCTCGCTATACTGCCTGGGATGGGACGGGCCTTTGTTCTGGCTTCCGACCAAAGGGAGGAAGGTTTCCTTTTCCGGGGCTCTTTTCTTCTCCTGGCTCTTGTTTCTTAAAACATGTTTAAATACGTGTATAATAGCAGGCAGAAAAGATTGCGGAGTATGGATATCAGATCGATGTGACAACTCGCACTTAAAATGGTGCTTGCCCATCAAATATCAATTTGCTATAATTTCTATGCGGTATACCTACAACAATACTTGAGTTCATGCGGACTCAAGTATTGTTGGCTACATCATCGAAACCTAAAGCTCGCATCGCACTTATATAGTGCGTGGATTGAAACTATGAAAATCCCCTGGAGGTGTTTCCTCACAGGGGATTTTTCTCTATATTATGCTTGGCAGCGTTCGACAAGCACTACACCTGCAGGTCGCTGCGAATATCTTCGCCTGACCGTTCCTATCCTGGTGCACGCTGGCCTGAAAGTAGCTCCGCAGCAAGGCTTACACAGCTTTATCTTTCTGTTCACGCTATTTCCAGCGGCCTATCATATAGAATGGCGTATACCAAACGTTCATGCTGGAGTTTAAAGGCTCTGTTGGCGGCTCCGTAAGTGTATTCCCAATAATGACGTAACCAGGGCAACCTAGTAATGACAACTGGATGTAGCACATTAAAGCAGCGGTTTGGTCAATATCCTGTGCAACAAATAGTACCTGCTTTTGGTAGTTCACGTTGACCTTTTTGGCTTCGTTCGCAAAGGCGATAAGCATGGCTCCGGCTCCGCATGCACAATCATTCACACTGATGAAGCCCCTTTTCTCAATCTTTTCATGAATCTGGCCAATTTGAAGCTGCGCCATAAGTCGGCTCAGATAATAAGGGGTAAAATACTGTCCTTTCCAGTGGTTCCAAAGCTCCAAACTCATGAAGATTTCACCCAAAAAGTCTTGCTCCGGATCCGCTTCCAATGCCTGAACAATCATGGCTAAAAGCCTCGCGAATTGTTGGGCTTCATCATCACTGTAATGCTTAATAACTTCCATATACCTGCGTTCTCGCTCCTGGTATCTCACTGGATCAATACCATTTGAAATTGATATTGCAGTCAGCTCTATGAAATCTGACCAGACTCTCCAACTTGAATTTCTATTTGTAAGTGACTTAAAAATGGTTAAAAATTCTTGGTGGATGCCGTTCAGTCGTTTACTCTTCATGGGACGTCTCCTTTAAAAGAAACAAGCACTCTGCTTCAGCTTCGTCAAAATCACGAAGTGGAAGTAATCCTAACTCACTTAACTGTTCGAATAATTCCTCATTGTCACATTTTCTTAATTGATGGCATGCTTGAGCTAAAAGTTGAAGCGCCTGTCTTTCGGTATCATTTAGTTTCATATCTGTTTTCTCCCTTGTTGTAATCTGCGGCCAGTAAAAACTTGCCACAGGCTGCGAAGACCATACCGTGTGAATACACAGCTTGGCCCAATCGCCATCTAAGGGGCCACGGGCGCCGGCGGGTTGTCCGGCGTTTGGTGGGTAGATGGCTCTGCTGGTCAAGGGGCTCGAAGATCAAGCGGACCGACCAACCGAAGGGAGCATTTACCGAAGCGGCGTAGCGCACCCCTTGACCTGCAGGCGGGCTATGGTAGAGTGCCCAAAAGTGGCAACGGAGCCGAACAGGGGCCGCAGCTTCTGACCATCGGGAAGAAGGTTTCCATAAAGGTGGTTTTGATCTGCAGCTCCGTGTGAGGTGTAAAACGAAAGCCAGGAACCTAGAGCGCCTTGACCGGGAGGTTGTTGCCCGGTGTAGGCGCTCTGGTTATCGACTGGAGTAACCTCACAGCGGTGCGTACAGACTCTTAGGGGGGCACTTTCCCCTTAGAGCCTGTAGCATCAGCCCGATTCTATTTACTTCTATAAAAAAACAGGTTTAAATACGTACCAATACGTGTATAATATAAATAAGCAAACCGCTTATGTGAAAGGAGTATTTCAGTGAAAAGGAACTATGTTTACCCTGCAATCCTTGATTTTTCAGGCAAACACATTGGCATAATATTCCCGGATTTAGAAGAGGCCCTGTCCCAAGCGAATAACGAGGCACAGGCGATCAGAAGGGCGCACGAAGTCTTAAAACTAACAATAGATAGCCGTATTGCCGACCAGGAGAAATTGCCGGAGCCAACACCGCTGCATGCGGTCGAGGTGAGTGAGCATCAGCGGACCATTATTGTGCAATTGAAGATGGATAAAAAGATTACGTATAAGAAAAAAACACTGACCATTCCGGAAGAACTTAATGAAGCGGCGGAGGAAGCAGGCATTAATTTCTCTCAAGTCTTGCAAAGAGCAATTCGTCAGGAATTGGAAAAATAAAACAAATGGAGGTTGAACAAGCATGATTAGAAGAATAGCAGGAAGAAAAAATTGTGGAAATTGTTTTCGAGACTTCAAAGTGTTTGAAACTGTACACTATTTAGGTATAGATAATGATAGTTATTGTGCCAACTGTCGGGAAAAACTTCGTCCTGGAGAGAAAGATGATCCTAACGATCACGGAGGTTGGGTTCCGGCGCTCTATGTTGGCTCCCAAGAAGAAGGTCAAAACAACATTCTCGAACTCATAAAGCTGTGGAACGAGAAAAATGACGAGAGTTATCAATGGCAATATCAAATCGATGTGACAACTCCAGATAATACATAAGTTCGCATATCTTATGGAATAAGGAATGAAATAGCTTGCCCACCTAATGCCAATGCGGTTATACCTACAACAATACTTGAGTCTCCATGAACTCAAGTATTGTTGCCTACTTCATCGAAATCTAAAACTCGTATGCTTCCCCCACAATTCGTTTATTCTTCTTTACTCATCAGTTGAATGACTTCCCAACCGGCTGCAACAGACGCATCCGTTATTGCTTTCTCCATCTCCCGTAGTTTCTCGAATAAATGGTCATCAGAAGAATCCTCCGGGAAGTATTCGCGAATATCGTCAATATGCCATGTGGTAGCGAGAATCGTATGCTCCGGAAGACAATCACGGATTGGAATGGAATAAAAAACCGACGAAAATGGAATTCTTCCCTGTTCCGCTTTGCTGACTGCAAGACCTAGATTCATTAAAACTCTATAGACATGTTGAGCCTCATTGTTATTAGTCAAAACATCCTTCATTTCAGAACGGCCAAACATTTGATGGTATAAAGCATCTATTTCCTCATAAGCGTCATTCCACCCATAAGCCACTTCCCAATTGACTTCTCCGGAAGGGACATCCAATGAAAATTTAACATCGGACTTATAATTGCTCTCATCTCGATACGTAGCATGGTAAACGATTTGATTCTCATTCGGCTGCAGCAGCGCTGTATCGTCATATTCAAATTGATTTTGATCTTCAAATGCATGGACAAATTGAATAAATTGTTCTTTAGAAATTTTCATATTGGATCTTCTCCCTTGGTTTTTAAGTATCCCTTGCACCAGAGACGCATCATGGAGAGCCGATCATGCAAGGCTGGCCAACAAAAAGAACCGTGCGCCGGGAAAGCACTATCCGGATGCCGGTTCTTTTTGTTGGCCACCGCGAAGCGGCGCGCCAGCGGCCTTGCATGATCATAGGCTCGGAGTGATAAGTTGGCGGTGCATGGGTTTAAATACAAGGGGTAATAAAATCAAAGGCTTCCGATAGGAAGGCTACCTAATGCCCGCTGCGAATCTCTTCGACTGCCTGCTTCGGATACGGCTCCAGCAGGACCAGGTTTCTCCTTTGCCTGATCCGGATGGCCACCTTTCATGCCAGCTCCCCGTCCGCCTGATTTCAGGGACGATTTGCTGTTTCCTCTCCGGAAGAACCGTCCTCCTGCAGCAGCCAGCGACGAACGCCGGGCGCTATGGCCGCAGGCCGCTGCGGATCTCTTCGACTCCCTGCTTCCAGATATGCTGTGGTAGTAACGGGATTCTCCTTTCCAGGATGTTTCCAACGCACTTGGCCAAGAAAGTCCTTTCTTCCGGATAACAAAAAAGCTTCCCTAATGGGAAGCTTATTGTCTTACTTCATTTTTGAAAATCCAGGCTTATTTGATTAGAATCAAGTCCTAATACCGCCTGATCAATTAGCTGCTCCTTTAAAACCTGTGGAAAGTGTGGCGCTTGAAACATTTGAATAACAATCTTATCCGGAATTCCTTGCAAGTTAACCTCTAATATTCTGGATGATTTCGAAAATTTATAGGAAAGAACGTTACGATTGAGTATTTCTTGATTAAATAACACAGAATTATGTATAGAAGGCATCCCTTCAATTTGCTTTAGCAAGTCTTTCAATAGAGCGGGGTCGGCTTCTCTTATTGCGTCTCGAATAACTTGGGTTAAATCTGCGGTATCAGTTACAGATTTGACCGAAGCCTGGAATGCTCGTCGCGGATCGACTCGGGACCATTCCAATTCGTAGCCCGCTTGTTTGGAGAGTTGACGCATAAACTCCCTGGTTGACCGGCCATTTCCTTCCCGGAAAGGATGAAGGACATTAATTTCAGCCATATAGTGAGCTGCACGTTCTGAAAATACATCGGGAGGCAATTCCGTCAAATACCTCTCCAGACGTAATTTTTCAAATAATTCTTTGCTGGCGGATTCAATAAATTGCATCGGAGCGAATCGGAAAGTATCTTTAGCGATATTTTCTGTCCGGATTCGCCCCGAAAAGTGGTACACATCTTGAAATATATAGTGGTGGATCTCCTGCAGATGCTTTAAATCAAAATTGCCATGAATCGGTGTTTCCTGAATTTCCGCCAATCGCGCAGTAGTGACGATACTTTCATAGCGGGATAATTCTGCTGGATCTCGAATCCCGGCAAGATTTTTCAAAGTCTCTGTACCGGGATAAATATATTTACTCACCGATTGACCACAAGCGTGGACCGTGCCATCTCTGCAGCTCGCTTTATAAACTCTTTCTGACTGATATCCCCGTTTAGTTTCATTTTGATTAGATTTTCACTACCGACCGGCATCTTCATACCTTCAATTTCCAAACTTGCTTTCGCCTCCTGAAGGGAGCGATCCATGTTTCCAAACATATTGTTCCACCGCCTTGAGTAAGGTGTTTTTTCTTACCTTTATTATATCACAATAAAGCACTTTTATAATCCCAACAAACAAATTGTTGTTTTATTTGGGTATTCGGATTTTATTTATTTAATTTATTGTTGAAGATACCTCCTTCTCCTGGATTGATGATACAATTCGTCCAGGAGTACGATGGCTCACACCTCGTACATACATCTTCATCATAATCCACCATATTTACATCTTTTTCAGGGTAATTAAGTCCACATACAGCACATGTTGCAACATTGTTTATTGCGCTCATTTTAAAACTCCTTCACCCAATTGACCCACTTCTTCACGTTGTAAATACCGCGGCCGCTCCTGAACGACGAGTTGATGACGACGAGAAATGTTCATATTGTAGATAAAAACCCTTTCAGGCTGCTTTTCGTTTATTACTTCCTCTTTCATAGCCATTTCTTCTTTATTAAGGTCATACAGATTATATAGACAAACACCAATTAAACCAATTACAACAAACGAACCCAAAATGGCATTCCACAAAGGTATAAACATTCGAATCTCCCCTTATTTATTATTTTATGATAAAATGGAGAGGCGAGCGGTTGTGGTAAAATTTCTCGCCTCTTAAAAAGTCGATTACTCGGTCGGCTTTTTATTTTTTTCTAACATATATTTAACAATTAGAATATCCAACTGCTCCGATTTCGCTAAGACTAAATGATCCAATACTCCAAGTCTTACAGCATTACTTACCATGTCTGCCCTCAGTCGCTCTATGTCCGACTGAATCTCCTCCAACCCTTGCTTCACGTTCTTGAATTCCTTTTCCATTACCGCACCCTCTATTCCAAGTATAATTGCTCTGCGACTATCCGGAACATTTCGTCTATCGTCATGTCATTCAGATAGTCAGCAACCTGATCAAGACTGACAAACTGCTGTATTAACTGAAACTTCAATTTTTGTTCCGGTGTCATCGAGGCGCTCAGATCCTCGATCAGCCTGGCATGAATAATTCGGGTCGGGAAGGCAAACACTCTCCCTTTTGGCTGGTTCTCTGTTTCCTCGGGACGCCATTCCTGTGGTAGAGTTGCCTGAATTATGCCGTTTTCTATAAGCTGCCTTTCTGCAGCTTCTTGGTCAACTAATCCTGTCTGCTGCAACAATCCTTGGAGCCGATCACTCAAATGCCGATATCCATAGATATGCTTTGCGCCAATGTAACGCTGGCCAAACCATTCGTATTCAAATCTGAATTGATCGAGGATTTGCTGTATATCCGAAGTAAGCGGGCCGTCTTCCCAATTCACAGTAACTAATGATCCCTTTTCATGACTAACGGAAAACTCAATTTCAGGGAAAATTTTCTCCAAAATCGTTTCAATTTTCTGTGCTGTTGCAGCGGCCGTTTCTTTAATGACTTTCATTTAATCAATCCTCCTAATAACAACATTATTCACAGAGCGAATATAAGTATAGGTTCGAAGCTTTCCGTCCCCTTTGAAAATGAAACGCCATTGCAACGTGGCATCTGTCTTAATAGCGGGTTTCCATTCCAAAAGTGCTTGTTCTTCTTTTGTGAAATTCTCGTCCAACACTCGTCTTAGAACTTTTATTGCCTGACGGAATACAGTTTTCTTCAATATCGATCACTCTCTCTCAAAAATTTTCCATAATATACGCTGTGGCCAGATGGTTCAAATAATGTGAAATATCTCCGTTTAAAAAATCAATCTTGCTGATCATGTTCCAAATGACGGCTTGCTCATTTTCTGGAGCTACATTTACGATCAGATCAATTAGAGTATCAAAGTCGATAACATGAGTAAGCTGGTCTTTTTCAACGATGAAGATATTTTCTGGAAGCTGCTTTTCATCGAAAAATTTCTTTAATTTTGCTTTAATAACGAATCCCTCCTTTCCTTGTACAAAGTACCTTGAACCCCCGCCCGCCCCCCTTGCATCCGGCATCGTTTGCCGGTCTAGCCCTAGCGGCGATGAGCGGAATCCTTAAAGGTTTACCGGCCCCGCACA
>NZ_JAELUP010000047.1 GCF_016424485.1 Paenibacillus roseus
ATAAAAAGTTCTATTTCAGATGTAAGAAATATTATATGGATAAAACAAAATGCTTTTACTTTAAAGCAAAATATACTAGTTAATTTTATTATCTCTTTTTTTTATGGAATTGTAGGGTCTGTTTATTTTTTGTCAAATTTTATACCTCTTTCTCTTTATATATTACGAGATTTTTTTTTAGATGGATATAATAAAACTACACCTGTTTTAATGGGATTTTATATAGGTTCATTTATTTCCATAACTTCGTTTCATCTTGTAATTATGTTTAAGTCACCTTCTATTTATATATTTTTAAATTGTTGGGATTTTTTAAACATGTGGTTTTTACCCATGTTTTATCTTTATTTAGGACTTAAAGTAAAAACAGATGAAGCTTTTTTTTGGGTACCTGAAAATAAGACTTTTACAGGAAAAGCTGTTAAAGGTGCATATGTAATGCATACATATGATGATAATTTTCTTGATGAAGTGTCAGAGAATTATTCTGAAAAGACAGCTATTTCTGAGATTTTATATCACTTAAGAAATAAAAAAACATATATATCTCGTGAATTTATTATTGGAATTTTCTTAGCTATATTTCAACAACCTTCTATTTTTCCTGTTCTTAGAAGTATTTCACCCGCTACTTCATTAGAGTCTTATATAACAAATTCTTGTGGAACTTACTTTGGTTTAATTTTAACATTTTCATTAACATATGCTGCTTTTTTCTATTATATATATTATATAAGACGATCTTTCTTAATGTATATTCAACGCTTATTAAACGGTCGTATGGTTATGGGACATCTTACTACAGTATTAAAAAATGAATTAGAAAATAAATATAGAATTTTAGAAAAAGAGCCAGAAAAAAATAAAGAAATTATAGAGAACATGACTAATAGTTTTTTCATAAAAATGAAAAAATTAAGTAAAAAATATGAAGGTAAAACCATTTTTGGCGTACCTAAATATTATATTCATCGTCAATATAGTCCAATACTTCGTAATATAGCAACTATCAGTTTATTTACATACAGTTTCTTTTTTTTATTATCTTCACCTATTGAACATTTTATTTTTCATCCTTTAGGTCTGGTTCCACGAGATAATGCCTTATATAGTACTGCCTTTGATCCCTATATACCAAGTTTTGTTACTCCTATATATCATAATATTTATCAATTTTTAATTGAAGGATTAGGTCTTAAAACGAATTTTCCAGGACATGGGCGATATATACACGCACCATCACTTACTCTTACCAATGCATATAATCAAGAGATGTTTGATTATAGACCTGGGGTTCTTATGAATGCTCAAGATTATCATTATACATTTGTTGAAATGATGCAAAATGTTCTTTTAGATGAAGAAGAAGAAGGTGCTTTATTTAAAAAGTTACGCTATTTCTCTTCTGATTTAGTACTTAATACACTAGCAGGTGATCTTGAAACTAAAATGTCAAACTATTTTTGGACTCTTTATAAGGAGACTCCAAAAATAACTAAAATAGCTACTTTATTACAAGATTCGGATTTTATTTTAAAAAAGATTGGACACCATATGAGTCAAATTAATCCTTTTAAAAGATTACGAATACAGTTGATTCAATCATTATTTAGAAATATTGCTAAAACAGAAAATAAACCATTATGGGGACTTCCTTTTAATAAAAAAATTGAGAATCTTCTTCTTAGTTTTGCAATAAAAAATGATAATTATAATGTTGGATTTTATCCTTTGGCAGCTGAAGAATTACTGTATAAAGGTACTTTAACAAAATGGGTTAATTGGGAATTGATACCTTTTTATAATGTAAGTAAAAATCCTTTTGATGTATTACGATATACTACACTTTCTTTATCCACTTTATATGATATAACAGACTCTTTTGAGGATGTAGAAATTCGTACCTTTGGTATGGAAGAAGATGATTATCCTTATATTTCTGACGAACTAAAAGCTATAAGAGATGAACAACAAACTAATTATTTTAAAAGTGTAGGATTTTATTTTCTTAGTAAAATATTAACAATAAATGATTTAAAATATTTTTATAACAATTGTATAAATCCAAAAATAAAAAGAAAATTTATTGAATTTAAACTTGTAAAAAATGCAAGAGTAGGTCGAAATTTTTATAGATCTAGACTTTCAGAATTAAGTAAAGAATACGAAAAAAAAATGGTAACTGAAAAAGTAAATTATCGAATTGATACAACAGAACTTTTTGACGAATATGGAAAAGAAATAAAAAAAAAACCTTCGGTTGCAATAACTACGGAGAAATTTGATGCTAACATCAAAGAATTTAAAAAAGAAGATAATACACAAGCTCTTCGTGCTTTTAAACCTTCTCTTAAACGAAAACCACTTGTATCTCTACAAACCAAAAAATTGAATACATCTAAAAAAGAATTTACAAACACAATTAATCAAGAAAAATTAGAAAGTGATCTTATTTTAAAAACAGACCGTGAAATAGCAGAATTAGAAGAAAGAATAAAAAATAAGCACGTAGACCCTAATCGTGCATTAATGCAATCTTTAAATGCAGCTTTAAAAGAAGGTATACGAGAACAAGATGAAGTAGAAGCAGATCGTCGTTTAAATTTTAAAAAAAGAGGTTTTGAATTTATTGGAGCAAATTACAGAGAACGCTTTTTACATAAATTAAGAAGTATTTTTATGTTTATAGATCCCGTTTATTTTGACAAATTAAGTAGTCAAAGAGAAAATACAGTAACTAAGCTTAAAGAATTAACAAAAACTAATTATTATCCATATAGAAAATCAAATACATATAGTAGACGTAGACTCGAAGATTATTGTAAACCTAATCCTCTAAAAAAATTAGTACTTCAAGAACGAGGATATTCTCCAATTGTAGTTACATTATCATTTAAATTACGTGATCTTTTTCAAAGTTTACCAGCTCCTCGTCTGTTCTCCCCTTTAAATGGTATAATTCTGATTGATAATAAACATTTTAGAGAGCGTAAAAGATTAAAAATTTTTACCAAGATTAGAGGAGGCCGCATGCGTCACGAACCTATTGATAAGCAAGGAAACCCTTATAAACATTTTAATTTTTTAAAAAGATTAGAATCAGATTACCTTCGTGATGAAATATTTGAACCCATTTTAACTAATTGGAAATTTAAAATTCCTGGAATTTTAGGTTATTACTTTATTAAACAACCAATCATTAAATTATATGATTTTTGGACGGATATTCGTGAAGCTTTACTTGTAAGAAAAATGACATATTTAATGCAATGGGTTCAAAAAGATCCTTTTGTAGAAGAACTTAAAAAACGAAAAGGTTCTTTTTTTGCAAAAAATCCAATATTATTTAACGATTCCATTTATTATGATTCAGCCCAAGAAAGACGTGCAATATATGCTGATATAACTCAACGCAAATTATTAGCTTTTGAAGTTTTAGATCCTGAAGTTATTAGAGAATATAAAGATTTTATGTTAGCTTTTTTTGTAGATTATTTTAGTCTTTATCGAAGATTTTTATTTGAACTTGAATATACTTTTTTTAGTGCAAAACAAACTAAAGTAAGTCCTAATCAAAATTTAGATCTTCATTATAAAAAATTATATTATTTAGAACATATAAATAATTTAAGGGATTATAATTTTAACTATTTAAATGAGCGAGAATCTGATTTTATTTTGAAAATTAATCTTTTTAAAGGAGTAACA
>NZ_JAELUP010000048.1 GCF_016424485.1 Paenibacillus roseus
GCAATCATTTCTTTGCTTTTAATATTTTGGTCAAATAATATTGTAATCATTATATTTTTAATTTTATATTTCATATTTGTCCCGCTCCAACAAAATACTTATTCCAATCATAATTATAATACGATTAGCAAACTGCCTCTAAAAGGAAAGCTTCTTGTTGAATCTATAGTGATGTATGAAATATTTCTAAATACCGGAAAGATGACCTCTTTAATATTATTTTTAATGCTGGTGGACAATATGGAGGACTCTTGGATCGTTTTAGTATTGATTTTTGTACTCATGTCGCAATTGTCATTAATATGGATTATTCAATTTCGTTCGTCCCAAAAGTCAAAATCAAAAAAACGGCAGTCATTTACGATATAAAAAGTTAGTTTCAAAGAACTCGTGCGTCAATTTGGGTGATTGAATTGGAGGAATAGTTGGGTTCAATAATCGTATGGGTAGCTTCTTGCATTCTTATGCGATAGGCCGCTGTGGAGCGGAGTGTCTGTTCCGGCGTTTGCTAACGGTATGCTTGACTGTACTGCTGTTTGGGGCCAACAAAACTGTTTTTTGCAAGCGAAAAATGCTTAAATTTGCTGCTAAAAATGCCGAGGCTACCTGCCAGTGTAATTTTACTGCGGAATACGTTCCATCGCTTGCTTCAATCGGAAACTTTCGCCCGTGAATGAAAGAATATGCGCGTGATGCACAAGGCGATCCACCAAGGCTGACGTCAGCTTCGTATCTCCGAAAATGGAGGTCCATTGACCGAATTCCAGATTAGATGTGACGATCACACTTTGCTGTTCGTAACAATCGGCGATCATATTAAATAACAACTCTAAGCCCGTTTGGTTAAACGGGACATAGCCCACTTCATCCCAAATTGGGCGATCGGGTAGACGTCGCACCAATGCATGAGTGCTTGTAGCCGCTCCTTGCGCAAGGCAAAGTCGGCAACGCCTGGCATAAACTTACACCGCCTCTGGTAGCATCCGGATGAGCTACGAGTGGTTGATGCTGCGCGGCTTTCTGAGCAAGTTGGCGAAGACTTGCGGAACACCGCCCATCTCTTGGAAGCACTGCTTCATCTCCTCGAGAAAGCATTCCTGTTTCTCCGCTGGTATCGGATAGACGAACGACCCGTTGCTGTAAGGAAAGGAGAGTACGAGCAGTTTGTACGTCATGAGGTGCTGATCACGACTGACCTGAATCGTCGTAAAGTCCACTTGCGCCTCCCCGGGTGGATACTCCAGCCGCTCATACGTTTTCGCGCTATCCAGTGCCATTCTGCTCTTTTGCTGCTTGACGTAGGAGAGGACCGTTCGCTGTCCGCCGGTAAACGCATGCTCCGCTTGCAGGCGTTGGAAGATCCGAACGCCGGTGTGACGCTGCTTACGCGGCAGAAGTTGATCCTCTTCCAGCCAGGTATCCACGATCTCCCTATACGGCCCCATCACCGGGCTGCTACTCTTACGTTTGCCAAGTTGTTCGTTCCAATTGCCCTGATCCGCAATTATCGCTTGGCTGTTCGCCAGTGAACGCCTACCTGTCTAGAGATGTCGCTCACGAAAAGTCCTTCTGATTCCCGTAGAAATTTGATATACTCTTGTTGAGGCATTTTCAGCATTCCTTTCAGTCTCTTTCGTCAAGTTGTCGCAAACCTAACGATAGGAGGATAATAGAGTGCTGGCAAGTGTCTCTTTTTCTTTGCCGTTACTTGAGCATTTTTACGCTGCAATATTCGGCACTTGTCAGTATACAATAAACACAAAACCACACGCCCAAACGAAGCTGATGCGACATCGCGTGTAGGCCAAACGAATGGGAGGAATATGTAAATAACTCTTTTTTCTAAAAGCACTCAGGTGCCGAATTTTACGTTGTTGTTTCGTCTGAAGGCCTCCAGCTGAACTTCATGGTTATCCATGAGATCGAGGCCATTTTATGAGGATGAAGCTCTGGTAATCTAAGCATTTCGCTGATATACTAAATGTGCATTTGTCCGTTGCACTTTTGTTGTGGGTAAGACTTTCAACAACTAATTAAATTGGTCAACCGCTACTATCGGCTTTGATCCATTTTTTACAGGTAGTGAAAATCGAGCAATTGTTATCTTGTCTAGCAATTAAAAATAAACCATCTTTTTTAATAGGTTTCTTAACTATATTGTGGAAGAAGGGTTTGTTGAATGAGCGTGAAATGGCTGGAATGGGCAAAACAGATACAAGCAATAGCTCAGACTGGATTAACTTATACCAAAGACGTTTACGATCGCGAAAGATATGAGCAGTTGATGGCTTTGGGAATCAATATTGTTAGCACTTGTACAGATGTACCTGAAGAAAAGATTAAGTTGTTATTTGCAAATGAAACGGGTTATGCGACCCCCAAAGTAGATGTGCGAGGTGTCGTTTTTAAAAACGAAAAATTGCTGCTAGTAAAAGAAGCTATAGACGGTAAATGGGCATTGCCAGGTGGTTGGGCAGATATTGGCTTTTCTGCATCTGAGGTTGTAACGAAAGAGATCAGCGAGGAAGCTGGTTTAATCGTTAAACCAGTTAAGCTGCTCGGGCTTTTGGACAAAAAGTTTTACAATCATCCTCCAGAGTTATATCATGTTTATAAAGTTTTTATAAGATGTGAAATAATAGGCGGGACAAAGCATGGTGGCCTTGAAACTACAGCAGTTGATTTTTTTGGCGAGGACGAATTGCCCGAACTATCGACTGAGCGGAATACATTGGAGCAAATCAAGTTAATGTTTGAGCTTTTGCGTAATCCAGAAATGCCGTCAATTTTGGACTAAACTTGAACCACACGTAAGGACTGACATTACATATGTACAAAATACTATATAATATTAATTTCTAAGATTATTGACGTAGCTATTAAACTACTGCATTTTTCGGTTCTCTATTACCGCATTGATGTTGTACACTGATAATATTCTTTCGATAATTGTAAATTATATGAGAAAATGTAACTTATTGCACAGTCCGATCCCCGTTTTAAGGGGCTTGGACTGTTTTGGTTTTTGTGTTATTCTGAGAGTGTTTCGTGTTTCAAGCCCTCCAAGGATGGCTTGCGGCGGGTTTGCGTGGCTGCGCAGAACTCGCCTTTTTTGTATCCTTTACACGTTGCATGTTTTCCGTTTCTTTAAGCTCTAAGGCTTGACCTTGATTCCAGAGAATGAGGTTGCCTTCTAACGTTTCACGAACCTCTACGGTCGTATTCTTCGTTCGGTGAACGGAAGATGGTGTGGTGGTCCCTGCATAAGCCCAAGCGGCACGCCGTATGTGGCGATTCCCTGTTGCAGGACAAGTGAGTAACCTTCCCGGCATTCCGTCTTGCGAAAGACCGCTCCAACGACCGTACCTGTGGCATCACCGATGGCTGCATGTAAAGCAAAGGCAGGGCACGATCCTCAAGCCATGCATAGGGCGTCGCATCGATCTGCCAGAGCATATCTGTTTGAGGTTTACGTTTGCGCGGCTAATGAGCCTTGCTACGCCGTCGTTGCTTAGCTTGCTCATCCCACACTTCAGCAGAATCCACCCAGCACTCGAACTGCTAAGTGTAATGAATTCATATTCTTCGAGTAGTTTGGCGAAATGACAACTGTTGCTGCCGTGATATTTGGTTGTGTACAACTGGGCTACCTGCTCCTTTAGGTTATCCTCTAAAGCATGAACGGGCTTTCTGCCTCTGTTCTGATGAGCAACTCCGGCTGCTCCCCCTTCCACATTTGTCAGATATCCATCTAAGATTTTTTCCACAACGAGTACTTTTTTCATCTCTGCGTCCGTCAATGTGATTGTCTCCTGTCCCATAGTGACATGATCTCAGAACAGTTATAGGATGACATTATCACCGAATAACAACACAGCTGATAGGACGTATAGACAAATGTATCAAAAGCGTATATGATTAGCTCTGATAATTTCATAACATCGAAATAAAGGTGCAGGCATAC
>NZ_JAELUP010000049.1 GCF_016424485.1 Paenibacillus roseus
TAATATTTTGAATGAATGAATTAATGTTTTTTATATAGATATAATAGAAAATTATTTTTATTATATTAGAAAAGTGAAAATAAAATTTGATTTATGATTTACTCACCTTTAGAACAATTTACTATAATTAGTATAATTCCGGTTAAAATAGGGAATTTATATTTTTCATTTACAAATTCGTCATTATATATTTTACTTGCAATAAGTATAGCAATTACTTTATTTAGTGCAGTAACGACGAATGGAGGTTTCTTAATACCTCGTAGATGGCAATCAGTTGTTGAATTAATATATGAATTCGTAGTTGGATTAGTTCAAGAACAAATAACTAGTGTAAAAGGTCAACAATATTTTCCAATAATATTTACATTATTTATCTTTTTATTGTTTACAAATTTAATAGGAATGATCCCTTATAGTTTTACTGCAACTTCTCATTTTGCAGTTACTTTTGGTTTATCTATTTCTATGTTTATTGGTATAACACTAATAGGTTTTTATAATCATGGTTTACATTTCTTTAGTTTATTTTTACCAAAAGGAGCGCCATTAGCTTTAGCTCCTTTATTAGTTGTTTTAGAATTAATATCTTATTCTTTTAGAGCAATTAGTTTAGGTGTGCGTTTATTCGCTAATATGATGGCAGGGCATACTTTAGTAAAAATTTTAAGTGGATTTGCTTGGACTATGTTATCTGTTGGAGGTATTTTAGCAGTAGCTTCAGTAATTCCTTTTGTTGTTGTTTTTGCATTAACAGGATTAGAAATTGGAGTTGCTTGTTTACAAGCTTACGTATTTACTATTTTAGTTTGTATTTATATTAATGAATCAATCGTCCTTCATTAATTAAATGTAATATTTAGATTTTTTAAAATTATTTGTTTATGTTGAATAACATTTTCTATAATTTTAAATGATCTATTTGGGATGTAGCCAAGTGGTAAGGCATCGGAATTTGAATCCGACATTCAAAGGTTCGAATCCTTTCATCCCAGTTGTGTCTATAAAAAATTTATCTGTTTAGATAGCTCAGGGGTAGAGCAAAAGACTGAAAATCTTTGTGTCGGTGGTTCAAATCCACCTCTAGACAATATTTTATAATATTTGAAGGAAAAATGTCTGAGTGGTCGAAGGAACTGGTCTTGAAAACCAGCGTATTTGAAAGAATACCAGGGGTTCGAATCCTCTTTTTTCCGAATTTAGGGTTATTAGCTCAATTGGTAGAGCATCTCGCTTACAACGAGGCGGTTAGTGGTTCGAGTCCTCTATAGCCCATTTTTATGCGAGTATGGTGAAATTGGTAGACACGATTGATTTAGGCTCAGTGATCGAGAGATCTTGCGGGTTCAAGTCCTGCTACTCGTAATAAAGATAATTTACGTATATATATGAAAAGGAAGGATGGCTGAGTGGCCGAAGGCACTGGTTTGCTAAATCAGCGTATAATCTAATGTATACCATGGGTTCGAATCCCATTTCTTCCGAAGTTGTATTTTTATGTTTTTATAATAGGGGATGTAGTTTCAATTGGTAGAACATGTGCTTTGCACGCATGAAGAGTCGGTTCGAGTCCGGTCGTCTCCAATATTCTTTTATCAATAAAATATTTATAAAAGATGAAAAATAAAGAGGTTTTTAGAGCACAAAATAAAAGGAGTTATGATTCAAAATTTCTCAAAATCTATTCTTAAGATGGTTCCAAAATGGGTGCAATATCATGTGGTTCATAGAAATGAAATTATTTTTTATGTTTATCCTGAATATTTAATTCCATTTTTATTATTTTTGCGTGATCATGTGAATACTCAATACAAAATTTGTGCAGATTTAACTGCGGTAGATTATCCATCAAGAAAAGCACGTTTTGAGGTTGTCTATAATTTATTGAGTGTACAATATAATAGTCGTATTCGTATAAAAACTTGTGTTGATGAGATGACAAGTATTGAATCAAGTTCTTCAGTATATTCTGGAAATGCTTGGTTTGAGCGAGAAGTTTGGGATATGTTTGGAATTTTTTTTGCAAATCATCCAGATTTACGACGTATTTTAACAGATTATGGGTTTCAAGGTCACCCTTTACGTAAAGATTTTCCATTAAGCGGATATAAAGAAGTACGTTATGATGATTCAGAAAAACGAGTAGTTACTGAATCGATTGAATGTTCGCAAGAATTCAGATTCTTTGAATTTGATAGTCCTTGGGAACAAATAGAAAAAACATCGTAACCTTTTTATATTCTATGAAAAATTTGTGAACATTTCTAGTTTACTTTTTATAAAGTAAACTAGAAGTTTTGTTCTTTTTTGTTTTTTGAAGCTATATTAATTAAAAATTATAAAGATTATGACATTAAGTCGATGTTATTATAAAAATAGAGTGACTGCGGATTTAATTTTAAAACAAAATTATACTAGTATAATGGAATTACCTTCTTTTCATAAAATTACTTGTTCTAATTCTTCTAAAGAATATATTCTTGATAAAAAAAATATTTTTGTTTCAATGGTTGCATTAGAATTAATTACTGGTCAAAAAGTTAAATATAATGTAGCAAAGAAATCTATTGCAGGTTTTAAATTACGACAAAATCAAGTAATAGGTTGTAACGTTACTTTACGTAAGAATAAAATGTATACGTTTTTTGAAAAATTTATATTTAGTGTAGCTGGAGGAATGAGAAATTTTACTCAGAAGAAATTGAATTTTAATAATTATGATATTACATTAACTAATTTTAATTTATTTTTTGAATTACAACGTAATTATGAAATATTTCGAGGTGTCAAAGGTATAGGAATAAATTTAATAGCTAAAGTAAGAAAAAAAGAAGATGCTTCATTATTATATAGTGCTATGCAGTTGCCAGTGAAGATAATTAAATAAATTTTAAATTATATGTCAATTAAAGAGGACAAATTAATAATTAATTATAATTATAATAGTATTGTAAAAGTACCTGAAAGTGTTAAAATTATATCAGCTGGAGGGAGTTTACATTTTATAGGTCCTTTGGGTTATTCGCGATTTAATTTATATAAATTAAATTTACTTGGAATAGACCGAGTAGGCTTATTTTTAGAGAGAAATCAGAATCGTCGTGTTATAGTTATTAAAGTAATGAGTACACGAAAATCATATTTACATTTATATAGAAGTATATTAGAAAGTAAATGTTTTGGAGTTAGTCGTGGATTTCTTGTATATTTGGATATTTTTGGTATTGGTTATCGAGTAGCAATAACAGGATTTGAAAATATTATGACAACAGGTCGAAAATATTTAAATGAATTGTTAACTTTTAAATTGGGTTATAGTCATGATATAGGAGTAACACTTCCAGAAGGGGCTCGTGCATATGTACAGTCTGCTACTTCAATATGTTTATTTGGTATAGAAAAAAATCAGTTAACTCAGTTAGCTCATTCTATTCGAGCTTTGCGTAAACCTGGAGCTTATAAACAAAAAGGTATTCAATTATCTACAGAAAAATTAAAATTTAAGACAGGTAAGAAAAAATAATTTTATGTTTTTACATTACACAAATTTAAATGAAAAAAAACAATTAGTATTTGCTTTAACTAATATATTTGGAATTCATAAACATCACGCATTACAAATTTGTGATATATTAGGTGTTTGCCCTACTACTCGATTAGGTGATTTACCTGGAGCAAAAATTACGAGTTTATCTCAATTACTGTCATTTAATTATGAAAAGGGAATTGATGTTAAACGTTATCGTTTACAAGATATTCAATTATTAATAGATATTGGTAGTTATCGAGGAATTCGTCATACTTTGGGGTTACCTGTTCGAGGTCAACGTACGCATCGAAATGCGCATACAGCTCGTCGTATGAATAAAAAACGTAATAATATAGTTTAAATTTATGAAAAAAAAGATATCGGTTAAATTACGAGAACATAAGAAGGGTATCATTTTTATAAGAAGTACAAAAAATAATACTATAATTACATTTTCAAATTTATTAGGAAATGTTTTGTTTTGGGAATCAGGAGGAACATTAGGTTTTAAAAATTCTCGTAAATCCACAGTGTATGCGGCTGGAGCAGCTGCTGAAAAGGTTATTTCAAAAGCAATGCACTTAGGTTATAATATTTATGATATTAAAATGAAGGGTACAGGTTTTGGTAAACGTAATGCTTTAAAAACTATTATTAAAATAATTGTGAAAGCTAAATTGATTATTACATCAATTGAAGAACGTACATCTATTCCACATAATGGATGTAGATTACCAAAAAAAAGACGTTTATAAATTGTTAATTTTCTATTTTTATAAGAATTAATTTATTTAATTTTTTTAATCAAAATGAAAAAAGACACTTATATAGAATATGTGTAAAAAA
>NZ_JAELUP010000005.1 GCF_016424485.1 Paenibacillus roseus
ATTCTCCGATGTACCACTGCATCAGGTTGGCAAAACCCCGGCGGTATACGCTCGCTCCCTTCGGAAGTCCGGTTGATCCTGATGTATAGATTACATACATCAGATGATCCCCACCCGCCTGCGTCTGCGGATTCTCTTCCCGCTCCGTCTCCAGTCCCGCCTGATCGGCGTCTACACAGACCACTGTCATTTCCGTATTAGAATCCGCGCCTTCGGTGAAAGCCTCACGCGTCACCAGTACCTTCAGTCCGGCCCGCTTCATCATATCCCTGCGCCGCTCCAGTGGAAGCGCAGGGTCCACAGGCACATACGCACCGCCAGCCTTGATCACGGCCAGCATGCTAATCACCAATTCCGGACTCCGCTCCAGGCATATGCCGACCAGCTTGTCCGGGCCAACACCCAGGAATAGAAGCCGGTGGGCCAGCCGATTCGCCTGCCGATTCAATTCCCCATAGGTCAGCTCCGTTGTGCCCCACACAAGTGCTGTCCGCTCCGGCGTCCGAGCCGCCTGTTCCTCGAAACGCTCTTGCAGGCTCCAGTCCGGCAGCCGTTGCTCCGTCCGGTTCCATTCCACAGTCTGCTGATGGACTTCCGCCTCGCTCAGCATTGCCAGGCGCCCGACCCGCTCTTCCGGGGTGGCCGTCGCACTTTCCAACAGCCGCGTGAAATACTCTGCCATCCGCTCTGCCAATTCCTCGTGGAGCAAGGAGCTGTCGTATTCCATGCTGCCAAGAAGTCCCTCGCCAACTTTCCCCACAGTCATTGTGAAATCGAATTGAGGGGCAGCATCTACGACATCCAGCAGTTCCATAGAGAGCGTTCCAAGCTCGAAACGGGTGCCCGGGACACCAATAGCGGCAGCTACAAGTCCATCGTCCTGAGCCAATACCGACGAATGCATCGAAAACATCATGTTGAACAAAGGGTTGCGCTGATCACGCCTGGCCTGCATTCGCTCCACAATAGTCAAGAACGGATATTCCTGATGCTTCAACCCTTCCGTAACTTCTCGATGCACACGTTGGGCCAAATCCCGAAACGATTCATTAGCGACCACTTGGTTCCTGATGACAACCGGATTTGCAAAGTATCCGAGAGTTCCCATGAAACGATGATGCAGCCTGCCCGAAGCCGGACTTCCAACTGCCAGATTATTCTGGCCCAGCGATTGATGAAATACCGTGAACAAAGCAGAAAGCAGGAAGCTGTAAACGGAAACCTCAAAATCCTTTGCTAATTCCCGAATTTGCCTGGATGTCTCCGCTGGGAGTTGAAAATAAATCTTCCTTCCGCGGGGGCTGCCATTCTCCGTTAAAGTCGGGTTGCCCAGCCGTACCGGCTCCAGCTCGACTAGCCGCTCTTTCCAAAAAGCGTACATACGCTCCCCGTCTTGTTCCAGATGTGATTTCTGCTCCGATACGAATGCACTGTATTCCGCCTTCAAAGCAGGCAACGAGTATGCTTGGCCTTGTGACAACCGTGAGTAAACATCACTAAATTCCTTGGCGAATACCGCAAAAGACCAGAAGTCGCTAATGATATGATGGAAGGTAAACGAGAGCATGTAATCTTCATCACCGCAACTCATAATTAGAATTCGAAACAGAGGGCCCCGCTGAAGGTCAATTTCTTTGGTCGAATCTTCCTTGATTCGTTCCAGTCGTTGTACCTCCGACCAATCCTTTGCCTCAATAATGTGAATGCTCGCTTCCCGATTTCCATCCATGTAAAAAGACGGTTCACCCTCGGTTTCTTTTATTCCGGCACGCAGCAAGACATGGCGGTTCTGCAAAGCTTCTATCGAGCGTATAAAGGCGTCTGGATTGAAATTCCGCTGTACCCGGAAGGTTTTTGTAATGTAATACATCCGGTTTTCGGGGTTCAGTTTTTGAATAAACCACAGCGCGCGCTGGCCAACAGATAACGGAAATTCAGTAACCGGTATGGTCTCTGCCTGCTTGTCAACAGGCCGCTCTGGAACGGGAGGCAACATGATTAACCGTTCGATGGTAATCGACAATTCCTGTAGTGTCGGGCCTTCCAGCAAGCTGTCAAAAGGCAAGTCAATCGCAAAAATCTCATCCAGTCGAGCCTTGAGTTCCACGATATTAATAGAATCAAAGCCTAGCGCTTGCAATGAAAGATCGGGTTGGCATGAGCCTGGAACTTTTAACAGCTTGGCCGTCTCCAGATTCAAATACGATATAATCGTTGCCGTACGCTCTTCCTCCATTGACTGCCGAAGCTCCACAATATCCGGTACGACTACATCCGCCTGTATATGGGATTGTTCATATTGTCCATTGCCCTCATCCGATGCGACCCGGAACTGGTTGTTTTCTTGGTAAATTGCAACGATGTCAAGCGCATCGTCTAAAAAGGATTGGCGGCACGCGCTGCGTTGGATTTTTCCGCTCGATGTTTTATGAATGGAGGCTGGTTTAATCAGCACAATCGTATGTACCTGCAATTCGTAATGCTCCGAAATCGCCTTTCTGACCGATGCAAATATTTCTTCCGGGTTATTCTTGCGGTAGGCGCGTTCCAACTCAGATACAATGACCAGACGCTCTTCCTCTCCTACATCGATGGAGAATGCCGCACAGTTGCCCGAACTTACTGCAAGATGGCTCATGGTTACGACATACTCAATATCCTGAGGATAGTAATTCCGCCCACGAACAATGATCAAATCTTTCATTCTTCCCGTAATAAAAAGCTCTCCTGAGCTTATAAATCCCAAATCGCCTGTTCGCAGAAACGGACCTTCCCCTGTATCGAATAAATAAGCTCTGAACGTCTTTTCAGTTTGTTCTAGGCGATTCCAATAGCCCTGCGCCACACTTCCCCCGGATACCCATACTTCTCCGATCTTGTTCTCAGCTTGGCGTATACCGCTCACGGGGTCCGCAATAACAACGTCCGGGTCTCCAGTCATAGCCCTCCCTGAACTAATCAAACTACGACTGCCCTGTGACGAAGGTAGCGCTGGTTCAACCAGCCCCCCTTCTAAAGCTTTTCTCTCAAATATCCGTTCCTCAGGGCCGATCCCCTGCAACGCTCCTGAGACAAATAAGGTCGCCTCCGCCAGCCCGTAGCACGGATAATAGGATTGGTAGCGAAATCCGCTATTGTGAAAAGCCTCTGCAAAGCGTGTCAAGGTTTCCGCATGTATAGGCTCAGAGCCTGTAAAAGCAATGGTCCAGTTACTCAAATCGAGCTTTTCACGCTCTTCCTTCGTTATTTTTTTCACGCAAAGTTCATAAGCAAAATTCGAACCTCCGCTTACCGTGGCGCCAGTATCCGAAATGGTTTGCAGCCATTTCAAGGGATGTTGGACAAAGTGGGCGGGGGACATCAAAACAACAGGAAAGCCGGTATACAAGGGCTGGAGAATCCCGCCAATAAGTCCCATATCGTGATAAGGAGGTAACCAGATGACACTTCGATCTTGAGAAGACAATCCTGTTGATTGTTGAATAAGTTGAAGATTATGCAAAAGGTTAGAGTGACTCAGCATAACTCCCTTTGGCGAAGAGGTGGAGCCAGAAGTATATTGGAGAAATGCCAGTTGATGTCTATCGGTGGGAGAGACGTTCCAGTTGGACGTGTCTTGATAAATCCAAGAGTCGGTGACAGCCCATTGCAAATCAGTGAGGAGTGGAGCATCAGGAAACTTGAGCTGCAGCCGGGAATGGGTTACGGCATCTGTCAGGGCAAAGCTCGCATCACAATCTTCAATAATGGATTGCACACGATGAAAATTTCCATTAAGACGAGGAGGATAGGCCGGCACAGCAACCACACCGGCATACAAGCACCCAAAAAACGCTGCAATATAATCCAAGCCTGCATTGTATAGCAACAAGGCGCGCTTCCCTCTTGCCTGGCGGTCAGTAAGCCAAACTGCGAGCGCACGCGCACGAGCGTCCAACTCACCATAGGTCATCGAGTTTTCTTCACCTTGCTCAGTAAGAAAACTGTAGGCTTTGCTGTCCCTTTGGTTCTCTGCCCGCAAATTGAGCAAATCTACCAGGCTGTCTATTCCTTTTAACGTCTGAATCATAAACAAACCTCGCTTTCTATTGGAAGTTTAATGTTGTGCAAGGCTGATATCACTCCATTCTGTAACCTTTTTTTGGACATTATTTTAATAGACTCTATTACACAACCAAACACCTTATGTTATATTTTCATTCATGAAATGTAAGCGGTAACATGTAAAAACCCTACCTGAAAGCATTTTTTAACCCATTAAAAAATATTTATTTCAAATTTTTGATAATATAATAAAAATATACATCCAAATTGTTGTGAATATAATAGCATGGATTTCCGATCATGTAAATAAGTCTATCATATGATTGTCCGCGTGATTAAAGGCCTAGTTCTAGCGTATCTCAGCAGGCTACTAGGAGGGAAAATCAGCGCAAATAGCTAGCCGTTTTTTGACGGACAAGCTCTTTGCGCAAAAAAAGGACTGCTCTGTATTACAGAGCAGTCCCTTGCGTGAATCAAAAATTATACCGTTACAGATTCAGTCCCGGCCAGATGCTTTTCCAAAAAAGCGGTCAACTCCCGCTTGTATGTCTCCGGATCTACCAAATAGGCTTCCCCGTGGCCTGCGTCTGGAATGACAAGCAGCTGCTTGTTTGTTCTGCAGCTTTCATAAAGCTGATATACCATTGAAGTTGGTACAAAGGAATCTTTTTCTCCATGAACAAACATCATCGGCTTCTCTGTTTTTTGCACCTGCTTGATAGCTGATGCTTCACCAAAGAAGTAGCCAGCCCGGATACGAGTCAGCAGACTGGTTGCCTGCATCAAGGGGAATCGTGGCAAATGGTACAGCCGTTTCAATTGAAATGACAATTCATCGACTACCGATGTATATCCGCAATCCTCAATGATACATTTGACCTGATCGGGAAGCTTCTCGCCACTTGTCATCATGACAGTTGCCCCGCCCATGGAGACGCCATGCAGTATGATTTCCGCCTGGGGGCCGAACCTGTCCAGCACCAGTTGAATCCACTGCACATAATCATGCCGTTCATGCCAGCCAAAGCCAATATAGCCGCCTTCGCTAATGCCATGTCCCCGAGCGTCCGGCAGCAGCACATTCATACCGTAGATTTCATGATACAGCTTGGCGAAGCTTTTCATAATGCTGGCATCGCCGGAATAGCCATGAGCCAATATGGCTATACGCGCAGTCGACTTCGGTGCAGGCAAGTAATAGGCTTTCAGCTTCAGACCATCGCTTGATGTCTGCTCCCAATATTGAAAAGACTGCTCTGACCACCACTTGCGCTCCTCAGCCAAATCGATTTTAATGTTCGGATTCAGTTTCAGTCCCGGATCATCATCTAAGAAGGACTTGGACACACGCGCTACTGCTACACGGTAGAAGTAAAAGCTAAGAGCAATCACCAGCAGGATCAAAACCCCGATGATGCCAAATATAATAGTTGCGTACACAATTTGTCCTCCTTATTTAGTAGTGTATCCCCCACTATTATACAGGAAGGGGTCCCCGTCTGGAAATATCGGGTAAGCCTATTGGCTGTCACAGGGTTGGTTTACTGCTAGTTTTTTTAAAAATGGCACCACAAATCCTGTCCGGTTTTTGTGGCAGTGCAGCTTACTGGCTATCGGTATGTTTTCTCCTGTTAAATGTTTAGTTTTTACTCTAGCGAGTGATTAAAGGCTACACTATAATTCAATTTGAAACAATTAATGAAAAGGAGAGATGAGGAAATTGAAGCATCTTAAGTTTAAAGGAATCGTGTCCCTATTACTCGCATTTCTGTTAGCTATCCCCTCCTTAACAGCAGTTTCAAGTACTGCTTATGCCGCACAGGTGATCCCACTTGCGGAGAATCAGAGCGTCATAGAGACGGAGGTTTTATTTGAAGATAATTTTGATAGCTATTCTGTGGGAAATCTGCCGGCTCAGGCGTATGACGTTTCACCAGATGGTTTCAGTGTAGTTGAAGATGAGACTGAAAATGGAAATCAGATTTTACTTGCAAAGGGGAATAGCGGAAAGTTATTCAAGGCAGGAAACTGGAAGAACACATCATTAACATTTGATTATAAGTTTAATGATCAACTGGAAGATAATAATAACGGATTATATGCAAGCGCTTACTCGAATGCGCCTGAAGATAATGAAAGCAAAGTTTACTTTTCCTTGCATCCGTACTCCGATAATGGAGCAAATTTTTCTATTCAAGAATATATCAATGGCAGATATACACGGCATGACTCAGGAGAAAAGAACTTTACTATCGGGCAATGGTATAGAGCCAAGGCCATCTGGTATGAGGGAATGTACTACTTTAAAACATGGTCAACTCAAGAAGCAGAGCCTGAACATTGGAATCTTACTTCTCTAACCGGTTCATTGGAGAACGGAGGCGGACTCAATTTAGAATTCTATGGCGGGAATGACGATGTCTCAGCGGCTTTTGATAACATAAGAGTGGCAGCAATTGAGAACTATTCCAATGAAGAGAATCACGCTATTCAGGCAGAGCTTTTTATATCGCCTTCAGGTAATGACGATAACAATGGCACCAAGGATCAGCCATTTCGTACGATTGAAAAGGCACAACAGGCAGTTCGCTCCATGAATCAGAACATGACAGGAGATATTATCGTTTATCTGCGAGATGGAACCTTTCCAGTATCGCAAAAAATTACATTTAAATCAGAAGATTCGGGCACTAACGACTATCGTATTGTGTATAAAGCATATTCAGGAGAAAAGCCGGTTTTAAGCGGTGCAAAAAAAATAACGGGATGGACAAAACAGGAGAACGACTCTGGCATATGGTCTGCACCCGTTCCAGATGTGAGTGATACCCGGCAATTCTATTTAAACGGCAAGAAAGGGGTCATCGCAAGAGGAGATGTAATAAAAGCTGAAGGTTGGAATAGAACCGATGATCCAGATATGGAAAGACATAAATTAGAAGAAATTTTCAATAGTTATCAAGGAACATTTTCTGTTTATAGTCAGTATATTACAACTGCTAAATATAGAAATATGGCTAATTGGCGTAATAAATCCCAAATCGAATTTGTTTATGATGTAGCATGGAGCCACTCCATAGTGCCGCTTGATGACATAACGGTTGATCCGAATGGAAATGGCGTTATCATTACGATGAGAAATCCAGTATTTCGTGATGTGCAGATCAAAGATGGCGCACAAGTTGAGGACCCCAATTATATTCAAAATGCTTACGAATTATTGGATGAGCCTGGAGAATGGTATTTTGATCGTACCTCCCGTGTCATTTATTACATGCCGCGAGTTGGGGAAGATATGACGACTGCTGAGGCAATCGTGCCGACTGTGGAGCAACTTATCGTTATGGAGGGTACGTTAGATAATCCGGTACATCATATAACATTCGAGAATTTAACATTTGAGCATACTACGCCGCTTAGAGTAAGCTCAGAGGGATATGCGGAAATTCAAGCAAATATTTTAAAAGACCCGGCAATTGATCTTCACCACACCTCCTATTTAAAAATGCCAAGCGGCATTACTTTACATGCAGCAAACCATATCTTGTTTGAGCGCAATAACTTTCAATTTTTTGGATCAGGTGTCATCGATATTGACAAAGGCTCAAGTGATAATATCATTCGCGGCTCTATCTTCCGCGAGATTGCTGGCAGCGGTGTGCAAATTGGTGGATTTCAATTAGAAGATGCACATCCTAATGATGATCGAAAAATAGTTAAAGATAATCTTGTCACCAATAACTTCTTTAATAAGATCGGTACTGACTTTAAAGGCAGTGTAGCGATTTTCGCAGGATATACGGATGGGACGACAATTACGCATAATGAAATCTATGATACCTCATACAGCGGTATTTCGGTTGGTTGGGGTTGGGGCTATTTTGATGAAAATGGCAGGACGGATCGAGAAGCAAAAGATTTACCGAGGTTCGATAAGCCTACAATTGCAAAAAGGAATATTATCAAAAATAATTATATCCACAAGGTTATGCAGCAATTGCATGATGGAGCGGCAATCTATACCCTCTCCATGATGGAAGGATCGAGTATTGAAGGCAACTTGATCCATAGCGTACCCGGATGGCCGGGTGGACTGTATTTGGACGAGGGAACAGGTGGATTTGTAGTACGGAATAATATTATTTATGATGTTTCTTCACCGTATCATTATAATGATATTGGCATGCAGGGAAGACAAGCGACGAACTCAATTCAAACCAATTACTTTGGGGTAACACCAGGAAGCGCAAACTATCCAACCCATATTGCTTCTAATGCAGGAATTCAGGAAGCTTATCTATCCGGAATGCCGCCGTTGATTACTGCCGAATATGACCTTACGGAAGCCAACACTATCATTGCTATTCCCGGCAAGCGATTTGGTGACACTAAAGGCACTGTGACTTTTACTGGAGGAGAGTCGTCTATCGTTGCCCAAGCCACAGATATTGTTTCATGGACACCTGAACTGATTAAGGTCAAGGTCCCTTCTTCAGCCACTTCAGGGTTGGTATATATAACAACTGCTGATGGTGTGGTAAGTGATAAACATTTTACCCTCACGATTGTTCCAAAAACGACATTGCTTTTCGGAGAAACGTTTGACAATCTAACACCAGGCCCGCTGCCAAATGAATTGTTCTCTAATAGCCCGTCCGGATTTAGCATTGTTGAGGTAGACGCCGGAACAGGCGCTAAGGCTTTGCAAGCGAGTGGCTCCAGCGGGAAGTTATTTAAAGATGCAAAATGGAAGAACAGTTTACTTACTTTTACATTTAAATTTAATGATGCCATGACCAGGCAGTATGATGGCATCTATGTCAGTCAGCAATCGGAAGCTCCGGGTGCCAATGAAAATAAAATTTACTTCTCCATCCACCCGAATGAAGCAAACGAAAATGTACTCGTGCAGCAAAATATTAATGACTATAAGAGACTAGCGACCTTGAAGCAAAAAATTGAGGTTGGAGCATGGTACTCTGTCAAATCTGCGATTATAGATAACAAATTGTTTCTAAAAGTCTGGTCTTCACAACAGCAGGAACCCGAGCAATGGCAAAGCATTAGTGAAGTTGGCGGCCTCAGCAACGGGGGCGGATTAAATCTGGAATTGGCTGCAGCATCAGGAAAAACAGTATTATTTGACAACCTGAAAGTAGAAACCTGGGATAGAACACCCCCGGTAACGAAGGCAATTGTGGATCAAGAAGCACATAATGGATGGTTTTCGTCTGATACTACAGTCACACTGGTTTCCGAAGATGACCTGAGCGGGGTAGCATCGACTGAATACCGTATTATTAAAAACGCAAGTGAAGCTAATGAATCCACAACCTTTAAACCCTATGTAGAACCATTTACTCTTGGGGAAGGCATTTATGAGGTCGTCTATCGTTCTATTGATGTGAGCGGGAATCAAGAGCCTGACAAGCATTTAGAAGTAAAGGTAGACAAAACGGCTCCGGAAGTGTCTATAAAGGTTCAAGGCGTGGATTTAAAGAACAATCAGCAGATTACTAACCAGAGTCAGTTGAACCTCACTATCCATATTCAGGATCAACTCTCTGGTATCGACAAAGCCCAAGTGAAACTTGATGGGACAGAGCTTGAATTAGACCAAGCAATTTCTCTGACCGGTAAGCTGGGTAATCACGTACTGCAAATTGAAGCGAGCGATGTAGCAGGCAATACAACGACTATTGAAAAGAAATTTACGGTCCGAAATGCTTCTACCGGCGGAGGCAGCAGTAGCGGGTCTGGAAGCGGAAGTGATACGAACTCTCCATCCAAGGGCAAAGAGAACAATGAAGAACAAACGCCTAAAGGCAGTGAAGGAACAGTCGAACATCCTGTATTAAAGGATGTGACCAACCATTGGGCAAAAGGATATATAACCAAGGCACTGGAAGCAGGTTTCGTTACCGGTTATACGGATTCAACATTTAGACCTGAACAGAAAGTAACAAGAGTTGAATATGTAACTATGCTGGGACGGGCATTGGGTTTATCTTCCAAGCAGTCGCAAAGTATATTTGTTGATCAAGACAAAATCCCTTCCTGGGGAGCGCCTTATGTCGCGGCTGCAGTTGAGGCAGGAATTATACAAGGTTACGAAGATCATACCTTCCGTTCCGAGCAAAAGATTAAACGTGCTGAAGCAACAGTGATTGCGATTAGAAGCATTCCATCTCAACCACAATCCGTATCTGGTACTGGGTTTGCGGACGATAAACAAATTCCAGGGTGGGCAAAGTCTTATATTGAGGCTGCTGTTAGTGCCGGTATTGTAAAGGGGAAGGATCACAATCGTTTTGCTCCTCTTGAAAATCTGACACGTGCAGAAGCAGTTGTTCTCATTATTAATCTTCTAAATCACAATCAAAATGAACGGCCCCCCGTCAAGTAGACTGTACAAATCATAACAGTTATTAGCAAAGAAGCTTCCTCGCCTCGCTCCGTCTGGAGGGGCAGGAAGCTTCTTTGCTTATACATGCTTGTTAATGGACAGGCGGTAATCGGACGGCGAGATGCCGCGTACTTGCTTGAATTTACGGTAGAAATAGTTCGGATCAAGAAAGCCGACCGCTGTAGCGATCTCCGATGCCTTCAAGGCGGTCGTGGCCAGCATCTTCTTCGCATGTCCGAGTCGGATACGGTTCAGGTAGTCATTGAAATATTGTCCGGTCTCCTCCTTGAACAGCCTGCCCAGATAGACGTTATTGACGTTAAAGCGCATGGAAAGCAACTGCAAGGAAAGCTCATCGCTATAATTTTGCTGCACATACAGCTCGACCTGGCGAATGATCGGATTGTTCGACAACGGAGCCTCATCCTGCTCGTTCGCTTCAGTAACGATGCGTGTACAGCCTGCCAGTGCTTCGCCATACGATTCATGCAGCAGATGCGGCAGGGTCACCACCTTGCCGATATGATTGATCCAGGGTGTCTTCAAAATTATTCCATACCGCTGTGCAATGTCGGCCATCCAGCATTTATTCCCCGCAGCGAACGCCTCCGCATCCTGCCCTTCATCGGTGAACAGGACGATAATCTGGCGCTGTTCATTGAGGAAAGCAATGCCCCGATCACTTTCTTGCAGCGCCTCCTCCATACTATTTAAGATGGCGAACGATCGGAACTGCTCCTCGGTTCGGGACAGTTCCCCTTCCTCCGGTGTGTGCCAGTCAATCAGAAAAATCTGGTAGCGCTCCTTCATCAGCAGAGGCAACTGCAAAAATTTCAGCTTCTCTCGCAACTGGTCATATTGAATCCGGTTTTGCGCCCACCGCAGCAAAATGTTGTTGCGCAGCAGTTGGAACGATTCTCGCTGCATCTGCTCTTCAATGAATTGTCCCTGAAGGCGCTCGGTACAGGTAGCAATAATCTGGGTCAGCTCGGAGGCATCCACCGGCTTGAGCAAGTAGTCCTCGACCTGAAATTTCATGGCTTGCCGCACATAGGTATAATCATTGTAGCCGCTGAGGACAATCACGAACGGCTTCCATTGCCGTTGCCGGATTTGCTCAATAAGATGCAGGCCGTCCCCTTTCGGCATCCGAATGTCGGTGAGGACAATGAGCGGCTTGCAGTGCTCCAACAGCTCCAGTGCCTCATAAGAGCCTTCAGCCTCGAATATTTCCCGAATACTTAGCGCCTTCCAGTCGATCAGCCGCTTCAGGCCCTCGCGAATAAATTGGTCATCATCGACAATTAGCAACGTTGACATTTCCTATGTACCTCCTTAAACCTGCCGTTTATGTGGGAATATCATGAGCAGCCGGAACGGCTCCTCCTCTTGGTGTATGCCGGGTAAAGAAAGCCCGAATCCATTGCCATAATAATACTTAATGCGTTCATGTATGTTTTTGAGCCCCAGATGCTCATCCGGGAAAGCGTTGGCGGTTTGCAGCTGCCGGGTAAGTCGGCTGTGCTCTTCAAGCGTAAGCGGCTGGCCGTTGTTGGAAATTTCGATGACGAGCAGCTCATCTTGCCTGCGGATTTCAAGGGTAATGCACGGGTTGTCGTATTGCTCCAGCCTGCCATGCTGAATCGCATTTTCGATGATGGGCTGCAACGTAAACTTCAGCATAAAGCAATTTTCAAGACTCAGCTCGGTCAGTGCGCGCAGCTTGATCCGGTTAGACTTGCCGAGCATGAGCAACTCCAGGTAATAATTCGTATGAGCCAGTTCTTCCTGGATTGAGATGAGGTCATCGGTCGGCTGCAGCATCCAGCGATAGAGGCGGCCCAAATGATAGATTTTGTTAGCCAGCTCCGGCTGATCGCTTATTAATGCCTGCATGCGCAGCGACTCCAGAGTATTATACAGAAAATGCGGATGAATCTGCGTCTTTAAGGCGACAAATTCAGCATTTCGTTTATGAATTTCCGCGACATACACTTGATTGATATGATTTTGCAGCTCCAGCGTCATCCGGTTAAAGCGCATGATCAGATCGCTGATTTCATCCTCGCCCTGAACCGGCATCAGGTTGGTGAACGGGTTGCGCTGCACGTTTTTGAAATGGCTGCTCATCTGGTTGAACCGTCCGACAATCAGCCGCTGGATGACATGAATAATGATCAGGCAGATGATCCAGCTCAGGCCTAGCGTAAACAAAATGCTAATCATAATGTTGTTCAGCTTGCTTTGCAAACTCGATTTGTAACTGATACCAATAATGTCGATCCGACTGTTATTAATCGTGTGCAGTGAAATCAGATCCTTGGTCGTGTGCAGATCAAACGGCTCATCGGGACGGCTGTCGAGCAACACCCTGTCGTCTTGCTTAATAATAAGCCGATAGTCTGTACTTTGCGCGTCAAACTCCTTCGTAATGGCAGCAGTGTTTAGTGCCATTAACTGATACCCGTATACTTTGTCCGGGTGGATACTCAGCGGATTGTAGATCGGGTTGGCGATATAAAGCACCTGCTGCTTCGGCTGCAGCAATTCGTCGGTGCTGCCAAAGTACGGATGCTTGTAGCTCTTCGGGAAGGAATGAAAAAACGCCTCCACGGGAAAATCAAGGTCAATGCGATGCTTCTGCTGCTGTGACTCCATGAACAGCTTGCTATCGGCGACACGATACATGAGCACTGCCGAAGCATACGGGTTGCGAGACAGCATATGGAGAATCACATTTTTAATGTAATTTTGCTGCAAAACCGCTTCTCTACTATCGGCGGCAGGAATGTTGTCAGGCAAAAACATCTCGTAGACGGCGTTCTGCATTGTATTGTCGCCCCCCTGGTATAGACTGAGGGAATCATATTTGGATCGTTCAATAATATCGGCAAACTGGATTTTAAGCTTTTCAGCACGGATCGTAAGCAGTTCCAGCTCCTTCTTCTCCAGAATCAAATAAAAGTTGTTGTAAATCGCAACGCCGAGCAGGATGAACACAACGAGCAAGGCGGAACCGATGCCGATATTCAGCTTGCGGAAAATAAAGCGCCCGATCCATTTGCGGTACAAGGATACAATTTTCATAGAGAAGCTCCTTTTATAATAGAGCATTTACAAAATTCGACGGCCTAACGCCATTGTATGAAGGAATTTAAAGCGCTGTCAATCGGCGATCATGCACCAGAGATGGGAACCTATAGTTTTTCCAGTAAAAGTTTCATTAGTGCTGTTTCTTGGGCGGAGGGTGAAAAAGAGCTGTGCCAGCAAGCAAATGTAGTTTAATTGCTCTAGCTAAAATCAAATTAATGCTGTGGCTGTCCCCAAGCAATTATTTCTATAATAGAGTCGAGGTTACTAATCGACATGAAGAGGTGGGCGAACAATGAGAAAGTGGTTTACGATGTGCATGACGCTGCTCATACTGAGCAGCTTATTGGCTGCTTGCGGCGGTAACAGCTCCGGTACAAAAACAAACGATCCGGCTAAACCAGCTGACAACGGTACGAAAACGACAGATACCAAGGATGTTGAAATTGTATTCCAATCGTGGATTACCCCGAATCTGACGGTTGCCTATTACGACTCGCTGATCAACCGTTTTGAGAGCGAAAACCCTGGCATCAAGGTAAAGCGCATTCAGCCACCAGCTAATGAAGGCAATCCCGACAGCTATTTGAAGTCATTGCTCGCATCAGGCGACTTCCCGGATGTTGTTCAGAACGCGACCATCCAGATGTTCGTCGATGCAGATGCCCTGCTTGAAATTCCAATTGATGACGATATCAAAAAAATCAACAACTACGAAGCGGAAATGATTAACGGCAAGCTGTATAACATTTCGGCAATTCGCCAGCCGCAATCGCTTATTTTCTACAACAAAAAGCTGTTCGCTGAAGCAGGCATAGAATCCACGCCGAAAACATGGGCGGAACTGGAGGCAGCAGCAGAGAAGCTGAAAGCTAAAGGCATTACGCCATTGCTGACCGCAGGCGACTGGACAGCAGGCTTTACGTTCTCGGTCATGACGTCACCTGACATCTACAAGGACAACAAAAACTGGTATGCGGACCGTTTTGACAACAAAGTGAAATTCACAGACCCGAACTGGATCGAATCGGCTACATATTACACGAACCTGGTTAAAAACGGCTACTTCAACAAAGGTGTGCTGAGCATCGACTATACAGCAGTAGAACAAGAATTCCTTAAAGGCAATGGCGCAATGTATCCGATGGGCTCCTGGTTCAGCGCAGCGGAAGCGAATTCGAAGAAAGACTTCGAGGTTGGCGTATTTGCAACTCCGACCAAGGACGGCACGCAATATTTGCTCGGCGGTGAAAACTCTGGCGGCTATGCAGTAGCGAAAATGAGCAACCACCCGGAAGCAGCGCTCAAGTTTGCCAAATTTATGATGCTTGATCCGGAAGCTCATAAAGGAATTCTGCAAGCAGATGCCTTGTTCTCCAACCTGAAGGAACCGCTGAAGTGGGATATGTCCCCACTGCAAACGGAAATTTACGAACTGTTGCTGAAAAACCCGCCAATGGTTGGTCATATGAACAATAAAGTCGGCCGTGTGCCAGTTTCAGGTATTCAGGATCAATACAACAAAGTTGCACAAAACATTTTGCTTGGCGACACAGATGTTGCGAAAAACATGCAGTCTCTCGACGAGTACTGGGATAAAAACAACAAATAAGCTGTGGCACAAGGGGGCGGTCCTCCGCCCCTTTTCCAATGGCACCATTAAGCGAACCTGGCGGTGATACGTTTGAATAAAAATGATCGATGGGCATACACCTTGATGTTTTCACCCGGTATCCTTATTTACTTCTGCTTCTTACTTGTTCCGATTTTTCTGCTCGTATACTATTCGTTCTATAACTGGGACGGGATTAGCCCCTCCTATTCATTCGCCGGACTCAGCAATTATGTAGAAGCCTTCCATGACAAGGCTTTCGGGCGAGCGCTATTCGTTACCATGTTTATTACCGTTGTTGCAACATTGGTCGTGAATATTCTTGGAATCGCCTTTGCGGTGCTTCTGAACAAAAAAGGGCGGATGACAAATTTTTATAGATCGGTTTTCTTTTTCCCGCTGCTGCTCAGTACGGTTTCCGTCGGCTTCATATGGAAAAGCATCCTGAGCTACAACGGCTTGCTGAACAATCTGATCGAACAACTGGGCGGAGAACGCATCGAGTTTTTCGGCGACCCGAATCTGGCGGTACTGACGATTACATTTCTGGCGATCTGGCAATCCACCGGGTTCGTCATCGTCATTTATCTCGCAGGTCTGCAATCCATTCCCTTGAGCTTGTACGAAGCGGTCCGCATCGATGGCGCTAACCGCTGGCAGCAGTTCAAGCATATTACATTCCCGATGCTGGCACCTGCTTTTACGATGAGCATCATCTTTATGTTCACTGGCTCTATGCGCGAATATGACCGGGTTGCCGTCTTGACCTACGGAGGCCCTGCCGGAGCGACAGAGACAATCGCCTACCAGGTCGTCAAGGTCGGCTTTAATGCCAACCGGCTTAGCTATTCGGCCAGTCTGGCCGTTTATATGCTAATTATTGTCAGTATCCTTGCCGTATCACTCACTGTTTATCTTCGCAGAAGGGAGGAAAAGCTGCTGTGAGAAATGAGCGTGGATCGAACATTCGGCACATTTTCCTGATCCCTTTGTCCCTGCTGCTGCTGATCCCGTTTTATATCGCAGTTATCAATGCATTCAAGACGCGGGAGGATATTCTCGCCAATCCCTTCTCGATGTCGATCGGCAATCTGACGCTGGACAACTTCCTGCGTTCGGCGGTGACTCCTTCTTTTAACATCTTCAAGGCGTACTGGACTTCCATTCTGATCACTTCTGTCTCAGTCGTATTGCTGATTCTGCTCTGCTCGATGATGTCCTTCGTCTTCGCCCGGGTGCAGAACCGCTTCCTGTCCATTTGCTACTTGCTGCTGTTGTCCGGGCTCATGATTCCGCCTCAGGTCATTCTCATCCCGCTCGTCAAGGTGCTGGCGAAGCTGGGACTGATGTTTACGCCACAGGGTCTTATATTGTACAACATTGGCTTCTATGTCCCGTTTACCGTCTTTATTTTCGTCGGCTTTATCCGAACGCTGTCACGAGAGCTGGATGAATCGGCGAAGATCGACGGCGCCAGCCAACTAACCATCTTCTGGCGCATCCTGTTCCCGCTGCTGCGCCCGGCGACGGCATCGGCAGTCATCTTCCTGAGCCTGTGGATCTGGAATGACTTTGTTAATCCGGTTATTATCCTTGGCTCTACTAAAAGCTACACTGTCACAACGGGTATTTTCCAGGCGGTCGGCCAATACAGTACGAACTGGGAGGATGTATTCGCCCTCGTCGTACTCGCGTCAGCACCGATCTTCGTGCTCTATCTATTTATGCAAAAGCAATTTATCGCCGGCCTTACGGAGGGATCGTTGAAAGGCTAATGAATAAAACCAAACCACCCGGATACATATCGGACGGTTTGGTTTCTTCATTTCCAAAAATCATCATTTGTTGACCAGAGCTTTTCACTGTCCTGGCATTAAACATACATGGGGTAAATAGTAAATGTCATGAATACATCATGTCCTTAAATGAATTGCGAGTTGCTTTGATCTGCCGCATATAGAACTTTATCAATTGTGTCGACAATGGTTCCGACAGCCCCATTGCAATTGGTCAGAATATGAACCCGATATCCGGACTTTGCATAGGTAGCGGACTGCATTTCATTGCCTGGATCATAACCCATAACAACGTATTTAAAATTCATACCGTTCAACCTGACGATCCATACCCCATAGCCGTAATGAAGATGATCATGGTCTTGTATTTGCGGTGTGAGTATTCTCTCTGTCATCTGCCTGCTTAACAACTGATGGCCCAGCAAGGCGTCCCAGAACGTGTCCATATCGCCCGCTGTTGTAAACGCCCCACCATCCGGCGCCCCCTGAACTGGCAGGCTGTATATATTCGTTTTCCAATGTTCACCGTTATCGATATAACCGATGGCTGTCCGCTCAGGCAACTGGTCAAGGCGATAATAGCCTGAATCCTTCATCCCGCAAACTCTGAAAATGTGTTCCTCGACATACTCCGTAAAGGTCGTTCCTGTAAGATGTTCCACGATTAAACCAAGGACGATAAATCCTGCGTTGCTGTATGAAAAACGCTCACCTGGCGCAAACTTCATCTCTTTATTTTGAAACAGAGGGAGGAAACTGGCCGCGGAAGTCATCGCATACATCGGCGTTGCGACCCAAAGCTGTTCATAACCTGTCATAACCTCTTCATCGAAATAGTCCGGTATCCCCGAGCTGTGTGTCAGCAGGTGGTGTACGGTCACTCCCGGATCAAATAAAGGGAAGGAGATATCCGTACAATCACTCAGCCGCGTATCTAATGACAACAGCCCCTTCTCAACCAACTGGCAGACAGCCACCGCGGTGAAAATTTTGCTGCCGGACGCGATGTTAAAGCGGGTACCCGCTTTGTTCTCTATGTGCTCGCTCCGGTTTGCATAGCCGTATCCCTGTTCCAAAATCGTTGTGCCGCCTTCACTTATGTTCAGTACACCGGAGAACGGAACCCTCGTCTCTCCGATGCCGATCCTGATTGCTTCTTTTATCTTTGTTTTTATCATCGCTTCTCCTCAATTCCTCTAGGAAGAATCCAGATATGAAGCCACCGGAGCACCGTGATATACATCTAACTGTATGTTTACCACGCCCTTCTCTCATAATTTTGCTGGATCTCCCGGCGAAATCGTTGTACCCATTGCTCCGAAATATCATCTGCCAGTCTGTCAAGTGCGGGGGGCGCGATCGTTACGTTATCCGCTCTCACTTCCAGGAAATCCAATACCCTGAGCACGGTGCCTTCATAATCCTGAATAAAATCCTCATATACAATCGTCATCGGCACAATGCCGTTCTCCGTCATAAAATCCTCAATCGCAGCTTCCCGCAGCACGCTTTCCTCAACTAAATGCCGGATTGCTTCAAATTTGTACTTGTCTGCAAGCTCATGCTCCTGCGGTTTGTGACCGTGCTGCCTGTGCCATTCTCCGGAGACAATCGCTCTCCACCAAGATACCGCCAGACGAACCTTATTTCGGCGGGTCATAAAAATATGCTTCGTGGAATTGGGGAATGCCGTACTCCAAACTTCCGCTGCGGGAGCCGTGTCCGGAATTTCATACAGCTTGCGAAATGCATCAATCAGCAGCTGATCGTAATTTAATTTGATGCCTAACACACCATTCGGCGTCGTTCCCTCTTTCCATACCTGCTCCATGGTTTCCTTACTGATCGTCTGCGGGTCTGCGCTATGCAGCAACTCGCCAATATTACCGGCTAAACCGGTGGATCTGAGCGCCTCGCATAGCAGCGTACTCCCCGTCCGTTGTGAGAACCAGATGGCATAACTTTGTTTCGGCTTCATATTCATCATCCCTTTCGTTTTTCCAGCCCTTCGCTGCTCTCTAATGCAAAAAAGCCGCAAAAGAACACCATGTTCATCTGCGGCTTCGTATAATCTGATTCCTATATGTATTAGTGTACGGGTTGAGATTCAATAGCGTCAAGGTAATGATTGCTTTAGAGTAAAAGATTACCTGACTTTACGTTCCTTGCGTTCAACCGATATAGATGAATGATGGATGATCTTTATTGCAAAGCATATCTACAGCAAGCCCCTCGCCATCATATGAGATCAAGGGAGAAACTTCAATTTCACGGCCCTTGAACAAGTCCTCAGATACGCCCAGCTTCTCAAACCATGTCTGATGCACATGCAGCAGAAGTCTCCGGGCTTCCTCCGGGCTATCCGGGCCAGCGGCATTTTTTACCGGGGCAAACTCCTCCTCCCGCTCCACTTTGACCAAGCTCATACCCGAAGCATACGCGAACAAATCGAAGATGAACGCTTCATACTTATAAGCACGGACTGGCCCCTGGAAGGTTTGGACATCTTTTTGCACGGCTTTATATACAAGCTGCTGCCGGGAAGCTTTCTCCAAAAATTGAAGCTGGAACATATGGATAGAGATATTCCCGGTATCGTACAGCAGACGCCCTGTCTTAATATCCCGCTGCCGCTTGAGCTGCTCTGGAAAATCGCTGTATTCTACAACTGATGGACGGCCGTCCTGCAAGCAGACAACTCCGATTTTTTCATCGGCATCCCGCTTGGCAATGACTTTGCAAGCAATCGGCTGGCCTGAAGTATGGGCAAAACCTATAAAGTGCGGGTCGGCAACTTTGATCAGTGCATTATCGACATTATAATAGAAAAACCACTCTACGCCGCGTGCTTTAAGCTGGTCAAGAATGCCGGAACTACGCATGGCGGAGATGCAGCCTCCTGTTCCATTCGGCACACTGCATATTCTCCATGGGGTCTCCAAAATAATCTTCCCCTTATGATCCAGCGCCGGAATGACAGCTTGATTGAAGAAAAACAGCTGTTCCTTATCATAGCCAAAATATTGATGCTGTGCAAAAAAATCGAATGTTGCCTTGTGATTGCCCGGGCTTGTCATGATGCACCACGGAATGGTTGTCCCTGCCCGCCGTCCAAGATTGAGCAGCCGTTCGGCTTGCAGTTGGAAGAGAGATTTACGCGATGGCAGCCCGATATCAAGAGTTCCTTTAGGACCATTGTATCCAAGACGGCTTCCCTGCCCGCCCGCTACAAGCAGTGCGGCGACTTTGCCTTCCCTGAGCAGGTCCCATCCGGTCTGCTCGATATTTCCCCGATCTGTTTTCAAGTCATCCAAGCTTTGAACGGACAACGGAGCCAAGCCTGAAACTTGCAATCCAGTATCTTTCTCGTTATTCATATGTAAATGGCGCAGCCATTCAAAATCCAGGGCAAGAATCTGCTCCAGCAGCTCCTGCTTCCGCACTTCAGGCAACGTATCATAGTGCTCTAGCAGATGCTCTTGCCGCCAGATTTTAAGCAGAGCGATTACAGCTTGAAGTTGCATATCCGACATCGGCTCTCCCCCTTCATGCTCCATTGTTTGCATCCTATCATACCACACAATTATGGCTGACCCGCTGACTAGGCTAAAATTCCAGCCCGTCGCATTTACGACTTGACTATGGGGTCGATCATGATTAAAATTCAATCAATCCATTCGTTTTCATTCACACTTGGATAACATAAATTGAAGGGAGCAGCCTGATATGAATTGGAAGGAAATTACGACACTCGAAGAGTGGAACGACATCTTGGAAGCATCCGCCGCTCGCGGACAAGTGATTTTAAAGCACAGTACGACTTGCCCGGTCAGCTCCAATGCGCTCCATGAATTCGAACAATATTTGCAGGATGTACCGAATAAAGAGGTGGATTACACGCTCGTCAAAGTCATCGAGTCTCGTCCTGTATCGAACAAAATCGCTGAAGATTTGAGCGTCAAGCATGAATCTCCGCAAATTATTTACGTGAAGGACAAAGCTAAATACTGGACTACCTCTCACTGGTCGGTCACAAAAGCTCATATTACAGCAGTAATCGATTAAATAAAAAATCGGTAATGGCACCAAAGGCGCTATTACCGATTTTCTATTTCAAAAGAGTCGGGTGTCCCCGGACCCTATCCTCGCACAACTTACGTGCTGACTTATTCGACAGTATCTTCGTCTTCAGCGCTATCAGCAATCTTGTTGCCGAGCGCTGCGCCAGCAATACCGCCTGCAATCGTTCCAAGCGGCCCCAAAGCAGAACCTACAACGGCGCCTACAACACCGCCGCCAACTGTACCTGCTGTTTCTCCGGCATCATTAGCAGCGTTTGTTGTATTGCTTTCTACAGCCTCATCATGATTGTGTCTGTTGTCTCTTGCCATTCCAATTCAACTCCTTCTTGTCTTTAGGACACGCTGTACATTTATTTCCAACGCATTCCTCAGGTATTGTAACCAATTTTGCCAAAATGATTCTTTTGTATTCAAAATTCTATCTAAGCTTTCAAAAGCCGATTTATCCATTCGCCCACGTTTGCAGGCTAGTGCTTGACAATCATTAAAAAATCAATTATCTTTAAATAAAGATACTTTAATTCAAGATTATAAATTGCTTTTTTCAAGGAGGAATATGCGATGCAAACTTTAATCTACGGCCCTGCGTTGCAAGCAACAGGCGCTTTTGACGGCGGTAAAATCAAGGAACAAAAACCAATCGGCTTCTCAGGTGAAGGCTCGGTAATCAAAAGAATCGGTCCGCTTTTCTACTGGGCATGGGCAACCTCTAATAAAGAAGGCTACATCCCGCTTCACCAGCATCAGGCTTTTGAGATTATGACCTACGTGGTTCAAGGAAATGTCGAACATGGCGATACGCTCGGTACACGGAGCAAAGTAGGTGCTGGCGGCGCGCAGGTCATGCAGACCGGCTCCGGTGTCAGCCATGAAGAGCGATTCATTGGGCCCGACATGGAGGGATTCCAAATCTGGTTCGAGCCGCACATTCAGGAGGCGCTTCAGGTCAAACCGACGTACAACCAATACGAACACGAACAGTTCCCAGTCTTCGAGGAGAACGGTATTGTGAAAAAGACGATCATCGGTGAAGGAGCTCCGATCTCAATTACGGCAGATTCACGGGTGTGGGACGTTACGATCGAAGCAGGCAAACCATACCGCCATTCCGTTGCAAAAGGGCGCACGATTGCTGCACTTGCCGTACGCGGCGACGGAACATGGGCAAACAGCGACGTGGATACATCCCCGTCTTCATTCAAGCACCGCGATTTCATTGTTGTCCGTGCGGACGATTCGTTCGAAGCCATCATCCATGCAGGAGATGAGCCTGCACGCTTACTGCTAGTCGACGTTCCAACAGCAGTCAGCTATCCTCTCTACCCTAAGCGGTAAAAGTACGTTATACTTAAAAGCAATTCTCATCGGACGCTTTCGTTACCTGGGCTGCCACAAAGCAGATTGCCACGCTTGTACGGAATGTTACAGGCGAGGTAGAATGCGTGGCAGCCCTTTCTTCATTTGAAATAAATTTTTTGTTCACGACATAACACAAGGGATACGTGCAGACATGCCGAATTTATTAACATGATAAAATATCCGCTAAACCGATACTTCAGCCTGAAACAGCTGATATTCTTCATCCTATTCCTGTCCCTCCTGCTCGGATTGCGGTTGCTATGGCTCAACGCCAATGCCATACCCGACCAGCCCTTGGCTACCCAAGGGATACTGGACCTGAGGAATTGGGACTTCGAGCGGAACCGAACCATCTATTTGAACGGGGAATGGGAGTTTTACCCGAATCAGTTCATTTCTCATCAGGACACGCAGGGAAATCAAATGATTGCGCCCTCTCACATTCAAGTACCTGGAGACTGGAGGAGCGGCTTTTCAGAAATAAAGGACAGCCCTTACGGGTATGGCACCTACCGGCTCCGTATTCTGGTCGGGAAGGAGCAAACACAGCCTTACGGCTTCTGGATTCAAAAAGTTGAAGCTGCATCCCAGGTCGAAATTAACGGCCTTCCTGAACCGAGTTTCGGCGTGCTGGCAAAACAAGAAGCGGACTATGATCCAAAGGCAGTATCCTACACGGCTACTTACATTGCAGGCGATCACAAAGTAATTGAACTGCTCGTACGTGCAGCCAACTTTGACAATCCCGTCAGAGGAGGCATCACCAGTTCGATCCGTTTTGGCTTGCAAGGGGCCATTGATAACCAACGGATGTATTCACTGGGTTTCCAATTAATTGCTTTTTTTATTTTGCTGCTGCATGGTTTGTACGCCGGGATGTTGTTCTTCTTCAATCCCAAGCAGAAATTATTTATCGTGTTTTTGCTCATGCTTTTTACTGTCAGCATTGCTATCGTTGCCGATAATGATTCCATTCTGCTATTGTGGCTGCCGATCAACTATACCTGGGGTTTTAAAATCAGATTGTTGTCTTATCTCTGGATATCCTATTCCATGATTGAACTGACCAGGAGTTTCTTCGCAGTCGGGAAGCCTGTACTGCCCTTCCAGGTGTACCGTATCGCGCTTTATATCTATTCATTCGTGGTATTGGTCGCACCGATTGATTTTGTACTGTATACAGCCAGTGTCGGCAATATTTTCATCCTGCTCTATCTGCCGCCGATACTCGGCGTGGTTTACCTGATCGGGAAAATGATCTTCAAAAATCAACAGGATGCGGTCTATTTATTTGCTGCAGCTACCGGTATCTTATCGAACGTCATGTGGGGGATTTATGTCTACAGCAACCCCGCGGACAACACGTACTACCCGGTCGACATCATTGCGTCGATCATCGGGTTTTCCGCTTACTGGTTCAAGCAGTATTTCCGCAAATCCAAGGAAAATGCCCGGCTCAATGAGCAGCTTCAGCAATCAGATAAGCTAAAAGATGAATTTCTCGAAAATACGTCCCACGAGCTGAGAACGCCGTTGCACGGCATCATCAATATTGCTCAGACCATTGTCGCCAATGAAAAGCAATCCCTGAATGAAAAGAGCTTCAAGGATCTTGAGCTGCTGGTTACAATCGGTCGGCGCATGTCATTTTTAGTTAACAATCTTCTCGACACCGTCAAGCTGCAGGATCAGAAGATCAGGCTTCAGCAGGAACCTGTCCGTATCCAATCCGCTGCTTCCGGCGTGATAGACATGCTCGCGTTTTTGACAAGCGGCAAACCAATCAAGCTCCAAATGAACATTAACGAGACGTTCCCGCTTGTCTATGCCGATGAAAAAAGACTGGTGCAGATTCTGTTCAATCTGTTGCATAATGCGATCAAATTCACGGACGCAGGGAAGATTGTCATCACCGCTGAAGCCAGAGGAGATCAGGCGGTTATCCATGTCTCCGATACAGGATCAGGAATTAATGCCGATACCCGAGAACGCGTCTTTAACCGATACGAACAGGGAGATATAAGGACAAACAATGGGGGGCTGGGGCTGGGATTAAGCATTTGTAAACAGCTAGTAGAGCTGCACGAAGGTGAACTGACTGTAGCTTCTGCGCCAGGCAAAGGTTCCGTCTTCTCATTCACACTCCCGCTGGCTCACGCTGCACAGACGGAGGGGAGTGCCGAGGCTGCGGCAGCTTCGGATTCGGAAAAAGTGGCAATGGAGAATATCCCTAGCCTTGATGTGCATCAGGACATAGCAACTTTATCCGATATGTGGACGGCTTTGCAGGATTCCAACTCCACTGCTTACAGCGGTAAACTGAATATACTGGCCGTTGACGATGATCCGGTCAATCTGAAGGTGCTGTTAAGCATTCTTTCTTCGGATCAGTACCATATCCAAACAGCCATGTCAGGTGCTGAAGCTGTAAGTCTGCTCGTCTCCCGGCGATGGGACCTGCTCATTTGCGATGTGATGATGCCCCACATGTCCGGTTATGAGCTGACGCGCATTGTTCGGGAACGCTTTAAAATTTCTGAACTGCCCATACTGCTGCTGACGGCACGAAGTCAACCGGAAGACATCTATGCCGGATTTCTATCCGGCGCCAACGATTACGTCGTCAAACCCGTCGACGCTCTGGAGCTGCGCTACCGGGTATGGTCATTAACAGCCTTGAGGCAATCAGTAAACGACAGCCTTCGTATGGAGGCCGCTTACCTGCAAGCGCAAATTCAGCCGCATTTTCTGTTCAATACGCTCAATTCCATTATGGCGCTGAGTACTATTGATCCCGAAAAAATGCGCAAGCTTGGAGAAGCATTCACCTCATACCTTCGCATCAGCTTCAACTTTATGAATGCCGAGCGGCTTGTGCCTCTGTCCCATGAGCTGGAGCTTGTACGAGCATATCTGTATATTGAAGAAGAAAGATTCGGGGAACGGCTGCATATTGAATGGGATATCGGCCGGAATATTACACTGATGCTCCCGCCGCTGACCATCCAGCCGCTGGTTGAGAATGCGGTCCGGCATGGACTGCTTCGCAGATCGGCTGGCGGCACCCTGATCATTCGGATTACTGACCGCGGCGGAGATACGTTATTTGAGGTCATAGACAACGGTACTGGGATAGAGCAACCGTTAGTTAAGCAGTTGCTCGACAACTCCCATCGGGGCAAGGGCGGAATCGGCCTGTCCAATACAAACCGTCGGCTGGTCCAACTGTACGGTCAGGGTCTGATTATTCACAGCAAACCCGGGGAAGGTACGACGGTATCCTTCACGATTCCTAAACCAGCCTCCTCTTTAACAGGAACAGGAAAAACACCGTTCGCGTAACCATATTGACAGTTCAAAAGAGCCTTCGTCTCCCCTGACGTACATCGGGAGATGAAGGCTCTTTGATGATTGTAATCTTAGTCGATCAGCTTTACTGCTTGCAGGAAGCGGTCCAGAATAGCCGCTGCCTCAGCGCGAGTTGCCTGATCGCCAGGACGCAGGCTCAGACTGCTGTCATGCTTGAATAATCCTGCTGCCACTCCATCTTGCACAGCCTGAAGCGCCCAATTGCTGATTTGTCCGGCATCCTTGAATTGCAACTGCTGGCTATGATTCGCAAGATTATCGATCCGCTCTGTCAGAACGATCGCACGCGAGAACATGACCGCCAATTCTTCACGGCTCACCGGCTGCTGCGGACGGAACAGCCCATCAGCATACCCTTGTACCAGTCCGGCAGATACGGCTGCATTCAGATCATTTTGCAGTGCTGCATCTTTTACGTCATTAAAGGCTGCTGTCCCCTGATAGTCCGACAAGCCAAGGCCACGAACAAGCAGATGAACAATTTGCCCACGTGTTACCGGAGCCTCGGGCGTGAATGCATCCGAATTTGTGCCTTTTACAAGCGCTTTAGAAGCAAGCTTCTCTACGGCATTCTGCGCCCAGTGGCCTTGCAGATCGGCAAAGGATTTATCCCCTTGAACAAGCGCATACTCGCCGCTGCCCAGTTGATGGATCACTGCGAAATAGCTGCCGTCCGGTTGCCGGGCGAAAGTGGCGGGAACTGGCGCCCACACTCCTGATGCGGAAAGTTTAAGTACAGCTGTATGAGCCGGATCCAGGCTGCCTGCAGCAAACGTCTGATCTGCAAATATAGGGCTTGCCGGCTTCCACACTGCCGCTTGGCCTTCTTGATTGATCAATGAGACTTCAAAGTCCACCTTGCCAAGCGTTGTAAATCCGTTCTCCGTCAGAGCAGGCTTTACTTCTCCGTCTTTCTTGCCCAGCGATACGTTAACATGCTTGATTTGATCCAGCTTGATTGCGGCAAGCGGCAGGCTGTAGCTGCCAAGGTCGCTTACAACAATCAATTGTGCTTTTTTGCTGCCTTTGGCTGCCGCTTCTTTCACGATGCGGGCATCCAGTTCAAAGGTAATCCGGCTTGCGTTTTTATTTACTGGAACATGAACAATGAAGCTGTCAATTCCCTCTTTGGCTGCTTTCAGCTCTGCCAGCGCTTTGTCAACATCCAACGCCGCAAGCAGATGCCCTTGGGAGATTTCCTTCGGCTTCAGTATGCTGGTCAATTCCAGCTTGGTGCCTGCCGCAGGTGTAGTTCCCGCCGGGAGGGATGGTTTGGCTTCTTGTTCTTCTTCCGCTTGTCCTCCTGAGCCGCCATTGGATGGGGCGCTCGGATAGTTAGGACTGGATGCCGGTTTGATTTTGTACAACGCAGATTCATAGGGCTTGAGAGATACCTTCAATTGACTTTGCGTTTCAGCAAAGGTCAGTGTCTTCTCTTCCCCGGTCCACAGGTTGGTCACGATATATTTATTGGCAACCGGAATGCCGGCGCGGGTGTAGCTCATTGAGCGCTCCGCAGCAGCATTGGCATAATTGAACAATGCCGCGTAGTAATTTCCTTTATCTTCAAGAATAAACATATCGGCTGCGCTTTGACCTGTGTTGCCTTCCAGCGGACGGAATGCTTTCCCGATTCTGGCTACATGATTGACAGCCGGATTCGTCATCAATTTTTCCATCAATTCTTGCGCTCTCTCGTCTCTGACATCATCAGAGCCCAGATACAGCGTCCCCGAGATCGCCAGTGCGTTCACACGGGATTGGGCCGCCTCGAACGTTTCTCCCTTCAACAGGGTCATATAGTCCGGGTCCGTATAATGATAGATCGTACCGTCCTGCCACCAGCCGTAAGTCAAATTGTTCAATTGATATTCCGTACTGCCGATGGTACCCTCAATGTCACAGGAGATTCGTCTGCTGTGCGCATACTGGCTTGGGAACAGCGGCGCGATCGAAGCGCTGACAAACATTTTCCCGTCAAGCACCTGATTGACATAAGCCATCCCTTCGTTATAAGCCTGGATGCCGGTTTGAGCATCCTGATTGTAGTGGACGCCTTCAAAAGCGCCATGGCTCAGGAAGTCCAGCTTGATGAATTCAAAACCAAGGGACAAGAAACGATTCATATAATAGTCAATCCGCAGCTTCGTTCCGGGATGGGTAGGGTCTACAGCGTATGCGCCGTCCACTGTAGGCAGTATGTTGCCGTCATGGTCGCGAAGCACGATATCCCCATAGGTGTATGCTCCGTCGGTGCCTTCGACTACCTGATTCATGTTAATGCCCCAATAAACGAATGGAGCATAATAAATGCCTGCACGCTGGTCGTTGCTGTGAATATGCTTGACCAGATTGCCGAGTTCTTCATCGTCCATATTATCCCAGTAGGAGTCAAGATTAATATAAACATCGCCGTTGTTGTTAAAATCATTGTGCTGAAGTTTTTCCTTGTAATAATCCGAGGTTTGAATCGCAATATCATAGCTCAAATTGCTTTCATGCGCGCCCCAACTGTTCCAGCCGAACGGCACGCCGGTCGGGATGCCTTCGCCAAATGCCAGTGGCGGAGCAATTTCCGCATTGGCGCGGCCATAAGCTTCCATACCGGTGCGATAATCAGAATAGTAGCCGACCATCACTTTAGGAGACTTCACAACAGTACCTGTCACCTTGCCATGCTCAAGCTTGTCATGAGTCGAAGCTTCCGAAGAGAAACCGCCATACACGCTCAGCTTGTTCAATCGATTGTTATTGCCGCTCCAGTAGATGCCGGTCTTCCAGGTGTCATGCGTAACCGAACCGATAACCAATCCTTTGCGGCTCGTATTGTCATAAATAGCGGTCAGCTCCGAACTAACATAATGTTCATTATTCAGATAGGTGTTCATCGATTTGGACTGGTATCTGGACCACATGTCGTTATCGAACGGAGCAATAAGTACACGGTTGTCATCATAACTGCCGATATCAATCGCGCCGGTTCTGTCCACGACAATTGGCGCCACATAATTCGTACTGATTGGCGTATCGCTTTCAACAACGGTCTCGGTCAGAAAATGGTCTGCTTCCTCGTACAGATAATACTTTTGCTTCATGGTTGGAAGACCTTCCCCGGTATTCACAACCGTCAATTCGATCCCTTTGCCGATGCCATCCTGGAAAGGTACCGGAGGCTGCACATCCAATTGATGCAGGGTATAATCGGTATTCTTCAAAAGAGTATCCAACTGGACGCTGCTCGTTACACCTTGGGCTACAACCTTGCCGCCCCACTTATATTGGGCAAATCCGGTTTCAGTGTTGTATTGAACCTGATACTTGCCAGTCGAAGCGACAATACCTTGGGTATACTTCGCTACCGTCACCGCTCCATACTGGGATTGGCTAATCAAGGCGCCGATATCGCCGTCTTCTTCGTTGCCTGGTTCGGGGTTGGAGCCGCCGTCATAAAATATTTTGATTTTGTCGATATCCGGAGAATAGTCATTACCATCGCTGAACAGAATTGTGTTAGCGCCTTCATGGAGATACAAGTCAATTGTATATTCCCCGACTACTTCCCAGCTTTCGGTCTCTGGAGGACTGAGGCTCCCTAATTCATCTCCGTTAACGCTTACAGTAAATGACCGTTTCGAGCCAGATATGTAGTAAACGACCATTTTGTAGATGCCGCTTCTGCTTGCTTGAACGTTAGTAAATTTTATTGAGGAACCATGATACAGATCGCCTACTTTTTGACTGCCGGAACAAGCCGTGCAATTAGACACTTTGGCGTTGCCGGAAAGTTCATTCTCCGCAGCTTCTGCCTCATAGGTTGTGCCAGTCGAATTCCCGCCTGCAAATACCAGATCGATCTTGTCGATGTCCGGGGAATAGCCGCCGTTATCGCTGATCAGGATTGTGTTGACGCCTTCATGCAACAGAATTTCAATTGTGTATTGGCCAACCGTATCCCAGGTCGCTGTTTTGGGAGGACTGTATGGTTCCAGCTCTCCGCCGTTAGCGCTTACAGAAAATGGCCTTGGATCACCTGAAAGATACGATACGGTCATCTTGTAGATACCGCTTTCAGGAACAACCACTTCATTGAATTGCAATGAGGCCCCTTGGTACAGCCCTCCTACCTTCTTCCCGCCTGAGCAGGGCTCGCAATTGCTGACACTTGCATTTCCGGTAAAAATATTACCATCTGCCTCCGCCTCAAAAGTCAAGGCAGCTGGCTCTGCCGCTGAATTCCCCGCGAAAAACAGCGGGGTAACGGGCAGCAGCAGCGCAACCAGCAAAGAGGCGATGACCACTTTAAATGTTTTCATTTTTAATGCGTTCATCTTCATTTACCTCTCCATTCTTGATTTTAATTTTGAATAGCTTCGATTCGGCAGATTCCAAATTAACGGTCAGATTTCCTTGTCCTTCCTGCTGCGTCTGCTCCCACAGGTCAAAGACTTCATAGTGCGCTTCAATCTCCAGTCCAAGCTGTTGCACATCCACCGTACGGACAGCAGACTGTACGGCATCATAATTGAAGACAGCTACATAGACGCTATTCTCGTTCACATGCAAGGCGAAGATATTTGCCGATCCTTCCTGCACCGGACTGTCAATCGGAACAAAGGTTTTGCCAAGACGCGCAATCTCGAGGACGGACTCATTCGACAGCCATGCACAGGCACGCGATGCCGCCTCCTCTACCCGGTAATCATCCCCCAGCAAAAATACGGTTCCGGAAATAACAGAAGCAGTCAGGCGACTTCTGCCTTCTTGCCTTGTTGTTGCTTCATGATTAAAGCTCTTGTACAATACGCAGTGATCCGGATCATTAAAGCGGTAAACAGCATCGTTCAACCACCAGCCATGGGTCAGGGAATTGAGCATATATTCCGTATCATGCAGCGTTCCGAACGCATCACAGGAGACGCGGCGGCTATGGGCAAATTGATGCGGGAATATGGGGGCGATGGACAAATTAATGAAGAATGGGCGTCCGACACGCTCAGGCGACAACCGCTCTGCCAGATAGGACAAGCCGAAATGGTAAGCTGCCATGCCTGTCGTAATCGCCGGATCATGATGCGTTCCTTCCAAAGCGCCATGCCCCATGAAATCCAGCTTGATATAGTCAAATTCTTCTGCAATAAACTGATCCATGTACCAGTCAATTCGCTGCAAAGCGCCGGGATGGGTCGGATCAATCGCCAGGCCGCCGTCCAGATCAGGCAGCACTTCACCTTCCGAATCCCGCAGCAGCAAGTCTTTATACGTATAGCGGCCTCCCGTGCCCTCTACTTCACGGTCAAACTCGGATGGTCCTCCCCAGAAGGCAAACGGAGTCCAATACGTACCAGCCTTATGGCCATTGCCGTGGACCAGATCGACGGCATCCTTGATTTGCTGCTGCGTAAGATTGGTCCAGAAGGAGTCGAAATTGACGTAAGCCGTGCCTTCATTGCGAAATGCCGGCAGTTCCGTTTTGAAGAAATCGCTTGTTGCAGCATACAGGTCATAATCCAGCCGGTCTGCCGCAGCAGACCAGCTATTCCAACCAAAAGGAACGCCTTCCTTCCATTCCAACGGGGGAGCAATGATTGCGTTCGCACGGCCGAATGCCTCCAGCCCATTGCGGTAATCCGATTCGAAGCTGATCCACACAAGCGGCGATACAATCTTGCTGCCTGTAACATAGCCGTGCGGCAAGGAATCGCGGGTTAGCTCAGAAGCCGCTCCCCCGAACACCTCCAGATTTTCAATCTGGCCGGTTGCGTTCCCCTTCACCCGAATTCCTGTCTTCCACAGATCATGCGTCAGGGAGCCGACAACCAGTCCCTGACGGCTCTCCCGACGGTAAATCGCTGACGCTTCATAACTTTCCGTCTCGCATGGCAGCGGGTACGCTGCGTAACGAACCCACTTGTCATTATCGAACGGCACGCGCAGAACGGTCAGTTCATCTTCCCCGCAGCTTCCAGCAGGCGCAATGACAGAGGAAGACTGAATGACGGCAAAACGGTTGATCTTCAGTCGTTCCGAGCCAGACAGCTCCGCTCGAATCAGGACGAAGCCGCCTTCCTCATAGAGGAAGCAATGCTGCAGAAGTGATGGCAGGCTGCCATCTTCCATTTCATGCAGAATTGTGACATGCACCCCTTTGCCAAAGCCATCCATTACCTGGACCGGGGCGCCGGTCAATGTATGCTTTCGGTAGTTGTGCGTGCCGACCATGCGGCCCTGCCATCTGAACTGTACCGACGCCTCGCGAACTTCGCTGCCGTTTGCACCAGTATACGTGGTTGTTCCTGATTGAAGATCGAACTGGACAGCTGCCCTCCCGTTGTCCAGATGAAGAAGGGAAGAAGAGCTTTGTATGCCGTCAATTCTGATACTGCCCTCTGTCATTTACGTTGCCTCCTTACTCTTTGGTACCCCAAAGTTTTATGCGTTCTTGATACTTCTTGTTGATGATCTCTTCAACTTTGCTGTCGCCAGCTTTCTTCATATCTTCCAGCATTTTATCGAAGATTGCGTTAGCGTCTGCTTCGCTTGATGCAATAATAGCTTTCGTAATGCTTTGGTCCATTATATCTTTCACTTTCTGGGCAACGAGCGCCTCAGGCGTACCGCCGTCAGGGTTCAGATTGTCGTATGGAGCCGTGTCCCATGTAGAATCGCCAAGACTTTTAATAGCCTGGTTGTCGACTTCGTTACGCTCATATTTAACTACCATATCATAAGGCTGACCATCGCTATCCAGACCGTTCTTGATGAACCACAGCCATTTGCGAACGCCGTATTTCTTCACAGCCTCATCCCAGTTGTCTTTATAGCTTTTCAGCAGTTCTTCATTCGGTACTTTCTTGCCATCTACACGCTCCCAGTCTTTTCCTTCCAGGCCCCATAGCAGCAAGTGCTGGCCTTCTTCGCTAGACAGGAAGTTGAACAGCTTCATTGTAGCTTCAGGATGCTTGTTGTTCTTGGTAATACCGATCGCATCCCATCCGAGAGAGCTTCTTGGTCCAAATGTTGTTTTCGCAGCATCATTGCCCGGCGCCACAACTTTGTAAGCAAACAATTGGTTATCGACTCCGCCGTCTTTCTTTAGCGCAGTGTTGGGGGTGCCTGGGTCCCAGTAAGCGCCTGGAGTTGCGAATACCTGTCCGCCCGCCAGCTTCTGCTCCCAGATTTGCTTTTTGCTAATGGCAAATTCCTTCTCGATCAGGCCCTGTCTGTACAAGCTGTTCATGTAGAGCAACATTTCACGGTATTTCGGATCTTTCACATCGTATTCCAGTTTCCCATTGTTCTCATAGTAGGTTTTCATTCCCCACATTCCTTTGAACGTGCCCAGGTTTGCACCCATGTTCTCCCCGTTCATTGTCATCGGAATGGATTCTTTGCCGTCGATTTGTTTATGCTTGCTCTTGAAATCTTTCAACAGAGCTTCGAATTCTTCGGTGGTTAGCGGTTTGCTGCCGTCTGCTTTGTCCGGAGCAAGCTCCTGCAACAGGCTGCGTCTCATCAGCATACCGAATACCGGATCAGTGTCCAGGGAGTACCAGTTGGCCATGTAGTAGTTCTTGCCGTCTGAATAGCGGGTCTTGACCAGCGTATCGCCATACATTTCTTTAATATCCGATCCATATTGATCAATCAGATCATTCAGAGGGATGAATGCGCCGGTGGAAATATACTTTTCCAAAGAGGCATCCCCTCTGCTCATCACCACAACATCGGGATAGTCCCCGCTTGCAAGCATCAGGCTCAGCTTCTCTGTCGGATTACCGGTCGGCTGTTGAATTTCAAGCTTTATCCCGGTACGTTTTGTAATCTCTTGAGCGATGGCGTTGGTGAACGGCTCACCCTTCGTATTCGCGTCAAACCAGGAAAGTGTAATCGGTCCTTCCGTATCTGAACCTGTCTTTGTTTCGTTTTTGTTAGAAGCGCACCCAACAAGCAAGCTGGAAGCCAATGCAACAACAAGGCTAATTTTTATCCATCTTTTTTTCGTAGACACCCTGATTCCTCCCAAGTAGATACGTAATATATTCCCTGCAACGAAGCAAACGCCTGACGCTCACCTCCCTTCATGGCGGCCTGGATCACCCCCGGCAGCGAAGTAATTTGCTTGATTAACTTTTAACGGCGCCAAGCGTCATCCCTTTGACAAAATACTTTTGCAAGAACGGATAGACAATGACAATCGGCAAGGTCGCAACCATCGTCGCCGCCATCCGGATGGTGTTGCTGGACACTGCGTTGCGTTTGGCGGAATCCGCCAGCATCTGTGCCGAGGATACCATGTTTTCGGTCTGGAACTGGTTCAGGATTTTAACAAGCACGGCTTGCAATGTCTTCAGATCATTGCTGTACGTAAAGGCATAAGAATCAAACCATGCATTCCAGTGTCCGATTGCCTGAAACAACCCGATTGTCGCCAGTACAGGCGTCGTCAGCGGAAGTATAATGCGGAAGAAGATCGTCAGATCATTGGCTCCGTCCACCTTCGCGGACTCCTCTACTTCTATCGGAAGCTGCTCCATAAAGGTTCTTACAATAATCATATAGAACACGTTCATCAGACCCGGCAGAATGAATACGGAGAACGTATCAATCATGTTCAGCGTCTTGAGCACCATGTAGTACGGTATCAATCCGCCGCCAAAGTACATCGTAAAGATAAAGTACAAGTTGAAGCTCTTGCGTCCAAGAAGCTGCCTGCGGCTAAGCGGATAAGCCAGCATCGTAATGACCAGTACAGACAGCGGTGTCCCGATGACCGTACGCTTGATTGTAACCCAAATTCCGTTCAAAATTTCGGTATCATTCAAAATCTGCTGATAGCTGTTAAATGTAATATCCCTTGGCCAGAAGTATATGCCGCCGCGAACGGTGTCGCCCGCGCTATTCAAGGACAGGACAAGAATGTTCCAGAAGGGCAGAAACGTGACCAGCAAAACCGCCACTAAAAAGACATAAACAAAAAGCTTGAACACATAATCTCCGTATTTTTCCAAAGCCATCTCAAGCGCTCCTCTCCGTTTTTTTGTCTTAAAACAACGCTTGATCGTTCATCCTCTTGGCAATCTGGTTCACGATAACGACAAGAATAAATGCGACCACCGATTTGAACATCCCTACAGCCGCCCCGTAGGAGAACATGCTGTTCTGCAATCCGTACTTGTAGGCATAAATATCGATGACTTCCGAATATTCAAGAACCGTATTATTTTGCAGCAAATATTGCTGATCGAATCCTGCGTTCAGAATACCTCCGATTGCCAGAATCGCCAGAATCACGATCGTTGGACGGAGGGAGGGCAGCGTAATATGGTACATTTGACGAAAGCGGCTCGCTCCGTCGACTCGCGCTGCTTCATACAACTCGGGGTTGATGGCGGAAATAGCGGCCAGATACATAATGGCGCTAAACCCCATTTCCTTCCACATATTCGATAATGCAATAATCCACCAGAACAACGGCCCGTTTTGCAAAAAGGCAATCGGTTCCTTGACGATCCCCAGCGCAACCAGAATGCTGTTGATCATCCCGTCGGAGGAAAGCATAGTGACAATAATATTGGCTGCAATAACCCAGGAAATAAAATGAGGCAAATATGAAACCGTTTGCGTAAAGCGCTTGAAAAAACCATTCTTTGCTTCATTCAGCATCAGGGCAAGCAGGATTGGCGCCGGGAAACCGAAGAACAGGGACAGCAGGCTTGTTGCCAGCGTATTGCGCATGACCCTGTAGAAATCCCCCGTCGTAAAGAAATATTCGAACCACCTCAAACCGACGAATTCCGCACGGAAAAATTGCTCAAAGAATGACCCGCCGCCAGGTTGATAGTTAATAAAGGCCATATACAAACCAAACATCGGCCCGTAGGAAAAAAACAATGTTGCAAGAAAGGCAGGCAGCATAAGCAAAAATAACCATTTTTGATCTTTTAGCCGATGGATTACTCCAGTGCCCCTGACTATTTGTATCGTGTTTTCTTGATTCATCAGGCACTCCTCCTGTTTTGATAATGAACAGATGCATAAGCTGCAACCTTATTTTGTTCTTATCCATCATCTTACGTCCCGGGAGGGCTAAGTTCTATACTAGAATCCACCGAATGATAACGCTTTTTAACTATCTTTCTGGACAGCTATTGTTGGATTTCGATATATTATTTACTATGATAGGTAAGCAAACATAAATGAATTACAAGGAAATATGGCTCAATCTAAAAATTAGTGGTTGACATCGAGGAGAGAACAGCGAAGGGGCAGAGGAATTCTGGAGAAACGAACGTGGTCGCCTTTTAAAGCCCGATTCCCCCTGCAAACCTCTATCCTATAAAGGAATCGGGCTTTAACAGCGACCGGAAGAATCCTCTGCCACGCAGCGTCCCCTCCACCTGGGGCTCAACCACTAATTTTGGTTTTGAGCCGGAAATATAGTGGAATATTAATATTAAAAAGCGAATTTTTGCAGGAGGCGATACGCTGTGTACGACATATTGCTTGTTGATGATGAGAAAATCGAGCTGGAGGCATTAGAGCATTATGTGCCCTGGGAGGCGATGGGACTCCGGGTTGCAGGTACAGCACGCAACGGCAAAGAAGCGCTGGAACAAATGAAAATGCTAGACCCGCAGATCGTAATAACGGACGTCCGCATGCCGGTCATGGACGGGCTGGAGTTTGCACGTCGGGCCAAGCAATTGAACGCCAATGTAAAGATTATATTTTTAAGCGGTCATAATGAATTTCAATATATTAAATCTGCATTGAATCTGGAAGCGTCCGGTTATTTGCTTAAGCCCGTGGATGTAAGTGAGCTCGGTGAAACTATGGAAAAGATGAAAAACAGGCTGGATTCTGAAGCTCTGCTTGTCCATTCGGCTGTTTCCATCTCAGAGGGACTGCTGTTCAAACTGCTGCATGAACCTTCACTTCAGCTCAGGCAGGAGCTTTCAGCCGAGTTGAAACTCGTTCAGCCTTCCCTGCATGCGGATGGATTGCTTGCTGCTTCCTATTTGATAGTTGCTCCTTCTGCGGAGAATGAGGGTACCATGAGCAATCCCCGTACATTGCTGCCGGGTGAAGGAGCCATACTGGGCGCGCATGATATATGGGTCAAGGTTCCTCCCCATGCCTGGTTCATCATGCATCATATCCCGATCGGACATGCTCATGCCGCCAAACAACTGCTGCGGACGTATTGGGAACGGTGGCAACATGAAAATCCTGACGGGACAGCTTCTGTTGTTGGCATATCCGCCCTTGGAAGCGGTTCCTTAAAACTGGAGGAGCTATACGACCGCTACACAGAAGCCAAAAATGCGGCTGAGGAACGATTCTTTGCGAGGACGGGGGCAGTAATTTTCTATGAAGAACTCCTTCCTGCAACAGCCACTGTCCCTGCTGTCGACCCGCTCATTAAAGAACTTGGCACTCTCGTTTCCAAAGGAATGCCGGGGCTGGCCGAGAAGCAAATCGGGCAATTTGTGGAGCAAGTACGACAGGAACGTGTCCAGCCTCGGCAAATCCGCTCGTCTGCGGTGCATATTATATCCGCGCTTGAGCAGCACTTCTCCGCCATGATTGCCCATACGCAGCCGGAACTGCTCATGATTGATCATTGGAAGAATGTTGCGGAGCAGATAACGCTGGAAGAAATCAGGGCATATCTCACTGATTACTGCATCCGGCTATGCTCTCTTGTTGCCGGGAAGGAGACCGATCGGAATGCGGCAGTCGTGCAGAAGATCACGGAATTTATTCAAGAGCACTATGGAAAATCGCTGACAGTGGAGAAGATTGCCGCCCATGTCTATCTCTCCCCTAACTATGTCCGCTCCCTGTTCAAAGAGCATACTGGAGAGACGATTCTGAACTACATCACTCAACTTCGAATGCAGAAGGCGTCTGAACTGTTGAAGCGGCCCGAACTTAAAATCCATGAGATTGCGCTGGCTGTCGGATATGAGAATACATCCTATTTTTGCTCCGTATTTCACAAGCATATGGGATGTACTCCTTCGGAATACCGGAACTCCATGAGCTACTAATAAAGGAGGCTCCCGCCGCCATGCGATATCTATACCAGAAATGGGTGTATGCACCCTTTGTTAATTTGAGCTTTCGCTCCAAAATGTTTGTCGTGTTCGTCCTGGTCACCATCATTCCGATGCTGCTGTTCGTCTACTTTTCATTTGATTTGACAAAGTCCAAGCTGACGGAACAGATTTATATCAATATGGTAACCTCTACAGCGCAAATTAATAAAAATCTGGAAAATAAGCTGGACAGTTACGATCGGATTTCCGCAGCCATTTATCTGGATAACCGGCTGTCCGGTTACCTGACTGAGGATTACGATGACAATCCCTCCTACCTGGAGGCTTACGGGTTCATCGGCAACAGCATTGATACGATTAAAACCGCTTATATGGATTTTGACGAAGTATTTATTTATTCAGATAATGCATCGCTGCCGAAAGACCATTACTATGTCTGGCCAATAACCGATGCGGATAAAAAATCCGAACTGTTCCGCCTGCTAAATAATTCTCACGGCAACCTTGTTTACCTGTCCTCCCCGCAGACGAAGGGTAGTCCCGCCATGTTCACGATGGCCAGGTATCTGAATAATAACAGAATTCAGTATCCTTACGGTATTCTCGTGTTCCGTATATCGGAATCGGTCATCTACTCCCTTATGGAAAAGGAAGCAGATGACAAGGATATTTTCATCGTGAATGAGGACGGCGTCATTTTGTCCGCAGCCGACAAGCAGTTGCTGAATACCAGCCTGCCAAAATTGCTCAACCTGAATCAAGACGGGCTGCCTGCGGGAAGGTTTGATGCCCTGTATAAAGGAGAGAAAGCGATAGCTGTCTCCAATTCGGTCAAAAACGGCTGGAAGACCGTATCGGTATTCCCGTATGAGCGGATCGTACAGGAGGCGCGGTCATTTGCCAATTTGATTTTGACGATTTCGCTTGCTTTTATTGCGATTGCACTGCTGCTGATCTATATTACCGCGCTGCTGTTCAGCAAACGCATTACGATATTAATCAAGATGGTCCGCCGTGTCGAACGGGGGGATTTTAGCCCTGCCGGACACCGCAACTTGGGGAGCGACGAAATCGGACAGCTTCATTTTGCCTTCGAGCAAATGACGATGCGTCTGAAAAATCTCATTACTGAGGTGTATCAGAAGGAAATTTCCGGTAAAGAGGCGGAACTGGAGCTGCTGCAGGCTCAGATTAACCCGCATTTTCTCTACAATACGCTAGGCTCTGTGTCCTCGCTTGCAATGAAACATAATGATCCGCGCATTCAGAGTATGGTCATCAATCTGGCGAAGTTTTATCGGATTTCGCTAAATAAGGGCAAAAGCATCCTTACGATTCAAGAGGAACTCAAGCTTACCCAGAGCTACGTTGCCATCCAGATGACACGCTTTGAAGGGCAGTTAAACATTACCTATTCCGTGGACGAGACGATACTTCCACACTCAACGGTGAAGCTGACCTTGCAGCCTTTTGTTGAAAACTCCATCGTTCACGCCTTATGGGATCAAGATAATAGCCTGAATATTCATATCAAGGGTGTCCTCGAAGGGGATGATATCGTATTGTCCGTCATTGATGACGGGGTAGGCATGAGCCGGCAGACAGTAGAGTCGCTGCTGCTGGAGCGGCCCGGGAGGGGCTATGGTATTATGAATGTCAATCGCAGAATAAAACTGAAATTTGGTGAAAACTACGGAGTGAAGGTATTCAGCCGCCCCGGCATTGGAACCACGGTACAAATTCGCCTGCCGCAAAAGGGCGTTATAGCAAAGTCGGAGTAAAATTCGACAAACGGCAGCTTCGGACGTTATAGCCGTCCTCAAGCTGCCGTTTGTTTTCTTAGACAATGTTACCTACTGACTGCTGCCGCTATTCACGGAATCCATTCAAATGATGTCTGTGATGCCTGTTTTTAATAGACATGATAGGCAAGCTATCTATCTTTTGCTTGAAAGAATCATTATATTGCGTATTTCAATCTTTTAATTGATAAAAAAATTTAATTTTAGGCATTTCCGGTTGACAACATTTCCTTTTTTTATGCTATAATAGATTTAGTAATACGAGATTCAGACTGCTGCAAGACACGCTTTCTTGGTTTATTCCTCTTTTTATTCGCCCGCCTTATATCCTGCTTATATGAAACAAGCCCATACCTACTTTAAATTTTTCCTTCTTTCTCACGGTTTCAGCAATCCGTTCTTATTCTTCATTCCTGATCTGTGTATAAGCTCTTTTTGAGTTTATATAAATCCAACCTGCAAAGGGAGGTTGTTCTATGAATTAAGACGAACAGGTTTTAGCACAAGCATTCGCTTCAAGTCATCTTACAAAACCAAGGAGGAATATCACATGACCACCATTCAATTGCCTCAATCGGGTGTCAAAAAGTTTTTTGCTCTTTCGCTTATTATGGCGCTGGTTTCAACTCTTTTTGTAATTGCCCCAAGCACAACTTCCGCCCACGGTTACGTTGAAGGGCCGGCGAGCCGCGCAGCACTCTGTAAATCCGGTCAAAATACAAACTGCGGTTCAATTGTTTATGAGCCTCAAAGTCTTGAAGCGCCTAAGGGCTTCCCTGCTGCAGGACCTGCAGATGGAAAGATTGCAAGTGCCAATGGAGCATTCCCTGAGCTTGACCAGCAGTCAGCTACCCGCTGGGCTAAGGTGAACCTGTCCTCCGGACAAAACTCCTTTACATGGAAATTTACAGCCAATCATAGAACGGCTAACTGGAAGTACTATATTACTAAAACCAACTGGAATCCGAATGCTGCTCTGACTCGCAACTCGTTTGACCTCACTCCGTTCTGTACTGACAATTACAACGCAACGCAGCCCCCTTCAACCTATACAAGCAATTGTAATGTTCCGTCCCGCAGTGGATACCATGTCATTCTTGCTGTATGGGAAATCTTTGATACAGCAAACGCTTTCTATAATGTAATTGACGTCAATTTCTCCGGCTCCAACCCTACTGACACACAGGCGCCTACTGCTCCGTCTTCCCTGACAAGCTCAAATGTAACAACAAATAGCGTATCCCTTTCATGGAACGCCTCCACAGATAATGTCGGGGTAAACGGGTACCAGATTTTCCAAGGCTCCAATCAGATCGGCACTGTGTCAGGCTCCACGCTAAGTTACAACGTTACCGGACTGTCGCCCAATACGACCTACAGCTTTAATGTCAAAGCTTCGGATGCTGCCGGCAATGTATCTTCCAATAGCAACACAGTCAGTGTGACGACGCTTTCTTCATCCACACCGGACACTCAAGCGCCTACAGCGCCGGGCGGATTGCAAGTTTTGGGAGCGCCTACATCCAACAGTATCCAACTGAAGTGGAATGCTTCTACGGATAATGTCGGCGTGACAGGTTACCAAATTTACCGCGGTTCGACCCTTGTCACCACTGTATCCGGCACAACGACCAGCTATACAGTAACAGGACTTAATCCAAGCACAACCTATACGTTCAGTGTACGCGCAATTGACGCAGCAGGCAATCAATCCACGGCCAGTACCGTATCCGGCACTACTGCTTCTGCTTCGACTACACCTGCATGGGCGCCGAACACGTATTACGCTGTTGGAGCACTTGTAACCTATAATGGTTCTGTCTATGAGTGCAGACAGGCCCATACCTCCCTTGTAGGCTGGGAGCCTACCGCAACTCCAGCACTTTGGCTGAAGAAATAAGCGCTGTCCGGCCTGTTTGAATATTAAGAGGTCAAATTAGGTTAGCCCTCCTTGCTCTGCCTGCGGCAGAAGAAGGAGGGCTAACTTCTTAATATTGAATCCGTCACAGCACTCCGAATTAAATCACGCTTGCCGTCTCGTCATGGACACCCTGCAGATTCAATTCTTCTCCGTAGTGGCAGGCAGTGTAATGATTCTCCCCCACCTGGCGAAGCTCCGGCGCCTCCCGGACGCACTTCTCTGTCTTATAAGCGCAGCGCGGATGGAAGTGACAGCCGCTTGGCGGGTTGGCAGGATTCGGCATTTCTCCTTGGAGAATAATACGACTCTTATTCAGCTCCGGGTCCGGTTGCGGCACAGCAGACATAAGCGCTTCTGTGTACGGATGCTTAGGGCTGCCGAAGAGGGATTCCGTTGCCGCCAGCTCGACAATTTTGCCCAGATGCATGACCGCTACCCGGTCAGAGATATTTTGTACAATCGAGAGATCATGAGAGATAAATATATAAGTGATCTGAAGCTGCTCCTGCAAATCCTTAAGCAGGTTAATAATCTGTGCCTGGATGGATACATCCAGCGCCGACACGGCTTCGTCGCAGACGATCAGCCTCGGGTGCATAATGAGTGCCCGAGCGATGGCAATCCTCTGTCTCTGTCCGCCAGAGAAGGCATGGGGGTAACGCTGCAAGTAGTTGACGTTCAATCCAGTCTTCTCAGCAATTTCCATAACCTTCTGCTCTATTTCGGCTCTGCTCAACTTGAAATTGGCAATTAGCGGTTCGGCAATAATGTCAAAGACACTCATCCTCGGACTTAGCGAGGAATACGGATCTTGGAAAATCATCTGGACATTCCTTCGATACGGCTTGGCTTTCTTGCCCTTGAGCTCCAGGAAGTCAATCTGCTCCCCATTCTCGGTATGATAGTAGACATGCCCGGAAGAGGCATCCATCCCTCTGACAAGGCAGCGCCCGAGCGTTGTCTTGCCGCAGCCGGACTCTCCTACAATGCTCAAGGTCTCCCCTTCAATCAGCTCAAAGGAAATATCATTAAGCACGCGCACAGAAGCAGGCTTGCGGAACAAGGCCGTTTTGGATTTGACTTGAAAATATTTATTTATATTGGAGACACTTAGTATTTTCTTGGTCATTGTGATTCTCCTTCACTCTGATCCTCATACAGGAAGCATCTGACGGAATGTTGATCAGAGATATGGGTTTTCGGCACAGCCTTGGTATTGCATACGCCTTCAATTCGATCCTTGCAGCGGTCATAGAAGCCGCACATTGGAGGCAGACCGATCGGCATCGGAACCGCGCCTTCGATGGAATCCAGGCGCTTGCTCTTGTTCCCGCCAAGCCTTGGCATCGACTTGAGCAGCCCTTTGGTGTACGGGTGCTTCGGATTATAGAAAATCTCCTTTACCGGTGCCTGCTCGACGATTTTGCCAAGATACATGACGGCTACTTCATCGCACATTTTAGCAATAATACCCAAATCGTGGGTCACGAGCAAAATCGCCATGCCCAGTTCCTTCTGAAGCTCACGCATGAGTTCCAACACCTGAGCCTGAATTGTAACGTCAAGCGCCGTCGTCGGCTCATCCGCAATGAGCAGCTCCGGGTTGCAGGACAAGGCCATTGAGATCATTGCCCGCTGTCGCATCCCGCCGGAGAACTCATGGGGGTACTGGTCAAACCGCTTCTCCTGATCGGAAATACCGACCTTGGCCAGCATTTCAAGCGCAATCTTCTTCGCTTTCTTCTTATCCTTGGTCCGATGAATCAGAATGGCTTCCATAATCTGATTGCCGATCGTGTACATCGGCGAGAATGCTGTCATCGGCTCTTGGAAGATCATCGCGATCTTCCGACCGCGAATGGAGCGAATTCTCTTCCCCGTCGGAGGAAGGGACAACAGATCCAAATTGTGCAATGCTTTCTCCGACTCGGAATGGTACACAGCGCTTCCTGTCGTCTCGCATTCCTTGGGGTTGATGCTGATAATCGACCTGCTGGTAAGGCTTTTGCCACATCCAGACTCACCGACCAGCCCCAATGTTTTCCCTTTATAAATGTTAAAATCTACACCGTCCACTGCTTGCATGACTCCGTTATCCGTCTCAATGCGGATTTTAAGGTCTTGAACGGATAGTAGCGGTTGCTCCGTGCGAGCTGCCTGAGTGGTCATCCTATCCCCTCGCTTGCCTTGTAATAAATTCATTATTTCTTATATGGGTCCGCTGCATCGCGCAGGCCGTCTCCCAGGAAGTTATAAGTCAATACAGTCAAAATAACGATTCCGAGCGGGAAGAGCTTCCACGGGTACAGCGCAACGTTCTCAATCTTCTGAGCTTCCTGAAGCAGTACCCCCCAGCTTGTCGCCGGCGAGCGGATACCAAGTCCAAGGAAACTCATCGCAGTCTCAGCCAAAATCATTCCTGGGATTGCCAAGGTTGTCGCAACGACCAGATAGCTGATAAAGCCTGGCAGCAGATGCTTGATAATAATTTTGGCGTCGCTCACACCGGCAATTTTGGCCGCAATTACGTAATCCTCGTTCTTCAACGCAATGAATTTACCCCTTACAACCCTTGCCAGATCGGTCCAGCCGATGAAGGCGAAGATAATGACGATGTACAGATACATCGTAACGACCGGAATGCGGGGTGGAATAGCCGCCGACAAGGCCATCCACAACGGGAGCGTCGGGAAAGAACGAATAATCTCAATTAAACGCTGAATGGCGGAATCCAGCCAGCCGCCGAAATAACCGGAGATACCTCCGATGAACAAGCCGATTATAAAGCTGATTCCGACTCCGACGAGCGGAATACTAAGCGAAACCTGACTACCCAGCACGATACGGGAGAACATGTCTCTGCCCATGCCATCCGTGCCGAGCAGGAAGATACGTCCAGGCTCCTCGACTCCCATCAGGTGCAGAGAAGTTGGGATCAAGCCCAGAAACTTGTATTCCTCTCCCTTTACAAAAAATTGTATCGGATAACGCTTATCGGTATCCGCTACGAATATTTTACGCATGGTCTCCGGGTCGCGCTCGGATTTAAGCCCGTACACGAACGGCTTGAAGTGAAACTTGCCATCCGCATCTATCAATTTCAACCCCATAGGTGGTGCATTGACATATTTGCTATCGTAGCTTTGCAGCCCGTACGGGGCGATAAATTGAGCGAATATAGCAGCAGCGTACAGCAATGCCAGAATGACCAGGCTGGCGCGCGCCAGCTTGTGCTTCTTGAATCGAAGATAGATAAGCCGCCATTGCGAGCTGTAATTGGCATCTTTGGTCTTTGCCGTATTGAAAACTTCGGGTTTTTGTCTTCTGAATACAGGTAATGTTCTCATCGGTTAGTTACCTCTGAACTCTGTACGGATTTTTGGATCGAGCCATGCAAGCAGGATATCGGAAATCAAGGTTCCGATTACGGTCAAGAGCGCCATAAACAGCAACCAGGAACCGGCAAGATACATATCCTGTCCAAGCAACGCATTATACATAACCGGCCCTTGAATCGGCAAGTTCAACACGATAGCTGTAATTGTCGCGCCTGTAAAAATGGAAGAAAGCGACCATCCGAGCGTGCTGACAATCGGGTTGAGTGCAGCTCGTGTCGGGTATTTGAACAAAATGCTCATCTCGGACAAACCCTTCGCTCTGGCAGTGACCACGCTCGGTTTGTTCAACTCATCCAGCATTTGTCCCCGCATAATACGGACCAAGTCGGCCGTACTCGACAGTCCGATAACGATGACCGGAATGATCATATGCTTCATCAGGTCGAATACCTTTGCCATAGACCATGGAGCATTAACATATTCGCTTGAAAATAATCCTAGTAGTGGATCTCCAAACCAATTATATGACAGATACATTAAAATAATCGCGAGCAAAAAGTTCGGTGTCGCCATTCCGATAAAACTCAGTCCGGAGAAAAAATAATCTCCTGCGGAATATTGCTTGACAGCCGTATAGATTCCGATCGGGATTGCAACTGCATATTGGAATAGCATAGTGACAAGTGATACGACAAGCGTCAGAACTATATACTGACCGACGACGTCAATTACCGGCTTATTGAAATTAAACGAAAAGCCAAAGTCACCATGCAAAATAATTTTCTTCATCCATACAAAATATTGTTCGTATACTGGACGATCCAGGCCCAGATTGGCCCTCATCTCATCCATCTCTGCCTGTGTCATCACTTCGCCTGCCGCCGACATTTTGGCCGAGTAGCTGGATACATAATCGCCTGGCGGAAGCTGGATGATATAGAAGACGATAAAAGAGATCAAGATGACAACAGGGATCACTAACAGGATTCTTTTTATTATATATTGAAGCATCTCATATCCTATCCTCTCTGGAACAAATAAAAGCGCGAACGCTCAGCGCAAAATAAGGAAACAATAGGGGGATAAGGTTCCCCCTATTGCCATGACTCATGTTTCAGAGTTACTGCTCAATAAAGTATTGTGACGGATGTCCATGACCAAGTGTGCGATATTCATCCGCCCATACCACATCGGTCGGAATGTTGCGAATCTTGTTGGATGCCGCAATCAGCATCGGCGTCGGACCAGCGTAACCGATTACCCACTGGTTCTTCATGTGAAGCTTCATAATTTCATCACTGTATTGGTTGATTTCTTCTTTGCTTTTGCTGCCTTTGATCTTATCCCACAGCTCGAGAATCAAGGCAACGTCGCCTTCCGGCTTAACTCCCTCTTTGCCTCCGGAGGAGCTGTACAATCCATAATGTCCAAACCATGGCGTAATAACACGGAGTGGTACGAGCGCATCGGGACGGAAGGCCAGATTCGCCACCGAAATATTTTCAGTATGCATCGCAATTTTGTTCGCATATTTCAGATCGAACTGTGTACCTTGGTCCACAACCTTGGTGTTCAATTTAATTCCCAAATCCTCGTAATATTTCTTCAACAGTTCCAAAAATGCTGCATTATCCGGGCTGCCCTCAACGATTTCCAGTGTCAAATCCGAACCGTCAGGGAACAGGCGGAAATTGTCTTTGTCACGCTTGGTCAGACCAAGCTCATCCAGAATCTGATTGGCGCGCTGAGGATCGAATTCTGCCCATTGCTTCGCCCAGCCTTCCTGATATCCGACAACTCCTTCCGGTACGGATGCCTGGATTGGTTCAGCCAGACCATTGGTTACGATCTCGGAAATTTCCACACGGTCAACCCCGATGGAAAGCGCTTCTCTGAAACGAATATCCTGGAACAGCTTGCGCAAATTCGGGTCAGGCGTCGTCTGGTTCAACTGAACTGCAGCACTGGACCAAGTTGGCTGTGTCCAAGGAATGACACGGAAGTCGCCCTTCTTCTCGTTTTCCTTCAATACGGTGAAGTCTCTGGATTCAAAGGTAACCAGATTGAAATCACCGGCCAGTGTACCAAGCAGCTTTTGGCTCGGGTCCTGAATCTTTGTCGCAACAATGCGGTCGATATAAGGAAGCTGTTTGCCATCCGCATCCGTTTTCCAGAAGTAAGGGTTGCGCTCCATTACGAACTGATCGCCGTTCGCATCGGTCTTTGGAACCCAGGCTCTGAGCGTCGGAATTTGATAATGAATCCAGTCGTAGTACCCGGTTTCAACCAGGAATACTTTAGGGTCCTCATAGCCCCATTGTTTCGTAATTTCCAGCGTTTTCGCATCTCCAACCAATTCAGGGAGAATCTCCTTGTGGAAGTGAGCCGGTGCGAAGAACCATTTGTTATCAATAGCTACACGCTCCAGAAACTGTACGCTTGGATATTTATGAGTCACGGTAAAGGTATAGTCATTCACCTTTTTCACTTCAGCCAGTGCCCGATCGCCTGTCGCAGGATCGACAGAATAGTAAGCGTCGTAGATTTTCTTACCGAAGGTTTCCTTCGTCAGCATATGCTCCCAGTAGAACAATACATCGTCTGCTGTGAATGGTACGCCATCGGACCATTTCATTCCTTCACGAAGATGAATCGTGAATACGGTGGAGTCTTCATTGACTTCATAGCCTTTGGCTACGTTAGGCTCAACCTTGTCTCCTTCTTTGGTGAAACGGAAAAGCGCTTCCTCAGTTGCCATTCCGATGCCCCATTTGTCGCCGGGACCCGTCCATGGCATTTTCCAGTCGCCGCCGTACGTCCCAATCTCATCGGTCACTTGTTCAATCATGATGTCTGCTTGTACCGGCAGACGCTGCTCCAGCGCCGGCAATGTGCCAGCCTTAACCAACGCTTCAAGCATTGGCGCCTCTTTGGCATCAGACTTTGGCGTCTCTACCTTTTTGTCCTCATCTTTAGGTTTTTCAACTTCTTTTGGCGCAGCGTTGTTGCTGCACCCTGCAATAATCAAGGCCATCACGACGAAAAGCAGGATAAATTTTTTATTTCTCTTCAAGCGAACCCCTCCACAATTGAATTTCCATAAGAGATTTCTCTATTGACTTGCCTGGCCTCACCCCCTCAAATCATTCCATCTAAAACAATGATTCGGTTGCTTTCAGCCTATACTTGTTCTAATCCAGCACAACATCATCGCGCAGAGCGCTTTTTTCTTGCGGCCCGACAGGTCCGTCAGCTAGCAAAGGCTGTCCAAAATAACTGCCTTGGCCCGGATTTCCGAAACGGTAGATAGCGCCGCCATTTTCCCAAGGCCAGTAGTTTCTCTCGAGCCATGCCGGGAATGAATTGCCTAGTCCAATGCCTTTCGCCTGATTCGGATAATATTCGAACGCCTGAATGTTGTTCCATGTATCCCAGGCAGTTCCTTGATTCGCCACGTCAGTCAGTTGCACAACTACCAGATTCATGTAAACATGGTTTCCCTGGTCCTTCCACATGCCATGCGAGCCGAAGGCGGAGTAAGCTACAGGATGCGTGCCATTGATCTTATTGACCTCGCTCCAGTTGTATACCGTGCTGAATGAATGAGCGCCGTACAAGACTTGAACCGGCTTCATATATCGGGTGTTATTGTCTTCAAATTTTGCCATCCGGACCGTGATCCGCTCCCAGTCGCCCACATGACTGCCGACCTCTGTGCCAAGAACCGTCTTGCCCAAATCGTAAGGACTGAACTGGTAGTAGACCAGATCCACGTTATCGTATTCCTTCTCTACCCAGAATGCATAGATTGGCGCGTTCGCCAAATCGCCTGTGAAATAAGGCAGCTTCAGATTGTATGGATTAAGCGCAGTCTTGGTCTTCAACTCATATGCGCCAGAACTCGGATTCACATAACGGTCCATATAAGGGAAGGTGTATTCGACAGATGAAGGGAAGTACACTTCGCCTTGCGCAAACCAGATCCGTGGAGCAAATGTTTGCAAGATTTGGCGTTTGGCTGTGTTGCTGTATGTATTGCCCGGGACCGCAACACTTGTTGAATCTATTGGCGAAACAGTCTCCACTTTCAAACTGGAAACAACATCATTAAAATCGTCAAGATACATCTTGTCCGCCGTTAGTACCCTTGATGCCCCTTGAAAGTTCTGATCCTTATACAGGGTCACCTTGTAGCCAGGCCGAATCCGGATCGCGGACATCTTGTCGTTGCCTACGCCTGCATTAAGGGCATTCGTGTTGTATTGCCCTACATCAAACTGCTGTTCTGCACCGCCATACGGCGAGTCTGCATAAGCAATGACAGGACCGCCGATCCGTTCAACCTTAAGGCTGGAGGTCTCATCGTTAAAATATCCTAAATTTGATATGTCTGACCTGAGCACATAACTTTCTCCAGAATAATCTGCATTCTTGTATAGCGTTACCCGATACCCCAGAGCTACCCGGACGGAGGTGATATCATCATTTCCCACACCCGAACTCAGCACATCCACATTATAAGAACCTACGTCAAAACTTTGCGAAGTTCCCGTAAAATCCGCATCCTTGTAAACGGTTACTGGTAAAGGATTAGCTTGAACCGCCTTAGGCCCTGCCAAGGCAAATGAAGTCGACAGCATTGCAAAGAGAGCGACGAGTACCCATAACTTAGTTTTTCTCATACTCAGACTCCTTATTTTCAATTTGGGTTGCGCCTTGCAGAGACAAATTTTTAATAATACGGATTTACGAAACCCCCTTAATTTTGATAACGCTTTCAAATATGGTCCGCCACTCGTTTCCAAACCATGCCAGAACCATATATTAAAGAATAATGTATGTCATTGACATATACAACAGCAAAAGCAATTAAATTTTTATTTTGTTCGATATCAGAGAAGAGAATCTATAGGAACTTATGATTGGTGAAGCTGCCCCGACCGGAAATCAGATACCAGTTGACTATCAAGATTTCTGCTGATCGTATGTACCGAACTTCGTTCTATAATGGACGTATTTACCTTGATCGTAATGGCGCCCTCCCTCGAATTCTCCATTCGTTTGCATACCAGATTGACAGCTGCCTGTCCAAGTTGTTCGGTAATTTGTCTGGCCGTAGTGAGAGGAATGGGCAACAGGCTAGAGAGCTGGATATCAGAAAATCCGATGATGGACAAATCCTCGGGCACGGATTTTTTCATATGCAGGGCTGTATAAAGGCACGAGGTCGCCAAATAGTCATCCATGCATACAACCGCTGTAAGCAAAGGATTGTTGCCAAGAAAGGTTTCCAGCTGAGGGTTGGGCGCATTCAAATTGCTCATAAAGTCTTCCGTGCAATGCAGAAAAATATTGTTGCTGTTCACGGACAGGTTGTGGTCCAGCATTGCTTGCATATATCCTTTGTATCGATCCTCCCTGCTGGTCACGCCATCAAAGGATATCGAAACATAACCGATTTCAAAATGTCCTCTACCAATCAAGTATTTCGTTAGATTGTAGGCTCCCTGATAGTGATCATGATAGACGCAATCAATACGCAGCTCACGGAAAATACGGTCAATGATGACGAGCGGGTAGTTCATCAGGTTCAACTCCAGCACCTTCTCACTGCACTTCATTCTCCCGCGCGGATACAAAATAATACCATCCACATGATCATTGTACAACTCCTGAAGACATTCCGTTTCGTCTTCTGTGCCCGTGGAAATGCGAACGAGCAGATGGCAATTGGCCTTTCGCGCTTCCTGCTCCGCGGCTGCGATTATTCTCGCTGTGTAATCATCCAAATTCGGAAATATCATGGCAATTCTTCGCTTCGCCTGTTTCTGGGGAGCAACTGCAGGCTGTACTACCGACTTATTGACCTCCTCTTGCACAAAGTCCGCTGACATAAACGTTCCTCTGCGCTCCAGCCGGTACACGATTCCTTCCTTCTCCAGAATCTGCAAAGCGAGTTTAGCCGTCATACGGCTGACTGAATAAATCTTGGCAAGTTCAGCTTCAGAAGGGACCGGATCATGCGGTTGCAAATTCCGCTTCTTGATCTCTTCCAACACTTTTTCTGCCATCTGTACATAGAGCAGCGGCTTACGCCCTGTCTTGCTGTGCCCGGACTTCATTGCAAGCATTCACTCCTGTCTGAATCTAGTGTCCATATAAAACTCAATATCTATGTCACTGGTTGTTGTTTTACCTGGCACTCTGGTTTTCAGTCATAATTTTACTTGGCTAAAATTGGTTTTACAAGCCCCATCTTTTTTTTACCTGAAATAATTCACAAAGACGATTGATTTATGGCACTAACATAACTTACAGATACCGTGTTATTCCTCGTTTCATCAGACTTGTGAGTATCACAAAAAGCAGTCCTCTTGGAGAGAAGACCGCTCTATTAGAAAGCTTCCTGGCATGAAGGACATGGGCCGGGCAACATCTGCTCTTGTGCTACAATATTGAGCTTTCCGCGCAGGGCGCTTCCGCTGCGGGCCGTGGCGGAAGCCTGACGATAGTCTTCGTCCCCTTGCCCTTCTTGCTCATATAGCTCCAATGTCCAAAGATTGCTTGTATAATCCGGAAGGATACGGTGAGCCCAAGGCCTGTACCTTTCCACTTTGTCGAGTAAAATGGCGTGCCCAGCTTCTCAAGCTCCTTCTTGGACATTCCTTTCCCGTTGTCGCATATGGACAAGCAGATATATTCCGATTCGCGGTAGCCCTTAATTCGCACCTGCCCCCCTCCGGCAGCTTCAATGGCGTTCTCAATGATACGCGACAACGCCTGCCTGACTTTCAGTTGATCTGCCCGAATCCACAAATTCTCTTCACATTCCATATTCAAGTCCACCTCATGCAACACAACCAGCGGAGACATGGACTCCTGAATTTGAGCGAGTACATCGCATATGAGAACATCCTCGACTTTCTCTACTTGCGGCCGCGCGAAATTGAGAAAATCATGAATGACGTATTCAGCATGGTTCAGTTCGGACATTGAAAGATGAATAAATCGCTTGTCTTCCCCTTCCAGGCCGCGCAGCGCCAGTTGGAGATAGCCCCTCACCACCGTTAAAGGAGATCGAAGCTCATGTGCAAAGGCCGATGCAAGCTGTCCTGCCGCGCTCATTTTTTCGCTGGCCAGCATTTGCTCCTGTGACTGCTTGGACTTGATGACCATTTCCATAAAAAGCACGATGAGCGTCATTGCGACAAGGTAGAGCGCCAGGTTGGGCGAGAAAGTGAACGCTCCTAACAATCCCTCCCGACTTTGGAGGGCCGCCTGGTACATGCGGGAAATGTACTCGGCCATCACGACCAGTCCCAGTGCAATGAGCAAGCGCTGATACGGCTGCCATCTCATGAACCCCGAACGAGCTAGCGAAACGACGCATACGACGATAAAAATCACAATCAGCGCCGCATCCGGGCTGCTGCCTCCAATAATATAACGTCCGGTGTAAAAGAAAAGCAGGGCTATCCCGAGAGATACAATGCCACCGTACAACAAGGAGATGATAACCGGGATCAGAATAGGTTCGCTGCTGAAGTCAGCGAAAACCTCAGCCCGAAACAGCATAGAGGAATTCATCGCCAGCCCGCAAAACAAACCAAGCTTAATCTGACATTTCCAGTTGCTCGAGACATGGATTAAAATCAAAAATTGATAAAATATAATCAAAAAAATAATAATAAATAATTCTAAAAGCAACTCTTTTATCATGTACGACCCCCTGTTCATTTTTGGATGCAATCAGCCATTCATGCTGTCTAATATGGGACTTCCTATCACCTCCTCAACAATCATACCTGTTATTTCGACAGGTTCCATGTGTTTCCTCCAGGTACTTTGTACCCATATCTGCTTCCGATTCTTTGATTCGATATCCTGAATCCAGCTTGAAGCTATTATTGTCCGAAACTTTTACCATAAAAATTATGTAAATATTGGATTTAATTCTTTCTCTTTATAGTCGCTGCAACTTGCTGGGAGATCAAGCTTTAAAGGGGAGCCTTGCTTATATAAAAAAAGACCAATCCCCCTTTGCTCCCAATAGCAAAAGGGTCTTGGCCTGTAAACTGCTATAAACTTCGTGATGCATCCTATCTCGTTAACGGCCGGTTGTAGCCTTTGTCCCCGAATGGCTGCAATTTTTCAAACCACCGCTTCTTCAATTGCTTCAGCTCCCAGCGCATATCGGATATGTCATCGGCTTCCTTCTGCTCCAGCACCTCATAGCTGAAACTTTCGGCTCCAAGCTCCTTCCATTCCTTTTGCAACTCCAGGTTTGGGAACTGTCCCATATCCAATGACGCCTGGATCGTCGACCATTTGTTTTTCAAGTTCGGATAAGTGTCCACAAAAATTTTGCCGCTCACCTTATTCGTCACTTGAATCACGCCCATATAGGTTTTAAGCTGCTTGTATGCTTCCTGCAATTCTTTGCGCCTGTTTTTATCCATGTCTGATTCTCCTTCCCACTAACTTGTGGAAGCCACTATCACAGATATCGTTGAACCCATTGTATAGCCTTGAACCGCCGCGGCCGATGTCTCCTCCAATTTGCCTCTTCGGCCTTTAATATCCCATCTCTTTGAGTACACGGGACAACACTTTCAGCCGTTCCCCGATCATCTCGCTATCGTCACTAAGCGCCTGGGCAAACAGCTTAATATCCTGATCAATCATCGGATTCTCGTCGCACACGGATACGGTCATCGCGTCTCCCTGCAGCCCTACGCGGTCAATCGTCGAATGCTCTGGATCATACATCTTCGGGAAACGGTACGCCTCCTGGAAATACAAGCTGCTCCGGCAAATCAGAATTGCAAGGTCAAGCACGCGATGCATAGGCAGCTCCTCTGACTGTCTGGACCACTTCTCCCCTGTATATCTCCATACCTTGGCTGAGATATCTACCTTGCCCCGGTCATTCCACTGCGCCAAACCTAGAGACAGACCTTTGGCATCGGAATTGCCGGCATAACGGCCGTCAACCCGTTCATAATTTTCTGAGATGATAACAGGTTTATGTTTCAAAGTTGTAGGAATTTTCATTTTTTCACACTCCAAGTCGATGATATAGCAATTTGCGGATCACTTATTTGCAGGAAGCATAGGTTAATATAGAGATTTAGTGATTTAGTAATTCAGTTATTTAGTAATTTAGTAAATATGAATCTAATCATAACCTCCCCTCCCTCGTTTGTCAATTGAGGGTAGGGAGCATTATGAATGATTACGTTAGGTCAACGGCAGCCATTCAAGCACACGCTTTATTTTGGCATCCCAATAGCGCCAATCGTGTTTTCCAGCCTCTTCTTCATAAGTGACCTCAAGACCTATATTTTGGACATGGGCCAGGAAGCGCTGGTTGTCAGCATACAAGAAATCTTCTGTACCGCAGCATTGAAAAAGCTTTGGAACAGGTGCATCGCTGCGCTTCAACCTCGACGCCAATTCGAACAGATCATTGTCGCTGCCCTTTGCCTCGTCCTGGGAACCAAAAATAAGGTTATATTCGGTTTGACCAAGCGGTCTCCCCTCGTCAGCCAAAGTTAAAATATCCATTGCGCCCGATAGACTGGCAACAGCTGCAAACCGTTCCGGATGCCTAAGCCCCAATTTGAATGCGCCGTACCCTCCCATCGAAAGTCCCGCGGCAAAGCGTTCTTCCCGGCGGTCAGACAAAGGAAACAAGGATTCTGCAATGTGAGGCAATTCCTCGCTAATAAACGTCCAGTAGTTATGTCCATGCTTCATATCGGTATAGAAGCCGCGATAGACGGTCGGCATGATGACAGCCAAGTTCATCCCGCTGACATCACGTTCAATTGACGTTGCTCTCTGCCATATCGTATGGTCGTCCGATAATCCGTGCAGCAGGTAGAGCGTAGGAAATTTACTTTTATCCCCCAGTTTGCCGCTCTGCTTGGCTTGATTATAGCCGGGAACGGGCAAAATGACATTCATAGTAACAGAGAGTCCAAGTGTCTCTGCAAAATAATTGCACTGTATAAGAGCCATTGCAGCCACCTCCTGCTTGAATACATCTATTTTGTCGTACGAAATTTATGGCTCAAAACCAAAATTAGTGGTTGAGCCAAATTTATTGTACGAAAAAAGATCAACCCTAACAACTGGAATGCCTCAATCGCGACTTCAACTTCCAATTTAAATGCGTTGTCCCAGAGGCAAAACAAAAAGCCACAGCCGGATTCAACTCCGGAGTGACCTTGTTGCATTTACTTTTTTCGTATAAATGATTTTCTTAATACTATCGCTTGACAGACAGAATTGCTCTGCCAGTTGGACAATAGTCGATCCTTCCGCATATTTACGGCGGATATCGAGATTTCGCTCCTGCAGGTAGACCCTGCTCCCCGAATTCTCGCCCCAGGACTTGCGCGTCCCTTCAGGCTTGGGGATGTAGACCATTCCACCATGTATATACTTTTGAATTTCCTTCAGCAATTCTTCGGGAAAAATAACATCTGCGTTCACATATTTCATGATAGCTCGCTCCTTAGATTTTATAATCTTCAAGGAAGCAAAGTCTATCTTATGAACATCCGTGATTCTTTATTTAAAGCGGTTACTACACCTGTGCTCTATACAAACAACCGCCGTTGTTCACCAATAGACTTTGCATAGAGCGAATTTTTAATTTCCACATCGATCGAACCCACCTTTCTTTAAAATCCTCTTGACTGTATTCCATCAACGTCTACCTCCAATTATACGATATAATGGGGATTTTTTTAATTTTTACATACTTATTATAAATACGGACCCCAAGCAAAGATAGGTAAAAAACAGTTCTAAATCAATTTTGCATTCTCATTTTAGGTTAGGCTCAAAACCAAAATCAGTGCTTGACCACTAGCGAGGGGGGAACGCTGCGTGGCAAAGGATTCTTCCGATCGCTGTTAAAGCCCGATTCCTTCATTTGATGAGCGTTTGCAGGGGGAATCGGGCTTAAAAGGCGACCGCTGTCGCTTCTCCAGAATTCCTTTGCCCCTTCGCTGCTCTCTCCTGTCTGGCAAGCACTGATTTTTAGGTTGAGTCCTCATTTTATATGTTAAATAAGTTCTTGAATAATCCAATCAGCCCGCCCGGAAGGAGGAATTTTTTGACCAGCAGCAAAACGATAATCAATCCAATTACCATGGCAACTTTACCAACTGTTTTATTCACTGTAAATCCCCTCTCTTGCATATGGATTATTCGTTCAATAGCCGTTCCATCAGTTCATCCAGCGACAGCGGTTGGTCCCTGACAATCGGAATCTGGTTGGCATTCAGGCTATCAAGCGTCTCCTGCCAATTCCGGGTAATGAGATGAGGATAGGGATAGCCGTTATATTCCACAACGCCCGGGATCACAGACAGATCAGGCAGTTTGTCAGCAGACAGCCATACCCGGCGCCAGGATTGGATTAGCCTATCCTTTTCCAACGGTCCTTCAATCCTCCCATTCTTAAGCAAAAGAATCTGATCGGCAAACTGTCGAATATCTTCGATTGCATGGGTTGTCATCAGCACCGTCCGTTCAATCCGTTCCGCATCCTCTACCAGCATTTCCTTGAATCGATTGCGGCTATTAATATCGAGACCGTTGGTCGGTTCGTCCAGCAGCAATACAGGCGCTTGCGTACTTAATGCCAGCGTCAGCGCGACCTTTTTTCGCTCTCCCTGGGACATTTTTTCGTAGCGTTTGTCTAAGGGAACTTTGAACTGCTCCGCCCGTCTCAGAAAATGACTGCGCTCCCAGGAAGCATACCACGGGGCAATCATGTCCCCCATCTGGCCCAGGGTAAAGAGCTCGCAGCCTTCGAGCGGATCGGGAGCAAAGGCAATCAGTTGTTTGATTCTATGTTCATCTTGAGGATAGCTTCTCCCGTATATTTCGATGATGCCTGAAGCAGGCTTCATCAGGTTCATGCAGCATTTCAACAATGTACTCTTGCCTGAGCTGTTCGGACCGAGAAGCGCATAGGTCATGTTCGGCTCAAGCTCCAGATCGATCGGTCCAAGATGAATATCATCCTGTTGCTTGACCAGTTGCTTGATATGTAACGGAATTCCGCTGTTCATCGCCCCTTTGTTCCCCTTTCCTTCATAAGCTCCAAGAGTACTTTTTCAAAAGTTTCCCGTGTCTTCGCCTCGTCATTTTGCAGCCGGAGACTCATTTCTACGGCGGTGCGAAAAGCCTGATACAGACTTTCATCGGCGACATGCTGCTTTTCTTCCGCTTGAACATCGGCTACGAATGTCCCTTTACCCTGAACGGTTTGTATGAATTTGCGCTGCTCCAAATTTTGATAAGCCCGGTTCACTGTAATCACGCTGCAGGATAAATCGCTGGCGAGCGCACGTATGGAAGGCAGCGGCATCCCTGGCTTTAGCTGGCCGCTAACAATAAAGGAGATCAGTTGTTGTTCAATCTGATGATAGATGGGCTCCCTGCTATGCTCAGAGATTTGGATTGGCAGTTGAATCTCCGACACCTCCTTTCTATGAGAAATCCCGCTTGAGCAGACGTCTCGTCAAGGACTGCTGGAACACCCCGACCCCAATAAGTCCGACCAGAATGGATATAACCGAAGGCAAGACCAGACTGTGCTGCACGGCCTCAATCATGCTCACATAAATCGGCTTGCCCAGAGCGTAATGCAGCAAGGAAACGAGCCCAACCATCAGCACAATGATGACCATTGCCACCACAGCAAGAGTAGTACCTTTCGCACCGAATTCAAAAAACGGATGGATACCATTGATTGCTAGTGCGTATCCAACCCACATCAGCAAATAAACAATATATTGCCAAATGTTGATAAGCTCAGAAAACGCCGGCCAGCTCACCTGGACGAACATGTATAAAAATGCGGTCATTGTAGCTGCAAAGCAAATCAGCATATGAAACATGCGGCTCCAGGCTACGACTTTAACAGGGATCGGCCACATCCGGTAAAAGCTGAGTCTTTTCAAAAACGGTTCATCTGCAAGCATGCTCCAGCTCAAATACTCCTTGGAGACAGAGAGCGCCCCCAGTGTAGGCAGCATCGCCAAAAGCACCAGATCCGGATAAAACGTTGTATAGAGATCGGCAATCGCCATTCTCCCTTCAATTGCAGTTGCAACCGACTTGCCGCAAATATAACCTAGCATTGCCGAGAACAGCACCGTCAACAGCAGCGCATACAACCGGGGCTTCAATTCATTCAAGGCCATTACCAACGCGTAACGCATATCATTCACACTCATGCATCTCCACCCGAAGTAATGCCCAGGAAGTCAAATCCGTAATAAGCTGCAACTGCTGCAAGAACAGTCGTAACCAGCAGCCCGGCTGTCAGCCAGAACGTAACCGCTCTGCGCGGGGCCTTGAACATCATCGCAAATGCCGCAGCGATCTCCGTGCCGATAAGCAGCGGTCCGACTATTGCCAAACCCGGGAGCCCGTATTTGACAAAAATACGATGCGCAAGCTCTCGGCTTTTGCCCTCCTTTTTCGTTTCTCCCCTCCCGCGCCGTCTTTTTGCCCGCCACTGCTGATACCTGTCAAAAGCAAAAACAACCAGCAGCATGACCAACCAGTTTCCTAGAAAAGCGGCAATACTGACTGCAACGGGGTTTAATCCGAATGCAATACCAAGTGTCACAACAACGGCGGATTCAAGCCAAGGCAGCGCAGCCAGAAAAAACACTGCGAGATATGTCCACTCTTTTAAATACTCTGTAATCACATAAGTGCCTCCTTCGAACGATTTAGGTGTTAATGTGTTTATATGTATATATACAGTATATCACACTAATGCAATTGTCAATCCCTGTTGGAGTCCAGCGCAGAAAAAAATGGCTCTCGGTCTGCACCGGAGCCACTTTCACTATAAACAATTATTTTGTTGCTACAAACGCCTTATCTTGCGATACAGCCAATTGGTTCAGGTACAGATTTGTACCATCGCCGATTGCGTAGTTCAGAATTCGTTTGTTAACCGGAACTACCGCTGCACGGTACAGGGTAGGGAACACTGGCACTTCCTCTACCATCAGCTGTTGCCATTCATTGTAGGTTTCCTTGCGTACGTTCAGGTCGAATGCTTCCGCAGACATCCCTTTTGTCAGCAGCTCATCATTTTTCTCGCTTGCATATCTGGAGAAGTTGAACAAGGCTTCGCGTCCATACAGGTTTTGCGGATTTACGTCGATGCCGACATTCCAAGCGGCCTGGTACACATCGACTTTAGGATCATCCTCGCCCTTGCTGCCGACGCGGTCGTAGAACGTATTGAATTCAATCATTTCCAGGTTGACATTCAAGCCAATAGCTGCCCAGGATTGAACATAGTAACGGGAAAGCGGCTCCGCAATGTCTGAACCTGTCATGGAAATGAAGTTGATCACCAGTTCGCTTCCGTCCGGATTCGTACGGAATTCGCCATCTTTCTTGTAGCCTGCTTCATCCAGGATGCGATTTGCCTCTTCAGGGTTATAGACGAATCCAGGATTGGAATCGTCGTGGAACTCCGGATGAGACGGCGGAATCAATGTAGTCGCATTCCAGCGCAGACCATGGTAGAAGCGTTTGCCGACCTGGTCATTGTCAACAGCCAGAGCCATCGCTTTACGCAGGTTTACATCCGCCATTTTTGCGTTAGGGTTTGGTACGACAGCATTCTTTTCCTTATCCCATGAACCAAGCTTGAAGCCAATGTACGTGTACGCACGGTCAATCATGCCCAAGTATTCCACGTTGGACATTTTAGCATTGTCCGGGAACTGTTCAATCGGGAAGTCACTGATCAAATCAACTGCGCCAGTCTCAAGCTGCTGTACAATTGTAGTCGGGTTGATAACTTTCAGGGTCACCTTGTCCAGGTTAGGCTCGCCGCGCCAGTAGTCCGTGTTTTTCACAAATACAACCGATTCACCCGGTACGATACTTTCGACTTTGAACGCTCCATAGCCGATCGGCTTTTCGCGAACTTCTTTGGAAGCAGACATCTTGGCCACTTCCATATTGCCGAAGATATGCTTCGCCAGCGGATAGTTCCAGATTCCGCCCGTCAGCAAAGAAGGGTTGGACTTGATAAACGTAATTTGCAATTTTTTGTCGCTTAGTACCTTGATACCGGAAATTTTCTCCGCTTTGCCATCATGGTACTCGGTCATGCCTTCAACATTAGTGAAGTCCTGACCATAGCGTGGGCCATTATAATCTTTATGACCAATTACCTCATACGCGAACTCCCAGTCCTCCGCTGTTACCGGCTTGCCATCCTGCCAGTTAACATTGTCGCGAATGGTGAACGTAAAGGTGCGTCCGTCCTCCGAAACCTCATAGGTTGCCGCGCCGTCATTGGTGTAGACGTAATTGGCGTCCCAAGTAAGGAGCGACTCATCGAACCACTGAAGCACTTTGGAATCCGGGTTCCCGCCATAGAAGTTGAAGTTCAGAATGCCTTCAAACGGCGTATCCGATACGAGACCGTAAGTGATAGAACCGCCTTTGATCGGTTCCCCTTCATTCGTCTTTACATTTTTGAAATCCTTGATGTTGTAAAGGCCGTCTTCAGCAGGCTTGGTCGCTTCGCCGCCATTGTTTCCGCCATTACTTCCGCCATTTGATGGCGTGTTGTTGCCTTTGTCAGAGCTGCAGGCTGCAAGCACTACAGTCAAAGCCAGCATCAGAGTTAAAATCGACAAAAAAGACTTTTTCAATTACTTTTCCTCCCTTTTATCCTTTTCTTTGTCTTGCATCCGTCGCACGCTTTAATGCTTGTCCGACATTATTTATACTCAACATCAATACCAGAATCAGCACTGATGCAGGTAACCAGATCCACCATCTGAATTCAAGAGTTTGCGGGTTTCTTGCATAACTCACCAATGTGCCCAGGCTTGGCGTGCTCTCAGGGAATCCGAAGCCAAGGAACGACAATCCGGATTCAAGACCGATATTCGCAGCCAGGTTCAGCGTCATCGAGACGATAATAATCGAGCTCAAGTTCGGAAGCACCTGGGTGAACATAATTTTGAAGTCGGAGGAACCCAAAGTTTTGGATGCGTGGACATACTCCAGTTCCCTCTCCTGAAGCGCCTTGGAACGGATCATTCTGGCAATCCCCATCCAGAGAAACGCCGTCATAATAAGCGAGAACGAAACAACATTGTATTTTGGCACCGCTGTAACAAAAGCAATAATGATCATAATCGCAGGCAAAATCATGAAGAAATCCAGAATCCGCATTAATATATTGTCTATTGTGCCCCCATAATAACCGGAAACCAGCCCCAGCAAAATGCCGATGAATCCGGTCATCAGCGTTACAATGATCCCAATGCTCAGAGAGTTTCTTGTGCCAATGATCAACTGCCCGAATACATCGCGGCCGCCGTAGTCGGTACCCAGCCAAAACTGGGCGGACGGCTTCTGGTACAAGGAGAACAAATCGACCGTAACAATTTGTTTCTGATCCAGCACCAGCGAAATTCCGTACACGGCAACAACAATCAGGCCGATGAATATTAAAGATATAAGCGCCACTTTGTCTCTCACAATTTCCCGCCACAGAATTGACAGCCCTGACGGGCTCTTTTCGAATTTCTGCGGCTGAGGCGGCACATTGTTCGCCTTACCCATTTCCTTCACCTCAGCGTTTTGGAGTTCTTATTGAATCCGAATGCGCGGATCAACAATACTTAATATAATGTCGGATAGCAAAGCTCCCAGAATAGAAGCAATACCATACAGCAGAACCAAGGCTGTCACGACACTGAAATCACGAATCATAATCGAGCTGATGAACAGCTGGCCCATTCCCGGATAGCTGAAGATGCTCTCAATAAAGATCGAGCCACCGATCAAGCCCGTAATTTCATAACCGGACAAAGCAGCAATGGGCAATAGCGAGTTGCGCAAAATATGGCGATTGTAGACCCGGGATTCGGAAGCGCCCTTCGCTCTTGCAGTCAAAATAAATTCTCTTTGCTTCGTATCAATAATTTCACTTCGCAAATATTGAACCGTCGTAACCGTAGCAATCAGAGCCATGGACATCGCCGGCAGCAACAGATGGTAAAACTTGCTGACCGCATAGGCAAAACTGCCTTTGGCAAGCCCCGGCTCGACGCTGCCGCCTGTCGGAAACCAGTTCAGGGTGAAACCAAAAACCCAAAGCATCAGCAAACCAAAAATAAACAATGGCGCTGCGAAGCCGAAATAGGTATAGCCGGTAATCAACCGGTCCTTCCAGGTGTCATTATAGCGTCCGCTAATAATTCCGAGCGGAATCGCAATCATATACGTCAACAGCAAAGTTGCCACTGACAGCCATACGGTGTTCAAAAGCCGCTGACCAATCAAATCGGTGACCGGCATCTTGAAGCGGAAGGACTGACCCAGATCTCCCTGAACCGCTTTGGTGATCCAGTCCCAATATTGAATATACCAAGGATTATTCAAGCCCAGCTTCTCTCTCTGCGCTTCCAGCGCTGCTGGATCGATACTTGGATCGATCATGCCGGTAAGCGCGTCCCCTGGCATTGACTTTGCTAACAGGAACACCAGAATACTCAGCAAGACAACCTGGGGAACCATGACAAAAAATCTTCGTACGATAACCTTCCACATATCATTCAACCTCTCCCGGGCAATGCCACTGAATGTGTCGCAGAGACGGATTTCATTGGATAGGCCAAGCCCTCTTCATCGAAATAGTCTCTGTAAGCCTGCTCATATTCCGCCTTGACGGATTCGCGGAATTTCAGCCTTTCCTCGCGGCGTGTCGGATCAATATCAGGGATTGCGGCAATCAGACGTTTGGTGTAAATATGCTGCGGATTGTTGAAAATATCATCCGCATTGCCTTCTTCCACATACCGACCCTTGTACATGATGCCGATCCGGTCGCACATATGCTTGATAATCCCAAGATCATGGCTGATGAATAGATAGGTAAGGTTCAAATCTTTCTGAATCTCCCGCATGAAATTCAATACCTGCGCCTGCACGGATACATCGAGCGCAGATACAGGCTCGTCCGCAATAATCAGCTTCGGCTTCAAGGCAATCGCTCTGGCAATGCCGATCCGCTGCCGTTGACCGCCTGAGAATTCATGCGGATACTTGAAGATCGATTCCGGACTCAGATTCACCTGCTCCAGCAGCTCCAATACCCGCTTCTTCTCTTCCTGCGGGGATAGCCTTTCAAAATTGCGAAGCGGCTCGGCAACAATATCCCAGACCCGTTTCTTCGGATTCAGAGAGGAATAAGGGTCCTGGAAAATCATTTGAATGTCTCTGCGGATATTCAGATTGCTGCGCCGACCACCCTTGGCCAAATCTGTGCCGTTGAACAGCACGCTGCCGGACGTGATCTGGTTCAGGCCAATAATTGCGCGGCCGGTCGTTGTTTTCCCCGAGCCCGACTCCCCTACCAGCCCGTACGTCATGCCCTGTTCTATGGATAAATTCACGTGATCCACGGCCTTAACATCACCGGTATGCCTGCTGAACAGACCCGTGCGGATCGGGAAATATACTTTTAAGTCTTTGACTTCAAGAATTGCCATGAGCTTAATCCTCCTCAGTTGTGATCAGGGAAGTGAAATCCCTTATAGCAGGTGCAGCGTACAAAATGCCCTGGCGCTACCTCATGCATCTGCGGGTTCTCTTCATGCGCTGATTCATCAATCCAAGGGATTCGAGCTTTAAACCGGCAGCCCTTGCGGGGGAGATTTTTAAGCGAAGGCACGATGCCCTGAATCACATGAAGCTTCTCCTGCTTTTCATTACTCGCCGGAATCGAATTGAGCAGCGATCTTGTATAAGGATGCCGAGCATTGGAGATGAGACTGTAAATATCGGCAATTTCAACAATTTGCCCGGCGTACATGACCGCCACTCGGTCCGCCATCTCTGCAACAACACCGAGATCATGCGTAATGAGAATAATACCGGCGTTAATATCGTTTTTGAGCTTGCGGATCAGGTCCAGAATCTGCAATTGAATCGTTACGTCTAGCGCTGTTGTCGGTTCGTCGGCAATCAGCAAGCTTGGCTCATTGGCAATTGCGATGGCAATAATCACCCGCTGCCTCATGCCTCCGGAAAGCTGATGGGGATACTGAGTATATGTATGCTCAGGACGCGGGATACCCACTTTTTGCAGCAAATCGATCGCTTTGGCCTTTCGTTCCTTGGAGGAAAGCTTTGGATTATGGAGGAGCAATATTTCTTCAATCTGATCACCAATAATCATAAGCGGGTTTAACGCAGACAAAGGATCCTGGAAAATCATGCCCATCTCCTTGCCGCGCAGCTTGTTCAGCTTGGACGGCGGGAGGTTCACAATATCCTGACCCTTGTAATAGATTTGACCTTCCGTTTTCGCTCGTGTATGCAGGCCCATAACCGAGAAGGCAAGCGCACTCTTGCCTGAACCGGATTCACCCACAATCGCCAATATTTCATTCTTTTTGACGGCGAGCGATACATGGTCTACGGCTGCATAATAATCGTCGCCAATTCGAAATGATGTTGTAAGATTTTCAATTTTCAATAGCTCTTCATTCAAATTCAATCACCCTTAACGACAATTAATTTCATAACATGACAAAATTAATCATTATTTTAAATATAGTATATTGAATACAGTAAAACGAATGACAATCCGACAATTTACGGATGAGCCTGCCAAATTTTGTGTGAGCTTTTGTGACTCAATATAAAATCGACATCAAATAGAGCTGCTCCAGCATTGTAAGAGCGTGACGAGCCTTTTTCAGCATACTTCGTCAATGGGACGTTTAATTTTGTAAACATTTTAACTTTTTTAAAACAAAAGCACAACCTTTTGTTGTATATTGTATATTGTATATTTCTGTATTCGTCCCCTGCTACAAGCTTTATAAACTTTACAATACAACAATAAACACCTCTAGATTTATGTGAGGTATTATGACAATGAATTTGTGGCTTGAACGGTTATTTTTCTAATATAACGCACTCTTTCCAGAATTCCAAGCACTTTTTACAATTTCAACAAAAACTGTATGTCTACTTGAAATTTCGGATGGAACACAAACCAAACATCCTGCTCAATCTTTCTCTCGATCTGGCAAAGAGTGATCATGAGAACCTTCCCCATCATATACCATTTTAAGGCTTCCTTTATACAAAAAACAGACCTGACATGGAGTAGCCAACCCTCCAGTCAAGTCTGCCCAGATCAGCAGAGCTTTCGCCCCTCAGACCTCTTCCAAAAATCTCTGATAATTACGGTATTGCTCCTCCGCAGCCAGTTTGCCGCCCATCAGCTCATAAGCCTTGATTAGCCCCAGATGTCCTTCTTCGGAATAAGGATGGTACTGAACAATCCGCTGATAAAGCGATACCGCCGCGGCAAGCATCTGATGGTCAACATAGAAAGAGGCTAATCTCACCGCATGATGAAGCCAGCTTAAGCGCAGGCGATGCCGCTCGCTTTCCGCCCACAGATAGCCCTGCTCTTCAAAATAATCCCCGGCATAGGCATCAATCGCCTTCTGATGCCTCTCATAGTTATCTTGATCCACCCTATCAAGCTGCAATAATTCCTCCTGCCACATATCCACATCGATTCGCACCTGCTTCAGGTCAAGCTTGTAGCCCCGCTGCGCCCCGATCTTGGCAATGGCAATATCTATATGAAGCTCCTCGAACATTTTTCGTACTTGGTAAATCGTCGTATACAGATGCGTCATTGCTTTCTTGTATTCCGTACCAGGGAACAGCAGGTCAATCAATGTCTCCTTATTTACTACCGTTGTCCGATTGTGCAGCAAATAACAGAATAGCTCCTCCGATTTCAGTGTTCTCCACCGGAACGATTCCCGCTGACCTTCCCTTTGCTCGTACTGCAGCATATTCATACAACGGATAATCGGGGCTTCAGCGATGATCGCCGTTTGCGGACGCTGCTTGAACCTCTCCTTCAGCTTGGCAACCGTCTTCTCCATCCTTGTACGCTGCAGCGGTTTGAGGACATAATCCATTGCATTCAACTCGAAGGCGTCTACTGCGTACTGATTATAAGCGGTAATAAACACAATGTCCGCAGCCGGCCAAGTGTCTTGAACCAGTTCCGCCGCCTGCAAACCATCCATTTCAGGCATGTCGATGTCTAGGAAGACCGCATCCGGTCTTGTCTCGGATATAGCTTGAATAGCCTCAAGAGGATTTGTGCTCGTACCGGCAATTTCAAAGTCTCCCAAATCCTTCAACATGCTTCCCAAGTAAAAAAGTGCCAGCGGTTCATCATCAACCAGATAAACCTTGATCATCTGCATGTCACCACACTTAGCGTTGATATATGCCATTATAGCACACGCCCGGCGTGATCAGCCCACTGTTTAAAGAATTGTCCCTGATATCGCTCCCCCACTTGCTTATAAGGACTCGCTGTTCAGACCCAGCTCTGCCGAAGGATTCAGCGTAATTTCAAACGCCCGCCCCCATGTAAAGCCGGTGTTAGCAGGCGGAAGCGTTACACTTGTATATGGAACCAAATCCCACGCTCCGCTGTGAATGCGATGAATATTGCAAGCCGCAGGGGAGGCGGCGGGGATAAAAGCATTAGCGGCGGCCAAAATGGCTGTATGCGTCTGCATCCGTTCCTCCAGAAGCGCTGACAGGTCGCTGTAATCACTCGCTGAGACGAAGAGCAGCATATTCGCATCCGCTGTCACATTCGTATACGGAGAACGCTGGGCCGCTTCCGCCCTGATCTCGCCAATCGTCAGCGCCTTGTAGGCGTAATCCTTCAGAAAGCGCTTGAACAGCAGCGTCCCATGAGCATTCAATGCAGCATTCAGTGTTTGCAGCGGCACATTACCCGTCAAAAAGGCATATCTAGCGTGCCCCATGCCCACAGCCAGGCCAATCTTGTTCCCTGCCGTATTCCATGCGCTGTATCCAAGCAGTCGCCCCGTGAACGGGCTGGCAAGCAGCGCGGTTGTCACCTTCTCATTGGCCACGCCGCCGCTAGTAAAATCCAGGACAATAGAAGGTACGCCGCACCCCCCGTTGGCTTCGACATGTTCAACCGCCTGCGCCGCTTGATTGTCATCCGTCACCGCAATAATGTCCATTTCGAAAGGACCGCTTGCGACAAGCTGTCCGCCTGCAATATCAACATGGCTGCGAATGTTCTCATTCACATCCATATATTCGTAAGGGTTGATAACAGTAGAACCATGGGGACCGTAATATCTCACTCTATACCGGGGCTTTGCAGGACCGTGATAGATCCTCCCGGCCATCCTGGCCAGCAGAGAGTGGCCGAGGCCGTCCGCATCAGGCAAAATCACGGCGCGGTCCGGATTTTTTCCGTTGACGCCGCCAAGCCCGGAATCAATGCGCTCTTCCACCCAGGCGATTTCATTCGCCTGAACGCCTTCAATATACGCATCATCAACACCGATAGCCAGAAAATCAATATACCCCTCCTGTGTCAAGCGCTCCAGCACATAGCGGGTCGTTTTTAATTTATGGCGGCGTGTGTTGTAAAAATGCGTTTTATTAAAATGAACCGTGTCACCATAAGCCGTACCGTCCGGCTTGAGATCGTAACCTTCCAATATTTCTTCAAATGATTCAAAATGCTTGCGCGGCTGCCGCATAAAGTTGCGGGATTCCTGATAGGCAGGCGTTGTTAGCCCCTCGACATGAACCGTTGTAGCCAAACGCATAATCGTATCCATCACATAGACAGGCTTGTGCGGACACATTTGTTTGACGCGCCGGATTGTATCCAACAGATCCGTAGTGCTGCAATCAAAATCAGGATAGGCCTGACTATCCTCCGGGCGCAGATAACGGCTCCCGATTAACCCTCCGTACGCTAGCATATCAATCGAAATAATAAATCCGTCCGCCTCATCGGCCCTTTCCTCGATGAACCGCGCGATATCCCCGGGCTTCCCGTATACAGGATCGCTCGTGCTTGTCACCTCGGAACCGGATACTGTTTTTTGCGTATCCAGACGATTGCGGATATCACCAGCATTCGGCGTGATTACCTCGATGCCCGCGGATTTTCCCTGTACAATGACATCATCCAAATTGACAGGCCTGTCATCCAATGGCACATACACTACCTTTTTCATCCATATCACTCCCTGATATAAGTTATGGCGGGGCGCCAGGAATTGATGAATCCCCGGTCTCCAAAAATTGCCCTCACTTATATAGGTAATTTAATGAGTTCCGTTACAACCTGTTGACGAACCAAGAAACAACTCGTATCAAGACCTCAAACACTGACTTTATAGGTTAACTCAAAATTTTTTAAAAAACTATGTCGATTTATAGGGAGTTATGTCGATAACTTATATATAATTTAATTTAGGAGGCATGTCCAATATTTTACTTTGGTCTGACCTCATAGCCGAAAATTTTTCAAACTACCTGACTAATCAAGGAGTGAAATTAATGAGATGGTTTACCAATCGTAGCGTGAAGACCAAACTTGTCACCTCAATCTGTATTGCTTTGGTGCTCGCATTCGGAGCGCTGTTGTACTCCAACATTATCCAATTGCACAGCCTTACACTGGAGAAAGGTGAACTTAACACCATGCTGTCCGCAGATGATGCTTCGGATGTATTTCAGGACAAGCTGACCCGGCTTGAAGCTTCCCTGAAAACAATGGGGCAAGTGCTGCTGGATGCCAGCAATAACGGTACCTTCAGCCGGGCTGAAGGAGTACGCTTGTTGGAGGAAGAGTTGAAACGTCAACCCGATCTGTTGGCCATCTATACGCTGTGGGAGCCTAATGCATTCGATGGACAGGATACAGCGAACAAGAACAAGGAGCTCTATGACGATAATAGTGGCAGATACCTTCCGTACCTGGTCCGGGAAGGCAACAATATATTGGTAGAGCCACTCGAATATTATTCCGATCCCAATTCCGAGGATAGCCAATATTATTACCTGCCCAAATCCACCAAGCGGACATATTGGTCTGAGCCGATGGAATACAAAGTAAACGGCAAGGACATTTTTCTAAATAGTGTAACCGTACCGGTGCTTGACAAGAAGGGCAATTTTGTGGCGATTGTCGGGGCGGATTTCAGCCTGGATTTTCTGCAAAAAATGACGGAGACGCTAAAGCCGCTGGGCGGATATGCCTCCATAATTTCTGAGAAAGGGGTTTTTGTAAGCAACGGCCGCTATCCGGATGAGATAAATACCCAATTCGCGAACAGACCGGACAAGGTTGAAATCTGGAATAAAGTTCTTCAAGGCGATTACAGGCACTATGCCATCGATCGCAACGGAGCAAAAGTGATTCGGATATTTACGCCAATTACGATCCAGGGATCGGACAACCGCATGTACATGCAGACCACCATTAACGAAGCAGTCGTGCTGGAAGAATTCAACAGGTCATTAGTGACTACCATTGTGACTGCTGTCGTCTTGCTTGTAATTCTTGGCTTGCTCGTGTACGTCTTTGTGCATTTAATCGTGAAGCAAATTGCCAAGGTCAATCAATTATCCGTCCGCTTGGCCCAAGGCGATTTCACCGGGAAGTTGGAAGTACGCAACCGGGATGAGATTGGCAGTATGACCGCGCGGCTCAATGAGATGATGGAGAAACTGCGAATGACCATCAAGACCGTATCTGACCATTCACTATCGATTGGAGCAACCTCCGAGCAACTTACGGCCAGCGCCGAGCAAACGGGGAAGGCAGCGGAGCTGATTGCCGCCTCCATCCAGGAAGTTGCAGCAGGCGCCGAGTCCCAGCGGAATGATGCCTCCGAAACGGCAAGGACGATGAACGAGCTCGCTGCCGGGATCGATAAAATCGCTACTTCCGCTTCAGAACTCGCTGATTCTTCACAGGTAGTTGAGAAACAAACGCGCGACGGGAACGAATTCATCCAGGCTTCTGTCCGGCAGATGGCAATTGTGTCCGATTCTGTCGAAGAATCGTCGCGCAAGATCAGGCAGTTGAATGACAAATCCGAAGCGATCAGCCGATTTGTCGGTATTATTTCCGGTATCAGCTCCCAAACCAATATTTTGGCGCTGAATGCCGCTATCGAAGCTTCCAGAGTCGGCGAACATGGTCGAGGCTTTGCTGTCGTTGCAGAAGAAGTACGCAAGCTGGCCGAACAGTCCAACCAGGCCGCAAGACAAATTTCCGAACTGATTCAGGAGATTCTTGTCGAAATTTCCGCCGCCTCCCTAGCGATGGGGCAGGGAGCGCTTGAGACCGAACGCGGGGTTGAAGCTGTCGAAAACAGCGGACGCATCTTCGCCTCCATTCTGGAGGAGATGGCTGGTGTGAATACCCAAGTCAGCGAGTTGTCCGCCGCTTCCGAGCAAATGTCTGCAAGCGTCGAAGAAGTCACCGCTTCGGTAGCGCAAATGGAGCACATTGCTGAAAAGTCGGCAACCAATGCTCAACATGTAGCGGCGGCCTCCGAGGAGCAACTGGCAACAATGGAAGAAGTCAGCGCAGCAGCCTCCCAGTTGTCCAACATGGTGGAAGAACTGGTCGCGCTGATGAGCAAATTCAAAACCTGATGACAAACCTTATGATGTGAAACCGCTGTGGAATTCCCGTAGCGTGGCAGTAAAACGCAAATCCATGCCTCAAAACCACCGCCAGGAGTCAACAAGACCGAGGACTGTCCTCAACCTGAGCGGTGGTTTTTTTCGTTTTTCCAGCAGGACGAATTGCCGCCTGCCCGGCCTTCGCTTTTGATGCCTGGTGCAAAGTATACTGATACTTGATCGAGAAGAGAAAAAATGTTGAGAAAATTCCAACACAAAATCAGCCTCCGCTTCCACGATTGACGAACGGGAAGTGAAGGCTGATTTTTTACATCATTGAATATTTATGGCATTAGGCACTTGAAGCCGATAGAATAATTATGAAGCCTGGTTCTTGTTGAACTTAGCTGCTCAGTGTTTCCGTAAGTATAGGAACAATCTGCTTTTTGCGGGATACAACACCCGCCAGAACCGCTTTATTGTTCTCCAGAGTTACTTTATATGCTTTTTCCACAGCTGCGGACTGGTTGCCCAAGGCCAGCGCCACGGAATTGCTGTTCAGAATATCCGTAACAACGAGTACAAACAGGTCGAGACCTTTGCTTGCGATAATCGCATTCAGCGCATCCTCAAGCTCAGCCTGACGGGAGATGACGTCGTTAGGGTCAATTGCGTTCACCTGTGCGATTTCAACCTTGTAAGCGCCCATCTGGAATTCTTTCGCATCCAGGGACAGCAACTGCTCGATCGTTTTGTCGCTCAGGTCAGCGCCGGCTTTCAGCAAGTCCAGCCCATAGCTGTCAACGTCAACACCGGCAATTTCAGCCAGTTCGCGCGCGGCAGCCACATCCTGCTCCGTGCAGGTCGGGGATTTAAACAGCAGCGAGTCGGAGATGATAGCAGACAGCATCAATCCGGCAATCGGCGCGGGAACTGCTACGCCGTTCTCTTTGTACAGCTTGTTCAGAATCGTTGCTGTGCAACCTACAGGCTCGGCACGGTAGTACAGCGGGCCGGCTGTCTCAAAGTTTGCAATACGGTGGTGGTCAATAACTTCGGTCACGGTTACTTTATCAATATCGCCGGCGCTTTGTTGACGCTCATTGTGGTCGACGAGAATAACCTCTTTCGCTTCTTCGGCCACTGCTTCGACAAGACGCGGCGCATCAATCTTGAAATAATTCAAGGCAAAGCTTGTCTCGCCGTTAATTTCCCCAAGACGGATAGCCTCAACATTCTGCCCCAGCTTGGTTTTCAGGTCTGCATACGCGATCGCGGAACAGATTGTATCTGTATCCGGGTTTTTATGGCCAAAAATCAACGTTTTTTCCATTGTTTCTTACTCCTCCATCGTTGGGTTTGAGAACAGGCCCGGCTGCATTCTCAGACGCAGCAGCTTTCAGCCCCATTTTATTATAACGTTTAATATCTATTATTCCTATCCTATTATTCGGTAGAAATAGAAAAAGGAGCTTTAAGCCGTACAAAACAGCCTGAAGCTCCTTCCTTATTTCTTCTGCAACTTATATATTTGTAGCCTGTGCTCAGTCCGCAGAAATATCATGCTGCTGGGACGCTCCCGCCTCTGCCGGCTGACGTCTATTCCGAATCTTCTTTCGCACCCACAACCCGATCAAGATAAGCGGTACTCCGATCAGAAAAACGTACAGCGACACTTTGCCAACCATTCCCTCGGCGGCACGGCCATAAACGTAAAACAAGATACCGATAGCATAAAACTTGATCGCCCGCCCCAAGGCAGCATACGCCATTAACCGCCACAGCGGGAAATTCAGACACCCTGACAAAATGGTAAATACCTTGAATGGAATTGGCGTGAACGCTCCGATTAAGATCGCGGCCTCCCCGTTCTTGTTGAACATTTCCGTCGCCTTATCGACCCATTTCTTTTTCAAAATTTTGTACAAAAGGGATTTGCCGAGCAGTTTCCCGATTAAATAGCCAAACGGGGTGCCGAGCAGGCAGGCTATGAAGCCAACTGTAGCAAGCCATAACGCAGAGGAAGGGTCTAGCAGACTAAGCGAGACCTGAAGAAAAAACGCGGGGATAGGAAAAATAATCGCATCTATAAAAGAATGAATAAATAGTCCCCACACTCCGAAATCCTTCAAAAAATCCAAGATTGACTGAATCAATACGCAGGCCCCTTTCTACATCCGTAAATCGTCAATAAAGCCTGGGTACTCCAACTTTATTTTCGCTTATAAGCTTACCTCATCAAGTATATATACGTAAGCGGCGCAGGACTGGTTTCATCCCCGACCCAAGTCCAGTCAAAAAACTACGCATGTCTTCATCATACAACAAAACCGGGGAAATGAGAATGACAGCCTGTCCCTTCACAAGCGTGGACGGGCAGGCTGTCAATTTTGGTGCTGTCAGTTCTCCCCGGACATCGCTGACTTCTTCTCCAGCTCATGCAATTGCTCCAAAAGCTGCTCCCTGGAAAAATGCTCTCCAATGAATACGGCCACATCATGAACCTGGCCCTGCGGGTTAATTCGCAAAAAGTCGCTTTCCCGGTAAGCATATTGGAACATGAAACGGCTCTTAGTCTCCTTGAAGGTGACAACTCCCTTGGCGCGGTAGATATCATCCGGCAAGTGATTTAACAGTGCTTCAAAGGCCTCGCCGTCCACCGGTTCCGGGAAGTAATGAGTCAGCACCATCACATGGCTATGGCTATGATGCATATGCCCCTCCTGCTGCTCGGCAGCTTCATCATGTTGCCCGCAATGTGCGTGGTCATGCTCGTCATCCGCGCAACAGTGGACGTCCGTCACCGTATTGCCACCATTATCATCGTGGCTGTGAGACACAGTTGCATCGTACTGTTCACGCCCGTACTCCTTCACCGGACTGCTCGTCAGCGCCGCAGCGTCCACAACAGCTTTTACCGTTACGAACAGCTCTGCCTTTTCGTTCCATCCCCGTACAAGTTGCTGTACTTCTACGACCTGCTCCGGGTACAGCCGATCCGCCTTATTGACGATCAAGTGAGTCGCACAGCGAATTTGCTCCTTCATAAGCCGGAAGGTAGCGCCCTTGCCATTGCGGCCCCGCTCCAGCAGCTCCGGTCCGTCCACGATCGTAATGATGGATTGCAGATCCACATGAACAAGCAGCGCTGCCTCTGTGACACCGTCGATAATTTCGAGCGGGTTGGCAGCGCCTGTAGACTCGATCAGAATCACATCAGGCCGATGAGTTGCAATCAACTCCTGAATCTCCATGCCAAGGTCGCCGCGGATACTGCAGCAGATACAGCCGCCAAGCATCTCGCTCATCGGCACCTCCCTGTTCATTAACGTTCCGTCCAGATTGACATCCCCCAGCTCATTCATGACCACGGCGACTTTCTGATCCACAGCATGATAATAATCGATCAAGCGGGTCAACAGCGTCGTCTTGCCGCTGCCCAAGAAACCGGTAATTAAATGAACGGGTATATTGCGTTCCTGTACCCCCATCGCTTTCATCCTTTCGGAGTGACATTCTAGTCGGAATTATATCGTAATCATTACGGATGTGACAAGCGTAATTTACCTCCAAAAAGAATAGCCTGCAAGACGGACACTTTGTACAAAGTGTTATCTTGCAGGCTCATTTATCCCGGCTACAGGCTGTCCTGTATAGTTGTACCCGCAATAGCGGTCCAAGGTCTCCCGCAGCGTCTCCAGTTGGACAGGCTTGCTGATGAAATCCGCCATCCCGGCAGCACGGCAGCTCTCTCGATCTCCGGACAATACATTGGCTGTCATTGCAATGATGACCGGCCGTTCCTCTTCATTGAGCGATGAAACGATCTGCCAGGCGGCCTCGCGGCCGTCCATCACCGGCATTTGAATATCCATCAGAATCAAATCATACCGCTTGCGCAATGCCAGCTCGACCGCTTCCTGACCATCAGCCGCCACGTCGGCTGTAAATCCAAGCCGCTGCAGCAACCGCAGCGCCAACTTCTGATTGATATCATTGTCCTCGGCAACCAATACGCGGAAATCCGAATGATTATGCCCAGACTCATGTGAATTGCCGCTTCCATCACCATCATAGGGCTCTGTTTCCATGTACTCTATGTCTGCGCCGATCTCATTTTCAGTATCCTGCAACAACGCCGAGAAGGAAAACGGTTCATTATGCATCGCCGTACCACGGTTCAATCGGAACGGCTTGACGCGCAACGTAAATATAAAGGCTGCCCCGCGCGAACGCTCCGTATTCACGCGAATGGAGCCGCCCATAAGCTCAATCAGATTTTTACAGATCGCGAGTCCAAGGCCGGTTCCGCCGAATTTGCGGGTCATGGAAGAATCCAACTGCGAGAACGGCTGAAACAGCAGGGACACTTTTTCCTTCGGGATGCCGACTCCCGTGTCTTCCACCGCCATTTCTATGACCAGTTCATGACCGTAATCGGCAGCCAGGCGCGCGTGTAGGGAAACCCCGCCTTCCTGGGTAAATTTCACCGCATTGCCGACCAGATTGATCAACACCTGACGCAGCTTCGTTACATCGCCTACAACAGATCTCGGCAGCCCCGGCTCCAGCTCATAGCTCATTTGCAGATCGCAGCCTTTGGACTTGGGTGTGAACAGGTCGAAGGTTTCAGCAATACACGCTTCAAGTTCGAACGGTACCTCCTCCAGCTCCATTTTGCCGGATTCGATTTTGGAGTAGTCCAGGATATCGTTGATAACCGACAGCAGCGCGTCTCCGCTCTTGCGAATCATGTCCGCATAATCCCGCTGCTCCTCTGTCAACTCTGTCTCCAGCAGCAGCGTGGTCATCCCCAGGACGCCATTCATTGGGGTGCGAATCTCATGGCTAACCATGGCGAGAAATTCGGTTTTGGCCTGAGCAGCAATTTCCGCTGATTCCTTGGCCTTGACAAGCTCCTTCTCAAACCGCTTGCGCTCGGTAATGTCAATTACCGTACAAGCAAAGATTGGCTCGTTGTCCACTTCGGCTCTGCCGAGCTGGATTTCCGCTTCAAACAAGCTCCCATCTTTGCGGCATGGCGTCACCTGGAGGAACGAAGCGAATTCAGCGGCAAGCTGCTGCGAAAACTGTACCGGATTGCAAGATTCCAGGCAAGGGATGAGCTGTGTAATATTAAGCCCTATCGTCTCCTCGGCCGCGTAATAAAACATTTGCTCTACAGCAGGATTCACCGTCAGAATCGAGCCGTCCTGGTCAAAGGTAATCATCGTATTGACCGATGTTTCTCCGACTACTTTTGCCTGGGCCTCCGTCTTGCTCAGCTTGTTGGCGGTAAACCGCAGCTCATGGTTGATTTTCTCCAGTTCTTTCGTCTTCTGATGCAGCAGCTCCGTCTGAAGCTGGAGCTTCTTGCTGCTCACATACATCGTGACGAAGCCGTCGATTTTGGTACGCAGAATCTGCGGAACGAAAGGCTTAAGCATATAATCAATTGCGCCAACGGAATACCCGGTGTAGAAATGTTCGGATTCCTTGCTCGTTGCAGAAATAAAGATAATCGGGATTTCCTTTGTTTTCTCCCTGGCTTTGATCAGCCGCGCAGTCTCAAAACCATCCATTCCCGGCATTTGCACATCCATGACAATAACCGCATAGTCATCCTTCATCAATCGGCGAAGAGCCTCTTCGCCAGAAAAGCATTTTACCAGATTATAGTTCCGATCCCCGATTACCGCCTCAATCGCCAGAAGATTATCCGGGTTATCATCCACCAGCAAAATGTTGATCGGTTGCTCAGTTGAAAACACCGCTTCTTCACCCCCAAGTCCTACATGTATAATGATTGATTTATTTATTTACTTTCCGGTACAGCCGGTTATGCATATCCAGTTCTTCGTAGGCATCGGCATACGGGGTGAAATTGATTGACTCCTTGGTTCCAAGCGCCAGCACCCCAAGCGGGCTCAGGCTGTCATACAGCAGCTTATGGACGTGATCTTGCAGTTTTTTATTGAAATAGATCATCACATTGCGGCACAGAATGACATTAAATTCGTTAAAGGAACTGTCCGTCACCAAATTATGCTGCGCAAATACAATATTTCGTTTGAAATCGGAATTAAAGATAACCGAGTCGTATTTCGCTGTGTAATAGTTGGAAAATGACGTTTTTCCCCCTGCTTCCATATAATTGCGCGTATACAACTGCATCCGCTCCAGCGGGAAAACCCCTGACTTGGCCCGCTCCAATATTTCGCCGCTGGTATCTGTGGCGTAAATTCGAGCCTTGTTGTACAGCCCTTCCTCATGCAGCAGAATCGCCATGGAATAAACTTCCTCGCCGCTGGAACAGCCTGCGTGCCAGATGCGGATGAATGGATAGGTTCGCAGCAGCGGCACGACCTTCTGCCGGAAAGCAAGGAACATCTCCGGGTCGCGATACATCTCCGTCACATGGATGGTCATATCCGAGAGCAACCGATCCATGCAAGACCTATCATGCAGCACCTGCTCTTGCAAGGAAGAGATCGTCGGCAGCCGTTCGGCGTGAACGCGGTGCCAGATTCTTCTACGCATGGAGGAAAAGGCATAATTGCGAAAATCGTAGCCGTACATGCGAAATATTGCCTCAAGGAGCAGCTCGATTTCGATCTGTTCCCGCTCTCCTATTTCATGCCTATGCTTATTTATATAACCACACCCTCATTAAAGATAACAATTGTTCCGTATTAACCGGCTTGGCGATGTAATCCGAGGCTCCGGCCTCCATACATTTATCCCGGTCATCCTTCATCGCCTTCGCAGTAACTGCGATAATCGGCAGTTTATCAAATTGCGGAAGGAGACGAATTTGCCGCATAGCTTCATATCCGTCCATTTCCGGCATCATAATGTCCATCAGAATCAGATCAATCTCAGGATGCTGCTCCAGTTGCTCCAGCGCTTCGCGACCGTTCTCGGCGAAGGTGATCTTCATGCGATAGCTCTCCAGTACACTGGAGAGGGCGAACACATTGCGAATATCGTCATCGACGATCAAAATACTTTTATTCTCGAAGATCGTCTCCATATTGTGCAGCTTGCGCAGCATGTTCCGCTTGTCCTCCGGCAGATTCGCCTCAACCCGGTGCAGGAATAGCGTCGTCTCGTCAAGCAGGCGTTCCGGTGACTTGACGTCCTTGATAATGATTGTGCCCGCATATTTCTTCAGTTGCAATTCTTCCTTCTTGTCCAGCTCACGGCCGGTATAGATAATAATCGGTATGTCTCGAATCTGCTCATTGCTGCGAATTGCATCCAGCAGATCGAAGCCCGAGATGTCCGGGAGTCCCAGATCCAGCACCATGCAGTCAAATTGCTGCTCCTCAAGCAGCGTCAACGCCTGGCTGCCGGTTGATGCCGCGCTGATCAGCACATCGTCATGTCCGATCAGTTCAATGATGCTCGTGCGCTGCGCCTCATCATCCTCCACCAGCAAGAGCCGCTTGAGATCCCGCTCCAGAAAGCCTTCAATCTGGGTGAATACCCGATCCAGGCTATTCTTGTCCGCAGGCTTCTTCACATAGGCAATCGCCCCCATGGAGAGACCCTGCTGAATATCATCAACGACCGAAATGACATGAACCGGGATATGCCGTGTCTCGGAATAATGCTTCAATTGATTAAGCACCGTCCATCCGTCGACCACGGGAAGCTGAATATCGAGCAGAATCGCATCCGGTGTGTAAGTCCGCGCGTAGGTCAAGCCCTTATCCCCTTGCAGCGCGACAATCCCCTTAAAACCGCGAGAATGCGCAATATCAAGCAGCACCTTGGCAAAATGGACATCATCCTCAATAATGAGCACTACCTTGTCATTGCTTTGCAAATGTTCCAGGTCATCCTCTATCGGCTGGATGGCTGTATGCGAAGCGGCTGCTGCTTCCGCAGAAGAGCTTGGCAGCCGGTAATCCTGCCGACCGCGCTGTGGCGCCTCCTCCAGAACATGGTCGTGCAGTTGCCTCTTCGGTTCTTGATTCTGAGTATGGTACTCCGGCAGATACAAGGTGAACGTACTGCCCCTGCCTTCTTCACTGTCCACGGCAATGAAGCCGCCGAGCAGGGAGGCCAGTTCCTGACTGATCGCAAGGCCAAGTCCGGTGCCCCCGTAAATTCGACTCGTTGTGCCGTCCACCTGCTGGAACGCTTCGAAGATGAGCTGCTGCTTTTCCAGCGGAATGCCGATTCCGGTATCCTTGACCTCAAACGCAATCCGGTCATCCAGCCCCTCCAGTTGTGAATGCTCATCCGGCTTCGCCCGCCGGATAGTGAACGCAACAGACCCCTTGGATGTGAACTTGAAAGCATTGGACAACAGATTTTTGACAACCTGCTTCAGCCTGTGGCTGTCGGTATACATATTGGCGGCAAGTCCTTCTTCAATGGCCGTTTCGAACTGAATTCCTTTTTGCTCGCTAAGCGGCCTGAAGCTACGCTCGAAAAACTGCTCCAGATTGCCCAGACCCACACTCTCGACGACAACCTCCATTTTCCCAGCGCTAATCTTGGACAAGTCCAAAATCTCGTCAATTAGCTTGAGCAGATCGCTCCCCGAGGAATGAATCGTGGATGCGAACTCCACCTGTTTGGTCGTCAGGTTGCCATTCTGATTATCCATCAACATTTGCGACAAAATCAGCAGACTATTAAGCGGCGTGCGCAATTCATGAGACATATTGGTCAAAAATTCAGTTTTATATTTAGATGAAAGGGCGAGTTGAACCGTCTGCTGTTCCAGCGCCGCCCTCGTTTTCTCGATTTGCTCATTTTTATGCTGCGTCTGCTTCATCTCGCGCTCAAGCAGATGTGTCTTTTGCAGAAGCTCCTCATTTGTCTGCTCCAGCTCTTCCTGCTGGGTTTGCAGTACTTCCTCTGATTTTTTGAGCTGCCTGGTCTGCTCCTCCAATCGTTCATTGGAGCTGCGAAGCTCCTCCTGCTGGGAAATCAGTTCCTCCGACTGCGCCTGTAGTTCCTCGGATTGCGCCTGGGATTCCTTAAGCAACTCCTCTACGCGCATACGGTCAAACAGATTGTTGAACACAATGCCGAGATCGACGGACACCTCTTCAAGAAATCTGCGATGCAGCTTCTGGAACGGAACCATTGAAGCCAGCTCAATAACAGCCAGCGCGCGGCCATGGTACATTACAGGATACAGCAACACATAACCAGGCAAAGCGCTGCCAATCCCGGTATGTACCTTAACATAGTCATCCGGCACATTCTCCATCTCTACGGGTTTGCCTTCATAGGCGCACTGTCCGACCAGGCCTTGGCCTAATACGAACAGCCGCTCGAAGGCTGACTCCTCCTGGAAAGCAAAGGCGCCATGCATTCTCAAAAATTGCTGCTCCCCAAAACCTTCACGAACATATAACGCCCCGTAAGAAGCCCCAGTAAGCGCAGCGATTTCGCTAATGAAGATGCGGCTCGCTTCACCAATGTCCGTACCTGATTGCAAAGTGGTCATGATCCCGGCCAGATTGGATTTAACCCAGGACTCCTCTTCAATCTGAAGGTTGTAGGCGACCTCCCGTCTGTTCTTCTCCTCAATATCGTCGGCTAGCCGGTTGAATACCTGGGCGACCTCCCCGAATTCATCCTTCCGAATGATGCTGACCCGCGCATGTGCATCCAGCGTGCCGTGCGCAAAACCTCTGATGATTGCTGACAGACTGCCCAGCCCTTGACTAAGATTTTTCAAGTTCCAGATCATCGCTCCAATGGCTAAAATCAGGCCGGCTGAGGTCATCATCCACATCAATGTCTCGGTACGCGCATTGTTGGCAGTAGATTCATTGAACGCTTCGCTCATCACATTGATCTGATAATTCGCCAGTTCATTGGTCCGGTACAGCAGATTATTCTGATCCTCCAAACCATGCTCGTTCAGCAGTGCAACCGCCTCATCGATTTGACCTTCCTCCACCAGCTTTAACACGGACTGCACAAACTCCGAATAGATGCCGCGGGCCTGCTCGATTTCCGAGAAAATTTTGCTCTCCAGTTGCCCTCTGCTTACTACTTCGAGTCGTTCATAGGCATCCAATGCTTTTTTCCAGGAGCTGCGAATGGCGTCCAGGTTGTTCTCCTTGACCTCCTCCGTCGGCGTAAGCAGCATGTTGGTAATGCCTTTAGCGATCTCGTTGACGTTGGACCGGTATTCATAAGCCAGAAGAAGCTTTTGATATCGTTCATTGTAGAGCCGGTCAAGCTGCTTACTCTGCTCGCGGGTATTGATAATGCCTGCCCCTGCCAGCAGCAGTACCGTACTGATCATAATAATTGAACCGATCATCATTTTCGTCTTAGTCTTCATGCTCGTTCATCACCTGGTTTCCTCCTAGCCAAAATTCACCCTTCTTTGGACTTTAGACTTTACCCCGCCTCTGCAGTGAATTTGTACACGTTATGCACTGCCGCTCAAATTTAAACAGCCGCCCCTGATTTGGCAGCGGCAGCTGCGTTTTGCAAACCTATTTTTAAACCATTACCCCGTTTGCGTTCGGTTGAAACCGATTATATAAGTCCCTGAGAAAGTAAAACGCCGCTGGGCGTTCGGCTGAAAACCGAAACCACCAGCGGCTCAATTGGCCATCAATTATGATGCAGGAATTGGCTGTGCAGCACGTTCTTGCTGCCGGGAGATTGTGAACAGCGTTACCCAAATCAGCAAAAATCCGACTAACTGCGTTATCGTGACAGCCTGCTGGAAGGCAATCCAGTTAATCAGCACGCCGACCATCGGGAAGCTCAACTCCGCCAAGGTCGCATAGGATGCCTTAATACGGCTGAGACCTTTGTAGTACAGCAACAGACTAAGCAATCCGGGCAGCAGCGCCTGAAGCAGCAGGTTGATTCCAACCAGAGATACATCCCATGCCCCGGATGGCAGCGACCAGATTTGCCGCTCGGACAACATAAAGGCCAGCAGCAGCGGAAGAGCAAGAATGAATCGCAGTGAGGTCACCGTTTCATAATTGACTGCTCCAAGCAAATATCTGCCCATCACGGTTGAACCGCCCCACAGAAGCGCAGCCCCCAAAGAAAATAAGCTGCCCAACTGGATAAAATCGCTCATTTCAAGCGAAGGAAGCGTCCACCCGAAGGTGAGTAAATACGTTCCGACAATCGCCATCAGGAACAGGGAGCCGAACGATTTCGGCAGCATCTCCTTGAGCAGCCATCTGGCGAGCAGAATGGCGAAGAGCGGCTGCAGCTTCTGCAGAAGCAGCACAGCATTCAAATTGCCCAGTTCAAGACCTTTCGTAAAGAGAATCGTGGCTAATGCCGAGCCGCCCCATGATATAAAAATCAGCGCGCCCAGATGTCGCAATCGGAGCTGCCCCAGCTGCGCCCGGTGCTTCCAAAGCACCGGCGCCATAAACAGCACCAAAATGACATGCTCCAGCAGCACAATTTGTGTAGAAGTAAGCGAGTCAAGCAAAATAATCCGGAACAGCGGGTCTACCCCCCAGAGCGCTGAACCGAGTACGACAAACCAAAATGCCGGTTTGATCCGTTTTCTCTGTAATACAGGTGATGTAGTCATGTCATTCATCTTCCAAATACTCCTTCTCCCGCATCCTGCCTTGAGGGAAGCGTTAAGCTTCACTATGGAATTCAATAAGGTACGGTATGCATCCCGACTCCCTATATTGCAAGAAAGCCCCGCCTCGCCTGTATAGGGCGAAAACGGGGCTGGCCAAATAAACATGCGGCAACTCAAAATCAGCCTGACACATATTTCAATTGGCGACCTTCTCCCATCCGGACTTTAACCGTCGGCTCTGGATTTTCACCAGATCAGTCCCCTTGCCGCTGTCGGCTTAGAGAGTCGCGGGCTTCGCTCCTGTAAGGTGCGTTACCGCCGGTCAGGAATTTCACCTGCCCCGAAGATCAGTATGCTAATGTTATAATGTTCAATCTCAATAACCAGTTCTACAATCTCATACGATAAAAGTAAGTGCCATTGATTATTGTTCCTATCATAATTTCATTGCAAACAATTGTCAAGATAAAAACCAAGAAAACAAATCGGAAAATAATAAAATGAATATTTAAATACTTTAAGCGGGTGCCAAAACATTAGAACGTTGCATGTCTAATGCGCTGACACCCGCCTTTTGTCATATGAATCAGCCCTTTATCAAACTGGCAGCGTGCGTAACCCGGTTCCTGCCACTGCTCTTGGAAGCGTAAAGCGCTGTATCGGCTCTACCGAGCATCGTCTCCTCCGTGTCACCTTCTATGGTTGTAGATACGCCGATACTGATCGTGATGCTGTATTCTCCCCATACTGCCGCTTCTACAGCTTTGCGGAAAGATTCGGCAACGCCGACAGCCGTCTCTCCGCCGGCTGCAGGGATAATCGCCACGAACTCCTCCCCGCCAAACCGTGCAACAATGTCTTCCTTCCTCGCGAGGGACTGCAACAATTGGGCCAGGTTTGTCAGCACCAAATCACCAACGGGGTGACCATATGTATCATTTATGCGTTTGAAATGATCAATATCGATTATAAGCAGCGAGAATGGCAGCCTATACTTCTGAAATGCATCCAGGTAAGCCAGCAGTTGCTCCTGAAAATACCGCCGATTGCGAAGCCCTGTCAACGGATCTGTCGTCGCTTTCTTTTCAAGCTGCTCGTTCACCCTTAGCAGTTCCTGCTGTTTTCGGGCATACTCTTCGTTTAACCGCTCCAGCTTCTCGTTTGCTTCCTGGTTCTTCTTGAAAAGCTCTTCCAGCTTCGTTTTCGTCTTCAGAATATCTTTCTCATATTCAATTCGCTTACGCATCATCATAATTGCACAATCAATGAAGAATTCCCCGCTGCGTTCCTGGCGCACTCCATTCAGAAGCACAGGCAGCTCCTGCTGACTGTTGGTCCGAAACGAAAAGTACATCTCATTGACATGCCCGTTAAGCCGAATATACGGGTAAAAATAAGTATGGAAAAAAAGCTTGTTCGTAACCGACATGGTCGATTCGATATGCCTGCCCAGCAATTCATGTCGTTCATAGCCGAGCATGTCCAGAAGCGTCTGGTTGACTGCTTGGATAATGCCTGCATCCGATATAGATACAAGGCCGCAAGGAACAGTTTCTAGTTGCATACGCATAACTAAGCCTTTCCCCAGATTTACTGGACGTTTGCTAAATATTCTTTGATGAATTGAATCGTCTCCTCCGGGTGGCTGAGATGAGGATAATGACCCTTGGCCGTCATCAGGCGCAGCGTGCTATTCTTAAGATGATTGTGCAAATAATTCCCGACTTCCACGGGGGCAATACTGTCTTCGGAGCACTGCAGAATCAATGTCGGGATCGAAGCATCCGGCAGACTGGCCCGGCAGTCAGACATGAAGGTAACTTCCGCAAATTGTCGCGCAATATGCGGATCTCTGGAGCAGAAGCTCCGCTCCAGCTCTTCTGTCAGCTCACGGCGTTCAGGGTTTCGCATCACAATTGGCGCCAAATAACTGGCCCACCCTGCAAAGTTCATTTGCATCATATTGAGCAATTCTTCAATATCACTCTTATCGAAGCCTCCATAATAGTCGGGGAGATCGTTGATATAGCGTGGTGAAGGGCCCAGCATAACGATATGGTCAAAATAGCTTTGTGCCTGGATCGAAGCAAGCATGCCGATCATGCTGCTGACGGAATGCCCGACGAATATGACATCATTTAAGTCGAGCGCCTCCATAATATCCAGCACATCCTGCGCATAGCCTTGCAAATCGCTATACTTGCATGGATTATAATCATTGAGGGATGATTTGCCGGACCCGACATAATCAAACAATACAATACGATAGTTTGCTTCAAAGCCGGGAACGATATAGCGCCACATGTCTTGATCGCACCCAAATCCATGAGCAAACATGATCGTCCGGCTTCCTGTGCCCAATATGTTTACATGATTGCGTAGAAGAACATCTGTCATATAGATTCCCCTTCTTTACATCTATCCCACATCATCCGATCTCTTTCACTGGAACATCTGTCAGCCGCGCATACAGCGCATAATACTCGTCAGCGGACCTGCTCCAGCTGTAATCCCCGCCCATCGCATTATGCGCTAGCCTGCCCCAATGATCCGACTCGGTATAGAACCTCAAAGCTCTGCGAATCGTATGCAGCATATCATGCGCATTGTAATTCGTGAACGAAAACCCGTTGCCTTCCCCTGTAAATTCATTGTAGGACTGGACGGTATCATTCAAGCCCCCGGTTTCCCTTACAATTGGAATGCTTCCGTAGCGCATGGCGATCAGTTGGCTTAGCCCGCAAGGCTCGAATCTGGACGGCATCAGGAACAGATCGGATGACGCATAGATTCTTCTCGCCAGTCCTTCGTCAAACTTGATCTGTACTGCCAGCTTGCGAACATAGCGGCCAGCCGCATCTTCGAACAGTTGCTCAAAACGGGGATCGCCGCTGCCGAGGACTACGAGTTGAACGTCATCCTGTTCCATCAATTCGAAGAGAATGCGTTCAACCAGATCAAGACCCTTTTGACCTGTAAGGCGCCCGACCATGCCGATGAGCGGCACGTCGCCTCTCTCCTCCAGACCCAGTTCGCGTTGAAGAGCGATTTTGTTCAGCCGCTTTGCATCCAGACTGGAGCGGTACGGATAAGACAGATTGGGGTCTGTAGCCGGGTTGTAGCTTTCCTGGTCAATGCCATTGACAATGCCGCTCAGACGGTTGCCCAGCGAGCGCAAAGCTCCATCCAGCCCCTCCCCGTAATATTCCGTCTGGATTTCCCGGGCATAAGTTCTGCTGACAGTTGTGACCTGGTCGGAATAGTTAATCCCGCCTTTTATAAAACTGACTCCCCCCTTGAACTCTACCCCTCCAGGTTGAAAATAAGAGTCATCCAGGCCAAGCAAATCGCCGAGTATGGAATATGAAAATACGCCTTGATATTGTAAATTATGAATGGTGAATACCGTTTTTATTGACTGATAATACGGATTGTGGCGGTAATGCTTGTGGAGCATAGGTGCTATCATGCCTGTATGCCAATCATGACTATGTATAATATCTGGTTGAAATCCGATATGGGGCAAAATTTCGAGTACGGCACGATTAAAGAAAGCAAACCGTTCCTCATCGTCTCCATGTCCGTAAATGCCGCTGCGTGCGCCAAAGAAATATTCATTATCCAAAAAGTATGTCGGTATTCCATCCAGTTCCAGCTTGAAAACACCGCAATAGCATGATCTCCAGCCCATTGGCACCTCAATGTGGGTGAGATAGGTCATGGATTCGCTAAACGCCTTCGGTATAACCTTGTATTTGGGCAGAATGACACGCGCATCCGCACCGGATTGGCGCAATGCCTGAGGCAGAGCTCCGATGACATCGGCCAATCCCCCTGTTTTCACAAAAGGACTGCCTTCAGCAGCAGCGAACAACAATTTCATGATTGCGTCCTCCTCCTACATGGCCTTATCCGACAATAACCATCCCTGCACCGCTACTAAGGACATTCTACATCTCTAATCCAATTTCCTCCACCTCATCGCGTCCCGCTTCTGTCAATTAGGAGGAAGCTGGGCACAGGAAAGAATGTATGACAGTACCGATAAAAGCTTTATATTGCACAAAGCCCGGTTAAAGAGAGATGACTTCCTCTTTAGCCGGGCTTAGACTTCATACTATGAATTTATTATACAGTAAAACTGCAGGAAAGTTAAGTCATTTGCGAGGAAGCACTTCATTTTTACAAACTTAATCCTTCTATAATAGACTGCAAATTTTTCTCCATGACACCGATGTAATCCAATCCCTGTTTTTCTTCATCCGCAGTTAGGCCCTCAAGCGGATTTAATACCAACGTCTTCGCGCCGATTTCATTCCCCAGCGTCTCTGCTACTTTTGAAGATACCAGCGTTTCAAAGAAAATGGCTTTCACCTGATGCTCCCTGGAATAGACTACAAGCTCAGCCAGCCGCTCGGCTGAAGGCTCCTGCTCCGGTGAAAGCCCGGCAATGGGAATCTGTGTCAGCCCGTATTCCTTGGCGAGATAACCAAAAGCCGCGTGCTGCGTGACAAGCTCCTTACGCTTCAGCTTGGCAATTTCTTCTTTGAACTTCGCATCAAGCGCTTCAAGTTTGCCGATATAAGCCTGGGCATTGGCATTATAGGCGTCTGTGTGCGCAGGGTCCGCTTTGCTCAAAGCAGCCTCAATGCTTTTAACCTGCTCAATGGCAAGGCGCGGGCTAAGCCATACATGGGGATCGAACCCGCCATGTTCATGTTCATCTTCATGCTCCTCTTCGTTTGCAACATGATCCGCCTCATCATCTTGATTATCACTTTCAGCCATTAACTGCATGCCCGCGCTTGCCTCTACCGCGACCAGCTTGGGGTTGCTCAGACTGCCAAGCACCTTATCAACCCAGTTCTCCATCCCAGCGCCGTTATAGACGAGCATATCTGCTTGCTCCAGCAGCTTCATATCCTGGGGTGTCGCCTCCCAATCATGCGGCTCGATGCCTGCCGGAACAAGGTTGGTCACTTCAGCCAGATCACCCGCAACCTGCTTGGTGAATTCTGCCATGGGATAAAAACTCGCCGCAACCGTCAGCTTTGCTTTACCGGGCTTGTCTGCCGTGTCCGATGCGACGGAATTGTTACTGCTTTTGCTTGAGCAGCCGGCTATAATCAGAACCAGGGTAAACAATACCGCCGTGCTTGTTCTCCATAACTTCTTGTTCATTCGAATTTCTCCTTAGTTTTTTATATTTGGACCACCATTGCCATATGCGCTTCACAGCAACCCCTGTGAGCAACAACAGCAGCAAGACAAGCGCAATCGTTCCTCCCGGGGGCGTGTTGTAGGAATACGACAACGACAATCCGCTGAAGATACCGATAAATCCAATCACGACAGCCACTGCTATCGCCGCCCCAAAGCTGCCTGTGATGCGAATTGCGAGTGCAGCCGGAAGTACAATCAATGCAGACACCAGGAGTACGCCGATAATCGGCATCGCGACCGCAACAATCATTCCGGTCAATACGGAGAAGGACAGGGACAGCCGCCGTACCTTTACTCCGCCAAGCTGGGCCGTCTCCTCGTCAAACGTAAGCTGATACAAAGGTCTGCGCAGCACGATAAAGTAGATCACGGCAATAAGCGCGACCAGGCTCATCAGCCAGAGCTCGGACGGATGCACCGCTACAATAGAGCCGAACAAATAAGCGCTGAAGCCTTTGTTCAAACCTTGAGACAGACTCATCAGCACAACAGCCAGAGCGAGACCGGAGGTCATTATAATCGCTACCGGAACCTCCCCATAGGTCTTGAAGCTCCGACGAAGCTGTTCAATGCAGACTGCCCCTATAATCGCCATCACAAAAGCGGAAATCGTCGGATTCAATTGAAGCACAACCCCAAGCGCGACCCCGGCCAGCGAAACATGGGATAGCGTATCTGCCATGAGAATTTGTCTCCTCAGCAGCAAGTAGATGCCAAGAATCGGTGCAACTACGGCAATCAGGGCTCCGGCCCAAAATGCGCGCTGCATGAATTCGTAGTAAAGCATCGCCATCCCCCTCTCTCCTGATGCTCCAGACTGATGATCCGGTCCAAAAACCGGGACGCCTCGTCCACCGCATGCGTCACCATAATGACCGTTCGATTGTGGCTTGCTGCATAATGATTCATCAGCTCATAAAAACCTTGCCGGCTGTCGTAATCCATACCAGTCGTCGGCTCATCAAGTACAAGCACATCCGGTCCCTGTGCCAATGCTCTTGCGAGACAAACACGCTGCTTCTGCCCGCCGGACAATTCTCCAATCCTCTTGTTCCTAAGCTCCCACATCCCGACTTGCTTGAGGCTGTTCTCCACAATGTCATAATGTTCTCCCTTAAATCGACGCAACAGCCCAAGCTTGGGGTAGACGCCGGAGGCAACAAGCTCCTTGACCTTGCTCGGGAATCCGCTATTAAATGAGGCAATCTGCTGCGGCACATAACCGATGGACAACTTCGTTCCATCAACCTTCATCCGGGGAAAATATACCTCACCGCTCCAAGGCTTAAGAATGCCCAATAGCAGCTTTAGAAGCGTTGATTTTGCAGCTCCGTTCTGACCCGTTACAGCTATAAATTCACCTCTGCCGATTTCCAGCTTCACACCATCCAGACATGGCGTCTCCTCATAGCCGAACACCACATCACGCATCACAGCGAGCTGATCCATCATGACCTCCCCCTTCATTACAGATTAGCTGAGACTATATCAAAGTAATTATTACAAATAGAAAACAAACTCAATAATATCGTAATTATTACATTTTGTAAACTGTAATTTTTACATAGATAAGAGCAGAACAAGGCAAAGCATTCAGTGACCATCCTGATGGTGCTTCATGATCTGCAGCAGGCCGCTTACTATTGCGATCATCTGATCGCGATGAAACGGGGCAAAATCGTCACCAATACGAGCACAATCAAACCGCGAAATTAAACAGCTTGAGCAGGGCTGCAGCTCGAATCCCTCCGGGTTGCAGCCCTGCTCTTATTTCAAAATTTGTTCGATCCGCTCTCTCATTTGCTCCTCATTCATCGTCCCGAGCTTCCTAAACACGATGCGACCTTCTCTATCGATGAAGAGCGACACCGGGATCGGCTTAATACCATATTCTCGCGAGACGCTCTTGTCGGGATCGAGCAGTACATTGAATGAGTAACCTGTGTCCCTAATGAATTGCTCAACTGTTTCTTTCTCTTCCCCTATGCTTATGGCCAACATGACGAAGTCCTTATCCTTATATTCCCGGTAAACCTTCTCCATGTCGGGCATTTCCTTCCTGCACCATTTGCACCAGGTAGCCCAAAAGTTCAAATAGACACCTTTGCCCCGATAGTCCGACAATGTAACCGGGTTGCCATCCAGATCCGTTAATGTAAAGTCGACCGCTGTTTCCAAATCTTCGTCGTCTTCTGCCGTTATAGCCTCTGAGCCTCCACTCTGCTTATTCGTCTCCTTGGCCCCGGCTGCCTGGGAACTCGTCTCCGACGATGACAAAGCCCCTGCGGTGTCGCTGCTCTGATCAGGACTTTCAGGCTCGCTGTTTTTCGCTGCTGCGTTGTCCCGGTTTACCGAAGCCGACTCATTACCATCAGCCTCAGTTATGCTGTAATTGTTCGTAACATAGATGGACAGCCCCAGGAATAACGCAATGGCACCCCATATCCATATATATTTTTTCAACCAGATCCCCTCGTCATCTACAGATTAAATAAACTGCCGTATTGGCCCAGCACTTCCAGACGATCCGACCGATTGCCGCTGGCGCTGCCGGGCAGCTTCAACGATTTCTCCAGGTAGAGAAACCTGATCTTCAATAGGCCAGAATAAGCGGCAACACGCATGGAGACAAGAAGGACAGCAACCCTGCTGCAAACGCCAGTATGTAATCCATGCTCATCCTCTTTCCCGGTTAGGGTAGCTGTATAAACAAGGGAAACGGGCTACCCGAAGGTTGCCCATTTCCCAGTTGTGCGGCTCTTCATATTCCCGCAGGCTCGATCTTCTCTCTGTTCGCCCATTGAACGTTGCTGTGAAGGCAAAGCAGAGGAAAGAACCGGATAGCACGGTCCAATCCTCTGCTTCTTTGAGCATTTATGATTTCAGCAGGCTGTACAATACTTGTGCAACTTCCGCCCTTGTAGTTGCATTGCCCGGAAGCAATTTTCCATTGCTTCCCGAGATGACGCCCGCCTTAACGAGTCCGGTGAACGCCTCATTCGCATAAGCAGGAATGGCGTCTGCATCGGCGAAACTTTCTACAGAAGCGGCATTGGCTTGCGCAGCAGGACGCTCGCCAAGCACATCCAATGCACGGTACAACAGGGTGAACAGTTCCTGACGGGAAATGTCCTTGTTCGGCGCGAACTTGTTGTCTTCCAGACCATTGGCAATACCGAGACGTTTCGCTGCGGCCAAGTACCCTGTATAGTACGTATTGCCCGCATCTGCGAAATTGCTAGCCCCTTCTGAGTCCGGCTTGATTCCGTAAGCGTTCAGCAGCAGAACGATAAATTGTCCGCGAGACAACTTGGCATTCGGGCTAAAGTGACTATCATCCGTACCGCTCGTAATCTCGCGCGCGGCCAGGAAGGTGACAGCCGAGGCGTACCATGCGGAAGGATCAACATCGCTAAAGCTGATATTGTTGTAGCCGACAATAAATTGCGAGAAATGCGTCGTCTTGAATTCAACAGCCTTGGTCGTCGGATTATACTGACCTCTAACTACCTCCAGCTCGCCCTCATCGTTGACATAATAGACGATCAGCGCATCGGATACTTCACCCTGCTTGAGCGTATACGGCAAGGATACATCCAATTTGGAGCCGCCGAAAGTAGAAACTTTTGTCTGTCCCGCGAATACGAGCAGATCGTATACCGGGCGATCTCCCAGAACTTCCTTACCTTCTTCCGTCAGCTCGGATTTGCTCAAAATAATGCTGATATCTCCCTTGTCGCTACTGGCGCCGATCGATTTTAGCGCCTTCGAGTCAAAGACAATCGTGCCGATACCTGCGTTGATGCTCACTTCAGCCTCTGTACCCGCAACAAGTTCATTATATGAAGCTCTCGGAATGGTAATCTGGATGTTAGTAGACTTCTGCGGATTATCAACTTGAATTTCCAGCACGGACTTCTCGCCTTTTGCCTCTACTTCTTTTGATTTTTTCAGCAATTCCGCCACTAACGCTGGTGTAAGAGCCGCAATCGCTGTACCTGACGTTTCATCCACCTTGGCTGCAATAGCAGCGACCGTATTGTTTCCAGACTGGCTAATGCCTTCAGGTTCGTTGTTGTCTGTAGCTGTACCGCCACTTCCTGTATCGGTTTTACTTTCTGGATAGTAAGGAGCGACGTATTGGGCCACTGTAACTTTTGTCTCCGCGCTCGGAAGAGTTGTTGATGTTTCCTTGACGCGGAAATAATACTCTCCTGGCACCAGCCCAATGACTTCATCTCCGTCTACCGACTGATAATCAGCCTGGTTATGAGAACGATATTCCAGCGAAGCATTTGTTCCCTTAATTTTTCCGTTCGCCTGCGTTTTGTTTGTCGGGGCTACACCCGTAAGGCCTGTCGGAGCCTCTACATTCCCCTTGATTACGAATTGGATTGCCGGACTTGCAAAGAAATCTTCATAAGCTGCATAACGGATACTGTATACGTCGGGAACCAAACCCGTCAGTTTTCCGGCAGCCAGATCCTCTTCTTTAATAAGCTCATACTGCGCGCCATCAGCATTTCCCTGTTTATACTCCAATTTGTATGTTTGATGTATAATGCTGTTCAATCCCGTTATCTGTCCATCGTTGTTGTCAAGAGTGGTTGGATGAACAACATTCAAGCCCTCTCTGCTAGGAGGTACAAGCTCATTGTAGCCAGGAACGTACACATTCCGTGCCGGACTTGGGGCATAGTGGATGTCCCCTTCAATTTTAGCAGCATAACGAACATGGTAATCACCGCTTGGCACTATCAACTCATCGCTTTCCACGGAAGCATAGGCCGTCTCCGGATCGCTTGCAAGCTTATATTCCAGCCCCGCTGGCAGCCACTTCTGTTCATTATCCTCAAACCAAACGATCTTGCCGTGTCCACCAGCAGTTGTCGGCGCCAAACCGACCAGGTTTACCGGAGCCGCCTGCGACTGAGGGACGATAACTTCAATTACCGGACCTGGTTCATACCTTGTCTTAACTACCTCTGTGTATGTGCCATTTTCGGTATCGAAACCATCCTTGGCAGCGTAACGAACTTCATATACGCCCGGAGCCAACCCCTGGATTTCCGTATCATTGGCAGCAACAAAATCCGACTGTCCTTTCAATCTGTACTCCAGCGATTTCAAAGCTTTGTAGCTTGCACCGTCGTCATCGGTAATCTGTCTGCCAATTCCAATAATTTTACCATCAGTACCTGCATCATTGGTCGGCGCAATTCCTTTCAACCCTTCTGGATTCCATTCCACTCGGGAGAACAGTGTACGCAGGCTATTGATCCGCAGACTTTTTGTATTTGCTTTATCATAAGTATTCGACCAATACCCCATAATCTCTACATGCCCGATAATCGATGACTTATTCTCCTCTTTATTATAATCATAGATAAATGCATATGGCGCTTGCAGTCGTGATGCTCTTTGCTCCTCTGTACGAGTTAATTGTCCATCCGATGTTTTGTAGTAATAAGTAATGTCATTTGAAGTTCCTCTACCCGAGACCCGATTGTTATTATGCTTAAGGGGGATCTGGCTAACTAATGTCGTACCGTCCGCTTCATACACGTTCGGGATGAGATTGACATTAGCTCGGTATTCAACTAACGAAGACAAGCCAGTCAGATATTTATGCACAAGATCTACATATACCTGAGAAATCGTGAGATTTGGCGTTCTCGTCTGCAGGAAGTTGGGGCCAGGGTCCCCCCAAACCGGACGGGGATTTGTTGCAGAAGTTATTGTAGTGCCTACTCCGCCGTCAAGTTTCGTGTCAAAGTTGTATACTTTGTTGACGCCGAATTCTTTGGCAACTCGATTGACGTATTTCACCGTGCCTTGCGTATCTCCGCACCAGGCGCTCCCTATCAAAATAGGAATCGTTTGATCTTGCTCCAGCAAGTATTTCAGCTCATCCAATGTAACCGAATCTATAACGATTTCCTCGTTATTTTCAAAAATAAGAGGCTTATTTTTCTCGCTTTTGAATTCATTATATGATCCGGAAATATAGCTTTGATTCGTTAGAACTGTAAAATGCGCATTCTTCGTACCTGGGTCCGATATCGTATTAAACAAGCTGCGAAGCTCATTTTTATAAGCCTCTTCTCCGACTCCGGATTGGAGCGCCGCCAAGCCTCCAGCACTTTCCAGTCCCTCAAGGGAAGCGACAATCGGTGCTGCTGTGTTCCCCTTATTATAAATAAACAAGTAAGGCGCATTTACGATATTAACTTCCTTCAGCCCAGGCGAGCCATCACCCGTGTAATTTGCGCTAAGCGTGCCTAGGGAACCTGACGTTTTTTCATTTAAATTCGTCAAGTATCTGGCCCCCAGATCGACATAGCGCCTGGAGAAGTCGGTGCTGCCCACACCGGCAGCAATAGGCTCATTGCTTACTATATACTTATAGTTGTCATCAACGCTTCTCCCGCTCGTAGTTACTTTCAGCACTTGCTTTGGCGGCGTGACACTGGGTTTGGCAATATCAATCCAACCGTCAGGTCCATCCAGCTTGGTATCGAAATTTTTGATCGATGTAATGCCATACTCTTTGGCAATATCGTTGATGTAACCAATAGCCGCTTGTGTCTCCGCCTGCCAGGAACCCCCGAACAAAATAATGTAATTATCGTCCTTCCCGGTCTCGGCATTTCTTAATAAATAGTCCAATTCGTAATAAGTTAACGTCTCGAATACATGCTCTTTACCTGCTAATGCAGGGTATCTCGCGCCAAAATAGTCAATTTTGTTGGAACTATTGTTAGTTGCGGACGGCTGTTCAGCCGCATGGGCACTCCCCACACTGAGGACAGGGAGGGCCAGTACAACGGCCAACAGCAACGAAACCCATCTTTTTGATAATTTTAACTTGCTCATACAAATTTCACCTTTACCGATTATAATAGTAGGTTTTGATCGTGAAGTCACACTACAGCACCAGGAAGCGCGCTGTAGTGCGTTTTTCTAAGTATTCGATGCAATCACTTAGCAGATTTCTTCATCCGAAGAGGATGAACCGCCCGACGAGCTTTCCGATGAACCCGAGGAAGATGAACTGCTCGACGAAGAACTGCTGCCAGACGAGGAGTCCGAAGAGGATGAACTGCTCGATGATTCGGATGGCTGCTGTACAGATTGCGGAGCATTCTTTTGTTTGTTTGTGAACGATCCGATCTTTTTCTTCCCTTCCTGTGCAGGCGCAGTATCCTTAGCCGGAGTCTCTGCCGGGGTCGACCCGGAAGTTTCCGCTTTTTGCTCGGAGGACGAATTTGTCGCATTCGCAGCAGACTTGCTGTTCGAATTGTTATTGTTTGCTGGCTCGGGTTTAGCCGGTTCTGTATTGGCAGGTACCGTTTTTTCAGCTGGTTCGTTCTGTACTGGCTCGGTTTTGGCCGATTCAGATTTTACGGCTTGCTGCTGTTCTTGGTTCGTTGCCGCAGCAGCCGGTGTATCCTTGACTGATGATGTCGCCACTTTTTCCGATCCTGCCGTTTGTTTTGCAGCGGAACCCGTTTCTGCCGAAGCTGCACTTGGCGCATCAGCTTTGTCCGAAGCCGCAGCTTCTTCAGTTGACTTTACTTCATTTACAGCTTCCGTTGCCGCATTCGCTTGCGTGGAGGCAACATTTTCCTGACTATCAGCTTTCGTAGCTTCCTGCGCCTCTGCCGTTCCTTCCTTCGTTTCGGCCGGGGCGGCAATCGATCCTGTGCTTGGAGCTGTCTGCTCTTTATTATTTTTTTCATTTGCGGAAACGACAACGTAGGTTAATATAGCGAATGCTAGGATTGAAACCACCAATCCAATTGTCGATTTTGAAAAAGCCTTCTTTTTTGTAACAGCCATTGCTGATACGTCCCCTCTCAGTATGATGATGAACCGAAATAAATTGTGTCTTCCTCCCTGGTCTGTAATAAGCGGATAAAAAAAGATTCGTGTCCGGCGTATGTACGCCTTACTCGAATCTCTGGTGGTCCAGTAGATAAATAACCCTTTGTTTATCCAAGAAAACAACTCGGAATTATCTCCATGGAATAATCATAAAACGATACTACGTTACTGTCAATAATTTCTTTTAATATCTCAAACCGGAATAATCGGATTTTTTTACTTTGCTGCTGCCATAAGAAAAAACTCCCCATTAAGCAGACGGTTTATGATCTTACCGTTGTCTGCTTAATAGAGAGCCTATCCTTATAGAAAGTATTCTAAAATTTGGAATTCGTTTTCAGGACGCTTCTTAGAAGCCACCCATACCGCCCATTCCACCCATGCCGCCCATGTCAGGCAGAGCTGGTTTGTCTTTTTCTGGCTTGTCAGCGACTACTGCTTCAGTTGTCAGGAACATCGCAGCAACAGATGCTGCGTTTTGCAGTGCGGAGCGAGTTACTTTCGCAGGGTCAACGATACCGGCTGCGAACATGTCTACCCACTCGCCGGAAGCTGCGTTATAGCCTACGCCGATTTTTTCGTTTTTCAGACGCTCTACGATCACAGAGCCTTCTTGGCCTGCATTCGCTGCAATTGTGCGTACAGGCTCTTCCAGGGCGCGCAGAACGATGTTCACACCGGTTTGCTCATCGCCTTCTGTTTTAACTGCCGATACAGCATTATATACGTTAACCAGAGCCGTACCGCCACCGGATACGATACCTTCTTCAACCGCAGCGCGGGTAGAGTTCAAGGCATCCTCAATGCGCAGCTTGCGCTCTTTCAATTCAGTTTCAGTAGCTGCTCCGACTTTGATTACAGCTACGCCGCCAGCCAGTTTAGCCAGACGCTCTTGCAGCTTCTCACGGTCGAACTCGGAAGTTGTGTCTTCCAGTTGAGCTTTGATTTGGTTCACACGAGCCAGAATGTCAGCAGAATCTCCGCTTCCGTCTACAACGATCGTGTTTTCTTTGGTTACGCGCACTTGACGTGCGGAACCAAGCTGGTCCACAGTAGTGGATTTCAGATCCAGACCCAGCTCTTCTGTAATCACTTGACCGCCAGTAAGGGCAGCAAGGTCTTGCAGCATCGCTTTGCGGCGGTCGCCGAAGCCTGGAGCTTTAACGCCGACACAAGTGAAGGTTCCGCGCAGTTTGTTCACTACGAGGGTAGCCAAAGCTTCACCTTCAATATCTTCAGCGATGATCAGCAATTGTTTGCCGGATTGAACGACTTTCTCAAGCACAGGCAGAATCTCTTGAATGTTCGTGATCTTCTTGTCTGTGATCAGAATGTGCGGGTTATCCAGCACAGCTTCCATCTTGTCCGTGTCGGTGATCATGTAAGGGGAGATGTAGCCGCGGTCGAATTGCATCCCTTCAACGACTTCCAGCTCCGTTACAAAACCTTTGGACTCTTCAACAGTAATTACACCGTCGTTGCCCACTTTTTCCATAGCTTCTGCGATCAGTTGTCCAACTTCATCGTCAGCGGAGGAAATAGCAGCAACTTGAGCGATGGATTGCTTGCCTTCGATTGGCTTCGCAATTGTTTTCAGCTCTTCAACAGCAGCGCGAACTGCTTTTTCGATTCCTTTGCGGATAACCATCGGGTTAGCGCCGGCAGTTACGTTTTTCAATCCTTCGCGGATCATAGCTTGAGCAAGTACAGTTGCAGTTGTTGTACCGTCACCAGCTACATCATTGGTTTTAGTTGCAACTTCTTTAACCAGTTGAGCACCCATGTTTTCGAATGCATCTTCCAGCTCGATTTCTTTTGCGATGGACACGCCGTCATTCGTGATGAGCGGGCTTCCGAATTTCTTTTCCAATACAACGTTACGGCCTTTAGGACCGAGTGTTACTTTTACCGCGTTAGCCAGCGCGTCTACCCCGCGAAGCATTGAGCGGCGTGCGTCTTCACTAAATTTAATATCTTTAGCCATGAACTTGATACCCTCCTTCGAATTTTGAAGCTTAAGTAAGTTTCATTCATCTATATGGTTTCAAAACCGGGCTTATCCCAAGATCGCGTGAATGTCGCTTTCCTTCATAATCAAATACTCTTTGCCTTCGTATTTGATTTCTGTGCCAGCGTATTTGGAGAAAATAACGCGGTCGCCTTCTTTTACTTCCAATGCTACACGAGCGCCATCCTTGATAGCTCCGCTTCCTACAGCGATTACTTTACCTTCTTGCGGTTTCTCTTTCGCTGTGTCTGGCAGTACGATGCCGCTGGCAGTCGTTTCCTCTTTCGCGATCGGTTCGATCAATACGCGTTCACCTAAAGGTCTGATCATGAAAAAATAGCCTCCTTTTGAAATGTAGTTCTCACTTTATATTAGCACTCGTTAACGTTTAGTGCTAATAACCATTTTTATAATACTAATTTGAGCAGCATTTTTCAAGTCCTTTTATCGCTTTTTAATGAAAAAGCACCCATAAATCACAACCGGTTCCTCTCCCGGCTGACGATAACCGCATGTAGACTCTTCCAGTCCTATAGCGCACTTCATGACTAAAGTTCTGCATAAGTCGGGATACAGCATGCATGGGCTTAGCTAATTTCCTTTAATCGATCTATCAGCCATCCCGGGTCCGGGAGCTTGGCTTGAAACCTGATTCTAACCTGTGATTCTTCAAAGGTAACCTGGCTAATCCCGACCCAGCTTGGAAGCTCGCTGCCTAGTGGAACGACAATTTCCTTTAGCAGTCCCGAAGGCAATGTTACAGATCGAGCGTTAAGTTGTTCGGGTATGATCCGCAAATTGGGCTTTTCCCACACAAGACGATACTGCGCCGCTGCGCCTATTTGAACCAGATCCAAATACGTTAAATTCACCCTGGCGGACATCAGATTGCCATTCAGCTTGAAATCAGCGCCTTGGAGTTCAATTCCGTTCTCCAGTTTGGGATTTTCCTGCAGATGGCCCTTGATCAAGCTATTGACCTCCTCCGAGGTTAGCGTAAGCTCAGGCTTCAGCTCGATTGCCATCTCCAGCACTTTCTTCTCCATATTTACCCGAGGAGCATCCAGGTCAAGCGGCTCTTGCGGGGCAATATAGCGGATTAATCCCCAGACTCCCAGCCCGAGCAGCAACAGCAACACGCCCAATACGGTAACAAAACGCCGGAGCAGTCTCATGGCTCTCCCTCCATCTCCGTGCCTTATATCTGATGTACGGTATGAAAATTTTGTTATCTCTATTTGGCTCAAAACCAAAATTAGTGGTTGACCACTAGGTGGAGGGGACACTGCGTAGCAGAGGATTCTTCCGATCGCTGCTCTCTCCTCTATGTCAACCACTCATTTTCAGGTTGAGCCCTCTATTTTCTATTTTAGTGCCTGCAAGGAACGACAAGCAAGTTTAAAAGGCTCCTCAAGAAGTAAAAGTCACTTCCGAGAAGCCTAAAAACGCTACATTTTACCTGTACCCTTCAAATAATCCTCTACCAGACCATCCGCGTTAATTGCAGTTGCGCCTAACCAGTCCGCATACAGATCGCCAAAGGTATTATAGAAGTAATCCGATGTATACGGACCGCTAAATTCTGCAAACAAACGGTAAATCTCCCGGACGGTATTGGTTCTTTTTTTGCCTGTTGAATCGGTCCAGGTAATTTTTTTATTCATGTCCACCTTCCGGACGTCCTCCGTCTTCACAGTCATATAGCGACCGTTGTATTGGAACAGAATCCGAGTCGATTTCTCATATTCATGTCCTCTCAGTACTTGCCAGCCTTTATTGCTGCCTCCGGCCGGTTCTGCGTATAAAGGACTCTTCAATGAGTATTCGATTTCTTTCGGAACTTTCCCGACATAATACGTGGAGGAACGGCTATGGTAGACGAGCGGAACCTCGAGTATGGTAGTTGCCGATTTCAACGACACAAACGTCGTTCCCTTATACTCAACTGTATCTGCTTTAAGCTCGATGCCGTGCAGCTTGATCGTATAACCGTTTAGCACGACCTCAGTTTTTGCCTTGACCTTAGGCAGCAAAACGACTTTTTTGTTTTGAGCAGACTTGTCGGCAGCCAACCATTTGTCAACAACAGCATCAGGAACCTCTCCGGCCGGCAACTGACCGATATAGACCGTCTTCTGATAAATATTAACATCCAGATCAAACAGCTTCCCGGCTTCCCTGATCGAAAGATAGGGCGTACCCTTGTAGAGAAGAACATTTGCCGGATAAGCCTTGCCGTCCAGTTTGATCAAATGCTGATTCACCTGAACATCGACTTTGGTGTTCTTCGATGCCGCTGCTGCTAAGCCTGCCATACTAAAAACAACGGATAATGCCAAAAGTAAAGTAGCTATCTTTTTCAAATGTAACCATCCCCTTCATTAAGGCAATTCGACATGAGGAAGGTTTTTCCTTTATTCTACAAAATTTTTCACTTTTAGACAGAATGAGCGTAATTACACATAAGGAGATATAGGCTCCTGGTCTATATGAATCCTCCAAAAGCCATGTCGCCCTTTATTATCGGTTCATCCAGCCGCCATCGACACACAGCACATGCCCATTCATATAATCGCTCGCAGAGGAAGCGAGGAAGACGGCCGGACCTTTCATATCACAAAGTTCGCCCCAGCGGCCGGCCGGGATGCGGTCAAGTATTTGCCGGCTGCGAACCGGGTCCTCGCGCAGCGCTTCGGTATTGTCTGTACTCATGTAGCCCGGAGCAATGGCATTAACCTGCACGCCCTTGGCCGCCCATTCATTGCCCAACGCCTTGGTCAAGCCTGCAATAGCATGCTTGCTAGCTGTATAACCCGGCACATTAATTCCGCCCTGGAAGGAAAGCATCGACGCGATATTAATAATTTTGCCCGATCCTTGAGCGATCATCTCCCTGCCTGCCAGTTGGCAAAGCGTGAAGACCGCATTCAAATTGACGTCGAGAACTTCCTGCCAATCCTCGAAGGTATGGTCCGCCGCAGGCGTACGCCGAATAATTCCCGCATTATTGACCAAAATATCAATTCGTCCGAGTTGCTCCAGCGTCTGCGTGATGATGCCTGGAAGCTGGCTCTGATCCCCGACGTTGGCCTGAATCGTAATTGCCTTCCTCCCAAGAGCTGTAATCTCCTGCTTCAAGTCATCAGCCGGTGTGCTGTTGGTCACCAGCGCCACATTCGCTCCCGCTTCGGCGAGGCCTAGTGCAACAGCCTTGCCAAGTCCGCGGCCTGCTCCGGTAATGACTGCTGTTTTCCCCGTCAAATCAAATAAGCTCATGTATCAAACTCTCCTTAGGCTATCAAGCCCGAATCAGTTTTGCTGCTTGTCCTTCGTATTTGGCCAGCAGTTCATCGCTAAGCCCGCTATCGGTAATGCAGCAGTCCACTTCCCTCAAGCTCGCAAAGGTAATCAACGCGCCTTTGTCAAACTTGCTATGATCGGCTACACAAAAAATTTGCTTTGCACAGGACATATACACTTTCTTGAGCCTGGCCAGCTCCTCCGTAAAAATCGTCAAACCGTACTCCAGGTGAATGCCTGTTGTGGACAGAAACAGCTTATGCACATTCAGCTTGCTGACCCACTCCAGCTCCTCGCCCCCGATTAGCAAATTATGATGTCTGTAACCGCCGGGGACGACAAGTCGAATTTGCTCCTTGAGAGCCAGTTCGCGAATAATAAGCAAATCATTGGTCAGCACAGTAAGCGGCATATTCTTGACGCGCCTGGCAATTTCCAGCGTCGTGCTGCCCGCATCAAGCGCGATAATATCGCCCGGCTCAATAAAGCGGACCGCCTGCTCGGCAATCGCCGCCTTGGCTTGTCCGTTGCGAATATTGGGAATCATGAGCGGCAGCAGGCTGTCGTCGCTCTCTGCCTCCAGCACAGCGCCACCGTGAGTGCGCTTCAGTAGCCCTTTTTCCTCGAGCTTCTCCAGGTCCTCACGGATCGTCTTCTCCGTCACCTGAAAGCTTGCGCTGAGCTCGGAAACCTTGACGCTTCCCTGCTTCTCAAGGCGCTCTATAATAATGCGATGTCGCTGTGCAGCCAGCATGAATGATTCCTCCCAAATCTGTATAGGCTACTTCAGGTCCGCCATCGGGACGACGTCCATATCCTTAAAGGTATAATTTTCTCCCGCCATTGCCCAGCAGAACGTATAACTGCTTGTACCCGCTCCCGAATGGATAGACCACGGCGGAGATATAATAGCCTGCTCATTGCCGACTACCAGATGCCGCGTCTCTGAAGGCTCGCCCATGAAATGAAACACGCGCGTCTCCTCCTTCATATCAAAGTACAGATACGCCTCCATCCGGCGGTCGTGGAGATGCGCAGGCATTGTATTCCATACACTGCCGGGCTTGAAGCGAGTAACCCCCAGCATGAGCTGGCAGCTTTGTACGCCGTCGGCATGAATATATTGATAAATTGTTCTTTCATTAGAGGTTTCGATGGAACCGAGATGAAGCGGATTCGCTTCGCTAATCAGCACTTTTCGGGTCGGCAGCGTGGCATGCGCTAGTGAAGAGCAGAAATAGATTCGGGCCGGATTCGCTTGATCCTTGCTGCTCACAATTAATTGTCTGACTCCCTTGCCCACATATAACGCGTCCAGCTTGCCAAGCTCATACGATTCCCCGTCCGCCGTAATGACAGCGTCTCCGCCGCCAACATTCAGCAGTCCGATCTCGCGGCGCTCAAGAAAATAATCCGTTTTCAAAGCATCGCCAGCTTCAATTTCCAAAGGCTCGTTCCCAGGAACGGCGCCGCCGACAATCATCCGGTCATAATGAGTATACACCATCGTAACTTTGCCTGTCTGAAACAAGTTTTCAATCAGAAAATCCTTCCTCAGTCTTTCAGTCGTGTACGTCTTGACATCTGTAGGATTAGTGGCGTGACGAATTTCCATGGGTAAGAAAACCTCCTGAATAGTATGTTTATGTTCGTTTAAAGTATAACATCACACAAACAAACATAAAAGAACTTTTTCAGAACATGCCGTACTCCAATTTATTTATGCTAGAGTAAACGTATTGCAAAAATACAAGGCCGTCCCGCATAATCCAATCGGAACGGCCTTGCATGAAGGGGCCGAAATTCAGCCCTCTTATTTTTCCTCTCTTGCTGCGCCAAGCCTCTGCTTGAGCGCCTCAAGCTGCTCATTGACTTGAGCCTGCTTTAATGGATCACGGGAGGCTGCAGGGGAGGCTGGCGCGAATGCTCCAGGACCAGGGAAGCGGGAAACTTCCGCTTCAGCCTCAAGCTGCATAATTTTTTCCTCCATTCGGGAGAAGCCGCGGACGGCGCCGCCTCCTTCAATCGTGTGATTGACCGTTCCTTGCGCAAGCTGCTGCTTCGCTTTGGCAGCCTGGGCACGGGAAGCCAGATCGGTACGCTTGGCGCGCAATGCCTGAAGCTCGCCTTTCATTTGCTCCAGTTCAACCCGAAGCTGCTCAGCTTGCGCCTTGCTTTGCTCGTACAGGCCATAGAATTGCTCCGTCTGCTGGTCATAGGCCAGCTTCTCTTCCAGATACTTGCGGGCAGCATCCTCATCCCCGACAATCACAGCCTGTTCAGCGCGCGCTTCCGCTTCAACTGCGTTCTGAACAGCAGACTCATAGCGGTTCTTCATTTGCTGCTCGTGGGTCATTTGCCTGGCAACCGTAACCTCAGCCGCCTGAACCTCTCCTTCCATGTCGCGGACATATTGATTCAGCATAATGACCGGATCTTCGATTTTATCCAGCACCTCGTTCAGCGTCGCTTTTGTCATATCTTTCACTCTTCCCAAGATTCCCATCGTTTTCATTCTCCCTTCTCATATTGAGCAATTTTGAAGCGGCATTGATCCAACTCTCTGCGAAGAGCTGCTTTTTCCAGGTCATTCATTCCTGCGTCTGCATCATAAGCCGCCACAGAACCAGTGCCATAACCGCTATATGAGGTTGCAGGCTGCGGGTCCCAATGGTCCCATTGAGTTCTTGCCGGCTCATACGCATTGTCGTACAGATTCGGTTCTTTCGGAATTACGAAGGTTGAGAGCAGATATACGATCAGCAATCCTCCGCTGGTAACTATAGTTCCTACTACAACTAGTATTCGAATCAAGGTTGCATCGAAGTTGAACCGATCAGCCAGTCCGCCGCAAATCCCACTGATCATTTTGTTTCGCCTCGAACGGTAGAGCTTCTCCATATTCCACTCCATCCTCCTTGTTGTCTCTTTATTCCAGATTCAATTTTTTCTTCAGCTGCGCAAGCTCCAGATCGACCTGCGGCTGCTTCTCGGGGCTTAGCCGGATGCCCGGAGATACTTCCTGCTGTCTGAGCTTGCGCAGGCTCTGCGCCTCCAACTCCTGATCCGATAGGCGTTCCTCCAGTTGCCGGAACATGTTGTCCGGACTTGCGCCATGCAAGCTGCTGCTCCGCTGAGTCAGTCTTTGCTGCAACCTGAGTGATTCCATTCTGGCGGTATAATAGCTCCGCTTGCTGACAGCCTCATCATATTCGCCCTTCAACTCTGCCAGCCGGTCTTCCAGCTCGATCAACGTGCCTTTGCTTTGCTCATAAAGCTCCTTGTACTGGCTGGCACGCTCATCATGTGTCGTCTTGTCCAGCAGCGCTGCCCGCGCCAGTTCTTCTTCTCCTGACTGAAGCGCTGTGACTGCCTGACGCTCACGCTGTTCCTTCTGCTGCTCCGCTTGCAGCCATTGGCGCTTCAACTGAATCGAATGCGTGGAGCATTCCCGAAACAATTGCTCTGCCTTTACCAGCTCTTCTTTCGTCGAAGCCAGAAACCGGTCGATTAGTTTAACCGGATCTTCTGCCTTGTCCAGCCTTTCATTCAAGGACGCCACTGTGATGTCCCGTACTCTGCGCAATATGCTCATAGTCCACTCCTTCCTTTCTGCTCCAATATCGTTATATGGCTGCGTTCAGCAGGTTGGTTATCATGCTTAATATCTTTTCCCCGTCAACAACGATACTCCCCAAAGAACGAGCAACACCGCCAATATCAGAAAAAGGATCTTTGAAAGCTTAGCCAGCAGCAGTACAGCGCCTACCGCAAGGAACGCCCCTCCAATGACCTTGCTGTTGTTCCTCCAGCCAACAACCCCGATTCCGATGAGCAAAAGCGGGAACAGCAGACTGAACAGCCAGCCAATCGTCACCCCGATTATCGGAAGCAAAATCCACAACCCAACCACTGCGAGCAAAATACCGATCCAAGTTTTTTCCTTCATGCCTCTCTTCACCGCCTCTCATATTTTTTTCTCGATTGCTTATGTCCTTATTGTAGATCGAAATGCGATTTGCCAGAACAGACCTGCGGCGGTTTTTCAACCTAGCTTTAGGTCGGGGTTTGAGCTGACCTTAAGGCGGAGCCTGTCGGATTTCATCGAACCTGGTCTGCTACAAGGAAAGTAAAAGTCTGGTAGAGAAAGCGTGCCAGCCATGTTATAATGAAAGCGCATTTATTTTAGACATCCGATTACTCGATCATTTTCCTCTACTTTCTTTCCTGAACCAGACACGCCGCCTTGAGTCCATCCGAACCTGCCGTATCATCGCTGCCTGACCAGAGGCTTCCCAACATGAATGTTTATGTCTGATTTGTCTGTAGAACCCACATTCAGTTTCATCCTGTCGAACCAGCGGAATGTCGTCTCACACTCCGGCTACCCCAGTTCCAGGTACATGAATTCCTTAAAAAATTGAAGGGAGGTGATGCCTGCCGACGCGGATTTGATTGTAAGCGCGTACATACCTTGGGATTCCTAATTCAAACCAGAAGAGGAGCGAAATTGAAATGAAGATTCATCGAAAATCAATGGTTCGCAAATGCTTGCTCATGTTTTGCGCGGTAATGTTAATGGTTCCTGCGGGGATGTCCTTTGCCAACAACAAGCCATTCCCACAGCATACAACGTATACAGCAGGCTCAATCAAGCCTAATCATGTAACCCAGACTGCCCTGGATAATGCAGTAAAGAACAAATGGAACAGTTGGAAAAATGCTTATTTAAGTCCGGCTTTGTCAGGACAATATTATGTAAAATATAATTCGGCGGGCGAAACCGTCTCTGAGGCTCACGGCTATGGCATGATTCTGTCGGTCATAATGGCAGGCTACGATACAAATGCCCGGACTTACTTTGACGGCTTGTACCGCTATTACCGGGCACACCCAAGCACGAATAATTCTTTCCTGATGGCCTGGAAGCAAAACAGCAGCTTTCAAAATGTAGACGGTCCAAATTCAGCCACGGATGGCGATATGGACATCGCCTATTCGCTGCTTTTGGCAGACCGGCAATGGGGCAGCAACGGAGCAATCAATTACCTCCAGGCTGCCAAAAATATCATCAATGCCATCATGAGCAATGATGTCAATCAGGCTCAATGGACACTCCGGCTAGGCGACTGGGCAACTAGCGGCAACTACAATACCGCTACACGGCCATCGGATTTCATGTTGAACCACCTCAAGGCCTTTCAGGCGGCAACTAACGATAACAAATGGAATAGTGTCACGAACAAAACGTATACGATTATTAATTCCATTTATAACGGCTACAGCTCTTCAACCGGATTATTGCCTGACTTCGTCGTACTCTCGGGAAGCAATTATCAGCCGGCTGGTCCGAACTTCCTGGAGAGCGCCAATGACGGCCGGTACTACTATAATTCGGCCCGTACGCCTTGGCGTATTGCCACAGATTATCTGTTGACCGGGGACAACCGGGCATTCAATCAATTAACCTCGTTGAATAATTTCATCAAATCCACCACAAGCAATAACCCGGCCAACATCAAAGCAGGGTACCAGTTGAACGGAACTGCGCTGGTCAATTACAATAGCGGCGCCTTCTACGCGCCATTCGGCGTGAGCGCGATGATCTCCTCGAACAATCAGACTTGGCTTAACTCCGTATGGAATTATACGGTGAACGCTTCGACAGAAGGTTACTACGAAGAAAGCATCAAGCTGTTCTCGTTGATTGTAATGTCAGGCAACTGGTGGACGTATTAATAAAGAAAGACGCCGGCACATTGCCGGCGTCTCTTCTGCATGCAGGATTGTCACAATAACATTTATTTCTGCTTGATCGGAATTCTAATTTGTTGCGGCGACAGACTCGCGGCCTCATTGTAATTTGGAATGAATGACCTGCCATAATTGCTCATTTTGTACACCGTACCGTCTTTCTTCATATACAGGGAGAAGACATCTCCTGCTGCAAGACGAACCATATTTTTGACTTTGACAAGCTTGACCGGGCTATTCTGCTGATCGGTTGAACCAGTTCCCAATTGGGCCTCGCGATTTTTCCCCCAACCCCAGGTAACCCCATCCTCATCCTGGGCAAAGAAGTGATCCCACCCTGCATAAATAGAGGTGACACGCTCCAAGCCAGGCACCCTATACCAACCTGGACTATCCGGGTCCGTATTCGTGCCGTTGCCGAACTGTCCAAAGTAATTGGAGCGGCCCTCCTCAAACTTCATCCATACGGTTCCATCCTTCTTGAGAACAAGCTCATCCATATCGCCTGCTGCAATATCGATAATTGCCTCAAGGTCCGGCTCTCTCCAGACGGTCCCGTCCTTCAGCAGCACCTGACTGTCTCCGGAAATCTTTTTCACGTTGGACAATTTTTCAAGTTGAGCCGCCTCGGACTTGCTATCATCCCATGCGTATACGCTCCCAGCCTTGGAGAGCGCCAGGAAGCCGTACCCGGATGAAATCGCAGTAATGTCAGAGAGCCCTTTCACCTGCCGCGGGCGGCGGATCTCTTCCTTAATGGAACCCCATGAAATATCATTGCTGAGTCCCCATTCCCAGACCGTCCCATCCTTCTTCAAGGCTACATTCCGGTTCAGGTAAGTGGCAACCTCGACCACATCTTTAATGCCCGGAACTAACTGCGCTTTTTCCGTTTCAACATTCCAGTCCCACACATTCCCATTAATACTAACTAGCAGAGCATGATACCTCCCGGCGGCAATGGACTTAAAATGAGTCAAATATTGCGGCGACTTATCTTTACCAGGCGTATTGCTCGCACTTACACTGCCTGCCACTAGGCTAAACGCAGCAAGCAGGAGGACGCCCGCGACCGCTGCGCGCCAGGGTTTTGAAAAATTTCTAAACATGGTATTCAAGCTCAACAACTCCTTTTTTTCTCATCGAGCGATTCCATATATTGGACGAAATCTGATTGAGAAAGTTTCAGAGTTGTGCCCTTTTTTTAAAAAATTTTTCCGAAACTAGTTGTGCTTATATGTTGTGATAATCGGGGCACTCCGAGCAATATGTGTTTATGACAACAGTAGCTTCTATCTTTATTCCCCACTACTGAATGTTAAAGTCTCACAAGCGTAAACCGCTTTGCCATCCTTTGACGGGCAAAACTTCGTTTCGTGGTGAAATATAAGCTCATTTACAAAGGGAACTTGATAAATGCTTATATTTTGAGAAAAGACGGCCCTCAGGCCGTCTTCGTTATGTCCATTCCCCTGGCGCACTTAGTCTGCCAATCCATGCTTATGGGCATAAATAGCAGCCTGTGTGCGATCATCCACACCCAGCTTGGAGAATATATTCGTAATATGATATTTAACGGTCTTAATTCCGATAAACAGCTCGTCGGCAATCTCCTGATTGGATTTGCCTTCCGCAAGCCGCTGCAGCACATCCATTTCGCGTTCCGTCAAATCTTCATGCGGCGGTTTTTGCTTTGGCGTCTGCGGCTGGCGGAAGCGGTTCATCATCTTGGCGGCTACCTGCGATTCCAGTACAGACTGGCCTCGTGCCGCGGCGCGGATGGCATCCGCGATTTCCCCGGCACGCGACGTTTTCAGCAGATAGCTGAAAGCGCCCGCCTCAATGACCGGATACATTTTGCTGTCGTCAATATAGCTGGTCAGTACGATAACTTTGCATTCCGGATATAGCTCCAACAACTTCTTCGTCGTCTCCACCCCGTCCATGCCTTCCATGACCAAATCCATCAGGACAATGTCCGGCTTGTAAGCCTGAGCCATCCGAATGCCATCCTGGCCGTTGCTGGCTTCGCCTACGACTTCAATTCCATCCTCTGTATCAAGCACCGCTGCCAGACCGATGCGCACCATTTCGTGGTCATCGACCAGCAGCACCTTTATCGGTTGCTGCATCTCCATTCTCTATTCGCTTCCCCTCTCATCGGTCAAAGCCGGTATCCAAATTTCGATGGTCGTCCCCTCTCCCGGAGCCGACTGCAGCTTCATCGTACCTCCCATCTCATGAACGCGCTCCTCCATGGTAAGCAGTCCATAAGAAGTTTGCTTCTTGGCTTCAAGGTCAAATCCCACCCCGTTATCTCTCAGCGTCAGGTGAATTTGCTTCCCGTATCGGAACAACCGGATTTCCATGGCAGTTGCCTTGGCATGGCGCAAGGTGTTGGACAACGACTCTTGAAAAATTCGGAACAGATGATCCTCCGCATCAGGCATCAGAGTGATCCCAGGGTCCATATCCAGCTTGATATCCATCGGCACCTTTTGCCGCAGCTCATCCAGCAGGGAGCCTAGCGCCTGAGCCAGATTTTTGCCATCCAGATGAATCGGACGCAAGTGAAGCAGCAGCGCGCGCATCTCCGATTGGGCGACGGAGGCCATCTCCTCAATCAGCTCTACCTGGCGGCGGGCCCGCTCAAAATCCTTATCTATCGTGCGCCCCACGGCTGTTGCTGTCATCGATATCGCGAATAACTGCTGACTGACCGCATCATGAAGCTCGCGCGCCAGACGCTGACGCTCTTCAATGACGGCTGTAAACTTCACTTTTTCCTGCCAAATCTGTTCCTCCTCATCCGGCTGCTGATTCTGCTCTGCCGGATCATCGGAAACGAGGGTAACCGTTCTGAATCTGCGGGATTGCTGCTCGGTGAGCCGTTTGATCGTCTCCTTCAGCTTGAGACCTTGCAGATAGCTGTACACAGCTCCTGCCGCCAAAGCTATCCCGATCACAGCCAGTCCAAAGGCAGCGGCCTTGCCCTGCAGCAGTTGGAACCAGCTCAGGTAGCCCATCGCTTGCAGAACCAGGACGAGCAAGCCGATAATGACCAACAGCCACAGCAAGGTTTCAATCGTCTGCCGGCTGATTCGGTAAGGCGCCTTGTCCTCCGTTTTATTATCTGCCATATGCTCCCCTCCCGCCTACAATCTTAAAGACAAGCCGCATGCCCGAAACGCTTTTGCAGGAGCGATTCTGGAGCATACAGCTTGCCTGTATCTATTCCTTATTTATTGTTCCTCGCTCTTAGCAGCAGGAGGAGGAGCGATTCTGGACTTCAATGCTGCGAGCTGCTCCTCAATTTGGAGCTTCTTCTCCAAGTCAACTGCGCTTGGAGCGCTTGCTCTCGAGGAATACAGACCTGGCGCTCTCATCACATCCGCCTCGGCCTCCAGTTGTATAATCTTCTCTTCCATCCGGCTGAAGCCGCGGGTAGCATTGCCGCTCTCCAAAGAATGGCCGCCTATACTGGATATTTGTTTTTTCGCCTTTGCCATTTGGGCGCGGGCCGAAAGCTCATTGCGCTTGTTGCGAAGCTGATAGAACTCTTCCTTCATGCTGTGCAGTTGTGCCATCAGATCATCAGCCTGGGATTTGGCTTCCGCGTGCATATCGCCGTACTCGGTGATCTTTTGGTCAAAATAGAGCTTCTCCTCCAACAACTTGCGGGCCAGATCCTCATGTCCCGAACGAATCGCTTGCTCCGCTTTGCTTTCTCTTTCCATTGTGCTGCGTACTGCTTCTTCATAACGCTGTCTCATTCGACGCTCATTAGCCATTTGCTTGGCAACGGTCACTTCGGCCTCATGAATTTCGGCCTCCATATCTCTCAAATACTGGTTCAGCATGACAACCGGATCTTCCAGTTTATCCAGCATTTCATTCAGGGACGCTTTCGTCATATCCTTCATCCGTTTAAAGATACCCATACTATTTTTCCTCCTTCTCAAGCTTGGCTAGTTTCGCACGAAGCTCATCCAATTCTCTGCGCATTGCTTTTTTCTCAATATCATTCATCATATCGTCCAGATCGGAACTTTTTTTTGACTGCCCGCGTGGCGGCACGTTCTGCCAGTTCGCATCGCTTGATGGCCCGTGTCCAGGATTGTAATATCCGCCTTGGTCATTATAGGAAGAAGGTCCGTGGTTGTAGCTTCCGCCGTAGCCGCGATCATCATAATTATTGTAGAAAGGCGGTTCTTTCGGCACGACCAGTCCGGCCAGGATATAGACGAAAATCAGTGTTCCGCTGGAGAAGATGACGGCAACGATAAACAGCACCCGCAGCAATGTAGCGTCAATATTCAACATTTCAGCTACGCCGCCGCATAGACCGAGAAGCTTTTTGTCCCGGGTTGAGCGGTACAATTTCTTCATCCTTGGAGTCACCCTTTCTGTTCAAGTTTGCGTTTCAACTGCTGTAATTCATATTCAATGGTATTCTGCAAACCGGATTGCACTTCATGCATAATCTGCTTGCCGCTGCGGCGCAATTCCTTCAGACTTCCTGCCTCGAATTCAAGGCCGCTGATCCGCTCCTCAAGACGGCGGAATATTCCGTCCGGGTTTTGTCCGTAACCCGGGCTACCGGCGTATCTGGCGTTCATGCGCTGCTGCAATCTGAGCGATTCCATTCTGGCGGAGTAATACTCGCGCTTATCGTACACGGTCTGGTATTCGCTGCGCAGCTCCTGCAGATGTTCTTCCAGCTCCAGAATATTTTGCCGGCTTTGCTCGTAAAGCTCTTTATATTGAACGGCCCGCTGGTCATGCGCCTGCTTCTCCTGAAGGGCCAGCCGGGCCACATGCTCCTCGCCAGCCTTGAGCGCCGTTATCGCTTGCTGCTCGCGCTTATCCTTTTGATGCTCGGCCTGAAGCCATTGCTCTCTTAGGTGCGTGCCGTGTGAGCTGTATTGCTGATACAGCCGCTCGGCGTGAATAATTTCTTCCCGGGTCGACCAGAGAAACTGGTCAATCAGCCTTACCGGGTCCTCAGCTTTCTCAAGCCGCTCATTCAAGGTTGCTATTGTGATATCACGTACCCGCCGAATAATACTCATCGCTTGCCCTCCATCCCTTTAGGACTAATATACCCTTTTATTTCCTTTAAACATCGAGACTCCCCATACGATCAATACAATGGCCGCAATCAGCAGCATAAGTCCGTGCAGCTTGGCCATAACCATCAGCACACCGACCACAATCATGCCTGTACCAATGATAGGCTTGTTGTTTTTAAGCCCCACCGCTCCAAGACCGATCAGGATAAACGGGAAGACCAAACTCATTAATGGAGCCAAGGTAATTCCGATAATTTTGAGTGCAAACAAGCCACCCAGAAGTACAAGAACGACACCCACCAGCGTTTTGTTATTCATCTGCCTTCCACCACCTTTCGTCTAATAATAAATTCAGTTTCACCAGTTCAACCTTATGTTCTTATTTTAGTTGGAATCGGGTGATTTCAAAACAGACTTGCGGCGGTTTTTGCACCTGGACTTAAGTCGGGGCAAATCCGGACATTGGACGGAAACAACTATAAACGTGATTCTTACGCTGCTATCCGATTCAAGCAGCAATTGAAGGATAAAAAAAGACGGTCCTCTGGGCAGCAGACTTGCCGCCTATCTTAGGACACGCCTTATGAACTGAATTCCTCTTCCCATTTCGCCTGCTGCTCCAACTGCTTGCGATATACTCTCGATGACAGAAACACGCTGAATTCATACAAAATAATTAGCGGTACGGCAACCATTATATCTGAGATGACATCCGGCGGAGTAATCAGCGTCCCGGTAAGCACCATCACAAAATAGGCAATTCTGCGCTTTTTCTTGAGAAGCAATGGATTGAGAATTCTGAGCTTGGTCAGAAACATAATGACTATCGGCAGCTCAAACAGCAAGGAAATCGGTATAATAATATTGAACATGAACGTCAAATACTGAATGACGCCGTAGGTTTCGATCAGGTTCAACTGCCGTGCAACCTCTGTCGTAAAGTAATAAGCCATCGGAAATACGACGAAATAAGAGAATGCCAGACCAATCACGAACATGATAACCGTAAACGGAATATATTTCAGCGTCGCCTTCTGCTCCTGTCCTCCAAGACCCGGCTTCACGAACGCCCAGATCTGAAAAAAGGTAAACGGCAGTGTCAGCACCAAAGCGATCACCATGGCGAATTTCATATAAATGCCGATCCCGTCCCATAATGAAAACGTGTGGAGCGGCAAGCCGTTAAGCGGCTCCCGGCTCATCAAGAAATCATAGGCCGGCTTGGCAACAACAACACCTATAACAAGGCCGATTACAAAAACAAAAAGGACGGCGATCAGCCGTTTGCGAAGCTCTCCGATATGCTCGAGAATCGGCATAATGCCTTCCTTTTTGACTTGCTCATCCGTATCCCGCTGACCCAACCTGAGAGTTCCTCCTTCCTGAACAGTACCCGCGCCTTTAGCTTAGTCCGGAAGTCTCTTGCTGGCCTGCTGCTGCTCGGCCTGAGAAACCTCAACACGGCCAGGCTCCTTGGTTTCCGGCTTCGAGCTGTCATCCATAATGTCTTTTGCGCCGTTCTTGAATTCCCGAAGTGTCTTGCCGAATGCACGTCCAAGCTCCGGGAGCTTGTTCGGCCCGAACAAAAGCAGCGCCAGAATGACGAGCAGGATAATGCCGGGTGCTCCTAAATTGCTAAACATGAGCGTATCCTCCTTGTGATTGTTCTATATCAGATCTCTTTAATAACAAGAACATGGACTGTCAGACAAGTATCTACTTGCACAGTCCATTTAATCGGATTCATTATAGCATAACCAGGCTTGCATCTATAGTCTATTTCCTGACAATTGTTTGTCCGTGAGCCTTATTATTCCCCGGGCAGTCCAGACAACATACGGAGCGCTTGCGGGAGCTGATCCATAATGGCCATCAGACACTCATGAACCCCCTTCGGGTTGCCGGGCAAGTTCACGATCAGGGATTGTCCCCTAATACCGCATATGCTGCGCGTCAGCATATAGCTCCGGTTTTTTTGCATCGCGTAAAAGCGCATCGCCTCTGCCATGCCCGGAACCTCGCGGTCGATGACCCGGCGGGTTGCCTCCGGTGTCCAATCACGAGAGGCAAGTCCGGTTCCCCCGGTTGTCAGCACCAGATCCGCCTGATAATAATCGATCATCTCAATCAGGGCTGCCGTAATTTCATCCTGTTCATCTGGAACAATACGGTAGTCCACGATTATGCCGGTGAGTTCCTCCTCTACCAGTTCCCGAATCACTTGAGCGCTCGTATCTTCACGTTCGCCGCGCGAGCCTTTATCGCTTGCCGTTAAAATCGCTACCTTCCACTGCATAAGCAACCCTCCGTCCCTAGAATGTCATAAGGCAGCGCGTCTCCTGTCTTCCAAGAGTAAACGGCTTTGCCGTCCTTTAACCGACAAAAGCTTTGTTTTGCGGAAAAATGATCTATTTCCTTGATTTCAAAGGATATGCGCCGCGCTCGGTGAACACCGCATCCAATCTGATATCATGCGGCTCGCCCGGAATTCGGCCATCCGCTACCAGTTGAGCTTCAAAGGACAGACCTAGCCAATACGGCACCCTTCCACCTGCTGAAGTCTGGTATACAGCTTGTTCGAAGAAACGGTCGTAGTAGCCGCCCCCATAACCAAGTCTGCCTCCTTGAAGGTCATAAGCAAGGCCAGGGACCAGCACCGCTTCGGGCATCCGCTCCGGGTCCCATGCTGCGGCAAGGCCGGGATTCGGCTCTCTGATGCCGTAAGCTCCGGTCTGCAGCTGATTCCAACCAGTCAGTTGGTACAAAATCATTTCCTTTGTTGAAGGGATGCAGCGCGGCGCAACAAGCGCGATCCCCTCCGACCAAGCCCAATCGATCAATGGCGTCGTGTCGACCTCTGAGCGAAAGGATACATACGCCATCATAGAGCGAATATTGTTGTCCGCAAGCCACCGGGCCGCCTCTGCCCCGATCAGGGCCGACAGCCGTCTGCGCTCTTCTCCTGCAAGCTTGTCCCTGATAGCCGCCATCCGGCGGCGCAGCTCCTGCTTGTCTTTGAGAGCCGCTTTATTATTCATTGCTTTATATTCTCCAGTAATTTCATTTTTTGCTGCTCTTAGTTTACCACTGTACGCCCGATTCGCCAACTTGTTCATGAATCCATTAGATACAATTTCTATTTGCTTCCGTTCTCCACTTTGTATCGCGCTTCCATGCAAATTCATGTAAACTGTATACAGACATCTTTTTTACGGAGGTTCCTATGCTTCTTCAAGTTTCCGATCTATCCAAAAGCTACAGCGTGAAAGCTGTGCTATCCCATATTTCCTTCCAAATCCAGCCCCGTGAGCGTATCGGACTCGTAGGCGTCAACGGTGCGGGCAAATCGACGCTGCTCCAAATTATCGCTGGCGAGCTGTCGGCTGATTCTGGAACGATTTACAAAGCTAAAGAAACTAAAATCGGATATCTCGCCCAAAACAGCGGCCTGACCTCCTCACGCACCATAATGGAAGAAATGCGCGCCGTCTTTGCAGAATTAATCGCAGCCGAACAGGAACTGCGAGAGATGGAGCGGCAAATTGCCGATCCCGGGCTTCATGAAGAACAGCAGCAGTATGAAGAATTGCTCTCGCGTTATGCAACCCGTTCCGAGTGGTTCAAGCAGCAGGGCGGCTTTGAGATTGAGACCAAAATCCGCAGCGTATTGCATGGGATGGGATTTGGGGGCTTCGCGCCGGATACCGTCATCTCCACCCTAAGCGGCGGACAAAAAACAAGACTGGCACTCGCCCGCATCCTGTTGCAGGCGCCAGACCTGCTTATGCTCGACGAGCCGACCAACTATCTGGACATTCCAACTCTAACATGGCTGGAAGATTATTTGCGCGGTTATTCCGGCGCTGTGCTGGTGGTGTCCCATGACCGCTTTTTCCTGGATGCGCTGGCGACAGCCATTGTTGAAATCGAACGCAATTCGGCCAAGCGCTATACTGGCAATTACAGCCGTTACATTGAAATCAAAGCGAGCGAATATGAGGCTGCGATGAAACAGTTTGAAAAGCAGCAGGATGAAATTGCCCGCATGGAAGACTTCATTCAGAAAAATATCGTCCGCGCCTCTACTACCAAGCGCGCCCAGAGCCGGCGCAAAACGCTGGAGAAGATGGAACGTCTGGACAAGCCGATGGGAGATTTGAAAAAAGCCAGCTTCTCCTTCGACATTCAGCGGCAGACGGGCAAGGATGTGCTCGATGTCCAGCAGCTCTCCATTTCTTTCCCGGGCAGCAGCAAGCCATTATTTGAACATGTCGCTTTCCAACTCCAACGCAGTGAGACCGTCGCCCTTATCGGTCCGAACGGGATGGGCAAGTCCACGCTGCTCAAGGCTTTGATCGGAGAAATGACACCGCGCCAGGGCTCGATTAAATGGGGCTCCAACGTCAAGCTTGGCTACTATGACCAGGAGCAGACAGGATTGAATCCGGCCAACACCGTGCTGGAGGAAGTATGGACCGCTTATCCACATCTGGAGGAAGCGAGAATTCGTACGGTCCTCGGCAATTTCCTGTTTAGCGGGGAAGACGTCAAGAAGAAAATATCCGCGCTCAGCGGCGGAGAGAAGGCTCGCGTCTCGCTTTCCAAGCTGATGCTGCTGGAAGCGAATGTACTCATTCTCGACGAGCCGACGAACCACCTGGACCTGTTCAGCAAAGAGGTATTGGAGTCGGCACTGGTTGATTTTGAAGGGACGCTGTTCTTCATTTCCCATGACCGCTACTTTCTTAACAAAATGGCTGAGCGGATTGTGGAGCTGACGCCGCAGGGCATGCTGCATTTTCTCGGCAATTATGACGACATGCTGGAGAAAAAGCAGGAACTTTCCGAGCTTCGCGAGGAGGGAGAAGCCTCAGGGAAGGATAGCGTGAAAGCTGCAGCCGCACCGGCCTCCAACTATGAGATCGACAAGCAGGCGAAGAAGGACCAGCGCCAAAAACAGCGCAAACTGGAGCAACTGGAGCAAAACATTGCGGAGCTGGAGTCGGAAATTACCGCTCTGGAGACGCAGCTTACCGAGCCGGATGTTTATAATAATTACGTGCTTGTCCAGCAGCTTCAAGCGGAATTGGACCAAAAAAAATCCGAGCTTGGAGCCCATTACGAAGCGTGGGAAGAACTGTTGGCTTAATACTGTCCTGACAAAACGAAAGATTTGGCCCTATGTGTATCACAACCGCCTGAATCAACCATTTGGTTGATCGGCGGTTGTTGCATTTTAGCAGTTATTTTAGACTATCCACCTTTTCCACAGGATTATCCACAGACAAGGGATAGTTTTTAGGCAATTCTGTCGATATTAACAGCGTAAAATATATGAATTTACCGCGTTTTTTTCATTTTTATGTCGAAAAAAGTTAGTACTCCACAAATTCATTCACATTATCCACAATTTCAACATAGAATCTGTGAAATAATTATCCCCATTTGCATAATAGTGTTCATCCAGATACACTGCGGGTAAACTCTTGTTATCCACAGAAACCTCTGAATATGTGCATAAACTTGTCTACACCTGTATTTGGCGTTACTTCCTCTCCAGCTCGCTGACTGTTGTCTCCATATAATCGATTCGTGACAGCGGCTTTTTGGCCGGGCCATCCAGCACCTCGCCTTCAAAGGAAAACCTTGACCCGTGGCACGGGCAATCTCAGGAACGTTCTCCTTCATTCCATTCTACTTCGCAGCCCATATGGGTACATGTCGTATTCAATACATGCAGCTTGCCGTTTGGTTCGCGGTAAGCCCCTGCACGGCTGCCATTCACTGTAACTACAGCGCCCTGGTCAGGACCAACCTGCTCGGGCCGTGTTTTCGGCCATTCCAGCTTGCCTTTCACCAGATGCTTGACAACATCGCTGGTTTCAACGATTAGTGTCTTCAGGCTGGGATCCGCATGAAAACGGGAAGGGGCAAACAATTCCCGGTAAGAATTTCCATCCGCTCTCTCTGTAATATAGTCCTTAAGCAAATTAGCGGCAACTGTGGCCCCATTTCCGGTAACCGGTCGCAATAAGAACACGCGAATTGCCTGCCGTTACAGGACCGATATAAGGCAGCTTGTCCAGTGAAATCAGATCCTGCGCCGACCATCGGTACGCGATATGGTTCAGGCCAAATGTATGCTGCGCAAACTGCTGAATCGCTTCATAGTGGCGGTGAGTACAAATGCCTTGGCCCGTCTGATGGCTTTCTCCTCCGATCAGCAAAGCATTCTTCCCGCTGATCTGGACGCTGCGCACTGAGCGCTTCGGCTCATCGATATTTAAATACATTCCGCCAGCATAATCTTGCTGCTCATCCAGTAGAGGACAGGCGATCACATACGATCTCTCTGGATGCATCCTGGCAAAATAAAGTCCTATTCCTTCATGAAACGGATAATGTGTGGCCGCCACGACGTAGCGCGCCGTTACCAGATGGCCTTCTTTTGTCAGCACCTGAGGGCGGTCCCCGCTCTCAACGCTTGTCGCTTCTGTCTGCTCATAGATTTGTCCGCCCAGGGCAGCAAATTCTCCAAGCAAATATCGCAAATATCGCAGCGGGTGAAACTGAGCCTGGTCGGGCATCACGACAGCCGCACGTACTCCAAGCGAATCAAGCGGTACACGGTCTACATAAGAGCCTGGAATGCCAAGCTTTTCGTAGGCTCGAAATTCCTGTTCCAACTTGCTGGTCATGTTCCCGGAAGTTGTATACAGGTAAGCATCCTGCTCCTGGAAGTCACAGTCGATGCGTTCCCGCCGGATGAGCTCCTTCATCCATTGGAGTGCCTGATGGTTTGCTTCGTAATACAGCCTCGCCTGTTCGGTACCAAAGTGACGAATGAATTCATCGTAAATCAGGTCGTGCTGAGCCGTAATTTTTGCGGTCGTATGCCCAAGCTTGGGTATTCACAAGAATTTGATTTTTGTCTTGCGGCAGGCGAAAACAAAAAAGCCCCTTAGTCTTGCATGGTATCCAACCATACAGACTAAGGAGGCCTATAACTAACTATCGTTTATTTTGCCGCTTATCTGGTTTCTCTCATCTATGGCGTTCCGTTTTCTTTTTTGAACGTCTCCACGACATCTTCAACTGTGCGGGTTACAGGGATAAAGTTCCCCTCATATCTTTGCTGAATATAGTCGCTAACCTTCTGCGAATGAAGCACTTTATTCAGCTTCTTGAATGCCTCCGCCTTGTCCTTCAGAATCGTATCTTTTGTAGCGACTACATTTATGTAGGCGGTATCGGCCTCATTTTCATGGTAGAGGGATGAATTGAGCTTATAGCCTGCCTGCAGAGCCACCCCATTGTTGATAATCGCCGCCTCTACGTCCTCAAGCACCCTTGGAAGCATGCCGCTTTGTGCGGTAAGTATGTCAAGCTTATGAGGGTTATCCGCAATTTGATCCACGCCGCCCTTTGCAGAATCAAAGCCGTCCTTAAGCTTGATCAGATTGGCCGATTCCAGCAGCTTCAAAGCCCGGACCAAATTTGTCTGGTCGTTTGGAATTGCGATTTTAGCGCCTTGAGAAATATCCTTGATATCTTGGATTTTCTTCGAATAGATGCCAAGCGGCGCAATAATCGTCGTGTCTGCCGCAACCAGCGAAGCTTTATGAATACCGTTCCAGCTTGTCAAATAGGCAATATGCTGAAAAGCATTGGCATCCAAATCTCCGTCGGCAAGCGACTGGTTGAGATCCACCTGCCCGGTCAACGTGACAACCTCGATGTTCAGCCCCTCGCCCTTGGCTTCATCCCGGATGAAATTCCACAAGTCTGCCTGTATGTCTGTCGTGCCTACTTTCAGAAAATTTTCGCTTCCTGAGCCTGTCCCCTTGTTGCTGCATGCCGATACAACCAAAACAGCGGCCAATACAATAAATGCCGTTAATAAAAGCTTGCCGTGCCGGAACTGCTTGCCCATTTGAAGACCCCCTCACCATTGAATTTGGTTAAAATACCCATAAAACCAAGTAACCATATAAGATTTATTAAGATCATAACAGCTTTACAATGAATGTCAATCATTTTTTATTCAAATGAGGAATTGATTTCCACCTGAATCTGATGTATTATAAGTCTCAAATTAAGCTGAGTAAACCAATTAAATAACTATGTTTATTGACACTTTAGCTATATACAGAAAGGATGAAATCCATGTCTGCTGCCCGACAAATCAAAATCGGACTCTACACTGTAGGAACTGGTATGCATATCGGCTCCTGGCGCCTCCCGCAAGCCCAGGCCGATGCCAGCATCGATGTCGACTTTTACAAGAAAATCGCTCTGGAAGCGGAAAGAGGCTTGCTCGATGCCGTCTTTATTGCAGATAGTCTAGCGATTGATGAAAATTCACATTCACAAATTCTGAACCGCTTCGATCCTACGGTACTCATCACGGCGATCGCCGGAGCAACTAAGCATATCGGGGTTGTAGCCACAGCCTCTACTACTTATAACGAGCCTTATAATTTGGCCCGCCAATTTTCCTCAGTTGATATTATCAGCGGGGGCAGAGCAGGATGGAATGTGGTGACCACCGCCGATGCCACGGGGCTTACCGCACTCAATTACAGCCGCAAGGAGCATGTCCTTCATGACGATCGGTACAAGATTGCCGAGGAATTCATTGATGTCGTGAAGGGGCTGTGGGACTCTTGGGAAGAAGATGCCTTTATCCGCAACAAGGAGACGGGCCAATTCTATGATCCCGACAAAGTTCATCTGCTGAATTACGAGGGCGAGTTCTTTCAAGTACGCGGACCGCTGAATATTGGACGTACCCCGCAAGGACATCCGGTGCTGTTCCAGGCGGGAGCATCCTTGCCCGGACAGGAATTGGCGGCCAGAACAGCGGAAGCTATTTTCAGCCACAAAAAATCGTTCGAGGATGCCCGAAGCTACTATCAAGAATTGAAGGGACGCATGGCTAAATACGGACGCAAGGAGAACGAGCTTCTTATTTTGCAAGGCATCTCTCCCATTATCGGACGTACCCAAGAGGAAGCTGACGAGAAAGCTGACAAGCTCGAGGCTACCGTTATCCAGGAGCAGGCGCTGCGATTCTTGTCCGGTTATGTCGGGAACGTCGATCTGACCTCTTACAGTCTGGATACGCCTGCAACAGAGGTAGCCTGGCGAGAGGTCAACAGTATTCAGAGTGATTACGAGTTGATTCAAAAAATTATTCGCGAAGAAAATCTTACTGTTGGGGAACTATACACCAGGATCAGCAATGTAGCCACAAACCGGTCGCTGCGGGGAACCCCTGAACAGGTCGCAGATACATTAACGTACTGGTTTGAAAACGGCGCTTGCGACGGCTTTATCTTTATCCCCCCTGCTTTGCCGGACAGCCTGACCGACTTTGTCGACCTTGTTGTGCCTATTCTGCAAGAGCGGGGTATCTACCGGACCGAGTATACAGGCACTACGCTGCGCGAACATCTGGGTCTGGCCATCCCGGAAAACCGCTATACCAAGCAAAGATTGGACGCCAGCCACGCACTGTAGCCCCGCAAGAATTCAGCGACTCCTTACATTTGCTGTTCGCTCGACAAAGTGTCCGGCAGGCTTGGCCTGCCGGACACTTTGTCATTTTAAAGGCATGTGGAGTCTAATGGACTGCTGTTCAATTCAGCTATTCCCGGCGGGCCCTCCGGCCCATCCGGTTGCCCAATGACTGAATCCCCTGGACAAGAATCAGCAAGATGACGACTGTCACAATCATAACAAAAGTGTCAAAGCGCTGATATCCATACGTAATAGCTAAATCTCCAATGCCCCCTCCCCCTACCGTGCCTGCCATAGCCGTAGCTCCGATCAATGTAATTGTAGCCGTGGTAAAGGTCAGAATTAGCGAAGCAAATGCTTCAGGGAGCAGAAAATGCCAGATCACCTGAAACGGGGTCGCGCCCATAGACTCTGCTGCCTCCACTATGCCCGGATTCACCTCCAACAGCGAATTTTCAACCAGTCTTGCAATATACGGTCCGATATAAATGACCAGCGGAACAATCGCGGCATTAGTACCGATAGAGGTTTGGACAATAAGTCTGGTAAACGGGATAATCGCCACTAGCAAGATGATAAAAGGCAGCGACCGGACAATATTAATGATGGGATTTAAAATTCCATAGAGCGTCTTGTTCTCGATAACCCCGCCCGGCCTTGCGACAACAAGCAGAATGCCTAGAGGAACTCCTAGCAGAGCTCCGAACAAAAGCGAGACTCCGACCATGGTCAGCGTTTCTTGCAACGCTTTTATAATCTGGTTGGCGGTAATGGTGGTATCCATCATACGGAATCTACCTCCTCGATATGTACTCCCTGGTTCTGCAGGAAACCGGCAGCCTGATCAATGACCGGGTCCTCTCCTTGCAGTTGGATAATCATATTCCCGAGCGTCGTCGATTGAATCTCCGTCATATTGGCAAATAGGATATTGACCTGAACGTCATAGTTGCGAATCAGTCCGTTAATTACCGGCTCGGATGCCGACTGCCCAATAAATTCAAGCTTGAACAATCTCCGCTTGGCTTCCGCTTTGAGCGTCTGAATGACACTGGACGGTACAGTATTGCGGATAACGGTTCGGACAAAATTACGTGTGGTTTCATTTTGCGGGCTTCCGAACACATTCAGCACATTGCCCTGCTCGACAATGATACCTTCCTCCATGACGGCTACCTTATTGCAAATTTGCTGTATGACCGCCATCTCGTGCGTAATCATGAGAATGGTGATCGGATACGTCTGGCTGATTTGTTTCAGCAAAGCCAAAATGGACTGTGTCGTCTGCGGGTCAAGGGCAGACGTTGCTTCATCACAGAGCAGAATGGTAGGATTGCCAGCAAGCGCCCTTGCAATGCCAACACGCTGCTTTTGCCCACCTGACAGCTCCTTCGGGTAGCTTCCCGCCTTGTCGCTCAGCCCGACGAAATCAAGCAACTCTGTTACCCGCTGTCTGATTTCGGCTTTGCTTTTTTTGACAAGTACGAGCGGAATCGCAACATTGTCGTAGACCGTCTTGGATTCCAGCAAGTTAAAATGCTGAAAGATCATACCGATTTTCTTTTTCACATTTCGAAGTTCCTGGACACTATATCGGTCTAGAAGCTGACCATCTACGAAGACTTGTCCTTTCGTAGGTTTCTCCAGATAATTCACCAGACGAATCAGTGTGCTCTTCCCTGCTCCGCTGTAGCCGATTACCCCGAATATATCCCCTTTTTCCACCTTCAAACTAACACCTCGAAGCGCCTCGATGGTACTGTCGCCCCGCCTGTACGTTTTGTATACATCCACCAGTTCAATCACGATGCAGTCCCTCCCAGCCTTTCAGCAATATAACAACCGCTTACGATCTCGATCTCGTTCTCCTATCATATTGAAATCATACTAACATTATAGGAATACATTGTAAACCGAGTTTTTGTAAAAGATTCCCGTTACAGGAAAGTCTGTCTGTATTCCAACCGGATCATTTTGTGACAGAAAACGCACAGCTACCCCTGATCCCATTTGCATACCGCAACTTTTCTCGGAATTTGCCGTCTAAGCTAGTACAGATTTCAATCGGGAGCCTTATAACTGCTTACAGGTTTAGAGGCTCGGCAAAGCATGATTAGTGCAGCAAAGAGGGCCGGCAACTGCCCGGATGCAATTTGAGTAAAGGAGATTTTTGCAAAACAATGAATACCGATTTACAGACAAACGCGCCTCAACCTTACGGAAGAAAACGCAGCAGTACTTCCAAGCGCCAGGTGTATGTGTTTCTGAGTGTGTGGGTAATCCTGATTGTCGTTGGAGTCGTCGGAACTATGTGGTATACAGACCATACAAAACGGGCGCTGACTGCTCAATTGGAGGCTCAGACGGCAAGCAAGCTTGCGGTCATGCAGCAGCATTATGAGGAACGGATTGAAGCGGTGGAAAAATCGTTTGCGGATGAAATCCTCAACTTGGGCAGCAAGGTGGAATCGCTGAATGAACTGCTGACCTTTACGAAGGATAACGCCAGTAACAGAACCGACAATAGCAACAAGCTATACACCCAGATTAACGAAGTAAAGAAGAAGCTGAATGAGCTTGAGAAAAATCTGGAAGTGCTGAAATGATGATCAACGTCAAAAGCATCAATCGGCTTGGGCTGCTTGCATGCGCCCCATTTGCAGGCATGTTGATCTGGCTCTTATGGTTCCCGGTTACGGTCGAGCTGTCTTCGGCCGCATTCCCTGACCCGCCCGCTTATACGACGGAACCGATCAACTCCGGAAGCACAGCGATGGGGGAAAAGCTGGATGAAGCGAACGGTATTGCGTCCAGCATTTCCACTTCAATGAAAAAAACAGCCTGGCTCTACAATGAGACGAATCGGAATGTCAGCGCCATCGCCAAAACGGCCAGCAAGCAGGCAGAGAAACCGCTTCGAATTTATGACAACCGCATCAGCTCCAAGCTTGGAAAGCCGGCACAGACATTGGATACCGATCGGATGCGCGCCCAGCTCTTTTATATAAACGCTGAGAACTTCAAAGGTTATGCGTTAAAGGTAAGGCTTAAATCCGGCGACGCCATGTCCATGACGCTCGGCAATGATAAATATGGCGGTGCAGAGACCACGCTTGCAGCAGTGCAGCGGATGAATGCGGCAGCAGGTATCAATGCAGGCGGCTTCGCAGACCAGAAGGGGTCTCGCTACCCGCTCAGTACGACGATTGTAGACGGCGAATATGTGAACGGATTTGAGCCTTCATTCTCGGATTTGTTCTTCGTTGGAATCAACAAGGATCTCAAGCTGGTCGGCAACAAATACAACAGCCGCGCTCAGTTGGACAAGGAACAGGCCCAGTTTGGCGCATCCTTCGTGCCTATTCTGCTCAAAGACGGGAGCAAGCAGACGATTCCGCCCAAATGGCAGACAAGCCCGAAAAGGGCTGCCCGTACGGTCATTGCCAACTATAAGGACGACCAACTGCTGTTTCTCGTCACGGATGCTGCCGATGAGCGCGGCAATTCAGGCGCATCACTTGCAGAGCTGCAAATTTTGCTCCAGCGCTACGGCGCTATCAATGCCTATAACCTGGATGGCGGCGGCTCATCAACTCTTGTTTTCAATGGGAAAGTAATCAACAAGCCTTCGGACGGCACGCTCCGCAAGCTGGCGACAAACTTCCTGCTCTTTTCTTGAACCATTAAAGGCCATCGCCAGACAGACGGAATCCATGATGTCTGCCCAGCGATGGCCTTCTTGCTTGTATTGCCGAAATATGGACTACGCTTGAAATTTCGCTCCCTCGCTTACGGACCATTCTTCCAATGATAGCATCGGGTCTGCCTTCATATCGAGCTCGGAGAATTGCCCGCGCTCCCACTTGAGATGTGCGGCGGCGGCGATCATCGCTGCATTGTCGGTACATAACGACATAGGTGGAATGAGCAGCGGCACATTCTCCTCATCGCAGCGAGCCTGCAGCGCGGCTCTTAGTCCGCCGTTGGCCGCCACGCCGCCGCAAAGCAGAAGCTGCTTGGCATCGTAAGCATGAACAGCTCGAATCGCCTTCTCCACAAGCACCTCAATGACCGATTCCTGAAAACCGCGCGCAAGCGTTGCAGGGTCCAGCATCAGTCCCTTCATATTCGCCTGATTGATTGCCGCAAGCACCGCCGACTTTAGCCCGCTGAAGCTGAAATCATAGGAATCTGGCTCGAGCCAAGCTCTTGGCAGCGGCAGCGCCTCCTCCGCGCTCTGGGCCAGCTTGTCAACATGAGGTCCGCCGGGATACGGGAACTTGAGCGAGCGAGCTACTTTGTCATAAGCCTCGCCGACCGCATCATCCCGCGTGCGTCCGATAATACGGAATGAACCCTCCTGCTCCAGCACGACCAGTTCGGTATGTCCGCCGGAGACTACAAGCGCTACAGATGGGTAGACCATCGTGTGAACCAGCTTGTTGGCATAGATATGTCCGGCAATATGATGCGTCCCAATCAACGGAACATCAAGGGCCATCGCTAAGCTTTTGGCGGCCACAAGACCGACCAGGAGCGCGCCGACCAGTCCCGGTCCCTGGGTCACTGCAACAGCGTCGATATCCGCCAGCGTAATGCCGGCCTTGTGAACCGCTTCTTCCATAATAAGCGTAATTGACTCTACATGCTGGCGTGATGCAATCTCCGGCACTACGCCGCCGAACTGCTTATGCGTCTCAATCTGGCTGGAGATGATATTGGATAATATCTCTCTCCCGCCGCGGACAACTGCAGCTGAAGTTTCGTCACAGCTTGTTTCGATTGCCAATATAATTTCATCACAGGCGGCAGCCGGTTTAGTCTTCGTCATCTTCTACACCTGCTTTCACCTGATCCAGCTCCGCCCACATAATCAAGGCATCTTCCCCATTATCCGAATAGTAACCAGGCCTTACCCCCGAGGGCTCGAATCCGAGCTTCCGATACAAGTTCTGCGCGATTTCATTGCTCACCCGCACTTCCAGCGTCATACGCGCCGAGCCGAAAAATACAGCTGTCCGCTGCAGCTCGCGCAGCAGCCTCTCGCCAAGACCTTGCCCGCGGTAGCCGATGCGTACAGCAATATTGGTAATATGCGCCTCATCCATGATCGTCCACATCCCCCCATAGCCGATCGCCTGCCCTTCCCATTCCATCACCATATACCGGGCAAAATGGTTATTAGTCAGCTCATTTATGAATGCTTCGGCTGTCCAGGGACTTGTAAAAGCCTCTTGCTCAATCTGGCAAATAACCGGCACGTCCTCCAACTGCATGGAGCGAAACACCAGACTTTCAGGCTGAATGACAGTCTGTTGCTCACCCGAACCGCAAGCTTCGGGCTTCTCCTGGATGACATCGCCGATGCTCTCCAGGCTGCCTGCATGAACAGCGTGCTTCTTCGTATCAGACACGACGCTGCACCTCCCCGCCTTTGGCTGCGAGCAATTTGGCTTCCGCTTCAGCCAATTGAGTATAATTCGGCACTAATGCATGCGGATCGCTCAACTCGCCGCACTGAAGCTTGTCCCGCCCCAGACGGGCGATATGGCTACCCTCCAGGCTATAGGCTGCAAGTTGTACTTGGGCAATGCCATTCATCTCTGAAAACCGCTCAATCTGCTCCCGGTGCAAGTCCAAATCTCCCGCGAATATAATCTCCTGCGGATGCACATTTCCGTCCCGGAGATGCTCCGCCAGCTTATCCACCCAATCGGCCATCAGCCGGATGCCATCATCGACTATGCGCTGCCAATTCCCGCCTGCATCGGCGACAAAGGCCGCTGTATAGACCTGACCGCGGCGGGCATCCATTAGCGGTATGACCCAGCGCAAAGTTCCCTTGTCGCCGGCGGACCGCAGTGCGCCCCCGTAAGCCAGACCCTCCAGCGATGAGACGCTGACCAGCGGCTTGTTCCACGCCCAGGCAAGCGTCTTGCCGATCGTCACGGCAATCCTCATGCCGGTATAAGAGCCAGGCCCGCAGCCGACAATAATAGCCGCCAGTTCAGAGGGAGACTTATCAGCTTGCGTGAGCAGTTCCTTAAGAGCGGCTACGCTGTATACGGAATGATTGCGCTCAGACATCGAATTCAGTTCTCCGAGCACACGCTCTCCTTCCATTAATGAAGCCGCCATGACAGCAGTGGACGTATCAATTGCCAGCACCAGCGGCCCGGTCGTTGTCGAAGGCTCTGATGCTCCGCTTTCTGTATGATGAAGATTCACTTGCTCCCGCCCCCTAACATGCCTAACTCTCTGCACCAGGTCGCATAAGGTTCTCCCCGACCTGCAAGCATGAATCGGCGCGCTTCGCCGCCCAGGTGCTCGATGTACAAATCAAGCCGGCTCTCCGGCAGTATCGGCTCGATAATGCTGGCCCATTCTACAATGGTTGCCCCTTCGCCAAAAAAGTAATCATCCAGCCCCAGATCCTCTGCTTCCTCCAGCGAAATTCGATAAACATCCATATGATAAAAAGGCAGCCTGCTGCCTGTATATTCCTTGATAATTGTAAAAGTCGGGCTGTTCACAACCGCTGTCACTCCAACCGACGCTGCAAAGGCCTGGGAAAATCTCGTCTTCCCTGCCCCCAGATCGCCATCCAGCGCAAGCACTATGCCCGGCACCGCGCGATCGCCCAGCCAATTTGCAAGCCAGACCGTATCCTGTTCGGAGTGTACCGTCCATTCACTTTGCGTAACTTCCAATTTAGACATTCTGCTCACCTGTTGCTTTCAGAAAAATGGTTATAACCCCGCTTGGGTATTGCCGTGCGGTCACTGCCTTCCCGCCTGTACATCCATACACCCGGAGCTCCAGCCTCCACCCGGCCGATCTGGTACAAAGGAATGCCTTGCCGGTTCAGCTCTTCTTTTGCTTGTTCGAAATTGCTCTCAGCTATCGTACCGATGAGAATATAGTCTTCTCCGCCATACAGCATCCAGTCAACCGGATTTCTGCCCGCCTGCTTGGCATACTGCTGCAAACTGGTACTGCGCGGCAGCGAATACTCATTCAGCACCAGCGAGACCTGCGAGGCTTCGGCCAATTCCCAGGCTTCACTGGCAAGTCCGTCACTTACATCGTTAAGCGCATGACAGTACCCTAGCGAAGCAAGGAGCCTGCCAGCCGTTACCGAGGGCTGTGGACGCCGATGTTGACGCACCAGCGCACCGGCGCCATCAGTATCGGCCAGCTTCTGGGCGGCCGCTGCCAGTTCCCGGTGGGACTGGGTTCCCCTTGCTCGCTCCGGGAGCTTTGTCAAATAATCCAGACCTGCTGCTGACATGCCGATCAGTCCGGTAATAAATACTGCGTCGCCCGGCTGTGCCCCCGAGCGGTACAGACTGCGCCCGGCCTCAATGATGCCGGTCAGCGTAACCGACAGCACCAAATGCGAAGGCGAAGAAGTCGTATCTCCGCCCACAATTGCAACATTATATTGACTTGCACAGGCATACAAACCGTCATAGATCCGCTTTACTCGCTCCATACTGTAAGAGGGAGGCACACTGACAGTTACAACCGCATGTCTTGGTATGCCGCCCATCGCAGCAATGTCGCTGATGTTGGCTGCCAAAGCCTTGTAACCGACATCCTCGTCCAGCATAGTCAAGTCGTTGAAATGAATCATCTCGACCATGGTATCCACTGTGATCAGGCTATGCCATGCTTCAGAGGCCCCTGCGCCTTGGGCTTCTGGCACAGCCTGGACGACAGCCGCATCATCGCCTATGCCCCGTACGACTCCGCGCTCTTCCTGCCAGGAATGCTTCTGCCGATCCTCTGTCCAACTGCGTATGCCAGCAAATTCATCCAAGCGGTCCCCTCCCTTCAGCGTGTTATCCGAAAGATTGATCACATTATAGCCGTCCTGAATATTCGTCCGCAACTAGGGCAAGAGGATCAGTGAATATCCTTTTTCTTGAACCGTCCGCCTTTTACATCGTGAATATTGCCAATCGCAACGAAAGCGTGGTTGTCGAGCTCATGGACAATGGACTTGAGCTTGGCTTCTTCCAGCCGGTTAATGACGCAGAAGATTACCCGCTTGCTGGAGCCCGTAAAGGCGCCCTCCCCATTAAGATAAGTTACGCCACGGCCCAATCGGTCCATAATCGCAGAACCAATCTCCGTGGATTCATCGCTAATAATCCATACCGCCTTGGATTCGTCGAAGCCCTCCAGCGTGACGTCAATCAGTTTGAAGGCGATGTAGTAGGCAATCAGTGAATACATTGCGCGATCCCAGGTGAACACGAAGCCAGCGGTAATCATAATAAAGAAGTTGAAAAACATCACAATCTCGCCCACGGAGAAAGGAGATTTTTTGTTAATCAGAATCGCAACAATCTCGGTTCCGTCCAGCGATCCCCCGAATCGAATAACAAGTCCTACACCCACGCCAAGCAACACGCCGCCAAATACGGTAACCAGAAACAAGTTGCTGGTCAGCGGAGGCACAGAGTGCAGCAAAGCGGTGTCAATTGACATGACGGTAACGCCATAAAGCGTTGACATCGCAAAGGTTTTTCCGATTTGCTTATAACCCAAAAATAAAAATGGGAGATTGAGCAAAAACAAAAACAGCCCGAGCGGCAGTTGCGTCAAATGGGAGACAATAATGGATATGCCTACGATCCCGCCATCAATAATATTATTGGGTACAAGAAAGATTTCCAACGCTACTGCCATCAGAGAAGCTCCGAGCGTAATGAACAGGATGCGGAACATCAAATCCAGCTTGGTCAGTTTGAGATGCTGATGTGTTGCCATATACAAGGCTCCCCTTTTTTCGTCTCCCTATTATTCTATATGAATCTTTGTAATTGATAAAGAATTTCCTTGCCGGGTCACGCTTGAGCCATCAGTCGTTCATGGCTGATTAGAGTTGGAATTGGGCTGCGAGCCTAGCGATCGTCAAGGTTGACTTCGATTTAATGCCAATTCATGCAAAAAAACCTTTCCCGCGGGTATGCCCGAATAGAAAAGGTTGTTGTCTGATAACAGACCAAATATAGCGGCTATTGAAAAGGGATCATTTCCGCAATCGTAACAAATCTGTAGCCTTTGCTCTTCAGCCTGGAAATAATAATCGGCAGCGCCTCGACACTTCCGCTAAGCTTCTCGCCTTTGCCGGAATGCTGAAGAACAATCGAGCCAGGCTTGATATAGGGCAGTACGTTGGCGCATACTTCCTTGGCGCTAAGCCCTTTCCAATCCAGTGAATCCACATTCCAGTTCACGGCCTTGCGATGGTTTTTGGCCAGCCATTTGATCTGCGGTTCGGTAATATTGCCATAAGGCGTGCGAATATAGCTCGGAACATAACCTGTGAACTGGGCTATAATCCGGTCGGTTCGAATAATTTCGTTACGAAATCCATCCAAGTCAAGCTTGTTCATATTCGGATGGCTGTATGAATGGTTGCCAATAATATGTCCCTCTCTGACAATGCGCTTCATGACATTCGGATAGCCCTCAGCCCGATTGCCCAGCACAAAAAACGTCGCTTTTACCCCTTCTTTTTTTAGAATATCCAAAATCCGAGGCGTGAATTTATTATCCGGCGCATCATCAAAGGTTAGCGCTACGCGTCGGATGGAAGAATTGCCGCTCAGCACGAAGGTCCGCGGATATTTGGCATGCAGCTCTGACAGCGAGAGCGGCTTAAAAACCGGAATGGTTTTCTTTTCTATGCCTGTTAAAGGGATGAGGCTGTTTTTTTTTATTTCTTTGGTCTTCGTCTGCCCCGTCGAAGGATCAGACGCAATGCAGCAGCCAGGCAATGCTGACAGCATGGCAAGCACCAGTACCAACACCGCAGCTGTCCGTAACTGCTTCATGGTTGCTCCTCCCTCGTATCAATGATAGACCTTATTGTTGCCCTTTTCCCTTCTTTCCATTCGGAGCCAGACAACAGCAGTTCGGCAGTGTCCGAGCGGATAAGTGATTTTTTGCAAGCGCAAGCGTTTTTGCCGCCTTTGACAGGCAAAAAATAACCAGCCTGCAGGATGGCAGACTGGTTATTCAAGGTGAATTGCAGCCACAAGCGCCCTTATCGAGCGTCTTGCCTGCGCTGTCATTCCTCGGTAAATGAACGGTTCTCTTCATCCATGGTGTCCGTTGTAGAATCATCGATCAAACCATTATGTGGCGTTACCTGACCGCCTCCAAGTCCTTCATTGACCATCCGGTCAATATCCATGAAATAGTCCTCGCGACCTTCGTGCGAGATGTCTGCGGCAGCTTCTGGCGTTTGCGAAGAATTTCCAGGCTCTGACATGGGTCTGTACCTCCTTTCTGTTCTCGATCAGACAGATTCCGGGGTGTACTTGGGACAACCCTATGCTCAAAATATAACCTCTCTGATTCATTTTCATTCAGGGTGGATATGCTAACTGCAAATAAGGGCGAATGACGGGAGGAAGTAAGAAAATGCATACGGTATGGAAGGGAGCTATCAGCTTCGGACTTGTGCATGTTCCGGTGAAAATGTTTTCCGCTACAGAGGATAAAGATATCTCCATGAAAATGATTCACAAGGTATGCGGCGGGCCAGTCAGCTATGTCCGGCAATGCAAAAATTGTGAGGTGGATGTGGAATGGGATGATATTGCCAAGGGCTATGAGTACGAGAAAGGGCGCTATGTTCTTTTTGAAAAAGACGAACTTGATGCCCTCGCTTCCGAAGCTACCAAAACGATTCAAATTCTGGACTTTGTTGACCTGAAGGAAATCGATCCGATTTATTTTCAGAAAACATATTACTTGTCCCCGGATCAAGCCGGCGGCAATGCTTATAATCTGCTGCTTGCGGCTATGCGCGATACCGGCAAGATCGGCATTTCCAAAATATCAATTCGTTCGAAAAGCAGCTTGGCGGCAATTCGCGTGCTCGACAACTGTCTGGCAATCGAGACGGTTTTTTATCCGGATGAAATCAGACCTGTGAGCCAAGTACCCGGTCTGCCTGATGCCGTCCAAGTCAATGAGAAGGAGCTGACGATGGCGCGGATGCTCATCGATCAATTGTCAGCAGCTTTCGAGCCGTCCAAATACACGGATGATTACCGAAATCGGCTGATGGATGCCATCGGCAAGAAAATTGCCGGAGAAGAGGTTCATGTTGCCCCTGAACAGCAACGCACGAATGTTATTGATCTTATGGCTGCTCTGCAAGCAAGTCTGGAGGCGGTTCAGACCGACTCTCCAGCAACAGCCGGCGCTGCTGCGAAGGTTGCAGTAAAGAAAACAGCCAAACCTCGAAGCAAGACGACAAAGCCAAAGACCAAAGAGACCGTATCCTAGTTGGCTGCCCGAAGGATTGAATGATAGGCGCGGATTGGTCAACTTGACCCCGGATATCGCTACCGTTATTGCCCGAAGGTACATGCCTTGGGATTGGTCTGAGTAATTGCCTGGATACTTGGCTGACGAAGCGATTGGTGGCGCGTCCACTGCAGATAGTTCACCTTGACCGTCAACTGCGGCCTTAGCCAGACTGCTTCCTTGCTCCGTTCAGGCATATTGACGAACGGACGCTGCTCCACCTTAAGCTCATCCGCCAGCCGAGTCAGACTCGCCCAATTCTCAGCATTCAGCTTGCCTGCGCCGGCATGCCCGATATACCACAACTTCCCTTCCGCGTCGTAAAGACCCAGGAGCAGTGCATTAACCTGCTTATCCCGGTAAGTAACGCCGCCCACGACAGCGTTAAGGTCATGAATATTTTTCTTCTTGCGCCAGCGGTCATCCTTCCCGTCAATCATATAGGGGCTGTCCAAGTCTTTCACGACAACCCCTTCAAGTCCGTGAGCCTCTACAACTCCATAGAGCGCTGCGGCATCAGGCGTGCTGGACACAAGCTGGACAACAGAACCCGGACAAACGATGCTCTCCAGCAATTGCTGACGTTGGCGAAGCGGGAAATCCGTCACCCAATTCCCGTTTACATACAGCACATCGAAGATCATATAGGTGACCGGCACTTCTTTGACAAGCGCGGGAATAGCAGACGACTTATGCGCTTGATCCCGGCGCATAATCTGATGGAACGACGGTTTTCCGTGATCCAGCGCAATCAGCTCCCCATCCAGAATGGCAGACGCTGCCGTACAAAATTGTTCTATCTGTTGCAATTCAGGATACTGGATCGTGCGGTCATTGAGCCGCCGGTTAACTAGACGGACTTGATCGCCGTCATAGTAAAGCAGCATTCGCACGCCGTCCCATTTCACCTGCCCAATCCACTGCTCGCCCGACGGGATGAGAGTTACAGATATCGGTTCAAACGGAATGATTGGCTCAAGCTTCATTGTTTGTTCCTCCAATCGTATTCACAAGTCCAAGGAGTTGAGAAATGTATGTCTACTGCGGTAAAAGGCTCGATCATGATTCAAGGCCAGGAGTTAACCATTACCAACCCGGACAAGCTGTTGTGGCCGGAGATGGGAATTACCAAGCTGATGTATCTGGAGAAGCTGGGCGAGTTGGCTCCCTATTTGATCAAGCACTGCAAGGATCGGTACTTGACTACGATCCGTTATCCGGACGGCATTCATGGCAAGTCCTTTTACCAGAAAAATTATCCCCAGCCAAAGCCCGAATTTGTTAAGCTCGCCCCGCTTGGCACGATTGCCTATGTCCATCTGGAATCGCTGCCTGTTTTGCTATGGCTTGGGAATCTGGCCTGTCTGGAGTTTCACGCTTCCTTCGACCGAATCAGCGAGCCTGAGCGCCCTACCGAGTGGATCATTGACCTTGATCCGTCAATTGAGGAGGAGCCGCGAATTATGGAAGCCGCATCGCTTGTCGGCAAGCTGCTGCTCTCGCTCGGCATCCGGTCGATCCCGAAAACATCCGGGGCAACGGGCGTTCAGATTATTGTGCCCCTGCTGCAAGACTTGACCTTTGATGAGCTGCGGCAGATCGGTCAGTTCGTTGGCGAATACATGTCGCGTTCCCATCCACAGCTGTTTACGATTGAACGAATGAAGAAAGACCGCGGCAATATGATTTACTTCGATTACTTGCAGCACTACCGGGGCAAAACGATATCTGCATCCTATACGCCGCGGGCAAGGAAGGCAGCCAGCGTCTCTACCCCGCTTGCTTGGGAGGAGGTTGAGCGTGATGTGAAGCCCGGAGATTATCATCTGCTCAATATTATGCAGCGCCTCCGCAGCAAAGGCGACCTGATCGACTCTGTTCCCGCCCAAAATCTGCGCCCGATACTGCAGTTCATTGGACACTGACAAGTTAACGAATGAAAGCCAGGCAAAGTCGTCAGTCGGTGTCTACAGAAGCGGAGACAAAAGCCGGGACGCTGCTTCGCCGATTTTGTGCAGCCGCGGGCGACTTTTGAAGCTGGAGAGACGAAGTTCCTCACTGGCCTGCAAATCGCGCCGGAAGTCCTTTTCTACCTGTTCAATCGAACCGCTGTTGAACAAAATTGCTGTCAGTTCGAAATTACTGAAAAAACTTCGCATATCTATATTTGCAGTTCCGATGGATGCCAGCAGCCGGTCCACAATCAGCGTCTTGGAGTGGATAAACCCTTTTTGATAACGGTAGATTCTCACTCCCGCTTCCAGCAATTCTTCCACATAAGAAAGCGAAGCGAACATGACGATTTGGGAATCGCAAACCTGTGGGATAATCAGCCTCACATCTACGCCGCTCAAGGCAGCTGTGCGCAGCCCCATGAGCAGACTCGTGTCCGGGATGAAGTACGGCGAGGTGATGTATATTCTAGACTTGGCAACCGCGATCGCATTGAAATAGCATTCCAGCACAGCATTGGCACTGCTGTCCGGCCCGCTCGACACAATTTGTACCTGTTCGTTGGACTGGCACTGGTGTTCCGGGAACAAATTTTGACCAGACAACTTTTCTCTGGCAGCGAACCACCAGTCTCGCATGAAGATATCCTGCAAGGAGTAAACCGCGTCTCCGTATATCCCAAGATGGGTATCCCGCCAAAAGCCCAGCTTCGAATTCCCGTTCAAGTATTCGTCCCCGATATTAATTCCGCCCAGGAAACCTGTCGTGCCGTCAATAATTACGATTTTGCGGTGATTTCGGTAATTCATTCGCTTCTCGAAAAATGCCAGCCGCGGCGGCAAAAAGCAACAGGTCTGGATTCCCGCGCTTTCAAGCTCGCTAAAGTATGAACCATGCGTCTCATAACTGCCCACGCCATCATAAATAATTCGGACCTGAACGCCGGCCATCGCTTTGCGAATTAACACCTCTTTGAAACGCTCCCCGATCCGGTCATCGCGTATCGTGTAATATTCCATATGAATATGATCCTCGGCCTGTTCAATCGCCTTCAAAATCTGCTCATAGGTTTCGTGGCCGTTTTGCAACACTTCGATTTTATTGCAGGACGTTATAGGCGACATGCTGAAGCTTTGCAGCAGATGGAACAGTCTCTCCTGGTGGATAAATTGACCATCGCCGAGATCGGAAATACGGTGAATAAGCTTGGTACGGCGAAGGGCGCGCAGACGCAGCTCTGTAGAGACAATGCCATGGCGGCGAACGGTGCGCTTTCTTTGAAATTCTTTTGCCATGAAGTAGTAGGTTACGAAGCCGATCAGCGGAAAGACAAACAAAATAAGCTGCCATGCTACTGCCTTGGACGGATGACGATATTCGACAATCAAGATGGTCAGAACTTGAAATATAAAGACCACAAGGGCAATTATGACCCAAATCATTACGCTTCTCCTTCCGTGTAGGCCTACTTTGCTAGCTTTGACTTGTCCGGCAACCTCTATACTTTTGAAAATAAAACGTAAAAAGATTATTCGGCAGGCGGATTGGTCTATTTGGGCCGGATGTTGAATAAATAGCTAAGAAAGCATCAAATCAGCAAAGGAGGAAGGGAATCGATGTTCAAAGATCATAAGCAGAGATTATCATCCATGGAAACGCTGATCGGCCAAGGTACAAAGGCAGAAGGAAAGTTCCATTGTGAGACCGGAATCCGGATTGAGGGAGAGTACCACGGCGATATTGATTGCAAGGGAGACGTCATTGTCGGCGAGTACGGGTTATGCAAATCAAGTATTTCTGCGCAAGATGTCACCATTGCCGGGGTCGTCTATGGCGAAGTGTATACCAGAGGCGTGCTAACGATTACAGCGTCAGGCCAGCTTCATGGCAATACAAAGGCCCATTCCCTTGTTATTCAGGAAGGCGGATTGCTGAACGGAACCTGTCTGATGGAAAAGCCGACGGTCTCTTCCGCCTCCCCGCTTGCACCTCATGCCGACAAACCACGCGCGGAACAGGAAGGCAAGACCAAGGAGAAAAAGGCGCTCCAGGCCGGGTAGTACATAGTTGGAGCCGGATAAACAGGAAGGTTATGGCCCGTATTGAAAAATAAAGCCCCTGCTGGTAGCCACAGGATCATCTGTTGCTATCAGCAGGGGCTGGTTATTCTGTTCACTGCTATGGCCTAGGTTGCGACATCGCGCTTCTTAAAGATATACCAGGTAATCAAGATAAAAATCACATAGTAGACGGCAAGCACGGACAACGAGAAGCCCAGCGTAAGGTCATGCTCCCCACGGCCAAACATATTCCCGCCGCTCAAGTAATCACTAAGCCTGAGATTCAAGAACAGCACATATTTGACCCATGGGTAATCCATCAAAGAGAGAATACCCGTTAACAGTTGGCCGCCAAACAACAGGAAGATGGACAGGCCGATCGCAAAGCTGCCGCTTCGGAATACGGTTGAAACCAGAAACGACAGTGTAACGACCATTATCATGCTGATAAACTCATATCCGTGGTATTGAAGGAAAAAATTAAGCGCTGGTAGTTGATCCACACCCATTCTTGCTTCCGTATCGCTGCCGAAAAGCAGCCAGTTCAAGACGAAGTTCCACACCAGCAGCAGCAAGACGAACAGAAACGCAAACAGCACCAGCGATATATACTTGGACAGCAGAATCTTCGAGCGGGTCCATGGCCGGATCAGGAGCAGCTTGATCGTCCCGGTACTGAATTCTCCGGCTACGGTCTCAGCCGCAATAATAACAGCAAAGATCGTAATCAAGTTGACACCGAGCATCGTGTTGATCTGAAAGGCCATCCACATGGAAGGAAGGTTTCCATCCGGAAAGGCGTACGCCGCAATGCTGATAGCCAGCGTAAGCACCAGGAGCATACCAAACATTATCCATGTACGCGTTCGGCGATATATCTTCATGTTCTCATTCCGGACTAGCTGAACGAAATCAAACAATCTGCTCTCCCCCTGTCACTTCAAGGAACTGGTCCTCAAGAGATTTCGTGAGCAGACGAATGCCGTACACCTTAATGCCCGCTGAAACCAGCTTGGCATTGATCTGTGCAATCTGTTCACGATCTGCTGTCAGCACCACCCGGTTATCCTTATGTTCAACCTGCAAGTCGGAAAGCACCAGCGCCGCCTCCGACGGCTGATCGACTTCAAAAGCCACTTCAGCGGCTGCCGGTTCGCTGCCAAGACGTTGAATCTGGCGAATATCGATCAGCTTGCCGGACTGAATAATGGCCACCCGGTCACACATCAGTTCCATCTCTGAGAGCAAGTGGCTAGAGACAAATACTGAAGTCTGCTCTTCCGCAGCCAATCTGCGCAAGTAATCCCTAAGCTCACGAATCCCCGCAGGATCGAGCCCATTGGTCGGTTCATCCAGTATTAGCAGTGCAGGCTTGTGCAAGATCGCTTGGGCAACCCCAAGCCGCTGCCGCATGCCCAGCGAGTACGTCTTGACCTTGTCATGAATTCTTGCTTTCAAGCCAACCAGTTGAATAACCTCGTCAATACGCTGTTTGGAGATGCCGGGAAACATGCGTGCATAATGAACAAGGTTGTCATAGCCGCTCAAATACTTGTACATTTCGGGATTTTCTACAATAGCTCCTACATGCTTGATCGCCTGTTCGAATTGAGAGCTGATCCGATGTCCGCGAATGATGATCTCTCCATCCGACAGCTTCATCAATCCAACCATCATTCGGATCGTCGTCGTCTTGCCCGATCCATTGGGACCCAGGAAGCCAAAAACTTCCCCCTGAGGCACATCCAGCGTGAGCTTGTCAATAATGGTCCGTCTGCCAATCCGTTTGGTTACGCCTTGGAGTCTGACTACTGGCTCATCGGTAAGCTGCTGCATTGATTACCTCCTGCAATTTGCCCTTCAGGCTGTATTAAAAGCTTTACCTATTATAACCAAGTACGATAGCCAAAGAAAAGGCACTTAAACAAAAATTAAGGTTCGCTGTCGGCTATGCCGGTAGCGAACCAGATGATCAGGAGGTCATTGTATACGATTTGGAACTATACATCTCGTGGAACATCCGATTATGATGACCGTATGGTGTGGAGTCGTTGAGAACGGTAATTTCAAGGGCACTGTCCGTTACACCCGCTCCGTCCAACACAGCTGTCATGTTCTCCAACTCTTCCCGGCAGGGAACACAGCAGCCCAGCGGGTGGACAACACGGAAAAATCCGGTCCGGAACAATTGGTGAGCCTGACTGACCGGTTCCAGCTTTTTGCATACGACACAATAATACAGCTCTGAATTAGGCATTCTTTCCGCTCTCCTTTTTCTCGACAACTACTAATTGCATCAATCAGATCGCTTATGTTACAATTTGTATCTAGATACATTTAATTTATGACAAATAGCGAATTTTGTCAAGACATGTTGTGAAAAATTTGTCATTATTGTTGTCGGATTGTGTGATTTCAACGAACTTCAGCTTCATGAATGCATCTGAAATTTCCTGTCCTGTTTTAATTTATGAGGACAAGAATCCAAATAGAACCATATTCCGCTAAAACCTGCATGGCTGGAAATCGGATATGAAACACTTCGTATCATCAGTGTTGAATCGAATAGAAAGGCTACCGTTTCAAGAGATGAATCTGTCAAATCAACTACCGATATGATAGAATATATTTGAAAATATATTATTTTTTACTATACAAGGGGGTGTTACCACATGCAGTCGGCATCTCATCTTACATGGCAATCCTCCACCTTAAATCGGCAGGAGCGTGCCATGCGCAACGGTCATCAAAGCTGCACCTTATGGTTTACCGGACTATCAGGAGCCGGGAAGTCTACCCTTGCCTTTGCGCTGGAACAGGAGCTTTTTGCAAGGGGCAAAGCAGTCTACGTGCTTGACGGCGATAATATTCGACACGGCCTGAACCGTGACCTCGGTTTTTCTCCAGAAGATCGTCGGGAAAATATACGCCGAATCGGGGAAGTCTCGAAATTGCTGGTCGATGCGGGGATCATTGTTCTGTCGGCATTTATTTCTCCCCATGAAGAGGATCGCGAGATGGTGCGGAACTTTTTTGCGCCGGAGGATTTTGTCGAAGTCTATGTCAAATGCTCCTTGGCAGAATGCGAAAGAAGGGACCCCAAAGGCCTCTACAAGAAAGCCCGCAGCGGTCAAATTCCGAACTTCACAGGTGTTTCAGCCGGGTATGATATCCCCCGTTCACCTGCGCTTGTGATGGATACGGAGGAACTTTCCGTGGAGGAGTCCGTCAAGCTGTTGATCGAATATCTTGAGGGGCAGGGATTATTGAATTTTCAAGCCTGACATTATATTTTCCTATAGATCTGAAAAAGCTCCCCTTACAGTAACAGGTTTTATTTTTGCCTCTACTGTGAGAGGAGCTTTTTAAAGCCATAAGCCCCTGTGCCCTCATTATCTCCGGTTAATCTCCCGAGCACCCGCGATAGCAATCGTTTGCCTTCCAAGATATCTGGCCAAGCAGAGAAAGCACAACCATAATTGTGTGTTTCAATTTAAAATAATACTTGACAGATAGGCTATACGGATTTATAGTTTTGACATAATGTTTCCACTAGGCAAAACTTTGTCCAATGTGCAAAGTTATTTGCTTAAGGAACACTAGTACATGAAGGCAGTGAGGCGATATTCATGATTCAAGTGAAAAATCTTAATGTCGATTATTTTGGCAATCCTGCTCTCGAACAAGTCGATATCGATATTCCCTTGGGCTATTCTATTGGTATCATTGGGCCCAACGGAGCCGGCAAGTCAACCTTCATCAAATCATTGCTCGGTATCATCAAGAAACGTTCAGGAACAATTACCGTCGGTAATTCAGATATTGCCCTGTGTCAAAAGGACATTGCCTATGTTCCACAGAAAAGCGATGTTGACCTTACCTTTCCAATTACCGTACGAGATACGGTGCTTACCGGCACTTATCCCAAATTGAAGCTGTTCCGCAGGCCGGGAAAGAAAGAAAAGGAACTTGTTGAACGCTGCATGGAAATGGTGGACATCAGCGATCTTGCCCATAAACAAATCAGTAATTTGTCAGGCGGCCAGCTTCAGCGGGTATTCATCGCCAGAGCGCTTGCCCAACAGGCCAACATCTTTTTTCTGGATGAACCGTTCGTTGGCATTGACCTGGTAAGTGAAAAAATTATCGTGAATCTGTTAAAGAAACTGCGTGAGGAAGGCAAAACCATTCTGGTTGTTCACCATGACTTGCATGAAGTTGAGGAGTACTTCGACAAAGTCATCATTTTGAATAGAAAATTAATTGCTTTTGGCGATATTTCCACCACGTTTTCGAGTCAAAATATTCAATCGGCGTATGGTTCTTCCCTCGGGAATGTACAAATTAAGGGACTGGGGGGACTAGTATGATTGAATCCCTGGCGAGTCTGCTAAATATCCCCGTGTATGCGTTAAATGCCGGTCTTTCCGCCATCATTCTTGGCATAGTCTCTGGCGTGCTGGGAAGTTTCATTGTCCTCCGCAGGATGTCCTTGATGGGTGACGCTTTGTCTCATGCCGTATTGCCTGGCGTAGCACTCTCATACATTCTCGGGATTAATATGATCATTGGCGCATCATTATTTGGTCTCTTGGCCGCTATTCTTATCCAATTTATAACAAATCGCAGCACAATCAAAAGCGATACATCAATTGGTATTATTTTAAGCTCATTTTTCGCGTTGGGAATTGTCTTGATCACGTTTGCCCAAAGTGGACTCGACCTCACCCACATCTTATTCGGAAATATTTTGGCTGTTCCCAAGTCGGAACTATTGCAATCTTTTATCATCATGCTGGTTGTTATCGCCGTCGTCAGTTTGTTCTACAAGGAGCTTTTAATCAGTTCCTTCGACCCCGTTGTTTCAAAAGCATATGGATTGAAAACTAACTTTTATCATTATTTATTGATGATGCTGCTTTCTGTCGTGACGGTTTCCTCCTTGTCCCAGGTAGGGATTGTTCTTGTAATTGCCATGCTGGTTATTCCCGCCGCTACCTCGTATCTGTGGACCAACAAACTGCTGCATATGATCGTGCTGGCCTCTTTTTACGGCGCATTCTCCGGGGTGGCAGGTGTTGTGGTCAGTTTCAATTACAATTTGCCTACAAGCGGCACCATTGTGCTGGTTGGTGTTACGGGGTTTGGTATTTCATTTATTGTTTCGCCAAAAAACAACTTTTTCAGGAAAGGATTGAGAACGCGTTGAAAACATATGCATTCGGTGTAATTGTCCTATTTACGTTACTTCTATCTGCTTGTTCCAATGGCAACAGTCCCCCTGGATCTTCTGAAGGGAAATTAAAAATAGTAGCGACCTATTCGATCATTGCCGATATGGTTGAAAACATTGCAGGGGACAAGGCTGAAGTGTACAGCATGGTACCAATTGGCACAGACCCGCATATGTATGATCCGTTACCACAAGACACGCGAAAAGTATCGGAGTCGGATCTGATATTCTACAATGGCCTTAATCTGGAGACAGGGAAGGGCTGGTTTCAAAGCCTTCTGAAAGTCACCAATAAAACGGACGTAGCCTTTGTGGTGTCAGAAGAAGTAGCTCCACTGTACTTAAGCGAAAAAGGGAAGGAATCGCAAGAGGACCCGCATGCCTGGCTTGATATTCAGAATGGGATTAAATACGTGGACTTGATAACAAAACGCATCATTGAAGCTGATCCGGATAATAAGGACTATTATTTGCAAAATCAAGCTAATTACGTAGCTCAACTTGAGGAGACCGACCAATACGCCAAACAGGAGATTCAAAAAATACCGGCGGAAAAACGAGTGTTGGTCACCAGTGAAGGCGCCTTTAAATATTTCTCCAAGGCCTATGGTTTCGAAGCGGCATACATTTGGGAAATCAATACGGATAATCAAGGAACTCCCGACCAAATGAACCATATTATTAAGACTATTAATTATTATCAGATTCCGGCCTTATTTGTTGAAACAAGCGTCAACCCCAAGACGATGGAAACTGTATCCAATGAAACCGGCGTTCCGATCCATTCCAAAATTTTCACGGACTCTCTGGCGAAAAAAGGGGAACCGGGCGACACTTATATTACGATGGTCAAATGGAATATTGACAAGGTTGTTGAAGGCTTGTCGCAATAGCAATTTATATTTTAAGGCTTGCATCTTGATTCCAACGGGTAGTCACTCTAATTGCCCATGAAAAAACACCTTCAAAGCTGTCCCTTATTACTTGCAAGGGAGCATTCTTTGAAGGTGTTTTGATTTGTCTCACGTTATGAATAAATCGGCCGAATTCTTCACGGTCACTTACTTCTTTTTAATGAGAGAAACAAAGTAATCAGGACGAAACCCGTTAATGCAAGGAATGGAATGGTAACAAAGCCGAACCAGTTAATGTATTGCGTATTGCACGGAATGCCTTTCGTACATGGTTGCATGGCATCCAGCCAGGGAAGCTTTTGCTTCATGTAATGATACGTTGAGACGAAAATACCGATTATGGAGAGTGGCAGCACATACTTTTTCACTTTGTCGTCGTCCAAAAAAGCGGCGATGCCGAGAATGATGCTTAACGGATACATTAAAATTCGCTGAAACCAGCATAGCTCGCAAGGAATAAAACCTCTGATCTCACTGAAATAAAGGCTGCCCAATGTAGCAACTACAGCCACCAGCCAAGCAAAAAACAAGTTATTTTGTCTGATTATACGCATAATAACCTGCTCCCCTCCGCCTAATTTGTTTCCTGTTCAATGGCTTTACGAATGGCCTCATAGTCGAACGGGTTGGCAATGACTATGTTGTTTACCATAATGGTAGGCGTTTGCTGAATGTTGAATTTGTCGACCAACAACTGGTCGTGATCCAGCTTTTCTTGTATCGGATTGGATGTCAGCCCTTGCTTGAACTTCTCCACATCCAGACCCGGAATAGTCGCCTGCGCAACCTCCAGCACTTTGGACTCGGTAACCCATAAGTCGTCATGTTTGGTTTGTGCCGGCTGTTCGTCGAAAAGCGCTTTATGGAAATCCCAGAAACGCTCCGGATTATTCATGTAAACCGTTTCGCTTGCCTGGGCCGCAAGCTTGGACTCCTCTCCATGAAACAAGGTATTGATATAAGAAAATGAAACGATGCCCGTATCGATGTAATCACTCTTCAGCTTCGGAAATATCTGTTCTCCCCAAACTTTGCATGAAGGACATTTATAATCGCCAAACTCAACAATTGAAACTTTTGCGTCCGCATTGCCTGCGACGGGTTGTCCGCTTATGGATGGGGACTCTTCCACCGTCAAGTTGGCGTTCTCCTTGCCTTTTCCCGCTTGATTAAGAGCAAATAAAGCACCGAAGATTACAATGATAACTAATGTGTATATGACAAGACTACGGGAATTTTTGTTTTTCTTCTGCATCCGAAACCTCCAGAGAAATAATGAAATCAACTAACTAGCGCCAGAAGGACCAATGCTACCGGAAAACACAACAACTATAGTACGCACAATCGTCTTAATAACATTCCTCCAATAATCGGATACCGTCTCCGTCATCATCTTAGCTTCCCTAACACTTCCAAAAAATATTATACTATCATTTATGGCATAATGGAACATATGATCCTTCATCAGAGTTGGATATATGGGATGGCTTGACGCTTGTGGCAGATTGGCAGCGATTTTCCGAACCTCTGCTGGGCTAGGGCTGAAGCGTCTGGTCCGCCTGCATATGCAGAAGCTTGCTGAATCGGCCTTTGCTGTCGCTGGACAACTGCTGGTAGCCGCCCTGCTGTATAAGCTCCCCCTGCTCCATGACGAGTACCTGATCAGCATTGCGGATGGTGGACAATCGGTGGGCAATGACAATAATGGTCATTTTGCCTTTTAATTGATCAATTGCAGTACGGATTTTGGCTTCATTCTCCAAATCAAGCGCACTGGTGGCCTCATCCAAAATCAAAATGGAAGGTTGGCGCAAAATGGCCCGGGCAAGCACAATCCGCTGGCGCTCTCCTCCGGACAGCCGGATTCCCCGGTCCCCCAGCACGGTATCCAGCCCCTGCGGCAACTGCTGCACAAATTCATCTGAAGCCGAAAATCGCAAGGCGTCCCAAATTTCGGTCTCTGTCGCTTCGGGCTTTACAAGCAGCATATTTTCACGAATTGTAGCATGGAAAAGAAACGGGTCCTGTGAGACGTAGCTGACAGAGGCTCTAAAAGCTGTCAGACGTTCAGGCGTCAGTTGTTTCCCGTCCACGACTACCTCCCCTCTCTCCGGCTGTATCATCCCCATCAGCATATCAATGAGCGTGCTTTTACCTGCTCCGGATTTGCCGACAATGGCCGTCAGACTGCCCGAAGGGATTCGCAAATTGATATTGCGCAGTGCGCACGTTCCCTCATTGCGGTTATAGCGGAAATAAACGTTGCGGCATTCCAGCGCTTCCTCAAGCGGCAGCGGCTCGATATTTTGCAAAGCTTGGCTCTGCAAATTCAGCTCCCTTGCCGCCTCGCATTCCGCTTTCAATTTCATGACGCTGTTGAACGCAGGAATGGAGGAATAAATTTGCTCAACATTGGACTGGATGGAGGAGAAGCGGGGCCATAGCCGTCCCAGGATGAGCACAATCAGCAGCATTTGCCCGGTCTGTACGTGAAATACTTGCAAGGACACATATACGAAGACAGCAATCAAAGCCGCCGAAGCCAGCCTGTAATAGACCTGGGTCGTCGCCTGCAATCTCGTGAACTGGACCATATTTTGTTCCATTCTCACGCAAAGCTCCTGGAACCAGTTCAGATGCGACTGCTCCATCCGGTTGCTTTTCATTTCCTTCATGCCGTGAAAATGCTCGTTGATGCCGAGGAAGTAATTTTGGGACAATTCGGACGTACGATTCCCAAGCTGTTTGGCCCTTCCGACGAAACGGCGGGCAAATGCAGCCAGCAAGAGTCCGCTCACCAGCACCATAACTGTTAAAATCGGCGACAAGAGAAAGGCAAGTGCGATCTGGATTACAGTGAAAATCAAAGCTTGAACCAGGCTCAGGAATAGCTGCGTTCCCTGGCTTACCCGCGCCAACTCCGAGGTCAGAATATGCTGAAAATCGGAGCTGCGCTTTTTGAGAAAGAAGCTCCAGTCCGACTCGATTAAAGTCCGGTATGTATCCAGACGCAAAAAACGGATGAAGCCTTGATGGATTCCCACACTGACAACCGACTGGTTGCGCTGCAAGAGTCCCGTCAAGGTTAGAATCGTTACATAGAGACCCAACACCAGCGGCAGACTTAAAGAAGCGGGAAGGCTGACCAGCGGCTTCAGCAGATCCGAGATAATCGGAAGCTGGGTCACGGTACTATCGGCAAACCCGATCAGACTAAGCATTGGCAAAATAAGCAAAATGCCCAAGCTGTCAAAAAAACTGATCAACAACCCAAGCAGCATGTTGACATACAGCCTGGCTCCGGCAAAAACATGCAGTTTCTTGAAATATAATAAAATCGGCTTCATCGGCATCTCCCTTAAGAATAGGACTGTCTTACTCGCCTGTAAAACCATAGAAAAGGACGCAGCGGGAAATAGAGAAAATGCAGCCCTTTGGGCAGCGGGAACACCTCGGCATCACTAGAGCTTGGATACAGCCGGCGAAGAAGGTAGGCGGTTCTTTGCCGCCAGGATTTTAAAGACAACATATAGCTCTTGTACTTTCCGGCGATATCTGCTGTCGGCTCAGGACATATCTGAACCTTGTTCTCCATAAAAAAAGCAGCCTGTGAAGCCAGCTTGCGAGACTTCTTGCCCGAGTAAAGCGGCTGAAACATATAAGGTATCGGCGTTCCCAAAAAAGACGAAGCGAGCAGCAAAGCCTGACCGCCCAGATGCTGGCTGCCGTTTTTGTAGAACAGCTTAATCAGTCTTTCGTAATCCATGTTCATTCGAATCATCCGGTCAATATCCGCGAGCCAGCGCAATCTGAACCAGGCATGCCGGGCGCCGTGGGCAACCAGATAATCCATCATTTCTTCCTTGCCCATGCAATAGATCGGGTATCCGGTCAGAACACTTGCCCTGCGCTGACTCCAAAGCTCATCAAAGCTGCTCTCCCGCCCGCTGTCAGGATGAAGGCGCCAATGCAGCTCAACCTGTATCTGTTTTCCCGGATGATAGTAGGATTGATGATGATCCTTCCACTTCCAGTCATTAATCAGGCGCAGTTTTGGGTCCTTAATGACATAACCTTGATCTTTTAAAGCAGACTCGGCCCGTTCCACATCCTCCAGCGGGATCAGCACATCCAAATCTTTAGACGCGCGCATGGAAACATCGCTGTACAACTCTTGAGCCAGCAGCGGCCCCTTCAGCACCAGCATGCGGATATTCTCACTTGCCATCTGCTCGGCTACTTGCTTTAGTTCAGCCGTCAGTTGCAGCATCCGAAAGGTATTGCGCGTGCAATCCAAAGTGAGCGCTTCAAGGACATCGGCAGGAATCAATTGCGGCGGCAGCTTTTTCATGGCCGCGTACACGGTCGGGAAGACACGATGATGCCGGACCAGCTCCACGAATTGATTCCAATCGATATCGTCAAGCCATTTCCCGATATGTTCTGCGACCCCATTCTCTTCATACCGTTTCATTAGCTGGAGCATCAGCCCCAACTCTTTGGACCAGGTTAGTTGATGAATTTCCCATCGCGGGCTCATTTGACGCCTCCTTCTATATACCGGGCGAATTTCGCTACACAGGTGTAGCGCTCCCTGCCCTCAGCTCCGGTAATTACAATTGGACCGCTGCGCAGCCAGGCATGCGCGACCAGCCTCCCCTTCTCATCCCGTCCCATTCCCAGATACAGCGTGCTTTCGATCTTGCGTCGTTCCAGCATACGCATGGCTGCGATGGCTTTTACCATGCATTGGCTTTCCCACCACGTATGACGGCTCATCAATTGCACCGCGTAGGAAACCTCCCTTAATACGGGAATTTGGGCGGGCTGCGGCTGCTCCGTTGTTTCCGCCATATGCTCGCCCAAAGCAGGGGCTATCCTGGAGAACGGCAAAGCTTTCAGTATCCGCGCCCAGCCTAAATAAAAATAAGCCTCCAGCAAAAGTCTTTTATGCGCTCCTTTCAGAGAGGCATACCGTTTCCATTTTCTCCACACGACTAAATCCTCTCCTATTCAGAAAGCAGACTGATCAGCCCCTCTTGCTTAAGCTGCTGCAAAAAGCTCAGCACCTGGGTCTGGCACTCCTCGCGTGCAACCTCATACCGCTCTGTCAGGTCGTCGATCAGTTGCCCCACCGTCTGGCCGGAGGCTATACTTTCCCAAATGATGCCGCCCATGGAGCCAAGGTTATAGTACTTGCCGGAGCGAATGCTCATCATGACCTTCTCCCCCGCCATATCACTAACCAGGTTCCCTTCCTCTTGCTGAATCTTGTCTTCCAATTGGATTATGCTAACCGACATGGTAGGCCTCCCCTTCCATTACCCATTGTAAAATGTGATCCGCCATCACAGGGGCTGTAAACCCCTCTGATCCCCTCTTGAATTGCGCCATCAGCAGTTGACCTGCCAGCCGGGCTGTAAAATCGAAATGCCACTGTCCGAGTCCGAGCATCGGCACCAGAAAATTGCGGTAGGTATGGGTAAAAAGAAGCGGCATACCCATTAATCCCGACAATTTCATATAGCTCAGTCCTGTGCTTTCCGTCCCCTCATTATGCTGCAGTTCAAAAAAGCCTGCGAGCGGCACCGGCTGGCTCTCGAAGCTATCCCTCACCGGCACCCCAAATTTTTCTGTTTCGTCAAACAATGCGGCATAGTCTCCTCCGTACATCCCCAGCCGATCCAGGCTGGCCTGCCACAATTTCTGCTGCGGATAGGACGGAATCACAACCGGACAGCCCTGCTCCGTAAACGATATGGCAATGACATCATCGGTTAGCATACTGTATCCCCGCTGTGTGAACACGGCCGCCAATGTTGATTTTCCTGCCCCCGATTCTCCGCAGAAGGCATAAGCTTTTCCGTTCAGAACTACAGCACTGCCATGCAGCGGAAGAATGCCGCGTTGAAGCAACAAGGCCCCCATGCAAGACCCCAGAATATAGAGCCTGAGTTGGTCCTCGTTGCAGTTCTCAAAAGGCGATACCCAAATATATCGGCCCCCCTCGATCCCTAATATACCGACATTCGGGATATAAAACAGAACTTGCTCCCCGTTCAAGGCAGTATAAGCGTTCCACATCCGTGCATGCCCCCATGCCTGCTGCAAATCTGCTCTCCTGATTTCGACCTGTCCGGTTATTCCGCCGCCCGACGAGCCAGGCTCGTGCACAATCAATTCGGGGATCGGAAATTCACTTACCAGGGACATGCCAAAGGCGATATACTGAAACGGACCCCTCTTCAAACTCTCCCACCTCTGCAATCCTGCCAATTGTAAAATCGGGCCCTTACACAGTGACATGTATAAGGGCCAAACCGGGATAATGAATTAAATTACGACCATGGATGCGGCTCCCAAGGGGTTGGTGTGTCCGGTTTCGTGTCTGTAATGTCCAAATCGCTTGGCGTGACGTAGTCAACATACTTGGTTCCTTTGCCTTGCAACGTCATGTTGATGTCAAGCGTTTCAAGCTTCGGTTGTTCCCATACTTTTTTGCTCATGGTTTGTTCACCTCCTTTCAGGCTAACTTGCATAATACCGCTTCAAGAAACGGTACATAATCAGGCTGCGCATCAGAAAACGGGGCTCCGGTTCAAATGCGTCCCGGACAGAAGGCCCGGATGCCTGGCTGATCGTTCGCCTGATCTGCTCCACATTCATGTAAGGAACTGCCCGCTCATCCCGACATAGCTGTTCCAATTCTTCAAGTAACGCTGGCCACTGAGGCAGCATCCGGTGAAGCCAATCTGCTCCCTGTATCCCGCGAACACGCTGATTCAAGCGAACCGTATCCGGCAGATCATTCACAGCAGCTCTGCGGACAAGCGCCCGATCCAGGCCTTGCTGCATATACTGATCCATCGGAACAGACAGACAGAACCGCACAACCCGGACATCAAAGGTTGGGTCGCGCTCCCATATGCCGTAATGAAGCGACAGCTTGCTGGATTTATTCCCTGTCATATTATGAACAGCCAGATTCTCAAAATGTTTTCTTCTCGCCTCTGCTGCACTTGAGCCTGACCCATTGTTAAGACTTACACCCGCCTTGCGCAGACGGTTCTGGACATCTGTGCGCCGGGCAAACTCAGGATTGATCAGGAGCGGCATCTCATCGCCCGAGCCGGATAGCAAGCTGAGCCAAGGAAACATCCTTTTCCCAATTAAAGGGACCAGTCTTGATCTGCGAATCCCTCGTTTCCTTCCGTACAGCTGCAGCTCCCGGTAAAATTTTACCCACTGCAGCCGTTTGATCAGGGAAGCAAAATAGTCCAGCGTCGGCCCCCATGAGATCGTATTGTTCCCTTTAGCGCCGGTCAACAGGATGCCAATCCCCTGTTCACGCGCCAGCTCATAAATCCCTTTGATCCAATAGGAGTTTTCAAAATATTTGTAGGGCATCTCCAAGATATCCAGCCAATCCTCTACGCCTGTAAGCGGGCTTGCTCCGGGGACATCGATATAATTGGATCTCATATTGCCAACATGAGAGAGTGTCGCATTAATATAGGGCGTTTCATCAGCTGCACGATTTCTACCCGTCCAATCAACAAAATCAGGTGACGGGACGTGGCTGAACGTATGCAACAGCTTTCCTTGCCTCCGAAGTTCGCGGGCCGCATAACTGGCCACAATACCGGAATCGAGCCCCCCGCTCAAGGTTGCTCCTACCTCACGGTACGTACGCAGCCTGCAGTGAACCGCCTGGTTCATTACTTCCCGGAATGCCTCCTCGTATTCGCCGTTGGAGGACAAGCGCAGCTTGCGATCCGGAAGCAGGGAACCATAGCAGCTCAGCTTGACATGACTGCCTTCTGCCACAATCAGATGTGCAGGCGGCAGTTGACGGATTTCTGCATAGGCCGTTGCCTGCACATCTGTAGACTCAAACATGACCGGAATCGCCAAAAATTCCGACAACCAGTTCTCATCCAGCCCTTGTGCAATTCCAGGCAGCTCCCGCAAAGGCGCGATTGCGCTGCAAAAAGCAAACATACGGGGACCGGTATGAAAATATAAGGTTCGGTTGCCGCACAAATCCCTCGCTCCCAGCAGCTTCCGGTTGCGCTCATCCCAAATGACAAAAGCAAAATCGCCGATCAGATGGACTGGCGCCTGTTCGCCCCACTTGAGATAAGCATGTAAAATCAATTCCTGATCGCTCATCTGGACGCGCTGCTTAAGGTGAACCTGCAACTTGTCAAATAACTCATCCCGATTGTCGAGAATCGCATCGGCAACTACCGTCAGGCCGCTGCGGGGATCATAATACGGATTAGCTGCATGGACAGCCTCCGATGTCAGCCATTGTAGTCGGCAGCCAAGAGCAGCTTGCTCCCCATGCCACTGCTGCTGCGCATCACCGGCGTAGCGGCTTAAAGATTCCAACAAATTATGTACGGCATCTTGCGGCAGCTCTGCTCCATTTAACCCTATCACACCTGCAATTGCGCTCATTTCTTCGATCCTCCGGAGGCTAGATAAGCCGAAGCCCACCTGGACAGGCGGCTGCCGAACGGGATCAAGGATTTGATGCGGTTGACCTTGTTTCGCATATGGTCCAGTTGCAATTGAAGCCGCTTTTGATTGGCATAGCTTTTCTCCAATCGCCGATCCAATGCCCGCAGCGTCATCTGCAGTCGGACAACTTCCGCTTCGGCCTCATTGCCCTCTGTTGGGGCCACTCCAGACTCAGCAGCCCCAGAAGTTTCCGCAGTTTCAGCAACAGAAGCTAATGGAGCAGACAACTCGCTGCTGATCTGGTACTTCTCCTGCCACTGGCACCCTGTTGCTTCTGCCAGCTGCTTGCGACGCAGTTCCAGCAGTTCCGCATCCGGCTCCATGTCAAAGCGTACACCCGTCCAGGCTTCCGCTTCCTCAAGCTGTCTGCTGTAGCCCAGTTCGTGGAATACCCGGGCGCCGATTGCCCGGCAGTACAGCTCCGTTTCCTCTTTGTCCAGAACTTCCTTCCAATGGTCGAGAGAATTCGTATGCGGCTCTGTGTGCTGCCCTACAAAAGGGTCCCCAACCCCCATGCTGAAGAACAGGTCGGACTTCGGCTGATCCATGAAGTCGCCATACCGCTCCAGCCCCTCTTCATAGGACAAGTCCAAAAACTCGCAAAGCTTCCTCATTTCTTCCTGCGGATTAATGGCCAATTGCTCGTAATAAAGCCGGTATGTATGAGGATGCGGCCTGCTGAAATAGTCCATATAACGAAACAAGCCGATTGTAATATCCGCCATCTTGATATTGAACTTCGGCTGCGTCAGTTCGCCTTTGAGATCGAATCGGTCCCGTACATGACGGTTCACTTTCTTGTATGAAGCAATCACCGATAGCGGGTTGCGTATGAGCCATATGCGCTTGGAGTTCGGAAATAGCTGGTCAATAAATTCCAGCAGATAGTAATACCTTGGGGATTTATCAATGACTTTTTCGGCTGTGCCGCTCTTAAGCAAGCTGTTGTAGACCTCTACGGCAAACGAGCGGCAAGCCTGCTCATAAGCAGCTTCGGGGAGCACACCGTTAAAGAATTGCTTGATAATTTCCGTTCCGCCGTATGGACGGTAAGGCGCCAGCTTTAAATCATATAAGCTCATCAGAAACCACATTTCCTGCGTGGCGAACACTTTGCTGTGGTTTTGCAGCATAACCGTTGCCAACGAACTGCCGCTGCGCGGGGTGCATAGCAGGAAAACCAGATTGCTCCCATCCTGTTGAATCAATCGTAACGCCCCCTTTGCTGCCTTGGTCATCTATACAAGTTGAACGAAAGGAAGTCAGGCAAGGCCTGCGTGTGAAAGGTTCTTCCGATCGCTGTTGTTCCCGGATTTCTTGAATGAATGGCAGCAATAGGGGAAATCCGGGAACAAAGGCGAGCGCTTCGCTTCTCCAGAATCCTTTCACACTCCGGCTGCCTACTTTCGTTTCTTTAGTTCAACTGATATAGACACGGTTTGACTGATACCCTTTGTTTCAATTATATAATAAATGATACAATTTGTAACTATGATTTCAAAAAATTGTTTTCTATTTCACACATTTTTTTGGTTCTTTCGATAGACCTTAAGAAGCTTGTCTGACAAAATTCCATGGTATTTTACAATAATCTAAAGAATATATACTACCGTAAACCCGGCTTTTATCCAAATCGAAAGGTGTGGATGATATTGGTTAATATTTCAGACTTCCCAAGAATCGTACCTGAAGCAGACGATACACTTCGTATTCAAAGAGCAGCTGATAACGCAATTGGCAAAACACTCTTGATTCCCTATAATGTAAGTGATTATGTAATTAGTCAATCCATAAGAATAGACCCGACTACAAAAGTTGCAGGCACTTCGAGAAGTGTGAAAATCAGAAATACGAACGACAACGTATATGCTTTTGTTATCCAGCCCGCTATAGGAAGCAATAATGTCAACCAGGCAGAAGGCTTTGAGCATCTATATATTCGATCGAAGTTCGGTATCAAGTATAATCGAGAAGGGGATTACAGCAGTGTTTGGAGCCAACAGCCTTCATTATTTAATGTCTTTATCCGAAATTGTTACTTTGAGGGCCAATACAGCTCAGCTGTAGACCCCAATTACAATACGGATGTTGTTCCTGGGCTGAATGAACTAAAGGAATATGGAATTGCGGTCTGGGGGGCAAAAATATTCAACCTGAGCATTCGCGATAACTTTATTTCCAACTTTGGAATCCCTCTTTATCTGGAAGGCTGCGACCATACAGAAATCAACAATAACAGAATTACATTAAATGCTATTTCTGTATATTTAACTACCAAACGGGGCGGCGGTCAGAATTACGGTTCCCAATGCTCAATCAACCACAATGAGATAGTAGGCAATTCAAGAAGGGGACAAATTCTCATTCCCGATGGGGATGCACATACTATCTCTGACAACTTCTTCGAAGCAGACAAATCTGCCTGTGAGTTTCTTAGAATCTTTGGGGATTTCTCCAATTTAATCACAGGCAATCGCTTTAATGTGACGAAGATGGGAGATGTTGCCCCTACAACCCCCATTATAACAATTGATGTCGGGTATGGCTCTGTAGTTTCCCATAACCGCTGTAATTTAAAATATGCCGAATTTTTAATTGACATTAAAACAAGCCGCTATAAAACATATCGTGGAAATCTTCATTTAGAACCGAAGTATTTCATTTTATGGAAAGACAATAGTTCGACATTCCCAGTACCTAATCACCCTCTAGTACGAACAAAGGAAATTGATCCGCTTGTATTCAATTCCAAAAACCCCCGTTTCTTAAATAACCAGATTGCTTTAGGGGAATTTCCTTGGGAGCCCTCTACTGTATCTTCCAACTGGGCAATAAAAACAAATATTGAGGTTCCTTTCCGCTCTAATCTAGCCGTGGACATCATCATGGACCAACTCAGTCCCAGTAACAACCATTACATTGTGTTAGTTCGGGGGAGAAAAGTTTCAAAAGAGGGACTCTGTGAAATCCGTGCCGATAATGACAAAGGCAAACTGTTGTATAGCCAAAGATTTGCCTTTGCTGATACTGACAAACTCTCGTCACATTCCATAGACCTGCAAGCTACACAGGGAATAACTAAATTATTTTTTCGATTTATCGTTAACGACGGTACTGCTGAGACTAATCAGATTGAAGAAATTATATTAAGACCTACCAGCAACTGACATAAAACTGACCAGCTTATTATGGATTGAAGTACGCGTAGGTTCATCCACAATATAATAATAAATATTGTTTAACTTCTGACCTTTCCCTTCAATTTCTATGCTGCTTACTTCCTTAATCTTTGGCCGATACGATAAGAAAATTTCCCTCATCATATCAAACTGCATATTTGTTTTAACGGATTGACCAAGTTCATCCATAAACGCTTGTAACTTTGTTAGTCCTTTCCATGTCATGCTTTGCTGAATCAGTGCTTTGATGATCTCGCGCTGCCGCTCATTACGGCCCAAATCCCCACGCGGATCATCAAAGCGCATTCGGGAGTAAGAGAGCGCTTTCTTGCCATCCAATTTTAAAGTGCCTTTCTCAAAAGAGTAACCCTCATAACTGAAGGGGAGATGGTTCTCCACTTCAATCCCACCGACACTATCAATCAGGTGTACTAGCCCCTCCATATTCACCTTTACATAGTAGTCAATCGGATAGTTGAGAAAATTTTCAACTGTCCGCACGGACATCGATGTCCCGCCAAAAGCATACGCATGGTTAATCTTATCTTCTGTCCCGCGGCCGATAATTGTCGTCCTTGTATCACGGGGAATATTGAACGTCAGAATGGACTCCTTGGCAGGATTGACTGCAATCAGCATAGTGGTATCTGAACGCCCAATGTCTTTCCCACGTTCATCCACTCCGAGAAGAAGCACAGTAAAAGGCTTCAGAGCATCCTCTGAAGCCTTATCTATCCCCGCTATGTTAAGAGTTAAAGGAGAACGGTCATCAAGAGCCAGCGGTTCATACATCTGCTTTGCCATTGTAGTTACAGCACGGTTCAAGTAAAAGAGCGTCCCGGCAACTCCCAATACGAGTACAACACAAATACAGATTGAAATTTTCATCCAACGTTTCATACGCCATTCTCCCTCTGTAGCATTAGTCGGTGCGGTTGTTTTGCAAATAATGATGCAAGGCTTGCTGCCAGGTAGGCAATAAAGGAAAATCATTTAGCCTTAACATAACAGGCTCCATAACAGAATATGCAGGACGAGCAGCAGGACGGGGCATATCAGAGGTTGAGATAGGCGTCACTTGAACTTCCATTTTAGCCTGCTTAAAAATTTCCTGAGCGAACTCAAACCAGCTGCACTTCCCTGTATTAGATATATGGTAAAGGCCGTACTTTTCGGTTTGCAGCATGGCTATAATTGTCATTGCAAGATCATACGTATAGGTTGGTGAGCCGACTTGATCCTCGACTACTCTTACTGCTCCATGTTCCGCACCCAGTTTAAGCATAGTCTTTACGAAGTTATTTCCATAGGCTCCATACACCCATGAAGTACGGACAATAAAGAAACGGTTATGATGGTGTCGTACAAATTGTTCTCCTGCCAACTTGGACTGGCCATATACGTTAATCGGTGATGTCTTGGACCACTCGTTGTAAGATGAACCTTCAGACCCGTCGAATACATAATCGGTGCTCACATAAACCAATTTGGCCCCGACCTTGGCCGCCGCCACAGCTACATTGCGGGTACCAATTGCGTTGCAACGGAATGCAATCTCCGGTTCGGCCTCTGCGCGATCAACTTGCGTATATGCAGCAGCATGAATAATTGCAGTGGGACTAAGCTGCTCTACTTGCTTGAGAACGGTATCGCAGTCAGTAATATCCAGTTGATCGCGGGCTAACCCGTAGACCTCTATATTTTTCACTTTCAGGAGTTGGACAAGCTCCTTTCCTAATTGTCCGCCAGCTCCCGTTACCAAAATTCTTTCTCTACTGCCTGACCGGATCATGGAAATAACTCCTCTTGGTCAATCACTGAAAGGGATTGATACGCACCGTCTTTTCCAGACAACAAGGGGGTGTTAACTGGCCACGGAATAGCGAGTTCAGGATCATTCCAGGCTATTCCCCGATCTGCTGAGGCATTATAGTATTGGTCGACTTTATACGAAACCTGTGTATCAGGAACTAACGTGCAGAACCCGTGGGCAAACCCCTGTGGAATCCACAGCTGACGATAATTATCGGCACTAAGTATAACCCCAACCCATTGGCCAAAAGTAGGCGAGGAGCTTCGAATATCTACCGCTACATCATATATAGCCCCCGCTAGTACTCTCACGAGCTTGCCTTGAGCATATGGAGGGCGTTGGTAATGAAGCCCTCTCAAGGTGCCTGCTTCCTTCGATAATGAATGATTGTCCTGAACAAACTCTTGGCTGATGCCTAAACCCTCATAGCTTCTTTTGCTATAAGATTCTATAAAGAATCCCCGGTTATCCTGATGTACAGTAGGCTCTATAATCCAGACTCCATCAAGTTCTGTTTTGAATTTTTGCATGAAAATATCACCTCGTATGCTTTATATGCAATGGAACTTGGAATTAGTAACGGCGCTTATAATAAAATTGGAGCCCCTTCCCTTACTCCATTATTTAATTTAGGTCTGCCTACAGAATAGTAGACAAAATCCGTATTCAAAAGCTCTTCCTCTGTATAAATATTGCGTCCGTCAATCAAATTCGGAGTCTTAAGCCAAGAACGAATCTCTTGCAATGAGAGTTGTCTGAACTCTCTCCACTCGGTTACAATGCACAAAGCATCCGCTTGTCTGGCAGCGTCTTCTGCAGTTTTACTGTAATAAAGATTGTCATGCTGGATCGACTGCTTAAAGTTTTCCGTTGCAACTGGATCATAGGCTCTTACCAATGCACCACGCTTTAACAAAGAATTAATGATGTCAAAAGCAGGGGCCGCACGCACATCGTCCGTATCCGGTTTAAAAGCCAAACCCCATATTGCAATTGTCTTCCCGTAGAGATCATCCAATATGGACTCCAGCTTATGGATAATGTTGAATCTTTGTCCATTGTTCACATCTACGACAGACTTCAACAGCTTGAAGTCATAATCTACATTTCCAGCGATCTGAATGAGCGCCTGCGTATCCTTAGGGAAGCATGACCCTCCGTAGCCGATGCCCGCATTAAGAAATGAGGCGCCAATTCGTTTATCATAGCCCATTCCCTCTGCCACCTTGGTTACATCCGCCCCTACTTTTTCACATATATTTGCTATTTCATTAATAAAGGATATTTTGGTCGCCAAAAAAGCATTGGAAGCGTATTTGATCATTTCAGCACTTCTGATATCCGTAACAATTATATTTTCAGTAAGAGGGCGATGCAGTTCCACGATGTTGGCTGCAGCCTCTTTTCTTTCGATACCAATTACAATTCTGTCAGGATGAAAAGTATCTCTTACTGCTGAACCCTCACGCAGAAATTCAGGAACAGATACAATTTCAAATTCGTGGTCAGTCTGACTCCTAATGATCGCCTTTATCTTCTCGTTTGTTCCTACAGGAACTGTACTTTTTGTCATAATCGTTTTAAAGCCATTTAATGCGGATGAAATATCTCTGGCTGCCTGTTCAATATACTGTAAGTCGGCTTCACCGCTTGGTAGCGACGGTGTGCCTACAGCCAATATAATTACATCGGACTCTTGAACAGACTGATCCAGTTCAGAAGTAAAACTAAGACGTCCAATCTTCGTATTACTGTCCATCAGTTCCTTTAAACCAGGCTCATAAATCGGTACTATGCCACTCTTCAGCAACTCTACTTTTGCGTGATCCTTGTCGACACAAATTACGTGATTGCCCAATTCTGCAAAGCATACACCTGATACCAAACCAACATATCCTGTACCAATGACTGCCAGTTTCATCTTCTACACCCCGTTTGATTTTATTTCTTAAAGCTCAAATAGCCGCTCACTCCTGGAATGGCAGCTAATCTTTTTCTGTACTCGATTCACACTTGTATCGATTTCAAGATATCCTCCCAAGACATGCTGATTCGGTGGATGTCTTCTTCGATAAGTTCAGTCCCTGTCTGGACTTCAATAATTTCTAAATTGGTTATAGCCCGAAGGCTATGTTTACTCCCACTGGGTATTTTTACAACATCCCCTGATTTTACTTTCCTATAGCTTCCGTCTTGAATCAGTTCCCCTTCTCCAGATACAACTGTCCATATCTCATCACGTTTCCAGTGATATTGGTAGCTTAAATTACGGCCTGCATAGATACAGATCCTTTTCGTAAGCACTTCATTATGATGAGAATACTTGATATAATCAATCACCTTGTAGTATCCCCATCGACGCTCTTCATACATCGGACGATGATCGGTGTGCTTCAATACATCCTTAATTCGAAAGCTCTGTTGTTTATCACTAACCAAGATACCATCCGGACTGGCAGCAACAACCAAGTTCGAAGCTCCAATAATCGTTACCGGAATTTCCAGTTCGTTAATAAGATGCGTATTTTGAGAATCCGGAGTCACAATTCCCCCGCCGACAACTTTATTTCCCATTTCGGAAGTTAATGTATCCCAAGTACCAAGATCTTTCCATTTGCCTTCATGAACCATGGCAGCAATTTTGTCGATTTTCTCTACCACTTGATAATCAAAGCTAATGTTAGGAAGTTTGTTGTACTGCTTTAGCATTTCATCATATTGAATCGGAATATTTAATTCAATAAGCAAATTAATGATCAGATCGAGTTTAAATGCAAAAACCCCGCAATTCCACAGTGCGCCTTGTTCAATTAATGCTGCTGCTTTTTCCTTTTTGGGTTTTTCTTCGAATTTTTTAACAGACATATAAAATGGCTTATCATTTTTTAGTTGTTGCTCTGGCATGATGTAACCGTAATTTTCTGAGGGATGATCGGGCTTAACTCCAATTAACGCAATTTTGGCATCAGATTGGGCTAAAATATTGGGCAATGCGACTAAATCATCAAAAAAGTCGTCATTCACGTAGGGATCAACTGGCATAATTACAATCGTTTCATTTAATCCTACACCTTGAATGGAGTAGAGATAGGTTGCCACCAAAGCAATAGCCGGGAAAGTATCCCGTCTTTCAGGTTCCAGAACGACATTGACTCGACTCCCCAATTGATTTCGAAAAATCTCCTCTTGAGATTTACTTGTCGCAAAACAAACATCGTTTGCCAGCCCAGCATTGTGCAGCTGCCGCCATACACGCTGAACCATTGACTCCAGTTGTCCATTCGGGCCTTCCAGAACTTTAAGAAACTGCTTTGATCTGGATTCATTGGATAAAGGCCAAAGCCGTTTGCCTGAACCGCCTGATAACAACACAATTTTCATGTACCGTAAACCTCCTTTGATTAAATCGAACGATATATAGTCTCCAGTTTGGTTTGCCAGTCATTTTCTTGTGCTCTGCGGATTCTCTTAAGGCGATAAACCTCCTTGTCTTTAAGCTGCAAAGCCTCTTCGCATGCCCGAACGAATTCATCCGCTTTGCAAGCCGTATGGTAGTAGACCCCCGTCTCCTGGTATTTATCCGTTGTAGGCAATCCACAGCCTACCACCGGAATTTGCACTGCCAAATATTCAAACATCTTAAGTGGGCTGACTGCCCGGTTATACGCAATGTTTTTATAAGGCATCAAACCAACATCCAAAGCCTTCATGTAACCTGGAACAGTTTCAGGTGATTTTCCACCCAAGAAAAAAATATTGGACCTGCCTTTAAGAGCTTCAAAATCCTCTATTGTCCCGTGAGCCGGGCCGATGAGCAGAAAATTCCACTCAGGCTTCAATAAGGAGACTTCTAACAGAAGATCAAAATCGATCTTAGCCTTCAGCCCTCCTACGAATCCAAGCTTTACGCCTTGTATCTGCTCAATTTCTTCTTCTCGTACAGGTGAAGCTTGTTTAAAAAGATCGAATTCCACTCCGTTCTCAATAACTTTGAAACTTTTCTTTGATTGCCGCTGAATGTGAGCAGCTAAAAATTCTGATGTGGCAAAGCCCAGATTTACTCGGGAGGATATGCGATTCTCTGTCCTGCGAATCATATAAGCTTTAAACTGCTGAACCATGCCGCGCAACCCGGTTTTTGGTACCCATGTACCACACCAGTAATCGCTGCAATCGTAGACAACTCTTTCCCAGTGGGAGAGACTAATTAATTGGGAGAAATAAGGGTATGTAAAAAAAAGTACCTTTCTTCCTGAGCCCGCAAGGTAAGGCTTTAACGGATTACGAATCAAAGCATTGCACATATTACCCACATATCTGAACATCCCTCTTCCATATGGCAAACTGATCTGGGTAACTTTCGGGTGATTTTGCACCGAGTTTGAAGTAAACGAATCATGGTCAGGATATATCCAATAGATATGTCTGGTATTATCTTTGGACCACAATAATTCTGCAAGACGATGCCGTCGATATTTTAACCCCTCTTTTTCCCAGGAAGTGGGAGCAACTATGAAGTAATCGATTCCCTCATTCATTGAATTAAACTCCTTCACACAAATTATCCGATCTTCTCCAGTATTAATCCTGCTTCATATAGTCTTGCAGACAAGGTATCCGGGTCACTTGTATTCTGATTCATCAGATGCTGCTCGTGATCATAATGTTGCTCAAGTTGAAGTCTGCTCCACTCTCGAACTTCTTGGATATTTGAGTCTTCTAAATAATCCTTAAAGACGGTCAATACACAGGCCATCTCAATTCCTACCGGATTATAAGGAGATGAATATTTGTTCCTCTGTATCGTTGCTTTAAACTCTGGATTTTTCGTATAATCAATCGCCCTTTTGAGCATATTCCTGACATTGCCCATCTTCCATATAAAATGGTCAGGGACAGAATGATAAAGAAGCGCAAAGGCATACAGATTAAAGCTGTGATAGCCGTGCTCTAACAAATATTGATGCTCTCGCTGATGACGGTTAAAATACAAACGATAAACGGACTTAATAATTCTGTACCTCAATCGGACATGACCTATGACATGTATAATTCGACCAGAACGGGCAAGCTGGAGGTGATCCATCATTTTGGCAAAAAAGAGATTTGTACGATCTTCAATCGTTTTATTGGGCTGAAGCTTGTTGAGCATTACTCCCATCACCGCAAACCACAGTTGCTGGTTAAATGTATGACTAATTCCGCCGATGGAGCCATCCACATTTCGGATCCTCCACAGACCCGAAGAATGGTCCATTTCATGAAGCAAAAAAATTTCCTGGGCCAAATCAATATATTGATGCTGCTGAAAGTGTTCACCTATATACAGCAAGGCCTGAATGACCCATGCCTGACCAATTAAGCCGTTGCAAAAATCCTTGCTGCCCGCATAACGACAATAAAATGTTGCATTCATAGGTCTGGCTTCATGGGAGGCCAAATAGCCAGCTGCTTTTAATGCAGCATCTTTAAATGCTTCATTGCCAGTGTGCTTGAAGGCCTCCAAAAAAAGAAGACTCCAGTGTGCGGTGTTGCGCACTGGAGTCTGCGGATCATTCCATGGGCCATTGTGGCCCGGAGGCATATCCCCCTTCTTCCCTTGGAGCTCGAGTCCGCGGGTTGCACTGCCTATAACAATTTCCTTCCACTCAGCTACCATTACATTCCCATCCCATCACGAATGATATTCTTCTGTTTGCGCTTGAACAATTTGTTGAACATTGGTCTAACTTCATTGGCAACTTCCTTATATATCGCCGGATTAAACCGATACGTGAGCAGGACATATAATGTTGCATATACAGGCACTATGAATACTGTCAACCATAATTGATCAATAAACTGTTGAACACCATAACTAATAATAGTGAGCCCGCATGCAATTAGAAATGGGGAACGAAGTTGCGACAAGTATTCCCCCCATGACATGTGGCAAACCCGATTTACTTGTACCTGCAAGATGCCGGCCTTTAAGAAGACAAACAACAAATATGCGATAGCAACAGCCGATAATCCATAGTAACAAGCAATAACCAAGGTAATTAACCTAACTGGAAGCAAAATCAGATCTACATAAAAAGCCGTCTTTGAAGAATGATGAGCATACAATGCATTCGTTGCAAAACCAGCAGACAAAATATCGACCATCCCCTTCAAAGCCAGGACCTGCATCACAATGATGGACGGCTCCCATTTATCACCGAACACAACCGGGACGGCAGTGGGAATCACAAGAAAGAGTATTGCAAAAACCGGTAGACCTGCTGAAGCCACTAAATGTGTCATTTTGTAATACATTTTTCTAAATTGAACAACTGCGTTCTCACCCTGATGTATTTTGCAAAATACCGGATATGTAACTTTTGTACTGATCTGAATAACCAAATCAATAACTCTATCCAGCACTTGCTTGGCAAAAGAGTAATAGCCCAGCAGATCGATACCGAGCAGTTTGCCCACGATTAATTCGTCAAAATTTCTCCCAAAGTAGTTCAAAATATTTTTGCCGGAAACATATATTCCAAATGCATAATATGGTTTAAGGCTTCTGAAATTTAAATATAAAGTCGGGAACCAATCCTTATTCTTTCTAAAAATCCAAAATAAAGAGATAATAATAAAAAGGGAAGACAGAAACTGGCCGATGATAAAGGAATAAACCTGAAATCCGAGAAGGGCAAATAAAATAATGGTTACATTCATAATCCAGGTTTTATTCATATTAATCAGTGCCAGTTGTTTGAATTGAAGCCGTTTCTCAAGCAAAGCTATAAATACAACTCCAAGCGGCTCGATTAAAAATAAAAGGGAAGCGCTATGCAGCAATGCCTTTAACTCCCCCGCTCCATAATACTCTGCAAGCAGCGATGCTGAGAGATTAACGCATAGAAACATAATAACTCCAGATAGAACATTTACAGTAAATATACTATTCAGTTCCGTACGAGTGACCTGCTCATGCTGAATAATGGCTTGTGAAATACCAAAATCCGTTATAATTTTCGACAGACCAAGCACAAAAATTATAATGGCCCTGAGTCCAAAATCCCCCGGCTCTAAAATATAACCCAGTATAAAAATCATTAATGAATTGAGAATCAAATTCGTAAATACCAACAGTCCGTTCCACTTAAACCCTGATAATGTCTGGTTCTTCAGTTCACTCATATAGATCCCTTATTTCTGTTAAATATAAGATTCAGCCGCTTGTTTTTTACGGCCAATGTTTGTCCACCACTCTTGGTTGGTCTGATACCACTCAATTGTCTCCCGCAGACCCTCCTCAAACGTATAAACTGGCTGCCAATTTAGTTCTTGAACAATTTTAGACGGATCAATCGCATATCTCCGGTCATGACCTTTGCGATCTTCCACATATGAAATCAAATCAAGCGGCTGTCCTAATTCTTGAAGGATCAGCTTGACAACATCAATATTGCGCCGCTCATTATGCCCTCCAATATTATAAATCTCCCCAGGCAGTCCTTGGTGAAGCACCAGATCGATAGCGGATGCATGGTCTTCCACATGCAGCCAATCCCGAATATTCAAACCATCTCCATAAACCGGGAGCTTCTTCTGTTGCATTGCGCTAACAATCATTAATGGAATGAGCTTTTCGGGATGATGAAAAGGTCCATAATTGTTGGAACAGCGTGTAATATTGCAGTTCATCCCATAAGTCTCATGATAGGCTCTTACAAGCAAGTCTGCTCCGGCCTTACTTGCTGAATAAGGGCTGTTAGGGGCTATCGGAGAAGACTCAGTGAAGTACCCTTCTGGCCCCAATGAACCGTACACTTCATCTGTAGAAATCTGAATATATTTTGCAACATTAAATTCTCGTGCTGCTTCCAACAATACCTGGGTTCCCACCACATTAGTCTGAATAAAAACCCCGGGATCATTGATGCTCCGATCAACATGAGATTCTGCGGCAAAATTAATAATGGCTTGAATCTCGTATTGTTCCAAAGCTTCCCTAACCGCTTGTGGATTCGTAATATCTCCTCTGAAAAAACGGTATTGAGGCAGATGCTCCACAGCCTTAATATTGTCCAGATTACCGGCATATGTAAGCTTATCGAAATTAATAATATTGTAATTCGGATACCGCTTCAGCATATAACGAATAAAATGACTGCCGATAAAGCCTGCTCCGCCTGTAACTAATACATTCATTTTTCTCTCTCCTTAAGCTAGCTTCATGATATGGATGAAGCTGTCTGTTTTTTGCCAAATGTCAGATCGAACAAGTGGTTTCTAACCATCTCATTAGCTTTGGCCCAAGACTCATGCGTACCTGCATCTGTCCACCAGCCCTCCAGAATATCATAGGTTAGCTCCCCCTGATAAATATAAGCATTATTGACATCTGTTATTTCCAGTTCGCCACGGCCTGATGGCTCAAGCTTGTCAATAATGTCAAATACTTTGCTGTCATACATATAAATTCCGGTTACAGCATACGAGCTTTTGGGCTGCTTCGGCTTTTCTTCAATCGAACTGATAATCTTGCCTGTTAACTCTGCTACTCCATAACGCTCAGGGTCATCAACTTCCTTCAATAAAATTTTCGCTCCGGTCCCTTGTTGTTTGAAATTGTTAATGTAATCATTTAATGAATCCAGGAAAATATTGTCCCCTAGCAGCACTATGATAGGTTCATCTTTTACAAAGCTTCTGGCCAAACCTAAAGCTTGAGCAATGCCTCCAGCCTGATCCTGGACTTTGTAGGAGAAAGAAGCACCAAACTCATGGCCGCTTCCAAGCAGATTCACAACATCTCCCATGTGATCTCGCCCAGTCACGATAAGAATATCTTTGATGTTAGCTGCAATTAATTTATAGATAGCGTGATAAATCATCGGATATGATCCTACAGGCAATAGATGCTTATTGGTTACCTTCGTTAATGGATATAATCGGGAACCCGTTCCTCCCGCCAAAATGACACCTTTCATACTTCCACCCCTACCTTGAATTTATTTATAATGTGGTGATATAAATCTAAATGCTTATCCAGCATTTTATCTACGGTATATTGCTCGCAATGCTCCAGACACTTTTGTTGAATTTCCACTCTCTCATGTCTACTTAAAGCATGGAATCGTATAAGCTTCTCCGAAATGGCTTGCGGATTGCCCGCCTCAAAGAGGAAGGCATCATCAGCTATTACTTCTGGTATTCCACCAACATGAGAGCCAAGTACGGGTGTGCCGAGCTGATAGGACTCAATAATTACACGACCGAAAGGTTCGTCCCATACAGAAGGGAGTACGGTGAGGTCCGCTTGCTTGATCCTCTCCTGCAAAATTGCACCCGTCATTTTACCAGTGAATTCAATTCTACTATCCGATGAAGACAAATTTCGTAACATTTCTGACTGAGGTCCGTCTCCGCAAATTATTAGACGGCCAACAACGGTTTCAGGTAAATTCATCACCGATCGTATTAGATGCTCAATCCCTTTCTCAATACTTAACCTCCCAAAATAAATCAGATTAAGAGGACCATGATATTGTTTGGTTGACGATTGTATTTCTCCCTCAATTGCATTTGCAACCACATGTCGCTCAGCCTGCCCGAACATTCCTGCTGACAGATGCTCCTGCAAGATAAAATCGGAGATTCCGATTACAGCTGAAACTTTCCTGCTAAAGTAACGAGCAGCCTCACGGTAGTAAAAAGGATTACAGAGTGAGTAATCCCGCAAAGTATGAACTACAGGAATGCGTAACTTCCCGGCTGCCATCCATATTGCAAAGGTCAAACCAGCTATTTTTTGAGTGTGGACAACGGATGGATTCACAGTCCGGATAATTTTTTCAACATTTCTATACATATCCGTATTGTAAATATCTCTTAAATACCATAAACCTCTCACGAGTTTATTTGAGCTTGGATCTCCATACCAGTACAAATTATGACTAGGGAGCCTGTAGACAGGAATATCATTAACTGCATCCTGAAGTACACCTTGCTTTTTATTATGCTTGCCGACTGTCATAACATGAACCTTCATTTTTTTAGCCAGAGCTTCTGCCAAGATTTTTGTTGAAACTTCTGCTCCACCAATAATATCAGGGGAATATAACGAGTGGCTAACCAGTATATTCAGCATATTTTTTCCTTTTCCTTATGGTCTTGTAAAGTTTTTTGAACCAGCAGATACCAGCCCGCTATTATCCCTAATGTAATCCATACCACCATCATACGAAACGAATCTACATTCATTCCGCACGCAAGCACACCAAATGTTAAACCAAGTAAAATATAAATTTCAGTTTTTTCTTGAGATCCGACTGAATGCCTTAGAGCAAAAAGCTTCACAATACACATGATCCATAGCATCAGCCAAACAATAAGTCCAATAGCTCCCAGCTCCCCGAAAATCCTGGTAAACATTCCGTGCGCCTGGGGAAACTTGCGCTTTAAAGGATTTAAAGCATCCTGAATTTCATAAGCCCCTAATGCCCACTCAGGTACATATTCCTGAAATTTAAACATAAATTGACCTTGACCAACACCAAAAAAGAAATTATCCTTACCCATATTAAACGCCGTGGTCTGCATGCCCAATCTTGTCATCGACGAATAACTTTCTGTTGAGCCTAAACTAAAATCATTGACAGATTTCAAAGTACTCGTCAATTGACTTGTTGTCTGGGCGAAAACCTCCTCATTGGTAAGAACAACACCAACAACTAAGGCTGCTGCGACAAATGCAACTCCTATATTTCTCTTATTAAGCAACGTCCGTTTCATTAAGATCGGTAAAAAGAAAATAGTCTGAAGAAGGATAATAAAATACATCGTTCTGGATTGGGTAAAATAGATTGTCACCAGAAATAAAAAAAGAAGCATGAAGTGCTTCTTTTCCTTTACTATTACATAAATCAAAAACGGGTATGCAAAAGCGCCGAACATCCCATACCAGCTTGGCTCACCAGAAATACTGTGAATTCGGTCCGGTATAAATTTACCCCGATTAATAGCTGTAGCTATTAATCGATAGAGTTCAAGAAAGATATTAATTCCAATAACTTTCCCTAAAATTTCAATCAATCCAATTAACACACATATTTTAATGGAAATAATGATGTACTTTGAAATCTGCTGTAAAGTAATTTTATATTTGACAATCAATGTTGATATGAACAGAACGATCATATACCCAATAGAAACCATAAGCAGTTGTGATAAATATCGGGTTAGTCCAAAAGTTTGCTTATAATAGGAGTTAAGGATTGAATCCATATTGGCAAACCCGCTAACAATATTCCAATAGACAAACACTAATAAAATCTTGGTAACAAACGAGTTGTAATAGAACCTTTTCAATAATAGAACTGCAATCAACGGGGAAAGAATTAAATAGGGATAAAAACCTAATTCCAGAAGCAATTCATTATATAATCCTAACGGAAACCCGTTTACCGGCAACAAGATTAAGGAAAGAAAAAAAAATATCTTTAAATAGCTGTATTCCTTATGATTTAAAATGAGCGTATTTTCCCCCTCCATAATAGAAGCCCTCCTTTTTTCAAAGAGCAGGGACCATATTCTCCTCCTTAATAAAGTCTTTTTCTATAGCTACATTAAATGCCTCGGATATGCTCTTTACATATTCCTCGCGGCTGTACACATCTTCAATAGATAATCTTGCTCTCTCTCCCATCTGCAATGAATAATCCGGATTGCTTAATAAATGCAGCACTTTTTCTGCAAATAGACATTCTTCTTCAGCAAGAAATAATCCGTCTTCTTCCGTGAAATCCGTACCTTCCGCTCCTACAGATGTGCTAACTACCGGCACTCCACAAGCCATAGATTCTAATAACTTGATTTTGATGCCTGCACCGAGTCGAAGAGGAATAATACCAATTCGGGAATCGGCAATGATTTGATACGGATTCTCGACAAACCCTGTTACTTTAATATTTGGATAACTTCGTGAAATTTGCAGCAATTCCTTGGAAGGCCCGTTCCCCACTATCACCATATTGGTTTTAGGATTTACTTTCATAATGTAGGGGAATATTTTATTGATAAACCAAATCACCGCATCATTATTTTCATTTCGATTCAGCGCACCGAAAAATACTAAATCATATTGTTTACGTCCAATATTCACATCAGGGGTCTTATGGTAAAATGGGCGTACAACTCGAACATTGCTGTCTAACTTTAAACTTTCTACTAGCCTGCGATCCTTATCATTCAGAGTCAAAATATGGTCAATCTTGCTGAACCAGTTCTTCTCATTTTTAATACATAGTTTGGTCTGCAATTTGTAAAGCAATCCAAGCTTTCCTGTCTTCGCTTTCCTTTCATACATTTGATGCATAACATCATGACAAGTAACCGAGACATTGCTATTCGAGAGTAGTGTTTTATCTACCTTTGTTACATACTGAATCATTTGTTCCCATTCAAAATGAATATACTTGTAGTTATGTTGCTCCAGCAACGCTGCCATTTCAATGACTATCTTGGATGATGCTTTTGTATTATAATGAATTGCTCTGAATGGATAGCGGAAACAGTTCACCAGTTTTTGGAGGGCACTTACCTCAATTAATTTCAGTTCAGAACATTGCAATTCAGACAAACTTTCCTTAAGCCCCCAGTTGTGCTCCTCTGAATTCACAATCGAAATGAGATGAATGTCTACAAATTCAGAAATAAATTTCATAAAATTAAAAAAAACCTTTTGTCCCGCTTCTTTTGAATCTTTGAGTGGGGGATGAGCGCTGACAACAAGCATTTTCGGTTTCAAATAATCACCACTTTTTTTACTTTAAATAAGCAGAGAACTGCTTCTTGATCTGGTAGGGAAATAATCGGTTTTTCTTCCCAAGCTGATAAGCGAATAATTTACATATGTTTTCCGCTAAAGCATAAGCAATCAAATGCGTCCTTTTCCGTTTAAGCAGATATTTCGTCTGCCTAACGATCATCTTCATACCTTCCTTTTCATTAGAAATATTTTTAAACAGTTCTTCTGTGTCTTTGAAGGCCATACCGATATCGAAATAACGCTTAAATTGCTGTTTTATTGTGTAATTATGTGAGTGGTACACTCTTGCCTCAGCACAATAATAGACAGATAAGTCTTTGAAGATTGCCCTCGATGCGAAGATCATATCTTCGTTTAATATAATCCGCTCAGGGAAGCCGCCTAGTGTGTTAAAGTATTCTTTCCTGTACATACTGCAAACATTAGAGTTAAAGAAAGTTTTTATCCCTAACTGTTCAATCTTGGATTTAGTTTTAAGAAGGGAAGTTTCAGGATAATTGAACCCTCTCGCAAAAATCTCCAAATCTCCAGCGTCATCTTTAGGAATCTGTCTGGCAAAACATACTGCAACTTGCTTATCGTTAAAAACCTTATGCATACTGGAAAGCAATGATAGGTCATATGGGATCGCATCCTGAGTCATAAACAGCAAGAATTCGCCTGTGGCCATTGCTGCTAACCTGTTACGCGTACCCCCGTGATCAAAACTTTCGTTTGGAATAATTTCAAGAACTGTTTTCGGGAATTCATGACGAATAATCTCTACCGTACTGTCTGTTGAGGATGAGTCGATAACAATAATCTCCATCTCATTTTGCCCTATATCTTGTTCATATAGCTTCGTCAATAATGAACGGATATCATGAGAAGCGTTATAGGTAGGAATCAGAACTGAAATCAAGGCTTCACAACCTCCCGTTTTATTTACCTATAGACCTAAGCAATGCTCTCTAACAAGCATCCTTCGAACCAAACAGTACTCTCACTGTCCGCAAAATAATCCAAAGATCAAAAAAGATACTTCTTTTTTGAATATACTTCAAATCCAACTCAATCATTTCTTCAAAGCTGAGACTGCTTCGTCCGCTAACCTGCCACAGACCGGTACATCCAGGAGTCACCAGCAAACGCTGCTTATGGTAGCTGGAATACTCCGCAACTTCTTTCGGCAGTGCCGGGCGCGGACCGACCAGGCTCATTTCACCTTTGAGTACATTAACAAGTTGGGGGAGTTCGTCAATGCTTGTTTTCCGGATGAATCGACCGATTCGTGTTACACGGGGATCGTTCTTCATCTTGAACATCGCGCCTTCAATTTCATTCTGGTCTTTCAATCTATCCAGCAGTTGCTCCGCATCACGGACCATAGAGCGGAATTTATACATTTTAAACTCACGGCCATTAATGCCGACCCGAATTTGGTGGAACAACACTGCGCCTTTATAATCGTCAAGCTTAATCAAGATACTTATGACAAGCAGTACCGGAGACAGCACGATAAGCCCTACAGCAGCTCCTGCAATATCAAGCGTTCGCTTGACGAAGCGATAGAACGAGTACTTCTTCTCTTTTTCTACCGGAGCATAATAGGTTCGAGATTCCAGGGCGATTTGTCCCTCATCCCTTCCAGCGCTTACACTCATCCTCTCTCACCCCGGCTGACAAGCAGGTTGTTGAGCTTCTCCTTTCCAACCATTTCCTCAATGGCATTGAGCAGTGGAATGCGCAGCTCTTCATTTTTCAAAGCAAAACCAAGACTCGTCAATATAAACCCCAACTTCTCTCCAACATCATAACGAACGCCCTCGAACTCATAAGCATAAACACCCTGAATGGTATTCAGCTTTTGAATGGCATCGGTGAGTTGAACCTCTCCGCCTGCGCCAATCTCTTGCTCTTCCAGGAAATGAAAGATTTCAGGCGTCAACACATACCGTCCCATGATAGCCAGATTGGAAGGCGCCTTGCCTTGTGGCGGTTTTTCTACAAAACGATTGACCTCATATAGCCGATCCAAATGACTTGTCGGATCTACAATTCCATAACGATGGGTTTCATTGGCAGGTACAGTCTGCACACCGATAACAGACTTGCCTGTATGTTCATATTGCTCGGCTAACTGCCTGATGCATGGTATGTCGCCCTGTACAATATCGTCCCCGAGCAAGACCGCGAACGGCTCATTGCCGATGAAATTGCGTGCGCACCATACGGCATGCCCGAGTCCTTTGGCTTCCTTCTGGCGTATGTAATGAATATCTACGTTAGAGGATCTCCGAACCTCATCCAGCAGATCAAATTTCCCTTTGCTAAACAGGTTGTGCTCCAGTTCAAACGCATGGTCAAAATGGTCCTCGATAGCCCGTTTCCCTTTACCGGTTACAATAATGATATCCTCGATACCAGAGGCAATTGCTTCCTCGACAATGTACTGGATAGTCGGTTTGTCTACGATCGGCAGCATTTCCTTGGGCATCGCCTTCGTTGCGGGGAGAAAACGAGTTCCTAAACCAGCAGCAGGTATGATTGCTTTTCTGACCTTTTTCATTTTTCCATCACCCTATCCTTGATCTTTTTTTGTGTAAAAACATAAATAACACCTCTTAAATCAGGGGTGCACAAATGATTCTTCTTTCTGCTTCAACGCAGGAAAGCTCCATCGCCATCACCGCCATGCCTAAAAGGTGTTATTTATACTTTTCATGTGTAACGGTTTTGCCATCCTTTAATAGGCAAAAGCTTCGTTTCACTCAGGGCATTTAACCCAACCTCACATCACACCCTCGACAATTCATGTCTAAGGCCCAGTCGGGCCCACAGCGTGACCGAGTGCCTACAATGATAAAGGTTTAGTAGGCATTACCTGATCCTTCATTCCGGATCTTTACTTCTTGGCATAGTAATCATGGTAAATTTTGCCGCTGCTTCCCGCCACATTGTTCAGCACAGTGCCAAGTATTGGCGCATTCACATGCTGTAAGCTTGCTTTCGTCTTTTTTACGAGATCTTTCTTGACCTTGCCCGCCTGGACAACCAACACGACTCCGTCGCACAGGGCACTCAGAATGAGGCTGTCCGTAACTGCCATGATTGGCGGCGTGTCAAACAAAATCATGTCAAAGTATTCACGCATCTCCGCTACTAATACCTTCAGCTTCTGGGAGCCAAGCATCTCGGAAGGGTTAGGCGGAATCGGACCTGCAGAAATAATCGATAAATTATCTACCGTAGTATCGGAAATAACATCTTGAACATTGAATTGATTGGAGAGAATACTGGATAACCCGACACGGTTCGTCAAGGAGAACACATGATGAATGGAGGGCTTCCTCATATCGGCATCAATCAGCAAAACCCGCTTGCCTTCTTGAGCATAAGCAATCGCCAGATTGGTAATTGTTGTCGTCTTGCCCTCATCCATTTGCGTCGAGACCACCATTACAACTTGAATGGGAGTGTCTATCGCGGAATATTGAATATTGGTTCGCAACGTTCGATACGCTTCTGAGATCGGAGATTTGGGATTGGTCAGTGTAACCAGGTTGGTGTCATTGATTGAGCGTCGCATAGTTGCCTTCACCTGCTTCCTGTTTGTAAGAGCTCGCGGTTTTGCGGTTTGTGCGCATATCTTCCTTTTGGATTCTCGTAATTGAAGCGAGCACCGGCAGGCCTAAGTACCTCTCCAGCTCTTCTTCGGACTTGATACTGTCATCCAGATAATCGAGCAGGAAGGCAAGCCCGATGCCAAGCAGCAGGGCAACGATCACGCTGATCAGAATGTTCATTATCGGGCTTGAATTTATCGGCGCCGCATTGTCGGCAGGATTCGCTTCATTCAACAGCGTAACATTGTCAACCTTCATGATGGTCGGAATTTGTTCTTTAAAAACTTTCGCGATTGCATTGACGATGTTGGCGGCATGCTCATAAGAATAGCTCTGAAATGCAATGCTCATGACCTGGGAATTGCTCGCTGCATTCACTGAAATTCCTCTGGCCAACTGATTCGCACCCATTCTCAACTCCGGATATTGCTCTACAACTTTAGAAGTAATGGCGGTAGATCGAATAATTTCTTTATAAGAGTTAATCAGCATAATATTTGTCTGTACAGAACTATAGTTGACGGTGGGCGTGCCCTCGATTTGGGTTGCTTGATTGACGATCAGCTTAGCGCTGGCCAGATAAATCGGCGTCGTCAGCAGATAGCTTTTGACGGCTGCTCCACCACAAGCCACAACGACAATAGCCAGTATTAGCCAAAGCTTCTTCTTGATAATGTTCATGTACTGTATGAGCTCCACTTCTATACCTCCGTCTGTTCTCTGAATATCAAAAATCTATTAATCCTAGTGAAATAATATTCATTTCATCATGCTTAAAAGAACAATTAAAAAAGCAATATTGAAATTACCAGTTACCCGTCATGCAAACGGAGCGAACTACAGGGTCCGACGATTCTCCAAAGGATAGTGAGTTGCATTCATTTGCCGATACATCCTGTGAATTTTGTGCTGCTGGGGACTCTGCCGAATAAGAATGTGATTAAGGGAGTAGATCAGGGAGCGCTTCGAGGCAAGCGGCATTATAAATACAATTCCGTATTCGGTCAAATAATCCATAGGCCTTCTCCAGATGATTTGTCCGTACAACTGATGTACGATATTGCCAATCTCCAGTTGAACATTTACCACGTATTGCTGGGTCACTGGGAAATCCAAAATGGTTATAAACGTCATATCATGAATGCCAATTTGACTCACCACTATCTTGCAAAGTTTACTTTGCATGGACTGTCCCTTCACTTGACTAATTCCCAGCAAGGCGATTAACCCATGAGTCAAATGAAGTCGAACAGGATGTCGATTTTTGCTATTTGGTGGTTTCACATTCAGCATTATTCACATCCAATCCAAATCAATATTTCAAGGTTTAATGGGAATATTTCATCCAGAAAACGGGCATCTTTATACTAAAGTTTGATACGAATTGTATCTTTTATAAGTCTTACTTTACGATACAGTACGTAACATGTCAATACCTTTTTCACAAGTTTTCATAAAATTTGCGACGATTTGTCTCAATAAATGCATTTCCTCTTCATACGTATTAATATACAATTATATAGTGTTAGGGGGATAATAATGGACACTGGAGGACGTATTGCGAAACTCAGAGATGAGCGTGGCTGGACACAAGAGCAGACCTCGGCAATGCTTGGCATTTCACGCGCCGCTTTATCTCATTACGAAAAAAACCGGCGAGAGCCGGATACAGAGACGTTATTGAAGTTTGCCGATCTATTTCAGGTATCTGTAGATTATCTGGTTGGTCGTACCAAACTTCCTCATCAAATTCTTGATGATCATATACGTGATTTTGTGGACCAATTGGAGCTTTCCGACGACGAAATTCTAGAGAAATTCTCCTTAACCATTGACGGCCTCAAACTAACTCCAGAAGAAGCAAGACGATTCATTGCTTTTGTCCGGGCGGAGCGTATGATGAAATAACATTTTGATTTTGGCTTTAAATTAGGATAGCCTAGTCTGGTAGACCCCCTTAATCGCAGGGGGTCTTTGTTTTGCTTCGCCTAGGTGACAAGACTTCAGGCCATTGCGTATTTTCCAAACCCATTTGCTCCATAATGGATCGGATGTCCAAGATCACAGAAGTAGGGTAATCATTCTCTTCTTCTTTCTTCTTGTCAACCATGAGCCATCTCCAACTCCCCGCCCACATTAATATCTCTTCTTTCTCATACAAGGTGCTTTACTTTATTAAAGCTTATTATAGCGAAAAACGTTTGCAAGAGTGTGTCGGAAAGTAGTGTCGAACATCGTTTTTTTAGGCGGAATTCTGTCGGGGAAATTCATAAAAATGTGATGAAATATAGGAAATCGCGTCGAATTATTCTCAACATCTCTCATTTGTTTCAAAAATAGTCGTTAGATCAGGGATTTTGTGAGACTAAAACAGAAACCTTACGTTCATTTCGGTCACTTATATCGTTCTGATCGGTCAAGAACAGCTTTATGTTTAAGGGAACGTCGAATAGCCCTTCAATTTGAAGGGCTATCGGACAAGGAGCAGCTTAAACCGGCAGTGCAGCGCCAGAATTACAGACAATGCTGCATCATGACTCACTGTTTGCCTAAGGTGTTTCTACTATTATAATAGACGCTCTGAATGAATGCTTTTAGGCTTTAGTTGCCGCCGACACGAGCAAGATCTCGCATGTTGGCTTCAAAAGCCGCCAGCAAGGCTTCTTCGCCTTGTAGGCCCGAATCATGCATCTTCTGGATTTGTGCCATCATTCGCTTGTAATCCTTAGGAATGACTCGTACGAAATCGTTTAATGATGCTCTCCAGTCTGCCAGCACCTTCTCACCTACCGCACTTCCGGTATTGGCTGTATGGCGTTCAATATAGCCTTTGAGCTGCGCAATCTCCGCTTCATCATCAAGGCGCTCCAGCGCAACCATCTCCAGATTGCATTTCGGATAGAACTCGCCGGATGGATCATAGACGTAAGCAATACCGCCGGACATTCCCGCAGCAAAATTGCGACCCGTCTTGCCGAGTACAACAACGCGACCCCCGGTCATATACTCACAGCCATGATCGCCGACACCTTCAACGACTACTGTCGCACCCGAGTTGCGCACGGCAAAGCGTTCTCCGGCGATACCGCGAATATAGGCCTCGCCGCCGGTAGCGCCGTACAGCGCCGTATTTCCGATAATAACATTGTCTTCAGCGGCAAATGTTGCTCTTGGCGATGGCGCTACAATAATTTTACCACCGGACAATCCTTTGCCGACATAGTCATTGGAGTCGCCCTCAAGCGAAAGCGTAATTCCTTTAGGCAGGAATGCGCCAAAACTTTGTCCCGCCGAGCCTACGAAATGATAAGAGATCGTATCCTCCGGCAAGCCCTTCGCTCCGTAGCGGCGCGTGACTTCACTGCCCAGAATGGTACCCACAACACGGTTTGTATTGCCGATTGGCCATGAACCGCGCACAGACTCCGCATGATTCAGAGCAGCAGCCGCATGCGGCACAAGCTCTTGCATATCCAGAGACAGCTCCAGACCATGATTCTGCTCCTGGATACAACGGCGGGAAGCATCCTCAGCCACCTCTGGCTGATGGAGCAACGGCGAGAGGTCGATGCCTTTCGCTTTATAATGATGAATCAGTTCCTTGGTCTCCAGCTTGTCGGAACGACCTACCATCTCATCAAGCGTGCGGAAGCCAAGCTCAGCCATAACCTCACGCAGTTCCTGTGCAACGAACAGCATATAGTTGACGACATGGGATGGATCACCCATAAACTTCTTGCGAAGCTCCGGATTCTGAGTCGCTACCCCAACCGGGCAAGTATCCAATTGACAGACTCTCATCATAACGCAGCCTAATACAACAAGCGGAGCCGTGGAGAAGCCGAATTCCTCGGCGCCAAGCAATGCAGCAATCGCCAGATCGCGTCCATTCATCATCTTGCCGTCACATTCCACAACGACACGATCGCGCAAATTGTTCAGCATCAGCGTCTGATGCGTCTCTGCCAGGCCCAACTCCCAAGGCAGACCTGCGTGTCGCATCGAAGCCATTGGAGAGGCGCCTGTCCCCCCGTCATAGCCGGAGATCAGGATCACATCTGCACGGCCTTTAGCAACGCCGGCAGCGATCGTTCCAACACCAACCTCGGACACGAGCTTGACGTTAATGCGGGCACGAGGGTTGGCATTCTTCAAGTCATGAATCAGTTCCGCTAAGTCTTCAATTGAGTAAATATCATGATGCGGCGGCGGGGAAATCAAGCCAACACCTGGAGTAGAGCCGCGTACCTCAGCAACCCAAGGATATACCTTGAGACCCGGAAGCTGTCCACCCTCGCCCGGCTTCGCGCCTTGCGCCATCTTGATTTGAATCTCCTCGGCATTGACCAGATAGTTGCTCGTTACACCGAAGCGTCCCGATGCCACCTGCTTGATAGCACTGCGTCTGGAATCGCCGTTGCTGTCCGGGATATTGCGAGCCGGGTCCTCCCCGCCTTCGCCAGTATTGGATTTGCCGCCAATACGGTTCATCGCAATCGCCAGACTTTCATGCGCTTCCTTGCTGATCGAGCCGTAAGACATCGCACCGGTTTTGAACCGTTTGACGATTGACTCTACACTTTCCACTTCCTCCAGCGGAACGGACCCGCCATCATGACGGAAGGAAAGAAGCGAGCGCAGCGTCAGGAACTTCTTGTCCTCGCCTTGTACGAGGGCGGAGAACTTTTTGTACAGATTATAGTCATTTGCACGGCAAGCCATCTGCAGCGTATGGATGGTCTGCGGGCTGAACAAGTGATCTTCGCCATCCTTGCGCCATTGGTACTCGCCGCCGGAGTCGAGCTCTTTCTCTGTCCCTTCCTTGCTGTCAAAAGCATGGCGATGTGCTTTGAGCGTATCTGCCGCAATGACATCAAGTCCAACGCCCCCAATACGCGATGGCGTCCAAGTGAAATATTCTTCAATCAGCTCTTCTTTCAAGCCGACAGCTTCAAAAATTTGCGCGCCGCGATAAGACTGAATCGTCGAAATCCCCATCTTGGACAAGATTTTGACAATCCCTTTGGTCGCAGCCTTGATATAATTTTTGACCGCCTTCTCATGGGTAACGCCTGTGAGCATTCCCTGACGGATCATATCATCCAGCGTCTCGAAAGCCAGATAAGGGTTCACTGCGCTTACGCCGTAGCCAAGCAGCAATGCATAATGGTGTACTTCGCGAGGTTCGCCGGACTCCAGCAGAATACTGACCTGCGTACGCGTTCCCTGCCGAATGAGATGATGGTGCAGGGAAGATACGGCAAGCAGAGCCGGAATCGCTGCATTTTCCTTATCCACTCCACGATCGGAAAGAATAATAATATTGTGACCCTTGGCAATAATACGGTCCGCAGCTTGGCACATCTCGGCAATCGCATCACGCAAGCCTTCTTCCCCTTTGTCTGCCAGGAAGAAGATCGGCAGGGTGATCGATTTGAAGCCTGGACGACGGACATGACGCAGCTTCGCGAAATCTTCATTAGATAACACCGGTGTAGCCAGTCGGATATGGCGGCAACTCTCCGGCTCCGGATTGAGCAAGTTGCGCTCCGGCCCGATTGTCGTTCCGGTCGACGTAATAATTTCTTCACGGATTGCGTCGATCGGCGGATTCGTAACCTGAGCGAACAATTGCTTGAAGTAATTGTACAACCGCTGTGGCTTTTCAGACAGGACAGCAAGCGGCGCATCGTACCCCATCGAGCCTATTGGCTCTACCCCGCTGCCGGCCATCGGCTCCAGCACTTTGCGCAAATCTTCAAATGTATAACCGAACGCATGCTGGCGGGTCTGCACTGTCGCATGATCCGGCTCCGGCAATTCCGGCGCATCCGGCAGCTCATCAAGCCCGATGAGGTGCTCATCAAGCCACTCACGGTACGGATTGCCCGAAGCAATCTCGGACTTCACTTCCTCGTCGGAAATAATACGGCCTTCCTTCGTATCCACGAGCAGAATGCGTCCTGGACGCAGACGGTCCTTGTACAGCACATTTTCCGGCTCGACGTATACGGTACCCGCTTCGGAGCCAAGAATGATAACGTCATCCTTCGTGACATAATAACGGGCTGGACGCAAACCATTGCGGTCAAGCAGAGCGCCGATTTGCGTACCGTCGGTGAACGCCATCGCTGCCGGGCCATCCCACGGCTCCATCAGCGTGCTGTGGTATTCGTAGAATGCTTTTTTATTCTCGTCCATGCTTTCATGGTTGGACCATGGTTCTGGAACCATCATCATCGCTACATGTGTGAGCGGGCGCCCGGACAGATACAAAAATTCCAATGTATTGTCGAACATCGCCGTATCCGATCCGTCCGGATTGATAACCGGCTTGATTTTAGCCATATCTTCACCGAAAAGCTCGGTTGCAAACAGTGTCTGACGAGCATGCATCCAATTGACATTGCCGCGCAGGGTGTTAATTTCTCCGTTATGAATCATATAACGGTACGGATGGGCACGCTCCCAGCTCGGGAAGGTGTTCGTACTGAAGCGGGAGTGAACAAGCGCAATTGCCGTTTCAACCGACTCGTCATTCAGCTCGACATAGAATGAACGAACCTGCTCCGTTGTAAGCATTCCCTTATATACGATCTTCTTGCTGGAGAAGCTAGGGAAATAGAACATGTCCCCGCCTTCAAGTCCCGCATAACGGATTGACAGTTCCGCACGTTTGCGAACCACATACAGCTTGCGCTCGAACGCCAGCTCGCCTTCAATGTCCGCCGATCTCTGGACAAATACTTGTCTGACGAACGGCTTGGCAGCCTTGGCCGAATCGCCAAGCTTTCCGTCGTAAGTAGGGACCGTCCGCCATCCGATCAGGGTTTGGCCCTCCTCACGGATAATCCCCTCCAGAATTCGCTCATGCTCGGCACGGAGTTGCTCATCCTGGGGAAGGAACACCATGCCGACCGCATAGTTCCCTTCCTCCGGAAGCTCCATTCCCAGCTTTCTCAGCTCATTCGCAAAGAAAGTATGCGGGATTTGCAGCAAGATACCTGCTCCGTCGCCAGTGTTCGGCTCACTGCCCTGACCGCCGCGATGCTCCATATTCTCCAGCACAGTAAGCGCCTGGAGAACGATACTGTGTGATTTCCGTCCTTTTATATTGGCTACAAAGCCCATGCCGCAAGCATCTTTCTCAAATTGCGGATCATAGAGGCCCTGCTTCGGCGGCAAACCGATACGTTTTTCTGTCATCTTGTTGCAACCTTTCTATTAGAAGATTTTGTTGCATAGGAAATTTTGCAGCCGGTTGGAACGCCGTCACAGGCATTGAGCACCGTAATTGAACATTCCGCATTATTTTCCGCTTCAAATCCGACCGCGTTTGTCATAAAATGGTGCAAGGGGGTCCTAGCGTCACCAGCAACAACAAATGACGCTCTCCCGTGCAGTTGTCCTCTGCCGCTTGCTATCAACTATAATGAAGTCAACAGCTGGGAAGCGCATCTTATTAAGTGTGTTATTTATTTTAACATCCCCCCATAGTGATAGCAATTTAATATTTTTATGAACAGGTAAGGAATCTTTTATCGAGACTACTTTGTCCTCATACCTGCCATATAAAAGAACGAAAAGCTTACCTAGTAAGAGAATTATTCGTTTTTTAAGACAAGTTTCTAGATTTTATTCCAATATATCAGAAGGATGTGTCTAAAATGTATAGCAAGTTCAGGAAAAAAGCTCCCAAAGCTGCGGCTGTCATGCTGTCAACCGCACTCATCACCGGCAGTCTAGGACTGTCTCTCCTTGCTGTCCCGGTCCAGGCAAACACTAGTGGCGGATATGCGGTGTCAGCGGCTGCCGCTGTGCCAACTGCCAAAGTCCATTCCACTTATCGAATTGTGGCAATTGGCGACTCGTTAACTGCAGGCTACGAGCCTGGGATGAACCTGACATCCGTTCCTTACGGCTTTGTGGAGCGGGTGTATGAGCAGGCGTTGTTCAGAAGCCGTGCTGCCTACAGCAATTATGGCATTCTCGGTTTGAAGCTGGACGGACTGCAACGTTGGCTGAAGGCGACAGAAAGTGGACAGACGATTACAGCAGATGGCATTCAGCCTTCCCTGCCAGATCCTCGGGCGGAGCAAATTGCCTCACAAACATCCAAGCTGCAACAGGAGCTCAAGCAAGCGGATTTGGTTCTCATCTCTATCGGGGGCAACGACTTCCGCGGACTGCTCGCACAAATCCCATCAGGCAGAAGCGTCTCCGACGAATGGCTCAAGCAAGAGCTGGACCGCTATGAGGCTTCTCTGGAAGCTTCCATACGCTCCATCCTGACGCTTCAGCCCAAGGCGCAGATCGTAATTTCCGACCAGTATTCACCCGTCCCGGATATGCCTGTTGTACTTGCAGTACTTGGGCTTGATAACAAGGAAGGCCTAACCGACAACTACCAATACTTGCTGGATGCGGCAAAGAAACTGAAAGAACGCCTGGAGCACCTTACCGCGCGAATTGCCAAAGAAGGCTATCAGGTCCAAGGCGCCTACTCCTCGGAATCTTTCATTAATAGGGAAAATACTGCGACTTATATAACCAAAGGTGATATCCACCCGACTCAGAAGGGATATGCCTACATGGCCGAAGCGTTCACCAAGACTGTCTGGGGAGAGACGCTTGCTGTTGCCGAGCGTCCAGAGAATGTTGAAATTTCCATTGTCGTTGACGGCAAGGAGCTGATCAATCCGAACAAACCGGTTTTAAAGTCCGGACGGACCTATGTTGCTTTTCGTGACATAGCTGATGCAATGAAAGCAACGACTCAGTGGGATAACAAGACAAGTACTGTCACAATTACTTACGGCGAGAATGTAGTGGCGATCAAAATCGGAGAATCTGCCATGACGGTCAACGGAAAAAAAGTAGCGATTGATTCCCCCGCTTTCCTTCATAAGGTAGGCAAAGAGCAAAAAACGTATGTTCCGCTGGCCGTACTGGCTGATGGTCTGGGGTTCCAGGTCGAATACCGGGCCCCGTTGAAAACGGCATTCATTAATAAGTAAAACGGCTATTTCCTGGGCGCATAGTCTTTCCGCAATTCCGCGAGCTGTTTCAGACCTTGTTCCGCCCAGCGGCGGAGCCGGTCAAGCTTGTGCCATTCCGCCTCAAGAGCGGCTTCCAGCGAACTCGCGTAGTCCGGCAGCTCTCCGTGGAAAGGCTGAAGATCGCGTGTAAGCGCCCAGGCTTTCTCGGTATAGCTTAAGGCTCTGCGCTCATGGAAAATCGCCACGTCAGGGTCCTGCGGATGATGAAGATCGCCCTGCTCCGGGTGTTTGAGGACAGCCAAAACTTTAACAAGCGAGCGCTGTCCGCTCATCTCGACCAGTTCGCCTGCATAAATTCCCGACTTATAAGCCAGTTTCACCCTATCGCCTGTATGAAATATCTGGTTCTGCAGCTCAGACAACTGAACACCTCCTGATCAATCGTATCCTTGTAATTTATAATTTTAACATATTTTAAGGTTTGCAGCACATTCAAAACCTAATCTGATCTTGTCTAAGCGGTTACGAAGTCGTAATATGGTATTAGGAAAAGTAGGTGAGAAGATGCGTAAGAAAAGAGTGCTTCTGCTTTCTGAAGGGTTCGGTTCTGGACATACCCAAGCCGCTTATGCGCTGGCCTCAGGCTTGAGAGAACTCAGTCCGGCTATAAAGACACGCGTAATTGAATTGGGCAAATTCCTTAATCCGGTTGTCGGTCCCTGGATAACGTCTGCATACCGCAAGACGGTCAGCAAGCAGCCCAAGCTGGTCGGCATGATGTACCGCACCCAGTATAACAAGTCGCTCAACCGGTTTACCCAGCTTGCGCTTCACCGGATCTTTTATACACAGACTTCCCAAGTTATCTCTCAGCTTAAGCCTGATCTGATCGTGTGCACCCACCCTCTGCCCAACGCTGTCGTTTCCAGGCTGAAGCGGCTTGGCTTGGATGTCCCTTTATATACGCTTATAACGGATTATGATGCCCATGGAACCTGGACCAGCCCTGAAGTAAACAAGTACCTGGTATCCACAGCTTTGGTCAAGAAAAAGCTGATGTCGCATGGCGTTCCGAATAGCCGAATTGAAGTAACCGGCATCCCTGTGCATCCGAACTTCTGGACGACTTATGATAAAACCGAGCTGCAGAGCCAATTCGAACTGTCCCCCCTCCCTACCGTACTCATTATGGGCGGCGGCTGGGGGCTTTTGAGCCGCAACTCGCTGTTTGAGTATATGACCAGATGGCGTGACAGCATTCAGATGATCTTCTGCGTAGGAACCAATGTGAAGGCGCGGGAGTCCATGCTGTCCAATGAAAAGTTCTGTCATCCCAATATCAAAGTATTGGGCTTTACGAAAGAGATCAGCAAGTTGATGGATGTCTCCGACCTGCTGATTACGAAGCCAGGCGGCATGACCTGTACGGAAGGGATGAGCAAGGGCATTCCCATGCTGTTTTATGAGCCGATCCCCGGCCAGGAGGATGAGAACTGCGAGTACTTCATACAGAACGGGTTCGGAGAAATGTTTCAGAAAGATACGGTGGAACACTGGTTTTCCTTGCTGCAGGAACCTTATGCAGCTGGGCAGACCCGCCGAGACCTGCTTACAAAACGCAATCAATATTACGATCCGATGCAATGCCCGCGGGCGGTACTTGAGATGATGCCCTGATAGCGGACGTCTAAAGTTGATTGGCATCGTGTTCGTTCAACGTATCGGGAGCCTTCCTTCAGTGGCTCCTTTTTTGTTGTGTTTTATTTTCCCCAAGCTAGTCTCCTCCATTTCCCAGGACGATCTAAAGCTCTAATGACTATTCCTAAAAATTTACTTATCGTTTCCATCTTTTTGAGGTATAATTTTCCACAAGAGAAAATTTTAAATAAAAATGATTCTTTCACAGTAAAATTAGCTGTAATATTCCATTATCCTTAAAACTCATCGACAGGGAGGAAAACGGTTATGTTTATTGAACTGGCTTTAGACATGTCTTCAGAAGAGAGAATTATGTTTATGGTGCTGGGAGTTATGAATTTCGGCCTGCTGATTCACTTGAACCACCTTGAAGTCAAAAGAAGAGCAAAACGCGGGGATAAACAAAACCTCGGCATGAAACAATTGCCTGTCAAGAGCAAATTCATGTTTAAAAGCCCCAGAAAGTAATTCTGGAGCTTGAATTTTGAGCAAAATGGTTTACGACACACTTCCCCCAAAAAGGAAGCGATACTCCCAGTGCTTGCCCTGGATGGAATCTATGCGAACACCGCCGGAGGCTTTTGAATAGGTATGCAGCACTTGCCCGTTGCCGAGGTAAATTCCGACATGGGTGATTTTTGCCTTGGATTTGTTAACGCCATTATACGACGCTTTAGACGTGCCTTTGTAATCCATGAAGAACATCAAATCCCCACGTTTTAAGTTGCTCCATGATTTAGAAGTCTTCCCGATCTTCTTCACATAGTCCCCTTGTTGCCGGGAATCGGCAGGAAGCTGAAGATCCATTCCATCAAGAAATGCCCTTCTGACAAAGGACGAGCAATCAAATTCTTTTGTAGAGTTGCGATCTGCTCCGAATTTATAAGATGCGCCCAAATATTTCATTCCTGCTGAAATGGCCTGCTCATAAGAGCGAACCGGAGCTTTCTTCGCCTGCTCCGATTGTTTCGGCTGCTGTGGGCTACTGCCTCCACTAGCAGGCGGCTCCGAGACTAAACTTATGTATTTTGCATTGGAGGATACATAGCCGGTCTCTCCTTGACGGTCTTTAACTTTATACCAATAAGCATTGACCTGCTCCAGTACCTGAACTTGCTCGCCTGATTTCAAATAGTACTTAACCTGAGAGGTGGTGTTCGGTGAGGTGCGGAAACTGACGGAGGACTGAATTTGTGCTTGTCCCACCGCAGCATTGGCTGTCAAGGGGATCGTAGCCGATGCAATCGCCACTGCTATTGCAACGCTCCATATCTTTTTCATGATGCTCGCCTCCAATATTAAATTGTAGACCTCTTAATAAATCTGCGTCTGCCAGCGGAATTGGCTTCCACTGGGCTGTTATCTTGTGGTCATAGGGGTAGTAGTGCGATTATCCAACGGCCCTCCAATCCTCTAAAAGCTGTATTTCACCTCTCATTCTATTAGCCCAAACATCGGCAGACATCCGGCATAAGTCTCATTTACATTCCTTCCATAATTAACACTGGTTAATATTTCTTCCTTTTCCTCTCAAACTTAAGGACTGCGATTTCCTCTTAAAACACGCTTCAACCCTTGCTGCAGCTGGATTAGCGTCTATCTCCTGCCCTCGCGTAATCATTCAGAAATGAAAATAAAATTAGTTCCAAAGCATGATTTACCAACCTTATCATCTAGGACCAGGAATAAATTGGAATCGACTGATCTGTATCCAAAGTTCGATACACCTTCCCATTCAATCTCTGTAAGCAAATAAAAAAGCCTGCGCAACCGCTACTCACGGCTTCACAGACTGTCATGATAAGAATTTTATTTTTTTGCGGCTCAAGACCAAAATTAGTGGTTGACCTCTATGTGGAGGGGACTCTGCGTGGCAGAGGATTTTTCCGATCGCTGTTAAAGCCCGATTCCTTTATTTCATGGAGGTTTGCAGGGGAATCAGGCTTTAAAGGCGACCACTTTCGTTTCTCCAGAATTCCTCTGCCCCTTCGCTGCTATCTCCTCTATGTCAACCACTAATTTTTAGATTGAGTCTTTTTTGAAGCGGCAAAATTCGAGCCTTATTCTTCTACGTCGCTTTCACGCTTTTATGGTTTTCCATATAAGGCTCGACATGTACGTGAACACTCCTAATATTATGTTTCTTCTCCATCTTCCGCTCAATTTCATCACAAATTCGATGGCTTTCAATAAGTGTCATTTGGGGATCAACCTGTACGATAACATCCACCAGTACATTGCTCCCATGAATACGCGCTTTGATATCTGATATTGTCTGGACGCCTTGAACACGCTCAATCGAGTTGCGCAAAGAGAGCAGCTTCCCAGCATCAAATCCATCCGTCAGAGCGTGGGTGGAACTGTAAAAAATCCCCCAGGCTGTCTTGCAAATAATAATTCCCACAACGACCGCTGCGGCGGCATCCAGCCACGAGAGTCCCATTCGCGCACCCAGAATGCCTACAGCCGCCCCCGTACTGACCAGCGCATCAGACAAATTATCCTTTGCCGCAGCCATCAGGGCATGATTGTCAATTCTCCTGGCCAGCCGGTCGTTATATCGATAAACAACATACATGCAAATTGCAGCCGCAACGGCAACCCAGAACGCAACCATGCCAGGGGTTTCCTCCGTCCCCTCAAACAAGGAGCGGACTGCGCTGATGAGCACCTGGAGACCGACGGTCGCCATAATGAACGAGGCAATAAGCGCAGCGATTGTCTCTGCCCGAAAGTGTCCGTAAGGGTGGTCTTTGTCCGGAGGCTTTTGCGAAATGCGCAGCCCGATCAGCACCGCCAAAGAAGCCACAATATCCGTCAAGTTATTAAAACCGTCTGCCAGCAAGGCACTGGACAGAAACAAATAGCCGATAATTAGTTTTAATGCAGACAAGACGAGATAAGACCCGATGCTTACCCAGGCCCCTCTTTCACCCTGCTTGATTTTTTCATACTCATCCAACTTCCCAGCACCTCCGAAGTCCTCTTCCTTTCAATATCGGTATCATACCCGATGGAACCCTAGTGGGTCTAGAGAAACAGTGTTGACCGCGGGTTGACTTTGTAGCATCCAAGCAACTTGTTCGGCCTGCTGCAAAAAAACTGAGATTCCGCTTTTCTTTCGGAATTATCATCCCCGTATCTTTCCAAGATTATGAAAAATAGACAGCAAAAAAGCAGCGTCCTCTTATTCACTCGCATCGATAGACGATCCAATGAATCAAAACGCTGCTTTGAGCGGCAATCATCTTGCCGGGTTTCGCAACTCCTGTGCAGACAAGCAAAATGAAGGATTCTCAACATGATCTTCAATCCCTGCTCTAGACTGACGACAGTTCCTCGCCGCACTGAATACAATATTTGGAGTTGATATCATTCTCTGTCTTGCAATGATAGCATATCACCCGAATTTCCCCCGTGGTATCCTCCGACTTGGGCGTCTCTATAAAACGCTTGCCGCAATCCGGGCAAAAGTTCACATCCGCTCCGACTACCTTGCCGCATACACACGTTTTCTCCTCTTTAAGCTTCTTGATTGTCTCCTCGATTTCCTCAATTTCCACACGAAGCTCAGCGAGTTCCTGGCAGTATGCAAGCACCTGCTCTTCGGATTGGGACAAGTCACCGGCCGTATAAGCTTCGAATACAGCTTTGCCGATTCGGGTGCTGATCCGGTCTATTTCTTTCTCCCGTGTGGAAATCTTGCTTCTCAGCTTGGTGGTTTCTACTGTCAGTTGAGCCCGTCTCGCCGCTTCGGATGCACCTTGCTTCACTTTATCAAATAATGACATGATTCACTCTTCTCCTCGTATTATAAAAGATCGCTTTCGTCAAACACTGGCATGTTCAGCCAAATTGCTCTGCTTTTTTTCATACGTTTTAAAACGCAAATAGTTTCTTTTAGATTGGTCTCTGGATTCATCTATTCAACAAATCTGCTAACCTTGGCAAATATGCCAGAAGCCAGCGTGTGCACGCTGGCTTCGATTTGGATAAGACCATTCCGGTAGTCAGTCCATTTAATGTTCTGATTCCTTAATTCTTATCCTTATACTTCAACCGGGTACAACTGCTCGCGCAATGCCTTGATTTCTTTGTTTTCCAAATATTCATCATAGGTCATCAAGCGGTCAATGATACCGTTCGGTGTAATTTCTACAATGCGGTTGGCAATTGTCTGAATGAACTGATGGTCATGGGATGTAAACAGCATAGTGCCGTCAAAGTCAATCAGACCGTTATTGAGCGCAGTGATCGATTCGAGATCAAGGTGGTTTGTCGGCTCGTCAAGCAACAGCACATTGGAGCCGGACAGCATCATTTTGGACAGCATGCAGCGAACCTTCTCACCCCCGGACAACACGCTTGCTTTCTTAAGCGCCTCGTCTCCTGAGAATAGCATCCGTCCAAGGAAGCCGCGAATAAAGGATTCATCCTGATCCTTGGAATACTGGCGCAGCCAATCTACCAGCGTATCTCCTACACCGTCGAAGTAAGCTGAGTTATCTTTAGGGAAGTACGCCTGGGTAGTCGTTACACCCCATTGATACGTTCCTGCATCCGGCTCCAGCTCGCCCATGAGAATTTGCATCAAAACGGTCTTCACATGAGAATTAGGGCCAACAAGCGCAATCTTGTCTCCCTTGTTCACCGTTAGCGTCAAGTTTTCGAATAGCTTCTCGCCGTCTACTGTCTTTGACAACCCTTCAGTCAGCAGCAATTGCTTGCCGGCTTCCCGCTCAGGCTTGAAGTTGATGAACGGGTACTTGCGATTGGAAGGACGGATATCATCCAGCGTAATTTTATCAAGCAACTTTTTACGGGATGTTGCCTGCTTCGCTTTGGATTTATTGGCGCTGAAACGTTGAATAAACGCTTGCAATTCCTTAATCTTGTCTTCCTTCTTCTTATTCTGGTCGCGCATCAGTTGCAGAGCAAGCTGGCTGGACTCATACCAGAAATCGTAGTTACCAACATAAAGCTGGATTTTACCGAAGTCAATATCGGCGATGTGCGTACATACCGTATTCAGGAAGTGACGGTCATGGGATACGACGATAACTGTACCTTCATAGCCTGCCAGAAAGTTCTCCAGCCATTCAATAGATTGGAGGTCCAAGTGGTTGGTAGGCTCGTCAAGCAGCAGGATTTGCGGGTTCCCGAACAGCGCCTGTGCCAGCAATACGCGTACCTTCTGATTGCCGTCCAGTTCATTCATTAATTTATCATGCAATTCGGTCTCGATTCCAAGACCGTTAAGCATGGAGGCTGCCTCAGACTCTGATTCCCAGCCGTTCATCTCCGCGAATTCCGCTTCCAGTTCCCCTGCACGCATTCCGTCCTCATCGCTGAAATCCGGCTTCAGGTAGATCGCGTCCTTTTCTTTCATGACATCATAGAGCTTCTTATAGCCCATAATGACCGTATCCAACACCTTGAACTCATCATATTCGAAATGATTCTGCTTCAATACAGCAAAACGCTCGCCCGGCGTAATGTGTACTTCGCCATTCGTCGGCTCGATTTCGCCGGACAAAATTTTCAAGAAGGTCGACTTCCCTGCGCCATTGGCGCCAATCAGACCATAGCAGTTGCCAGGGGTAAACTTAATATTCACATCTTCGAACAGGGCACGCTTCCCGAAGCGAAGTGTAATACCGCTTGTACTTATCATTGGTTTTAATCCCGTCCTTATTATCAAAATCGTTTCATCTCTTCATTATAACATATAACAGAAAGGAACGGCATGGCGTCTTGGATATCCGAAGCCATTTCTGCCACGCAATGATTTTTAGGTTGATCCCTGGAAGGCTCAAAACCAAAATTAGCGCTTGACCTCTAGGGGGAGGGAAAGCTGCGTGGCAGAGGATTCTTCCGATCGCTGTTAAAGCCCGATTCCTCTATTTAATGGAGGTTTGCAGAGGGAATAGGGCTTTAAATGCGAGCACTACCGTTTCTCCAGAATTCCTCTGCCCCTTCGCTGCTCTCTCCTCTATGTCAAGCACTCATTTTTAGGTTGATCCATTGAAATGTTTATATGGTAACAAAAAAGGCCGATCGAAGAGAATTTCCCCGACCGGCCTGTCTGTGTATCCTGATTGCACTACTTACTTCTTCTCAAGCATGTTCATGATAACCGTAACAGCCTCGGCTCTTGTCGCTGTGCCTTGCGGCGCGAAGCGGTTGCCGCCGCGACCCTGAACGAGCGCCTGATCCTTGACCGCATTCACCGCTCCTTTCGCCCAAGCCGGAATGTCCTTGTCGTCCGCAAAGCCGGTAGCCGCATTGCCGTCAACAGGCAGCTTCAGCGCCTTGGCGATCATGGCTACCATCTCTGCACGGGTAATTCGCTCATCCGGACGGAACGTATGATCATTGTAGCCGTTAATAACGCCTGCCTTCACCGCCTGCGCTACGGCTTCACGCGCCCAAGCGCCTATCTGGCCGCTGTCCGCAAAGTTCAGCTCGCCTCCGGCCCCGTCAGACTTCAGCGCATTCATGAGCAACACCGCGAATTCTGCGCGCGTAACTGTCTGCTCCGGCTTGAATGCGCCATCCGGGTAGCCTTTCGTTATGCCAAGCTTCACTGCTTCGGCAATTTTGCTCGCAGCCCAGTGGCCGGCGGTATCGGAGAATACAACTGTCGGCTGTTCCGGTTCTTCCGGCTGCCCTGTTCCACTCGGCGTCTCAGCCACCGCCAACACTGCAAACTTGCCTAAACGGCTTGTCTCCGCGGTTATGACCGCACCTTCCACCTGTCCGCCCAATTCAATCCATGCTTTCTTCGACTCATCATAGTAGAAGACGGCAGCCTTCTCTTTCTGCTTGAGCGCGGCAGAGTCGAATGTGAATGTTAGCTTGAGCGGTTTTGAAAATTCAGGCTCCACGTTCTTCGTAATTTCAAACACAGCCGACAACAGCTTCTGCGCATCCGTCATGACATTTGCCACAGACGCGCCACTCAACTTCTCAATGGTCAGCTTCACTTCCTGATCAATTGCCCCCGCAGGCACCTCCACGATCAGCTCATCGCCAATACTCAGCTTCTTCCCGGAGCCGGCTTCGATCGTATACTCCGATTTGCCACTAGTAACTGGCGCGCCGCCGCCAGGGTAGAACGGGTGGGCCGTCGTCCTGGCCGATGCTGTAAGACCTGAACTTTCAGAGCCTGCCAAATCCACCGCTTTAACTGTAAAGCTGTAGGCCGTGTCTGCTTTTAACCCCGTTATTTCCGCAGACCGCGCATTACCCGGCACAATCAGCACCGGAGACGCGTTGCCCTCCTGATAGATGCGATAGACCTTCACCTGTCCGCCTGAACTTGCCGCAGGCCATTTCAGGGTCAGCTTCGTCTGACCGACATCTGCAACCTCAAGCTTCGCCCCGAGTTCCCAGCCAACCGCAATCTCATTGTTCATGTCGATGTCCTGCGTACCGAAGGTGGCGAACCAATCTTTCATAACCGCCTTGTCCTTCGTAAAGGCCATAGCCAGCATCAGCATAACCCTCGCATGCTGGGCATTCAGACTGTCCCCGGCCAAAATATTGCTGTTGTTGCCGCCCGGATACATTGTGCCTGAGCCGGTGCGGGTCGTAGTGACGAACATGATATCTTTGTCGCGAATCGCTTCATTGCGGGCAGCGCTCATCTTCGCCGAGAGACCTCCGGCGCCGGTGCCTGCCGTCACGATTCCTTGCGCCCCATCCGCAACCAGTCCGCGAATCGCTCCGCCTCCGGCATCCTGATACACATAAGCAATTTCGACAAGCGGCAATTGTTCCTTCGTAATCTTCCGCAGATCAAACGGGGTCTGCCAGTTCGATTTGCCCGCCTTCATTGCCCTGCCGTTCAGCCGATAAATCCGGATATTCTTTTCATCGATATAACCAAGCGCTCCAACCATTTTCGTCTCGAATGTATCCATCCGGTGAGCATTGCTTTTGGTCACTTCCCGAACCGAATGGATGACATCATTGAGCATCAGCACCGTGCCAAACCATTTGGTCTTGCCGCTGCCTGCCAGCTTGATCGCATTGTACAGATTGGCCGGAGCATCTGTGCCGATAACATCCCACGGACGCATCGCCCCGGTAATAACGACCGGCTTCGGACTTCTTACGGTCAGATCAAGGAAATACCCGATTTCCTCCATCGTGTCGGTACCAGTCGTTACAACAACACCGTCATAAGTCTCCAGCGCCTGATCCACAGCGAGCGATAGGTCGTACAGTTCGCCAAAAGTATAACCGCCGGACCCTTTGTTGCCAAATTGATAGGTCGCGACATCGGCAATTTTGTCCTTGCCCGGCAATTCTCCTACCAACCTCTCGATCTCATAGGTTCCGGCACGGTAATTTTGGAAGCTGGTAGCGTCCGCCGCTTTGCCCGCGAGCGTACCTCCAGTGCCGATGACCAGCACGTTCGGAAGCGGCGACTGCTTGAATTCATCCTTCAGTGGCGGGATGGGAAACACCGGGAGCTGTACCGATGGTTCACCCTCCGCAGCGACAACAGCTGCAGGACCTGCCGCGCCCCATATCATTACGCTCAGTAAAGTCGCGATCAACAAGGAAGCGTATAGCCTTCGGTTCCATTTCGTGTGTATCCATTTCATAGACGGCTTCCTCCCTATTCATTAACGGCCGGCCGGTAACGCCGCCCCTTCCTTGTCTGTCTCCGGGGCATCCTCGGCTGGGCTTCCTTCTGGATTCACTTCTTCGGAAGGGTCTACCTCGCCAGCAGGAGCTTCCGGCAATTCCGCTTCCAGTTCGGCAGGCAGCTTCAGGGAAGACGGCGTAACATCAGATTCAATCCCTCCAACTTCTACATCCTGCGTTCCGAAAGTCGCAAACCAGCCCTTGATAACAGCCTTATCTGTGGAGAATGCCATCGAGAGCATCAGCATAATGCGTGCATGCTGGGCGTTCAGATTATCTCCGGCCAGAACGTTACTGTTGCTGCCGCTCGGATACATTGTGCCCGATCCGGTTCTTGTTGTCGTGACGAACATGACGTCCTTATCCCGGATTGCCTCTGTGCGGGCAGCGCTCATTTTGGCAGAAATTCCGCCTGCGCCTGTACCGGCCGTCACAATACCTTTTGCCCCTTCAGCGACCAATCCGCGGATCGCACCGCCGCCTGCATCCTGATAGTTATAGACAATCTCGACAATCGGCAGCTTGTCCTTCGTGATGGCACTCAATTCAAACGGGGTCGCCCAATCCTCTTTGCCCGCCTTCAATACTCTGGCAGGAGCGCGATAAATGCGGATGTTTTTCTCGTCGATATAGCCTAGTGCCCCTAGCACCGGAGTTTCAAAAGTGTCCATGCGGTGGGCATTAGCCTTTGTGACTTCTCTTGCCGCCTGGATGACATCATTGAGCATCAGCACCGTACCAAACCATTTGGTCTTGCCGCTGCCTGCCAGCTTGATCGCATTGTACAGATTGGCCGGAGCATCTGTGCCGATAACATCCCACGGCCGCATTGCCCCTGTCACAACAACCGGCTTCGGACTTCTCACCGTCAAATCCAGGAAGTAGGCAATCTCCTCCATCGTATCGGTTCCAGTTGTCACGACAACGCCGTCGTAGTCTTCCAGCGCCTGATCCACAGCCAGCGAAAGATCGAACAGTTCGCCGAAGGCATAACCGCCAGACCCCTTATTGCCAAATTGATAGGTCGCCACATCGGCAATCTTTTCTTTGCCCGGAAGTTGAGCGACCAGATCTGCGATTTTGTATGTTCCCGCTCTATAATTTTGGAAACTGGTAGAATCTGCTGCTTGTCCAGCCAGCGTTCCGCCTGTACCGATGACCAACACATTAGGAAGTGCAGACTGTTTCGCCTCTTCAGAGAGCGCCGGAATATCAAAGGCCCTCTGCGGGCTGCCTCCCGGCAACGCCTCTGCGAATGCCATAGCGTACGTCGCTCCCAGCATGGCGATTATCAGCAGAGGGATCAGCATTTTTTTTACCCGTTTGCTCTTCTTCAATGATGTCATGAAAACTAACCTCCCATATATTTTTTTCTAAATACAACGAGTTCATTTTATTATATGTTATATAATATAACAATTAAGTAACAGTATTAAAAAAGCGAT
>NZ_JAELUP010000050.1 GCF_016424485.1 Paenibacillus roseus
CGTTGTAGAGTAGAAGAGCGCCTTTCCTTTCAGGATTGTACACTCCCCCCTCGCAGAACCGTGCTTGCGCTATTTACGCACACGGCTCCTCATCTGAAGTTTCACACGAGGACCTTTCCTCCAAACATACTCAAGTATATCCTTGGTTTGGGTAGTGGATTGGCTTTCATTAGCAATAAGAACTTGTCCCAGGTATAGCTATTCCGTTGGCTTCTCCGGTTCAACCATTTAAATAGCAATCTCATTGTACCGTACCAGTATCTCGACAGCATTGGACCATTGTCTGTGATACCGTAATACCTGTAGTGTCCAGTGAGTTTTGCTTTGAGCTGATCCATGAGTGATTTGACCGGCAGGGTTCGATTGGTCTTTATCCATATCTTCATTCGATTGAGGGCGGCTTGAAATTTCTTTCTGCTCGTTTGTCGCTTCACTCTGAATTTTCCATTTCGACTTTCCCCACAATAGTGGGTAAATCCCAGGAAATCGAATGTCTCCGGCTTGCCCTCTCCTCCGTTCCCCTTGTTTTGTGCAGCAAATTGGCCAAATTCTATAATCTTGCTCTTTTCTGGTGCTATCTCCAGGTTGAACTTTTTGAGCCTATCCTTAAGTTGCAGATAAAAATTTCGAGCTTCGCCTTCAGATTGAAAACAACACACAAAATCATCCGCGTAACGAACCATCTGGGTCTGGCCTCTGTATTGCTTCTTCATTCGTTTTTCAAACCATAAGTCCAGTACATAGTGTAGATAGACATTAGCGAGCACGGGGGAGATGATTCCTCCCTGCGGCGTACCTTGTTCGGTTTGCCGAAGGATTCCTTCCTCCATCATGCCTGCTTTGAGCATACGCTGTATCAGTTGCAACAGTTTGCGGTCCTTAATTCGAACCTCCAGGCACTTCATCATCCAGCTATGATCAACATGGTCAAAGAAACCAGATATATCCGCGTCCACAACCCAGTTCGTTTTCCTCGTCATGATCGTCGTATTTAACATTCGCAATGCGTCGTGACAACCAATCCCTGGTCGAAATCCAAATGAAGAGTTCAGAAAGTCCTGTTCGTATATGGCAGACAGGATTTTACTCACTGCCAACTGAACAATCTTATCTTCGTAGGCTGGGATACCCAGCGGTCTCATCTTCTTGCTTCCAGGCTTAGGGATATAAACTCGCCTGACGGGTTGAGGTTTGTAAGCCATTTGGCGCAAGGAATGATGCAGATTCTTTACATTCATGCACAGATTCTCCTCGTATTGCGCTTTCGTAACTTCATCCACTCCGACAGCTTTGTCCCCTCTCAGTTCTTGGTGGCACATGTACAATGCTTCCTCGTCCAGAAGATGGATTAGGCTCGTAAATTGTTCTTTGGGTCGATCTTTTGCTAATTGTGCTATCTTAACAAGTTTTGTTTCCAATTCACTTCCACCTCTGAGTGTGGGAATTGTGTCCTTTGCCAAGGTCTTCAGATGTAGCTTCCTTTTCTCCACCGCCATTACGCAGCTTCATCGATACTACTTAGCTATCCGACTCCCTATCTCTCATTTGCTTTCCTTGCTTGGTTTTCGCTTGTACGGCATACCCAGTGGTTCTAGGGAAAGATAGGGTCTCCCGGGTTACCGTTTATTCTCGATTTATAACGTGCCAAGCTCTTAGACCCCGGAGCGCCTGTCCAACCTCACCATTGCGCTTGGACAAGTTTCGCCTTCTGTATGTGTAACTACATCGGCCAATCTCGACTAATTTTTCGAGGCTCAATCACTTCAGCTCATGCTTTCGGCCCGCTACTTTGCCGTTCTACGCTTAAAGCTATCCGTTACCGGATAACCTCCAAGAACTAGCTACAGGATGGCTGGTTAGGCTTTATCCTGATGGGACTCCCACCCACTAGAATTAACGACCTTGCCCGGCCGCACTACACAAAA
>NZ_JAELUP010000051.1 GCF_016424485.1 Paenibacillus roseus
TATTTGCCTTCCAAGCAAAAGGCGCGGGTTCGATTCCCGCTATCCGCTCTTTTAAATTGTAAAGGAGTATAAATAAAAAAAATCGGAAAAATGGCAGAGTGGTCGATTGCATCAGTTTTGAAAACTGACATAAGCTTAGCAGCTTATCAAGGGTTCGAATCCCTTTTTTTCCTCATTTTTTAGTTATATATATAATATTTAATATTCGTTAAAGTTGGGTCGGTGCCCGAGTGGTTAATGGGGTCGGACTGTAAATCCGATGATGTGATAATCTACGCTGGTTCGAATCCAGCTCGGCCCACCTCTAATCAATACTAAATATTATATAGTTCATTTTATTTTTATTTTATAAAAACAGGGGATATGGCGGAATTGGTAGACGCAACGGACTTAAAATCCGTCGATTTAGTAATCGTGAGAGTTCAAGTCTCTCTGTCCCTACCTTTATAAAATAAAACCTTAAAATGAAACCTTTTTTCAATTTAATAATGCCAGTTCAAAAGAAGAAAATGTCTAAATCAAAAAGAAACCAAAGAAGATATGTTTGGAAAATTAAAATATTTAAACATCAAAAATACTCAAATAAATATTTTTCTAATTTAAAGAAAGAAAAAATAATATTAAATCAATTAATGAAAAATATTTTTCTTTCTTGGTGTTTGTAACTCAGTGGCTAGAGTGTATGGCTACGAACCATAAGGTCGGGGGTTCAACTCCCTCCAAACACATTTATATTTATATATAATATATATGTATATGTGTTTGTTCTTCTTTTGATTTCTAGCATTTATTTTATAATGTGTAGCTATTAATTTATTTGTTTTTATTTATGTCAACTAAATATTTAGAATTTGCTTTAAATCGAGCTTTATTTCAAAACGAATTAAATCTTATGTATTTAAAAAAAAAATGGCAAGAAGCCGAAATGTATTCTTTTTTATTGCGTCATGATCTTGCTTTTTTTCTTGAAGATTCTGGATATAATCCAGTAATGAAATACGTAGATAATTTTTTAGATGTTTATTTACTTGCAGATAATGATGAAAATAAAAAGGAAACTTTATCAGAATTTATATTTAAATTTTTAAAGAAAGAAATTATTTCTTTTAAAATTTCATCCATTAAGAATTTAAAAAAATTCAAAGATTTTTCTTTAAATTATTT
>NZ_JAELUP010000052.1 GCF_016424485.1 Paenibacillus roseus
TTAGTCCGATGGAATTCAGGACTAAGGCCGCCTAACTGATTTTTAATAAATTTACTGTCTACTTGACGGGGAGCAGTTCACATCGAACTGAGGTTCTTTTGCTATTTATGAGGGCAAAACTAGGGTCTAGAACGTATAGATGTAACGAGAGAGAAGCTTAAATTCCAATTCCCCTTTCTGTGTCTTAAGCTAAGGGAGTATTATATTTTTCACGGCTACATCAAGGCTTGTTTGCCCATGTAATGCTGCGAAAGTTGAATAAAGTTCAACATATACCTACATGATGTTACATGATATACTAAAATAAACCAATAAAATATAGTTCTTGGAGGTACTATGCGTAGATCTATATTAGGACTAAGTACACGTATTGACACTAGTCTGGAGGTCGCTGCCAGACAGCAGGCTACAGTTCGTTTGGATGGGGTCGCATTAGAAAAAAGATTACGGTTAGTTCGCTCAAGTTCTTTTGTTGAGGAGATGACTAAGTTAGATGTAAGTGGTACTGCTGCTACTAAAGAAAAGGTCCAGGAACTTATTAACAAAATAGCGATTGAATTTCCTGAATTAGCGGCAGACCAGCTTCCCTTAGGTATTGTAAGTAAGTGTTACTTAGGTGACCCTTATGAGGTTCATTCGCTGGATGCAAGATTAGCGATTCTCGAACATTATAAGCGGGGAGAAATTGTGCCGAATGGCATGGAGAAGGCTAGAAAACTAGCTATGCATCCAGGGTATGCATACATAGAGGTATTTAAAGATAAGATTTGCGCAGTATCCAAATCTGGACAGGTATCTTTTATTAAGGAGTAGATGAGAAATGTCGGAAAGAACAATCTCAACGGCTAACTTGAATCGAATTGAAAATTCATTGAGTTCAATTAACAACAATATTACGGTTATACATAATCAAGTTGCAACAGTTGAACAACAATTGGAAAGTACACAGAGTGATCTCGAACTGCTTGCAGTAGAGTTTCGTGAATATGTTCGGCAAGATGCTTTGGTTAAAAACGTACAATTGGCTGAAACTAGGTTAGTTAAGGTAAGGCAAGAGCTTGAAAACAAATACGGCCACTATGAGGATGTTCGACGGAAAGCTCTTGGAATCTTGCAAGCAGTTGACAGTAGCCTGGTGCGTAAGAGTACAATCGAGAGTGCATCTGAAGAGCAACTATTAGCTGCCCCAAGATATTGGCTTGCGCCATGTCTAATTGCTCTCTCTGCTTGGCTAAGTGACAACAAGGAACTAGCCGAGAAGGCGGTAATAGAGGCATTGCGAAGAGATGATGAGAAGACTTCTTTGTTTTTTGCATTAGTTACACGCCGTGGTGGACGATATCAGTCAAGTCGTGCTTGGCTGGAAAGATATTTGGGGCAGCAGGACCCCACTGAATTAAAAAGGGAAATTGTTGTTTTGATTGATAGTTTTTCAAATGGGATTTTTGGCCCGGAAGCTCGAGCAAAATGCGGTTTGTTGGTTAAAACCTGGTTGGAAGAGCTATCTCAAAAAGCAGGTTTTATAGAATTACAGAGAGATAAATGGAAGCAGGCGCTCTTATCACGTAAGGAAACGCTTAGTCCTGCACAATTTCCCCATTTGCAAAGATATAGTCCAACTTGGCCACAGCTTCAGGAAGTGCTTGAGGGTGCGAAGTTGCATGATATTGTATTTCAATATTTTAATTTTATACTTACACAAGAAATTGTTCCTTCTAAAAATTTGGCTTTTGCAGTAGACCAGTTGCTCGACATTTTAGTTAGCGAGTTTGATGAAGATGAGCTTCCATTGCGCAGAGAAGAAAGATTAAATGAACTTATTATAAAACAAGATGGAGATAAGAACTTGGCCCAAAATCTGTTCGTAAATGAAAAGATTTTGGAGGAGAGATTTGATTTTACTCAGTTATTAACTAATTTTTCGATGTATCCAGCCGAATCAAATGCTTCTATTGCTACTCAAAAGCTCGCAATAGCACTTTCAAAAGAATGGATTAACCATGCACATCATGATTTGACTGCCGAGAATCGAAATGCAGTACCTGTTAATGTTGAAATTACATTAGAAGATTGGACGGGAAGTTCCAGGGACGGCAGCAATGAAGGAGAATTGATTACAAGCTTAAAGCAACATATTCAATTGACAAAAGAGGATGCTTTACTTAGAAATAAACTGGGTTTTAGACATTGGTTATCCTTAACTGCTGGTATTGTTTTTTTCGTATTTGGTATAAGCACAATAGTTTTGTTGATTGTTTCAGCACTCTGTTTTTTGGTTTTCTTCAATGGGATGCGTAACGTAAAGAAGAATGTTAGTATTATCGAACAAAATTATGACGAGCTGCTCGAAAATCATCAACAGATTTTAGTTGCAGTGTTGAGTGATATCGTGGATTATCGTCGTGAATATGAAATTGAAGATGCAAATGCAAGTAAATTAGATGATTTGCTTGATCAGATTACACCAGAGCAGTATACGTACTCGACTCACGATACTGCCAGAGCTGTTATTTCGTAGAATTAATAGGAGGAATGTTTGATGTTAAATAGAAGCAGGCCAGTCTTTCAAGAAACTTTGACACAACCATCTCAAATGCAAGAGAAGCTAGATTCGAAAATTGATGAATTGCAGCGGCAAACTGTAAATCAATCGTTAGCGGAAAACTTCCCGGCATGGGATTTAAATCCTCCAGCTGTACTTGTTCGTAGACGGAGCTCAAAAATACTATGAATCCTCCAACCTATTATTCCGAATGGACGCAGCTTTTTCATCAATTGAAAAGCCATGGTCAGGAAGATGAGAAGATCATTTCTATTCTAGAAAAAGGAAGCTTGGAATGGACGTCTGGTGTAGCAGATAAAATTTTGAATTGTACCTATGAGGTAATTGAATTCAAATTGAAAAATACAACACATTTATTCCAGCAGGAATTAGACCGTTCTAATGGCGAGGAAACTGCAATTATTTCAGCGATTATAAATGCACGTTACCGTTTTGACTTGATTTATCGTATAGGCCGATTATCTATTTTTCCTGAAGAAGTCAAGGAATCTTTAATACATGTAGTGAATAAATATGTCGGAGATTCGCAGGAAGCCTTATTAGAGAGCGCAAAGCGTGATAGAACGGGGCAACTCGCTTATACAATTAGATATAACAGCCTGATACAGCAGCAAGCACAATCTCAAGCAGCGGCTGCTCATGAGCCGATCGAGCGTAGAGATGATCAATTTAAGACTAGAAGAAGGGTGCTATTTTAAATGAGTGATTTGCAAACATGCATGAAAACCATGGAGCAGTACTTAAAGGCGAGAATTCCCTTTATTTCTATACGTACTGCGGAACGCTCGCGTGCGCTTAGCTTTATAGCTCAATTATCAACAAAATTGAATTTAAATATAGGCTACCATACGTTATCTCAGGGAATGAGAGATATATCCACAAACCGGATGCTGAATGAGGATCGTTCAGTTATTGGTGGATTGGATTATGCGACGCAAAAAATCGGTCAGTTGCAAAACCAAACCTTTGTTTTTACAGAAGTTCAAGAGCTTGAAGATGACACTAGAATGGCAAGGCAGTTGCAAGACGCAGTAATGCTTGCTACAGAGACTGGAGGGGCTATTGTTGTAATTACAAATAACCCTATCTGGGGGCCGCTCCAACGCCTTGGTATGTCAATCGCCCTTTCCCAACCTAATGAAGATGAAATGCTGTTGATTATTAGGGACCAAATTCACCCCTATAGAAGCGAAATGCTTATTGAGTGGGGAGATTCGGAGGAGAGGCAAGCGGCAGCTATACTTGCAGGCATAAGTCAAATCGAAGCCGAGAATGTAATTGCGACTTTGTTGGCTAACGGAAGTATTATGAATGAGAACTTAAAGGAATTAATGCACGCTAAAGATAAAATTTTTGCTGATATTTCTGGAATTGAGCGTGTGGTTGTCAGAGAAGATTATCAAATTGGCGGACTAGATGGGCTCAAATTATGGCTTGAAGCTAACCGTCAGCTATTGACTGCAGACTTGCGTGAACGAGGCATCCGTCCGCCTAGAGGGGTTCTATTGGTAGGAGTTCCAGGTTGTGGGAAGTCTTTATCCGCTAAAGCTATTGCTTCCTTATGGAACTTGCCGTTATATCGTTTGGATTTATCTACTATACATGGACAATATTTAGGACAAAGTGAAAACCGCTTAAAAGAGGCTTTATCTACAGCTGATCATGTAGCGCCATGCGTATTATGGATTGATGAAATTGAGAAGGGGCTGGCTGGAGCCATTGGCGGAGGAGATGGGGGCACATCCACTCGTCTAGTAGGTCAATTTCTTTATTGGCTGCAGGAAAGCCTTGCCCGTGTTTTTGTGGTTGCAACTGCCAATGATGTATCCAAGCTGCCCCCAGAACTGTTGCGTAGAGGTCGTTTTGATGAATTGTTCTTTGTAGATTTGCCAACAGAGAGTGAACGTGAAGAAATAATAAAAATTTATATTGAAAAAGGATTGAAGCGAACGATATCACATGAGCTGCTACAGTCTCTGGTGAAAATATCAGAAGGCTTTGCAGGAGCGGATCTGGAAGCTGCTGTTCGAGATGTCGTGAAGCAAGCATTTGTAAAGGGCGACAATTCAATTACAGATGAAACGTTCATTAACTTTTTTAAAAATGTTGTACCCTTATCTCAAACAAGTCCTGAACAAATTGAGTCGATTCGCACTTGGGGGAAAGAAAGAGCTGTACCTGCAGGTAAGATAAATGAAGAACAAACCGTTCATGGTGTTCAGCGGTTAAGCGGTCGAAAAGTAATGGTATAAGAATCGGTTAAGCTTCTACACGGCGACCAGTAAGAAAAAAACTATTAAACAAGCTGACGTCAGGACTGTGCTGATGTCAGCTTGTTATCTTTCTTTGCGGACGAAAATTCATCATCGCCGTGTATCAAAAAACTTGACACAGCCAAAGGCGGAAGGTACATTGAAATATAAGATCAGATGAGGGGATTGTAGCTCCGTGGCGAAGTATGCTGTTATAAAGGAAGATATCCAGCGAAGGCTGTTAAATGGGGAATGGGCTGAAGGCTACAGACTGCCATCCAGTCGAGAGTTCGCACTATATTATGATTCTAGCGTGAATACAATTGAAAAGGCTATCAAAGAATTAGCGGAGGAAGGCTGGCTTATTCGGGATAGCCGCAGAGGAACCTTCATGAATAAAGGGAAGCAGTCTTTGCAAGTGGGAACGCGTCTTGTGGCTGCTTTTGTTTTCGGTATTGATAATCCAGTATGGGCGACTGCGTTGAGAGGCGTTGAAGATGTCCTGTTTTTAAAGGGATATAATTTGTTAAGTTCAAGCGATGATCGCAATCTGCAAAAGCTGGAGTCGCTTGTAAGAAGTGCGGTGGAGAGAAAAGTAGAAGGGGTTATTTTAAGCCCATTTATGAGCCAAGGACACGAAGAAATTAATGATCGAATTTTCTCTTTGCTCGAGCATAATGGAATTAAACATGTAAGTCTGGATCGCATGGTGTACAACACGGATATTCCATATGTAACAAGCGATAATATTGCGGGTGCTTATAACTTGACCAAGATGTTGATTGAGCGCGGGCATCGCCGCATATTATTTATTAAAAATTCGAATATAAGTACGGTGAATGAGCGGCTTTTGGGATTTAAACAGGCGATTTTAGACTCTAACCTGGAATACAACGATGAATTTGAAGTCTTTATTCCAACCCAATATGAAGATTTTACCGATGAATTTGATAGATACTGTGAATTTTTAAGAAAAAAAATGAAAGAGATGAGGTTCACGGCCGTATTTACCGCGAATGATCAAATTGCCGAAGCTGCTCTTCGTTCTTTCGAAAATTTGAATTATCGGATACCTGAAGATGTATCACTGGTAACGTATGATGCCGAGAATTTAAACCGTATTCATAAAGTAAATGTAACAGGGGTTAATCAACCCTTTTATGAAATGGGACAATGTGCCGCTAGACTGTTGCTGAATTTGATAGATAGCACTGAGGAACAATATTCTTATGGTCAAGTGTGCAACTCTAAAATATACATAGGGGATTCTGTTCACTCGATTCCAACCTGAATGCACTCCAAGCGTTGAGGAGAATGTTGCTTTTACCTGTCTAAGGATGGCAAAGAATGTTTGCACTTGCGTACATTTTAATGTGAAAATATTAAGGTTTATTGGATTTTTGTATTATAAATTTTGAAAAAAATCGACTTTTTTAATAATACATTGACACAGATGTTCAATAAATTGTATTGTGTATTGTAAGCGGAAACATTTGAAAATCGTTCTGCAATCCTATTGCTTATTATTAGACAGACATACATTCGAACTTTCAAAATTGGTGGTGTTAGGGTATGGAAGCTGTGGAATGGAAAAAGAGATTGGATAAGTATAAGGGGGTCTTCACAGAACCACCGAAAATAGTCCCTACGGACAAAGTTGTCGATGGCCCGGTAATTGGAAACGGCGATCTCGGTGTTACCACTAGCGGAAATCCTGAGCATCAGCGTCTATGGATATCCAAAACGGATTTTTGGAAAGCGAAGCTGATGTATCCAAATGGAGGCCCGTGCTTGCTAGGCGGAATCGATATTCATATCCCCGATCTGGCCAATGCTTCATATTACAGCGAGCAGCGGCTGAATGAAGCTAATGTCGTGTCGACATTTCATGGAGCCGCAGCGTCAGTCACCATGACCTCCTGGGTCCCCGCAACAGAAAATGCGTTAATCGTGGAGTTGAGCTGCGAAAAACAAGCGGTTTCGGTGAAGCTGGACTTGTGGGTGCATCAAGGGAATGAATCGACAACCGAGCATGGGCAATATGGCGACGTTGCATGGGCAACACGTAAATTTACCGGTCAGGATATCGAATGGCCAACTGAAGGTGTTATTGCTATGAGCTGTTCCGCGGGCAGCCATTTGTTTGAACTGCAACCGGGAACCAAACAATATATCGTTGCCTATGTAGCGACGAATCATGAAGAGGAAAACGATATACAAGAGTCAGTTGGGAAAGTAGAACGAACCGATGAGAACCGGATAGAGTCATTGCGTTTGGAGCATGTCCAATGGTGGAGTCAGTTCTGGGCAAAGTCTTCCATAGAAATCGGGGATGAACTGCTGGAGAAATTCTGGTATGGTTCCCATTACATCATGGCTTGCTGTAGCCGCAACAAGAAATTTGCTCCAGGCTTATTCGGCAATTGGATCACGACGGATACCCCTGCTTGGGCGGGCGATTACCACCTGAATTATAATTACCAGGCCCCATGGTGGGGAGTCTATTCATCCAACCACGTTGAATTGAGCGAACCGTATGATACACCGCTGATCGAGTATATGTCGAACGGCCGCCGGTATGCGGATGAATATTTGGGTCGCAAAGGACTCTATTACGATGTCGGTATTGGCCCGAAAGGTTTGCCTACTGCATTGTGTACGACGCCGTACGAGAACGGCCATATGTTTTTGGGGCAAAAAAGCAACACAGCTCTGAGTACAGTCAATATGTTGATGCGGTTTTACTATACGTATGATCTAGAGTATGCCGGTTTTGTGTATCCATTTTTGACTGAGGTTGCTGATTTTTGGGAGGATTATCTGACTTTCGAAGAGGGCCGTTACGTGATTTACCGCGATTCTATTCATGAAGTCGGAACCTATACGGAGTCGCACAGCGATGATAATTGGGACCGCGGCATGGAGGATATGAACCCTATCCTTTCATTAGCGCTTATCCGGTTGTTATTTAAAGGGCTGCTGGAAATTTCGGAACACTTAAATCTCGATGCGAATCGCCGCGAGAAGTGGAGCCATATCGTACAGCATATTAGCGCCTATCCGACGTTTGAACGTGAGGGGAAAACGATATTCCGGTTAACCGAGCAGGGGACTGAATGGTGGGAGGATAATACGTTAGCAATTCAGCACATATGGCCTGCTGGCGGGATTGGCCTTGATTCAGATCCAAAGCTTCTCGAGATTGCCAAGGATACCATTACGGTTATTAATCGCTGGACAGATTATAACGGATTCCCAACCATATTTACCGCTGCGGCACGCGTCGGTTATGACCCTGAGATTATTTTGCGCCAGCTTCGCCACCAGTGTTTGGAGCATAGCTTCCCGAACCTGTTCATCTTCTTCGGTGGAGGCGGCATTGAGTGCTGTAGCGGCGTGCCTTCGGCCATTAACGAAATGCTGCTGCAAAGTCATGAGCAGGCAATCCGATTGTTCCCTGTCTGGCCACAGGACAAAGATGCCAGCTTTAAGGACTTAAGAGCGGTTGGAGCCTTCGTTGTATCAAGCAAGCTAGCGGATGAGAACATCACGCATGTTGATATTAAAAGCGAGAAGGGCAAAACTTGCCGCATCTTCAATCCATGGCCGAACAAAGAATTCTCTATCGTAGAAGTAGATGGTGATCAACGAACGCCAATTGAATGGCAGTTGTCGGCGAACGTCATCTCTTTTGAAACACAAGCCGGCAAGACTTATACGCTTCAGTGACATTTGCAGGTCAACGACTAAGCGCCGTGACTTAATTTTTCCAAGATAAACAGGTGAATGTGCGAGGTTTTATTTTATAACAGTTGTATATACAAGTGTAGAGCAGTGAAGTTGATTATAAAAGCAGATGATCCCTGATGATGTCAGCGGTCATCTGCTTTGTTTTTTAATCGTAAGTTTAAGCGTATTGAAGACTATGCAGAATTGCATGGCCAGAACTTTGGCTGAAATGCTGTTAAGAGAACGATGGGTAATTTGTGAGATAATTGAGAGAGCCGGCGTAACTGATTCGGATAATGTAGGTTCCGGGTGGAAATACGGTATTAAAATTAATCGTGTAGTTATGGACTGTAGGATTGGTGAAAACATCCGAACGGTTGCTTTCTATAAATACCTCTGAGCCATTTTCCAGCCGGTATACGTATGCAATAATAAGGCCAACTGGGGACCCCTGGGCAAAATACGCAGTTCCGGTAATTTTCAAATTGCCTTGCCCGGTAATCACATTCGTGTTGGAGATCGGGTTAGCATTGGCGGCAGTCGCGAACGTAATGAGCATAACAGCTGACAGCATCAGAGCCATTAACTTCTTTATTTTCATAATACTCTTCCTTTCAAGGGCAGTAGTAGAAGGAAATCTGGAAGTGAATGCTGGCCAGCGTTCTATTGAGTTTTATGAACCCTTCTACTAATTATTATACTAAATATGTTATAATAAGGGAATGTTTTATTTTTTAAAATCTCTGGACCAATTACGAGCTGTTGACGCTTAATTCTCTAAAGCTTGCGGCGGGATGGGAAGCAGGGAGAAGCCTGTTGCCTTGGCCGAACAATTGCTCACGCAGGGTACCCTCCTGGTATTCCTTTCTGTAAATGCCTCTTCGCTGTAATTCGGGTACAACCAAATCAACGAAGTCTTCCAGTGTTCCAGGTGAGACTACTTGCATAATATTGAACCCGTCGAGGCCGACGTCCTCCACCAATTGCTCCATTCGGTCAGCCACCTCTTCCGGTGTTCCTACGGCCACCAGGCCCATGCTGCCAATTTTGCTTAACGACGCAATAATTTCTTTGACTGTCCTTGGATTCAGCGCATTCTTGGAGAAGCGGTCCATGGCTGATTGTACGTGATTGTTGCCTGAACCGTCAAAGTAATCCTGGGCATACGATGCCAGATCGTAACCGGAACCGGAGCTGAAGTGGACAAGCCCGCCTTCGTGCAAATAATAGGAAGTGAACTCCTCCAGCTTGCGCTGCGCCTCCTCCTTTGTCGCCCCGACAATCGGTGTCAGGCCTGTAAAAAATTTCAGCTGCGCCGGATCGCGTCCTTGTTCCTCAGCCTGTCGGCGGATGTCGGCGATCTGCTTTTTCATCAGCGCAGTATCCGTGCCGCCAATAAATATGCCTTCGGCATGACGAGCTGCGAATACTTTGCCCCGTGGAGAAGTGCCTGCTTGATAAAGAACGGGTGTTCTCTGCAAAGACGGCTCGCTCAGATGAGGACCCTGCACATTGAAATAATTGCCCTTATGCCGAATCGAATGAACTTTGGAAGGATCGGAATACTTGCGATTTTTCTTATCTGTCAGGACAGCGTCCTCCTGCCAGCTCCCTTCCCACAGCTTATAGACGACTTCCAAATACTCGTCGGCAATATCGTACCGCTCATCGTGGCCGATCATCGTATCCAGCCCAAAATTTTGCGCTGCGTTCGGGAGGTAGGAGGTGACAATATTCCAGGCGATACGTCCTTTGGTCAGGTGGTCTAATGTTGATATTCTTCGGGCAAAAGCATAAGGATGTTCATAAGTCGTGGCTGACGTCACAACAAAATTCAGATGTTTGGTCACGGCTGCCATCGGCGGAATGACCAGCGACGGATCGTTCGCTGGAATCTGAACAGCGTTGCGCACGGCCGGTTCCTTTCCCTCGCCATACACATCATAGATGCCCAGCACGTCAGCAATAAATACAGCGTCGAATTTGCCACGCTCCAGAAGTTTCGCCAGATTAGTCCAAAAGGATAGATCGGTATAGTGTCGCCGCTGATCAGCGGGATGCGACCATAAGCCATGAGCTAAATGGCCCAAGCAATTCATTTCAAATGCATTCAAGTGCAGTTGCTTGCTCATGAGTTTGCTCCTTTCCTTACAGATTAAGCTGACGTTTAGGCAGCACGCCGTTCAAGTACCAGTTGCCAACATGATACAGTTTCCAGCGGACCGGATCATGCAGGGTATGAATGCGGGCGTTGCGCCAATGGCGGTCATAATTATATTTTTCATCCATTGAAGAGGTGCCCGCCAATTCAAAGAACGCGTTCGTTAATTCGATTGCAGTATCGGTGGCAACGGCTTTTAGTGAGGCGACAAGCAGTGACGTATGCTTGACCATCTCCGTAATTTGTTCCCGCTTCTCCTCAAGTTCATTGCGGATCAGCTCATTTTCCCGGTCGATCGAGCGGGCGCATTGCTCCAGAAGCGCCTCGGCAGCGTTCAGCTTAATCCCGAGTTCGCCAAAGCGGTGCACAATATAAGCATCGTCAATCGGCTCCGACCCATTGCCCGCTTGGTTTCTCACATATTCCGCCGCATCTTCCAGAGCAGCTCGCGCAATGCCTACATCTATGGCGGCGTGCATAATTTGGGTGAATGCTCCGGAGAAATATTCCAGATCGACGGATTTCCGGTTCGAAAGCACCCACTCGTCTAAAACCTCAACTTGCTCAAACAATACGGTGCCGCTAGCCGTCGTTCGTTGACCGATACCTGACCAATCATCGATTACCGTCACGCCTGGGGCGTGACGAGGGACGAAGACCATGGTCAAATGCCCTTCATCATTGGCCGCCATGACCGGTATCCACTGGGCGAACAGCGCGCCGGTAGAATAGTACTTTTTCCCGTTTAGTACATACCCGCCGTTCTCGCTGCTTGCCAGACGGGTTTGCATGCGCAAGACGTCTTTTATTTGACTGACGCCTTTTACGCCACGCTCTGACACCGCATTGCCGAACTGCGCTCCATCCAGCACCTGAGAGAAGAAGAACGACTTTTGTTCTTCTGTTCCAAGAATTTCTAGCATTTGAATGCACATATGATGATTTTGTGGAATTTGCCCGATGGAAGAATCGGCCTGCGAGATGATTCGGAATATCTCCGTTAGCGTAACCGCAGAGACGCCCGGACCCCCGTATGCCTTCGGCACGAACACTCCGAAAAGCCCGCTTTCCGCGTACAGGCGGATTTCATCAAACGGGAGTCTCCGCTCGCGATCCCGCTGAGAGGATTCCTTGCTAATAATGGCGGCGTATTCGCGGGCGATCTGCAATGCCTCTTCGTCAGTCTGTATTCTTCTCGCAGTCAAACGGCGCTCATTGATGGATGATGTCATGGCTACGTTCTCTCCTTATCAAGTTTAATACTGGGTGGTCCTGAGATAGCTTGCCGTGTTGTTCGCCGAACAGACGCTGACGCAGCGTATGGGTGTAAGGGGGCTCGTATTCCTGGCGATAGATGCCTCTTCGCTGCAGTTCCGGTACGACCAGCTTTACGAAGTCCCGCAACGTACCGGGTGACACGATCTGCGTCAGGTTAAAGCCGTCAAGTCCGGTCTCGGCTATCCATTGCTCCATCTGGTCAGCTACCTCCAGGGGGTCGCCAACGATCAGCAGACCGGAGCTATCATAATAACCTGGAGAATAATTCACGAACTTCCGTTCGGCCTCTTCTCTGGTTCGTCCGGTGACAACGGTTAACTGACCGAACAGCTTCACATGCTCGGGCTTTCTGCCGAACGCCGCCGCCTTCCTCCGGATTTCCTCGACATCAAGCCGGATAGTATCCGGCTGATTACCTACGATGAAGATGCCCTCAGCATGCTTGGCTGCGAATTCGCGACCCAGTGTTGATGTTCCAGACTGGAAAAGCACGGGTGTGCGCTGTGGCGACGGTTCGCTGAGATGAGGTCCCGCAACATTGAAATGCGCACCCTTATGATGTATAAAATGAACCTTGTCCGGGTCGGCGTAAAGGCGGTTGCCCCAGTCTTTGACGACCGCGTCATCTTGCCAACTCAGTTCCCATAGTTTGTAGCATACCTTGAGAAACTCTTCCCCAAGCTCATGCTGGTCATTACGCCCTAACGGCTGATCGAGCCCTGGATTGTTCGCAGTACTGTGCAGCGTCGAAGTTACAATATTCCAGGCAAGCCGCCCTTTGGTCAGATGGTCAAGGGTAGAGATGCGGCGCGCAAAAGAAAAAGGCTGCTCATAGGTCGTTGAGGCAGTCAGCGCAAACCCGAGATGCTGTGTAACTGTTGCCATCGCGGCGATGACTGGCATCGGGTCATTCGCTGGCAATTGTCCGCTGTTGTGGGAGGCCGGATCGCTCTCCTGCCCGTCTGGGTCGTATACCCCAAACACATCATCAAGGAAAATTGCGTCGAACTTGCCATGCTCAAGCAGTTGCGCCAGTTCGAGCCAATAGGACAGGTCTTTGTACCGGGTGCGCTCATCTTCCGGGTGCGCCCACAGTTCATCGTTAAGATGGCCCGGACCATTCACTTCAAACGCGTTCAGATGAATTTGTTTTTTCAATTCGGGTACCTCCTTGTTTAGCGGGTTAGTCATCGGCAGCAATTACTCCTTCTTCCAGAAAAATGCATCACCATATTTTTCTCTGATGAGCTTTTTCACGTCCTCATGTTGAAACGCATTGGCTACCTTTTGAATATTCGCGTCATCCTGACTATCCTTGCGGGCGGCCAGCACAATAAAGAAATCATTGCCATAGAAGGCGCCTTCCCTAATGAGCGTATCCTTGGACGGAACCAGCTTTGCCTGCAACGCATAGGTGCTCGGCATCGCCGTCAGGTCGGAATCGTTGTACGCCTGCGGAAGCAGCATTTGATCAATCTCGACGATTTTGTACTTCTTCTTATTCTCCAAAATGTCTTGTTTCGAGCCATGAACACCGACGCCATCCTTCAGTTTGATGAGCCCGTGCTCGTTAAGGAGGGCAAGTGATCGACCGCTGTTGGCAGGGTCTGCCGGAATCGAAATCGTCGCGCCCTCCGGAACCTCATCTATGCTTTTGTATGTTTTGGAATACAATCCGAAAATTCCAGAGAAGGTGACGGTTAACGGCACCAGATCCATGTTGTTGCTTTTGTTGAATTGCTCCAGATAGCTCTCCGACTGAAAGTAATTCAGATCAATTTCCTTGTTGTTGAGCGCCTGATTCGGGATTGTCACATCCGTGAACGCCTTGATTTCCAGATTGATGTTTTCCTTCTTCAAGTTGTCCTTTACCAGGTTGATGATTTCGTTGTAGGGAGGGAAATCGACCATTCCAATTCTGACCGTGACAGGATGATCCGCCGATGCGGCCGTCGTTGTTGCTTTTGTGCCGGAGTCGGCCTGGCCGCAAGCAGCGAGCGCCGCCATCGATAGAATAAGCAATGAGATCAGACCAGCTCTTGTTTTCATGTGTACATTGCTCCTTATGAATTTACCGTTTGGGGTTGTGAGTCAAGCTGAAATCATCATGAGTAGCTGGTCGGGATTGGCCCTTTTTCATTCAGATGCCAGTTGCCGACAGTGCGAAGCTTGTAATCGGCCGGATTGTGCAGCGTGTGCGTCCGAACATTTCGCCAGAACCGGTCAAATCCAAAGTCGCGTGCAGCCGAACGCGCTCCCATCGCTTCGAAGAAGCGGCTGGTCACCTCAAGGCCGACTCTGCCTGCGAACACATTAGCGGCTGCAGTGAGGGCCGCCGCTTCGCTGCGCTCTTCCCAGGTGAGCGCGTTGCCCTTTTCCCATATCGCATCGATTTTGGCCAAGGCGCGGTCCGCCAAACTTTCTGCCGCTGCTGTCTCCGTCCAGTATTCGCCGTAATTGCGCAGGATATAGGGATCATCGGAAGCAGAATCTAGACCTGACGCGCCCCAGGCCCGGGTTTTCTCGCGAGTGTACCGTTTGCCTTCCTTCAGCGCTCCGAGCGCGCAACCGACGAAAATTTGCGTAAGCACGCTTTGTGATAAAAGCGATCCGATTGTGCTAAACGGTATTTCCGCATTAAAGATCAGGGGAGAGGTCTCTTCGGGATGAATGATCACATTATGGAAGCTGACCGTTCCGCTTCCGGTTTGCCGCTGGCCGATATGATCCCAGTCGTCATGAACCGTAATGCCTTCGCGTCTTGTGGGGATATTGCCGAAGAAATAATTCTCACGATTGTCAGAGTCGGCCCATATGAGAGTAAGCACATCAGAATCCGGCGAACCGGAGCCGAACGATTTTGACCCGTTCGCAATGAAGCCTTCGTCCGGATGATTCCGTCTTACAATGGCCAGACCTTGATCCAAAGGATTGGTGGCGTTGCCCCAGAACCAATGATGCGACGCTGATTGTTCCAGCAGCCGCTTGGCATATTCCTGATCGTGTCCGAGCAACGTATAGGAAATCGCCAGATGATGATAACCGAACAAATGGCCGAGGGATGAGTCCGCCGTGGAGAGAATGCGCGTAATCGCCATCACGGATGACCAAGGAAGTCCGAGGCCGCCCCACTTCTGCGGAATTAGCGCATTCAACAGACCGCTTTCCCGCAGGGCGTCACGCTGCGCCTTCGGTGTCCCTCCTTCCTTGTCGCGCTCGGACGCATCCGTTTCAAAATATCGGGCAAGCTCCTCCGCCTTACTTAAAAAGTCCTTCTCCGCAATAATCTGACTCATATTCATTTCTTCCTCTCTATAATTGTTTTTTCAGCTCCGCCGTTCGCTCTTTGCAGAAGCAGGCAAGTTGCCATTTAACGGTCCTTTGGGGGTTAAATATTTGGCTTGCAAATGAAAAAGCCGTCTCTTCCGTGAAGAAACGGCTCTGATCGCCCGCCCGGAAGACTTTGTTCATGAGACCTGAGGTCTGCATCAGCTGCCAGTCATCTGGTGAGCGATTCATATATTCAACTTGGCTGTGAATCCGACAGGCCACTGTCATGCCGGATGTCGACTTTGACCAGTGGGTTAACAATATGAAATATTTCTGATTATCCCTGTTGATAAAGTTGGAATTGTTCTTTATTATAGCTAATCTATTTAATAAAACAACAAACAAAATATCAAAATATGCTGGTTACCTAACATATCGCTCCCAAATCATTTAATTTCCTTGAAATAACCTATATTTACGCCTCAAATGTCTGTAATTTCCTAAAATAAAATGAAGTGGATGTTGGCAGTCAAGCGATGACCAAGCGTAAACGGCTTTGCCGTTCTTTGACGGGCAAAACATCATTTCGCCTCTCCTTGCTCTGACCGGGCAAATCGATTATGCTACCTGAAAAGGAGTGATATGGGGATGAAATATCGTAAATTGGGGCGTACCAATCTGGATGTGTCTGTCATTGGTCTGGGTACCTGGCAGTTTGGCGGCGAATGGGGGAAAGTCTACTCCCAATCTGAAGTCAACGGCATACTGGATACGGCCAAATCAGTAGGGATTAATCTGATCGATACTGCCGAATGTTACGGCGACCATTTGTCCGAGGCTCTGATTGGAGAGTATTTGCGCAACGGCAAGCGGGAGGACTGGGTAATCGCTACGAAATTTGGCCATAAATTTCATAGTCATCTCAACCGCACAGACCAGTATTCGGCTGGGGATGTTCAGCAGCAGTTGGAAGACTCGCTTCGCGCCCTGCAAACGGACTATCTCGATTTGTACCAGTTCCATTCCGGTCCGGATGAGGCCTTCGACAGTGACGAATTGTGGACAATGCTGGACAAGCAAGTACAAGCGGGCAAAATTCGTCATCTCGGCCTTTCGCTCAACAAGAAGAACAGCCTTCATCAGGTAAATTCGTCTCCTCAAATTAATGCCAGCACGATTCAAGTCGTCTATAATCGTCTCGAACAGCAGCCTGAAGAGGGAGTCTTCCCGGCTTGCATCCGGCACAACCTTGGTGTACTCGCACGTGTGCCGCTTGCCAGCGGCTACTTAAGCGGCAAGTACAAGCCGGGCGCGATCTTCCCCGACAATGATGTCCGCAAAAGTCATAACCAGGAAGAAACTTCATCGCGCCTGCGGCAGGTGCAGGAGATTCAGCAGAACGAGGTGCCGGATGGTATAGATATGGCCCGCTGGGCGCTGGCGTGGTGCCTCAAGCATGATGCGGTAACGTGTGTAATTCCGGGTTGCAAGGACGAAGCGCAAGTCAGGGCGAATGCCGCCGCGGCTGAATTGGTTGCAGAAGAGCATCCTTTAACTGTAAAGGCCCCTTTCTAACTCAATAAAGTTTCGGTTCGGAAAAAGAACAGAACCAGATAGCCATTAAAATGTGAGCAGCTTAAAGGACAGCGGTCATCAACTGCCAGTTCGAATATCGTGTTGCTGTTGCTGACGGATTTACAGGGAAGAAGCAGGTGATGGAGATTTTTGCTTACGGGACAGTGGTGCGTTTTAACTAGAGTATTTGCTTCTTGGTATGATGCTCCGTCGGAAAGCACAATAGCGGCTGCCGATGTTGCCTGGCACTGACCTGAACGATAGATAGGCCGACAATCATAACGGCCCGCAAGGCGGATACTTTGCAAAAAGTCCCCCTTGCGGGCCGCTTTTTATATTATAAGCATTTATAAATTGGGCTCAAAACCAAGATTAGTGCTGGGCCTCTCTGCCAAGCCCTAATTTTTCGGTTGAGCCGTAAATTTCCCTTTGTAAATGGCTTCTATTCCTCCGAGAAACGAAGCTTTACCCCTTTAAAGGACGACAATGCCTTTACGTTTAAGAAACAGCCCTATTCGCTGTCGTAAGACTAGCGCAAATTATTATTAGTTTAACAAATCGCGATCATTCGGATAATCTTCGGAAAATAAACATGATCTATACTCGAGTTGGGTCAAAAACAACAACAATGCCTGGACAACCCACAATAATTCACATGGGAGTGAAAGAAGGATCATGAAACCTTGGGTGAAAAAACAACTGTTTTTCGGTCTGATCATGTCTGTGTTCGTGTTAATGCTGGCAGCATGTGGGGGTACAAACAGCAAGGGTGGGGCTAACGGAGAAGCTCCAGCTCAGACGGAGAAAATCTCTGTTGCCGATCTGGAGAAGAATGCGAAGGAAGAAGGCGCGATCGCAAGTGTCGGGATGCCGGATTCCTGGGCGAATTGGAAAGATACTTGGGCGGATTTGGAGAGCAAATATTCTTTGAAGCATACAGACACGGACATGTCTAGTGCGGAAGAGATCGCCAAGTTCGAAGCGGAAAAAAGCAAACCGACCGCAGACATCGGGGACGTGGGTATCGCATTCGGTCCGGTTGCTGTAGAGAAAGGTGTAACACAGCCGTATAAAACCTCCTATTGGGACGAGATTCCGGCATGGGCCAAGGATAAGGATGGACATTGGATAGTTGGTTACCAGGGCTCCATCTCCTTCCTGACCAATACGAAGCTGGTTTCCAATGCGCCTAAGAGCTGGGAAGACCTGAAGAACGGCAACTATAAAATTATCGTGGGCGACGTTACAAAAGCGGCGCAAGCACAAATGGCGGTACTCGCTGCTGCAATCGCATTCGGCGGAAATGAGTCTAATATTGAGCCGGGTATCGCGTATTTCGAGGACCTTGCCAAGAAAGGCCGTCTGTCCAATGCCGAAGCCAGCTTGGCGAACATTGAGAAGGGCGAAGTGGAAGTAACTCTGCTGTGGGACTTCAACGCGCTTAACTACAGTGATCAGCTTGGCAAGGAAAAGTTCAACGTCTCCATCCCGAAAGAGGGCAGCGTCGTGAGCGGCTATGCGACAATCATCAACAAGTATGCCCCGCATCCGAACGCAGCGAAGCTGGCGCGTGAATATATTCTGAGCGATGCCGGACAAATCAATCTGGCCAAAGGCTATGCAAGACCGATTCGTGAAAGTGTCAAGCTGCCGGACGATGTAGCGGCCAAACTGCTGCCTAAAGAACAATATGCGAATGTGAAGCCTGTAGGCGACTACAAAGTATGGGAAGAGACAGCGAAGAAAATACCTCAGCTGTGGCAAGAACGTGTACTTGTCCATATGAACTAAACAAGCATGTCATATGCCTTGCAAGGGAGTGTCTTCATCTTCAGGCCGGAGACACTCCCTTGCTTTTAATTGAGGACTTGCTCTTGGAGGATGGGAAGGACATGAAACGGAGAAACCGGTGGATTTTTGCAGGGCTGATTCCCTTTGCGATTATGATCGCGGCGTTTCAATTGGCACCGATTTTGTCGATGTTAACAGGCAGTGTTAAAGCAGAGAAAGGTGCAGGCTTTACACTTGAGTATTATACGAGGGTGTTAACCAGTGATTATTATCTGAAAGCGATCAAGAACAGTTTAATGATTTCCGTTACTTCAAGCATTGCCGGGATTGTAATCGGCCTTTTGTGTGCTTATTCCATTACGCGATTCGCGCCGAGAGTACGCGACCGTCTGCTGATGCTATCCAATATGACGTCGAATTTTGCAGGTGTGCCGCTCGCCTTTGCTTATATTATTCTGCTTGGCAGCAATGGCGTGTTCACGCTGTTGTTCAAACAGTGGGGATGGGATGTATTCGCCAGCTTTGACTTGTATAGCTGGACAGGACTGATTCTGGTCTATATTTACTTTCAGATTCCGCTGGCGCTGTTGCTGCTGTATCCTTCCTACTATGGTATCCGCGAACAGTGGAAGGAAGCGGCTTCCCTGCTCGGAGCAAGCAACTGGCAATTCTGGAGAACAGTCGGGATACCGGTTCTGATGCCGGCGGTGTTCGGGACGATCGGCATTTTGTTCGCGAACGCTATGGGAGCCTATGCGACAGCTTATGCGCTCGTTGGCGGTAACTATAATCTGTTGGCAATCCGGATCGGTTCGCTGGTAGCAGGCAATGTCATCAATGAGCCGCAGCTTGGCAATGTTCTGGCTGTTATTTTGGCGCTGACGACTTTGCTGGCCGTCTATCTCAACCATAAGATGACTCAGCGCAATCAATTGTTCCAGTCGGGACCTGCATCTGTTTCGGCGCGCAAACACCGGAAGCGACTGCGGCTATGGGCGCCGGTCGTGAAGGAGGAGCTCTAATGGAAAATGTGAAGAAGGCCGGATGGACGCATCGCGTCGTTGTAACCGTGCTTATGGTATACTTGCTGCTTCCGCTGCTGGCTACCTTCCTTTATGCATTTGCCAAGGAGTGGCAGGCGACGATATTGCCAGAGCGCTGGACGCTGGAGTGGTTCAGTCAATTGTTCGGAGATGTTCGGTTTCTGGATGCGTTGTGGAAATCCTTTTACTTATGTGCCATCAGTGTAGCACTCAGTCTAGTTGTCATGCTGCCGGCGGTGTTTGTCATTACCGTGTATTTTCCGAAATGGGAGTCCTTTATGAAAGGAATCGTCGTCCTCCCGTACGCTGTCCCCGGCGTAGTCGCCGCAGTAGGACTCATCCGGGCGTATTCCCAAGGACCGATTAATATCGCAGGAACAGCCTATATTTTGATTGGCGCGTATTTCATCGTCATTCTGCCTTATATGTATCAGGGGATACGCAACAGCTTGCTGACCGTATCTGCGGTCGATCTGCTGCACTCGGCGGAGCTGCTGGGCGCAACCCAGACGAGGGCTTTTATCAATGTCATTCTGCCGAACATATGGCCGGGCATTATTACCTCGACGCTGTTGTCCTTCTCCGTATTATTTGGTGAGTTTGTACTGACTAACATGCTGGTAGGCGGGCATATTCAGACGATTCAGGTGTATTTGTATCAGCGTCTCGGGGAGAGCGGGCATTTGGCGAGCGCCATTGCGATTTCGTATTTCCTGTTTATCCTCGCGCTGTCCATGATCCTGATGAAGCTTGGCCAGAAAATGAACAGGGGGATTGAAGGATGAGCGCCTATCTGGAACTGCAAGGCATCCGCAAGCAGTTTGGAGATGCCAATGTGCTGAATCATGTGAATCTGAAAATCGCCGAAGGTGAAATGGTAACCCTGCTGGGTCCTTCTGGATGCGGGAAGAGCACATTGCTTCGCTGCGTCGCCGGCCTGACGGAAATTGATGAGGGGCAAATTATTTTGGCGCAAAAAAATATTGTCCATGTTCCGCCGCGCAACCGGGAAATCGGGATGGTCTTTCAATCGTATGGACTGTTTCCGAATATGACCGTCAGTGAGAACATTGAATACGGCATGAAGATGAGAGGGGCTTCCAAGGAAGAGCGGCGCAAACGCTCGGATGAACTTCTTGCCATTGTTGATCTTGAGGATAAACGGCATCATTACCCAAGGCAGTTGTCCGGCGGTCAGCAGCAGCGCGTGGCGCTCGCCCGCTCGCTGGCTGTTCAGCCGAAGGTGCTGCTGCTGGATGAGCCGCTCAGCGCACTGGATGCCAAAATTCGCAAAAGCTTGCGGACGGAAATCCGCGAGATTCAAAAACGGTTTAACATGACCACGATATTCGTTACCCACGATCAGGAAGAAGCGCTTATTGTATCTGACCGGGTATGTCTGATGAATAAGGGAAATATCGTACAAGAGGGAACGCCGGAGGCGATCTATACGACGCCGCGCACAGAATTCGTTGCTCGGTTCATGGGCAGCTATAATGTGCTCACTCGTCCCGAGGTGCTCAGCCTGTTCGGTCAAGTGGATAGCGGGTCGGAGAGCTTCGCCATTCGTCCCGAATCTGTCGTCCTGCTGAGCGAGGAGACGCGCAGCGAAGCTATTGGTACAGGAAAGCATATTGTGGACGGTACCGTCCACTCGACCACGATACTTGGCAACGTGCTCCGCTATTCGGTTCTAGCTGCAGGTGTGAGACTGACGATTGATGCGCTCAATGACAGCCGTTCGCTGCGAGTTGGCCAGAATAGTCCGGTCAGCATTGCGCTCGATGCTTCCCGGCTCTTGCATTTGGAGAAGGAAGGAGCGTAAGCGCAATGTCAATTTCATCGGAAGAACGCAAACGAGTCATCACAGAGCAATTAAGACTTGAAGGACAGGTTAAAGTCACTGAACTGTCGTTGCGTTTGACCATCTCGGAGGAAACCGTCCGCCGCGATCTGGTTGTGCTGGAGCGGGAGGGTATCGCGAGGCGTGTGTATGGCGGGGCAGTGCTCCTTAAGCCATTGAGTTATGAACCGCCCTATTTGCAGCGCCAGCAAGTGAGAGCGGAGGAGAAGGCACGGATCGGGCGCGCTGCGGCGGAGTTGATCGAATCCGGCGATACAATTTCTATTGATGTCGGGACAACGACACTGGAATTGGCCAAGGCGATTGCCGGACGCGAGCGGCTTACGATCCTAACGAACTCTGTAGCGGTTGCCTATCATTTGATGGAGGCTGTCAGCAGCGGGAAGTTTTCCGGCAAAATTATTGTCATTGGGGGAGAGTTGAACCCGGAGCAGCAGTCGATCTCTGGTCCGCTGGCCGAGGGTGCAATCTCTCAGTTCCGTGTGGATAAAGCGTTTATTTCAGTCGGCGGCATTTCCCTGGAACGAGGCATCAGCGACTACGATCTGGATGAGGCCGTGATGTCCAGACGGATGATGGAGTCCGCAAACCAGACGATTGTGCTGGCTGACGACTCCAAGCTCGACAAGGAAGCCTTTACGGAGGTTGCCCCTTTGCATAAGGCTAATTTTATTGTAAGTAATATTCCGGCTCCGAAGGAATGGGCAGTCATGCTCAAAAGCCATCATGTTCATTGGATCGAAGCTAAATAAGGGGGAGTATGATGGGGAAGTCACGTCAAAAGCTCATTGTCGTTGTTCTGGATGGATTGAGATATGATGCTGCGCGCAAGTACTTGGGGTATGTAGAGCATCTGGTGGAACAGGGGATAGCGAGCTGTTATCCAGTTCAATCCGAGCTTCCCAGCCTCTCCCGCCCCCTATATGAGGTCCTCCTCACAGGCACCCCGGTTGCACGAAACGGTATTGCCGCTAACCATGTGGTGCGGCTAAGCCATGAACAGAGTGTATTTCATTTGGCATCACAGGCAGGTCTGACCACGGCTGCGGCGGCCTATCATTGGGTTAGCGAATTGTACAACTCCGCGCCCTTTAACCTGATTGCCGACCGTCATCAGCATGATGCAGACAAGGCGATTCAGCACGGAATATTTTACTTTGAGGATCATTATCCGGACACGCATCTGTTCCTGGATGCTGAATACTTGCGTACGACATATGACCCGGATTTCTTATACATCCACTCGATGAATATTGATGACGCTGGACACAAGCATGGCGGAGAGAGCAAGCAGTATGAAGGTGCTGTACGCATAGCTGACGGCATCCTCGCATCACTTGTTCCTTTATGGACAGCGCAGGGGTATCAAGTAATTGTCACCTCCGACCATGGGATGAATGCCATGGGGCAGCATGGGGGCACAGAGCCGGAGGAACGCAATGTGCCGCTGTATGTGTGGGGCGGCCTGCCATTCGATGCGGCGCCGAATGAATGGGGCGCATTGTCTCAGCTGATCATGGCTCCCCTGATGTGCCGCTATCTTGGTATCGAGCCGTCCGCGGCGATGATTGATCCCGCAGTTGGGCAAAGCAGGTAACTTTACGGGAATGAGAACATTAGAATGGAGGGCGGCCAATGAAGGTTGACATGCATTTTCATCTTGAAGAAGGTCCTTATTCACTGCGATGGCTATCGCGCACCGTCCAGGCGCTGGCCTCCACGGAATTCGATTTGGCTGATCAATTCGGGCGTAGCAGCCTTGAATATATTGAACATGTCTCTAACCAATTGAGCAGTAGAATGCAGCAGGGCTGCTTTAGCGAGGAATGGCTGGATCGTTATCTGACAACAGGGCGCGCCAGGGGCATTCAGGCGTTCGGCGTCGTGGATCATCTATATCGCTTCCGGGAATGCCGTCCCTATTATGAAAAGCATATGTTGCTGGATGATAGCGAGATCGGCAAATTGCAGAGAAAGTGGCTGGACCAGGTGTGTGTGGCGTCGATTGCGGATTTCGTGAATTTTATTTCGGAAGCGAAGAAAACCCGTCCCGACCTGGCGCTCGGGATTGAGGCGGATTTCTTTGAAGGCGGCGAAGAGGAACTTCGGGAGCTGCTGGCAGGATATGAATGGGACTATATTATCGGTTCTGTACATTTCTTGGAGGGTTGGGGTTTTGATAATCCGGAGACGCGGTCGGAATTTGACCATTTGGACCCGCTCCCCACGTACGCCAAATATTTCGAGTTGCTGCGTCAGGCTTGTGCCTCAGGTCTGTTCGACATTATTGCCCACCCGGACAATCTGAAGGTCTTTGGCTTCCGCCCGGAGAATGAGCAAGAGCTGCTTTCCCTGTATCATTCGGTAGCGAAAGAAATGATCGCAAATGGCGTAGCCACTGAAGTCAATACGGGGCTTGCTTACCGCTACCCGATTGAGGAGAGTTGTCCAAGTCCCATGTTCCTGTCCGTAATTGCAGAGTACCATGTTCCGATTACACTATCGTCGGACTCCCATTTCCCTGATGATATTGGCACCCTGCTAGATGAGGCTGCCGCTGCTGTGACCGAGCGAGGGTACACCGAATTGACGATATTTAGAGAGCGTAAGCCAATTAAGCTAGCAATCGGGAATTAAGCAAATAAATAGTTCAGGATCAAGAACTTCCATCTGCATACAGCAGATTGGGAGTTCTTTTTTTAAAATATAAGCATTTATAAGCTCAAAACCAAAATTAGTGGTTGATCACTAGGTGGAGGGGACGCTGCGTGGCAGAGGATTCTTCCGATCGCTGTTAAAGCCCGATTCCCTTATAGGATAGAGGCTAGCAGGGGGAATCGGGCTTTCAAGGCGACCACGTTCGTTTCTCCAGAATTCCTCTGCCCCTTCGCTGCTATCTATCTCCTCGATGTCAACCACTAATTTTCAGGTTGAGCCTTTATAAACGTTCTTTTTATAAATGGCTTCTATTTCTCCGCGAAACGAAGTTTTTGCCCGTCAAAGGACGGCAAAGCCGTTTACGCTTGTCCAAATTTCCCTTTTATATAGAACCTCTTTATATACTAATAGCAATAATCTATTAGACAGTTTACAGGAAAAAAAGTTAAATTTATACTCATATCAAACTTTTCCAATTGGATTAATTATTATTATCTGGAGGGTTGTCTCAATGAAAAATAATTATCGGATCACGTTGCTTGGGTTTTTAGCTTCACTGGTTCTGTTGTTATCCGCCTGCGCTTCTAGTTCAGCTCCACCTGCTCCTGCTCAGGTGTCGCCGCAAGGAAGTACGACTCCGACAGAAGCCAAGGAGAAGCCGCAAAGCGAGAAAGTCGTTCATATCGGGATTGTCAATGCCCCCATCACCTTGAATCAGATTAATAACCAGGGCGACTCGGCTTCTGATAACGTACTTGCACTGCTGAATGATTCGCTGCTCGATATTAATGAAAAATTCGAGTTCCTGCCCAAGCTCGCCCAGTCCGTGGAGACAAAGGACAGTCAAACTTTTGTCATCAAGCTCGATCCGGCAGCCAAGTGGAACGATAATGAGCCGTTCACAACCGCTGATGTCGCCTTTACGCTTCAATTGGCGCTCCATCCCAAGGTGGAGAGCAATTTCCGGCTGAACTTTATCGAGGGGTTGAATGATACGGGCAAGCTGGATGAGGGAACAGCAGAAATTAGCGGCTTGCATATTATCGATGACCATACGTTCGAGGTCAAGACGAAAACACCGATTGATCCGCTTATTTTCAAGGAGCGCTTCGGGACCAAAGTATTCTTTTTGCCCAAACATGTGTTGAAGGATATCAATCCTGAGCAGCTTGCCACCCATCCCTACTTCCAGAAGCCCGAGGTGACGATAGGCGCTTTCAAGTTTGCAAGCTTTGCAAAAGGGCAGTACGCCGAAGTGGTCAAAAACCCCAATTATTATCGGAGTGTCGCCAAGCTGGATAAAATTTTTATCAAGGTATTGCCCGCCACGAATCTTGTCGCCCAGCTGCAAACCGGCGAAATTCATATGAATTCCATTCCTGTTGGATTAATCCCCATTACCGACTATGAGAAGGTCAAAAGCTTTTCCAATATCGAGCTGACCTCTGGCAATCCGTCCGTACCGCCTGAGCTGTTCTTTAATGTCGAGAAAATCAGCGATCCGAAGGTGCGTCAGGCTATTGCCTACGCGCTCAACCGCGGCCTGATTGTGGAACAGTTGTTAAAAGGGCAGGGCGAAGTCATCCACGGTGGAATCCCCAGCTATCACCCTTATTTCAACCGTGAAATTAAGAACTATGCATACGATCCGGACAAAGCGAAGCAGCTTCTGCAGGAAGCCAAATGGGACAACGGCAAACCGATCACCTTCCTGGTGCCGGTAGGCAACAAAATCCGCGAACAGGCTGCAGATATACTGGTACAAAATTTGAAGGATGTCGGGCTCAAGATCGACGTGCAGAAGTTCGATTTCGCGACATTAATCCAAAAGGTTCGTCAGGGCGAATACGACCTGACTATTTTTACACGCGATCTGTATATCGAGCCTAGCTCATACTTTACGCTGTTCAAAAGCAGCAACCCTGGCAACTTCCTCAAGTATAAAAATCAGCAGGTGGACGAGCTGATTGCCCAGGGTGAAACGGAAGCCGATCCGGCAAAACGGCATGATATTTATAACCGCCTGCAGGAAATTTTGCATCAGGATTTGCCTGCACTGGCTGTTTATTCAGAGAAGCGGCTGCTCGCTGTTTCCAAGAAAGTAGCCGTCGGCAAACCGCTTGATCTTGGAACGTATAACAATGTCAATGAGTGGGACTTGAATCCTTAACACTGCGGAAGATTACGCGAAAAGGAGAATGCATGTGGGGAAAAAGCATATCGTAGCATGGCTGGATGAACACAAAGAGTCCTTTGCTAAGCTGGCCCGGCAAATTTGGGAGCGCCCAGAGATTGCGTACGCCGAATCTTTTGCAGCAGGCTTGCAAATTCAGGCGCTTCGCGAAGCTGGTTTTGCCATCGAATCGGGGGTTGGCAGCGTACCTACAGCCTTTGTCGCAACATATGGCTCGGGTAAACCGGTCATCGGACTGTTGGGTGAATACGATGCGCTGCCGGGACTTTCCCAGAAGGTAAGCTCTGTCAGGGAAGCTGTGACGCCGAACGGTCCTGGACATGGATGTGGACATAATCTGCTCGGTACAGCAGGTGTCGCGGCTGCAATCGCCCTTAAGCAAAGCATCGAGGCAGAAGGGCTAAGCGGCACAATCCGATATTACGGCTGCCCGGCCGAGGAGGTGCTGTCCGGCAAAACCTATATGGCTCGTGTCGGTGTGTTCGATTCGTTAGACGCTGCGCTGACCTGGCACCCCGGCAGCTCCAACTCAACCTGGAGCATACCGACCTCGGCTCTGACGTCCGTCGAATTTTACTTCCAGGGCCGTGCTGCTCATGCCGGGGCAACCCCGCATCTGGGCAGAAGCGCTCTGGATGCGGTGGAACTGATGAATGTGGGAGCGAACTACTTGCGCGAGCATGTACCTGACGGCACACGCATCCATTACACAATCACGAACGGAGGCGAGGCGCCGAATATCGTGCCTGCCCAGGCGAGCGTCTGGTACTACTTGCGCGGAGCGAACAGAGCGCAGGTGGACGAGCTGTTGGAGCGTCTGCTTAAGATTGCTCAAGGAGCAGCACTCATGACAGAGACAGAGGTCTCTTGGGAAATTAAGGCGGGAGTCTATGAGCTGAACGTGAATCATACGCTGAATCAACTGTTATACGAGCAGAAGGAGGATGCCGGGCCGCTCTGGTTTACGGATGAAGACCGGAGTTTGGCCGCTTCCCTGGTGAGTACCCTTGACCCGGCTGTGCGTGAGCTGTCCAAAAAGCTCCGTCAGGAGCAAGGGGCTGATGGGGGAGAGTTGCTTCCGAGTGCATTTACAAACGTTCGACCGCCGGGAAGGCAAACAGGCGGCGGGTCGACGGATGTGGGCGACGTGTCCTGGATCACCCCTGTCGGTCAAATCATAACGACCTGCGCGCCCGTTGGCGTCCAGGTACATACCTGGCAAGCGACAGCCTCTTTCGGCTCTGGAATAGGGCTGAAAGGGATGCAGTATGCAGCCAAGCTGCTGGCTCTCTCGGCCTACGAGTTGTTGACTGATGGCGGGGAACAGCTGGCCAAAGCCCGTCATGAATTTGCCCAATCTACGAACGGCAAGCCTTATGTGCCGGCGATTCCAGCTGAGGTGAGGGCTCCGGTTCTCGTGTAAATGCGGCTGCAGCTGATTTTGCTCATGCGTCATGGGTCTTGAGAAAGGTGGTAAAGAGGAAATGGCTAATTTGTTGGAGGTGGAGCGGCTGCAGACCGTGTTCTGGACCGGACAGGAAGAGGTGACCTCGGTAGATGAGGTCAGCTTTAGCCTGAAGGCAGGCGAAACGGTAGGCATTGTCGGTGAATCGGGATGCGGCAAAAGCGTAACCTCTCTTTCCATTCTGAGATTGCTTGGGCAGCACGGACGGATCAAGCAGGGAGAGATACGCTTCAACGGAGAGAATCTGGCCGTGTGGCCGGAGAACAAGCTTCGTCGTCTGCGAGGCAGAGAAATCTCCATGATTTTTCAAGAGCCCATGACCTCTTTGAACCCTGTATTTACGATTGGCAGCCAACTGACGGAGATGATACGCCAACACACAACCTTATCCCGCAAGGAGACCCGAGCCCGGGCAGTGGATATGCTGCGCAAAGTGGGGCTGCCCCATGCCGAGACTCTGATGAAGGCATACCCCCATAATTTGTCCGGCGGCATGCGGCAGCGCGTAATGATTGCCATGGCACTGGCCTGCAAGCCCAAGCTGCTCATTGCCGATGAGCCTACAACAGCGCTGGATGTTACCATCCAGGCTCAGATTTTGGAGCTGATGAAGGAACTTCGGCAGGAAAGCGGCGCAGCAATCATGCTCATTACCCATGACTTGGGGGTCGTGGCAGAGATGGCAGATAGAGTGGTTGTCATGTACGCCGGACAAATCGTCGAGGAAGCGGATGTGTTTACCTTGTTTCGCGAGCCGAGGCATCCGTACACGCAAGGCTTGCTCGAAGCGATTCCGAGAGTGACGGGCGATGTCCGGCGGCTTGCGGCGATCCCCGGAGCGGTGCCGTCCATTCAGCGAATGCCTGCGGGGTGCCGCTTCCATAATCGCTGCGCCTGGGCTACGGAGCATTGCCGGAAGGAAACGCCGCCCTTAATAGAGACTGGCCCCGATCATCGTGTGAGATGCTGGCTGGCCTCTGGTCCGGCGATCACGCATCCCCTTAAGGAAGCGAGGGTATGAGTATGTCTGTACAAGATTCACCGCATAAAGTCCCGCTGCTTCAGATTGAGCATTTGAAGGCTTATTACCCGATCAGAAAAGGCATTCTGTCCCGAACCGTCGGGCATATCAAGGCGGTGGATGATGTCAGCCTCAGCATCTATGAGGGAGAAACTCTTGGGCTGGTGGGCGAATCCGGCTGTGGCAAATCAACGATCGGGCGTTCAATCGTCCGGCTGGAGGAGCCCCATGAGGGCCGGGTTTTATTTCAGAACGAGGATATTACTCACCGCACACAGAAAGAACTTAGGCCGATCAGAACCAAGCTTCAGATAATTTTCCAAGACCCCTATTCGTCACTCAATCCGCGCAAGCGTATCGGAGAGATTTTGGCCGAGCCTTTCCTGGCACATCGTTTGGCACCGCCAAATGAGGTCAGGGGCAAGGTGGACTTGCTGCTCGAGAGGGTAGGACTCCCCCGCTCGTACAAGGATCGGTATCCCCATGAATTCTCCGGCGGACAGCGGCAGCGGATCGGGATTGCCCGGGCGCTTGCCTTCGAGCCGAAGCTGATCGTCTGCGATGAGCCTGTATCGGCGTTGGATGTTTCGATTCAAGCCCAGATTTTGAATTTGCTGTCCGATCTGCAGAAAGACTTGAATCTCACGTATTTGTTCATTGCCCATGGCATTGGGGCAGTGAGGTACGTCAGCAAGCGGATTGCGGTCATGTATCTGGGCAAGATTGTGGAGATCGGCGACAAAGACGAGCTGTTCGAACGGCCGAAGCATCCCTATACGCGTATTTTGCTCCACGCTTATCCTCCGCCCGACCCGACGCTGCGCGATAGCAAGCGGCTCACCATTCAGGGCGATGTGCCCAGCCCTGTAAGTCCGCCTTCAGGCTGCCGATTCCATACGCGCTGCCCGTTCGCGGTAGAGAAATGCAGCCAGATGGAGCCGCCGCTGACAGGGCAAGCCCATGCTGTTGCCTGTCATTTTCCGCTTCATCCATAGAGCCCGAGGAGGGACTGATATGTTTGCCTATGTTATCAGACGTGTGCTGATTGCCATCCCTGTGCTGTTCGGCATCACAGTTATAAATTTTCTGATTATCAAGCTGGCGCCGGGCAATCCGGTAGAGATGTTCATTGATCCGAATACCCCCAAGGAGCTGCTGGATGCGAAGAAGGAACTGCTCGGGTTGAACGCCCCGCTCCTCTTCCAATATTACCAGTGGCTTTCGAATCTGCTGCAAGGCCAATTGGGATATTCGTTCAGCACCTTTGCGCCTGTAGCCGAGATGATCCGAGAACGACTGGGGCCGACCTTGCTGCTCGCTTCCGCTTCACTCTTCGTCGGACTTGCCATCGCTATTCCTGTCGGAGTATTAAGCGCTCTCAAACAAAATACGAGGTTTGACTACATCATGACCGGTCTTTCCTTCATTGGTACCTCAATCCCGCAATTTTTCCTTGGCCTTGGGCTGATTTACATCTTTGCGGTGCAGCTTAAGCTGCTTCCGACAGGGGGCATGACGACGCTCGGAGGCTCGGGAGGAGTAGGGGACCTGATCAGTCACATGATTTTGCCGGTATTCGTGCTGGGCTTTGTCGTGGCGGGCAAGAAGGTGCGTTATGTGCGCGCAAGCATGCTGGATGTGCTCAAGCAAGATTACTTGCGAACGGCGCAAGCTAAGGGCTTGCATGCTTTTGTCGTGACCAATAAACATGCGCTGCGCAACGCGTTGATACCGATTATTACGGTGGTAGCAATGGAAATTCCGCTGCTGCTGGGAGGAAGTGTATTGATCGAGCAAATTTTTCAATGGCCGGGTATTGGGCAACTGACGATTCAGTCCATTCTCTCCAGAGATTATCCGACGCTGATGGGGCTGAATCTCGTAGCCGCTCTGATCGTGCTGGTCACGAACCTGTTCACGGACATTCTCTATTCGGCTGCTGATCCGCGTATTACGTACAGGTAACGAAAGGAGGAAAAGATGTGAGCGTACCTCAGTACCAGCTTAATGATCCAGGCGTCAAGCAAATTTACTCAGATGAAATTCAGCTAGAGGATACTGCCGAGCCGGGTGTAATCAGACAAATCTGGAGCCGGTTTGTCAGGCATAAGTTGGCCGTTGCCGGCCTGATTGTAACGTTGCTGCTCGTACTTGTCGCGCTGCTGGCTCCCCTTATCGCTCCCTTTGATCCGGCTATGGTGACGGGCAGCTTTTCTGCGGCTCCGTCTGGAGAGCATTGGCTGGGCACCGACCAGGTCGGACGGGATGTGCTGAGCCGCCTAATCTATGCGACCCAAGTTTCGCTGCTAGTTGGATTCGTAACTGTGGCGCTGTACGTGACCTTCGGGACACTGGTGGGGATGGCGTCAGCCTATTTTGGCGGGTGGGTGGATATGGTCATCATGCGGGTTACCGATATGTTTATGGCGTTTCCTTTTCTGATGGTTATTCTTGTCGTGATCAGCGTGCTGGGTTCGAATATGACAACCATAATTCTGGTGCTGGCCCTCTTCTCATGGCCAGGTGTCGCGAGGCTGGTGCGGGGAAGCGTGCTCGCAATCAAGCAGCTTGACTACGTGAAGGCCGGCATAGCGCTTGGCTACAGCACACCTAGAATTTTGTTCGTCCATGTGTTTCCCAATGCAATCGGGCCTATCATTGTAAATGCCACCTTCGGCATCGCTTCCGCCATTATGAGTGAAGCCGGTCTCAGCTTTCTCGGCATGGGGGTGCAGCCCCCGACGGCCAGTTGGGGCAATATGCTGACGGATGCCCAATCACTGACTGTACTGACCGACCAGCCTTGGCTGTGGGTGCCGCCCGGAGCGATGATTCTGATTACAGTGCTGGCAATTAACTTTGTGGGAGACGGACTGCGTGATGCCTGGGATGCCCGGCAGTAAGCAAGGTTGCGCGGGAGGAAGATGGATCGGGCAGGAATTTATCTTCAGGACTCCTATCCGGTGACTGGTGCATCCTCCCGTCTCCGCATCCTCCACACAATAAACCCGAAAACGAGCGTACATGCCAGCACAAGAATAGAGTTATACATAAACACCTTGCGCATGCCGAACTGGTGAGTTGCAATTCCCCCGGCGAAGCTGCCGATAATGCGTGCGGCGCCGAGCGACAGCAGACCGTTGAGCGTCTGACCGCTCGCCTTCAGTTCCTTTGGCACATTCTGATTAATATAATGCGCCATCGTTACAGCCAGTACGATAAAGATCAATCCATGCAACGCCTGCACCGGGAGCGCCCAATACGGTGAGCCGATCAGGGAGAACAAATACCAGCGGATAACCGTTGCCACGGCTGCGACCAGTAAAATATAGTGAATTTTCACCCGCTGGAAGATACGATTGGCGAACAGGAGGAATGGCACTTCACTGAGCGAGGAAATTACCATCGACCAGCCAAGCAGCAGATTATCGCCACCCAGACCATTGAAATACATCGGGAAGAACGCGTAATAATAGCCGAGCGTTATCTGGAGAATGAAGCTGAAGCCCAGGTACAGCATGAGCAGCTTATTGCGGAACAGCACGGTAATCGACACTTTGCCGCTGCCCTTGGACTGATGGCCCTCAATGACTGGAAATTTCAGTACGAGTAAAAAGCAGATGACCATGATTAGCGCGTACACGTAAAACAGGGAGCCAATATGCTTCTGGGCAATGGCGCCAAACACAATGGACATGACAGCGAAGCCGATCGTCCCGCCCATGCGGATGAGGCCAAAGCTTTGCAGCTTCTGCCGGTCCAGCACCTCCAGCGTGATCGTATCGCTCATCGCGAAGATCGAAGTCTGGAAAAAAGTGAAGATACAAATCATCATTAATAGGTATAAAAATACAGTAGAGAGCGGGTACAGCAGGGCGACAATGCCGCTGCCTGCAAGCAGGATGAGCAGAATCATATTCTTCGTACGCGCCCGATCTCCCAGCGCTCCCCATACCGGCTGGGCCAGAATTGCAACGAGAGGGCCGAGACTGAGTATTGTCCCGATCTGGATCGAGTCAAAGCCGATATCCTGAAAATACACCGGCAGAAAGGTGCCGTACACCGCATTCCCCGCATAGATGAACACATAGAATAAGATAAAGTAAATTAATCGGACTTTCACAAGAAAGCTCCTCTCTGGAGTCACGTTGAATATGCAGATCATTTAAAATAGGGCGCTGTAGCAGCAGCCCATCTCAGTATAGCAAAATTCCGGCGGGTTGAAGCTGTGAATCTGCAATTCCGGCAAATTGTTGATGTTTTTGACCAGAATTCCACTATTTGCGAAAGCAGCATCCCGATATAATGAGGGAAGAAGCTGACAAGGATGGGGGAATTCATATGGTAAACATTTCTGTAACCGCTTTATTGGAGCAAATGACGCTGGATGAGAAGATTGCCCAGCTGATGCAAATTACACCGAACTTTTTAACGGATAACAAAGCTGATCTGACCGGCCCTATGGAATGGATGGGACTCACGGAGGAAAATGTGGCCAACGTTGGCTCTGTGCTCAGCTCAGTCGGAGCCGGGAAGGTTATCGAATTGCAAAAGAACTATATGGCGAATAACCGCCTGGGCATTCCGCTACTATTTATGGCGGATATCATCCACGGATACCGGACGATTTTCCCGGTGACATTGGCTATCGGCTGTTCCTGGGATATGGAACTGGCGGAGAGGAGCGCGGCCATTGCCGCGAAGGAGTCGGCAGTAGCGGGCATTCATGTCACCTTTGCGCCGATGGTCGATCTGGTGCGCGATCCGAGATGGGGCAGAGTTATGGAGTCGACGGGAGAAGACCCTTATTTGAACAGCGAGTTCGCCCGGGCGTTTGTCCGCGGTTTTCAAGGGGAGAATTTGAGCAGCGACACAGACCGGCTTGCGGCTTGCGTGAAGCATTTTGCTGCGTACGGGGCGGCAGAAGGCGGGCGGGACTATAATACCGTGAACATGTCGGAAAGACAGCTTCGAGAATCCTATTTGCCCGCTTACAAGGCAGCGCTGGAAGAAGGCTGTGAAATGGTGATGACTGCCTTCAATGTTGTTGACGGTGTTCCCGCTACCGGCAATAAGTGGCTGATGCGCAAGCTGCTTCGCGAAGAATGGGGTTTTGAAGGCATGCTGATTTCCGATTGGGGCGCAGTGCATGAGATGATTCCGCACGGCGCGGCAGAAGGCGGAGAACAAGCTGCCCGGAAAGCAATTCAGGCCGGGGTGGATATGGAGATGATGTCCTCCTGCTATGTGAATAACCTGAAACAATTAGTAGAATCGGGTGAAATTGACGAGGCTCTGATTGATGAGAGCGTTTTGCGGGTACTGCTTCTGAAGGAAAAGCTCGGCCTGTTCGAAAATCCGTACCGCGGCGCGGACGAGCAGCGGGAGAAGGAAGTTATCCTTTGCGACGAGCATCGCCGGGCCGCCCGCGAAATTGCTGCCAAGTCAAGCGTCCTGTTGAAAAACGAACAGGTGCTGCCGCTGCATCCGGGGCAGCGGATTGCCCTTATAGGGCCATTCGCCCAGAGCGGGGATATTCTTGGCCCTTGGTCTATCTGGGGTTCCAGGGAAGAGGCTGTTCAGCTCTTTGAGGGCATATCCGAGAAGACAGCGCCAGCGCGTATTTCAGTGGCCCAAGGCTGCAATATCGAGACGGGTACGGAGGAGCAGCTGGCAGAAGCCCTCCAGGCGGCGCAGTCAGCCGAGGTGATCGTGCTGGCGCTCGGCGAGCGGTCCGAGATGAGCGGGGAGGCAGGGAGCAGGGCGGATATCCGGCTGCCGCAGGTACAGCTGGATCTGATCGCCCGTCTCAAACAGTTCGGCAAGCCGATTGCCGTTGTACTATTCAACGGTAGGCCGCTTGATTTGCATGGCGTCATTGATCAGGCAGACGCAGTGCTGGAGGCGTGGTATCCGGGTACGGAGGGTGGTGGCGCAATTGCGGACGTGCTGTTCGGAGATGTGAATCCATCGGGTCGTCTTACCATGTCCTTCCCGCATTCGGTTGGGCAAATTCCAGTGTACTACAATAATTATAATACAGGCCGTCCGCTTAAGGCAGAGAATGCAGACCAGCGCTATGTGTCCAAGTATCTGGACATTCCGAATGCGCCGCTGTTGCCGTTTGGCTACGGGTTAAGCTACACGACATTCACTTATGGCAAGGCGAAACTATCTGCAGATGTGCTGCAGCCAGGCGGCCAACTGACAGTTACGGTGGAAGTTGCAAATGACGGAAAGCGGGCAGGGGAAGAAGTCGTCCAGCTTTATATGCGAGACCTTGTGGGCGAGGTGGTGCGTCCGCTCAAGGAATTGAAGGCCTTTGAGAAAATTAGCCTCAAGCCGGGAGAGGGGAAAAGCGTCACGTTCACGCTTCAGGAGGAGCGACTGCGTTACTACCATTCTGATTTGAGCTACGAAAGCGATGCGGGAGATTTTCAAGTTTTTGTAGGACCGAACAGCCGGGATGTTGAGACGTTGGCGTTCCGGCTGCTGAAATAAGCGGCGCACTCCGACTCCGAAGTTTATATATAAAGCAGCAGCCGGGAACCTGGTATTCGGTTCCCGGCTTTTATTCATTCAAGCCCTATTAATTGTTACTATTAATGATAGTTCAGTTGTGTAAAAGGGATGTTCATAGGAGTGTGCTGATGCTAAGATAGACAGCAGGATGGATGACAGGAGTGACGGCAGCATGAATGAACGGATACAAGCCAAGGGCATCTTTTTTGATGTAGATGATACGTTGTATGATCATTTAACGCCATTTCGCCAAGCGGTTGAAGTGGTTGCAAATACGACGGGGAGCTTTCCCTATGAGGCGGCCTACCATCGGCTGCGCTACTACAGCGACAAGCTGTCGCTGTCGCTTGGCGGGGCAGGAGCAATGGAAGCGGGCAGTGCGACAGAGCAGATGCGCAAGCAGCGCTTCCAACTGGCGCTTGCCGAGTTCGACATGGAGCTGAGCATCGAGCAGGCTGCGCAGATGCAGGCCGCCTATATCGGCTGCCAATATGAAATTACGATGTTCCCGGGAGCAAGAGAACTGCTGGAGAAGCTGGCAATGGCGGGGCATACTGTCGGCTTGATTACGAATGGGGCGGGCGAGCACCAGATGAACAAAATTCGCGCTATGGATTTGGATCGTCTGATCCCACCCGCCTATCAGTTTGTCTCCGGGAATGTGGGATGGGATAAGCCCGATATTCGGATTTTTAACCATGTCAATGAACGCACAGGCACAACTCCCGCAAACAGTGTGTATATCGGTGATTCCTGGCGCAACGATGTCGTCGGGGGGCTTGGGGCAGGGTGGCGCGTAATCTGGTTCAATCATCGCGGAGTGGACCCGGAATCGGAGCATAAGCCGCATCATATTGCACGTCATTATGAGGATTTGTCGCGGCTGCTTATGGACTGATTTTGTCCCGGCGTACTCGCCGTCCAGGCAGCCCTGCCGGCCCTTGACGGCCTCGAATTCCCGCTATGTTAAACCTTCTGTGTTCGCGCTATCCGCTGTCCTTGCACCAGCATCAGCAACCCATTCGGCAATAATCGATGATCGGAGCACGATGGGATGCGGCGGTCAAACACACACCCGCCCAATTTTGCATAGGGTGTATGGTATAAAGTGACCTGTGACAAGGGAAGGAGCGGATGAGTATGACAAAGCGCCTGCATTTTTTTGCCCGCGGCAACACAGCTGAAGGCTTGTACAGTCTGAATGAATCCGTCTATGAAGATGCGAAAACCGTGTATGTGCTGGAAGGGTACCCGGGTGGAACCTCGGAGGCGCTGCAGCAGGTAGCGGAGGCATGGAACGAGAAGGAGTGGCGAATTCACTGGATTCATCAGCCGCTGGACAGCGAATTATTGGAGGGCATCATTTTGCCTGATTACCAGCTTGCCATTGTAGACGGGGAGGCTTGGGACGGCAAAAGCGCTTCACAGGGGGCGACTGTTCGGACGATAGATTTGAGTCAGGCGCTGCGGGAGGATACGTTGTCCGCAGCCACCAGGGAGGCGATAACCGCGCTCGAACGGGAGATCGAGCGAACGTATGCAGCGGCTTATGCGCTTTTCCAGCGGACGCTGCAAATTCATGATGAATGGGAGGTCTTCTATATCGAGGCCCTTGATCGCGATATCATGAACAGCCTCGCGGCAGAATGGACCAACCGCCATTTGACGCCTCCTGTCAAAGAGAAGACAGCTAAGGTTTCTCACAGATTTCTGGGTGCGGCTACCTGGAAGGGCGCTGTCGATTATGTTTTGAATTTGACCGATGAGCAGCGCACCCGTGTCTTTGTCAAAGGACGTCCGGGCTCCGGTAAGTCCACGCTATTCAAAAAACTTGCAGCAGCTGCAGCTGGCAGAGGAATCGATGTTGAGGTATACCATTGCGGTTTTGACCCGAACAGCCTGGATATGCTGATTTTCCCGGAACTGAGCCTCGCGATCTTCGACAGTACTGCGCCGCACGAGCATTTTCCTGTTCGCGAGGGAGACAGCATCCTGGATGTTTACGGGCTTGCCATCCCGGAGGGGACCGACGAGAAGCATCTTGAAGCGTTGGCAGAAGTCAGTGCGCGCTACAAGTCGTCCATGCAGCAGTCCATTGCGTTGCTTGCAGATGCCAAGGAACTGCGCAGCCAACTGGAGGAACTGTACAAGGAAGCAGCCGATCCGACTGTTCTCAGCAGGATCGGCCGGGATTTGGTACTGGAGCTGGAACATGTTTAGTTTTAAGTTATGAAAACCATTCGAGCCTGTAATTTGCGACGCCCGACCGGGGCAGCAAATTACAGGCTCAGTATTTGGATTGGCGAGGCCGTTAGCACAATTTGTCACGACTCCTGCTTCAATAGCTGAATAAGTTGGTCGCGCACCTTGGCATAGCCATTAGCGCTTCGAGTTTCGGACAAGTTAACGGTACGGTGCCCGAGGGGGCTGCGCATTTCGGTCGCAATACCGCCGGGGGAGCCCCCCATTACGATGATCCGATCGCCCAGAAATAGCGCCTCATCGACATCATGGGTAATGAACAAAGCCGTTTTCCCGCTTTGTTGCCACAGCTCCCGCACTTGAACCTGCAGCGCTTCCCGAGTAATGGCATCCAGAGCGGCGAACGGTTCATCCATCAGCATCAACTCCGGTTCAGTCACCATCGACCGCGCGATCGCGACCCGCTGCTTCATGCCGCCCGAGAGCTGATGCGGCATCAGTTTGGCGGCATGGGCCAGCCCGACCCGCTCAATAGCATCAGCGGCTCTCTCTCTGCGCAGCACCTTCCTTATTCCCTGCATTCTCAGCCCAAACTCTACATTGCCGCGAACATTCAGCCAAGGAAACAGGTTGGCATGCTGGAACACAACGCCGACCTGGCGGTCAGGGCCAAGATGCGGACGGCCGAACAGCTTGATTTGCCCGGCGGTCGGCTGCTCATAGCCTGCAATCATGCGCAGCAGAGAGGTTTTACCGCTTCCTGACGCGCCCAACACACAGACGAATTCGCCTTCCACGATTTGAAGATGGACATCCCGTAGAATTTCTCGCTGTTGCTTTCCGTCCCCGTAGCTAAGGCCAACAGCAGACAGGCTCACGACCTCTTTTCCGGGAGTAGTGCTGCTAGACTCCGTTGTTGGCAACGATAGATGCTCTTTGCTTTGCTCGATTGTCTCGACTTGGATAGCCGCCATCTTGATCACCCCGCTCCTTTCCCATCCTGTACGCTATTCTAAGGCTGAAGCGCGTCAGTGCGAATTCCCGCTTCAAAGGCGGCCAGATCCGGGGCACTTGGAATGGATTGTTGCGTCACCAGAAAATCGCCGGTTTCTTTCAACACTTTGGCGAATACACTGCCCACACCGTTGCCCAAATACTGCTCGCTGCGCTGCTCTTCGGATGTCAGCCACACCAGTTCATTCATTTGCGCCAGACTATCCTGCGCCGACTGATTAATAAAATCACCAATGGATTGCGCGGCTTTCTCAGGCTCGGAACGGTAGAAGGCAATCGCCTCATCCAGCACTCCGACATACTGTTTCAGAAATTGCGGGTACTTGTTGGCAAAAGCGGTGCTGACAACCCCGACGTCAGCGGTAATAATACCTTTCTCCGCCAGCTTCTTGGCCGTTGTCAGTATCGTTCCTTTATTTTCGATCAGCTTCGCAAGCGTAGGCTGCCACACGAAAGCTGCGTCAATGTCGCCCCGCTGCCAGGCGGCCAAAATATCCGGAGGCTGCAAATCCAACACTTTCACATCGGAAGCTTCAAGTCCGGCCTCTTTCAGTGCGGACAGAAGGCTGAAATGCGTGGTCGAGCCGAACGGCGCAGCGACCTTCTTGCCTTTTAACCCGCTGACATCTTTCACGCCAGCCGCCTCTTTAACTGCAAGCGCCTCATTGTCACCAATAATATCATGGAGGAAGTAAACCTGATACTCCAGCTTGTTTGCAATACCGATTGCTACTGGCACCGAACCGGCAAGACCTAAGTCGATGCCGCCGGAGGCGATAGCTGTATTGACATCCCGACCGGAATCGAACTGAACCCAATTAATTTTCACATCAGGAAACTTTTTCTCCACAAGACCCAATGTTTTCGCTAACAGTTCAGCATTGGGAATAACCTGAAATCCGATTCGTACTTCCTTGGGAAGCTCTGCCTCAGTACCCCCGCTTGAACTTGTCTGTGTCGGTTTCTCTCCTTCAGTTTCCTTGTTCGCCGTTTTGTTCTGCTCGCCCCCGTTGTTTGCTGTCTGCTGCCCCCCAGCACGATTGGCGTTGCTATCGCTTGCCGGAGCAGAATTGCCGGAGCAAGCGGAAAACAGCAGCGCCATCATGATCGCCACAATAGAAAGTCCAATCCGAGAACGCCGTCTGGAATCATTGTGCTTCAGCTTCATTATGATCCTCTCCCTTAAATGACTATTTACTCGTTGCAATCCTGGTCATTCCTTGCCGCTCCACGGTACGATCTTGCGCTCCAGTGAGCGGATAGCGATGTCAATCAGGATGGCAATTAAGCCCATCATAATAATCCCTGCAAAAACAATGTCGCTGCGTAAAAATTTGCTTGCATCCAGCACCATCCAGCCAATTCCGGTGACTGCGGCAACCATCTCGGCTGCGGCAAGAGTCGTATAGGCGACTCCAACTGCCGTTCGAATGCCAATAAATATTTCCGGCAGGCAGGAGGGTAGAATGATGTGAACATATATCTTCCACTTGCTGGCTCCAAGCGAACGGGCGCCGTTGATGCGATCAGACGGCACGCGCTTGACACCAGAGACGACTGCAATATAGAGCGGGGCAAAAGCTGCCAGAAAGAGAAGCATAATCTTGGAGGCATCCTCAATGCCCAGCCACAATACCAGAACGGTGTAGTAGGCGAGCGGGGGCAGCGGACGATAGAATTCAATAAAAGGATAGAGCGCCGCTTGCACCCATTTGTTGGAGCCGCTTAGAATGCCGAGCGGCACCGCGGTTAAGAGCGCTAGCGCAAAAGCCGCGCCAAGTCGATACATGCTGTCCCAAATATGTAGCGCCAGCGGGCTGCCCTTGTAGCCGGATGTCACCATATCCGTAAATGCCCGCCATACATCGGGGGGAGAGGGCAGAAACAGCGGCTTCACCCAGCCGTTCGCGGTTACGATCCACCATGCCGTCAGCGCAAGCAGGACAGCCGCCAGTGAGACGATGCGCGGAAGCACAGCCTTCCTGTTCATGATTCCAGCAGCCTCCCTCATCGAAATGAATGTGGTTCGATTTCTTCCTGTTCGTCTACTGCCGCCGGCTTATATCGGCTTATAATGGTAGGCAACAATTTCTCCTTGGGACGCGCTGCTTTGCTCCTGCTTGACAGAGAGCGGCAGCAGCGGAAACAACAGTTCCGCTACGCGATAAGCCTCTTCCAAATGCGGATAGCCGGACAAGATGAATGTCTCAATGCCCAGTTGACGATATTCCTCCAGCCGCTTGGCTACCGTCGCCGGGTCTCCAACCAAGGCGGTTCCCGCGCCTCCCCTAACCAGCCCGATTCCAGCCCACAGATTCGGCGAAATCTCAAGCTCGCTCCGCTTGCCGCCGTGCAATGCTGTCATTCGCTGCTGACCGTGCGAGTCCATCCTCGCATAGATTTGCTGCGCTTTGGCTATCGTCTCGTCATCGAGATGGCGAATCAGATTGCTTGCGGCCTGCCAAGCTTCCTCCGCTGTTTCGCGGACGATAATATGCAGCCGTATTCCGAAGCGAAGCGTCCTGCCGCGCGCGGCCGCTGCAGCCCGCATTGCTGCAAGCTTTTCCTTGACTTGTTCGGGAGGTTCTCCCCAGGTTAGAAATACGTCGGCGTATTGCCCAGCCACCTCCATAGCTGCCGGGGAAGAGCCTCCAAAAAAGACAGGCGGATGAGGCAATTGCTGCACAGGGTAGAAATTGTGTGCTTTCTTCACCTTCAAATATTGTCCCTCAAAGGTGACCTCCTCCTGATGGAGCAGCCGCTGCCAAATATGCAGAAATTCCTCCGTCAGCGCATAGCGCTCATCATGACTGAGGAACAGCCCTTCCGCTTCCAGTTCGGCGGGATCGCCGCCGGCAACTACATTAATCAGCAGACGTCCTGCGGAATGCCGGTCAAAGGAGGAGCACATTCTGGCAGCGAGCGTCGGGGTCATGAGTCCTGGCCTGACCGCGACCAGAAATTTCAGCCGTCGGGTGGCCGAGGCCAGCATAGAAGCCATCACCCACGAATCCTCGCAGGATCTTCCCGTTGGCAGCAACACGCCGCTGTACCCAAGATCCTCTGCTGCCATCGCTACTTGCTTGTAATAGCTGGTTGTTGTTATGCGCGCCCCTTTGTCAGTTCCAATGTATCGGCCGTCACCGTATGTCGGTATGAACCAAAACAATTCCACTGTCATCCGCCCTTATTCTAAGTTTTCTCATAGGTTTTATGAGGTATTTAAGCAAAAAAAATCACAATAACCGTATTCAACGTAACGATTACTGTGACTCCAGTTATCTGGTCGTTCACACCAAGTGAATAATTGTTCACCCTGTGATGATAATAAGCCCATTTCAAGTAGCTGTCAACCTTTTTTTACAAATTGTGTTATTCGTCTGTGATAATGTCATCCCATAACTGTTCTGAGATAATGTCACTATGGGACAGGAGACAATAACGTTGACAAA
>NZ_JAELUP010000053.1 GCF_016424485.1 Paenibacillus roseus
AGGACGTATAGACAAATGTATCAAAAGCGTATATGATTAGCTCTGATAATTTCATAACATCGAAATAAAGGTGCAGGCATACGATTACGGCTGCTTGCTTAAAAGGGAAGTTCGGTATAAGCCGACGCGGTCCCGCCACTGTAAATGCAGAACGACTCTTAATGAAAGCCACTATCCGAACATGGAGGGGAAGGCGATAGAGAAGTAATGACGCATAAGCCAGGAGACCTGCCTCTATTTTTGAATGTTTCTAGTTCTTCGGGGGGTGGGAATTTGGAAACGAGAGCGTTGAATACGCGCGTTTTTGGCGCAACGCTTTATTAGTATACTATGAGCGAAGGGGTCACCTCGCTTGTTTTTTAGCCGTCCAACGTGTTGGGGCGGTTTTTTTGGTTTGTACGAATAATTTTGCAATTAGAAAGAGGGATCGCAACAATGCAGCGTTACGCATCAAGGAAGGCTATTGCCTTATTAACATTGATCATGGTATTGGTTTCTTCACTCGTGCCATGGGCAGTACCGGTCAATCAGGCCAGCGCGGCAGTAGTAGAAGGAACTTCAAATGCTGTCGTCAA
>NZ_JAELUP010000054.1 GCF_016424485.1 Paenibacillus roseus
AGTTTTTTTTATTAAGATACGTTTTGTTAATTTTTTTCCAGATAAAGTACTTCTAATTAATGTACGATTCATTTGAGATTTTTTTGACATAAATAAATTATTATTCTATGTAAGAAACTTTCTAATTATTGAAGTTTTTTATTGTTAGAATAAACAGGTTCATTTAAATCTAAATCATACATATCTTCATCAAAAACACAATTACCTTTATAATCTGTTGCTGATATTATAAAAGGAAAATTTTCTACCCCATATAAATCAGCTTCAGGTGAAAATGGATCAAAACTTTGATAAGGATATATTAAATCATCTAATAAATCTGAAATATATGGTGTTTTATAAATCGTTTGATTGAAAAAATATATCATATCACAAATAGCTTCTTTTAAATCTAATCTAGAAACTACTGCATCTAATTGTCCATATTCAAAAGAATATTCACTTGTTTGAAAATTTGCAGGAAATTCTTCGTTTAATGTTTCAGAAACGACTCTTCTACCAGCAAAAGCAATAGTAGCTTCTGGTTCTGCGAAAATAACATCTCCTAACATAGCAAAACTAGCTGTTACTCCTCCTGTTGTTGGAGATGTGCAAATAGCAATATATAATAGTTTTGCTACATTTTGGAAAACGTAAAGAGCTCCAGAAATTTTTGCCATTTGCATTAAACTTAGTGAACCTTCTTGCATTCTAGCTCCACCAGAAGCACAGAAAATAACTAAGCATAACCCTTCACGAGTAGCATGTTCAATTAGTCGTGTAATTTTTTCACCTACTACGCTTCCCATACTACCTCCTAAAAAGTTAAAATCCATAATTCCTAATGCTACAGGCATTCCATTAATGAAACCAATTCCTGTTTGAACTGCATCGTCTAAACCTGATAAAAATTGATGATCTTCTATACGAGCTTCAAACGGAATGGAATCAAAAAAATCTAAAGGATTTTGCGGTGTAATTAATTCATTTAAAGGATGCCATGTTCCTGGATCCATAAAGAATTCTATACGTTCATCACTAGTTAATTGAACATGCAATTGACATTTAGGGCATACTCCTAAATTAGCTTTAATTACTTTTTTAGGTGACATATCCGTACATCTTTCACAAAGTTTCCATAAAGCAAATCTTTCTCCAGGTTTGCTAGTAATGTAAGACATATGTCCTCGTTGAGTAATGTGTTTATTTACCACATTTGAAGATAAATCCATATTAAAAGTTTCAAATAACCATTGTATAAGTGTCATAATGTAAAATAATAATTGCCTTTTATAAAAATATAACAATAAAAAACGTTATAAATTGAATTAATAATTTTATATGCGTTTACGTTGTCTGCGCTTTGGTTTTGGTGCATAATATATAAATCCCAGTTTATAACGTTTTTTAAGTTTATTTGATTTAGAATTATCTGTTTTTCTTTTAATTAACAGTAATTCTTTTTTCTTAAGTTTTGCTTTATCTAATTTTTGTTTTTTCTTAGATAATTTATATTTGGGTTTATTTTCTATAAATAAGAAAGGTGTTATTTTATAATTGTTTTTACATATAAATGCAATTAAATCATAAAAGTCAAGAGACCAATCAAAAGTATGAAATGTTCGTATATGACTATGTACTGGTATATCGGGTGATATAAATAATATTCTCATTGAATATAAAAAGTCATTAGCTGCTCGTCTTATCTTACGAGTTTTATGTTTTAACGAACGTAGAGAAGATTGTAAATTACTTTTCTCTTGAAGTGCAGCAGAAATTTTTAAATGATAAGGGAATGGCGGTACAATAGATGATAATACTCGCATATATTCATGACTTGCTTTTTTAAGATTAATACGTTTATAATCCCCAAATGTAAAATTAAATTCTTTTATTTTTTTTATTATTTTTAATAATAAATTACGAAGTAATGGATTGAATCCATATTTTAAATCAGTTCCTAACCAAAAGATACCTCCTAAGTTAGGTTTATTTAAGAAATAAATAAGAAATGATGGAGAAATATAACCTCCTTTAAGATTTGTAAAGATCTCCTTTCCACGAGTTGAATGCAAGTGGCGCATATAAGTGGGAACGGAGATTTGTAACTGAGCTAACATAGTTTCATAACGAATAAAAGATTCTTCTTCTATTGGTGAACTAACATGTTCACTATAACCTAGATTTCCTAAATCTGAAAAAACAGTAAAATAGCGATTAACGTAATCTTGAATTAAATCTAAAGGACCTGAAAGTTCTTTATTATAAGCAAAAGTTTCAAAATAAAACAATTCCGTAGGAAACACATTTGCATTTAAATGTAATGTAGATGGTTCCCATATAAATAATTTTCTGCGCATATCTAAAAGATGACTGTATTGATATTTAGGCATATAATTATCATTTCGAAAACATTGATAATAATTGAATAATTTATCTAAAGTGAAAGGCCAATAATCATATAATTTTAGAAATCGATTGATTTTAAACATTTTACTATGAATTTGGAAAATATGATGATTTATAATACCATCAAAATTCATATAATTTTTTTCCCATATTTGAGAAAAAATATTTTTGTCGTTTATTACATGTTTATAAAAATTATTTTCAGTTATTAATGAATTTTTC
>NZ_JAELUP010000055.1 GCF_016424485.1 Paenibacillus roseus
GAAATCACAAGGATAAGCTTCCAACAGGAGATGAACTTGTGATGAAAAAAAGTTTATTAGAGCTGTTTCAGGGCATTCCGGAACCGAGAAAAGGGAACGGAATTCGACATAAACTTGATGAAGTCCTGGTCATCGCCGTACTGGCGATCATCAGTGACGCACGGACGTATGTGGATATGGAAACGTTCGCCGAAGTACGAGAAGAATGGCTTCGAACGTTTCTTGAACTCCCCGGCGGTTGTCCTTCGCACGATACCTTTGGCGATATCTTGTCCGCAGTGGATCCGAAATATCTGCACGAAGCCTTTCAAAAATGGGTCGAGACCGTGCGTGAGAGAATCAGCGGAGAAGTCATTGACTTTGACGGTAAAACGATTCGCCGGAGCAAAGACGGGGCAAGTGGAAAACGCCCGATACACGTGGTTAGCGCTTGGGCAAACGAGAACCAATTGGTATTGGGTCAGATCGCCGTGGACGAAAAGAGCAATGAAATCACGGCGATTCCTGAACTACTGAAACTGTTGTACATCAAAGGATGTATCGTCACAATTGATGCGATGGGAACTCAGAAGACATCGCAGCAACGATTATTGAACGGGGAGCCGACTACGTGCTGCAAGCAAAGCTAATCAAAAAACGTTGCGGCAAGACATCGCTTACTACCTGGAAGAGGAAGTTCAAAGCCAGCCGAAGAAGCAATTGCAAGCAGCAGGGCAGTGGGCACAAACGAAAAACAAAGACCATGGGCGCATCGAAATTCGAACCTGTTATGTGACCAAAGGAATCGAATGGCTAAGCGGTAAAGCGGACTGGAAAAAGATCGCCGGGATCGGGATGATCGTCTCCGAGCGTCAAATCGGCGAAAAGCGCACCACCGAAACCAGTTACTTTATTTACGGTCAGCAAGGCGCAACGGCACAACAATTGTTGGCAACTCGCCGCAGCCACTGGGGCATTGAAAATAAGATCCATTGGGTGCTCGACACGGTGATGCGCGAAGACGAAAGCCGGGCGCGTACGGGGCATGGTGCTGAAAACTTGAATGTCTTGCGGCACCTCGCCCTGAATCTTGTCAAGAAGGAAACTACAAGGAAGGGCAGTATGCGCACCAAACTCAAAATTTGCAGTTGGGATCATAACTACCTGCTCAGAGTGCTTCAAATTCCCGTTTCAGACTGATTCCGTAAGCGATTGCCCTGG
>NZ_JAELUP010000056.1 GCF_016424485.1 Paenibacillus roseus
TGTGCGGGGCCGGTAAACCTTTAAGGATTCCGCTCATCGCCGCTAGGGCTAGACCGGCAAACGATGCCGGATGCAAGGGGGGGCGGGGGAGTCACAGGGGCAAATACACAATCGATAGGAGTCAAACAACTATGATTACAATCAGCGTCTACAGCGTCAAACAAGTAAAAACGAAAGGAGGTCTCTACAATCTGGATAGTAAGGTCATCCGCTCCCCACGAGATGCTTACCAGATTATTCAGACTGTCCTGGACATCGAACACGAAGCAACGGAGGTATTCGGCATTCTTACGCTCAACGTTAAAATGGCCGTTGCGGGAATCCATGTCTTATCGACAGGTGGACTTAGTTCAGCCATTGTCCACCCCAGGGAGGTATTCAAAGCTGCCATCCTCAATAACGCTACATCCATTATCTGTTTCCATAACCATCCAAGTGGTGACATTTCTCCATCTCTGGAAGATATCAAGATGACAGAACGCCTTAAAGATGCTGGTGAGCTTATGGGTATTCCCCTTATGGACCATGTGATCATTGGTGATGGCCAATATTTCAGCTTCCAAGAACAGGGCATGATAATCGTCGGTTAAATCATCAATTATCAGGCAGCAAGGGAACCCTTGCTGCCTGGCCAAAGGGGGATGTACAGCAATGAAACAAATCGAATGGTTTCAGGATTACCGGCAACATAAAAAATTCATTGACGGTGTATTCCAAGAAAAGGATGTCATCCTTCAAAATTTGAAAGATGAAGGGAAAGAGCGCATATTCCATGTCCTTTCATTTGGGGGAGGTACGCAATCGGCGCACTTGCTGGAGCAGCATTTTAGAGGGGAAATTCATTATGACTATATTATTTTCTCGGATACTGGGGCCGAACCGGAATTTATCCGGGAGCAGGTTCGGTGGTGGCAGCTCCGGCAGAAGCAAGTGGGCAATACTACCCCGTTTTTAATCACCCATCATGGCAGCATGGAGCGTGGATTGGAAGAAATGTTAATGCGGTATATCCTCACAGATTATCAACGGTTCCAAATGCCGGTATACTGCAACAGCGTCAATCAAGATGGAGAAATCACACCTGCGGGCATACTGCCGCGGCAGTGTACCGTGGATTTCAAAATCGTTCCAGTTAAGCAAGCAGCCAGGAAAGCAGTTCTTGAGCTGCTGGGCCTCAAACCAGGACAACGGCTGCCGAAGGATATCGGGTTTATCATTGACATTGGCTTTTCTCTCGATGAGATCCGGCGGATTCATACGTACCGGTCACCTCAGTATGAATACATTCGTCTGGCGTATCCGCTAGTTGAAGAAAATCGAACAACAGACGAAAGCCTAGCGTTTTTGTCGAACCAGGGTTTCCCCATGCGGCGTTCACGCTGTTATCTCTGCCCCTTCCATTGCGGCGCAGATCGGGGGATAGGAATGGACTGGGAGGAAATTATCCGCGAGGAACCCTTCTCTTTTTTAAAAGCCTGCTGGTTTGATTCCAGGTTGCGAGAGGTACAGGCTACTGGAAACAAAATTATGCGAAGCATTCCCTATCTGCACTATAGCAGACGTCCGCTGTCATACGTATTCGAGCAGGAATTCAGGATCCTGCATCAATCCTACAATTCAAGGCTCCAGGAATGGGAAAAGGAATGGAAGGAATTTATCGCCAGCAAGTACGGGCTGAAAATAGTGGCATAGGAGCAGGAAGATCGCCCAACTTTTGTTGGGCGATCACTACAGAAACCAGGCTTAAACTCTTATTTTTCGTTGTTTACGACAAATAACTATGGTATAATGGTAATAGATACCACGAAGGGAGATTGACTATGAATACGCTGAATGAAATTCAAATCGCTGTGATGAAGGAATTTCCCATGCTTGAAAACAAGCTTGAAGAATTGTTGAAGAGCGGGGAATATCGGATAGTTAGTTTTCAGTATGATAATGTTTCAACAGCAAATCACGAAACCGTGAAAATTACGTTGAAAAAAGGATATGAACGGTTTTTACTTACTCAAGGGAAGGGCCATTATGCTGGTGGATATTCGCATGGCGTTTTTGGCCGTGAAGGGGAACGCGGAGAGCTATTTTGAAAGGGGGAGTCCTATGAATTGCCCGAATTGCAAGACGGGAATCCTGGAGTCTATTGGATACATTGAACTTAAACCAGGTCCGCTGGAGTTGAAGATCGATACCTTTATTCCGGATGAAACCCCGTTGCTTTCTATTATGATCTGCAGTAAGGATCCTTGCGGATTTACAGATATAAAAGCAGCCCCGGCTTCCCTCACTCTGGCCAAGAGATTCATGCGGGAACAAATGTATTCCGGAAGCTGCCATAAATAGCTTACCAGAAAGGGGAAAGCTTGCATATGGCGCACCCTGGTTTTAAGGAATGGCTCCAAGATAAAATGAGTAGTCCGCATACAATTTTGCGTTATAGCCGCATAGCGGCTGATTTTGAAAAATGGTGTAAGGAGCATGGCGTTGTCAAGGTTGATTCTGAGGATCTTGCGAACTGGAAGGAATATCTATTGAACGCCACTTATGTTCGAGCTGGTCAGCAGCATCGATACCGTCCGTCGACGGTTTCAAATGCAATAAAAGGAATCAAGGCATATCTTGAGTATCTGGTCAGTATAGGGGCGTTAAGTCCCCATATTTTAGAGCTGAAAAATACAAATTTATTAGTCAAGAGCAAAAGTCAATGGCTGGATGATCCAAAAATTGAAAAGCTGCTTAATCATTTCAGCAAAGAGTGGGATCGTCTTCGTAACCCTTGGCGTTACACAAGGAATAGGGCGATTGTTTTCAGTATGTTGTACGGTGGATTAAGGGTCTCGGAGGTTGCGAGGTTGGAGTCGGAACACATCCGTATTGTAAATGGCAACATGCTCCTGGACATCCAAGGAAGCCAAAAACGGCAAATTGCTGTGATTGGCCAACTAAAAGAAGCCATTGAAGAATGGCTTATCCATAGAGGAAACACAGGTACAGATAAATTATTTGTTTCACAACGGGGAGGCCCACTAACAACAAATGGGATTGAACATATGTTCAAGCATCAGGAACTACATGGTATAACTCCCCATGCTCTCAGAAACACTTTTGTTTATGATTTGGCCAATATTGGCCTGTCAGCAACCAGTATTGCAAACGAATTGGGGCATTCAAATGGGGATTACATCACCCATATGACGAAGTTGTTTGATACAAACACGCCAAGAAGGGAGATTAAATATTGAAAGTCATACTTGCAGAAAAACCTGACATGGGTCGCAATATTGCGGAAGTCTTGGGCGTAAAGAAAAAAAATATGGGCTACATAGAGCTACAAAACGGTGATATTGTGACCTGGGCTATTGGACACTTGATCCGGCTCAATACCCCGGATGCATACGAGCAATTTAAAGTCTGGAAGCTGGACAGTTTACCGATCATTCCGGAGCCGATGCTTTCCGAAGTAGATCCTTCCCGGAAAGATCAATTTAAGGTGATCAAAAGTTTACTAGATCAAGCAGATAGCTGCGTGATCGCAACGGACCCTGGTCGGGAAGGGGAGCATATTGGCCGTACGATCATCGAAGCATGTAAATTCAAAGGTCAGTTATTCCGGCTATGGATTCAGGACTTGACGCCTGCTACCATCAAAAAGGGGTTTGACAACCTGCAGTTGGGAACGGCCTATGACAATCTAGCGGCTGCGGCCAGGGCGCGAGCATATGCGGATTACTGGATTGGGTTTACTTCAACCCGATTCTTTACCCTGGCTGCTCAGGAAGTGACGGGAGAAAAAGCCGTGCTATCCGCTGGCCGCGTTCAAACACCAACCCTTCGGATTGTCTATGACCGGGAGTTGGCTATTGAAAACTTTACCCCGGAACCATTTTATAGCCTATTGGCCCAATTCAGAACCACTGCCGGTAGTTACACCGGAAAGTGGTTCAGACTCCAGGATGGTGAGAAAATTAACCGCCTGGATACGAAGGAAGAAGTAGAATCACTCCGGAAGCGCATTGAAGGCCAACCAGGCACGTTAACTGAATATGAAGAAAAAGAGGTCAAGCGAAGCGCGCCTCAGTTGCTGGATTCCACATCGATTAAGACGGCAGCTCGGAAGCAATTAGGCTTCTCCATCGATAAAACGGACAAAGTGCTACAAAGCATCTATGATAAAGGATTTGTCACTTATCCCCGGACATCAAGCGTCCATTTATCTGCCAATGCTGCGGACCAGCTCTCAGAGCGGCTCAATACAATCCGAAGCGAAAGTAAATATAAAGAAGTCTTCCCGGAAGAGATCAAATCTTTGAAAGGGAAATCCCGCTACGTAAATGATGAAAAGGCAGCGGAACACCATGCGATTGTCCCGACAGGGCAAAACCCCAAAGATTTAACCGACGAAGAAGAAAAACTCTATGAAATCATTCTTCTGAGAACCTTGGCGGCTCATCATCCGGAAGGCAGAGACAAGGAAGTCCTTGCATTGACACTTGTAGCTGGTGAAAGCTTCGAGACAAAAACCGTCTCCGTTATAGATTTAGGCTGGAGAAAGATTTTGAAGCCGGATGCAGAGGAAGAACAGCCCGAATCGAATGTCCTTCCTCCATTGCAAAATGGCCAAGCTGTCACTGTACAAAAAACTGAAATGCCGATCGGGAAGACAACCCCACCAAAGCGTTTGGCGGAAGATGATCTTGTTAAAGCCATGGCCAATGCAGGCCGCATCATCGAGGGTGACGAGGAATTGGCCGCTGTTCTAAAAGATTTGGGGATCGGAACGCCGGCGACACGATCTGGCATTGTGAAAGAACTCTTGAACAGGGAGTACATGGAGAGCAAAAGAAACATGATTTATTTGACGGATAAAGGTCGGAACTTCATGCGCCTGGTACATGACCACCCGCTGGCCAGCATCGAATTAACCGCTGATTTCGAAATGAAGCTGAATGAAGTCGCGGATGGCAAACGTTCTGCAGCCGCTACGCTGGATGAATTTAAGTCATTCGTCCAAGGTATTGTGGCGACAAAAGACGAGCTGCAGGTACAGATACGGAAGCAACTCCAGGGGCAGCCTCTCTTTCAGCAGCAGGGGGTTGAGGCGGTAGGTAATTGCCCGTCATGTAAAAAAGCAGTTGTTGAACGTAAAGAGTTCTACGGCTGTAGTGGATATAAAGACGGATGTAAGGTCACGATACCCAAGGAGTTCTTAAAAGTTAAGATATCGGCTAAAACTGCTGGGGTGCTACTAGAAGGCAAAGAAATACTGTTTCAAGGCATACCGGGACAATACGGCCCATACTCCTTGATCATCAAACATGATGGTCAAAAACTAGAAACACGTAAGCCTACGCTGGATGAGTTGACGCTAGGAGCTTGCCCGATTTGCAAAAAGCCAGTAACCGAGAAGGGTAATTTCTATGGCTGCAGTGGTTTCAAAGAAGGTTGTAAGTTCACTTTGCCGAAAGAATTTTTAGGCAGAGCCATAACTGCCAACCAGATACGGAAGCTATTAAAATCCGGAAAGACGGATGTCATTAAAGGATTTGAAGCCAAAGGAAAAAAATTTGATGCGGCGATAGGTTACAATATACAAGATCAAAAAGTCCAATTTCTAAAGTAATTATGGATTTAAAAACAACCGGCATACTGCTGCTGTAGTGTGCCGGTTGTTTATTATTACTTACTTTTAACAAATGTAACGTCACAATCCCCGCATTTGATATTTACCTCTTTCGAGGATCTGACGATGTTCTCGCAAGTCGGACACACCCATTTAATAATGTGTGAACGTTTCGGTCCTTCTTCTTCGGATTCATCTTCATCCTCTGCCGTTTGATCGGATGTCTCCATGCCTGGCAAATATCCAAAAGTAGCCCTGGCGATTTTGAACACATCCGGAATTAGGTCCAACGAGTCAATAACCTCTTTTGTCTCGTCCGTTATTTTCGAATACGACCAGCCGATTTTAGGATCCGGCTTATCCGAAGGATAATAAAAGCCATGCCGGATGCTTTCTTCTTTGAACTTCTTATTATGATAAGCCCCGCCACGGGACGTGTCTTTAATGCCCGTAACTTTGCAGTAGAGATGAACCATTTCATGCAGCAGCGTATCGACCAGTCCCTACATCCCTGGTCGTAATTTGCCGTTCAAAGAAGTTTTTTCCTATACCAATCTGCGAATCTATGGTATTATGGATTCTAGTAAATATTTCTTCCCTAAAAACTAAAAAGCCATTGTTTCAAGCGGCTCGGGGTCCCCACCCCTCGCTGCTCCATCCGATCAACACATCGGTGAAACAGGCGCTCAAAATAATGACTTAGTAGTATAATCAATAAGGTCAAACAACTGACTTTATTGTACCATACCGCCAGCCTTTTATACAAGACTTTTCACGGTATGTTAGAGCTACTACATAAGTCCTGATTTCAAAATCAGGTTATGAGCCCTGGATTTCCCTTTGTGGAGATCCAGGGCTTTTTTGGTTGCGTTGATCCAATGGTATCTATCTGTCAAAGATAGGATCATTTGCTCATATATTTTAGTAATAGTTTGCCCAATTCGATAGATTCTAAACGCCCCATTCTCCATTTTTGAAAATAAGAACATGAGGGCTTGATTTCCTATTGTCAATTTTCATAAGGGACGGTTTCCATATTTCACTATCGATGCAGTTCCCCCTTATGTGGAGATCATCCAGGACTTTTTTGGTTGCGTTGATCCAATGATATCTATCGGCCAAAGGTAGAATCATTTGCTCATATATCTAGTAATAGTTTAACCCAATTCGATAGATTCTAAACGCCCCATTTTCCATTTTTTGAAAATAAGAACATGAGGGCTTGATTTCCTATTGCCATTTTTCAGAAGGGACGGTTTTCACATGTCGCTATCGATGCAGCTCCAAGCCCCGCAACCACTCATACCACTAACACGAGCAGAAGCATTTTTTGGCCTGCTGTACGGTACGCATATGCAAGCATTCCCGAAACGGACAGCAGCAAAAGGAAAAGCGCGGTCTTTTCACAAGGAGCGTCAATGGGTTTTTGTCGGATCCAAGGATCAAATGAAAAGTATGGCCACGCAGTCCACATTGTACGCGGTCCTGGCCGATCAGGATGTCGATACCACTTATTACACGCCGAATGGCTACTACCGGCGTGATTTGCGTCTCACAGAGACGCTACGCTGGCTAAATGGCTATGTCTTTGACTTGGACGTCAGTGGCGAGTCTGTTCAGGACATCATGGATCGTATTAAGCAGGCCGGGCTTCCGAGCCCAACAGCAGTCATCCGGACGCCGCGCGGCGGCTTTCATGTGGCTTATTTCTTCAACCAACCTGTGCGGGCAACTACCAGGGCGGTGAAGCTTTACACGGCTATCATGCGGCATATGGCTTCCGATTTGGGAGCTGATCTGCACGCGGTAGGCGCAAATCGGATTTTCCGGACGCCAACCGATCAAAATCTGGTTCAATTCGAGCCATCGAGCCGTTACGATTTTGATTGGTTTAAAGACTGGCGCGATATTAACCATCCATACGATCCATCAGATATCGGATACCTCAACATCAATACTCAAAACCTGATGGAGCATCCGGCACTGGAGCATTTGTTGACAGCCCCCTGCCCCGAAGGCAGCCGGGAAGCAACTGCGTTCAACCTTGCTTTGGCCATGAAAGCATCTGATTGGCCACAAGCACGAGCTGAATCAGCTCTCCAGGTGTGGTTTAATTCCTGCTGCTCAAAATTCTCTAAAGCCGGTAAAGACCCGTTTACAGAGCGTGATGCAGTCTATAAGGCTGGTTACGTCTATTTAAAATCATCCCTGCATGCCCCTACAGCCGAAATCATTCGGGAATTAAGCGGGCTTCCGTTTGCATACGCAATACGTAACGAATGGGAAACAGCCAAATCCCGGTCAGACCGGGAAAGAGTACATTTGCACGAATGGTCTGCAGATTTGTTGGAGTTACTATCCCAAGTTAAAGAGTTAGCAGGTACTCAACAGGAGTTGGCCACGCGGCTAAATTGCCCGTTGGCTTCGTTTAAATTAATCCTTAAACAATTATCTCAAGAGCAAAAGATCATCACCGAGACGCGTAAAGGTCGCGGTGGAAGCACGATTATTAGGCTTCCAGAGCCTCCAGAGGTCCCAAATCCGCAGCCAGAGAGCAATATCATACCTTTCCCACCAGGGAGAAAAAAACCGAGGAAAAAGCCCTACACTGCCCCGACAGTGATCATCCAGGTTGATTTTGGCGCTCCATTGGATGCTCACTCCTTTTTGAGCAAGCAAACAGAACTGGATCCAGACCCACCACCAGATTAAAAAGTATATACTCCATATACAGGGGATAGGGTGGTGGGCGGGTGTACCTGAACTCCTGAGATCGGGGATGGTGATTTGCGTAGCAAATCGTCCTTCTGCCTGCCTCTTGTGGATATCTTGCGTATCTCCCTTCGGTTATCCACAGGCTCTCCCTTTCTGCGATTTTTTAGAGGCTCTGAGACTTGATCCTTCTGGCGGTTACGGCGTCTCACCTGATGCTTACACTTGTTGCCGCACCTGCGGCCACTACAACTCTTTTTCTTGCCTTTTTTTTTCTCTGCACCGTAGCGCGTGGCGCTTCGCCGTCCGGTTCCCGTCTAGCAGCTCCCACCTGCACCGTAGCGCGTGGCGCTTCGCCGTCCGGCTCCCGGCCGCAGCAGCTC
>NZ_JAELUP010000057.1 GCF_016424485.1 Paenibacillus roseus
AATAATGTAATTTGTTGAGATTAATTTATCGCCTTTAATATTTAGATTATCTTTAATATTAACATCAGTATCAATGTAATGAACTCGATAGTGAGGTTCATTATTATTATAAAATTTAATTTCCCAGAAACCATGGTAATCCATTGCATTCACGTTTAAACTACCCAATTTTTTTTTCTTAAAAGAACCCAGAAGACAATTTAGTAAAGTAGTTTTCCCAGTACCATTTTGTCCACAAATAATATTAAAATGTTCATTAAAGTTAATTTCTATTTCTTTGAGATTATTAACATTTTTAACAAATAGTTTGTCTATTCTTAACAAAATATTACCTCTTCTCTTAATTTGAAAAGTATATCATTTATTCGTGAACTTTTTCTTGTAATTTTATGTACATGTCTATTTCATCCGACATATGAATTAGACGGCGGCCACATTTTAAATTAGAGTGCGCCGCGGCGCTCAGAAAAGGAAAAGTGTGACCAAATATGTGACCAAACTCTGTGACAGTACCGAGGATACTATTACACAAAACGTTTCCGTTTCATATTAGCTTATATAAAAAAAGAACTATTTTATTATCTCTTACATCTGTTTGATAATCGGACCTTCTTCAGTATACCCTACGATATGATATTGGACTGTTTTTTTGTTCCTCATTTTAATTGACAATAATTGCGCGAAGTTGTCGTCGTGAGTTGAAATTATAAGTCTTTTATGTTGGTATCTAGAAGAATCCATAATAGCTCTTAAGACATCTATAAATGCCAGTATATTTACATCATCCATACTTTGAATAGGATCATCTAAAAAAAGTTGTTCTAGTTCACTATAGTTCTGTGTTAGACCCAAACCTAAAAAAATACTCAGCGCTAGTATATTAAGTTGGGCAGCGCTGAAGATTTGATCAAGATAGAGATCAATTTTATTTTCAAGTTGTGTTTGTCCAATAAAATTGGTTCCACGATCTGTATTAGTAATATGAAGTTTTTTGTGAAAAGGATGTGGATTGATTGCTTCGTATACCCAACTAATTATTGGGTGATTTTCTAAGCGTTGCTTAATAACTCTTTTCTGTTTATTAAATAATTTATCATATTGCTCATCTATTCTTTCCTTAGCTATATCCAGTGCTTTTATGTGATTGTCAGTTTTCTCAATTTTTTTGTCCAGTTCGCTAAATTCCCCTAATGATTTAGAAAACTCAGTAGGAATATTGTACTTTAATATTTCATTTAATAGTTTAAAAAGATGCTCAGTAAACTCTTTGTTTTTTTTGTTGATTGGAATACTAACAAGCAAATTATCATCTTCTTGATTGTTTCCTGAGTCTTGAGTTTTTACCAACTTTATTTCCGATTGAATATCCGACAAATTAGGTTGATGCAAGAGTCCCATTTCAATATGATTTTTTTGAATCCATTCCCTACAGTCAACTATATATTTTTCCAGATCATCTTTGTTAATTTGTTCCTCATTCCCCAAATCATTGAACAAAACCTTTATCGATTCGTTTACCTGAGAAATACTGTGTTCCAATGCATTTTTTCTATTATTTTTCTCTCTCTCCTGTTCATTTAGAGCAAGGTTATCACTATTTAAATTATTTAAAATAAAAGTGTATTGAATAAAAAATGTGTTTCTAGCGGATTGCACTTCTAATTTTAGTGCATTTAATATGTCTTTCACAAAATTATCATCCAGTTCTTTTAACTTTGCTAATATATCAGTTTCTTTGTTGGAGATAATATCTATTTGATTGTTTCCTTTTGCAAATGTTAAGTCTATAATCGAAGTTAATTTACTTGCAGTACTTGTGTCAACATTCCAATGTACAAATAACTCTCTGAAGCGATCATCTGAGAAATTATTGTTTAAACATACTGGGCACTCCCTGATATCTGCCTCGTTAGTTGCTATATATTCTTTAACCACATTTAGCAAATTTTGATATTCTGTATTTAAATCTGATAATTCTCTTTTAGTGTTACTACAACTCTCAAGTTCTTGTAATAGAACCTTTCTTTCTTTTTGAAATAGTGCTTCTTTACTTTTCCATTCAGATATTTCAAGTTCCGAACTAGTTTTAATTAAATCATATTCATCACCTTGTAAGCGTAATAAATCCAAAAACTCTTTATTAAATTTGCTCAGTTCATTTCTATCATTACTATATTTTGTCCAAAAAATATCATTTACTGCTTTATTAGCAAAATCAAGATTGTTTGTATTGGATAAAAACAATTCATTGTATTTAATAAGCTCATTTTTTTTATTAGAGATATTTTCAATTTTCTGCCTTATAACATTTCCACTTTCGACTATACTTGAAATCTCTTGTCTAATTTCAACTACGTTACTTGTCTTAAGAAGTTGTGCATGCTGTGATAACTTCATCATTTCTTCTGCTTTATGTAGCAAGCCCAGTTTTTTTACTCGTTCATGCCTACGGGTTAGCTCTTCCATCTCCGTATTCAACAAGGTCTGTTGATTCGAAACATTTTGATGTACAATTAAAATGTTTTCGAATACCTCCGCAATATTGTTTAAGTTTATCTCCTTATTAGAAAGTAATGATAGCTTTAGCTCTTCACTGAGTATGTCACCTTTTATTAGTTCTAAAACTGGTTCTAACGTAACCCTTATAGTATCTAGATATTGTAATTCATTCTCGAACCCGAGCTTAACGAAAGATTGAGTGATCCCAGCCTTAGTATTGTTATAAAGAGTCAAATCCGTACCTAGCTGTTTAAGTTTATTACTAACCTTATTATTTGGCCCTTTAAGCTTTCCTAGGAGTTGAATTGTAGAAGTGAGCTTTTCCTCCTGAAGTAACTGCATGAATATTTCTCTTCGCTCTGAAGGAGAATTATTTCTAAGAAAATCACCTATACTTTCTTGTCCCAACATATGTGTATTAAAAAAAGTATCCTTTTCTTCAGTCTCTTTAATAAACTGGTTTAACACTTCCTCATTACTTACGTGCACTAATTGCCCATTGTATCCCATTAATACTTTAGATAAATAACCTTTATCGTTCTTCGATGTCTTAAGAATTGGACTATTTGAAGTTCTAACTATGGATAGACCATTGTCAAACAGCAGTTCCACATAAATTTCCCTATTTCTTCTAGCCCCATCTAAAGGATGATAGAATTTTAAATAATGACTCTTTTTTAATTCATTTGCAAGGTAGGTATCACCGTCGTAAAATTTGTTCAATCTATATACATTATCCGTTAAGCACCATTCAATTGCTTCATAAAATGATGTCTTTCCAAATCCATTGAATCCGTGGAAAACGACCAATTGTGAGTCAAGGGCACTATACACATAACATTTATCTTCACTTGCATTGTTTTCCCCATACCCTCTAAAATTTTTGATTTTCACTTCAGTTAAATACAATTTTCAAGCCTCCTTATCAACTAAAATATTAACCTTTTTCAAGAACTCGTCTAACTCTTCATAATTTATATCCGGCTCACTATCATAAGTACCTAATAAAGAAATTCTATCAAGATCTTTATGTGGATACACAACTCTTCTAAACTCATCGATGAGTTCTTGCTCGTGCTCATATTGAATAATTATTTTTCGTGCAATGAACCTATCTCTTTCATACCTAGATAAAACTTCTGAATGAAATTTACTTTCTGGATTTATTACTTTATGCAGCGCGATTATATATAAATCCCATAGAAATTTTGCCATAGGTATTTTATTGCCTTCTACATTTTCTAAGTTTCTTTCATTATTAATCTCACGAATAATTTTATTTCGGACGGATGGAATACGATTAACCAATTCGTTTATTTCATCAAGCTTTTCAATTTTTTTAATTATCAGTATTTTATCTTCATTAAGATTACAAACATAAGCACCTTCTAATTCTTCGAAATACTGGTAACTCCCTACTTCAAGTAACCGTAACAATTCCTCCATAACTAGCCACCCCTTTAAAATACTCAGCAAATTCACATGTAATTCCGTTTGAGTTTAACTTCAAACATTTCGTACACTTGTAGTCGAAAGCTTTATAGTAACTTTGATTAATAACCGTATCGATAGGATTACCAATGTCGAGAACTAAATCATCAATTTCTTTTTTATCAAACTTACATACTTCACAAGCTACATCCATAATAATTGTTTCATTACCAAGAGCTTGATTAATTTCCTTAGTTTTTTGAGTATGGCGTATAAAAGAAATAATCGAGGATGATTCATCTTCCTGCACAATTCTTGAAGCAGATGTTATTAAAGAGAACGCCTTATAATTCGAGAATTTAATGTTATTTAAGCCCTCTTGCTCAGTAAGACTAACTTCTCCGAGATTTCGCTCAGCCAAAGAGTATATTTCCCCCATTGCTTTAAATAAGTCATGGATCATTATGGGGTAAGGATGCTCTGCATCCATTAAGTACCTGGAGTTCACTTTATCCTGTCCAAATCTTCCTATTTCCTGAAACCATTGTTCTGTACAGTCATTGACCACTCTCAATATATGCTGAATATTATCGCTATAACCTTTTTTTTGAAGCAACCTTTCATATCGTATTATTTCTGCTTCAATCTCAGCGATAGTCTTAGCAAGCGATTGTTTTTCCAAATAGAGTTTAATACGAACATCATAATCACGAACTATTCCGTGCAATTCTTCCACTGTTACGTGCGTTCTTTTGCCGTCTACCGTTGTATCCAAGAATGAATCAAGAATCATGTATCGAATATTATCGTATTGTCTGGCTTCAATTTCAGGAAACTTCTCTTTCAATAACTTTTCCGTGTCGTCTTTCAATTTAATAACACTGTCATATTTATCCTCATTTAATGAAGGGAAATTGAAAAATATTTGATTTATAAACACTTTCAAATCTTCATCTGATAAAACACCGTTCGGATCAGCACAGAATGAGTGTTCATTTCGATCATTAACTAATGATTTAATAAATGCAGTGTTATACTGAGGCTTCATCATATCAGGATGATTAGAATCGTATTGAATCTTAAATAGCTCGAACCGCTCTTTCACTGGTTTTTTACTTAAATTCTCATATACTAGGCAGTTTTTAATATAGATAAGATATTCATCAATATTAGCAAAAAAACCATTATTCCAATTTTCAAAAAAAAGCTTATCGTTTTTGGAAATTGGGACATTTGTTCTAATATTGAATAAACCAGTTGTTTTAGTTTTTTTAAAATGATTGTAAAAATTATATATTGTATGTCTTATCGGGTCATCGTTTCTAGAAAATGAATTTGCTTTATAGAACTTAACCTCTATAAATAAATCATCCCCTTTATTTACCCTAACATCTGCATCACATTCGACTCCAACATACCCGTTCGGAAATTCTGATATTCCTACTAGTTCACGAACAGCTATTAGTAGTTGATAGTAAAACCCTGCTATTGAGTGCTTTACATCAGTTAAACTCACTATAATTACCTTCTTTCCGTCTTATTTATTTGCAATATAAGAATTAAACGTTCATATAGCCAACCCCGGTATCATTAGAGTTGTATTATAATCAACCATATGTGACTAAAGTACTAAATTCGACGTTTTCCGTCATTTTCCTTTTTTTCAAGTTGCTAAACTTCAGTTATCATCACAACCGTATATCCAATCTTTAAAATTACATATTATATCCCTGATACTAGGCATGATAGGTAGTCCTCGTGAGAGGCTGATCATGACTAAGCCGGACAAGATCAAACGTGTCTGGCTTTTTCATATTCAACTTAAAATATCAGGAGGAAGATTTTATGAACGACTATCGGAAAGAGGAACTAAAAAAGCTGATTTCAAAATGCTTACGTGAACGTCCCGGCAGTTACCAAGTTCAGCAACTCTTTGAGCAATTCCCAACAACGGCAGAATTAATAGACGTATCTGAGCAGCAATTGATGAGTATAAAGGGCATAGGTAGAGGCAAATGCCGCCAGTTAACAGCCATGTTGGAATTGGCTAAAACCCTTTCTGTTCCTACACAAAATCAGCAAACGATTCGAAGTCCTAAAGATGCATTCGATTTACTTGAACCTGATTTCAGACATTCTACAAAGGAGCATTTTACATGCCTTTTTCTTAATACGAAAAATAGGCTGATATTTAAAGAAGTCATTTCGATTGGGAGTCTCAATTCTGCCATTGTACACCCAAGAGAAGTCTTTCGAGCAGCGATCAAACGTTGTAGTGCTTCTCTCATATGTTCGCATAATCATCCGAGCGGAGATTCTACTCCTTCGCCGGAGGACATCGAATTAACAAAAAGACTCGTCAGTGCAGGCGAAATCGTTGGTATAGAAGTGCTTGACCATATCATTATCGGGGAAAGCAGCTTTGTTAGTCTAAAGGAACAGGGATTGATGTGATCACAATTAGCTTTCCTCTTGAGTCCCTCTCCAAAAAAAGGTATCATAGCAACATAAGTATTTTTATTCAATCCATAATAATTTGCAGACTCGCAACATTCATAGCGAACTGCACAGCCGCAAAGACTCAGATCTTTGCATTAGCTGCCAATAATATCAAACATTTTGACGCAGACACAGACAATAGTACAGATTCGTGAGATGAAGTTTTCTTTCTCATGCTTCCTGACTGTTGCCTTGTAGGAGGCGTCTTTTTTGTTGTCAAAAAAGGGGGAATCGTACATCTAACCATCAATTCAAACAAGATAATCACTATAGCTTATTTATAAGCACTATTTTAATGGACATATCATATTGAGGCTTACAAAAGGAAAGTCTATCCTTTTTATAGAGGTGAGAAAACTTGAGTACAATACAAAATATTGGCGAAAAAATAAGAATTCTGCGGCTCCAAAAAGGGTTGAGTCAAGAACAATTGGCACTCCATGCCGGACTCAATACGTCTTATTTAGGCCAAGTTGAGCGCGGCGAGAAAAATCCGACGATCAAAACGTTAGATAAGATCGCATGTGGGCTTGATACTTCAATTGAAAACTTGATCGCTAGTTCTGAACAGAGAAATGGTACTTCAAAGGACAAGAACGCAGTACTGACAGTATTAACGTCCGACGATCTCAGACAGCTTATCATTGATACGATCAAGAATAACGTACCTGATACTCACTCTGGCTTGTCCAAATGCAATGATGACAAATAGAAACTACGTGAAAGGAGGAGCGCGCATCTAAAAAATGTGCATAACTTTAAAGTTGAAGTAGTAACAACCCATTATTTTTGATAGAGGAGCTGTTTATATGCAACATGAAACTAATGAAATCAATGTAACCACAAGCGAATCTACCCCATTAACTATTCAGCTTGAGAACCCCATGAAAGCATTCAAAAAATTGTATCTCATTCTCATCCTGCTGGGAGCGATTGCTTTTGCTGCAATGGGAGGTGCAGTAGGAAGCTTATTCGGTGTTGTTATTGGGTGGGCGGCAGCCTACCTTTCAATGCAATTTATCGCAGGAATAAAATTATTCAAACTTAACTATAAAGATCATCTTCTTCCGAACCCAATAACGGATGAGCAGCTATATCAAAATCTCTCAACCTCTTTTTCTCATCCTGACATCAAAGTAGAAAAAGGTGCGTTTGGAGTACGCTTCGTTTATAAGAGTACAACAGCCCACAGAATCAAAATCGACCATAAGAATAAGACATATTCTATCGTTTCTAAATTGACAGTAAAAAAGCGTATTTTCAACAGACACAATCCTGGAGTCACGGAATATACAACCACCTACGCTGTTACGCCTATTCTACTAAAAGCAGTCGAAGAAGCGTCGAAAGCTGTATCCGAATCTGGAGACGCTTAGAAGCTTAAATACTTGAGAACAGAAGGTGATTGCGATTATTGGAATATATGAAGTGCTAACCATACCATTTGGTTGGGCATTGGTAAGCAGATTGCAACGCAATGTTACTGTGTTTACAACAATCTCAAACTACATCGTCTATAAAATTATAATATCCACGTTTATCGGATGGGCAGTTGCTCCATTTTACTTAATCTTTTTCGTATTCAAAATGATAAGTTGGATGGCAAGAACCAGTAAATCGAACAAAGCATAATACCTTGAGGGGAGAATATTGGATGAGTGAATGGTTTATATCTATAATTGAATCTATCAGGAACCATACTATGACAAGAGAAAACCTTGAGCCTTCATACGGCTCCGTCATTTATACGGAGTTGGGATTCGGAACAATGGAGCATTCTGGAATTTATATGTCAGATGGCGAAGTCATTGATTTAAGCGGAGATGGTCATATTCGTAGAGTGAGCTTAAAGGAATTTACAGGGCATATCACGACATTTAATTACGAAATCTATGTTCCTTGTTATCCTGATTGGGATGGCACAATAAGTACGTCTATGGCTGGCTATCGAGCAAGTGAAAAGGTTGGAGAAAACCGGAATTATAATCTTGTCATGGATAATTGTCATCAGTTCTGTGCTGGCTGCGTCACAGGTGATTTTGAGAATGCGAGCAATTTTCTATGGATGCTCAAAGATGTGGTACAGCAGGAGCATGGAGAGAAGGTGTTATGGAGAAAGTGGGATTGGAAAACGAAATACAATTAATCGATTATTAACCACAAGGCTTCGATTAGCAATTGTTCTAGCACACAAAGTAAGTGCCGCTTTTCATTAGCTTTCCACCGCTTCGCTGCTCAACAGCTAATGAAGAATAAGCAAATCAACAATAAGGTAACCAACCATTTACTGAGGCATAAATTCTTTCATGAGTTCATGTACTAGATTCGGAAGATGCCGAATCCCAAAATGTGCAGGAATCGTGACAGCGTTTATGCCCTCTTTATTCAACCGAGCAAGATTTTTATCGAAATCTTTTCCGTTGTAGTAAGGTCTTGCTTTCCATACTCCTCGTTTTTCGTTTACAAGCTCCAGCACTTCTAGCATGTCCATCTTTATTTTTTCGCTCAGCTTGTTGTTGTCCAGAATCTTGCTCCTTGCTTCTGCAAGCGTATAATAATCCCCAAGTCCGACAACTTTTTTATAGTAAAACAATATTGTATTCTTGCACATTTCTTCATCAGAAAAGTGAGTAAGGGACTTATTTGACCAGCCTTGAGAATACTTCATATAATTCGTTTTATTATTCTTGCACTGTACTTCAATACGAATGATATTCCTAGCTTGTTCAATGTCCTCATAATCAGGCTCTCGTCTTTTCAATTGAGAGTATTTGTCATAAATAAAGAACACTACTGACTTACTCTCAAGACGAAACGCATCATCGTATGGTCGTAATCGCCTACTTATTGGATCATACTTCATGCCAAGCTCGTATTTATTCGGTTTGTTAGCGCGTTTTAGCAGTTCAAGATACCAATCTTTGTATTTGGTATGAACATTGACGCAAGGATCAAACCGTCTAACCTGATAAGCATTCAATACATCAAAATCAAATTTTAAATATTTATTTTTCCTCTTGCTTGTGAAAGCTTTTTTTATAGGTTCAAAGATTTTCTTAAATAATCGATTTATGAGCATATAGTCGTCAGTTTTGGTAATTTTGAGTAACTCTCTTTCTTCTATGAGACGCTGTGGATTAAATACTATATAAACCATATCTTTATGAAACTCTTCGCTTCTCTTCCTTAAAGTGATTTTAATCCCCAAATCATCTAATAACGTACAACGGATCGCTCCGCTCTTGGTGTCATAAATGGATGCCGAATCTAGTTTTGAAGTTACTTTAACAAGTGCATCAAAAAAAGCCCAAAAGGTCATTGAATCAAGTTGCATAGACAATTCAACCGTATGGAATGACATAAGATTTCCTCCGATCACTTATGATGGTTTTGGTTGTCGCATTTTTGTAAATCGCGTATTAGGGGATATCACTCTAATTCCCCTGCAATATAAAGATAAAAATCAATAGTATAAAAACATATAGATATACATATCTATCATCCATCACCAACCTTCTGAGACTGATTGAGCCTCTTTATAAATAGTTAGAACTGCTATTGATTTGTAAAAGGACAAATAAAAAAGTACATGGACGGCATTTGGAGCCCTCCACGTACTTTATTGGGTCAGAGATATATACTGTTGCGCTAGTTGTTTGGGGGTCTGTCAAGAATTATGTGTAAACTCATGAATAGAGAATCTCCCCGATGGGGAGATCAGCTCTCACGGCAGATGTTGTCCGATGCGTTCGGGAAAGAAGACCGAGAGTTGCAACAGCATCTGTCCCCAGTTTTGAACACGTCCTGTCCATTTGCGGGTGACGTCCATGGTCACCAGATAGAGCATCTTCAGCAGCGCTTCATCTGTGGGGAAGATGCTTTTTCCTTTGGTGACTTTGCGGAGCTGGCGGTGGTAGCTCTCAATCATGTTTGTCGTATAAATCAGCTTGCGGATTTCTGGCGGATACTTAAAAAAGGTCGCCAGTTCATCCCAGTTGGTGCGCCATGACCGGATAATGAGGGGGTACTTGGCTCCCCATGTCTCTTCAAATCGATCCAGCTCTACCCGCGCCATGTCTTCCGTAACCGCTTTGTAGATGGGCTTGAGGTCTGCGGTCACTTTCTTCAAGTCTTTGTAGGACACATAGCGCGTCGAATTGCGAATCTGGTGGATGATACACTTCTGGATCTCCGTCTTCGGATAGCAAGCGGTAATGGCCTGAGAGAAGCCCGTCAGGTTGTCCACACACGTAATCAGAATGTCTTGGACGCCACGGTTTTTGAGGTCATTCAGCACGCTGAGCCAAAACTTCGCCGATTCATTTTCGCCAATCCACATCCCCAAGACATCCTTGTTGCCATCCAGGTCGATACCAATGACCATGTAAGCGGCCTTGTTCACGATGGCGCCATCCTGCTTCACCTTGAAGTGAATCGCGTCTAGAAAGACAACCGCATAAACGCTCTGTAACGGGCGATTCTGCCACTCCTTGATGAGCGGCACAATCTTATTCGTCACATTGGAGATCATCGTAGGCGAGACATCGATGCCATACAGTTGTTGCAGATGGTCTTGAATCTCTCGCGTGCTGACGCCTTTGGCGTAGAGGGCAATGATTTGATCTTCGATGCCGGTTACATTGGATTGATGCTTCTTCACCACGACAGGTTCAAACTCGCCATTGCGATCCCGGGGCACCGCAATTTCCTGCTCGCCGCATTCGCTTGTGATCGTTTTCTTGCTTTTTCCGTTACGACTGTTCGTGGTCTGTTTGCTTTCACGTCGTGTTTCTCGTAACCCAGATGGGTATCTAGCTCCGCCTCAAGCATCTCTTGGATCGTCTCCGCAAAGAGATCTTTGAGTGCGTTTTGGGCGTCCTGGGCGGTCACCAGCTTGTTCTCCTTGATAAATGCCCGAAGTTGTTCTTTTGACCACAGTCCCATATGTGCTCCCCCAACCTTTCTGTTATCTTCCATTTTAATCGGTTTTGGAGTTTACACAATCTATTTTACAGACTCTTGTTTGGTGTGTTGAGATACTCTAAAGCCTTTTGCAAATCTATTTTAAATACGACACAGCTTTTTCTGGTGTTATCATCTTTTCTTCTTCGTCCTGTGTAATCGTCCTTTTCGGTGGTTTTAATCATTATTTCCTCATTCTCTGGCTTATCATCTACAGGAAGAATGACGCATACTTCCACAGAGCGTAGCTGCTCATACATTCTCGTTTTGTACTTGGTTATCATTGATTTTTGATCATCCTTATGTAATGCATCAAAATCGTTATCAAGGGATAATAAAATAAAGCGAAAAACATCATTTTTAATCCATAGGATATTCTCGTTCTTCTTATCTCTCCAAGCTAAAATGTTTGGATTCTCGCTTTTCTCTTCAAAACGTGGCAATGGTGTCGGCAACAATTCAAACAGCTTTTCAAGAAAAACAAGGTGTTCTTCTCTTCCATGCTCGCTGTTCTTCTCATCTAAAACTCCATTCCTACTTTCATTCTCATTATCGATAACCTCATCTTCGATTGCACACTCATGTTGGAAGATCTGTATAGCTTCATTCATGTATGCCTGCACTTCATTGTTTCGCGTCTTATCGTCAAACACAACACGATCATTCTTGACGACATTTAGCAAGATATCAAGCCCTACCAGCAAACACGAGTACATGTGCAATTTATCTTCTTCTTGCGGGATACCCTTCCTCTCCATAAGCTTACGAAAGTGCTTGTATTGCTTACTGAGATAAATTCCGATTTTCTTTCTGCTCGATGTTTCGTTGTGTGCAAACACTTCCCTGAAGTTCTCCGTAACATAGAAAACACATGCAGAGAGAATATCAGGAGAGTTCCGTAAATGCTCCATATGAGAGGAGCTAACGTCCAAGTCGCTTATATCAAGATTTAATACGAACTCTTTGTCAAGCTTCTTATTATTCAGTACCAGAATCATATTTTCCAAATCATAGTTTTGTAAACCTTGTATAGCCCTCTCAATGATCTTTGGTCGCGTATCTGCGTTGATGATAAAGATGCCATCCCGAATTTTGGATGACTTCTTCTCTAACATCTTTTTGTCCATATCCGATTTTAGATGATACATTGAATTTAGACTGAAAATATTCGGTTTCCTACCGTATAAGTTGCAAAACAGATTGGCGAAGCCCTGTCTGTCCAGTGCTTTGTTGTTTCCTGAAATACAGATCATAAATTTAGGCATATCATCTTCATTGTAGCCCATTAAGCTTGTAATCAAGGAAAGGAAGGTATAAGAGAGCAATGGCAACGTGATTCTCTTATCCGTGATATCCAACATACGCCATGTTTGTATGAAGGCTTCTTCAAGCGACCATTCTTTGGATGGGCGCATCTTATATTTTGAGTCCATAGCCTCTCCGTATATTAAGTCGTAATCATCAACAGGCGATACTGGGACGTAGAACCATCTGTGTCCACCTTGTACCCAGCCGCTTTGAGTTGTATATATGATAAAATGCTTCTTATCTAACCGCTCAGCACTCTGCTTAAATATCTTCATATAAGACGGATACATATCTTCAAAACGTTCCATAACCTTTAACTTCTTACCGAAATATTCCCCGGTTGTCCACTTGCTAATGTTCTGATATTGCTTATTCGTAATATCGAAAACATGAACTTTTAATCCATGTTTCCCTTCTTTAACAAAGCACATTCTCATCCCTATTTCTTGTTCCTTTTTGTTATCCAATAAGATGAGCTTATGACTAGGAAAGAAAAAGAAATGGTTTAAAAGAAGGTCAGAATTTAGGTTGGCGATAGTTTCGTTATCCAGTTGGTCATATTCGTAGTTTAAATCTTCGTATACAGAAAACCGATTTACTGTAAAATCTTTATCTACAATGATGTCAATATTGTGCTTTTTGAAAGACTGATTGAATTTCTCTCTAATTTTCTCTAAATCCTGAATGCCAAAATAAGAATCGTCACTTATATAATAAGAGTCGTTAAAAAAAATAGTTTCTCTACTCATTATGGAATCTCCGTTCGTAATCTAGGCTTTGGAGTAGCAAGGTAGCAGGGTAGTTAGGTAGAAAACTCAGCTTTATACGCTTTTATTAGCCCTGCAACGCTACTCTATGTGAACGTTGGAATGAAAAATTAGCTGGCTATGTCCGTTTGAACAATGTTAAGTCGCGAATTGTAAATGATTACTCCTGCTTGCCACACTTTAGAATCTTTCATTATTTTATCACATCTCTTTACTTGATTTCATGACAAATTACCATCTTAAGCCTCTTGTTCACCCCTATTGAAACTCCTCATTCAATGCCATCCAATCCCAACCACCGTTATTCAATCGAAAGTAGTTTGCATTGAACAGTATGATAATCGAACTCTGGGAAGCTATAAATATATATCATTCGTATGAGTACAGAGAATCTACAATGAAAGGATGATGATACTATGTTTAGCGATTACTCTGATATTGTTTCAGTCAATGAGCTTATGGAGATGCTCGACATTGGACGGTCAAAGGCACTGGAACTTTTACAAACAGGTCAGATTAAATCATTAAAAATGAAGGGTTATCGAATACCGAAAGCGGCAGTGAAAGATTATATACTCTCTAAAACAAAGATGAGCATAGAGCACTACAGAGAAATAGCCGAAGATTAATAAACCTTAAGTAAGCTACGGCATTGTTGTCGCAGCTTATTTTAATTTACCGTCTTTCAAAGTTGAAAGGAGATTCGCAGAAGATGGGCAACAGTCTTTGGATGGTGCTTGAAGATGATTTATGTCGTGAGCGGCTGATTGTTCTTGCCGCGAGACATGTAAAGTTAGCACTAGAGTTCAGCCAACGAGAAACTTCACTGGAACGCAAGAAGAAGATTAAGAAAGAAGTCGAATCGCTTCGGGTGGAGCGTGATCAGTTGCTGCATGGTAAAGCAGTTAAATAAAAAATAATTCGGTCGGTAACAGCTTAGTAATCGGCAGGGGCATATGCTCCTGCTTGTCTGTGTTTCCTAAGATCAATCAAAAATGGAGGTCATTCACGTGCAAATGAAAGTGAATAAGGATGAAAAGAACGGAACGTACTGGTTTGTCGTAAGCGCAGGAAAAGATGATGAAGGCAAGCGCAGACAATTAAAGAGACGCGGCTTTAAGACGGAAAAGGAAGCCATGAGAGAGATGAGAAAGCTATTACAGCAAATTGATGACAATACGTACATTAAGAACTCAAATATCAAGTACACGGAGTTTTTAGAGGGGGAATGGCTCGGAAGCAAATCGCATAAGGTCAGACCTGTAACTTTAGGAACGTACAAGCTTAATATTACTAAGCATATAACACCGTATTTTCAAAATCAGGAAATGGGAAAAATCACTACCCAAATGATCGAGAAGTTTTACACACATCTTTCAAAAGAAAGCGGTCTAGCCGAGCGTACTATTCAAGATATTCATAAGATTGTGAAAAGCTCTTTCAAAACAGCAGTTAAAAGAAGGTATCTTTCTTACAGTCCTGCGGCAGACGCGGAGGCTCCAAAAGTACCTCGTAAGGAAATGTCGGTGTGGAATCTGGAAGAGACTGTCTGTTTCCTAAAGATTTGCGATAAAAGTGATTTACACATTGCCTTCTTGCTGGCTTTGACCACTGGTATGAGGCAATCTGAGATACTTGCAATACGTTGGAAAGACGTTGATTTTGAGAATGGCGTTTTACACGTTCGTCAGACGTTAAGCCACGATGGTAAACATATATATCAAGATACGAAAACGAAATCCAGTACCAGATCGATTACATTAATTGAGAAAACAATGGACAGTTTGAAGGAACATCGGAAGAAAGTAAAAAAACAAAAACTTTCTGCTGGTACCAATTATCAAGACAACGATTTAGTAATATGCACAAAGCTTGGAACCCCGATCAATCCCCGAAATCTACTTCGCACTTTTTATAAACTCATGGAGAAAGCCAATGTTCCTAAAATCCGCTTTCATGATTTACGTCATACAGTAGCTACATTAATGCTTTCCAAAAATATCAATCCAAAGGTAGTTAAGGAAATTTTAGGACATTATGACATAAGAGTGACCCTAGATACCTACTCCCATTTTTTACCATCTGTTCATAGAGAGACCGCTACGCAGTATGGTGAGATGCTCTTCGCATAATTCAAGAAATCACCACGAAGCAATACTTTCATGACTAAACAATCATATCCGCAACAGAGATATTACATGTTCTCTAGTCACCCTTAATGACACGAAATTAAATCAAATTCTCATAAAAAAATGCTCAGTGTGACCAAACGTGTGACCACGCAAAGTTGTAGGCATTATTTCAACATGCAAAAAAGCCTTCAAACACTCGGAAATCCTTGTGTTTAAAGGCTTTTTTCTTTATGGAGCCTAGGGGGATCGAACCCCTGACCTCATCGCTGCCAGCGAAGCACTCTCCCAGCTGAGCTAAAGGCCCGGGACAAAACTCGGTGTTCTTTTGGGGCTACGCAATCAGTCACATCGCACTCTAAGCTAAGTTAATTCCCCAAGTTATTTAACCTTTCTTTTGCTAGGTATCCCTCTGGATCGGCTACACTTAGTTGGACAGAGAAGATAAGGGCTAGTAGAAAGAGCAGATAAGATGAAGGAGCGGATCTACTATGCCGAAACAAAGACGTACATTTACTGCTGAATTCAAAAAGCAGATGGTGC
>NZ_JAELUP010000058.1 GCF_016424485.1 Paenibacillus roseus
TGTATAATAATTATGGAAAACAAAAATTAATTCTTTAAAAGCATTTAATCTATTTTTAGCACGTTGTGCAGTAAAATTTATATTTTTATAAAAGTCAAATTCTGCTTTAAAACGAATTCTATAATCAGCAGTAAGTAATGAATCTGTATATATATGCCAAAATTTAACCATTATAAACATAAAAAGAAATCCACTAGACTTAAATAAAGAAGGAGTATATTGAGCAATAAATTCCATTATATCAGGAGCTTCAATTGTAGATTTAGTATTATACATATCAGTATAAAAATCACATCCTATTTCATATGAATAAAAACATAATAATAATTGTTCAAATTCTCGTTTAGTTAAAAATTTACGCTTCATAAAATGAAATAAAAATTTATACTGAAGATCTAATCTTAATAAATCTCTTCTAGGAAATTGTGAAAAAAGCTCTCTGCCATGTAAAGTTTTAAATAAAAATCCAAAAAAAATACGTGAAGCTTCACCAAAAATATGTCGTTTATCCTCTTTAATATTTAAATGTTCAAATTCAGGAGTTTCAGCATTAAGTTCTTTATTTTCAAAAGAAATACGTAATATACTATTTAAAGTATTTTCTACATCTTGTGGATCTATTATTTTGGTTTCTTTCGAAAAAGCTAAATAAATACTTCTTTTCATTAAAGCAATAATTTCAGCTTGTGTCCAACCATTTGTTACTCCTAAAAAGTAAGACCAATCAAAATTTGCTGGAAAATAATAACCTGCACTACCAATATTAAATAAAATTTTTCGACTAGCTTTATCAGGTATTTTAAAATTGATTCTAGTACCAAAACGACCTGGACGTAATAATGCTGGATCAAGTACTTGTATACGATTAGTTGCTGCTATAACAGCAATACCTTTATAATTTTCTTTTGTTTTCGTTTTTCTTTCAAAGATTCCATCTGTTTCAACTAATAAAGCATATAAATCAGCTCTTGGTTTATATCGATTTAATTGAAATAAAGCTGAAAGTCTTGCTTCTATTTCTACACGAAGAGCTTGAAAAGGGGTATAACTTTGAAAATCAGGATACTGTTTAGTTACCATAGAATTTAATTGGAAAACCCCAGTATGTAATTTAAAATATAAAGCTTCGTCTAGTGTTTTTAAAAAGAATTCTCGTTTAATATCTACTACGATATTTTTACTTCTTTGAGCCTGGGAAAAAATTAAATCATTTATACCTCTAATTCTTTTTTTCTCATAATGAAGACGCTCTTTGGCAATTCGTCTCTTATGTGATCTTGAGTGCACTCGAGAATAAAAATCTGTTCCAAAACGTCTAGGAGCTATGGTATCTACTTCATCAATAAAAACAATACAAGGAGCTATTTCGTTAGCTTTTCTAAAAAGATAATTAATTTTTCCTAAATATTTTCCTCCAGGTTTATTAAATGGATCATAAACAATAACAGGTAAGCCTAATTCACCTCCTAGTGCTTTAACTAAGTAAGTTTTTCCAGTACCAGGTAATCCAGATAACATTATATGTGTTCTAACATAATTAGTACCATAATATTGTATTAAAGATTGATCCCATGGTTTATATATTACTTGAGAATATTTTAAAATTCTAAATACTTCTCTAAGTTTGTTTAAATAAGCTTGTATACCTACAAAGTCTCCAAAAGTAATATCTAAATCGGTATATATTTTGAATGGGAGTAAAAGGTCTACATCAAAAGTTTCAATAACCCATAATTTAATAGGATGAAAATAATGGTGTCCCATTCTTTCAATAACCCCAATATGTGAATTACCATCTGTTGAAATAACATCTACTAATTGATGTTCATACTCTTCATCTAAAATTGAACTAACAAAAGCAATTAAATATTTACGTGTTAAATATAATATAATATTTACAAGAAAATATCCAATAAAAAGATTATATATTATTAAAAGACTATGCATATAACAATATGCAAAAAAATTTGAAGTATTTAATACTACATGATTGCTTCGTAGTAAATATTCTCTAGCATAAGCCATTTCTGAATAAATACCAATAAGTGGTATTCCGAAAATAAATTTATAAGGTTCATGAAATGCAAGAAAAAATCTAAAAGGAAAAGAAAGTATAGAAAAAAAGAATTTGCCTATTCGATTAATAATACTTTTTCTTTTTTTTATACTTTTTAAACTTTTTAAAATTGATTCAAATCCTAAATAATTACTTGAATCACGTTTAATTAATGTGTCCATATCTTTTCTTATATATGAATCAAATAAAAATCTTTTTTTGTGTATTGCATCCATATAATTATGATATAATTTCTCAATAGTATCATAAGCAGAATATTCAGCAGGAGTACCTAAATTACTCATTTCAGTATATAATATATTTTGATACCATGGATATACAATAGTATCTAATAATGTAGGTTGTTCTATAAGTTTAAAAACATTACCTAATTCTTTTTTTTTTCTTTGATACAATGTTTTTTTTAAAAAATTAAAAAAATATTTTTCTGATTTTTTAGATTTACCAAAAAATTCTGGATAATGTAAAAGTATATTAGTAGGTTCCTGAGCATGTATATGTGAACTTCTTTCTAATATTTGATTTAAATAATCTGCAAAATCGAGTTCCATAGTACCTGGAAAAGGTTCAGTATCAATAAAATGGGTAGTTGATTTTTCAAGGGAACCTTCAGGAAATTTGAAACGTTGAAGATAATTTAATTTAAATCTATTTTGTTTTTCCTTTGGTGAGAAATAAAAAGTTAATAATTCACGTATATGTTGTCTTTGTGGTGTCATTTCAGGTTTCTTACGAATAATTTTACTTTGAAAGAAATCAAGTTTAGGATCTGTTAAAGTAATATCAAGAGGTTTTATATTTGTATAATATATTGGATCCGTCAGTACAATCATTGAACGTTTATTTTTAATAACATTACGCCAAAAAAATGAATAGTCTTCTAGATTTTGCGAATTTTCATAATTAAAATTTTTCTTAATATTTAAAGAATCTAATTTTTTTGCTCGGTTTTTTAACCTAATATCCCTATTTTTATCTAAAGTATACATAGGCCCTGCATAAAAATTTTTGGTTATTTTAGGAATTTGAGGAGCTTCCGCTAATATTAATGTTTCTTCGTCATTATCATATCGTGTAAATATTTTTGAAATCATTTCAGCAAGTGGGCGGAATGTTTCTGTGTCTTTTACAAAATCAATATAATGACAATAATTTTTTTTATAACTATCAAAAATAACAAATCTATTTCCTGGATCAGTTGGATTAAGAGCATTTACTTCATAATAACGATCATCTCTTGAATCTTTTATAAAGAATTCATCCATTTGTGAAGAAACAGGAGCTAACTTTTTATATTTATATGGATACAATAATAGACTACATAACTCTTCAGCCGGTAAAGTTTTAATTATTAATTTTATAAAATTAGCTAATCCTTTTCTATTAAATATAAGCATTCTATTTATTATTTTATTAATAGATTGATTTAAAAATGACGTGTTTGATAATAAATTTTGACGTTTATTAAT
>NZ_JAELUP010000059.1 GCF_016424485.1 Paenibacillus roseus
AAGTTTTACATCAGAATAAACCTTTTCAGTAATGAACATATTTTTTTCTTTATAAAGTGAAGAATACAAAACAAAACTAATTCCTATAAAAAATATTATTGTCACTAAAATTATCTTTTTTTTCATAAATACCTCCTTCAATCATACAATCAACCACAAATATTTAGAATCGCATTCTTCCCTTTTCTAAATTCTAAAAGATTGAAAACTAAATATTTAAGGAGAAGGCTGCAAAACATCCTTTTGCAACCTTCTCCTTTCTTATCCTTTTTAATAACTATAACGCACTTGAAGTTTTTGTTCTGGAGCATATGTTGTCAATAAATCTTCCATACTAACATTTGTTTGTACATCTACTGCGGCGTATTTTCCAGTTGAAAACCAAGAAATTGTCGGTTTAAATCTAAATGGGTTAGGCATAGCATCGAAAGAAAATGCTTTAAGTGTTAACTTCCAATGACCGTAAGAATTTGTTTGAGAAGAATGATCTTTAGTATTATAACTCCCCCCAGTTGCATAAGTATAAGACACCTGTACTCCTGAAGGATAACCAATTGCCACCGTCATACTACTTCCACCACTATCGTTTGACGGCCCCCAATCATGAATAACATCGGAAGAAAAGGGCAAAGACATTTTAACTTCTGCACTTCTTGAATAGTTACCACTGAAACCAGTAGTTTCAATAAATGCTTCAACTGAGAAATGATCATATGTTATATCAGTCTCAGAATCATCTTGCTTTAGTACAACATTTGTATTAATTTGACCTTTTAAAATACTTCCATTCGGATATACATAATAGGCATATGTGTTTTGATTTGCTAAAGTTTGTCTTGTTACTATCGCAGCTTCTGCAACATTCTTTTTAATAATTCCACTATTATTAGTATACGCTAAATAGTTATCTAGAACTCCTCGAAGATGCATCTCTTTCTTGTTTAATTTAATTTTATCATTTTCTTGACTAATAAAGTTAGCTAAATAAATTGGTTTTTCTAATTTTTTAGAAAAGCCTATTATATTATAACTATTTTTATTAGCAAGATAAAAACCTGGCTTTGATAAACCATTCTTCATTTCATTCTCATCATCTGGTGCAGTTATTACTTGAGATAAATTCAGAGCTTGTTCGTATTCATGCAAGGTAATAGAATCCCCATATAAATAAATTGTTTTTCCAGATTCAAAATAATTCTTCAAATCAGTTTTTAATGATTCTTTTTCTTGCACAGCTTCTATTGGAAATGCAAGTTCCTCATAGTTATTCAAATCATTCAAATGGTTGCCCTCATCTACTAAATTTGAAATAACCCCAAATTTTTTTGTTATTGATAATTCATTGTCTACAATATCCTCGGAATTAAGAAAATTTGATATAGCAGAATCATTAATATCATTATTAAAAAAGTATATTGGTTTTTTATCATTTTGAGCGAAAACAGTAAAGTTCAAGGATGATGTATTAAATAAAGCT
>NZ_JAELUP010000006.1 GCF_016424485.1 Paenibacillus roseus
CAATAGTAGTTGTGCGACACAAGACCTACATCGATAGAATACCTTATTTTTCCTCGTCAGTATATAACATAATTCTACACTGTTCAACATCACTTGTATAAAAAAACATTAAATTTGTATAAAGTTTCTCTAAAATTCGACAAAGAAAAAATCAGGAAAAACAAAAATATCAGCAAAAAAGCCTAGTTTACACAAGTTCCAGCAATGTTTCTTCAACAAAATCAGGTGCGCTCTTCTTCATCTGCTCTACAGTATGCAAATAGCGCTGAGTTGTATTAATATGCGTATGGCCTAGCGTTTCCTGGACTTGCTGCAAAGAAGCTCCTTTTAATAACGCGAGTGTCGCACTGGTATGTCGGAGCCAGTGCGGGGTAGGACGTTTTTCCGAGATCGTATGTTCGGCCGCAGATCGAATGATTCTTTCGACCTGTCTGGTTGATATCGAAAATAGGCGGCCATCAGCCTTCTGAGGGTTCTGCTCCCGATAGCTGCTCAAATAGCTCCATAGCTGGCTTGGAACTTTCACCTGGCGTTCCTTTCCTCCTTTTCCGTTCACGATATGCAACCAGATAAAGTTGCCTGTCGGATCCTTATGAAAGTTGCTCCACTTGATTCCGGTTAATTCGGAGACACGAAGGCCGAGGGTTATCAAAGTGAGGGCTATCAGGTAATTTCGTGTATTTTGATGACTGAGCCAGGTCAGCATCTGCGAGGCTTCCTGACGTGTCAGATAGTGATGGCGGCTGGTGACTTTCACTTGCGGCAGCTTGATGGAATTTGCAGGATTATAGTCGACAAAGCCGATATTCGGCTCGCTTGCCCACTTGAAAAATGATTTTAACGGAGCAATAAGCGCCGCTACACTGGCCGGAGACAAAGCTTTACCGGACGAGCTGGCCGTACCTCGAACCAGACCGATTTTGAATTCCTCTACATCTCTCCATGTAACCTCCAATAATCTTTTCCCTGCATTAAAGCTGCGGAACAGCTTCAAAGCACGGCGGTAATTACGTATCGTGAATATGGAATGCCCGCAATAGCTCATGAAAGCCTCTACGATATCATCGTCACTCCATTTGTCATAATCCAGTACAGGTATTGTGCCGGAATTATTCATTTCGAGTATATTTTTTTTCTGCTCCATGAAGTTCCCTCCTAAGATGTAGTCGCACAACTACTATTGCACGACTCCGGCCAAGATGCATGAGGTAATTTATTACAGTCAATGCAAAGGGGTTCATTTGATGAGGTGGAATGTATGAATCTGCTACACAATCATCGGATTTGGCCAGGGAAAGGGAAGAGTTCAGAACCGCTCGTAGGTTGGTGGATGAAGAGATTGCGCGAGCATCATCTTCAAACGTATGACCATTGTGTCAGAGTAGCCCTGCTTGCAGATAAGATTGTCACTGCGCTGGGCCATGAGGAGCATCGTTTATCGATCATTAACGGTTGTTTCCTGCATGATTTAGGGAAAATATATATTTCTCTGGAAACTCTGGACAGTACCAGCAAGCTCAGCGACGAGGAATGGGAGCAGATCAGGCTTCATCCGGTTGCCGGATACCAACTGCTGCAATTTGCCGGGCTTGCGGGGGAGGTCCCGTCGTATGTTCTGCATCACCATGAACGCTGGGATGGAAGAGGTTATCCGTATGGTTTAAGGGGAGAAGAAATCCCGTTTGGCGCCAGATTGTGTGCGGTATCGGACGCCCTGGACTGTATGTTAACCCACCGTCCATACCAGAGAAGTATGAATGTGGATCAAGCACTAATAGAGTTGCAAAAAAACGCAGGAACACAGTTTGACGAACAGATCGTTCAGACCGTATTCAATCTTTCCGATGAACTCTATCGGATGTACGCGCTCAAGCTGGGGGCTACACAATCCATTGAAAGGTGAAGGAGGCAATGTGGATGAGCGGTTCCGAACAGAATCAGTATGTTGAATTTGGCATGGGATCAGAAAGCTACGCGATTCTAATTTCCGACATCCATGAAATTATTCGAATGCAGGCTATTACCGAAATCCCGGATGGTCCGCTGTATATGAAAGGGGTTATTAACCTCCGGGGCAATATCGTTCCGGTAATCAGTCTCAGAAACTTGTTTATGATGGAGGAGGCGCCTTATGGGAAGACAACCCGTATTATTGTAATCAAACATAGGGAGGATGCTCTTGGGATTATCGTGGACAGAGTGAACAAGGTTGTCAGGTTCCAAGATATTCAGACTCCTTTGCTTCAGGGAGGTGAGATGTACGGCGCCCGGATTTCTGGAATTGGGATCGGGCCGGACATGCTTGTGGGCATTCTAAAGCTCGATGAGTTGCTGACCGGTCGCTATCATTTCAGCTAACAGGCAAGTGCTTCACGAGCAGGACAAAAATAAAGAGATGAATAAACAGATAAGGGTGATAGATGATGAAGTGGTATTACAATTTAAAGACAAGCTCGAAACTTATCTCGGCATTTTTGATTCTTGCAACGTTAATGGCGGGCGTCGGTACGTATAGCTTGACTAATTTAAACAAGTTAAACAACTCTCTCGAAGACATGTATGCCAATCAACTGGTAGCAGTACAATCAATTCTGGAAACCAAAGCAAATCTCAATGAATTGCGACTGGTTCTTCGCAGACTGTACATGTCTACAGATGGGGCCCTTACACAAAATTCGCTTGAAATTGCAAAGTCCAACAGGCAGAACATTGCAGCGGGACTGTCCACATTCAGCCAAACGGAATTGAGCCAGGCATCTTCCAATATACTACCGCAGGTCGAAGCAGCGATGGATGACTACTTTGCTGTCTATGATGAAACGATCCGTTTGTTCCAGCAAGGCAATCTGGACAAGATGATGGAGAAGATCGAGACCGATGTCACGCAGAAGGCCGACGTCCTGACACCTTTATTGGATAAGCTGCTCGATACTAATATCGCCGAAGCGGGCCAGTCACGCGACAATGGCGCTCGTACATACACGCTCTCCCGAAATATTATGGTCGGCGTCATCATTTTAGTGGTTCTGTTAAGTATTTTGCTGGGTACTTTTATTTCCAGATCGATTGCCAATCCGTTATCACGCGTGGTCAAGCTGTTGTCCAAGGTTGCGGCTGGGGATTTGCGGGAAAAAGCGGAAATCCACACCAAAGATGAAATTGGCGCGCTGGGCATGGCCATCGATCAGATGATCGTGAATCTGGGCGGTATCGTATCAGGCGTCATCGAAAGCGCAAAAAATTTGTCTTCATCCGCGCAGCAAATTTCGGCGACCAGCGAGGAAATTGCCAGCGGCAATGCCAACCAGGCTGAAGCTGCACAAACCATTAGCGAGCTGTTCAGAGAACTGACGGATGCGATCCAGTCCGTAGCCCACAATACGGAGCAAGCGGCAGAGTTGTCCGAGGAAACGGTCGAGATATCAAAGTCAGGCGGGGAAGTTATTGAGTCCTCACTCTCCAGCATGGAGGAGGCCGGCAGCAAAATGTCCCGTCTGGAAGAGGATTCCCGCCGGATTGGAGATATCATTGAAGTTATTGAAGATATTGCCGATCAGACTAATTTGCTTGCACTGAACGCTGCAATCGAGGCGGCGAGAGCCGGTGAGCAGGGCAGGGGCTTTGCAGTCGTAGCAGATGAGGTGCGCAAGCTGGCGGAGAGAAGCAGCGACGCCACCAAGCAGATTACCGGCATCATTAAAGGAATGCAGGAAAATACAAGGGAGAGTGTGATCGCGGTCAAAGAAAGCGGCGCATACTCCCAAAAAACAAATGCTTCATTCGCCCAAATCTCCAACAACATTATTCAAGCCGGTCATAAAGTATCGGAGATCGCAGCGGCCAGCGAGGAACAGGCGGCACAGGCATCCAATGTCATGGAGGCAGTGGAAAGCATCTCGGCTGCTACCGAAGAGGCTGCGGCCGCAAGCCAGGAGGCGGCTGCCATCGCCCAATCCATGGCCCAGCTTGCCGAGGAGTTGGAGCAGTCTGTGGCCGTGTTTAAAGTTTAGACTCCACCATCTGTAACAAGGTCTTGCCCAGTAAGTCTCTATAACAAAAAAGTTGGATGGAAAAACAAAATGTTTTCCGTCCAACTTTTTTGCGTACTTGCTTGTGCAGGAAGGAATCGAATCGGGTGCCTGCCGCCTTTCAGCCAGGTTTGATGAGATGACCTATTTGCCGGGACTTATTCTTCTTCCAATAATTCCAATAAATGGTGAGTATCAGTCCACCCCATGGCGACGTTCTCCAGCGTTTGTCCGCCGATCGTATAAGTTCCCCGTTCCAACTCTACGCCCCCAAGCTTCTTGTAGAAGGCAAGCGACGGATTGTCTATTAATACCCATGCCAGCAGGGAGGTCATGCCTTGATCATGAAGGTCTGCCGACATGCTTCCAAATGCGCATGTGCGATTCCATAAGCGTCCTCCGCAGCCGCCCGTCTGATATTCATGCCAGCAGCAACTCCTTTCATGCTTTTCATCTTGTCACTTTCTAACTCTACAGATAGTCCCCGGCGGCATCTGTCTCTATATAGATAGAGATTAGCACGATGGCTAGCTCATCCCCGATGTTTTTCACCAGATGGGGAATACAGGCATTCCAGGAGAAAGAATCCCCTTCCGTAAATTCAGCCGAGTCCTCACCTTGTACAGCAAAAATTCTCCCCTTGATAACCATGTGTACCTCCTCGCCTTCATGCGCGTGAGGCTCTGCACCTGTGGAAGCGCCTGGAGGAAGCTCAACCAGCATCATCCGGACATTTTTCGTAGAGCTCAGATGCTCAACCTTCAATCTTTCTGACCCGCTGGTGGTCATCTTACGCTCATGGCTGCGGACAATTTGCATTTGTTCGTCCTTTTTCAGCAGCAAATAGGCCAGCGGCACCCTGAGTGCCCGGGCGATATTCTCCAATGTAGCAATAGAGGGGGAGGTTTTATTCGTTTCAACTTGGCTTATGAAGCCCTGGGACAATCCCGTTTCCTCGCATATTTGAGCGATTGTAATTTTTTTGCGTTGGCGGATGGCCCGTATGTTGGAGCCGATATCCATGCTTGATACACACCTTTCAAGGAAACTGGCCCAGAGGCTGGTTCCGTTTATAGAATTCATAGTAACAATTTTCTGATTGACACACCAGCACAAACCAAATATATTGGTAATATAAAATTTAATTTTATATTACCAATATATTAATAGACATCCTTGCTGAAACTCAATACGCAACTAGGAGGCCAAAAGAATGAATCCGCATTATGCCTATGATATTGAACTGCCGCGGGATGTACAGCCGGACCGTCAATATAGCGTATCTGTGGACAATATGCAGGATGATGTGAAGTGGCTGCAGGCAGACGCAAGTATTAACAATTCAAACTAAGGAGTGAGTGATTATCATGATTCCATCTTACTTTTTTGCGCACGGAGCGCCTTCAATCGTTCTTGAGCACAATGGTTACACTGAGTTGATGAGTAATTTCGCCGGAAGCACGCCAAAACCAAAAGCGATCGTTCTGTTCTCCGCGCATTGGGAGCAGCCGGTGCAGACGGTAAGCACGGCAGAGCAATACAGCACCATTTATGATTTTGGCGGCTTTCAAGATGAGCTGTACCGGATGACCTACCCTGCAAAAGGAGATCAGGTGCTGGGCAGCCAGATTCAGACGTTGTTCGCAGAGCATGGCATTGAGAGCCATAGCGACAGTGAACGCGGGCTTGACCACGGGGCATGGGCCGTGCTTAAACTGCTGTACCCGGAGGCGGATATACCTGTTGTGGCGCTGTCAGTCAACCGCCATTTGACCAATGCGCAGCAGTACGAGATTGGAAAGGCGCTGTCGAAGCTTCGGGAGCAGGATGTACTGATTATCGGCAGCGGCGGCACGGTGCATAATTTGCGTAGACTGGATTGGCGTGCAGACGGGGTTGACGAATGGGCCGGAGAGTTTGATAATTGGCTTCAGAGCAAGCTTGAGGCATGGGATACAGAAGCGCTGTTCAATTACAGAGAGCTTGCCCCTTATGCTGCAGAAGCCGTACCGACGAATGAGCACTTTATCCCGCTGCTGCTGGCAATGGGGAGCGGGGATGCGAACCGTCAGGCCAAGCTGATTCACCGCAGCTACCAATACGGCAATTTGAGCCTGAGCTGCTGGCAGTTTAATTAAACGCTTGTTTGTACTTGATTGGACAGAAGGAATGCCCTCGGACAGAGGGCTTTTTTGATTAAAGAAACAATTTCCATTTTAATGCCGTCTAATACCTAAAAGATTAAGGCGGTGTTGTGTTGCGGATTGTTTCTTACCTGATACTGTGGTTCTGCTTTACCTTCCTGTTTGCCTCGGCTGTACTGCTGGTGGAGTATGTTGAAGGCTTCAAGATCAGCACGACAGAATACTATGGTCTGCGCAAGCGCTCTGCTTCAGCTGAGTTGTAAAAGGGGTGTGCTGCCGGAGGCATTGCCGGGATATATCAGAAGATGATAAGATTGGACTGTGGAACAAGGCCGCGCTGCGCCCTTGTGTTAGTGAGGAAGACAGGATTTGCTGTGTATTCAACTAATGGAGGTCGAACATTTATGAAAGCGCTATTTATCGGAGGCACAGGAACGATCAGTTCGGCGATTACGAGACAATTGCTGGAGCAAGGATACGAGCTGTATTTGATCAATCGGGGAAGACGGAATGCTGATTTGCCTGCCGGGGCACATATTATTCAGGCAGACATTCATGACGAGGCCCAGGTTGCCAGTCTGATTGAGGATATGAGATTCGATGTTGTGGCTGATTTCATCGCCTTTGAGCCTGCACATCTGGAGCGGGATTACCGTCTGTTCAAAGGAAAAACGAAGCAGTTCATCTTCATCAGTTCGGCATCGGCATACCAGACTCCGTTATCGGATTACAGAGTAACGGAGAGCACGCCGTTATCCAATCCATACTGGGAGTACTCTCGCAATAAAATTGCTTGCGAGGATTATCTGCTGAGGCTGTACCGAGAGGAAGGATTCCCGATTACGATTGTAAGACCGAGCCACACGTATGACGAGCGTACCATTCCATTAGGCGTGCATGGCAGCAATGGCACTTGGCAAGTAGCCAAGCGCATGATGGAGAATAAACCGGTCATCATCCATGGTGACGGCACTTCCCTGTGGACGATGACCCATAACCGTGATTTTGCCAAAGCCTTTATTGGACTTATGGGCAACATTCATGCGATCGGAGAATCGGTTCAGATTACTTCCGATGAATCAGTAACCTGGAATCAGATTTATGAGGTTATTGCCGATGCGCTTGGTGTTAAACTGAATGCGGTCCATGTGTCTTCCGAATTTCTCGCTGCATGCAGCAAGGAGGATTATCGCGGAAGTCTGCTTGGGGACAAGTCCAACACAGTGGTATTCGATAATGCCAAAATCAAACGACTGGTACCCGATTTCGTAGCGACAACCCGCATGGATCAAGGCATCCGGGAGACCATTGCTTACATTCTGGCACACCCGGAGCTTCAAACGGTCGATGAGGAATTTGATATCTGGTGCGACAAGGTGATCGGCGCTCTGGATGCGGCAATTACAGCTATAAATGTCTAGAAGCTGTTGAAATAGCAGATACCGCTTATCAGGGTTGGCTTTTGCCAATGCGCTTGTTGAACCGGTCTACACGGCCGCCTGTAGACACCTTACGAAGTTTACCGGTGTTAGAATGGATGGGATGCGGAGCTGGTCTCTACCCGAATGACCGGGTAGCTCTGACCGTCTTCCCATTCCATCAGCTCATATGCCTTCTCTCATCACAACCCACTCCTTGTATAGTAAATTTTACACTTTGGTACATATAAATATAGTTGTATCTAGTACTAGTGTCAACTATTTTGCCCCATTCCATCGAATTTTAAACATTCCTCGCCACATTAATGATTTGCTTATTTGGCAAAATTGTATTAACATATAAATTGTAATGATTCTAAACTATTTCTTGAACTCTTTAATGCAACTTATACAAACCCAATGAAGTTTTGAACAGAGAAGCAGTTGACATATAAGAGGAGGTGTCTCCATTAATGACTACTATAGCTGATGAAATTACGAGACTGAATAAGCAGCTTGCGGCAAAGGGTTATAAGCTTACGACCCAGCGGGAGGCGACTTTGCAGGTGCTGCTTGAGCATGAAAACGATCATTTGAGCGCAGAAGACGTGTTCATGCTCGTTAAGCAGAAAAATCCGGATATCGGCATCGCTACAGTGTACCGGAATTTGGAGCTGTTTTCCGAGTTGCACATTGTGGAGAAGATGAACTTTGGCGACGGCGTAGTCAGGTTTGACCTGCGCAGTGATGATCATGAGCACATGCACCATCATTTGATCTGCAATTCCTGCGGTTCCTTGAAGGAAATTAAAGACGACTGGCTGACAGAACTGGAAGAACGCCTGGAGCGCGAATACGGGTTTAAGGTACTGGATCACAGATTGGATTTTACGGGTGTATATCATAGCTGCAAAGATAATAATTGCAAGAAGAAACATAAAGCTGTCTCCTGAGTGACTTGCGTGACGGGGGCAGGAGGGAAGAGCCTTTCCATGGAAAGTGGAGAGACTCTTTTTTAATTGTCATCCAGCTAACATGTCCGTATGAAAAATTGAGAATGATCACTTATATATGTAAGTTAAGCGCTCACTTGGAGTTTAATGACGTCTAATAGCGAATTATGGCGGTTGCCTGTATGCAAAATTTCGACTATAATGAAAAAATTTACGCGGTGAAACAGGGGACCGTCAGATCAGAAGTAAAAAATCAGATTAGGGAGAGGGATGGACTACAGTGGCTCACTATTATTTGGAACCATCACGCACATTTAGTGAATTTTTGTTAATTCCTAACTTGACGACAAAGGAATGTACGCCAAGCAATGTGAAATTGACAACACCAATTACGAAATTTAAACGCGGCACACAGCCGGACATTGCACTCAATATTCCATTCTCGTCTGCCGTTATGCAGTCCGTATCCGACCATAACTTGGCGACCGCGCTAGCGCAATGCGGCGGGATTTCATTTATTTTCGGCTCCCAGTCTGTAGAGGATCAGGCTGCGATGGTGCGCAAGGTAAAAGAACATAAAGCAGGCTTTGTTGTAAGCCGCTCTAATCTGACTCCACAGCATACGCTCAAGGATGTACTGGATCTGAAGGAGCAGAATAACCACTCGACAGTAGCCATCACGGATGACGGCACGCCGCGCGGCAGACTGCTCGGTATTGTAACGAGTCGCGATTACCGAATCAGCCGCGACTCGCTGGACAAGCAGGTCCAGGAGTTTATGACGCCATTCTCGTCTCTGATTTACGGTACTTCCGGAATTACACTGCCTGAAGCCAACGATTTGATTTGGCAGCACAAGCTGAATTGTCTGCCGATCGTCGATGATCAGCAGAAGCTGCAGTATCTCGTATTCCGCAAGGACTATGACTCCCATAAAGAGAACCCGCTCAGCCTGCTTGACAGCAACAAGAGCTATATCGTGGGAGCGGGCATCAATACCAAGGATTACGGCGAGCGTGTTCCTGCGTTGGTGGAAGCAGGTGTTGACATACTCGTGATCGACTCCTCGGACGGTTATAGCGAATGGCAGAAGGAGACGGTTGAGTACGTCAAAGCGAATTTTGATGTGAAGATCGGGGCAGGCAATGTCGTAGACCGTGAAGGCTTCCTGTACCTTGTGGAAGCAGGCGCTGATTTCGTTAAGGTTGGTATTGGCGGCGGCTCTATCTGTATTACGAGAGAGCAGAAGGGGATTGGCCGCGGTCAGGCTTCCGCTCTGATCGAAGTCAATGAAGCGAGAAACCAATATTTTGAGGAAACAGGCATCTACGTGCCAATTTGCTCGGACGGCGGTATCGTGCATGACTATCACATCACGCTGGCGCTGGCGATGGGTGCGGACTTCGTGATGATGGGCCGCTACTTTGCCCGCTTCGATGAGAGCCCGACCAAAAAGCTGAAGATCGGCAACAATTTTGTAAAAGAGTTTTGGGGCGAAGGCTCCAACCGTGCTCGCAACTGGCAGCGTTATGACGCTGGCGGCAAGCAGACGCTTGTATTCGAGGAAGGCGTTGACTCCTACGTGCCTTATGCGGGCTCATTGCGAGAGAACCTCGACAAGACGATTTATAAAATCAAATCGACCATGTGCAATTGCGGTTCCAACTCTATTGCCGAGTTGCAGCAAAATGCCCGGATTACGCTTGTCTCCGCTACAAGCCTTGTAGAAGGCGGAGCGCATGATGTAATCATGAAGGAAAGCAGCCTATCAGGCGAATAAACAGGGCATCAAGCATGATCCGGCCAGCAACTAAACGAAACGGCTGTTAAGAAAAATGAGCGATCAAAAGTCCAGCAAGGACTTTTAATCGCTCATTTAATTTTTCAGGCCAAGCCTGTAACGCCTTGCAACCTTTCTTTTGGGCGATGCGTCAGTGAGGATGAAAGCAGTACAAACTACAACATGAGAGATGAGGAGATTTCCCATGACAATGAAACGTAAACTATCAACGATCGCAATGGGTACCCTACTGACGATTTCACTGACTGGCCAGGCTTACGCAGCGCCTTCAACATTCACGGATCTTGACAAGACAGCTGTAAAGGCGCAGATTATGTCCTTGCAGGAGCAAGGAATTGTGAAAGGAGTGTCTGCATCGAAATTTCTCCCGGATCAAGTGCTAACCGCTGCTGAAGGCATACAATTGATTACCAATACGTTCCATCTGAGTCTTGCTGCGATTAGTTTTAACAAAGCGCCGACAGCCAGCGGCGTCTTCGATCATGTCAAGGATGATGCATGGTTTGCCGAAGCATTTATTAATGCGCATTTTAACGGCGTGGAAATTCCAAAAGATATTGATCCGCTCAAACCGCTGACTCGTGAAGAATTCACAATCTTCTTCATGCAGGCGATGGAAAAAAGCGGGCAGTTGCCGCTCATCAAGATTGCTCCGCCGGACATCAAAGACGGGGAACAGATTGCGGAGGGAAATCTCGGTCTGATTCAAAGATCGCTGATTATGAATATTAACAAGCTGGACAAGGACGGGAACTTCAACCCGCAAGAGCATATTACTCGCGCTGAGACAGCCAGCCTGATCTATACTGCCCTCGAATACTTGAAGGCTAATCCGCATCCTGCTGAATAAGACCGACGGCAGCCCCGGAAGCTGGCAGTGTCCCATTAATCGTATAGAAGCACTGCGAACAGAATCGTGGTGCTTCTTTTTTTGTGCAACAGGCTCGCAGGCAAGGGCAATACCGGTGTTGACGTCTTGAAAGGCGTATTCGGTTGTCCTATAATATGTGTTATGTGAACTGAACCGTGCATAAGGAATTTTAGTGATGTGCTGATGTGCTGGGGAAGGGCTATTATATCATCACTATAAAAGGAGAATTTCGGAATGGGTTATTCATCGGAAAATGGCTTGAATATGGATAGTGGTTTAGCCAGCGCGTCTATTTGGTTGTATTTGACTATTGTTTTGCTGATCGCAGCCCTCGCCCTCTATTTTTATTCAGCTAAAGTCAACCAATCCCAAACGGGCAATTTGAAGAAACAAGAGAGGGCGGAGTTGCGGAAGAAGTTCAAACGGTTTAGGCTGCTGGCGCACAGCGCTGCTCTACTGACATTCGTCTTCGGAATCGTAGTGCTTTTCAAAGCTACGGCGGGTCCGGATATCGAGACATTGAACTTCAATGTGCCGATCCAAGTGAGTGAGGACAAGGACTACGGAGCGGAACACACCAACGATCCTGTCAAATATGAATTGAAAATACCGACATCCGGCACGCATAGTCCTCATGACCTGAAATTCGGCTTCTACAAGGAAAAACCGGCAAATGAGCTGCTGGTGCATAATCTGGAGCATGGGGATATCGTTATTTACTACCGCCCGGATGCGGATGAAACGGTATTAAAGGAAATGGAATACTGGGCCGAGTTTACGAGGGGTGGATCAGGGGTTTTGACAGTACCGAACAGCGAAATACCAGAGGGAGATCAGCTTGTCGCCACTGCCTGGACGAAAACGATGGAGCTTAAGGACCGTGACCAGCAAAAAATCGGCACTTTCATTTATAAATATATGAACAAAGGGCCGGAGACAATCCCGCCGCAAGTCCGCAAGGGCGGGGGAACGATGTAGCGGATAATGCTTAGAATGGAGCCTGCACGAACATGAAACGATTCAAAAAATTTTATATTGAGATTACGAGCGTCTGTAATCTGGCCTGCAGCTTCTGTCCGCAAACGAAGCGACAGGCCAATTTCATCAAGACCGAGGACTTTACCCATCGGCTTGACCAGATCAAGCCTTATACCGACTTTATCTATTTTCATCTTAAAGGCGAGCCTCTCATGCACCCGAAGATCGATCAGTTGCTGGATATCAGCCATGAGAAGGGTTTTAAAGTGAATATAACAACCAACGGGACGTTGCTTCATAAGGTGAAGGATAAAATTTTGACCAAGCCTGCAATTCGTCAGATGAATTTCTCGCTTCATAGTTTTGACGGCCATGAAGGCTCAGAGGATAAGGACGGTTATATTACAAGCGTGCTCTCTTTTGTCAGGGAAGCGATGGAGAAGACAACGATGATTATTTCGCTGCGGTTGTGGAACCTTGATATGAATAACGCCACCAATGCCGAGCGTAACCGGAATCGCGAATTGCTTGGAGCTATTGAGAAAGAGTTCGGACTGGATTACAAGATTGAGGAGAAGGTAGAGCCGGGCAAAGGAACCAAAATTGCTGACCGTGTCTACATCAATCAAGATTATGAATTCCAGTGGCCGTCGCTTGATGCGGAGGAAGATGACGGCAAGGGCTTCTGCTACGGGTTGCGCAATCAGGCTGGCATTCTGTCTGACGGAACGGTTGTCCCATGCTGTCTGGATGGAGAAGGAGTCATCAATCTCGGCAACATTAACGTACAGCCCTTTGCAGATATTATTGAAAATGGCCGCGCGAAGCGTCTGATGGACGGCTTCTCCCGGAGGGAAGCTGTTGAGGAGCTTTGCCGCAAGTGCGGTTATCGCAAGCGGTTCGGAGCTTAATTCCACGGAATTTTTCCCCTGAGAAAGATTCCGTTTGTTGCGCTTTTGGTATATGATTTGGCACAACGGTTGCCGACGGGTTTGCAGTGCAAAGTTTTTTGGCAGTCGATCCACATCAGCCTGGTCATAAATCCTCGCGGACGCATCCAATAGTAGATGATCGAAGCGGGAGGCAGTGAGATGGCAAAATATCTAATTATCAATGCGGATGATTTTGGCCTGACAGAAGCTGTGAACAGGGGGATTGTCGAGGCCTACATAAGAGGTTGTGTCAGCAGCACCTCCATGATGGTCAATATGCCCGGACTTGAAGATGCGCTTAAACATGCCCGGTCACTTCCGGCGCTAGGGATTGGATTGCATTTCAACCTGACCTACGGTTTTCCGCTGGCTGATCCCAAGTCCGTATCTTCACTGATTAGGGATGATGGTTCGTTCCGGATTATCGGAACTGCAGCGCTGGATGAGGAGCGGCATATTGAAGCCGAACTGCAAGCCCAGTGGCAGTGTTTCATCCGTACAGGAATGTATCCGACGCATCTGGATGCACATCATCTTTTGCACCAGCATTATCCGGCTGTATACAGGGTAATGTCCAGGTTCGCTGCCAGAGAAGGCGTCCCGATGCGCACGGTGCAGCGGACTGATCTGAGGACTAATTTAGACGCTTTGGACGTACGGCCTTTAATGACTGACCGGATTATCCTCGATACGTATCACGCGCTGGGAAGCCTGGCGAGAATTTTACATTATCTGCAGGCACTCGATGAGGGAACAACAGAACTGACCTGTCATCCTGGCTATAGCGATCATACGCTCCAGGCCTTGTCGGATTGGACGAAGATGCGCGAATTGGAGTTGGCTGTACTATGCCGTCCCGAAATCAGGAAAACGATTTATGAGCAAGGCATTCAGTTGATTACGTATCGGTCGTTGCGCCGTTGCCGGCAGCCGTTAGCGTCGCCTGCCCGTCAAGGTGTATTTTAAGCTTGCAACTTGAATCGACGGAGATTACGGATGCGAGACTGCCAGGGGATAGAGCTGACCTTCGATAGCGAATGATGCATGCCCGGTTTCTTCGGAGACAACGAGCACGATCGCATCGCTTGTCTCTGACAAACCGATTGCGGCACGATGCCTGGTGCCGTAGCTTTCGCTTAATTTTGAGCTGTCTGAGACCGGTAAAATGTTTTTGGCTGACACAATCTCATTGGAACGGATCAGAACCGCGCCGTCATGCAGCGGATTGCCCGGATAGAAGATGGACTCGAGCAAATAATGACTTACCTTCGCCCCGATTATCGTTCCGTTGTGCAGCAACGGGAGAAGCGGTTCATTACGTTCCACTGCTATCAGAGCGCCGTGTCTTCTTGCGGACATGCTTTGTATAAAGCGGGACAACTCGTCATAGCAGTCGGTGTAGGGGGACAGGTAACAATTCAAATAGTAAAGTGCGGCTTTGGATTCGGCTTGAATAAAAGCTGCACGTACCGTCTCAAATTCGCTCAGCAGACATTTTCTCTCGTCATCCAGAGAATCAATCATTGTCTGAAGCTGATCGTTTACTTTGTTAAGTTGGGTTTTCAGTGACTCTCTTAACGAGGTCGAATCGCAATCACCTTGCAGGGAAATCATTATTTAATAACACCTCTGTTGAGCAGTTTGGCAGAATGGGTTTTGCTTTAATATACCCAGTTAGAGGACAATCTTTACATCTGAACAAGCAGATTTATTGAAAGGAGAAGGACTGGCATGACGCTGGAAATTGAACGAAAGTTTTTGCTGAAAGAAACAGTGGACAATTTGACCGAAAAAGGGATTCTTGCTGTACATACCAGACAGCGTATTGAACAAACGTACCTGGCGATTGATCCGGACCAGGAGATTCGTGTTCGCAAAATTGCCGACCTGCAAACAGGCGCTCTATCGTATACCCATACGTTCAAGAGGGGCAACGGACTCCTTAGGGAGGAAATTGAGTATGAGATTTCGCCTTCCATTTATGAACAGCTGACAGGGGCTTCAGGAGCGGTACCGCTCACCAAGGATCGGATTACGGCATACTGGAATAACCGGATTGTGGAGATTGACTGTTACGATCAGCTCGAACTGAATGTGCTCGAAGTCGAGTTTGCCTCGGAGCAGGAGGCTCGGGAATTTCAGGCGCTGGAATGGTTCGGCCAGGATATTACCGAAGAATACCAGTATAGCAACAAGACAGTTTGGTGTCAGTTGCAGCAGCGCCGCTAAGTATAGTCGGGAGGATGGCAATGAGGAGACTCGTTTTCTTTGTCGGCGGAGCAGGCGCAGGGAAGACCACGCTAGCCAAACGAATAGCTCGCAAGCATAAAGCTGTATTGCTGGATATGGATACGCTGTTGCGACCGGCGGCGGTTGTTGTTATGACAACAGCGGGGCTTGACCCGGACGACCGTGACTCGGAAGCCTACAAAACGCTGTGCCGCGATCTGGGCTACCGGATCACAATGGACGCCGCCTTGGAGAATGTGGAGCTGGGCAATGATGTATTTGTTATCGGTCCCTTCACCAAGGAGACAGGAGATGCGGAGTGGATTGAACGCGAACTCACGGCCATTGGGGCGACCCTGCGCGATGTTGAGGTGAAGGCGGTCATTGTTACGCTTGCCGATGATGAGGCCTACAGGAATCGGATCATGCAGCGAAGCTCCAGACTGGACGAGTGGAAGCTGAAAAATTGGGAGATTTTCAGCCGTTCGCTCGCCCCAAGAAGCATCGCCTGGAAGCTCCCGCCGACCTCAGTGCTTACCGTTGACAATTCTCTTCCTCTGACAGAGGAAAAGTTGTGGGATCTGGAACAATTTGTATATGATGAAGAAAGGGCTGCTGTCGGCCGGATGCACAGTGAACCTTCATCTACCAGTGCTAAAGCACCGGCGGATGAAGGGTGACCGGAATTATGAAAGTGTGAAGGTATACCGCAAAATAGATATGCTTTGGAGCAAGGGGAGCGAAAAGTAAGACTTTCGGAGCCTCTTGCTTTTTTATTTTATAAACTAAAAAGGTCACGGGGAGGTAGTCAGAGGGCGCTGTATTCGGGTAGAGCGCTAAAGGGGGGCGGTATGATCATCCTTCTCCTGCTCACGGCATTCACGATTGAAATGGATTCAAATCGGACCGGTGCCAGCAGAATAAATGTACAAAGGCATCCATGTCATAAATGAAGTTAGTGCTTGCTTGCTGACAGATCTTTAATTCTTGCAGCAAGCTGCGATAATAAATGGATATCCGTATCTGACAATTCTCTGGCAATGGACAACAGGTGATCCAACTCTAATGATGTGATCTGATGCTCGGTCTCAAAGCTGTAGTTTAATTGTTGCTTCTGAAGCTGCACGTCTTTCTCTTCCTCCTCCCCAATCATCATTTCTTCCTTTGACGGTTTCGTAAATGGTCCATCCTTTCCAAGTAGCAGCCAGTCCAAAGAGACATTATAGGCTTCTGCAATAGCTACAAGAGCTTTCGTTCCTGGTGTCGAAGATCTCTTTTCGCTTTCCCAATCCCCAACATTGCCCGGAGAAACATGGATTTCATAAGAAAACTCAGCCATTGTCATTCCAAGCTCCTGTCTCAATTTTTTTAGTCTTCGCTTGATTGAATCCAATTAAAGTCACTCCCAGGATATTTTTGTTAAATAATATGCCAAATACAGTTTTATATTATAGCTTGTATTCGTTGTTGTATACGGTTTCGAGCATAAAAAACAAAATTATTCCATAATTGATGAATTACGTAAATACGTATGGTTTGTTGAATAAAATCGTATTTACGATTATAATGTCGAATATAAGGGCTTGAGTCCTAATTCTTCTTATTAACTATTAATTTGGTTTGAATGAAATGGTTATTTAGTTGGAACAAGATTGAAACATACTTGCGTATTCGTAAGGAGGAGGGAAAGGAGGATCGATATGACGGAGCAGCAACAAGCCGAATTATATTTGGAAATGTATGTATTCGAGTCGGAGCAGCTAATCGGACAACTTGAGGCGATCTTGCTTGAATGTGAGAAGTCGGGTAGTTTTGCTTCTGAGGCGGTGGATGAGATTTTCCGAAGCATGCATACGTTGAAAGGTTCAGCAGCAATGATGCAGTTTGCCTGCATATCGGAGGTGGCTCATGCGATTGAGGATTTATTTTACGCCCTTCGGCTTAATCCCCTTGATTCAGACAGCTTCGGTCAGCTATTCGAACTGATATTAACCGGCCTGGATTTTATCAAAGCAGAGACGCTCAAGCTCAGGCAAGGTCATGAGCCGGATGGCAACGCTGAGTCAATCGTAGCAGGGATAAAGTCCTTTCTGGACTATTGGAACAAAGCGGAGACGGAACGGGAATATATGGCAGTGGTCTTTTTTGACGAAGGCTGCCAAATGGAAAATGTACGCGCCTATAATTTGCTGCGGCAGTTGGCAGACAGGGGATTGGAACCGCTTTTTTATGAACCTGTCGGTATTTTGGAAGGCGAGGATACCGTAGACATCATCCGTAATGAGGGTTTCAAACTCAATCTTTGCTCGGCCAGTCCGGAGGAGGATATTCGTGATTGCCTGCACTCGATCGCATTTGTGCGTGAAGTCCAGCTAAGGCCAGTATCCCATCTGCAGAGTGACAGTCAAGTTACGGCAGTGGCGGATGAGGATTTTAAGGAAACAGCTTCCCAATACGAGAGAAGGGATATCCCGGCTCAGACACTGATCAGTGTAAATGTGGGCAAGCTTGATCAGTTGATGGACCTGGTAGGGGAACTGGTAATCGCTGAGGCAATGGTCACACAGCATGAGGAACTGAAGGATATCGCCTCGGATCACTTTCAGAAGGCTGCCGTGCATCTTAGAAAAATTACAGGCGAACTGCAAAATATCGTCATGTCGATTCGAATGGTTCCGCTTGCCACAACTTTTCATAAAATGCACCGGATTGTGCGGGATATGGGGAAAAAGCTGGACAAGGAAGTGGACATTCACATTATTGGTGAAGAAACGGAAGTCGACAAGAACATTATTGAGCACATCGCTGATCCCTTGATGCACTTGGTGCGAAATGCTGTTGATCACGGTATGGAGAACACCCAGGAGAGGCTGGCGGCGGGCAAGACGGCAATTGGAAGCTTGACCCTAGAGGCTCGGAATGCAGGAAGCGACGTCATAATACTAGTTCGGGATGATGGACGGGGGCTGGATAAAGACAAGATTTTCAATCGTGCCGTAGCGCACGGGCTGATTATTGGACGCGAACAGACGGACATGAGCGACAGGGAAATTTTCAACCTGATTTTTCTTCCCGGGTTTTCTACGAAGGAAAATGTAACGGAATACAGTGGCCGAGGCGTCGGAATGGATGTGGCGTTCAAGAACATTGAGAATGTCGGGGGGAGCATCGCAATCGAGAGCGTCAAGGGGGAAGGGACGGTTATCTCCCTGAAAATCCCGCTTACACTGGCAATTATCGACGGCATGAACGTTCGAGTAGGCAACTCGCGTTATACAATTCCGACAACGGCAATTCAGGAATCATTCAAGCCGCGGCTGACAGATACGCTTGTCGATCCCGTCGGCAATGAAATGATAATGCTTCGGGGTGAATGCTACCCGATCCTGCGGCTGCATGAGCAGTTCGGCAAAGGGGAGAGAGGCGGAAATCTGAATGATGGCGTACTGGTCGTTGTCGAGCAGGAAGAACGTCGGCTTTGCCTGTTGGTGGATGAACTGCTGGGGCAACAGCAGGTCGTCGTCAAAACGCTGCCTGCCTATATCCGCAATCTGAAGAAAATTAACGGTCTGGCCGGATGCACGCTGCTTGGTGACGGCAGCATCAGTCTGATCCTTGATGTCGCCGGACTGATGGATACGAACGGTGCTGCCAAGGGGAGGCTGCATCAAGGCATATTGAAACGCGAATAAATAATTCAACAAAAGGAGCGTCTGATCATGTACAACAGGTTGGACCAGGAGGAGCAGCACGAGGATGATGCCCAGAAGGACAAGTATCTGACGTTTGCCCTCGGGGATGAGGAATACGGAATCGAGATTGCCCATGTGACGGAGATTATTGGTATCCAGTCGATTACCGAGGTGCCGCAGCTCCCCGAGTTTATGATGGGAATTATCAATTTGCGGGGGAAAATTATTCCCGTTATGGATGTCCGGCTGCGCTTTCGCAAGCGGTTCAGAGACTATAATGACCGAACATGCATTATTGTCATCAACATCAAGGAATTGTCCATCGGGCTGATTGTCGACCGTGTAGCCGAGGTGATCTCTATTCCGCGCAGTGATATTGTGCCGCCTCCGGACATGAAGCAGGAAGGAAGCCGTTATATTCAGGGAATAGGCAAGGTTGGAGAACAAGTAAAGCTGCTGCTGGACTGCGATGAGCTGCTTAATTATTACGAAGTCGAGAGCTTGCATGAAGCGGGGCAACATAATACAGGAGGCTGAGTCTGATGCAATGGATAGCTAATATGAAGCTGGCCAAGAAGCTGACATTTTCTTTTATACTGATTGCGCTTATGGCAGGTGCTGTAGGTTTGATCGGAATTATCAATTTGAAGAAAGTTGATGAGCAATATTCGGATCTTTATGTGAATTTTGGCGTTTCTACAGGTGATTTGGGCAAGGCGGGTATTGCATTCCATTCCAACCGCAGCAACATGAGAAGCATTGTGTTGTCGGATGACTTTTCCAGGCAGCAGTCAATACTGGAAGATATCAAGGTCAAGGACAAAGAAGTAGCCGATATGCTGAACAAGTATGAGCAGAGCATCGTCACAGAGGAGATGCGCAACAGTTTCGACGAGTTGAAGCAGGCCATTGCCGTTTACAATAAAAATAGGGACCATATTGTAGATCTAGGGATGGCAGGCCGCAAGGAAGAGGCAAATCAGGAAATCGTTAAGGCATCAGGCCTTTCGGATCAGGCAACCACTCTGCTCGATAGAATGTTTGAGGACAAGCGCACTACAGGACTCCGATTGTCTGAGGAATACAGTGCCTCTGCCAACCAAACCGTAATTACCATGATTATTATCGTCATTGTAGCGGTAGCTGCGGCGATCGGACTCGGACTATTCATTTCCCGTATTGTAAGCCGGCCGGTCAGCTCGCTTGTAGGCGCTGCCCATCAAATGGCCGATGGGAACCTGGATGTCAACGTAGATGTTACTTCAAAAGATGAGATCGGGGTGCTGGCGCACGCCTTCCGCAAAATGGCCGAAAATATGAACGAGGTGCTGGGCAATATTCAGGCAGCTTCCGAACAGGTAGCTTCGGGTGCAAGACAGGTGTCCGAATCGGGCATGATTTTGTCCCAGGGTGCAGCTGAACAGGCCAGCTCTGTCGAGCAACTGACCGTATCGCTGGATGAGATATCATCGCAGACCAAACTTAATGCAGATACAGCCAGACAGGCCAACGAACTGGCGGAGAATGCCAAGGAAACGGCGCTGGCCGGGAATCGGCAGATGCAAGAAATGCTTAAAGCGATGGATGATATTAATACGGCCTCCGAGAATATCTCCAAGATTATTAAAGTGATTGATGAAATTGCCTTTCAAACCAATATTCTGGCCCTGAATGCAGCGGTTGAAGCTGCGCGGGCGGGTCAGCATGGGAAGGGCTTCGCGGTTGTGGCGGAAGAGGTTCGCAATCTGGCAGCCCGTTCTGCGGGAGCCGCCAAGGAAACGACGGATATGATCGAAGGCTCGATTCGGAAGGTGAAGGACGGCATGCAAATTGCGGTGGAGACAGCCGGAGCATTGAATAAAATTGTTGAAGGCGTATCGCGCGCAGCCAACCTCGTCGGTAATATCTCTGAAGCTTCCAATGAGCAGGCAGCAGGAATCTCCCAAATCAATCAAGGAATTCTGCAAGTCTCCCAAGTAGTGCAGACCAACTCGGCAACCTCAGAGGAGAGCGCCGCTGCAAGTGAGGAGCTATCCGGACAAGCGGCTTTGCTGCAAGAGCAGGTCGGCCGCTTCAGGCTGAAAAGATCCGTCAGGGGCAGTTATCGGGAATTAGACGACTTAAATCCAGAAGTGCTTCGCATGCTCGAGAATATGTCTGCACGCCGCAGTGCGCCAGCAGAGGACAGCTATGAAGAGACGCTTCACAGGACGTCGGCTTCGGCACAAATTCCGGTGAGCGATAAGGAATTCGGGAAATATTAATGGCTGCGGCAATTACTCAGGCTGAATTCAAGAGGTTGGCTGAACATATTCAGGCCCACTACGGCATTTACCTGAAGGATGAAAAAAAGTCGATGCTGGTGTCCAGACTGGACCCGTTGCTCAGTCAATATGGTCTGGGTAGCTTTGAAGAATTTTACCGATACGTGCTTAACGACAAGAGCGGAGAGGCTGCAACACGGCTGATTGACCGGATTACGACCAATCACACGTATTTTATGCGGGAAGCCGGACATTTCCGTTTTCTTCAAGAGAAGGCGCTGTCGGAGCTTGTCCCGCTTATTAAGAACAAGGATTTGCGCATATGGAGCGCCGGTTGCTCTTCGGGCCAGGAGCCATATACACTGGCGATGATTATAGACCAATTTTTTGAATCGGACAAGCACGGATGGGATACCAAATTACTGGCAACCGATTTGTCGCCTGCTATACTGGCTACTGCCATTCGGGGAGAGTATACATCAGAAGAAATCAGCACGCTGCCAGCTTCCTGGCGCAGCCTGTATTTCAAGCGGACAGCTAAAGGCTTATTCACGGTTAACGATGCGCTCAAGAAGGAAATCATATTTCGCAAGTTCAACCTGATGGATGAGGTGTTCCCGTTTAAAAGTCGATTTCATATCATTTATTGCCGGAACGTCATGATATACTTTGATGCAGAAACCAAGCTCAGGCTGCTCAAACGCTTCCATCAGTTTCTGGAGACGGGCGGATATTTGTTTATCGGACATTCGGAATCGATTGATCGGAGACTTACCGGATTTCGCTACGTGATGCCGGCAGTATACCGCAAGGAATAATCGCAGCTACGAGCTAGAGTCGTTGCCGAGAGTCTTTCCCGTTTCCTGCCGAGAGGAGGGAATGTGTGAACAACCATCAAATAAAGGTAATGATTGTGGACGCTTCCCGTCTGTTTCAGCAAGTCATTGCCAAAGGCCTGATCTCAGACAGTGGAATCGGCATCGCTGCGGCGGCGACTTATTTATACGATGCCAGAGACAAAATCCTGCTTCATCGTCCGGATGTGCTGATCTGTGAGATCAACCGACCGAATTTGGACGGCATGGCTGTTGCCCGGCAACTTCCCTCCCAGCGCGGCCTACCTGTTATTCTGATCGGCCAGTCGGATGCTGGGGCAGCAGCGGCAGTGGCTGAGTTAGGGGCGACAGCATTTATTCCGAAGCCGGACATCAACTCGCCGGAGGAAGTAAAGCTGTTCATTCTGCGGCTGATCCGCAACATCAGACTGGTCGCCGCTCCATTACCCGGCCGGGATACGGTCTGGTCCAACAGGAGTCATTCGCGGTTCAGACCGCGCAAGGATGTGATTGCAATCGGAGCCTCAACGGGAGGGACGGAGGCTATCGATGTACTGCTTCAAAGCCTCCAGTCGTCCCATCTGCCGGGCATTGTCATTGTGCAGCATATTCCGGCCATGTTCTCGCGCATGTTCGCAGAGCGGCTGGATCAGACCTTGCTTTTAAGTGTTCGCGAGGCCGTTGATGGCGATGAAGTCAAACCGGGGACCGTGCTGCTTGCGCCCGGCGAGCAGCATATGGAGCTTGTCCGTACTCTATATGGCTACAAGGTTCGCTGCTTCGAGGGCAGCAAGGTCAACGGACATTGTCCGTCCGTTGATGTTCTGTTCCATTCCGTCGCCAAAGCGGCAGGGGAGCGCAGCGTTGGCGTGCTGTTGACCGGTATGGGCATGGACGGGGCTGGCGGCCTCCTGGCGATGCGTCAGAGAGGCGCTTCGACGCTTGCCCAGGACGAGGCCTCAAGTGTCGTATACGGCATGCCTAAGGCTGCCTTCGAACGGGGAGCCGTGCAGCAACAGGTGTCCCTCTCCCGGATGGGGCAGACGTTAATGTCTCATCTTTAAACTACATCATACGAAAGGCTCTCGGTGAGTAAGAACCGAGAGCCTTTTTGCGATAAACAGAGTTATTTGGGGGCGCTGCTCTTGGTATTAAGATAGATGGGGGGGATAGGGATGTCGAAACAGAAGGGAGACGGTTCTGTGAGGAAATGTCCAGGTCAGAGAGAATATTAGGCCTCGTCTGCCGATACGCTATCATTCTTTCTGTCTTTCAACTGATCTTTGTTCTCCTGTTCTTCTTCGTCAAACAGGACGCGATCTTCATCATAGTACATATCAGGCTCCTCCTTCCGCAACTACTTTCACTTAATATAGAATAAAGGTATTAACGGGAGATTAAATTCAAATATTCTCCGTGTAAACAATTTCATATTTTTTAAAAGTCATAAAATTGGGTCATATTAACAGGAGAAATGAGAAAGGAGGCGCATGCCATGAGTTCAGGACAACTGCCGCAGTCGGTGCCCTACGGCTACGAGCCGCCAAAGGATATAAAGAAAGGCACGCTTTTCTTTTATGATGCGTTTGAGGACATCGGGAGACAGGAGCTGGAACAAGCACTGCGTCACTCTAAATTGAATGGGTTTGCCGATCTTGTCTTGTATCCGATTCATATTGAGGAATAGACGGCGACAGCCGTACCCGGTTGCTGTATAATAGTCTAGATAGACGAAGATGACTTGGAGGCACAACTGGTTTGACAACATATCCTTTTCAATTTGATCCGGGCCAGCCGTTCGTTGAGCAAGCGAGCGACTGGATCGCGGATGTTTTTTATGACATTTTACCCGAGGCGGGCTTCGAGACGCGCGATGAGCAGATTTACATGGCCTTTCAACTTGAAAAAGCGTTTAGCGGCAAACAGACAATATTTGCAGAGGCGGGCGTTGGAACAGGGAAGACGCTGGTCTATTTGCTCTATGCAGTCACCTATGCGCGATACACTGGCAGACCGGCTGTTATTGCTTGTGCCGATGAATCCCTGATTGAACAATTGGTCAAGCCTGAAGGCGATATTGCCAAGCTGGCCCGGCATCTCGATTTGCGCGTGGATGCGCGGCTCAGTAAATCAATGGACCAGTACGTATGTCTGAACAAGCTGGATTTGGCTGTGGCCGACGAGGATGACGATTCTGCAAGCCTGTACCGGGCTTTATATGCAAATTTGCCGGAATTTGTCCATAAGCCAGCAGCGCTGCAGTCATTTTACCCGTATGGCGACCGAAAAGATTATCCGGAGCTGGCAGATGACGAGTGGAGCCGAATTGCCTGGGACGTATTTCAGGACTGTCTGATCTGTCCTCAGCGCCACCGTTGCGGTCAGACGATCTCGCGGGACTATTACCGCAAGGCGACGGATTTGATCATCTGCTCCCATGATTTCTACATGGAGCATGTATGGACGTACGAGGCGCGCAAACGGGAAGGCCAGCTTCCTTTATTGCCGGAACACAGCTCGGTCGTCTTTGATGAAGGCCATCTGCTGGAGACGGCTACGCAAAATGCCTTGACTTACAAGCTAAAGCACCATCTGTTTGAGAGTATCGTGACGCGGTTGCTGGAGGGAGAAATCCGTGAATCGTTGGCGCTGGCTGTAGAAGCATCCATCGAACAGAGCGAGCGGCTGTTTGAGCTGCTGTCTGCAAGCAGCCGTATCGTACCGGGTTCGGACCGCCGGGAAATCATACTTAATGACCAGCTTGCGCAAGCGATTTTCCATTTCCGCCAGTTAATTGGCGATATCGAAGAAGAACTGGTCTTTGAGAGCGGACTTTTTTCGCTTGACGACTATCAGCTCAAAATTGTGGAGGAGCATCTGGAGATGATCGGACATGCCCTTTCCCTGTTCGCGCAGCCGCAGCAGGTGATAACATGGCTTGTGAAGGATCATGAAGGGATGACCCTCGTCATCATGCCGAAAAAAGTCAAGGAGGTACTGCGTGAGCGTGTCTTCTCCAGAGCAATGCCGGTTGTTTTTTCTTCCGCTACATTATCTGTGAACGGGTCGTTTGATTATATTGCACAGGGGCTTGGGATTGAAAACTTCCTGTCGTTCTCTGTAGCTTCCCCTTACCGGTATGCGGAGAAGATGCAGCTGGATATTCACCCGCAGCAGTCTGATCAGAGCAAGCTGGAGAAGGTACTGGAGCTGATGAGCGCAACGGACGGAGGCTTGCTTATCCTGTTCCCGTCCTTTGAGGAGTTGAAATGGTTCAGAACCGAACTGGAGTGGCGCGCAGAGCATCATTCCAGACGTTATTTTTTTGAAGGCTCGGGTGAAATCAGCCATCTGATCTCCGGGTTCCAGCGTGACCACCACAGTGTGCTGTGCGCGGTGACCCTATGGGAAGGACTGGATATCCCCGGACCGTCGCTATCCCATGTTATCATTTGGTCGCTGCCGTTCCCGCCGAATGATGCGGTGTTCACAGCACGCAGGAATGATGCCGCGGCTCCGTTCGAGGAGGTCGACTTGCCTTACATGCTGCTTCGGCTCAAGCAAGGAATCGGACGTCTGATCCGTTCAAGCGAAGATTCCGGCACGGTAACGATATTCGGCGGCGCGTTTAAGGAAACAGACATCAGGGAGCAAATCAGGCAGTTTCTGTAAGGGGCTTCAGCCGATGAGGTTTAACAGTCTCTTGATGATTTGTAAAGTAACGTTCACATTGTATACAAATATATTCGTTACAATAGAAAACAGCAATTCATCTTGGCTTGGTAAGGGGGAAATGCACATGAACTGGCTTGCAAAATTTACTCGCAGATATAGCGGCGACCAGATTCGGCTGGCTCTATGGACGACTGGCGTGCTCGCTATTTTGGTTGCCGGAGCCGTTTATTCCTACGTACAGGAGCGGCAAGGTCATGAAGTTACGTTGATGCCTTTTACTCTAATCGTATTATCCGTAGTCGCCTACAATTGCTTCCGTTCATCCACCAAGAGCAACTAGAGGAGGAATGATAGAGAAGGCAAGCGGGCCGTGGGCAAGTTCATTCATGCCTGTTGTATAACGGATTCAAGTATGGCCGGAGACCTTTAATGGGGTTTTCGGTTTATTTGCTTATAGAAGAATTCAATTAGCGCTGGATAAAAAAGGGTGGTAATCTGGTACTATTAAATCATATTAAATCAATAGGAATTATAAAATTTGAGTACAACGAGGTGAATGAGATGGGTGAAGTGATATTCCGTCTGGCTGAGAAGCAGGATGCTCCGCGATTAGTGGAGGTCATTTATGATGCTTATGTTACAATACGCGACCTGAATTTGCATTGGCCTGCAGCACATGCCAACCTGGGGCTGGTCGAGGAGAATATTGCCGACAATGAATGCTTTGTGCTGGAGGTGGACCATCGCGTTGCTGCTACTGTAACCCTGACCAGGGCAGACAATCCGATGACGGCATTGTCAGGCCTGCCGTTCCTCAAATGGTTTGCGGTTGATCCGGCGTATCAGGGCAAGGGCTACGGCGCTAACCTTCTGGGCTGGGTAGAAGAAAATATTATACGCGACAGGCTGGGGGCGCCTGCTGTTACACTTGCGACGGCGGAGAAGCACCCCTGGCTTCTGCCAATGTATGAACGGCGTGGCTACGAGCGAATTCATGCGTTTGATCCGGGCAATGGGGACGGGACGATGCATTTGCTCCGCAAAATTGTCGACCGCGGGCTGTATGAGCGGTTTTCCCGGCAACGAATCGGTCAGGCGGCAAGCGGTTAAGCCGTCTCCCGATGCAAGCAAACCGCACCAGTTGGCTCGATCCTTGGAATTACAGGGATGACGCCTTATTTACAGCCTGTCGGAAAGGGGCCGCGTTCAGATGAAATTTGCATTGTTCAGTCTCATTATGAATCTTCCTAATGCGTTGACCGGGGAGTCATTCACACAGCAGCAGAAATTCCAGCAAGTATTGGACCAGGCCGTATTGGCTGAGCGTTTCGGTTTTGACGCCTATGGCGTAGGAGAACGTCACGGCGCTCCCTTCCTGTCGTCATCACCCGCGGTAGTGTTGACCGCGATAGCGGGCAGAACCGCCAGAATCAGGCTCCTTACGACGGTTACAGTGCTCAGCGTGCTTGATCCGGTGCGGGTAGCGGAGGATTATGCGACGTTGGATCATTTGTCCGGCGGACGGCTGGAGCTTATTATCGGCAAGGGCAATGACCCGAGGCATTATCCGTTGTTCGGCATTTCGGAAGAAGAGCAGTGGGAGTCGCTGGATGAGCGTTATGGGTTGCTGAAGCGTCTGTGGAATGAGGAGGAGGTAACCTGGAAAGGCCAGTACCGGCCGCCGCTTGAGCGGGTTACAACTCAGCCTCGTCCCTATCAGGCTTCTATCCCGGTGTGGCACGGGAGCGCCTCAAGCACATTGTCCACGGAACTGGCCGCCCGTTATGGCGAGCCGATCTTCTCCTCCAATACGTTCCATCCGCAGGCTAAATACAAGGCGTTAATCGATCATTACCGGGAGCGGCTGGCTTATTACGGCCATGATGCAAGCAAGGCGGTTGTGGGAGCAGGGGCGGGCAGCCTGTATTTGGCGAACACGAAGGAGGAAGCGTTAAAGAAGTTCCGTCCCTATTACGATGTTTTCCAATCCACAGATTCGGCTCAGCATAACCAATCTCCGTTTCGCGGCCTGGAGGATAACGTCCAGAATGGCCCGGCGCTTGTAGGAAGCCCAGAGAGTGTAATCGAGAAAATCCTTAACTATCATGAAGCATTTGGCCATCAGGTGCTCAGCATTAGCGTGGATGGTTTGTCTGCGGCGGAGCAACTGGAGCAATTGCAAATGTTTGCAGAGGAGGTTGCGCCTGAGCTGCGGAGGCGAATCAAGAGTACCGTATGGGAACCAGCGGCAGAAGTGTCTCCGGCCCTTCATTGACTTGTCGGGAAGCAGATCTGGAGTAACCAACTGTCCTATGTATGTTCTGGCGAGCGAATTCGAACAAGTCAACGCTATTTTCTAGGCAAGAGAAGGCAAGAGCGCCTCGCAGGCTGCTTTTGCCTTCTCTTGTATGTTGGATGGACACTTGTCAGCCTGTATGTCTGCGTAACATTGCAATGATAAACAACATCGTTGTGAGCCCTCCTTCGATACATAAAGCACCGATTGGAAACCAGTAGCTCAAGTAGGAGCTGATAACCGGACTATTGTGGCTGAACGGGGCGAAAGGGCTGAATACGACAATGATTCCGAAGATGATAATCCAGGGCTTGGGTGATTTGGAGCCTGTCCATTGCTGCATTCCTTTTGTGAACGCAAAGAACACAATAGAGATGGTAATTAGCGAGCCGAAAATGAAAATAAGGAGCAATAGAACCTCAACCCGATCCAAAATAATCAAATGCGTAATCCTGGAGAAAATATAAATCGGATTCTCGAATTTGCCCGCCATATCCGGTCCCATAACGGCTATGCTGTACATCAGATAGATCGTCATGATAAATGCTCCCAGTACGACAGCCTTACTTTTCATCCAGAACATTTTCGACGGGTTACTCAGATGAGGCATAAGCATAGCGACTGTGATACAGATGCCAAACCAGCTGCCGGGATAGATCGCGCCCCGCAAAGGCGGCAGAATGCCGTCCTCAAGCACGGGCAGCAGATTTTCAATGCGAAAATCAGCAATAGAGCATATAAACAGGATGATGGAGGCCACAAGAACGATTGCGCCGATGAGCTGGCTCAGCCGCGCAATCGCTTCGATGCCGATCCAGGTCGCCATTCCGGCGCAGAACATCATGGTTAAAGAGAACACGAGTTGAGGTGTTTCCGGCATTAGTGAGCGCGACATGAAATCACAGTAGATCCACATCGCGGTCATCATGACAATGAGGAAGAACAGGAGGTAGCAGAGGGAAACGATTTTTCCGGCCGCCTTGCCCAGAATGCTGCCCGTATACTGAATTATCGTTTTCCCCTTATATTGATTGCCAAGACTTTGTAAAATATAGGCGACATAGATGTCAATAAGCGTGCCAAATATCATGGACAGCCACAAGTCTTGCTTCACCTGTGAAGTCAACTGGTTTGGTGACGAAAAAAAAGAAAGGCAAGTGATGGATACAAAGACAATAAAGAAAAATTGTTTGTTAGAAATGATCTGCTGGTTCATTTTTTCTCCTCATCGTCCTTCGTAATAAGTCCTTCAATTAACAATCCTGACTTCGTCATGACAACCTTTATTTCAGGTTCAACCTTAATCGTTTTAAGTCTCTCTTCCCAGTCTTTTTTGAGTTTTTTCCACTTTGAGGGCGCTTTCCGGTGAATGGTTTCACCGAACCCGATTGAATCTGTCCGATAAGTTCGGAACAACTTGTATACGGTGTGTTCTGTCTGCCGTTGGAGATGGTCTGTCAAGGAGCGGACAAGTTTTCTGTTAAAATCGGGATCAGCCAGATTAAGTTCCGCAGTAGATGTAACAATGCCTGCCTCAGCAACCATCTTGACCTTCAATGTAATTCGTTCCCCGTCAAATACAGGAGTCAAGCGGACAGCGACCGGGTTCATCTGAAAACTGATTATGGTCCCTTCGTCAATCTTAACCTTGAAAGAACCTGACTTTGCCATCCCGCTTAGCCAGCTGACCATTTGGGTCTCATCGCTATTCATCCACCCTACCAGTCTTTCATGGCGAAAGACAGCCAGTTCTTCAATGGCCATAATTCGTTGGTTGGCGCCATAGGACTCGGCAGAACGAAGTCCCGGGACGGCTGCCGCATAGCCGCTTTGGTTCAGACGAGGGAGAAACTGATAAAGCTCGATTGCACCGCTTAAACTTTTGTAGTATTTGCTTTCCAGATAGGCCTTCCATTCATCGGCCGGCACCGCCTGCAGCTCTTGTGATTTGCCAAGCGCCTGTCTGACTGGCTCCTTGGAAATGAGAACAAAGCTGTTAAAGTTCTGATACTGGTTTCTCCAGAAATAATCCATAACTCCGTCGAGCCCTTTTCTGGCCAACCGTTCTCCGATCATTACGACCCGGGTTTGCGGGAAGAAGAGACTTTTCTTCGCCTGCTGCCGGATGGTCTCCAGCGCATCTTCAACCGTAGCGCCGACCGCGCTATAGGTGGCGATGCTGCGTCGCTGCTGGTTGCCGCCTCCGGCTGAGATGGGGAGCGTAGGATTTACCAACTGTATGGTGACTTCCAGACGCTTATCCGGGTTCAGATCAAGGCCCAGAGACGACACAACGGTCAATTGGTCAAAATTGATCTGGCTCCAGCATCCGCCGAGCAGAGGAAGAACTGAGAGAAGAAGGCAAGTCTTGAGAAATCGGAAGAACATGGGGATTCCTCCTGTTCATAAAATGGTTTTATCGTTTGTTCCGCTGTATAAACCAAGGAAGTCTGATAAACGAACGTATGGCTTCATCTTTCTTGAATGGCGCAAAAGGAGCCAGATAGGGCATGCCGACTGACTTGATCGCGCTTAAATGAATGCCGACAATGAACAGCCCGATTATGATGCCGTACAGTCCCAGTATGGAGGCAAATATCAGCATTACAAATTTCAAAATCCGAATGGAACCGGACAGTGAATTTGAAGGAATGGTGAACGATGAAATTGCTGTGCCGGCCACGATGATGACAGACGGGGAAGATATAATGCCTGCCTGGACGGCGGACTCCCCGATAACAAGAGCGCCGACAATGCTGATGGCTGAGCCGACAGAGCGCGGCATTCGGACGCTGGCCTCGCGCAGCCCCTCGAAGGTCAGCTCCATCAGGAGCGCTTCCAACAGAATCGGGAACGGCACGCCATCCCGAGCTGACAGAATGCTGCTCAGCAGTTGGGGAGGCACCATCTCGGGATGGAAGATAAGTATGCCTACATAAGTAGCTGGCAGCAGCAGAGTAAGCAAAAAACCGACAAAGCGGATCCAGCGGACAAAGGTAGCGACCGGATACGCCAGATACAAATCCTCTGTCGTCTTGAGCAAATGAAACAAGGTACAGGGCAAAACGAGCACGAAAGGCGTACCGTCCACGAGAATGGCGACTTGCCCATCCAGAATAAGCCCTGCAACATCATCAGGCCGTTCAGTGCTGTAGACTGTAGGAAAGAGGGACCAGGGGCTATCCTTAATCATTTCTTCAATGTAATGGGATTCAAGCACAGCATCAATATCAATCTTGCTGACGCGTTTGCGAACTTCCTCCAGCACCTTCCTGTCCACTCGGTCCTCGACATAGAGAAGTGCAATTTTTGTATGCGAGATGGAACCAAGTGTTTGGCTCTCGACGCGTATCTGCTTGCTCCTGACTCTGCGGCGAATCAAGGAAATATTCATGGCAATCGACTCTACAAAGCCGTCGCGCGGTCCGCGAATGACATTCGCCGAGGAGGGCTCATCGATGCTGCGCGTCTCAAAGCCCAGCGTATTCACCGCCACCATTGCATTATGGCCTTCAATCAGGATGATGGTCCAACCTTCAACCATCAGGCTTGTTGCCTGGGCGGGAGTTGTGACCGCCGTGGTCTCTGTAGCGGTTAAAATGGAATGACTGAGCAGCTTCAGCGCCTGCTTGTTCTCCGGGCTCATGTCCAGTTCCACAGATTTGCTAATAATCGGGGAGAGGACATTGCTGTTCAGATCAATAGAGTTGACCATACCATCGATCCATACCAAAACTGCAGGGATCATTTGCTCCCCGACCGTGCACTCCCGTGTACGAATATCGGACGTATTTCCCAGCTCGGTTTCGATGTTCTTTTTCAAGACATCGAGGCTCGGACGTTCTTTGCTTTCGAGTCTGCGGGGAGTATTGCTGTCGTTGTGTTTTGTCATTAAGGACCCATCTCCCTTTCCTGCCCGGTCGTTCCTCGTTTGGAAATGCATGGTTATGGGCTTAGAATGCGGAAAGAAACATGATTTTATACATTGCTTGCATCGGTTTGACTGCTTGAAAGTAGTACAAGCATTATATATACTAATAAGTAAGTTACTTATCTATTTATAGAAAAGGGGGAGATTCCGATTTCAAGCGCTGTCGAAGAGTTGCTGCAATCTTTCAGCCGCTTTCGTCGGAAGAGAATTGAGGCCAAAGCCAGCAGAGGCGACTACAAAATGCATGAAACTCGCCTGTTGATGCTGTTGGAAAATGCCGGGCCGGAAGGAATGAAAGTGCTGGACTTGAGCAAAGACATGCAGGTTACCTCTCCATTTGTCACCCAGCAACTCAATCGCATGGAGGACAACGGGCTTATTGTTCGAACCAAGGGGGAGGAAGATCGCAGAATCGTCAAGATTAGCTTGACGGACAAGGGTCGGGCTGCGGCCGATAGGGAGAAGGAGCATTTTAAGCGGATGCTTGCCGGACTTTGCGAGCATCTGGGGGAGGCAGACAGCCGCGAGCTTGCGAGGCTGATGAACCTGGCTTTTGATTATTTTGAAGAGAAGATGACAGATCGGGAAGAGGAGGAGGGCAATTGATTGCATTGTTCAAGCATTTAAAGCCCTACACACGCTTTATTTTGATTATATTGGTTAGTATGCTGGCCGGTATTCTGCTAGAACTGTATTTGCCTACGCTGATGGCCAGTATTGTGGATATAGGAATTGTCGATAACGATATGGGTCATATTTTGCAAACCGGAGGATGGATGGTCGTTTGCTCATTGTTGGCGGGAGCGCTGACTGTTATTGTTACTTATTTTACCTCCAGGGTATCGGTTGGTTTCGGGCGTGATCTGCGGCGCAAGCTTTTTATCCATGTGGAGGGCTTGTCCCTGCAGGAATTCGACCGTTTCGGGACCGCATCGCTGATTACCCGGACAACGAATGATATCAAGCAGATTCAAGACGTTGTCAATATGATGTTCGGCATGATGATCCGGGCTCCGATTATGCTGATCGGGGGCATCATTCTTGCGGTATCCCGCGATGCTATGCTGTCGCTGATTTTCCTCGCATCCTTGCCGGTGTTGGCGTGCTTGATCTTTCTGATCATGAGAACGGCAATCCCTTTGTTCCGCTCGCTCCAGAACAAGACCGACCGGCTCAATCTGCTGCTGCGGGAGTCTTTGACCGGTCTGCGGGTCATTCGGGCGTTCAACCGGACAGATTACGAGAAGAAGCGGTTTGATCAGGCGAATGAGGATTATCGGGATATCGGCATTAAGGTCAATCGGATGATCGCGGTGCTGTTCCCGGTGATGATGATTGTGATGAACTTCACCAATGTCGCGATTGTCTGGTTCGGGGGAATTCGCGTGAACGAAGGGGTCATGCAGGTCGGCAACATGATTGCATTCCTGCAATATGCGATGATGATTCTAATGTCGCTGATTATGCTCTCCGTGGCGTTTATTATGATTCCGCGCGCCCAGGCGTCGGCCACCCGGATTAATGAAGTGATTCAGCTTCATTCTCAAATCAAAGAGCCGGCTCAGCCTGAATCAGGCAAGGCTGTGCAAGGACTTTTGGAGTTCAAAGATGTCACTTTCCGGTACGCTGGGGCCGAAAGAGCGGCAGTGGAATCCGTCTCCTTCGTCGCGCGCCCTGGCGAGACAACGGCGATTATCGGCAGTACAGGGTCGGGGAAAACTACGCTTCTGCAGCTGATTCCGCGCTTTTATGATGTAGAGCGGGGGTCAATCGAGGTTGACGGCGTGAATATCCGGGACATGAGCCAGAAGGAACTGCGCGCCAAGCTCGGCTATGTTCCGCAGAAGGCGGCATTATTTCGGGGCACGATTGCCGATAATATCCGCTTTGGCAACGGAGATATTCCACAGGAGCAGCTTGAGGCCGCGCTGGCGACGGCCCAAGCGGCGCAATTCGTAAGTGCCAAGGAAGGCGGCATTAATGCCGAGGTCAGTCAAGCTGGCGGCAATTTGTCTGGTGGTCAGAAGCAGCGGCTGTCTATAGCGAGGGCGCTGGCCCGCAAGCCGGAGATTTATTTGTTTGACGACAGCTTCTCCGCACTCGATTACAAGACGGACGCCAAGCTGAGAGCCGCACTCAGGCAGGAGACGGGACAGGCCACGGTCATTATTGTCGCCCAGCGTGTCAGTACTGTAATCGACGCTGATCAGATTATTGTGCTGGATGAGGGCAAGGTTGCCGGTATCGGAAAGCATGACGAACTGCTTAAAGGGAACCGGATCTATCAGGAAATCGTGGCCTCCCAGCAGACAGAGGGGGCGAGTGCATGAGCAACCGGAGAGGGATGAGTCCAAAGGTTCCAATGGGGGCAAGCAAGCCAAAGGATTTTAAGAAGACATTGCGCAGACTGCTCGGGTATCTGAGACCGCAGCGCAAAAAGCTGATCACCGTCGCGGTTATGGCCCTCATGGGGACTTTATTTAACGTTGTAAGCCCGAAGTTGCTCGGGGAGGCGACTTCCTCTATCTTTGATAGCTTTCTGAAGGGAACCAGCGTGGATTTTGCCCTGCTCGGCAAGCTGCTTATCTGGCTAATTGCTTTGTATGCCTTGTCCGCAGCGTTTACTTTCCTGCAGCAGTATCTGATGGCAGGCGTATCCCAGCGCACGATTGCGGCGATGCGCAAAGAGGTTAACGAGAAGCTTGCGCGGCTGCCGCTGCGTTTCTTTGACAAGCATCCATACGGCGACCTGCTCAGCAGGGCGGTTAATGACATTGACAATATTAACAACTCCTTGCAGCAGGCTTTAATGCAGATCATAACGTCTATCATTACGATTATCGGAATTATTGTGATGATGCTATTCATCAGTCCGCTGCTGACGCTGGTCGTGTGCGTGACGATTCCGCTCAGTGTAATTGTGATCCGGTTTGTCGCTGCAAAATCGCAAAAATATTTTATTAGCCAGCAGGCGACATTGGGACAGGTGAACGGGCATATCGAGGAAATCTATGGCGGCCATCAAATTGTCAAAGCGTACGGTTATGAGGACAAAGCGCTGGATACCTTTGATGAAATGAATGAACGGCTCTATCAGACGAATTGGAAAGCCCAATTTATGTCCGGTCTTATGATGCCCATGATGATGTTTATCGGCAACATTGGTTACGTGCTTGTCAGTATAGCGGGCGGAATTCTCGTCCTGAACGGCAATATTCGAATCGGGGACGTACAGGCTTTTATCCAATATTCCCAGCAGTTTAACCAGCCTATGATGCAGGCGGCAAGCATTGCCAATATGATTCAGGCCGCACTTGCCTCTGCGGAACGGGTATTTGCCGTACTGGACGAGCCAGAAGAACCGCAGGAGCAGCGTACCTTGGTTGATCCGAAAGAGCTACACGGCAGCGTATCCTTCCAGCATGTCAGCTTTGGTTATGATTCTGAAAATCCGATCATCCGGGATTTGAATCTAGAAGTTAAAGAAGGGCAGACGATTGCGATTGTCGGTCCTACAGGAGCCGGGAAGACGACCATGATCAATCTGCTGATGCGGTTCTACGAAATCAATGGAGGACGCTTGAAGCTTGGAGGAGCGGATTTCAATGACATGAGCCGGGAGCAAGTACGCAGTCGGTTTGCAATGGTGATTCAGGACACGTGGCTGTTCAACGGAACGATCCGGGATAATATTGCTTATGGCAAAGAAGGAGCGACTGAGGAGGAGGTTGTTGAGGCCGCGCGCAGGGCGTATGCCGATGACTTCATTCGGACGCTGCCTAATGGCTATGATACGGTTCTCACCGAGGAAGCCTCGAATATTTCGCAAGGGCAGCGCCAACTGTTGACGATTGCGCGGGCGATTATCTCCGATCCGCTCATTCTCATTCTGGATGAAGCGACGAGCAGTGTCGATACCCGTACCGAGATGAATATACAGAAGGCGATGAAGGAGATCATGGAGGGACGCACCAGTTTTGTCATTGCTCATCGCTTGTCCACGATTAAGGACGCGGATCTGATTTTGGTCATGAACCAGGGTGAAATTATCGAGCAGGGCACTCATTTGGAACTCCTGAGACAGAAGGGCTTTTATGCGGACTTGCATAACAGCCAGTTCTCGCAAGGGCAGGATGAAGCGGTCATATAAGTTGAACGAATGCATGTTGTGAATGGCTTGTAGACAGGTTCTATTTCTACGTGAAAAGATGCTATACCCGTGACGCTATACCCGTTAAGAAGGAAAGCCGTTTACTTTACACTTATTCAAAACTATTTCACACCGGCTAGCCTATGTACAATGCATCGAGTTGGCTATGTTTTATGCAAAGTCATGATTGAATTATAGATTGCCATCATTTATCATTGTAAGTATGTTGTTAACAGGCGCTACGATTGAAATTCGAGGTGGCCTGCGTGTGAAAGGTTCTTCCGATCGCTGCTGTTCCCGGATTTCTGGAATGAATGGTTGTGAGAGAGGAAATCCGGGAACAGAGGCGAACGCTTCACTTCTACAGAATCCTTTCACACTCCGGCTATGCTGTTTCTGGTTTCTTTTAGTTCTATTTATTTTTCGCATTTTTCGGTGCGAATGTGAAGCTCACATGATTTTCCCGGTTCCTTCGCACCTCGAAATTTGTCGAAAACAGGGTGAAATCATAACCAAGTCTAAATGTCAATGTTTTTCTCTTTTGCTAAACGCAGTGTTTTCCGAGAGATCTTCATAATTAATCCCAATAATGGGTTTATTCCTTCCGTTTTCGCAGTCGCACTCCATGTGAGTGCGTGGATTGAAACCATCCCAATTACCTCCCCGCGTAAGCCCGCCGGCTTGTCGCACTCCATGTGAGTGCGTGGATTGAAACATTTGATCGGGCGATTTGGTAGGATGCAATATCGATGTCGCACTCCATGTGAGTGCGTGGATTGAAACTAATTGTTGATCCTGTAATGGTACCTCCTGTAATGACGTCGCACTCCATGTGAGTGCGTGGATTGAAACTTTATAATCTTTCGCCAACCTGCCTCCGCTAGGGTCGCACTCCATGGTGAGTGCGTGATTAAATCAATCAACGCTCCATCATAGAGCGACTAGACCACATCAGATGGTTCAAGTTCACAATTGAACAACCAACGACAGCAGAAAGTGCCTTCCCACGCTTGCAGCCAGGCGGGGAAGGCATTTTCTTGTCTGCAATCAGCTTAAAACCTCGGCATCCAACTCATTTCTGATCTGAAAGAGGCATACTAGCCGGCTGCGGACATGCATAGGATAGTTTCAAGTGTGTCTGACGGAAAATGAGGAAGCGGCGGGGGGCGAAAACGGATGGAAAAAGAAGAGCACCACATCGATCGGTATACCTTTGAAGTGACGGGAATGACATGCGCGGCCTGTGCCGCAAGGTTAGAAAAGGTGCTGCTGAAACTGAACGGTCTGGAGGAGGCCAGAGTAAATCTGGCAACCGGGCGTGCTATTGCTGTGTTCGATGCCATGAAAGCGGATCGGGAGCAGGTAAGAAGAAAGGTCGAGCAGCTAGGATATGGCGTACGGGAAGTCCAGCCCGCTTCTGCTTCCTACGGCAGCGGGAGGAGCGGACTGGTGCGTTTTGTCCTGGCGCTGCTTTTGACACTGCCTTTGTTCGGGGTGATGCTTCACCATAGTGGATTGTCCTTGCCGTGGCAGATGCCTGAGCTTTTGCTGAATTCATGGTTTCAGCTTGCTTTGGCGACGCCGGTTCAGTTGGTCATAGGTCTGCCCTTTTACAAGGGGGCGCTGCGAGCAGTCAGAAGCGGCGGCGCCAATATGGATGTGTTGATTGTACTGGGCACATCGAGCGCCTACTTTTACAGCTTGTTCCATGTCCTGTGGCCGCTTCTTGCACACAATCAGGGCACGGCGTCCCCGCATCATCTGTATTTTGAAACCGGGGCCATCATTATGACCATCGTACTGCTTGGCAAACTGATTGAAGCCGCCGCACGCAAAAGGTCGCTTCACGCACTGATGGATTTGCACGACATGCAGCAGGGGAGAATTCAGGTTGAGAGGCGGGGAGAAAAGCTTCATATTGCTCCGTATGAAGTAGAGCCGGGAGATCTGATTGCGATCGTGCCGGGAAGCAGAATTCCGGTGGACGGACAAGTTGTGGAAGGCCAATCCGGTGTAGATGAATCGATGATGACCGGAGAGGCGGTTCCGGTTGAGAAAGGAACAGGCGACCAGGTTGTTGCCGGAACAGTCAACCAGGCTGGCAGGCTCAGTGTGAGAGCAGAGCGGGCGGGGGCAGATTCCTCCGTAGCCAGACTGATTCGCCTTCTCGAAGATGCACAAAGCTCCAAGCCCCCGATTCAGCGCAAAGCCGACGAGATGGCGGATATGTTCGTCCCGCTGCTGATTGCGCTGGCATTGATGACATTCCTGTTCTGGATCATCCTGATTGATCGCGGCAATATCGGAATTGCAACGGAACGAATGATTGCTGTGCTGATCGTCGCCTGTCCATGTGCGATTGGACTGGCTACTCCGATCTCAGTGCTTGTAGGCTCGGGAAGGGCTGCCCAAAAGGGTATTTTGTTCAAAGAAGGCAGTTCGCTGGAGACGCTCCATCAAGTAACAGTTGTGCTGCTGGACAAGACGGGCACGCTGACCCAAGGCACGCCCGAGGTAACGGATTTGCATACTGTGGCGACAACGGAGCGAAGACTGCTTGCGCTGGCGGCGTCCGCAGAGCAGCATTCCGAGCATCCGCTTGGCAGGACGGTAGTCCATACAGCGCTCCTGCAAGGGCTGAAGCTGCTGCCTGGGGAGCAATTTGAGGCGCTGCCGGGTTATGGGGTACGGGCGAGAGTGGACAGACAGGAGATTGTAATCGGCTCCTGGAAGCTGATGGAGCAGACACTTCGGCATTCCGGGACCGGAGCGGCTTCGGCGAAGCCCTATACAACGAGCAGAATGGAGGCCGCTGGGAAGACAGTGCTCTATGTGGCTGCGGACGGCAGATTGCTTGGCCTGCTAGGAATTCGGGATGCGATGAAGCGATCCTCCAAGCAAGCGGTTGGACAGCTAAACAAGCTGGGACTTGAAGCCGCGCTCGTAACGGGCGATCATCCCCGCACCGCCTATGCGGTTGCAGAGGAGCTTGGGATCAGCGGCGTGTATGCCGAGGTGCCCCCTTCCGGCAAGCTTCATATTGTCAGAGAGCTCCAGCAGAAGGGGGAGCGGGTACTTATGGTTGGGGACGGGTTGAATGATGCGCCCGCACTAGCCGCGGCAGATGTAGGGATGTCGCTGTCCACCGGCTCGGACATATCGCAGGAAGCGGCAGACGTTAGCCTGCTAGGGGGCAATCTGACTGCAATAGCGGAAGCGATTCGCCTGAGCAGACGGACAATGTCCAACATCCGTCAGAATCTGGCGCTCGCCATAGCTTACAACGGTATTGCGATTCCATTCGCAGCGCTTGGCTTCCTGGAACCGTGGATGGCTTGCTCCGCAATGGCGCTAAGCTCGATTACAGTTGTAGGGAATGCGCTCCGGCTGCAGAGGGCTTAAAAGCCAGCCAGTTGCCGCTATGCATAAGTTTTTGGTTTTTTATGTAAACTACATAACAGGCGTTAAGATGGAACAGGAGCACAAACTGAATTCTGAGGGGATGTGACAACTATGAGAGAACTGTTAAGCAAAGCATTATCGTTGGGGCTGGGGGTTGCAGTCGCCAGCAAAGAGCAAGTGGAGAAGCTGGTTGATGAGCTGGTTAAAAAAGGTGAAATACGAAGCAGCGAGTCATCGTCTTTCGTCGATGAACTGATTAGCAAAGGGGAGGAGTCGCGCCGCCGGATTGATGAAATAGTCCAGGAACGAGTGGAGGGGCTGATTGCCGATTTGAAGCTGGCTACCCGCGCCGATATTGAGCGGCTTGAGCAGCAGATTGCCAGATTGGAGCAGCAGCGCGGAGGTGATACGAAAGCCGAAGGGTATTCCATTTCCGATTAGCGTAACACGAGGTCATCCCTTTTAAAATGCATACCCGTTCATGACCTGTCGGGCTGCAGGAGGCCATTTACAGCAAGGGAGGGAGTCAATCTTATGCTGGTCGCCAAAAAATTCCGTCAGCTTCACCGGTTTCGCCAGATCTCGATGATTCTCGCCCGCAACGGCTTCGGATATCTTGCCGGAGAGCTGGGCTTGGCCGGGAAGCTTCCCTTTGCCCGTCATCGGGAACCCGGAGAGGTCGCTAAGATGACAACCGGCAAGCGGATTGCTCTTATGTTGCAGGAGTTGGGCCCTACCTATGTGAAGCTGGGACAAATTGCGAGCACCCGACCGGATTTGGTCCCGGCAGACATTATTGTCGAACTGGAGCTGCTCCAGGATCATGTGGCGCCTTTTGACGAGGGACAGGCAATAGGCATTATCGAGCAAGAGCTGATGGCGCCGATTGATGAATTGTTTGCACGCTTTGACCCGATACCGCTGGCGGCGGCTTCTATCGGTCAAGTACACAGGGCAATGCTTTATGACGGTACGGAAGTTGTGATTAAGGTGCAGCGTCCCCGTATCCGTTCTGTAATCGAGACCGATCTGGATATGATCCGGCAATTTGCCCGTCTTGTGGAAGCGCGTCTGGAATGGGCCCAAAGCTACCGGTTGGCGGAGGTTTTGGAAGAAGTAGGCAAGGCGCTGCTGGCCGAACTGGATTATAGTGCCGAAGCCCGCAATGCAGATCAGATTGCTGCCCAGGTCTACAACAAGGAGAAGCTGATTATTCCGGCTGTTTACAACGAGTATTCGACCCGCAAAGTGCTGACAATGGCGTATGTGGACGGCATCAAGCTAAGTGAGCGTGAGCGTCTTGACGAGGCCGGACATAACCGGCGCCAGCTTGCAGACCGTTTTGCCAGGATCATTCTGAATCAGGTGCTGATTGAAGGATTATTCCATGGAGATCCGCATCCTGGCAATGTGCTCGTTCAACCTGACGGACGGCTGGCGCTGCTTGATTTCGGTATGGTAGGCAGACTGACGCCCGAGTTGAAAAAGCAGCTGGCGGCGTTCGTTATTGCTCTGCGCAACCAGAGTTCAAGCGGCATTATCCGTGCCGTATCGAAGATGGGGATTATCCCAGAGGACGCGGACCGAGGTGCCTTGCGCGCAGATGTAGACCAGTTGAGGGATAAGTATTATAAGGTGCCGCTCAGTAAAATAAGCATGGGGGAAACTGTCCATGATCTGTTCGGGCTGGCCTTCCGCCATCGGATTACGATTCCGCCGGAACTTGCGCTGCTTGGCAAAACATTGCTCGAGATGGAGGGCGTCGTGACTGCGCTGGACCCGGATTTCAGTGTGTTCGATGTAGCGGAGCCATTCGGACGCCGACTGTTCAAGGAAAGTCTGGACCCTGGAGCAGCGATTCGCAAATGGCTGGAGGGCATACCCGAATATGTCGATTTGTTCTACGAGGCGCCCCATACGTTGAAGCGTTTGACTGCGGTCATCCGCAAGGGGAAGATCGGTGTGGAGCTGACAACTCCGGATCTGGATCAGGTGATGAGAAAGCTTGACCGGATCAGCAACCGGATGTCATTTGCCATCATGCTGCTCTCGCTTAGTATTGTAATGGGCGGACTTATTATCGGCTCGTCCATGCGGCATCAATATACATTGCTGTGGAAAATTCCGATTCTGGAGATGGGTTTCCTTGTCGCCACTGTTTTGTTCTTGTGGCTTATCTTTGCGATTTTCCGCTCCGGACGGTTCTAAAGCTTGAATATGATTTTCAGCCTTGCCAGCAGGATTTGTCTGGCAGGGCTGTTTATGCTTTTCGGATTATTTATAGTAAAATGGGTGAGGGCAGAACATACGCTATCAGTTAAACTTACGGGAATAGTCGCCCGTGTGAAAGAAAAGGTTCTTTTGGCAGGACAGCTAAGGAAGCGGGGAGCGAACAGATAGATGAAAGGAAACAAAAAGGCGGCCGTGCAGATTGGCGCATGGGGCTTGGCTGCGCTGTTAATTGCAAGCGGCTGTTCAGCGCAATCCCGCACATATCCACCGCAAGAAACGGAGCATATCCCTAGCAGCTTCATACAAGGCGCGAACAACGGCAATCATAATTTTCAGGATATAAACCCGGTTTCTGAGTCAAGCGCTGGACAAGCTGCAAGCGGTGCAGACTCTGGCGAGCCTCCGGGCAATCATGTCGAAGGAACAGAGCAGGGCCAAGACCAGGATCAACAGGAAGAAGAAGCTGCCGTTGTGAAGCAATACAAGCTGCCAGAAGGATTTGTCTATCTCGACGAAGTGCTGGAATCGGCGCATTACGATATCCGGTATAATAGCGATTATAATTTTGTTGGTGAACGAATTGACGGTTACAAGGCCTCGACAGCCATTATGACGGAGAAGGCTGCTGAAGCCTTGCAGAAGGCCAGCGAGAAGCTGGCCCCGCTTGGATATGAGCTGAACATTTATGACGGCTATCGCCCCGCCAAAGCCGTTGCCCATTTTATCCGTTGGTCCAAGGAGAGCGGGGATGATATGAAAGAGCTGTTTTACCCGGACATTGACAAGTCCCGGCTGTTCAAGATGGGCTATCTGTCCAGCAAATCCGCACATTCCAGAGGCAGCACAGTCGATTTAAGCATCGTCCATAAAGATACTGGAGAGGAAGTGGACATGGGCAGCAGCTTCGATTATCTGGGTGAACGATCTCATCATGGAACCACGCTAATCAATGCGCAGCAGACAGCCAATCGCAACGTGCTGAAGAAGGCAATGGAGGATAGCGGCTTCCGGTCATACAGCAAGGAGTGGTGGCATTATACTTTGAATGATGAGCCATTCCCCAAGACCTACTTTGATTTTGATGTGGAATAGCCGTCTTGCAGGCCTGGGAACAAACGAAGGAGATATTCTATTTGTAAGTCCTCCCTTTATATTTTCCGGTATGAGTCAGTTTGACTTTTACCTGAATATCCTGAATCGTATCCTTCTCCAGCTTGAGCCTGCCGATTTTCTCCAGTCTCTTCCATTCTTTCGGCTTGCTTGTATACAACTTGTAATTCAGATTGAGCACATCGATCTGACGGGCAAGACCTTGTTCGTAGGTGGCCATAATTTGTTGTTTTAAAACCTGGGCTGCCTGCCTCTCCATCTCCTGAATGGACAAATCTTGAATCATCTCATCGACATAGCCTTTAGCTTTGACATGGATCACATACCGTACCCGATTGTTCTCGACAACCGGCTTGATTTTATGCCGCGGCTTCACGATAACCAGTGTTGCTGCCGGGTTGTTGTTGTCGGGAATATTTATTATCGCTCGCCGGGTTTCCTTCCGCAGCCACTTCAATCCGTCCATTTGATCTACGGGCAGCTTGCCAATGTACTGATGATTGAAAAAAAAGCTCGTTCCATCCATGTAAAGCAGCGTTCTCTTTGTCGTATCTTCTGTCCACCGCCCATCTGAGATGGATAATGAGGGGAGCATGGCGGTCCGTCCCGATTCATTGAACTCTGAAATCAGCCTATACACATATTGCGGCGGAATAATCGAGTTTTGAATGTAGCTTTGGGACGGGTTGTCCAGCAACGTATCCAGTGGAGAAAAGTAAAGAACGGATTTCTGCGACAGAATAAGTGGCAAAGGCTCCTTGGTACTGTAAACGTTAATGTTGTATCGGACTTCGCGGTATCGGTTAACCGCATCGAATATATCTCTCATATCATCAAGCTGCTCCAGAAGCCGCTCGCTGCAAAGGATACCTTTGACATGCCCCCAATACATCCTGAGCTGGGAAGTCGGGTAGATGGAAGCTAATGATTCATTGACGGTTTTGCCTACGCCGCGCCCGATCCATACGGGTACATTTTTACCGATCTCAATTTGTTCGGTCTTGGCAACGTCGATAAAATTAAGCACCTGCGTATAGGAATAGAAACGGCCGTCCTGATAATCCAGTCCGATTGCCGTAACGAACGCCAGATTCTGAATGGATTTGGAATTCTCTCCGCAGCCTGCTGCAACAGAGAGCAGCATCAGTACAAGGAGCAGACGTTTGATCCAAATGCTCATCCCTCGGTCTCTCCTTTACTGTCCGGGTCGGTGACACGAAGTGTAGCAGGGCGCCTTTTCATCCATACCCAGGGAAAGCGCAGCACGGATTTCAGAATATCGGCTGAATTGAATGGCGATAACGGCGCCAAATAAGGAACGCCAAAGGAACGAAGTCGGCTCATATAGCCGAGTACCAGAACGATGCCGAGCAGCAGACCGTACATCCCCATAAAGGCCGAGATGAAAAAAAGGCCGATCCGAATAACGCTGACACTGCCGCTGAGCGATTGATTGACCAGTGTAACACTTGTGACAGCGGTCACGGCTCCAACTACAACGACACTAGGCGACACAAGCCCGGCCCGAATGGCCGCATCCCCGATAATGAGTCCTCCTACAACGGTCAGCGTCTGTCCAATTGAACTAGGCAACCGCAAACCGGCCTCCCGGAAAATTTCCAGCAACACCAGTAAAATAAACAACTCCACCTGCCCGGAGAACGGCAGCCCAATCCGCCCCGATGCGACAGTAGCCATAAGACGGAATGGCAATTGATCCGGGTGAAACGAGGACAGCGCTACCCAGGCGCCGGGAAGCAGCATTGAAATAAACAGGCTGAGCAGCCGAATAAGCCGGGCAAATGAAATGTACTGGTAGCTGAAATACAAATCCTCGGGCGACTTCAACAGTAATGATAAATTGCCGGGGCCGATCAGCACCATCGGATTCCCGTCCAAAATAATGACGAACCTTCCGGCAAGCAGACTGCTTACCGTCTTGTCAGGCCGGCCTGTAAAATCAAGCAATGGAAACAATGTCAGCTTCTGATCGACTAACATTTCTTCAAGCTGGTTAATACTGTATAGCCCATCGACTTCAATTTGCTGCAGTCTTTTTTTGACTTCACTTAATATCCTGGGGTTAATAATATCCTCAAAATATAACAAGGCAACCTTTGTCCGGGTTCTTTTTCCCAGAACGCTTATGTCGCAACTGAGAGCTTCACTGCGTACCCGCTTCCGGATGAGAGCGACATTGGTCATCAAATCTTCGATAAACCCGTCCTTGGGGCCTTTGATTGTAATTTCTGTCGTTGATTCTTCGGGATTTCGTTCCGGGCGATGACCGATATTCATTCTGAACAGCGCTTTGGTATGGGGGATGAGGAGCAAAAGGCAACCGTCGAAAATCCACTCCGAAATTTGCGCAGGGGAAGCAGACGGATTCACGGATGTCATCGGCAGCGGGCCGTAAAAGCCTCCTTCGTGCAGTGTATCTAGCCCTTTGGTTGCTTCAAGCTTCTCCAGCTCAGGCAAAATCGTCTGACTGATTTCACCGACATTGCACAGGCCGCTGCTGTATACCAGCACAACCTCGGAAGGGGCTTGGTCGCTCAGTTGAAAGCTGGCAATATCGACATCCGCCGTGCGTGCAAACAATGCTTTCAGGGAATCCCGATCCCAGTTGTGGACAGGATGATTGTTCTTGTTGTAATGTTCGGTCATGAAGGACTCACTCCAGACTTTTTGGAAAATAGCGCAAGACTGATACAGGTCACGCTCGTAAAGCCCGCAACAGCCAATGAATACGGAATGTAGAAGCGGGACATCCATAGATAAAACCCATAAATATCTATCGGGAACATAGCAATAACGACATAGCTTGCGATAATAAGAAGGAGCATCCAGGATCGGGAGGCGGCATGCTTCAAAGGCAGCAGATCAGTCAATATAAATGCAGAGAAGCTGACTCGCACAATAGCTCCCGCCAGCCACTGCATTACAGACAGAAAATCCACATGTTCAATATCATTGCCAAGACTGACCAACCGCCATTGCTCATAGGGGGATTCCATCTGTTTGGCAGCCTCCTTATATCCAAATTCTGTAATTGCCCCAATGATCGGTCCAAGTGTGATATATACAATCATGGCGCCAAGCAGAAGAAGCTGCCATGCCTTTACCTTTTTCTTCAAGCGATGTTGAATGGCAAAAATCATAATCAGCTCGACAAAGCCGCCTCCTGCAAACACCATCCCGCTAAAAACTGGCTGCCAGCCATGTTCCAGAACGGGCAGGAGAAGCTGAGAATCTTTCATACTATTGTTAGCGAAGGATACAAAATAGCCAAGCACTACAACCAGCGGCAGCAGCACGCCGGAGCCGATGGCGATAGCTGATATGCCGGAGAGAGCATAATAGAGACAGACGATGCCAAGCAGTATGGCAAGCACGGCGATTGGGGTGGCAGGCAAATAGTTGATCAAGGTCCATCCAGCTGTATGCAAAATCGTAGTTCCGCCAATCAGATAGAGCTGTATCGCCAATGGCAATAAAATAATCCAAGATAAGATCGTACCGACCCTCGCAGCCAGCCACGGCTGCAGCTTCTGCTGGCCGGAGCTGCGCATGAACAGCACCAGCAGGGCACACCATGGCAAATATAGTCCTCCTGTGGCAAGAACGGATATCCAGGCGTCGCGTCCGGCAGACTCCAGCAGCATCGGATTAATGGTAACGTGTGTCATCAGACCGTTCATAAGCAGGATAATCATGGCAAGCTGCAGGAAGCTGATGTTGCCTATTCCATTATTCATTGGGATGATTCACCTGCAATCGTAGTATTCATTGCTATATTGTTCCATTGGCGCCATGTAAATATGCAAGTAATAGAAAGTTCACAGTGAGTACAAATGGATCTGTTATGCTGGAAGGCACTTAACCTATCTCCAACATGTAAAGGGTGAGAGGCCATTAAACCTACACAAAAGATACGGGTTGCCATGATTGCAGTTGTTTTGGCAGGCTGCGCAGCGGCTCTTGTATGGAGTACCGACCTGCTTGGCCTGATTTTTCATGCGGACATTCAATCCATTCTGGAGCTTGCAAAAGGCAACATCACGCTGCTTCTAGCGATAACGACAATACTCATGATCATACAGAATCTGTTTACAATCATCCCGCTTCTGCTGCTAATATCGATTAACATTTCATTATTTGGATTTGTCTATGGCTTCTTGTGGAGCTGGGTTTCGAGCATCGTCGGCGCTGTAGCGGCCTTTTATATGATACGCGGCGGTTTCCAGCGCTTTATCCTGAAGAGAATGAGCGCCAATTTGCTAGAGAAAATCGAACGCAACAGCTTTCAGGCAGTATTCATTGGACGCATATTTCCGATGGTGCCCACTAGTCTTGTTAATGCCGCAGCAGGGATCAGTTCGGTGCCAATCGGCAAATTTATTACCTCTACTATGGCAGGAAATTTTATTTATTTTTTTGCCCTGTCCCTGATTCCCTTCGGGCTTGCATCAGACAGTATCTCGACTTACGGAGCGGCTGTAATTGTGTTTATACTGCTTGCCGGCTATTGGTACTATAGAAAGCGGGTAAAGAAGAGACGTGCAGCGGTCTCCTCCAAGTCTCAGCCGGGTACGGGCAGTACGCCTGCCATTTGCAACGCTTCGGAACATCTGGATTGATTGTTCTCCTGCCTATATAATGGGATAGATGGCGATTGCGATTTCGAAATCTATTTCATGGTTTAAAAGAGAACAGGAGATGCCTGATGAAAGCCAGACAAATGATTGCTTCAATTGTAATAATGCTGACCGCGGTGCTGATTTTGAATGGATATATCGGCGCCCATATTCTGGCTTATCTGCGTGAGTGGTGGCCGGGCATGAACCAATTGCTGTTCTGGATTGTGTTCGGTTTGATCGCTTTGTCCTATCTCATCGGCTTTGCCCGCTATCCCTGGCCGCTTCGCGCACCTGCCCGGCTGTTGAAGGTAATCGGCTCCTATTATCTTGCGGTAATGGAGTTTCTGATTCTGCTCCTGCCTGTGGTTGATATCATCTATGGCATTATGCGTCTTGCAGGGGCGGGAACAACAAATTATGTTAAAGTTGCGGGCAGTATTGTGCTCTTCCTGCTGCTTATGCTAATGATCTGGGGATCGCGCAATGCCTGGAATACCGTCATTCGCAGGCATTTGATTCACGTGGATAAGCAGGCAGGCGGCCTGAAGCAGCTTCGCATTGCCGCGGCTTCTGATCTTCATTTGGGCAATATCGTCGGGAAGCGGCACTTAAAGAAGCTGGTGAGGGAAATGAATGCGATGCAGCCCGATCTCATTCTTTTGCCGGGTGATGTGCTGGACGATAGCATTGAGCCCTTCCTCCGCAATCGTCTGGGGGATACGATCAAGCAGCTTAAAGCCAGACACGGTGTGTTCGCCATACTTGGCAATCACGAATACTACGGGCGGTCGATTGAAAAGTACACACAAGTGATGCAGGAAATCGGCATCAAGGTGCTCCAGGATGAGACGGTCGAGGTTGCCGGGAGTTACTATGTCGCAGGCCGCAAGGACCGTTCAGCAGAAGCTATGGACCCGCAGGGACGGCTGCGGTCGGCGGAACTGCTTGCCGGAGTTGACCATGCCCGCCCTGTCATTTTGCTGGATCACCAGCCGTATGAGTTTGACAAGGCAGCGGAAGCCGGCGCTGACCTGCTGCTATGCGGACACACGCATCGCGGGCAGATTGCCCCGAATCACTTGATCACAAGAAGACTCTTTGAGCTGGATTGGGGCTATATGCGCAAGAACAGGCTGCATGTGTTTGTCTCGTCCGGCTATGGAACATGGGGACCACCGATCCGGCTGGGCAGCCGCTCGGAAATTCTTGACATTACCGTCACTTTTGAATCCTAAAAAAATAATTGCAACATCAGCCCGTCTTCATTCGTATTAGTTGTATTCCAGGACATGCCAAGGCTCGTCCTGACTAAAATTTACGGAGGTGAATCCCTCAAAGTGAGGGAACGAATTGGACCTATTTATCTGGATTAACCTGGTTTTAATTGCATTGCTGATTGCTATGACCGCTTTTTTCGTCGGTGCGGAATTCGCGGTTGTGAAGGTAAGGATGTCGCGTCTTGATCAGTTGATTGCTGAAGGAAACAAAAAAGCGCTCGCGGCAAAGAAGCTTGCTACAGATTTGGACTATTATTTGTCTGCCTGCCAACTGGGGATTACAGTTACAGCTCTTGGCCTGGGTACATTGGGAGAGCCGACTGTCGAGAAGATTCTACACCCGCTGTTTAATGATTTGGGCATCCCGGCAGCATGGGCAACTTTCATTTCCTTCGCGCTGGCTCTTTCGATTATGACTTTCCTTCACGTGGTATTGGGTGAACTGGCGCCCAAGACGCTAGCTATTCAGTATGCAGAACGGGTTACCTTGCTGCTTGCAGGTCCGCTCGTAGCATTCGGGAAGGTATTGTTCCCGCTTATATGGGCGCTTAACGGCTCCGCGCGTATTTTTCTCCGCATGTTCGGCGTGAAGCCAGCCGGGCATGAGCAGGCGCATTCGGAGGAAGAACTGAAGATTATTATGGCGCAAAGCTTCCAGAGCGGTGAAATTAATCAGACCGAGCTTTCATACATGCAAAATATATTCGCATTCGATGAGCGTGTGGCCAGGGACATCATGGTACCGCGCACGCAGATGATTGTGATCGACCAGTCTATAGATACGTCCGATTTGTTGAAGCTGATCGATGAGTACCACTACACGCGCTATCCGGTTACTCGAAACGGGAGCAAAGACGATATCATCGGGGCCCTTAACGCCAAGGAACTGGTGACCCACATCGCCTTGGGACGAAGCATAACAATTGCGGACCATATTCATGATATTCATATTATTTCTGAAGCAACGCCGCTCCAGGATGTCCTGATGCAAATGCAGCGCAAGCGGGTGCATATTGCGCTCGTCATTGATGAATACGGCGGCACTGCCGGTATCATCACGATGGAAGATATCCTGGAAGAAATCGTCGGAGACATTCGGGATGAATTTGACGAAGATGAACAGCCGGACATCGTACAGTCCGGGGAGACGGAGTATATGATTAACGGTCGCGTGCTGCTTTCCGATCTGGAAGAGCGCTTTGATGTGCGTTTTGATCCGGAACGCGAAGTGGAGACGCTCGGCGGCTGGATTCAGGTTGAGATGATGCTCTCCGGAAAGTCTGATGAGCTTATTCGCTACGGCGGCCATGAGTGGCAGGCAGCGGAAATAGACAATCTGCAAATTTTGAAAGTGCGATTGAAACTTAATGCTCATGAAGAGGAAGAATCGGGGCAAGAACGGGAATAGCGAAAATCCACCTTCATAGCTTAGGGTGGAACTACGAGTTGAACGCACTCGTCCCCTCAGGGGCAGTGCGTTTTTTTTTGGCCTCTTGTCACCAGATTTTTTATTTTCAAAAAATTGGAAGGTGATTAATGCAGGATTTACGAACATGGGGTATGATAGAGTTGATCGTCGCAGGTGGCTGATTTAGTGAAGCTTCTGTGGTTGTTCAGAATGTAGTGGAATACATATTCGGCTCCTACCAGGGCCGGTTCACGCCAAGCAAGGCTAGACAAGATAGAGAAGAAGAGAGCGATTTTCATTCACGAAAAGGAGTGTACACCATGGAAATTGGAATCAGCACATTCGTCGACACATCACCGGATATTCATACCGGGGAGTTGATCAGTCATGCACAGCGGCTCCGTGAGGTCGTGGAGGAGATTGTACTTGCCGATCGGGTCGGGCTGGATGTATATGGTGTAGGGGAGCATCACCGCGAGGATTACGCGGCCTCCAACCCGGCAGTGGTACTGGCGGCTGCGGCTCCTCTAACCAAACGTATCCGCCTGACTAGCGCGGTGACCGTGCTGTCATCGGCTGATCCGGTGCGCGTGTTTCAGGATTTTGCGACACTGGACGGCTTGTCTGAGGGGCGTGCGGAAATTATGGCGGGCAGAGGCTCATTTATCGAATCATTTCCGCTGTTCGGCTTTGATTTGCAGGATTATGAAGAGCTGTTCGAAGAGAATCTGGAATTGCTGCTGGCCATCCGGGGGTCGGAGAAGGTGAACTGGAGGGGCGGTCACCGTCCTGCTATCAAGAACCTGGGTGTATATCCGCGACCGGTGCAAAACCCGCTGCCCGTCTGGATCGGAAGCGGAGGCACGACGGAATCGGTCATTCGGGCGGGGACGGCTGGATTGCCGTTGGCGCTGGCGATTATCGGGGGAAGTCCTGCCCATTTCGCCCCGCTTGTCCAGTTGTATAAGAAAGCCGTGGCGCTTGCCGGTTATGATCCGAAGCAGTTGCCCGTAGCGTCGCATTCTCACGGATTTGTGTGGGATTCCGACGAGGAGGCTGCGGATCTGTTTTTTCCTTCAACACAGGATCGCATGAACGTGCTTGGCGCTGAACGCGGCTGGGGACGATACACCAGAACTAACTTTGATGCGGCCCGAAGCTTCGACGGTGCTCTGTATGTCGGCTCACCGGAGACCGTAGCGCAAAAAATCATTCATCTGCGCAAGCAGGTCGGCATTACCCGCTTCCTGATGCATGTTCCGCTAGGTACAATGCCGCATGATGAAGTAATGAAAGCCATTGAGCTATTGGGAACCAAGGTGGCTCCGATTGTTCGCGAGGAAGTAGCGAAATGGGAAGCGGATCATCCGTCAGTCTGAGCAAAGCCTTGGCAATTCTAAAAGAATGTTTGAGGGAGGCAAGATGGTGACGTATACAAATATTCCATGGGACAAAGGCACTTGGACGACTGCGCCTGTATCGGTGCAGGAAGAAGGGGAAGGTCTGCGCGTCGGGGCGAAGCACGGGAGCGATTATTGGGAGAAGACACTGTATGAATTCGAGCATAGGGACGGACATGCGCTGTTGGCGCCATGGGAAGATGCCAGCGCGATGGAAGTTACGTTTCAGCTGAGTTCTTTTACAGAACTGTATGACCAGGCGGGATTGATGCTCTGGCATGGTCCGGAGCAGTGGATTAAAGCCGGTGTGGAACTGAACGACGGCGTTCCCCAGGTTGCCGTTGTCGTGACGGACGGATATTCCGACTGGTCGCTTGCGCCTGCGCCGGAGTGGGTCGGCCAGAAAGTGACAATCCGTGCTTCCCGTCAAAAGGATGCAGTCATCATTAGAGCCCGCTCACAATCTGAAGGCTGGCGCACCATTCGGGTGGCCCGCTTCCCTTATGCCTCCGGCAAGCAGGCGGGGCCGTTCGTTTGCTCTCCTACCAGAGCCGGGCTTGAGGTCGTCTTTACGCGCTGGGTGCTGGCCAGCCCGGATGCTGACTTGCATACGGACCCGCCTTTGCCAAGCGAACGAGAATGAGCTTAAGACGCTCGGGCTTTTAATCGAAACAACCGGCACTCCGTAATCAGAAAACAGGCAAGTCAGACGGGGCGGTTTCTGCCGCCCCATTTGACTTGCCTGCTTTTATCCCTAGCGTTTAGCCTTTGACCGCGCCTTCTGTCAACCCTTTTTGAATAAATTTGGAGATGAATAAATAGACGATCAGGACCGGGATGACGGTCAGTGCGACCGCGGTTGCCATCAAGCCAAAGTCTGTGCCGTACTGGGAACTGATTTCGCTTAGCAAGGCTACAATTGGCCGGACACTCGCTTTATTGACGAAGATCAGCGCCGAGAACAGGTCGTTATAGGACCAGAGGAAGACGAAAATACTGACAGAGGCAAAAACGGGACGGGATACCGGAAAAAAGATCTTGATCAGCATCTGCCACCGGTTGCAGCCGTCAATAAATGCGGCCTCTTCCAGCTCCTTGGCTATCGTAGCCATATAGCCGGCAATGACAAGAATGGCAAAGGTCAAATTACCTGCTGTCTGCGGAAAAATTAAACCTCCGTATGTATTGACCAGGCTCGTCCTGATGAGAATTTCGTATACGGGCACAACGGTTGCAAAGGCGGGGATAAGCAGCGTCGCATAAAGGATGGAGTAAATGAGCCTTCTGCCCTTGAAATTGAATCGGGACAGCGCATAGCCTGCAAATCCGCTCAAAATCAGTACCAGAATTACAGTGGAGCCGGACATGATCAGGCTGTTCATATAGCTTCGGCCGATGTTAATCCGTTCGAAGGCGGTTGTGTAATTGATAAAGACGGGGTCCAGCGCGAGCGCAAACGATTGGTTCATGACATCCTTGGACACCTTGAAGGAATTGTTCACAATCCAGAATAGCGGATAGATCGTTGTGAGCGACCAGCCGGTCAAAATCAGGTAGATCAGGGCGCTTCCCCAGCGGAACTTCAGGGGCTTTCGGCGCCAAAATTGTGTTTTGCTATTGATGATTGGTTGCATAAGCGTACACTCCTAACAGCAGCTTAATAAGTGAACTCTTCACTTTTCAACAAACGGTTGGCCAGCAAAGCGAGCAAAACACCGAAGACCACCATATAGATCGCAACTGTGGAGCCGTAACCGAAGTTTTGATCGACAATCGCTTTTTTGTACATATACGTGCCCAGTACCTCTGTGCCGTTCTGGCCGCGTGAGATGACCCATACGAATTCGAATACTTTCATCGTGCCGGTAATGGCAAGCGTAATGACTACTTTGATATCGCTCAAAATTAGCGGGAGCGTCAGCTTGACGGTTTTCTGAAGCCCGGAGATGCCTTCAAGCTTGGCTGCTTCATAATAATCCGTCGGAATTTTGGACATTGCGGTCAAGAACAGCACCAGGTAAAAGCCGACGTAATGCCAGACGGTTGGGATAGCCACAGCTTTCAGGGCATTGCTCTCGCTAAGCCAGAGAACCTTCTCAAAGCCGAGGCTAGTGATGATCGTATTGAGCAAGCCAAAATTGTAGTTGTAAAACAGCACGAACAGCAAGGAGATTGCGGTACCGGAAATGACGACCGGGAAAAAGAAGACCGTACGGAAAAAACTCTGAAGCCTCGTTATATGATCCAGCATGACGGCTAGAACGAGGGCAATGCCCACCTGAAACAAAATGACATAGACCATAATTTCGAGGGTGTGCAGCGTTGCTTCACCAAGCAGCCTGTCTGTGAATAACCGTTCATAGTTTTCCCAGCCTACGAATTTTTTATCGAAAAATCCCTTTGTACGGAAGAAGCTCAAGTACAAGCTTTTGAAAAACGGATAGTAGAGAAAGACCGACATCAGGAAGGCAGTAGGGAGCAAGAACAAAATAATATATTTTCGATCGCCCTTCATCTTTATCACCTTTTAACCTTCATATTTTCAATGGCCTTGCAAACGGTGGCCTTGTAAAAGATTACGCCGCCTTGAGGAGGGGGGCGGCGTAATCGACATTGCTTGGGGAGGTTATTTTGGGGAGGTTATTAATGAGGATGAATTATTTATTCGCGTCTTCGATCTTTTTGGCTTCCTGCAGCACTTCAGCTGGCGTGCTCTTGCCTGTTACGACCTGCTGAACGCCGGCGCGCAGCGTAGAGAACGTTTCCGGGGAGATTTTGCTGTCCACCGGAGTTGTGATGGAAGCAGAGTTGGCAGCCATCGCGAAGCCGTCCACCTGCGCTTGCGGTAAGCCGGTAATTTCAACATTAGCTGCAGGAGTACCGCCATTTGCCGTAGCAATTTTCTGGATAATAGCCGGGGATGTCAGATGCTTGAGCAGTGCAATGGCCGCATCTTTTTTGTCTGCATTGTCGTAGGTTGATTTGGGCAGATAGAATCCGGAGCCGAATCCGCCGATGATATCGTTGCCGCTGCCTGCTCCGCCTGGGACGACAGGGAATGGAATTACAGTTGTATTTTCTTTTACTTCAGCACCGCTAAAGCCGCCGAATGCCCATGAACCTTCCAAAATCATCGCTGCTTTGCCTTCACCGTAGTAGTTGGATGCCATACCAAGATCGATCGTTGCGGCATCTTTCGGGAATGCGCCAAGGTCATACAGTTCTTTGATGGCCGCATAGCCTTTCTCCCAGTTCGGATCAATTCCGTCTGCAAGACCTTTCGCCTGCCCAGCAGGACCGGCAGCCGTCAAAATAAAATGCTCAACAATATAGTGGGACTGATCAAACGGAGCGGACAATGGAATAATGCCTTTGGCAGCGAATGTCTCGACTGCTTTTTTCAATTTATCCCAGTCTGTAGGGAGATCAAGATTATTGTCTGCGAACAGCTTTTTATTCACGAACAAGCCCTCGTAAAATCCGGTCAGCGGAGCGGCATAAATGTGGCCGTCCTTCTGTCTTACGTTCTCAAGAGCGCTCGGGGAGAAGCCATTCTTCCAGTTGGCGTCTTCGTTAAGGAGATCATCGAGGGGAACAACCTTGCCGGCATCGATAAAGCCTTGGGCATCCGCGCCCACAAAGTAAAACAGCAAATCAGGTTCATTGCCGGAATTGATGTCGGTGTTGACTTTGGTTCTGAAACCGTCATCATTAGCTGACAATGTATCGTTGTCAATTTTCACATTCGGGTTGCTGGCTGTAAACTCGTCCAGAGCAGCCTGGAAAGCATCGCGAGCGGCGTCTGTACCGCCGAAGGTAGAGAATACACGCAGCGAAATATCTTTCTTGGGCGGCTCTTCCTTTACAGCTTCTTCCTTAGAGCCTTGATTTCCTGATGCATTAGGCGTGTTGTTCTTTACTTCATTTTTGTCCCCGCAGGCAGCCAGGAACATGGAGAAAACGAACAGCACGCTCAAAACAATTAAAGATGCTTTTTTCACACGAACATCCCCCTAGAAATAGTTTTTTTAAACTTATGCATATATTCTCGGGTGTATATAAAAATTTTACTTTAGTCATCAAATAACTGTAAATAGATGGGCGGGGATACAATTATCTAAAAAATGGGGTAAATTTATTGGGTACGTTTACAGAAATCTAAACATTGACAAAAGCGATGGATTTTATGAGGAATTTGCTCCGACAGGCTTCACCCCGATGTACGGTTATTTGATACGGCTCGTTAACGGCGCCCCCGGCATTACGCAGAAGGAGCTGGCTGACAAGCTGTGCGTGACGCCTTCCGCCCTATTCGGGATGCGGAACCATCCTTACGATGTCGGGGCCGCTCCTTACGGCTCTGATGAAATCGTCAAGCCTGCGCCATTTCAGGGAAATGTATTTACAACCCAATTCGGACTCTTGGTTCAGCGCTAGGGAATAAAACGTTCTGGCTACTCGGGGGAACATTTTTCTTCTGCGGCTTATCCACAAACGGATTGATCGGGACGCATTTAATTGCGGCATGCGGGGATTACGGCATTCCTGAAGTGATGGCTGCGGGATTGCTTGCCCTGATGGGGATATTTGACCTGATCGGCACTACGCTTTCCGGCTGGTTGTCAGACCGCTTCGACAGCCGCTGGCTGCTGTTCTGGTATTACGGGCTGCGCGGATTATCCTTGCTGTTCCTGCCTTATGCGTTGGATGGAAGTCCGACATCCTTAATTATTTTTTCGGTATTTTATGGTCTGGATTGGCTTGCTACTGTTCCGCCAACGGTTAAGCTGGCTTCTCAGGAATTCGGCAAGGAAAAATCCGGCATGATTTTCGGCTGGGTTGTGGTGGCTCACCAACTCGGGGCTTCATTTGCTGCTTTTGGAGCCGGTGTGGTCAGAGAATGGGCAGGCACGTATGCTATTGCCTTTGTTGTGGCAGGATTTATTTGCTTGATTGCAGCGCTGATGTCTATCAAAATCAAGCCTGCCGAAATGGTGAAGGCAATGGGTTAAGGCGAGAATCCTGACAGATTTACAGCAAGCTGTTCTTCGGGAAAAACTTGTCTCATCCGGTCATAGACAATGCGCCAGGCGGTGGGGTGATACCATTGCTCCATGCCGATTTCCTCGTACAGGGATTGAACTCCAAGACGCATGGTTCGCTTGCCTCCACTGCCGTCGCCCATGAAGAAATCGTCGATACATACGCGATTCACAAGCGGCCTTAGAAGATGCGGAAATTGCTCACTGCTCGGAAGAACAGGGGCAATCGTCGCCTGAGCCGGAATATCGGCATCGCGCAGCAGCTCCAGCGTTTGGAGTCTAGCCGGGATCGGCGGTGCATACGGGGAGAAATGTTTGCGAATATGCTCCAGATCGGTCTCAATCGTCATGCTCACACGAACCTTGTCGCCAAGCTGTTGCAGCACATCGATATCTCTGCGAACAAGCGGGCTGCGGGTTTGCAGAAACAGGAAGTCCGGAGGGTCATCCGCCATCGCCTCAAGCAATGAGCGGGTGATCCTTTCTTTATGCTCTACAGGCTGATAAGGGTCCGTGCTGGAAGACATAAATATCGTGACTGGGCCCTTGGCTTTGGCCCGTTGTAATTCTTTTCGCAGGACGGCCGCCGCATCTTTCTTGATATCCACCCACGTTCCCCATTCAGCGCCGCGAAAAACAGCGATCGGCATTTGGCGGACATAGCAGTAGGAACAGCCAAATGAACAGCCTGCATACGGGTTCAGGGAGTAGCTGTAGCCGGACAGAAATCCGTTTCCTTTGGTCAGTATGGTCTTCGGTACTTTCGTTGTATATTCCGGCTTCATCAATGCTGGCCCCTTTCACCTCTGAACGGCATGACTGAACGGCATGATACTCCATTATAACATAGAAGCATCCTCTCGTTTGCTGAACCAGGTAACAATGCAAGACTTTGGCAGAGGTAAAGGGGTTTATTGTATAAAGCTCGAATATATTCCTTGTTAGCAGTCTTGAGAGAATATGAAGGGGGAAACAGCAATGCAGGATATTCAAGCCATTCTGTTTGATCTGGACAATACGTTGCTTGACCGGAGCGTGACGTTCAGGAGATTTACGAATGCATTTTTGGCGACTCATCTGCCACATTTGAATGAAACAGAGGAATTGGCGGACAGAATCATCGATCTGGATCAGGACGGCTACACGGATAAGCGGCTGCTGTTTTCTCAACTGCTTGAGGAATTGCCCTGGGGGCAGAAGCCCGAACTATATGAACTGATGGAATTTTATAAGTCAGAGTATGTGAGAAACGCCGTCCTGATGGATCAGGCGATAGAGGTGTTGGGCCAGTTAAGAGCGAAGTACAAAACCGGCATGATTACAAACGGCCAGACGCTGATTCAATATGGGAAAATTGATCAACTGCAGCTTGGAAGCCATTTTGATACGATTATTGTATCGGAGGAAGCGGGAGTTAAGAAGCCGGATGCTAAAATATTCGAACTCGCTATGAACCGACTGAATGTAAAGCCGGAGAACTGTATTTTTGTAGGCGATCATCCGGTAAATGATATTGAAGGAGCGGCTGCTGTCGGTATGAACGCGGTCTGGATTCAGGTGAATCAGCCATGGCGTGAGGATGTCAAAGCCAAACCGCTGCATACAATCCGAAAATTAACCGAGCTGTTGGAAGTGCTTTGATTCATCTTGCGTATTGCCAAACCATCGCAAACTACGCTATAGTAGAACTAACTTCATATGGAGTACGGGTGCTGGATGGAGTCCGGCTGAGATAGAAGCCTTGTGTTTCTGACCGTTAATCTGAACCAGGTAATGCTGGCGTAGAGAACGTATCGAATTGAAACCATTCGTCTATTCTACGAATGGTTTTTTTTATTGAAATCCGGTTGCGGGCAGGCATCTGCCAGCTTGAACACCAGATTTCTCCGTGAAACGTGCGCTTCGCCGCCGATGCGCGGCGGAGCCGTTTACGCCTAGCTTGACGCCCGGTTATCAAGGAGGAGAAATAGTGCCATGATCGATGCGAAAATCGTTCAAATCCAGCGCCAGGCGGAGGCAAGGGCTGATGAATTGATTAGCCTCCTGGCCCGGTTGGTCGCATTTCCGACCGTCAGCCCTCCAGCCCGGAATACAGCTTCAGCGCAAATGTTTGTAAAGAAGCAGTTGGAAGCGAGCGGATTTGAGGCGGAGCTTTGGGAGGTTTTTCCGGGTGACCCCAATGTAACGGCAATGAAGAAGGGAACAGCGAGCGGGGATTTTTGCAGTCTTCTGCTAAACGGCCACATCGATGTAGCAGAAGTCGGCGATGACCGGGAATGGCAGTCTAATCCGTTCAAGCTGAAGCTTCAGGATGGTCGGTTGTACGGACGCGGGACTGCAGATATGAAGGGTGGTATTGCTGCGCTGCTGTTCGCTCTGCGGTTGCTCCACGACGCAGGCGTGGAGCTTAAAGGAGATGTATGCTTTCAATCCGTCATCGGGGAGGAAGCAGGCGAGGCCGGAACGCTATCCTGTACGGAACGGGGTTGCAGCGCAGACTTTGCTATTGTAGCCGATACAAGCTCGATGCAAATTCAGGGACAAGGCGGTGTCATTACCGGGTGGGTAACGGTGCAAAGCCCGGTCACTCATCATGATGGCGTGCGGCACAAAATGATTCATGCGGGCGGCGGTCTCCATGGAGCAAGCGCAATCGAAAAAATGGCAAAGCTGATCTCCGCCCTGCAGGAACTGGAGCGGCATTGGGCTGTGACGAAGTCGTATCCGGGTTTTCCGCCCGGGTCCAATACCATTAATCCCGCTGTTATCGAAGGCGGGCGTCATGCAGCCTTTATCGCAGACCGCTGCTCGTTGTGGATAACGGTTCATTTTTATCCGGATGAGAATTATGAAGACGTAACTGCCGAGATTGAGGAACATCTGCTCAGAGCGGCTGCTGCTGATCCTTGGCTGCGCGACCATCCGCCTTCGTTCCGCTGGGGCGGTCGTTCGATGCTGGAGGAACAGGGCGAAATATTCCCTTCGCTTGAGCTTGATACAAACCATGAAGGGGTCGGAGCGTTGTCGGCATCCCATGCCAGACTGCTGGGCAAAGCGCCCCGAACAGGGATGAGTCCGACAGTTACAGATGCAGGATGGCTTGGCAGGGCAGGAATTCCAACGGTTCTTTACGGACCGGGTAAGCTGGAGCACGCCCATGCGGTGGACGAAAGTATTGATCTGCGCGAACTGATCGATTATGCGAAGGTAATGATCGGATTTATTGCCGACTGGTGCAATCGGCCGAAGGCGGAAGCGGCGCAGCAGACGAATGCGACTGCTGAATCGGCACAATTCGAGACAGGGATAATGGTTAAGGAAGGGTGGGCCTGGCAAGATGGAACGCTTTAGCGAGAGATTATACTGCTCAGTAGCCGATGTATGGGGCAAATGCCATGAACATCCGTTTTTGGCGGGGCTGCGTGACGGAACGCTGGAACCGGAATCTTTTATTTACTATATGAAGCAAGACTACGTCTATCTGATCGATTATGCCAAAATGTTTGCTTACGGCAGTCTGAAAGCGCGCGACCTGGAGACCATCTCCAGGTTTGCTGAGTTGCTCCATTCTACATTGAATGTGGAGATGGAACTGCATCGGGAGTATGCGGAGCGATTTGGCATTTCCCGCGAGGAACTGGAGAGTACGGTGGCGGCTCCCACGACAGTCGCCTACACCAAATATATGCTGGATACTGCGGCAAGCGGCTCGCTGGCAGAGGTTGTAGCAGCGCTATTGCCCTGCATGTGGAGCTACCGGGAAATCGGCACCGCGTTTGCGCGCTATCCGGGCAGCCTGGATCATCCGCTGTACAGGGATTGGATTTTAATGTACAGCTCGGAGGAATTCGGACAACTGACAGAATGGACTGTAAGTTTGATCGACCGTCTGGCGGAGGGTCTGCCGGAACGTGAGCTAGCCAAGCTGGAGGAGCACTTCATCATTACGTCCAAGTTCGAATATTTGTTCTGGGATATGGCGTATCGTCAGGAGATGTGGCCGATTTGAGTGAAAATCGTACACGTATAGTGTCGGATCAAGCGCCGCGAGCCTTGACGGTGAGCGGCCTGAGCTATTCATTTGCGGGTGGGCCTGTCCTGTTTGACAAGCTGGACTTCAGCGTCCAGGCTGGAGAGTTCGTCGCGCTGCTTGCTCCAAGTGGAGCAGGGAAGACGACGTTGTTCCGACTGTTGGCCGGACTTGTGAAGCCTGATGCAGGGGAAATCCGATTAGGCGGCTCCTCTGAGTCACAGTCTCCAGGTCAAAAACGCCGTATCGGGTATATGCCGCAGCGGGATTGCCTGATGTCTTGGAGAAACGTACTGGATAACGCCGCGCTTGGCCTGGAACTGTCAGGCGTCCCCAGGCAGGAAGCACGCAGGAGGGTGCGCGAGCTGCTGCCTTCGTTCGGGCTGGAGGGCACAGAGCAGAAGCGGCCCCATGAGCTGTCGGGCGGCATGAGGCAGCGCGTATCTTTCCTTCGTTCGCTTCTGAGCGGCGGTGATCCGCTGCTGCTCGATGAACCATTCAGTGCTCTTGATGCCATGACAAGAGCGAGTATGCAGGAATGGCTGCTGCAGATTTGGGAACAGCATCGCAAGACCGTGCTTTTCATCACGCATGATGTCGATGAGGCGCTCTTGCTGTCAGACCGCGTACTCGTGGCAGCCACATCGCCAATCTCTTCATTGCAGCAAGTTGCAGTCGGTCTGCAGCGGCCCCGGGATTACAGCGCGGTACTGGAGCCTTCTTTTATTCAACTGAAACGCCAAATCCTGGAGCAGCTTGGCCGTACGCCGGTTATCAAGGAAGGTGCTGGCCAATGAAGAAAAGCGTCAAGACTGTGCTTCCGGTCTTCCTATTCATCTTGCTGCTTGCCGCACTGTGGGAGCTGTTGACAACTGTATTCGAGGTTCCGCATTATATCGTTCCGCGCTTGTCGGATGTCCTGGCTTCGTTATGGGAGAATCGGCTGCTGCTCGGGCGTCACTTTGTTCTTACTCTGGGCGAGGCGCTGCTCGGTCTTGGGTTATCTGTTTTGTTTGGGGTCTCGATTGCCATATGGATGGAGCGGTTCAATCTGGCCAAGCGTACGCTGTACCCGTTGATTATGGCTTCGCAGACGATCCCGATCATTGCCCTGTCTCCGATTATGGTCATGTGGTTCGGGTACGGAGTTTGGAGCAAAATATCTGTTGTTATATTGTTCACCTTTTTCCCGATTGCAGTGAATACCTCGGATGGGTTCCGCACGGCTGATCCGGGAATTGGCGAGTTAATGCGCACGATGGGGGCGAGCAAGCGAGATCTGTTCCTGAAATGGAAGATCCCGTCCGCGTTGCCGGGTTTCTTCACCGGGTTCAAGCTCGCAGCTACGATAAGTGTAGGCGGAGCGGCGCTCGGTGAATGGCTTGGCGGGGAATCCGGCCTAGGCGTCTACACCAAACGAGCTTCCAACATGCTGCGGGGAGAAGCTGTATTTTCTGGTGTGCTGCTGCTATCGCTGATGGGGATTTTGCTGTTCCTGGCTGTACGCTGGTTGGAGAGCAAGGTGCTTGCCAAGCGAGGTTCAAGCGATGAAAAAGAGATGTAAATAAAAAAGGGGAGAATCTACTAATGAAATTTCAATTCTGGATGAAGCGCGCCTCTCTGGTCTTGTCACTGGTACTGGTTGCGAGCGCAATGGCTGGCTGTGGAAAATCGGAATCACAAACCGGCGGGGTAACGGAGCCGGGTGTGGCCAAGCAGGAAGAAACGGAGCTTACGGTGCTGCTGGACTGGTATCCGAATGCAGTGCATTCCTTCTTAATTGCCGCTGAGGAGCAAGGGTATTTCAAAGAAGCCGGTCTGAAGGTCAAGCTGCAAACTCCGGCAGACACGAATGACGCGCTCAAACTCGTCGCTACGGGCAAGGCTGATCTGGCGATCAGTTACCAAATGCAAGTTGCGATTTCACGCTCGGAGAATATTCCGATTGTATCTGTGGGGTCCATTGTGCGGCACCCGCTTAATCAACTGTTTGTACTGGAATCCTCCGGTGTGAAAAGTCCAAAGGATCTGGAGGGCAAGTCGATCGGCTATCCGTCCGTGCCGCTGGATGAGTCCATTGTGAAGACGATGGTGGAAGGCGACGGCGGAGACGCGTCCAAGCTGAATTTCGTGGATATCGGCTGGGACCTGATTCCGGCGATGACAACCAAGCGGGTTGATGCTATTATTGGCGGCTATGTGAATCATGAGAAGTTGTTGCTGGAAAAGGAAGGCATCAAGCTGTTAGCCTTCGAACCGGCAAAATACGGCGTGCCTGACTACTATGAACTGGTATTTACGGCTAGTGAAGACGGTCTAAATAAGAACAGCGCGACGATCAAAAAATTTCTGGAGGCCGCTGCCAAAGGCCAGGAATATACCGCGAAGCATCCGCAAGAAGCGCTGCAGACGCTGCTTGACAAGCAAAACAGCGACTTCCCGCTTGATCCGGACATTGAGAAGCAAAGTCTGGAAACGCTGCTTCCACTGATGGATGCAGGCTCTGAAGGATTCGGCAGCCAAACTGTGGAGTCTTGGCAGGCAGTTGTAGACTGGTTGAAAAAGCAAGGCCAACTCCGCAACGATGTAGATGTGGAAAAGGCATTCCGTAATTTATAATTGCATTAATTATTAATGTCATTAATTAAATTGAATTGAATTACTTACAGAAAGGAGGCGGCAGTAAGCTTATGGAAGAGATGCAGATGGACAGCGAACAAATGAAACAACGTTATTCCCGGCAAATGCTATTTTCTCCAATTGGCGAAGCGGGTCAGCGAAAGCTGATGAACAGCGCTGTCCTGATCGTAGGCATGGGCGCTTTAGGCACCGTGCTGGCGAATCATCTGGTGCGGGCCGGAGTCGGCCATATTCGCATGGTTGACCGCGATTACGTGGAGAAGAGCAATCTTCAGCGGCAGCTGCTTTATGATGAGCAGGATGTGGTTCACATGTATCCCAAGGTCATTGCAGCCGAGAAGAAGCTGCGCATTGTCAATTCCACTGTGAAGCTGGAGCCCGTTGTTGCTGACGTTACACTCGCCAATATCGCTGAGCTGCTGGAAGGGATGGATCTGGTGCTTGATGGCACAGACAACTTCCAGACCCGATTTTTACTTAATGACGCCTGCTACAAAGCGGGCATCCCGTTCACCTATGGCGGGGCAGTCAGCTCTCGCGGGATGAGCGCGCTGTTCGTTCCGGGACGTACGCCATGTCTACGCTGCTTCATTCAAGCGGGGGATTCAGGCGGGGAGACCTGCGATACGATAGGGGTTATTGCCCCCGTCGTTGACATTGTTGCCTCCTATCAGGCGGTGGAGGCTATGAAGCTGCTCGTTGGCGCGGAGGATCAGCGCAGAAGCAGTCTTGTTACTTTTGATATCTGGCATAACCGGTTCTATGAATTGAAGTTTGGAGAGCCGCATCCCGGCTGTCCTTGCTGCCAACTGAAGCAGTATCCTGCGCTGGAATGGCGGGAAAGGGATGCAGCCGTTTCGCTGTGCGGACGGGAGACTGTACAGATTAGAGGGAATGCGCCGCTGGAACTGGCGGTGTGGAAGGAGCGGTTAAGTCCGATAGCCAGGGAGGTCACGCTGAATCCATTCCTGCTGCGTGTGGAACTGTCAGAGGGAGAACGGCTAGTCATGTTCCCGGACGGCCGCGTGCTGGTGCAGGGGACAGAAGATATTGTCAGAGCCAAGACGCTTTATGCCAGATATATTGGACAATAAATGAAGGAGTGGGACCTATGAAGGACTTTCGCCTGTATGCAATAACCGGGGAACAGTTTCATCCGGGACGCGATTTGATTGATGTGATGGAGCAGGCTATTCTGGGCGGCGTGGATATTATTCAACTGCGCGACAAGACGGGAAGCCGCGACGAAGTGCTGGCGAAGGCCCAGGCGTTGCGCGCGCTTACCAGGAAGCATAACGTTGCATTTATCGTCAATGATTATATTGATATTGCCATGGAATCGGATGCGGACGGCGTTCACTTGGGACAGGGAGACCTCTCTCTTGCAGAAGCGAGGAAAATTGTCGGCGACAAAATGATCGGAATTTCCACCCATGCGATAGAAGAGGCGCTGCTTGCCGAGGCGCAAGGGGCAGATTACATCGGGGTAGGGCCTGTATTCCCCACGAAGACAAAGGTGGATGTGGTTGACCCTGTAACCGTTAATTATGTGCGTCAGGTCAGCGAGCAGATACGGATTCCATTTGTTGCTATCGGCGGAATCAAGCTGCACAATGTGGATGAAGTGATTGCCGCGGGGGCAACACGGATCTGTGCGGTAAGCGAGATTGTCGGCAGCAGCAATGTGAAGGAAACCTGCGAAGCCTTTCTCCGCAAGCTTGAGAGGGGGAAGTAAGCGGTATGGAACTGATCATTAACGGCCAAACGCAGGTGCTGGAGCCGGCAGACACGATGGAGGATGTCATCAAACAGCTTGGCTTGCTTGGCAAGCCTCTCGTCGCAGAGGCGAACGGGGTTGTACTGACGGCAGAGCAGTGGGCAACGACTTCGGTTGTTCCGGGAATGCGGATCGAACTGGTTCATTTTGTAGGAGGGGGCTGACAGCTATGAGTCAGGATAAGCTGGTCATCGGCGGAAAAGCTTTATCGTCACGTATTTTTATCGGGACGGGATTGTTTCCGAATCCGTTCGTTCAGAAAGAAGCGATTCGAGCCTCCGGCTCGGAGGTGCTTACATTTGCGATACGCCGAATCAACCTGGAGGCGACAGAGGACGATTCAATCTTGCAGCATTTGGAGGAAGGCAGCTATACGTTCCTCCCGAATACTTCCGGCGCAAGGACGGCGGACGAAGCGGTTCGTATTGCGCGGCTGGCCCGTGCGTCAGGATTGAGCGACTGGATCAAGGTGGAAATCAGCGCGAACGAGCGCACGCTGCTGCCTGATCCGATCGAGACGCTCAAGGCGACGGAAATTTTGGTGAAAGAGGGCTTCACTGTGCTTCCCTACACCTCGGATGATCCGATTTTGTGCAAGCGCCTGGAGGAAGCGGGCGCAGCGGCAGTCATGCCGGGGGCCGCGCCGATTGGCACGGGGCTAGGTATTTTGAACCCGTATCATATCGGGCTTATTGTAGAGGAAGCCACGGTCCCGATTATTGTGGATGCAGGACTCGGCTCTGCCAGCGATGTCGCGCAGGCGATGGAGCTTGGTGTCAGCGGCGTGCTGATGAATACTCCGGTTGCGAAAGCGAAGGACCCGGCGATGATGGCGCGTGCCATGAAGCTGGCTGTGGAGGCTGGCCGGTTATCCTACCTGTCTGGCCGGATTGCCAAAAAGAAGTACGCGACCGCAAGCAGCGGCCTGGAGCAGTTTATTGTCAAATAATGTGCAACGCTACCATGGAAAGAGATGAGACAGCAATGACAGAAACGGTTATCGTCCTGGGCGGGGGCATTATCGGCTTGTCCTGCGCTTTCGAGCTGCAAAGACGAGGCCATCAGGTGACAGTACTTGAGACCAGGCGCTGCGGCGGACAAGCATCCGGCGCTGCAGCAGGAATGCTCGCTCCGTTTTCAGAGAATGTGGAAGGGCCGGATGAATTTTTCCGGTTTTGCCGGGAAAGTCTTCGTCTATACCCGGATTGGCAGGGGGTGGTGCGGGATGTCTCCGGGAGGGATTTCGAATATACCGCCTCGGGCAGCTTGTATGTTGCCAGCCATGCGGCAGATTTGCTAGTTCTGGAAGGAAGGCTGCTGTGGCAGCGCGAACACGGCTCATCCGGTCGGCTGGTTGAAGGAACTGAACTGCAAAGTCTGGAGCCCATGCTTTCGCGTCATATGCTTGCGGGGCTGTATACGCCGGAAGAAAGCCATGTGTATGCCCCGGATTTTGTGAAGGCGCTGGAGCAGGGCTGCCGCAGGCTGGGTGTGCACATTCATGAGGAGTTGGAGCAGCTTGAGCTGGCGGAGTTCGAGCGGGAAGTGCTTGTACAAGCGGCTGACGGCAGGATGTTCAGCGCTGGGCGACTGCTGGTCTGCTCAGGAGCCTGGGCACAGGAACTGGCGGTGACGCTCGGAATACGGATTCCGATCTATCCGATCCGGGGGCAGATTTGCGCTTACCGAATGGAAGTTCATCAGCCGGTCAGGCATATGGTATTCGGGCCGCAGGGCTATCTGGTCGCCAAGGCCAATTCGACTGTTGTATGCGGGGCATCCGAGGATGTCGCGGGATACGATACCACGGTGACGGAGCGCGGAATTGAACGGCTCAGGAGATGGAACAGGCAGCTGTTCCCGCATCTCGAGCATACGGAGCCGTTCCATCGTTGGGCCGGGTTGCGTCCAGCTACCCAGGACGGGCTGCCGTTGATCGGCAAGCTGGCCTCTGCTGACCGAATTGTCATGGCAGCCGGGCACTACCGCAACGGCATCTTGCTTAGTCCGGCAACGGCAATGCTGGCGGCAGATATCATCGAAGGCAAGCCGTATCCGGCCTTTAATGAGGCGTTCAAGCCGGAGCGGTTTGGTACAGCAATAGGCTATTATTAATTCAGAATTGTGGGAGGGCTTCAAGATGAGTACAGGGGAAGGGACGGCAGCATTGCCGCGGGCGCTGACCATTGCCGGCTCCGACAGCGGGGGCGGAGCCGGCATTCAGGCGGACCTCAAAACCTTTCAGGAGCTGGGTGTCTACGGGATGTCTGCCTTGACAGCAATTACTGCGCAGAATACGACCGGGGTTCAGGCAGTCTATCCGCTACAGCCGGAGGAAGTTGTCCAGCAAATTCGCTCAATTGGCAGCGATATCGGTACGGACGCGCTCAAGACAGGCATGCTGTTCAGCAGTGAAATTATCCGTGCAGTAGCCGGGGAAATCAGGGAGCAGGGCTGGACGAAGCTGGTGGTAGACCCGGTGATGATTGCCAAAGGCGGGGCGGCGCTGTTGCTCGAAGATGCGGTGCAGGCGATGAGAGAAGAGCTGTTCCCGCTGGCTGAAATCGTGACGCCCAATATCCCGGAAGCCGAGGTGCTGACCGGGGTGGAAATTCGCAATGAAGCGAGCAAGCGGGAGGCCGCGAAGCGGTTGGCGTTTTATGGCGCGCGGCATGTTATTATTAAGGGAGGACATGATCATGGGACAGAGGCGATCGATCTCTTGTATGACGGCCAAGGTTTCACCGAGCTTGCAGGCAGACGCATCGAGACTGGACGTACGCACGGCACCGGCTGTACATTTTCAGCGGCACTGGTTTCAGGATTGGCACAAGGCCTTGCCATTGACGCCGCATTAAAGCAGGCCAAGGCATTCATTCAGGCGGCGATCGAAGACGGCATCCGAATCGGTTCGGGTCATGGGCCGACCAACCATTGGGCATATCGCAGACGGATGGCCCTCCAATTCTGATGCCATGTTCTGTGAACGACTCTGGAGAAGATAAGGAAGTGATCGAATTGGCAGCAGGGAATCAGACTGAGGCAGCGTTGGAAGCTCATGCGAAGCTTCTCACGGACAATTATCGGAAATGGACGGGCAAGGAATTGGTACAGCTTGTTCCGGGAGAAAGCGTGAGAAAACAGCTTGATGACTCGCCTGGGATTATTTTGTCTCATGGAATAGAGACCGACCCGGTACTGAATTATGGCAATCAGGCAGCGATGAGCTTGTGGGAGATGGACTGGGAGCAGTTCACAAGCACGCCGTCCCGATTGACCGCTGAACCAATGGAACGGGAGGAGCGCACCCGGTTTTTGGCTCAGGTGACGGAGCATGGCTATGTGAGCGACTATACTGGCATCCGGATTTCCAGTACCGGTCGACGCTTTTATATCAAGAAGGCGACGGTATGGAACTTGTTTGATGACACGGGTGTGTATCGCGGACAAGCGGCAGCTTTTACAGAATATGAATATATTTAATTGAAGCAAACGGTCCCGTTGAGGATCGTTTTTTTATGCTTTGGGCGATAAATTTGCTGTTCAAATAAGGATGTTATCATTTAATGTCGAATAGTGGCAGAAATTACCCGTTTGGTCGTTTACAAAATAGAAATCATTGCTGTAAGCTGGTTACAGGGGGGACTGCAAGTGAACGTTGTTCGTACATTAAGGAAATATCTAGCTTCCAGCAAGCTGCTTTGCACCCTGTTTGTAGGTTGTATGATCATTGAGGTTGCTTATGCGGTTGCAGCGCCATTAAGCTTGAAGTTCCTCATAGACGAAGCTTTTACTCCTAAAAATCTGCAAGCTTTTTTACTTATTTTAGGCATTTTGCTTGCAGGCGGCCTGATCAGCATACTTGCTGGAGTCGGGGGAGATAATGCGCTTGGCAGGGTAAGTGGAGAGGTCATTCGCAGACTGAGAACGGATTTATTCTATCATTTGCAAAAGCAGTCGCTGCCATTTTATGAACGTTACCGGATCGGCGATCTGGTGACACGCTTCGGATCGGATATGGGGTCAATTGAGCGTGTGATCCGTGTTGGGAGCCCTTACCTGGTCAAAGAGGGCTTGAGTCTGCTGCTGGGATTGACGCTGTTGTTTATGCTGGAATGGAAGCTGACGCTGGTAATGCTTGGAGGCTCTCTGCTCATGTTTGCATTACCGAAGCTGCTGCAGCGCCGCGCCGAAGCGGATAATGTGAAATACAAGGAAGCCCAGGAACGGTTCACCAATACAATCGATGAGATGGTCAAAGGACATAAGACGATTAGAGGGCTGCATCAGCAAGCCAGATTCCGGGAGCGTGCCCAAGGGCAAATTCAGGAGTTGTTTGGCTACGGTATGAAGCTGCACATGACAGGCTCGCTGATGGAACGACTGCCGCTTACTGCCCTGATGCTATTAAACGGCGGAATGATTGGCTTTGGCGGTTATCTGATCTTTACGGACGGGATGAGCGTGGGGAGCTTCGTAGCCTTTTTTACGTTGTTCATGACAGTCGGGCAATCGGTATCCAGTTTGTCCTTTCTTATTCCCAATCTGATAGAATCGGGCATCAGTTTTCGCCGCATTGGAGAGGTTCTGGATCAACAGCCCGATGTAGTGGAGCAGGAGCATCCGCTTGAGCTTGTCGGTGCAACGGCCTCCGTTCACATGGATCGGGTGACCTTCGGATACGCGGAGGGAGCTGATCAGTTGAAGGATATCAGCTTGCGGGTTGCGGCCGGAAACTATGAAGCTTTCGTTGGCCCAAGCGGCTCCGGGAAAAGCACGGCGCTTCAGTTGCTGGCGAGGCTGTATGACCCCGCGCAAGGGACAGTCTCGCTTAACGGAATTAATCTGCGTCAGGTCAGTGAGGCTTCATTGCGAAGAATGGCAGTGCTTGTCACACAGGATACCTTCCTGTTTAACACGACCATACGGGAAAATCTCGTCCTTGACAGGGAGGATGCTATAACGGATTCAGAGATGACGGAAGCGGCACGGATGGCCAGAATTCATGATGTCATTACAGGCTGGCCGGAAGGATATGATACGCGTGTTCGTCATGAAGGCGGTTCAATGTCGGGCGGTGAGCGCCAGCGGCTAGCCATTGCAAGAGCGCTGTTGCGAAAGCCCGGACTGCTGCTGCTTGATGAGGTCACATCCGCACTGGACCCTGCGACCGAAGCAGACATGAATCAGTTGATTGGAAGCCTGCGCGACAGCCAGACGGTCATTTCGGTGACCCATCGGTTGTCCTCGGTCGTTCACGCAGATCGCATCCATGTATTTGAGGCTGGTCGGATTGCAGAATCAGGCACGCACAAGGAATTGATGGCGCTGCGGGGACTATACTACAGTCTGTGGGAGAAGCAGCACGGCTTCAAGCTGTCGAACGACGGCCTGTATGCAACCGTTGAAGCTGACCGGCTTGCCAGAATGCCTTTCTTTGAGGGGCTGGACCACTCCGTTCTGGAATCGGTGTCTTCGCTGTTTGCCACAGAAACATGCGAGGACGGTGAGAGCATTGTTCATGAGGGAGAAGAAGGCAGCAAGTTCTACCTCATTGTACGGGGAAGGTTTGAGGTCATCAAGCACATTCACAAGCAAGGGGAGCAGCGGGTAGCTGTTCTGCACGATGGCGACTATTTCGGTGAAATTGCCCTGATTAAAAACATCCCCCGGACAGCTACGGTTAAAGCGATAGGGCATGGCGTCATGCTGACAATCAGACGCGAAGCATTCCATCACTTGACATCGCGCTATCCGCAACTAATGGAAGCGCTGCAGCGTACGCTGTCGAAACGGATGTAACGATGGAACAAGACAGGGGGGAGAACGTGACCACAACGTGCAAACGATGCTTAAGCGATGATGAAATCTCGAGCGTCAGTCAATTTATATTGAAGAACAGACGTGATCTACACCCGGCCTATACGACGCTGGATATGGTCGCTCTGTTGTATTCTTATATAACGGAGGGCAATCTCGTCTGTATTGTCGATGAGAATCAGCGCGTGCTGGGAGCATCGGCATACTATCTCGGGACTCGGGAGCGCAATTTCGAGGATAAGGAGATTGTGTTTGCTGATCTGGTAATCTGTGATCGTACAATCAGAGGCAGCCGTCTATTCATGAAAGGATTCATCTATCTGATTGAACTGATTGTCGAGGAGCATCCGGAGGTGAGAGAAATTCAATTCTCCGCCTTGTCGGAAAATACATATGTTTGCAATCTGTATGCAAAGCTGGCGAACAAAAGCCATACTCGTGAGGGGTTAATTGGCGAGGAAACAGTTTTCTCGGAACAGGTCAGTACGCTGAAGACGGCTTTGAAGAAATTCCAGCGTGTTTCGTGGTAAGTTATGCACGCGCATCAAAATAACCCGGTTAATCACCTATAATGGAGGCACATCAACATGATTCCAATAAAACCAACGATTGATAAACATTCATCCAAAGGAAGCGGCTTCGGAAGTCAGGCAAACGATTCCTTGCGCGCAACTGCAGCGTAATGGATTTTTTATTTCGACCATGTGAGTTGGAGATGGACTTTGAGTCCTATGTCCAATTTTTGCTTGAACATCACCGGGAATTAAACTTGCCTTATCCATTCGCCGTCAAGCTCAGCTTTGTGAGCAGCCCATTAGTAGCCGGCAAAGCCATGCTGATCTTCAGTGAGGAGCCTTATGAAATTGTAGGAGCAGCGGGGTTTGTTATCGGTACAGGAGCCAATCAATATGAAGACAAGCATGTATGCCAGATTGAGACCGTATTTATCCGTCAGGAATACCGGGTTGCTTCCTTGTTCTGGCAGAGTATGCGGGCGCTTGTTGAACTGATGAAGCAGGAAAATCCAGCAGTCCGTCAGGTGCAATTCTGGGCGTCTGCCGATCACAAGGAACAGGAGAGTCTATTCCGGAAATTTGCTTCATTGCCCGGCGCATCCAGAACCGTTGTGGAAGGTTTGGCGTTGTATCAGGTCCCTTATTCCGAACTGGAAGCCTACCTTGCATGGATTTGATTTGTCAACTTGAAGGGTGTAAAGTTAGTAAAAGAATAAAATGGGGCAGGCGCTGCCCGGTAATGGAGATAGGGAAATATGGTTTTTAGTAAAAGCAAGCTTGTATCAAGCATCGGTTATATACTGCCGCTGCTACTACTGCCTTTTTTGACGATGACCATAACGGAGGTGGCCCATCGGTCCAGCTTTACAAGCTTTTTTGCTTGGCTGGTTTTGCATCCTGGTCAATGGGCTTCCGGTTATTTGCTTGTTTTCGGGATCATGCTCATCCTGCTTCTGCTGCTGAAACGGATCTATTGGGCGTTCATCGTCCTTACTCTTGCGAGTGTAAGTATCGCCACGATCAGCAGAATGAAAATGAAGTATCGCGGCGAACCTCTGTTGCCTTGGGATCTTAAGCTCGGTGGAGAAGCGCTGGACGTGTCCACGTTCTTTTCCGCACAGGCTATCCTATATACACTGCTTCCGATAGTGATTGTCCTGGCCATTGGGGCTGTTATGGTGTGGAAGCTGCCTGCTCCGAACTATCGGCTAGCGCCAAGAATCATCCTTGCGATTGTCGGATTGACGCTGGTCGTCGGGATGTTCGGTGGTACGATGAAGGCGCGAAAGGTGTTCGCTCTAGAAGTGATTAACTGGGATCAGAGCATGAACTATGAACAGAACGGCATGCTGGTGGGATTTTTGCTAAGTGCCCAATATATGCAGGTTCAGGAGCCGAAGGAATACGCGCGTGCTGCAGTCGAAGCGATCCAGGGAACCAGTCCGAAGCCGGAACATGAAGCTCCCTCTGCACCTAATATTATTATGATTATGAGTGAGGCGTTCTGGGACCCGACAAGGCTTGAAAATGTTGCCTTCAGCCGGGACCCGTTGCAGTTCTTCCATACGCTTCAGAAGGAATCGACAACCGGCAATCTGCTTGTTCCTGTCTACGGCGGCGGGACTGTCAACACGGAATTCGAAGCGTTGACCAGCCTGTCCACACAGTTATTGCCGGCAGGATCTATTGCCTATGCCAATTATGTGCGATCCCCGCAGGAATCGCTAGCCTCTATTCTGAAAAAACAAGGCTATGAGACGATGGCGATTCATACGTACCACAACTGGTTTTACCGCCGGAATGAGGTGTATCGTCTGCTTGGCTTTGACCGTTTTATTAGCGGAGAGTTCTTCAGCAACCCGGAGAAAAGGAGCGGCTATATTGCGGATCAGGAAATGTCGCGGCGCATTATTGAAGAAGTGAAGAACACGGACAAGCCATCTTTTATCTATGCGGTGTCGATGGAGAATCACGGGCCTTACCGCCTGGGGAAAAACGAGGAGAATACGATCAAGGTGTCCGGCCTGAGCGAATCTTCCACGAATATATTGGAGACCTATATCCAGGCCCAAACCGATGTGGATGAGTCGCTGAAAATGCTGGTGGATGCTTTCAAGGATAACGATGAGCCGACAATTATTGTATTTTTCGGGGACCACCTGCCGATGCTGGGGGAAGAGTACAGCGTTTATCGGGAAGCCGGATATTTCCAGGACAGCATCGACTATGATGATTATTTGAAAATGTACAATGTGCCGTTCATTATGTGGGACAATTTCTCCTCGGATCACAAGAAATATGATGATACGTATATCAGCGCCTTTCATCTGGCCCATCTGACCTTATCCAAGGCAGGAGCGAAAGGCAATGAGCTGACCGATTATTTGAGCGGCATGTTCGATGAAGGAATGACTTTCCTCCCAAGAAAAGACTTCTATGCACAGGCGCATATTAATGAACAAACACTGGATCATTATACACTCCTTCAATATGACCGATTGTTTGGAGAAGGCTTTAGCTATCACGGAGAGCCTCCGGCAGCGAATGAGCAGTTCCAGATGGGCAGCGGACCGATTACGATCAGCAAGGCTGAGCGGATAGTGACAGCAGCGGAACCATTAGAGCCAAACCAGCAGTCCGGGCTGATTCGATTAACGGGAAGTCACTTTGTGTCTTCGGGCATCGTGTATATAAACGGCAAGCAAGCAGAGACAACGTTCGTCAGCAGCGAAGAAGTTCACGCCCAGCTGCCGGACAATACGAGTGGAACGCTGCGGATTTCCTACCAGGTGCTTGATTCGCTCAATCGAAAAATTGCAGAATCGGCATCGTTTGATTTTACGCCTTAAATATGAACTTAAGCATACAAAAGGACCTAGCGGTGATTTTCCCGCTAGGTTTTTCGTTTTGCTTCGAAACGAAGTTTGGCCAGCTAAAGGATGGCAAAGCCGTTTACACTTGCCGCTGGCTTTGCAGAAACCCGCGCTGCTGGATGGATGTGGAAAGTATTACTGCAACAGTCCGGCAGCGCGGTAAGGCCCCTTGTTCATGACAAGGGAAAGCTGCTGGGCCATTGATGCTGGCGTGTAAGGGAGACCTTGCTCCAGCCAAGACAAGATAACAGCGGTATAGGCGCCGGTGATATAGGTTGTCAGCAATTCCCGGGATATTACAAGGTTGTCCGCTATGGGGTGATTGGAGAAGATGCGGGCTTGGTAGAACTGCTGAATAATTCCGGACAAGCGCTGTCCACACAGTGGGACATGCCTCAGCATAACACGATAGAAGTCCGCTTGCCCGCTTATGTGCTCGAACAAGCGAATATAAAAGCGGATTTGGTCATTGCATTCCGTTGAATTGGTCTCCTGATCATTGGTACCGGCAGGGCGCATAATGTCTTTTTCGGCCAAGCTGAGCATTTCGTGGATGCACTGTTCAAGCAATTCCTCCTTGCCCTTATAATGATAATAGAATGTGGATCGGTTCATTTCGGCACGATCTGTAATGTCTTGTATAGTAATTGCAGGATATCCTTTCTCCGCAATAAGCTGAAGGAAGGCATCACGAATAAACTTGCCTGTTTGCCGGGTTCGCCGGTCTGATTTTATTTGCCTCTGCAACATATTCACCACTTTCAGTTAAGTTGACCGCTCGCCCGTCTAGTCTTATGCTCTGCCGGTTCAGACAACAATGAAATCCATTTTGTATGCGCGGCATTTTGCCCTCCTAATAATTTCAATAGAAAGAGCAGATTGTTTCTTTTAGTAATCAAAACCATCTTATAGGAAATGGGGGAGGAAAACAATGAGCTATAGGAAGGGGATGAGGGCAATATGTGCGGAGAGATTTGGACCAGCAAAGGGGAGAGATAGCAGAATGAGGATGGGTTTCTCGTTGTTGAAGACGAAGCGGAGATTACGGAGTTGCTGCGATTGTATCTGGAGAAAGATTTCGATGTATTTGAAGCCTGTAGTCCAGGCCGGGAAGAAGAGTATTCCGTGATGATGCAAAGGGAATCGCGGGGAAAGCGAAAAGGCTGGGGTGGACGTCTCCGTAAAAATTTTCGAAGGTGTCGGGCACGTTTTTCAAATTCTCGGAGAGTTCTCGCCGGAAGGAAAAGAAGCTTATGCGGATATGGCCGCATTTTTAAAGAAGCATATGGAGCCTTGATTCTGTTGCTGGCATAAAGAAAAAGATCGCCCGGCCTGGCCTGCGTGACCAGGCTGCCGGCGATCTTTTGCAATCATTCAGAAGACGGCAGGGGCCTGCCTGACTCTGTACAAAATCATCAAGTTCAGACTACTCGCCGTCCTGCTCATCAAATCGTATAACCTGCCGACCGCCATAAACGATAATGACAGCTCCTACGACCATCATCAAAACAATCAAAGTTGCGTACAAGGCATTACCTCCCTACATCAAATTCCATCTGATTCCTTCTCCAGAAAACCATGTGTCTGCTTGCTTCCTATTACCAGCATATCGTATAAAGGAGGGAGTGTAAAATGAACATTCTGAAAATTTTCCCAAAGGTTTGTCTTTCAATTGTGAATATCCGCTAACCATTGCTGAATATAAATTCATGTTCGGTCCATTCCGTTTCGCTGTATGCCCGGCCAATGCCAAGCTCCTTAATAAGCGGCTTCGGGACATGCTTGGCCCGCAAAGAGGCCGAGAAACGGTGCTCAAAAACAGGGGGAGACACTGCGATTTCCTTCGCGCCGATCCATCTTGCCACAGGCAGGTCTGCGCCGCCGCTGACAAAGCCTTTGGCCTTCTCAAACCCACTTCGAAACCATGGATGCTCGTCAGCCTTTGCTGCTCCTGGTTCATTCAGGCACACATATAGAGATAGATCGTCGCAAAGCTGGAGCAAGCGAAAATGGGCCTGCAGCAGGCTTTCATCCACAACTCCCAGCCTGTGCTTCAACTGTTGCTGTCTGTTCTGTTCCTCCTTGCAAAAGTCTGTAAACTCCTGCGGGGCAGAAGGCAACATATCACTAAAGGAAGCAAAATGAAGACTGCATAAAAGCGCGGCATAGGGGCTTAGCTTTTCAACTTCTTCGATGCCAAATTGATAAAAAGCGAGTTTGGGAAGCAACGGATAATCGACAAAGGTAAACGGCACGGATTCCGCGTCATTCCAGATGGGGGTGTCATCCAGCTTGATCCAGCCTCTGTCATGTTCGCTAATTGCCACAATAACCTCTTCGTAGCGGTTGGGAGCGAGGAAGAAGCGTTTTTGAAAATGACGGGCAATTACTCCGGATAGCAGTCCATGCTCATGCTGGGCAATCATAATAAATTCTTGGCCGTTGTCACGAATAATCATATTCGAATTAACCCCTCTCGCTATGGCTTATCATACATTTAAACGGATGTCGGGCGACCTCAATCAAGACCTTTACTTTATTCGTTTTTCAACCGGCGTTTCCCTTCATGAACGGATTAAATATTCAGGGTTTCTGATTTTCAATAGTAATTCACCAATCCTGCGGGATTCTATTTTCTTGTTCCTATTAAAATGTGGTATGATAGAAAAAAAAGCAGCGTTTTCGCTATGGAGGTATTATTTTTCTTGAAAGACGCAATGATGGTGCTGAAAGAAACAAGCCGGACCTTCTACATTCCGATTAACCGGTTAGTGCCAGGCTTGAGAGATGCTGTGGCATCTGCTTACCTGTGCATGAGAGCTATAGATGAAATTGAAGACCATGAATCGATCGCGGACGAATTGAAGATCGAGCTGTTGCGCGGCGTTCAGCACCTGCTTGCTGAATCGAGCGACATCGCTGAAATTGAACGTTATTTTGCTTCCCATCGCGATGTACTGCCGGAAGTTAGCTGGAGGCTTCGTGAATGGGCGGAGTTGTGCCCGAATGCGGTCTCCGAGGTTGTACTGCGTTATACAGCCAAAATGGCTGGACAAATGGCTGATTGGGTCGAGCGGGGCTGGGATATTCAAACGGTTGAGGATTTGGATGCGTACACCTACAGTGTGGCGGGAATGGTAGGCGAGATGCTGTCCGAAATCTGGCATTGGTATGACGGGACGGAGACCGATCCTGTCAAAGCGGTAGCTTACGGCCGCGGATTGCAAGCGGTTAATATTTTGCGCAACCGGGATGAGGATTTGAAGCGCGGAGTGGATTTCTTCCCTGAGGGCTGGGGCTCTGAGGAGATGATTCAGTATACCCGGAAAAATCTGAAGCTTGGCGACGAGTACAATGAGGAGCTTAATGGCGGTCCGGCACTGGAGTTCTGCAAAATCCCGCTCAAGCTCGCACATGCTACGTTGAACCTGATTGCTGCGGGCGGCAATAAATTGACCAGACAGGCCGTTATGAAACTGGTTAATAGTCTGACTTAGCGATCCTGTTCCAACTGCAAGAAGAACTGTCCATTGTCAAACGGACGGTTCTTTTTTTCTACAAAAATTATGACGTCGGCCAATAGTTCCGCAATCTGTGAGAAACTTCGCCTGCGATCTTTATGCTAAAATAATCCCAGGTAGAATAGGCCATCGCGTGATTCCGACCGGCAGTTCTGGGGCGCAGCTTTTCAGAATTAATGTATTATTGTTTTGGCGTTAACAAAAAATGAATAGCTCATTTGCGACTTATCATGTAAAATGACAATGGCTGTGAGAGAAAAAAAGCAGTTTGCAAGCTGCAGGCAGTCGAGATCAAATCATTCCGGTATTGACTGCATAAGCTTGCCGGACGAAGTGGAGAGGGGTAATGATATTGGCTTCATCTGTTCATAAAGAAGCAAAGCAATCCGCCTTTGGCAGCAAGAGCAATCGCTTGATTGTACTGGTGATGGTGCTGGGGGTGTTCGTTGCGATTTTGAATGAAACCTTGCTTAATGTCGCACTTACTCCGATCATGGCAGATCTTGGGGTATCGCCGAATACCGCGCAATGGCTGTCCACCGGATATTTGCTTGTTATCGCCGTATTGATTCCGGCAACGGCATTTTTGATTCAACGTTTCACGACAAGAGGATTGTTCCTGACAGCGATGGGACTCTTTACGATAGGAACGCTTATAGCCGCGCTGGCATCCGGGTTCCCGATGCTTTTTGCAGGGAGAATCATCCAGGCTAGCGGAACAGCGCTGATGTTCCCGCTCTTGACGAATGTTGTATTCTCGCTTGTTCCGATGTCTCAGCGGGGGGCGGCGATGGGAACAATCGGAATCGTAATCACCTTTGCACCGGCAATCGGTCCGACGCTCTCCGGGCTTATCGTGGCGCATTACAGCTGGCGAACGCTGTTCTATAGCGTGCTTCCTATTGCTGTTTTTGTCATTATTTTTGCTTTCTTCCGTTTGAAAAATGTCTCGGAATCCAGTCCGACCAAGGTTGATCCATTATCGATGGTGTTGTCGGCTTTAGGCTTCGGCGGCATCGTCTACGGCTTTAGCAGCGCCGGGGAAGGGCATGGCGACTGGACCAGCACCGGTGTGACGATTCCGATTGTGATTGGCGGCGCTGCTCTGATCTGGTTTGTGCTTCGCCAACTGACATTGAAGCAGCCAATGCTCGATCTGCGGGCATTCAAATCCTTCACGTTCAGCCTGTCGGTTATCATTATGTTAATTGTGATGATGGCGATGTTCTCGACGATGATGCTGGTACCGATTTTTCTGCAGAATGCCCTCCACTATTCGCCTCTTGAGGCGGGGCTTGCTTTGCTGCCCGGCGGGGTCATAATGGGGATTATGTCCCCGATTACGGGAAGGCTGTTTGACCGTTTTGGAGCGAGAGGACTTGCACTGGTCGGTTTGCTGGTGCTGTCGGGCGGTCTGGTCGGCTTTGCATTCATGTCGCTGTCCGTGTCGTATATTACCGTTACTTTGCTGAATACTTTGTTTATGCTCGGCATTTCCATGCTGATGATGCCGGTTATGACGAATGGGCTTAACGGTTTGGCGCCTGCGTTGTACCCGCATGGAACTGCAATTATTGGTACGATTCAGCAGGTCGGCGGAGCAGTAGGAATGGCTTTGCTTGTGACAATCATGACAACTGGTGCAGCGGACTATGCTGCAAACGCCGGAGCCTCTGTAGCGGCAGCGGATTTGCCGGCATTGTCTCTGGCTGCGGGAATGAGGCAATCGTTCTTGCTTGCTTTGGGTCTTGTCGCCATTGCGCTCGTCCTCGCCTTGTTCTTCCTCAAGCGCGCTCGTCCTGAGGGCGGGGGCGGGATGCAGCAGGTTCATGCACACTAAGCTGGATCATATAACTGTAGTGATATGATGATACAAGTATTATGAAAGTTAAAGTGCGCACTTCTCCGTCAGGCTTGGTGAAACATACAGCTTGATGGGAAGCGCGCGTTTTTTGTAATTATGGGGGTGAATCCTGATTCTTTTTCATATCTACCAGGGTGCAAACCCACGAATGAGTTCTCCCAACAAGCAGGTCAGATCTGACCGTTTGAGATCCTTTTAATCAGAAAACGCAACACGCAAGAGTAATTAGGCTTGATTGTCGTCCTTTTTCTGGTGGTGAGGACAGAAGGCCTCCATCATGGCAAGAGTCTGTATATCAAGTTCTGTATGACGTTGTTCAAGCTGTTCCGTTACTTGGTGGAATTCGTCCGCTTTTTTATTTTGCCCGAATTTGTACTTGGCTGTAAGCTCCCGGATATGGATGCGCACCACAGAAGTGCTTTTCAGATTTCCGGCATAGTCCGGGTCCGCGGGGTCGATCGGGGCGTAACCACCCTCGGGCTGCAGCTTTTTCATAAATGCCGCCAGTGCCTCGGCTTTCTCGCTGAGGTCGGTTAGTATTGCAGCCTCGCCTTTAATGAGCACCGATTTGAAAAAGGCGGTAGCCGGACATGCAAGCTTTGCATCAGTGAAATACGATGGTATGATCGAATATTCCTTTGCCACCGAAAACGTGACCTTTTGCTCGGCCTTGATATTTTTCATTTTGCGTCCGGCGATACTGCCGTGAAAGTAAATCTGATTGTTGCAATAGACGAAGTTCAGCGGTGTCAGCTCCGGCCAGCCATCTTCATGGGTAGTTCCCAGCACGCCAAAACTCATTTCTTGCAAAAACTGCTCGGTTTCAGAAGCGTTCATTATTTCAAATTCTTTTCTCCTCATGGACAGGCCCCTCCTCAAGTCAAGCCGCATTACAGATTTGAATCCCAGCATACTGCACTCATTGACAATTAAAAAGATCCAATTTACATTAATTTTATTAGACCATTAATCGGTGAGGCGGAAACTGGCATGCAATTTCATATTCCGTATCATGTGTATACGGAGAAGTATGCGACGAAGCGGCTGTCGCTGTATAACGCTCTCTATGACTCTATTGTCTCGGGGGTGCTGGCGGTTGGTACCCGGCTGCCGTCAAGCCGTGAATTGGCTGCGATGTATCAGATGTCACGAGGCACAGTCAGTCAGGTGTACGACATGCTTTCTTCAGAAGGATATATAGCAGGCGGTGTAGGGAAAGGAACTTTTGTTGCTTTCCAGCCGCTGGACGGGGGAGCAGACCATGCTCCCGGAAGGAGCGAGTATCTGCTTGCAGATTGGGGCGAGCGCCTGAACGAGTTGCAGGGCTGGAAGGAGGAAGAGGCAGCCGGTGTACAAGCTGACGGGGAATGGGCCGTTAATTTTGGAGCTCGGGGTACAGAGACAGCATTCCCGGACAAGGAATGGCATCGTTTCCTGTATGCCGAGTCCAGGAAGCTTGCAGATCCCAATAGGCTCCGAAGCCGGTCCAGGGTATCGACATTAGGAGACGATGGCTTGCGGGAAAGCATTGCTCAATATTTGCGTCGCACCCGAGGGATTGCAGTGGATGCGCAGCAAATTGCCATATTCAACGGCTCTATGCAGGCACTGGCTCTGACGGCGCAGCTATTCATTAATCCTGGAGAGCGGGTCGTTGTCGAAAGTCCCGGATATGGTGGAGCGGTCAGGGCATTTCAGGCACTTGGCGGCGTTTGCCTACACGCTCCTGTAGACAGCGAGGGGATTATTCCGGTCGATTGGGATGCCAAGCTGCTATTTGTCACGCCTAATCGGCAATTTCCTACGGGGGCCGTATTGTCATTAGAACGTCGGCAGGAGCTGCTGACATGGGCATCGCGCCATAACGCGCTTATTATTGAGGATGACTATGACAGTGAATATCGCTACCGGGGTAAATCGCTGGAACCGCTCAAGGTACTGGACAGGGAAGAACGTGTCATTTATGTCGGGAGCTTTAGCAATACGCTGTTGTCCCATGTGAGAATCGGCTACGCTGTGCTTCCTGCTTCCTTAGTTCGGCTGTATGCGAGGGCCAAAGCATTGTTTGACCCGTATCCTTGCAATTTGCTGGAGCAGCGGGCATTGGCCGCCTGGATGCAGAGCGGAGAATATGAGCGCCACTTGCGGAGAATGAAGAGAATGCATGGCCGGAAGTTCAAGCTGTTGCGCGAGCAACTCATTAGTCGTCTGTCCGGCTTGTTTGGCTGGGTGGAAGGAGATGCGGGATTGAATCTGTTTGGCTGGTGGCGGGGCGATGGTGAGGACTATTTAACATATAGGCTTGCCTGCCGGAAAAGCGGCATTTACTGGCCAGAGACGAGCATTCAAGGCGAGGACGGGACTGCCGTGCGTTATGGCGCTTACTTCAGATTCCCTCATTTGTCCGAGGAGCAGATCCTGTATGGGGTTAGCAAAATGGAGGAAGTCTTGTCAGCACTGGAAGGCACTCTGCCAAAGCGGTAAAGCATGAATTGCGATTGGGCAAAGGGGAATGTTTGTGCTATATTAAATAGATTACAGGTGGAAACGGAGCGGAAAAAAGTATGGCGCATGACATTAAAAAGCCGCGCGGCAGCAAGGCGAATCAGCCGGGCCGCGGGACGGACAAGCTTTATTCATTAGGGAATGAAGGTCAGTCCGGGAACAGGGGGAAAGACCGGGACGGGCAACGTGCAGGGGAGTTCGGGAAGGAACGGACCAAGCGGTCGGGGAATCATCTCAGCCGAAGAAACGAAGGGAAGCAGGAGCGCCAGCCTGGAGGCGGACACGAGGGTAAGGAAGGAGGTAAGAAAGGACATTTCAAAAAGCGGGTGAACTCAGCTTATGGAATACGCACAGCGGCAAGCGCTGAGGAGGTTACAATTGGAGAGAGGATCATTGTCACGGTAAAACGCATTGGCATTAACGGTGAAGGGGTCGGCTATTACAAGCGGAAAGCGGTATTCATTGAAGGAGCGCTTCCGGGGGAAGTTGTGCGCGCTTCTGTGACCAAAGTCGAGCCTGGGTTTCTGATGGCAACTATTGTGGAGTTGGAGAGGCGTTCTCCTGATCGGCAGGAGCCGCGGTGTCCGGTTTATTCGGCATGCGGTGGCTGTCAGCTTCAGCATATGACATATTCTGCGCAGCTTGCGGCAAAAGAGGAGCTTGTACGGGAGGCTTTTCAGCGCTATGCCGGCTTGCAGGAGCTGCCGATGCATCCAATTATCGGGATGGATGATCCTTGGGGATACCGCAACAAGGCCCAGTTGCAGACCGGGTATGAGGGCAAAGACATCATTGCAGGGTTGTATGCGGCAGGAACGCATCGTCTGGTTGATATTAGCGGCTGTGGCGTTCAGCATCCGGTGATTAATGAAGTTATTGAGAAGGTCAAGTCCATTCTGACGGAGCTTCATATATCTGTGTACAATGAGCGTACAAGAGAAGGAGCTGTGCGGACGATAGTGGCCCGGATTGCGAAATCTACCGGGGATATACAGCTTACACTGATTACGGCAGTCGACCGTTTGCCGGATTCGCGGCGGCTGATTCAGCGCATTCGGGAGGCGCTTCCGATCGTCAGAACCATTGCCCAGAATGTGAATAAAGGCAAATCCTCGCTTATTTTCGGTGAAAAAACAATTGTCTTGTGGGGTCAAGAGCGGCTTTCCGAGACATTGGGAGAGGTTAAATTTGCATTGTCGCCGCGTGCGTTCTTCCAGCTTAATCCCGAACAGACGGTCAAGCTGTATAACAAGGTAGAGGAAGCGGCTTCCCTAAGCGGGGAGGAGCTTATTGTAGATGCCTACTGCGGAACAGGGACAATTGGCTTATGGCTGGCCCCACACGCCCGGGAGGTTCGGGGAATTGAAGTGATCCCGGAGGCAGTGCAGGATGCGAGGGACAATGCGCGGGAGAGTGGAGTGACGAATGCGCAGTTCTATGAAGGACGGGCCGAGAAGCTGCTGCCCGAGTGGATTGGACGGGGAATTCGCCCTGATGTGATTGTCGTTGATCCTCCGCGAACAGGCTGTGAGCGTCCATTGTTGGAGGCAGTCGTACAAGCGAAGCCGAAGCGGCTTGTGTACGTGTCTTGCAATCCTTCGACCTTGGCGAAGGATTGCAAGTATTTGCTGGAGCATGGATTCAGGCTGGAGAGTGTGCAGCCTGTGGATATGTTTCCACAGACGAGTCATGTGGAGTCGGTCATATTGATGGTTAGAAAATGAGATGTGGCAGGTTCGCTTAAGAAGTGCCTGATTTCTCGTAAAACTTCCATGAAACTTGTAAGCAAGGAAAAGTAAGGGAGCATAAAAGAACTGAAAAAGACGCTGGGTTGTCATTACCCAACGTCTTTTTCTCTTTCCTCTATGCAATATTAGAGAATTTGATTTTTCAAATCAGTCACCACAGCATAGTTGGGCGGACTTAGAGCAGGGCATATGATGAATCCAGGCAGGAAATAGCCCGACTTGTGTCGAAAGGTAGATATTGGTGATAGCAAGGGGGAAATACCAAATTGTTGTATATGTCGAGGTGAAACACAATGGCTCGAAAAATTAGGACGCAAATAAATTATCATATTAAACGCCCGCGTATTAGAATGATTGAGCTTAAAAGCACTCTGTGTACTGAACTTGATCGTCGTGGTCTGACGACTTATTCAAAAAATAATTATACTGTCTACGGAAAACCTGATTTTGTTTTTGCGGCAAGGAAAGTTGCCATATTCTGCAATAATGAATTCTCACGTGGATATAGTAGGGGAAGTTCAAAAGGTAAAATTAATGACTATCGAATGCTCGGCACTTCAAAATTCAAGAATATAGAACGAGATAGAATCCTTATCAAACAGTTACAGAGAAAGGGCTGGACTGTACTTCGCTTTCAGGAAAATCAGATTAAGACAAACGTTGCTGAGTGCGTCGATGAGATTGAAAGACACCTGCGTTTTTTCCCGCAAAGGCCGTATCGAACTATAGACCTATGTGCTGGGATTGGTGGTATACGGCGTGGCTTTGAACTAGCCGGAGAGTTTGTAAACGTATTGTCAGCTGAAATAGATAAGTATGCTTGTATGACATATAAGCATTTATTTGGTGAAGACCCGTCTAATGATTTAACATCGAAAGCATTTAAGGAGCGAATCGAACGAACCCCGTATGACATTCTTCTTGCAGGATTTCCGTGTCAGACATTCAGTCGTGTCGGACTCGGGGAGGGGTTTGAAAATGAGGAAAAGGGACAGGTTTTTTTTCATATAGCAGATATTATTAAACGGACACGGCCTTGCGCCTTTTTTTTAGAGAATGTTGATCATTTAGTGACAAGAGATAAGGGAGCAACATTCCGAAGAATAATAGATACTTTGGTGACGGAACTGAAATATAGGGTCATAGGTGTTTCCCTATCGAATGATGGTGTGCTTAATTATAGTCCAAGAGACTTTGTGAGAAACTCACGTAATTTCGGTGTGCCGCAAAATCGTCCTCGGACTTATATTATAGGGTTTGACAGGGAGAGATTCAAACCTGAACGACTACTGATGTTGCCTACAGAGTTGCCAAGAGGACGCGAACATACGCTTTATACTGATCTCAATGCTGTGCTTGAACGAGATGTTGATCTGAAGTATTACATGGCATCTGGATACCTCGAAACGCTGATAAAGCATCGAGAGCGACAAGAAGGTAGAGGTTATGGTTTCGGGTATAGGATCGTTAACGAACCTGGTATTGAAACGCCCATTGCCAATACTCTCCTTGCAACCGGCGGCTCTGGAAGAGAGCGGAATCTGTTATATGATCCGCGTGATGGTGCTGCTGGAACAATTGTAAAAGGGAAAAAAACTCCACTCAATGATAAAGGCATCAGAAAAATGACACCCACCGAATGGGGGAAATTGCAGGGGTTTATTAATTACGCTTTCATGAAGGAGAACGGTGCGGAAGGATTTTCATTCCCTAACCGGATACCTGACGTTCAAAAATACAAGCAATTCGGGAATTCAGTAACCATACCAGCCGTAGAGGAAATGGCTCGGTTTATGCGGCAATGTCTCGAAATACTCTGTTCGACCGATTAACAAACGGAGGTGAATTAGCCGTGATGAGTGAACAGGCTTTATTCCGTCTGCTCGATAAGTGCGATATATACTTCGAAGATTCTCTTATATCAAAGGAGTATATCGTCAAAAAGTACGCAGACTTTTTAGCATCGTCATTTTCGGGAGAAGACCATACAGTTAGCGTAGCGTTACATACAGGTTCGATATGTTTCGATATTGTCTCTTTTATCATTGCTGCTATTGGATGTTTATCGATGGGGGGCTCCTATAGTGATGAAGCTATTGAAACTATAGAAAAAGGCGACATCGTTTTATATGGTGAGCATAAACAAGAACGATATATATGGGCCGGGTTTGTTGATAAAGATTACAAGCCCACGCTTATATACTCCGAAACATCTGACAACAGGTATTACGCAGTTTTAGAGCAGCCGACTAAAGCGGGAAGAACATACGCGCCTCGTACAAAGTGGCATTTGATTACTCCGTACAATGGAAACTCTCAAACAACCGACGGCAGAGGTTTAAGAAAACGAGATTCTAGTCGCAACGATTTTATATCGTATGTGCTCGACACTTCTCCAGAGGCGGTTTCGAGTATAACAGACTTTTCTACGGTTGTTGTGACTGAGCGAAGTACGTTCGAGCGAATCTCAAAAGGAGTGCGAATTGTTTACAATGAAGGCAAAAGTATAGGACTACTTGACATCGTTACCGCTTCGTATTACACGAGTAGTGGCGAAGAATATCAATATGGAACCAACCCAGCAAAAAGCGACCCTGTGTTAAAAATAACGGGGAAGGTCGCGACCGCTCGTGATTTAGTGCTTGATAAGCGTGGCAACAAAACAATTGGTTTTATAGTTATTGGTTCCGATCATATATCAAACGCGCGGACGGAATTGCCAGACCTACTTGATCGAAAATCTTTAAGGTTTTCCCATCTTGTTGCCGGTATAGACAGTGACAGCACAGAGGGTATTATAGAAACTCATAAGAACACCGCGGTGTTTGCCTGTACGAAAGAGTTTCTTCTGCAGAATTCCTTGCCTCCGCAGATTAAAAATGTTTTAACAGCCGAGCTTGATCGGCAGGTAGAACATATTATCAATAACAACGTTGCAACTGTCATTATTGATGGGGGCTGCTCGAGAGATGATTTTTGGAATGTCAAAACAGCCCTTGATATCATCCGAAAATCCGACTGGAATGCAGAATCAAAGGATACGTTTCTTATTACCGCATACTCGCTGTTGAATTTGTTTACGACGGCTACTTTTCCGATGCAAGCACTTGAAAGAGCAATTGAGAACGGTGAACTAGCTGCAGGGATATGTTCTCCACATGCCAGAATATCTAAACTTTGGGATTTAGCAGATGATGCTGGAACTATCGCTGAACAATGTGCTTATATTACGAATATTTTAGAACGACTTTATCAAGAGGCGTTTTCCGTATGTCATAAATATGATGCATTGAAACAGCGGATGCTTACATCGGCAGAGCGAAATATCGTCGTCGTTGTCCCGAAAGCTTATTATATAAATATATTGCTCGCTGATGGAGCGTTTAATCTCAAAAATGTAACATTTTCTACCACAAATCGCTTTGACAATTCTGAACAGTATGATGAGGTTATAGTTACTGGTAATTATTACAGCAAACGATTTAATCCATTTAAATGCCGGGCGGCGGCAGACATTACTGTTCTGCTATACGAATGCGAACTCCGTGAGTTTGAGCGTGAAAAACGCAGAAGTGACAATTTTGAACATAAGCTGAACACTAAGCTCGGCATCGTTAAAGATCATACTTTTGATTATGTCGAGGATTCAGTTGAGGATACTGTTATTTCAAAAGATATGAATTCGTTTTTCGACTTGGATCAGTACATCCATGGAATAAGTTCGATTGATTTAAAAACGTTAACGGAGAAAGCTTCAGGCTTTGCCGACTCTATTCCGACAACGGAAGTATACGCTGTTGGACGATTTGTAAACGGAGAGCAAATTTTTTTCTCAAAATATTATAATGCGGTTGTTTTTAATACCGGTAAGGGAACTGTGACAGAAATTGATGTCAAAAACCTGGCAGTTGGAGATATGCTTGTTTTCGTGAAGCGTGACGATTACACGCGAAATATGGTTGACTATATTTACGAAAACTTGCAAAGCTTAGGGCGTTTCAGCAAGGAAGTTTCAGTAGCATCGGAAAAGGCTTGGTATTGGAAAGAAGCCTTACGTGAATATAAAAATAATCACAACCTTTCATACAGCGATGTGGCTAAACAGCTTCAGAAACTCGGAAGCTCACTTCGAGAAGCAACGATAAGACAATGGCTTATCAGAGAGAGTCATACCGTAGGTCCGAGGGAGAAAAAAACATTAGAGCAAATCGCCGATCTTATACAAGATGAGTTTTTGCTTACTGACATACATGGATATTTCGAGTCCTTTCGCATAGTCAGACATAAACGGAAGGAGATATTAGATCTAATAGGAAGATCAATCACCGATAATCTCAACGGACACAAGCCACCGAAAGGCAGCATACTTGAGATGGTTCACAGCAATGTTGAGAACCTATCGGAAACATTGGAATTGGAGAGTGTTGCTATTCTTGAGAATTCCGTACTGGTTCCAATTAACGTAATAAATAAACCGTTTGCGGAGTAGGAGGGTATATACGTGAACAATAATGAAATAAGAAAACAGATGACTGCTGCTCGCGATGAATACATCAATCTGATTAAATCTGAACTTTTAGGGCCGGGTTCAGAATTTACTGTACCGGATGCTGAACATGAGCTTATTTCGAGCAGCCCTGTAAGCCGCTATTCGGTAGGTATACTCTATCCGCAAGGAAATCGTGTGAATCAGGACAATGATGAAACCGTACCGATGAATGAAAGTGAAGAAGAAGTTGACGATGATAATATAGAAAGTGAATCATTAGAAGAGGCGAAAACCGAGAAACGCTCTATGAGCAGCCGTCATTTTGAGTTTGACGAAACAGCGGATGAGAATTTGGACGAAGAGATTGGATTATCAGCCCAATATATGCCATCTTCAATGGGCATTACGTTTTTTGTCAGAGGGGATACAGCTATTGTGCGTGGTAACGTGTCCTTCGCGACGTATAGAAATGCGAAACCGTCTGATTGTATAATACCGTTTCCTAATGCTCCTGATGGTTATTCTATTCCGTCTGAATTGTCGCACAAAATGTTGTATGACAAAGAGCGTGGAGTCATCCAGCTTTTTTCAGCTATAAGTGCAAAAGAAATCAGAGAAATTATTGAAAGAGACACGATCCCAGAAAACGAGATGTCGGACATTAAGCAAATCGTCTACCGTTTCGCAGATTTCTGCAGGAACGGACATGTTCGTGTGCCGCACTCTGCGGAATTTGTTCTTGACTTTACGAACAGCGATTACATCGATAACAACAAAGAGTTTGATGGCACTACCGCTAAAGTTACTGCTTTGAGAACAAAAATTGGAGAGAGCCTGTGGTCGTTGACTATAATGCTTGTGAACGATATGGACGAAATTCCTGCTCAAGCGATACATTGTATTTTCCAACCCAAGCTCTCTCTTTCAACTGAACAAAACGTTTTTACGTTTATCGAAAGCAATCCAGATTGGGATACATCAACAATGGACGATGAGGAACACTCATTGGAACTGCTATATCGAAATAAAAAGATATATGGCACAGGTCTTGGTGTGTCAGTTGATTGGGACATTGACGATGGAGGCAGAGGCGATATCTGGAGCGATTTCTTTCCGCAAGTCGAAGTTCCTCCGGTGAGTTTTGATTTTCCAGAAAACGATGTTGTTTCAATAGAAAAGCTATCTATGAAATATCTATCGGATTTAGATAGCGCGGATAAAGCTCAACAATTATCGGTTCTCAAAAGTGTGGTCGATTTGTATAGATCGTGGGTTGACGAATTGGAGTTAATGTCCAAGTCCCTCGATACGCGATATATGTCTGCTGCTGCAAAAAACATTAAGGAGTGCAAACGGGCTTACGACAGAATGTATGCGGGCATCAAAATACTTGAAAGCAATAGTAACGCTTATTCGGCTTTTCTTCTTGCCAATAGAGCAATGTTTATGCAGAGGGTTCATCTCCAAATGCAGTCCGAAACGGCAGACGTTGATCGTTATCCTGATGACGAAACAATAGCAGCTTTATTGCGAGACATAAATTATCGCAACGCAGGCGATGAGGGTTGTAGGTGGAGACCATTTCAGATTGCGTTTTTGCTGATGGATATCAATTCGATTGTTAACGATGATTCGCCAGAACGGGATATTGTTGATCTGATATGGTTTCCTACCGGCGGTGGGAAAACGGAGGCTTATCTTGGATTGACGGCTTTCACGATTTTCTATCGCCGATTGGCTTATCCGCATGAAGCGTCAGGTACAACTGTCATTATGCGATATACATTACGGTTACTGGCTGCTCAACAATTCACTCGCGCGGCAACTTTAATATGCGCCTGCGAGTTTATCCGAATAGACTGTGAAGCTAAGAAGCACAAATATCCATCGTATCCATTAGGCAAAATATCGATTACAATTGGCCTTTGGATAGGCCGGAACCACATACCAAATCGTAATGTGGAAGCGAAAGGACATTTAGAAAAACTTCTGAATGTTACAGAGCATTATAGTGTTCGTACCGCAAAGGACAGGCATAATAAATTTCAAGTTCTGAAATGCCCGTGGTGCGGGACAAAACTTGTAAAAGACGATAGAGGTAAAAAACTCATTGGAAAATGGGGTTACAGCATGCGACAGGGCAAATACTTTTATATGTTCTGTCCTCAAGAGGAATGTGATTTTACAAATGTGCTTCCCATTCAAATTATTGACGAGGAACTCTATAAAAATCCTCCAACGTTGCTGTTCGGAACGGTTGATAAGTTTGCTATGCTACCGTGGGATGGGCGAATAGGTGCATTCTTTGGGGCAGGTGGAAATAATCGTTCGCCAGAATTGATTATTCAAGATGAACTTCATCTGATTTCCGGTGCGCTTGGAACTATTGTGGGGTTATATGAAACAGCAGTAGATGCAATTTGCAGTCAAAAAGGGATACGTCCGAAAATCATTGCCTCAACAGCGACTATTCGCAGAGCAAAAGAGCAATGTTCTGTGCTGTATAATCGCGAGGTCGTTCAATTTCCCGCAGCAGGGTTAAATGCCGAGGATTCTTTTTTTGCCCGAGAAGCCGAAATATCGTATGAAAAAGGCGTATTCGGTCGTAAATATGTCGGAATAATGCCGTCAGGAAAAACAAAGGCGATGACGGAAATTAGAGCTATGGCGGCATTGATGCAGCAAGCTCATACGATGAATTTGCCCGATGCGGTAAAAGATAAGTTGTGGACGCTGACCGTTTATTTCAACAGCCTGAAAGATCTCGGAAAGGCATCTACACTTGTTGACGATGACGTAAAAGACTTTATAAGGCGAACGGCAAATCGCATGTTCACTTCTCCTCGACTCATCATCAGCGCCGATGAACTTACGAGCCGTGTTACAACTACAGAACTGAATGAAACCTTGGATAAGTTGGAGAAATTGGCGTATTCGCGTGAGAATATTGATGCTAAGCGATACGCTTCAAACATTCTTCTGGCGACGAATATGATCTCGGTTGGCATTGATGTTGCGCGGCTTAACGTCATACTGATGGTTGGACAGCCTAAATTGACTAGTGAATATATTCAGGCGTCAAGTCGTGTTGGACGGTCATTTCCAGGGATTGCTTTTGTACAATACGATGCAACGAAAAGTCGTGATCGTTCACATTATGAAAGGTTTAGAGCATATCACGAATCATTTTATCGCTTTGTAGAGCCCACGGGGGCAACGCCATTTTCAAAGCCAGCGCGAGGGCGTGCTTTGCACGCCGTACTTACTTCGATGATGAGGCATCGAGAGGGTTTGCGTGAGGACAGAGATGCTGTGAATTTCGATATGGACTCAATTATGCACGTGATTCAGGAGATAAAGACGTTTATTATCGAGCGAATAAAAATGATAAACGCTCGTGCTGGTAACGGATTGAAAGACGATACTTCGGATGTTGAGAGTGAAATGGATGTGTTCTTTGACTACTGGAAAGAGTCGGTAACCAAGTCTCTTGAGTCTAATGTTCCCCTTTATTTCGGTAAAAGCTATATGGTTAGTCCTCCTGCGTCAGGCGAAAAACGTTTGCTTAGGCAATACAATTCTCCAGACCAGGATTCTGCAATCGAAACTTTAACTTCTATGAGAAATGTAGATACTCAAGTTAAAGGCAAGATTGTTATTTGGGAGGAGTAAGATATGATCGAGCAATTCAAGGAAAAGGTCGGGCTTAACCTTGTGACACACTCCGTTAGAGCGTCGCAAGCGGTTCTTCAATATGGTGTCGGCGCAATGGTCGATTTTCCCGATCAGACACTCATGACGGCTGCGCCGGAATACTGGAACGATATACGTAAAATCTACGACGAACGTTTTGCAAAAGCGCTCGGAGTTGAATGTTTTGCAATGCCGTTGGATATATCCTATGCTCGTTTTCCAGAATGGTATTTTTGTCCCAAGTGTCGTAAGTTCCAACCGATAGAACATTGGGTTGCCGAGTTCAAGAAAAGTGGTAAAACAGCGCTTAAATACGACAGCAATATGATACGTCATTTGCAATGTCTGGATTGTGGGCAGGATTTGGTTGTCGCTCGTATTGTGACTGTATGCGAACACGGACACATCAACGATTTTCCATGGGTGAAGTGGGTACATAGGCAAAGCAAAAAAAGCATTTGCGGAACCCCATTGTTGAAATTCAAGACTGGTGCGTCTGGCGCCGAGGGACTTGAGGGATTGAGTATCTCTTGTTCCTGTGGAGCTTCGGTTACGCTGAAAAATGCGTTTAATAAAGATATATTCGAAGGGCTTGATAAAGAGAGCGATACTAGCGAGTTTCGGTGTGAAGGCCGTCATCCACAGAAACATACAAAGGAAAAATGCACATTACATCCGAAAACTGTTCAACGCGGTTCATCGTCAGTGTATTTTCCTTTGGTACACAGTTCTCTGGTTATTCCTCCGTATGCAGATCAAATAAATGCAAAAATCGAGAAAAGCAAGGCATTCGCCGACTGTATGACAATAATAGAAGACGAAGATCCGGAAGACAAAATCGACACGATCAACAAGCGACTTCCAAAATGGATTGATAAAATTGCGTTGGAAACAGGTGCCGTCAAATCCGACATTGAGCGCATATTGCGGCGAAAATGGCTTGATAAAGAAAATGTAGAAATCGACGTAATGAGTGTGAAGTATCGATCTGAAGAATATGAGGCTCTTAGTGGAGAAGTGGGTACTCCGCCCAACGCAGGGGATGATTTTTCGCGTGAAGAGATGAGTATGGATGATTACAAACTGCCATACATTAAAGCGATTTCGCTGATCGATAAAGTGCGAGTCGTAAACGCTCTTATCGGATTCTCACGCATAAATCCCGTAATTAGCAAAACAGATGAGGGATTTGTTCATATTAAAGAGTCAGGAACGAAGTGGTATCCAGCGTATGAGGTTCGCGGCGAAGGGATTTTTATCGAATTTGAACAGAGTGCCATAGATGGCTGGATTCAAAATAACCCTGTGGTGACTGAGCGAGCTGGTCGAATAAATGAGAATTATGCTTTGTCGTTCATAGGTCAAAATCATCAGCGTAAAATATCGCCAAAGTTTGTGTTGCTCCATACGCTTTCTCATTTGCTCATCAAAGAACTTAGCTTTGAATGTGGATATAGTGTCGCGTCGCTAAGTGAGCGAATTTACTGTGCTGAAGGTGTCGAGGGGAAACAAATGGCGGGAATATTTATTTATACCGCAAGCGGTGACGCCGAAGGAACCTTAGGAGGGCTTGTGAGACAAGGTAGACCCGATGCCTTTTCGCGTATTTTCAAAAAAGCGATAACTAGCGCTCGAACCTGTTCTAATGATCCGGTGTGTATCCTCAGTCGAGGTCAGGGACGAGAATCTCTGAATCTTGCTGCTTGTCATGCTTGTGGGCTTTTGCCGGAAACCTGCTGCGAAGAACGTAACGGATTTCTTGATCGTGGACTTGTTGTCGGCACATTCAAAGATAAAAATATCGGATTTTTCAAAGATTTTGTGTGAATTACCATGGAATCATACAATATTCGGCTTAGCCCTAATAAAGGGGGCAGAGGCATTTCCATCCCTGACGAGAAATGAACCATGAATTTGCGAAACTGTAGTAGCTAGCTATCATTTTTGGAAGACTCGTTCAATGGGCTTTGAGATTGAGTGAGTCTTTCGGAAGCAAACTACATGTTTCTGCCAAAATAAACAAGCGTATTTTGCTACTCATTAACTGGAGGATCTATGCCTATTCCCCAAAACATAAACGATGAAAATAATAACAAAATGATAGTTAAGGAAGAACGCCTTAGTTTTGTCGTAGGCGAATTCTATTCACGTAAAGATGTCTATCAAATTATGAGTGTTCCAGAAGGGAAACGAGGAGGAAATTGGGATACTGGTTATTCTCGGTTCAACAACGATTGTTATGTGTTTGCAAATATTGGGGCATCCGGAAGGACAGGTCATGATTACCCTAATAGGTTTGATGGAAATGATTTAGTTTGGTATGCAAAAAATGGTTCCAAACTATCTCATAATTCTATTCAATCTTTGCTTAACCCCACAGGGAAGGTTTACATCTTCGTAAGGGAAAGTAATGATAACCCTAATTTTTTATATCTTGGGAATGGAAAAGTAAAAAGCTTTAGGGATACCTCACCAGTTAATATTGTTTGGCAATTTACTGATCCAAGAGAAAGCCATCCAGAAATATTGACGGAAGAAGTTAGTGAATCAGAAAAGCTAGTTGAGGGTGCGATAAAGCAAGTTTTTGTAAACATATATGAACGGAACCCGCTAGCAAGAAAAAGGTGCATTGAGCATTATGGAGTAGTATGTAGTGTGTGTGAATTTAACTTCGCAGATCACTACGGGGAGATTGGGGAAGGTTTCATACATGTGCATCATTTGAAGTCTTTGCGAGAAATTGGTAAGGAGTACGAAATTAACCCTATTAAAGATTTGAAGCCTGTTTGTCCTAATTGTCATGCTATGCTTCACAAGCGTAAACCAGAACCGTACTCAATTGAAGAGTTAAGAGGAATTCTTTGGAGTCAAAAGAAAGTCACGCGAAAAGTAAGCGTCAAATCCAACCCACCTTCAATAGCAGCAAAACCTATGAGAGAATGAGGCAACGATACCGATGTTTGTCAAGATAGTTGTCGCGATTTCTCAAAAATAGGATGTTGTCCAGCTTGTGATTTTGTCGCAGCCTGAATAGGCGTAGCTCGTTCAGGATTGAGCCAGACTTCATCTTCTAAGCTCCAGTCACGCACTTCGCCAGACCAGCGACTGGGGTGCTTGGCTTTTGCGGCCTCGTACACGGCTTTGCGTTTTTTAAATACGTCGTCTGCCAATCCTTGATGTCGCTGGTTCGGTGTAATGAAATTCAGACCGCTATGACGATGCTCATCGTTGTACCAGCGAGCAAATGACTTCACCCATACCCGTGCCGCCATGACGTCTTTAAAGCCTTTGACCGGAAGATCCGGGCGGTACTTGCAGGTGCGAAAAATCGATTCCGCATAGGGATTGTCGTTGCTCACGCGCGGTCGGCTGCGGGAGGGCGTAATGCCCAAGCTGTACAGCGTCTCGAGTAACGTAGCTCCCTTCATCGGGCTCCCGTTATCCGAATGGAGCACGAGCGGTTGATGACGGATCACACATTGCTCCCGGATCACGGTGCATCGAATCAGCTGACTGGCATGCCCCGCCGACTCTTCCTCCCAAATCTCCCAGCCGACGATTTTTCGACTGTACAAATCCAGGATGAGATACAAGTAGAGTAATAGCCCCTTTGCAGGCCCCGGCAACCAGGTAATGTCCCACATCCACACTTCATTCGGTCCGGTCGCAGCATGACGGGTAAGCGGCCTCGCGGTGCGTTTCTTGCTACGCCCGCGATGGTGCTGTTGATTATGCTTATGCATGACGCGATAGAAGCTCGATTCGGAAGCGATATAGATGCCTTCGTCAGCCAAAGCAGGCACAATCTGACTTGGTGGCAGGCTCTGGTTGTGCGGCTGCTGAAGAACTTCCAGCACCTGCTGCTCTTCCACCTCGCTTAGCTTGTTGGCAGGCGCGGGACGCGTAGCGTGAGGGCGTCCATCCTCGGTGCCGCTTTGCTTACGCCAGCGTTGCAGTGTTCGCTGGGTCAGCCCCAGCTCCTTGCACGCCATCGCTTCTCTTGCACCGGAAACGACGGCGGCTTGAATCAGGGTAATGGCTTGTTTGCGATCTGAGGTGTGGATCATTCGTCCTCGGGGTCCCCCAAAATCGCTTGGGCCTTTTTTCGCAGCACCAACAGGGCGGCGGCTTCGGCGAGCGCGGCTTCCTTACGTTTAAGCTCTCGGCTTAAGGCTTTGTTCTCTTGTTCTTTAGTGCGAAGCTCTTTCTGCAGCTTACCCGCCTGGGCGGCAACGCCGCCATTGGCTTGCATACAAGTCTCCCGCCAAGCTTCAACCTGCTCGACGAACAATCCTTTTGTCCGGCAGTACTCGGCCACCTCGATTTCGCTTAAGCTTGCCGTTTCGATGACAATCGCGAACTTCTCACGTGTATTCCATCGCTCGGGTGACACGTCACTGTTATTTGGTATCCCTTGGCCCATTGCCGCCTTCTTCCATTTGTATAACGTCGTCTCCGAGACACCGCTCTCCTTGGCCACCTGACTCACCGATTCATTATTCGGGGGCAACATTCGCTCTACAATGCTCTGCTTCAACTTTTCATTCACTTGGTTCATTTTCTCTCACCTCGTCCTCGTTATCCCCACTTTATGGATTGTCAACACAAAACTGAACAACAATTATGAGGGCACTTTTCTAGCTTGTACGGGGGTAAGATAGCCGAGAGTACCGT
>NZ_JAELUP010000060.1:0-20847 GCF_016424485.1 Paenibacillus roseus
CTTCTCGCAAAGTCCGCTCGACTTGCATGTATTAGGCACGCCGCCAGCGTTCGTCCTGAGCCAGGATCAAACTCTCCATAAAGGTTATAGATTCGCTTGTTAGCTCATTTCGTTTGTTGCTGTTCTGCGACTCTTTCAAGTCACAGGGCATTTCGCTCGTTGTTCAGTTTTCAAAGAACAAATGACTTCGTTTTCGTTATCACCATGTCTCAGCGGCGACTTTTATAATATATCACAGTTATTTATCACTTTGCAAGCCTTTTTTTAAATTTCTTTTTTTGAAGTTATGTTAGGCTTGAACTGGGATCAATGCTTGACATCTAACGCTGGGAAACGCTATGCGCCCTGCCAACTTTATTGTCTAACTCCAGAAGACCACTATACGATGAAATAGATGTTTTGTCTACTATGACTTATAGAAAAACTATACGACAATTTAACAGAACGCTTACGTTTCTTTAACAAATATGATTTTCCCATCCTGTCAGGCACCGGGTACACTATTGCACGTATGGATTCGAAAACGGGATTAGACGGCATTAAGCTGCCTGCTCTAATGATAATATCTCTTAGTCAACGATCTGGTTTTAGCTCTTAACTTCTATATGAATCCCCGCTTTCCGAGGCTGCTTAGATGCTTGAATGAGATTGTAGATCGCCGAAAGCATTTGGCAGATAACTATTTTGGAACTATTATTTGGAAGTGGCGTAGTACAAATTATGGTTAATACCCTTTAGGAGCATTAGAGCCCTTCTGGAGCAGACAAGCCTTCCAGCCAACTCGCTTCTGAATTTAAGTGGAAGGAGGATAATCATTTTTCAGACAAGTCCCTTGAGTATCTAAAGTCAATATTGTTTTATCATTACAATAGTAGAAGGAGCTTATACCTCGATGAAAAAAATTAGCGCACTATTTCTATCCTTATTCTTACTTGCGTCCGTGTTCTCTTCCGTTCATGCTGCAGAGAAATCTTTAACCGTATGGCTGAACGGCGAGCAAATCCAGTTCAACAAATCCGAGCCCCTCGTCGAAAAAGGAGTTACACTCGTTCCGATGCGACCGCTACTTGAAAAACTGGAGGTCAAAGTAAATTGGAATGAAGCGACCCGTACAGCAAGCGGCACCAAAGAAGGCCTCTCACTCTCCCTTCAAATTGGCAATACGAATGCAACCGCGAATGGAAAAACAGTCAAGCTGGATGCCGCTCCAAAGCAAATCAGCAATGTAACCTATGTGCCGCTTCGCTTCATCGCGGAGACTACAGGGTATAAAGTCGCCTGGGACTCGTCGCTTCGTCAGGTTGCCCTAACATCCGAGCAACAAGCTGAAGGAAGCCGCGGCTTTCTGTGGAAAGTAGAAAATAAAGGAAACACCGTCTATTTGCTTGGTTCAATTCACGTAGCTAAAGAAAAAATGTATCCGCTGCGTCAGGAAATTGAGGATGCGTTCGAAGCTGCTGACTACCTGGGCGTAGAGATCGACTTGTCGACGATCGATCCCCAGCAAGCACAGAAGCTGGTCTTGGACTTGGGTGCTTATAAAGACGGAACCCAACTGAAGGATCATATCTCCGCTGAGACGTATGCAAAAGTTACAGCATTCCTGAAAGCCAATGATTATCCGGAAACCAGCTTTGATAATTTCAAACCATGGCTGATTACGCAAAACATTTCGAATATCCAGGCTGCAAAAGCCGGCTATCAAACAGAAATCGGTATTGACATGTACCTGATTCAAAACGCCAACAAGGTAAAAAAGCCGATCCTTTCACTGGAAAGCATCGAGTCCCAACTCCAGATGTTCAACAACTTCTCGGACCCTTTGCAGGAAAAGCTGCTTCTGCAAACGCTGGAGCCTGCGTCCGAGGATACCCCTGCTCCGGGTGAAGGACTCGATTTGCTGACCAAAATGTGGATCGAGGGCGATGATGCGGTCTTGGCCGAACTGACCAAAGCCTCCGCTTGGGATGACGAATACTACAAAGGCATGTTGTCCGACCGCAATGAAGGCATGGTTGAACATATTAAAAGCTATCTGAATAGCGATAAAAAAGAAACGTATATGGTTGTAGTTGGAGCGCTGCACATGTTGGGTGACCACGGTGTTGTTACGCTCTTGGAGAAGGAAGGTTTTACTTTGGCAAGACAATAGATATTAGAAAATATGTCATTTTGAAAGAGGACAGGGCTAACAATTTGTTGGCCCTGTTTTTTCACTACCATACTACCATACAAGTATGGTAGTATTATCATAAGCGTTAACATGGTGAAAGGAGCAAGCGCATGGTATTCGTCAAACCGCCACAGTCTGCCTCAACCCGTGAGGTGGTATACAGCGCGCTAAGGGAACAAATTTTGCAGCTTGAGCTGCCGCCGGGAACCGGGCTGTCCGAGAAGGAAATCTCCCTTCAATTTAATGTCAGCCGCACTCCTGTCAGAGAAAGCTTTGTACAGCTTGCTCAGGAAGGGCTGCTGGAAATTCTCCCACAGCGCGGGACATACGTCTCTCTTATCGACAACTCGCTGGTGGAGGAAGCCCGCTTTATGCGCGAGCAATTGGAGCGCGCCGTTATCCAGCTGGCATGTGAGAGCTTCCCGGAGGAGCAGTTCATCAAGATCAAGAGCAATCTTGCACTGCAAAAGCTGTCTGTAGCAAAGCAGGATGACAAAAAGATGTTCGAGCTTGATGAGGAATTTCACCGCGCAATTTTTGAAGGTTGCGGAAAAAGCTATACCTGGGGAGTCATCCAGCACGTCAATGTTCATCTGAATCGCAGCCGCATGCTGCGTCTTGCAGCAGACCATAATTGGAGCCATATCTATTCCCAGCATGAGCAAATAGTTGCGGCAATCGAGGCGCATGACAGCGCAGAAGCGGACCGGCTGATGAAAAATCACCTGAATCTGACCGTTACCGACCAGTCGCTGCTCAAGGAGAAATTCCCGACTTACTTTAAAACACCCAGCTCAAATTGAAGATTGGACTACAAAAATCGAAAGGCGGATTAAACCGATGAAAATGGTATTTCGATGGTTTGGTGAAGGCAATGATACGGTAACGCTGGATCAGATCAGGCAAATCCCCGGTGTAGAAGGCATCGTCTGGGCGTTGCATGATGTCCCGGCAGGGGACGAGTGGCCTATGGACAAGATTTTGGCGGTCAAAGCTGCGGCCGACAAGGCTGGCCTCCATCTCAAGGTGGTAGAGAGCGTCAACATCCATGAGGATATCAAACTGGGGCTGCCAAGCCGGGATGTCTACATCGAGAATTACAAGAAGACCATTGCCAAGCTGGCGCAGGTTGGGGTCAAGGTCATTTGTTATAATTTTATGCCGATCTTCGACTGGCTCCGTACTGACCTGTTCAAGGAAATGAGCGACGGGTCCACCGCCCTCTTTTATGAAAAAGCAAAAATTGAAAATATTGATCCGTTTGATCTGGTGAAGCAAATTAATGAAAATTCAAAGCTGACGATGCCCGGCTGGGAGCCGGAGCGTCTGCAATATCTGACCCGACTCTTCGAAGCTTACCAGGGGGTAACCGAAGAACATCTGTGGGAAAATGCCCGTTACTTCCTGAATGAGATTATTCCGGTCGCTGCCGAGCATGATATCAAAATGGCAATTCACCCGGACGATCCGCCATGGTCGATCTTCGGACTGCCGCGCATTATTACGGGCCAGGCGAATATTCGCCGTTATCTGGCTTTGCATAACAGCCCTTATAACTGTATTACGCTGTGCAGCGGCTCCCTGGGAGCTAACCCGGATAACGATATCGTGTCCATGGTGCATGAATTCATTGACCGGATTCCGTTCACGCATATCCGCAACGTCAGAGTCTATGAAAATGGAGATTTCATCGAAACGTCGCATCGTACTCAGGATGGTACGGTTGATATAGAAGGTATTATTCAAGCCTATCAGGAAGAAGGCTTCACCGGGTTCTGCCGTCCAGATCACGGCCGCCATCTGTGGGGAGAATCCTGCCGTCCGGGATATGGGCTGTACGACCGGGCACTGGGCATTATGTATCTATGGGGCTTATGGGACGCCTACGAACGCAGCAGCCGTAAGGAACAGGAGGCGGTTCTGGCATGAGTCAACCTATTCATTCCTCGCTCAATGGCAAAACCGTCGTGATTACGGGCGGAGCTGGCGTTCTGTGCCGGGTCATGGGGATTGAGCTTGCGCGGCAAGGCGCACAAATTGCGATATTGAACCGGACACTCGAGAAGGGTCAGAAGGTCGCGGAGGAAATCGTGCAGTTGGGCGGAAACGCGGTGGCCGTCTCCTGTGACGTTACTTCGGCTGACAGTGTAACTGCAGCAGCTGCAGCCGTTCAGGAACAGCTTGGGCCATGCGACATTCTGATTAACGGAGCAGGTGGCAATCACCCGAAGGCCAATACGACCAATGAAATTTTTCAGCAGCAGGATCTCGATCATCCTGAGTTGACGACATTGTTCAACCTGAGTATTGATGGCTTCCGCAGCGTCATGGATTTGAATTTTATCGGCAGCCTTATTCCAACACAAGCCTTTACCAGACAGATGCTGGGTCGAGACGGGGCGACGATTATTAATATTTCATCCATGAGCGCCCCTTCCCCTCTGACCAAGGTACCTGCATATAGCGCAGCGAAAGCCGCCATCAACAACTTCACACAATGGCTGGCCGTTCATCTTGCGGAGACAGGCATCCGGGTTAACGCGCTTGCGCCCGGCTTCTTCTTGACCGAACAAAACAGGCGGCTCCTTCTACATGAAGACGGCTCGCTGACGGACCGTTCACACAAAATCATCTCCCACACACCGATGCGCCGCTTCGGAAAGCCTGAGGATCTGCTTGGTACTCTGCTATGGCTTGCAGATCATGAAACTTCCGGATTTGTAACCGGAACGACGATTGCGGTTGACGGCGGTTTTATGGCCTATTCGGGGGTATAGCCCAAAATGAATAAAACGAAGGTTGGATACCCCGTTCCTCATACTCTCCTAATGCAGGGAGACGGCTGTCATCGCGGGTGATGATAGCCGTCTCTCTTTTCAAAACTTTATCATTTCATATCACTCGATTGAACTAAGCCAGCATCAGGATTTCACGTATTTCCTGCTCGGTCAGCGAATTCAGCGCTTCCTGTCCCGGCTGAACCACCTGCTCCACAAGATTTTTCTTTCGCTGCTGCAGCTCATACATTTTTTCCTCAACCGTTCCCTGGGCTACAAGCCGAATCACTTGGACGACCTTCTTTTGTCCGATCCGGTGCGCCCGGTCAGCCGCCTGCTGCTCAACAGCAGGGTTCCACCACAGATCATACAGAATGACGGTATCAGCCCCCGTCAGATTAAGCCCTGTACCGCCTGCTTTCAAGGAAATCAGGAATACATCCCGCTGTCCTTCGTTAAACCGGCCGCACAATTTCACCCGCTCTGCAGCAGGTGTTTTACCGTCCAGATAGAAGAACGGAATTTCTTGAAGTCCCAGTTCACGCGCAATCAGTCCGAGCATTTCAGTAAACTGGGAGAAGATCAGCATACGCTTGCCTGCGCTGCGGCACTCCGCAATCAGCTCCATCAGTTGCTCGAATTTGGCGGAGCCTTCCTTGTAATCTTCCACGAACAAGCCGGGATGACAGCAGAGCTGACGCAAGCGGGTAATACCGGCCAAAATTTTAATCCGGTTCTTCTGGAAATCATCTTCGTCCAGATGCTTGACCGTCTCCTGTTGAAGCCGGGCGAGATACGACACATACAGCTTCTTCTGTTCCGGCAGCAGCTCGGAGGTTTGCAAGGATTCGATTTTCTCTGGGAGCTCGCCAAGCACCTCTGTCTTTAGGCGGCGCAGCAGGAACGGTTTTAAGCGTTTGGAGATATCCTCGCTCGACATGTCCGAAAATGCCTTGCGCGAAGTGAAAAGTTCCGGGAATACGCTGCTCGTAATGGACCACAGCTCTTCAATGGAGTTTTCAATCGGCGTTCCTGTCAGCGCAAAGCGATAACGGGCCTGGAGCGCTTTGACTGCCTGTGCGGTCTGGGTCGTATAGTTCTTGAAGGCCTGCGCTTCATCCAAAATCAGCGTGTGGAAGCTATGCTTGGCATAAAGCTCGATATCGCGACGCAGCAGCGGGTACGAGGTGATGATGACATCGCTATCTTCGAATCCCTTGGCTGCCTGGCTGCGCTCCGACTTGCTGCCGTCCTGGATGACCACACGCAATTCAGGCGCAAAGCGCATGATTTCGTTGCGCCAGTTATACAACAGTGAAGCCGGGCAAACAATGAAAGCTGGCATCCCGCTCTCCCGAATTTCCGGCAGCATAGAGACGAGGAAGGCGATGCTTTGCAATGTTTTTCCAAGCCCCATATCGTCAGCCAAAATGCCTCCAAAACGGTAATGCGCCATTGTTCTCATCCATTGGAAGCCGTATTTCTGGTAATCCCGAAGGATTGGCGCTAGGGAATCGGGCAGCGGGAAGTCAAGACTATCGGGATTGCGCAAATTATCCAGGAACCGGCGAAGCAGCTTGCCCCGCTTAATGGCGCTCCCTTCGGTATCCCCGGCCTGCAGCCGCATCGCATACCAGGCAGGCAAGCGCAGCTCCGCCCCCTTCCAGTCACTCAGGCGACCGCCCATCTCTTCGATCATCCGCCTGATTTCCTCGAACGCCGCCCCGTCCATTGGCATGAAGGCTCCTGTCTTCATCCGGAAAAATTTACGTTTCTCCTTTACAGCCTTGAGAACATCACGAATTTCATCCTCGGATATGCCGTCCAGCTGAAATTCGAATTTTAGCCAATCGGTACGCTCATCGACATCCGCCTTAATCATCGGCATAACAGCGCCCGGATGCAGCATGGTCTTGACAGCGGATGTGGCGTGGACAACAAGCAGCTTTTCCAATTGTGGAATCGTAGAATACAAAAACTCAAACTCCGCCTCTTCATCATCCATACGATAGGCGCTCTCTGTAGCAATAAAGCCCGCCTGTTCCATGAGAGTAAAAATTTGCTGTTCTTTTTCGCTATCCCGGAGCAGAATTTGCCTGTGGCCCCGGCTTAAGACGCTGCCCTCCAGCGGATTGATGATAATATCTCCATACTGGAATTCCAATCCGGCGACAAGCCAGTCGCCCACACGATCCAGATACAAGCGAGGCTGCAGTCGGGTACGGACGATCCGATCCGATATAGCAGGAGCAATCTGCACCTTGCCAAGTTTCATCAACCCGGGCACAGCCTTCTCCATAAAGGACTCCATTTGATCCGGTTGAATCCGCACCTCGTTGTTTTGGTAAGCCCCAAGGAGACGCTTGATTTCTGCCAGCCGTTTGATCGAATCCTCATTCATTCTGACCAGTTTGCCCCCGGTGATGACGGTTCGGTAGGGCTCCATAATGGTGACCGCGTTCACACCCGTTACTTTAAGATGATACCCCTCGTTTTCATCGCGAGACTGATCGAATTCAAATTCTACCGGGATCGGTTCATCCGAAATATCCAGTCGCCCATAGCTTTGTCCTTCATGCTCCATCCTGACAGAAGAAGCCGCTGCAAGCAGAGGCAATATCCGATCCCATTCCAGCGAAGGAATAATGAGGAACCGTTCATCGGCCGCAGAATTGGAGTAGGTCGAATACGGCTGGAAAATATCCCGCATCATTTGTTCATTCCGGTAGATGTGCAGCAAACTGTGAATGATCGCTTCGTCGCCGTCGGAGATTACATGCTCCTTGGGATCATAAGTAAAATACTTCGAGAAATAATGAGGTTCCTGTTTGGCAATCGCATCTAAAAAAGCTTTGATTTTCTGCACAATGTAAAGACGTTTGCTCCCAGCCTTCATTTCCACTGCGAATACAGACTTTCGGTATCCAGCCGAATGCACCTTGCATATAAATTCGATTTGGAGCGGCGCGCGCATCTCCGGAATCAACCCAAGCGAGTGGACCGGAAGGCTTTTCTTCGATTCAAAAACACTGAGAAATCCGTTCGCAAGCTGCACATCTCTGGATGAAAGCGCGCTCCTCTGCGGCGCAGTCTGCGACAGCCATGGCCCTTCATTGGCGACTCTCCCGTTGTCACTGTCGAACTTGGCGGAAGCGATCCGGCCTTCGGGTACGCTGTCTTCATCAACAGGCAGCTCCCGAATGCCGAGCAATACCGCTGCAATATGCTTGCAATAGTGATCATAGGAGTAAAAAGCCGGACAAGTACATTCTGCATCAATATCAAGCTCCCCATCACTCGTCCGGCTAATGTCTATTTGTACCTCATAAATGTCATTGCCCGTTACTTCCGCCTCGAATCGGCCGCTTTCCATATCATAGAAGGTAAATGATACACTGCCATCGTCATAATAGGCGCTTCCCCGCCGAAAGGAGGTCTGGCCGCACAAAACCTTAATATTCCAGTCGCTCACTTTAAAAGTCATACCTTCACTGCCTCTCTTGCTTTATTCATCCTGGTTTATGAGGCGTTGCTCACAATAAAAATATTTAGAGCGATAAAGTCGAACTACAAAGCCATCTTGCGGAGCTGGCTGGCATACAAGTCACGATAGAAGCCATTTTGCCGGAGCAATTCATCATGGCTACCCTGCTCCAGCAGACGTCCGTCTTTCAGCACCAGAATTCGGTCAGCGCTGCGAATGGTATTGAGTCGGTGGGCAATGACGAAGCTCGTCCGTCCTTCCATCAGCCGCTCCAGACCCTCCTGAATTTTAATTTCCGTAACCGTATCAATGCTGCTCGTCGCTTCATCAAGCACCAGAATGGAGGGATTGGCCAGAATCGCTCTGGCAATCGCCAGCAGTTGCTTCTGCCCCTGGCTGATCCCGCTGCCTCCAATGTCCAGCACTTTGTCATAGCCGCCTTTCATCCTTAAAATAAATGGTTCCGCATTGGCGAGTCTGGCTGCCTGTTCGACTTCTTCATCCGTAGCATCAAGGCGGCCAAAGCGAATATTTTCCCGAATCGTCCCTTTGAACAAAAAGGTATCTTGCAGCACAAACGCCATATAGGAGCGCAGGCTTTCCCGTTTGATTGATCGAATATCTCTTCCATCTACCGTCACGCGACCGCTGTCTGCATCATAAAACCTGGAGAGCAATTGAATCAGCGTCGTTTTGCCAGCACCAGTCGGACCTACAAGGGCGATCATCTCTCCTGGTTTAACCTTGAAGCTGATTCCATTCAGCGTGGGCCTGTTGTTGTCATAGCCAAAGGATACCTGCTCAAAGGCAATCGCCCCATCCATTTGCTTCAGCTCCACAGCAGCTTGCTCATCACTTGATTCCTCCGGCTCGTCCATCACTTCAAACACGCGCTCTGCGCCCGCAATAGCAGACAGCAGCGTATTCCACTGGTTGGCCAGATCATTAAGCGGCCGTGTAAATTGTCTGGCATATTCGACGAATATAATAATGATCCCGACTGTGATTGCGCCACGAATTGCGAGAATGCCGCCGATACCCGCAATGATGGCAAAGCTCATATTGTTCAAAGCGTTCATGAGCTTCGGAATAAAGCCCGATATCGTCAACGCCCAAAATCCTGACAGCCTGATCCGCTCATTGCGCTCCTGAAATCCGCGAATCGCCCGGTCCTCCTGGGAAAATGCTTTAATCATCCGCTGCCCGGACAACGTCTCCTCAATGTACCCGTTCAGTTCCCCGAGGTTGCGCTGCCTCTGCTTGAACAGCGGTCCTGTCCGGCGGGTAATCCAGCGCATTCCGAGCGCCATCAGCGGAACAACTGTAAAGGTAAGCAGCGTCAGCAGCGGGCTTAGAAGCAGCATGACCGTGACCGTCCCGATCAGCGTAAGCACACTGGAGAAGATCTGGATCGCCGAGCTGTTCAGCGTCGAACTGACATTTTCAATATCGTTCGTAACCCGGCTCATAATCTCGCCCTGCTGACGCTTGCCGAAGAATGGAATCGGCAGCTTGTGCAGGTGAGAAAACAGATCAAACCGGAGACGGTAGATCGTTTCCTGTGAAATCTCAATCATCCAGATGTTTTGCAGCCAGGAGGTCAGAGAGAATAAGGTGTATACAACAGCAAGTCCGATCAGGAAGTACACCCAATCCTGACCCCCGCCGCCCTCTAAATAATCGTCCACGGCCACTCCGATCAGATACGGCCCCAGCAGCGCTAACGCGGAACTAAGCACGACCATAAGCAGGACGAGCATCAGCTTGCCCTTGCGAAGCGCCAAATAGGACCAGACCCGCCTCAGTGTGCTCGACCAGTTTTGCACCTTGGTCTTGGGCTTGCCTGTATCGCCTTTGCCTGATACGCTCTCGCCTGTAAGATGGCGGGGATACGGATTGCGGAACGGCTCTATTAACGCTTTAAGCATGCGCTGCCACCTCCCCATACTGAGATTGGTAAATCCGGCGGTACAGCTCTGATGTCTGCATCAGTTCTTCATGCTTGCCTTGAGCGATCAGCCGTCCTTCATCGAGCAGCAAAATTAAATCGGCCGAAGAAGTGGAGCTAATCTTCTGGGTGATGATGAACGTCGTACAGGAGAGCATCTTGAGTTCTTCAAGCAAAGCCGCCTCGGTTCGAACATCAAGCGCGCTCGTACTGTCGTCGAGAATAAGAATCGCCGGTCTGCGGATCAGCGCCCTGGCGATCATCAGCCGCTGCTTTTGCCCGCCGGACAAGTTGACGCCCCTCTGGCCAAGCATTGTATGATAGCCGTCAGAAAGCGATCCGATCGTCTCATGAATTTGAGCTTGTCTGGCAGCCTCCATGACTTCCTCCATTGTCGCATCCTCGCGTCCCCAAGCGATATTTTCACGCACAGTTCCAGAGAACAGCGTAATTTCCTGCGGTACATAGCCAATAGCGCCTCGTAGAGCAAAAGGGTTAAGCTGGCGGACGTCAGTGCCGTCCACCCTTACAGCGCCTTCGCGAGGCTCATAGAGGCGGGGAATTAACTGAATGAGCGAGGATTTGCCCGAACCTGTCGCCCCTATAATGGCAATCCGTTCTCCCGGATAGGTCTGGAAGGAAATATCGCTTAGGACGGCCAGTTCACTCGTTTCATATTCAAAGCTAACCTTGTCGAACTCCACGGCACCTTCAATTGGGCAAGCATTCTGAGCAGATTGGCCCGCGGCAGCCGCTTCCATGCCGTCTTCAGCTGCGAGCACTTCCTGAACCCGCTCGGCGGAGGCGCTGGAGCGTGAATACACGACAACCAGCCAGGAAAGTACAGATAATGCACCAATCGTTCGGAGTGAGTAATTGACGACAGCCACCACTTCTCCTACTGTTGCGCTCCCAGTGGAAATATCTTGACGGCCAAACCAAAGCACTGCGATAATGCCCGCATTCATCAAGAGAAAAATAAAAGGCATTGTCGATTCGGTGAGACGCAAGACGCGTACGGAATCTTGCATCAGCTTGCCGCTCGTAGCGCCGAAACGCCCAATTTCGTTAGCCATTCGCACGAATACCCGAATGAGCCGAATACCTATAAGATTTTCCTGAATGACGCCGTTCACGTTATCCAACCGCTGCTGGACGAGATGGAACATGCGAATTGCTTTCCTCGTCATCCACACGACAAAAACAAACAACGGCGGGACAGTCAGCACCAACAGCAAGCCAAGCTTTACATTCACAATAAGCGCCATCAAAATACTGCCGATAACTACGAGCGGCACCCGTGTCATAAAGCGCAGCGACATAAACACCAAGTCCTGTACCTGGTTGACGTCAGCTGTAAGTCTCGTAATGAGCGAAGGAGCGGCAAAACGATTAAACACACTGTAGGAGAAGGACTGAACCTTCCGGTACAACTTCTCCCGCAGATCATAGCTAAGTCCCAGGCTGGCATGGGCTGCAAAAAAAGAACTCGCAATCCCGCAAGCAAATGCCAGGGCCGTACTCACAGTCAGCACTCCGCCCCACAGCCAGACAACAGATATATCATCCTGACGAATCCCGTCATCAATAATTTTTGCGATGAAGTACGGCTGTGTAATTTCTACGGTCAGTTCGATGAGCATCATAAGCAGCGCCGCCACTGCCGCAATCCGGTATTTGTAAAGAAAGCTTAACATCTTGAGCATCAGCATTCCTCCGATTGGAAAAGCACAAGTAAATGTATGAAGTCCACTATTTCAAATAAGCTTGCGACCGAAACGATGTAAAGCTACTGTTCCATTATAACTCAGTATGAATTTATTTTCTAAAGCCGTATATGCAAGATTTGCTATATAATTGGCCAATGGGGAAGAGAGAAGTTTGGTTTTCATCGCAATTTTGACTATTACAACATTGTGACAAATTTCACTTACCACTTGCACTTTGTTGTCATTCGTCATATGATAGAACCATCAAAACATTGTGAAATAAATCACAACATACAATACATTGTGAATTAAATCACAATTTAATCCCAAGGAGGCTGACTTCAATGAAAATTATCGTTATCGGATGTACGCATGCTGGAACGGCTGCAATAACCCAAATGGCTGCTCTTTACCCTGAAGCGCAAATCACAGTTTATGAACGAAATGATAATATTTCCTTCCTGTCGTGCGGTATTGCCTTGCATGTCGCAGGTGTCGTGCATAACGCTGAATCGCTTTTCTATTCGTCGCCTGAACAGCTTGCAGCGCTTGGCGTCCAGACGAAAATGCTTCATGATGTCATCTCGGTCGATACTAAAACAAAAACTGTTGTCGTGCGGGACCTGATCCGGGAAGTAACCATGACGGACACTTATGACAAACTCGTTGTCACAACCGGTTCGTGGCCGATCATTCCGAAGATGGACGGTATGGACCTGGATAATATTCTGCTTTGCAAAAACTACGCGCATGCGCAAACCATCATCGACAGAGCGAAACACGCAGAGCAAATCGTCGTGGTCGGAGCCGGATATATCGGAATTGAACTGGTGGAGGCCTTTGAACAACTTGGCAAGCAAGTAACCGTTATTGATAATACGCCAAGAGTGCTGTATAAATATTTGGATGCGGAATATACCGAGTTTGTGGAAGAGGAAATGAAACAGCGCCATATTCGCTTGGCATTGAATCAGAGCGTAACTGCCTTTGCGGGGGTGAACGGCAAGGTTAACCGGGTCATGACAACAGCAGGCGAGTACGAAGCCGATCTGGTGATCATGTGTATCGGCTTCCGCCCAAATACAGGACTGCTCGCCGGGCAGGTAGACATGCTTGGCAATGGAGCTATCATCGTAGATGAATATATGCGCACAAGCTGTCCGGATGTATATGCCGCTGGAGACAGTTGCGCAATTCGCTACAACCCAACAGGACAGCCCGCCTACATTCCGCTCGCTACCAATGCTGTACGGATGGGAACGCTGGTAGCCCGCAATATTATCAAACCAACCGTACGCTACATGGGAACTCAGGGCACTTCAGGCATTAAAATATTCGATCTAAATATCGCTTCGACCGGCTTGACCGAGCAAGCGGCACTTGATGCGGGTTTGCTTGTGAAATCTGTCACAATCAATGACAACTACCGTCCGGAATTTATGCCTACTTATGAAAAGGCGCTTCTCAAAGTCGTCTACCAGGAAGCGACAGGCCGGATTGTGGGCGCACAGGTGCTATCGAAAGCTGATCTGACCCAATCGATCAATACACTGTCGGTTTGTATTCAGAATCGCATGACCATGGAAGAACTCGGTTTCGTCGATTTCTTCTTCCAGCCACATTACAACAAGCCCTGGAACATTCTGAATCAGGCCGGGCTGCAGGCTTATGTGCAAAAATTTAATAAAGTTAAAATTTAAAGAAGCTAATAAAACATCCAAAAGAAAAAGGACTCTTGCGAGTCCTTTTTCTGACGGTGTTGATTAGGAATGAGCTGCATTTCACGGCTGTAGTTCGAAGCTTTGATTACCGCCTGCTGCGGTAATTTGTGCATGGACAAACTGAGTTTGCTAGGCACTTCGCTGCTTCAATCTTTAACGGAAAATAATCTCTTGCGGTTGTTGCTCCATCTGGTTCAACGGAACCACACCTCTCTTTGCACCGTCGCATTTAATATGCCCGGATATTCTTGCTTTATTCGGTCCCTGATCCGATTACCGCTTTAACTTTTTCCATTTTCGGTTGTGATTCGATGTATCAGGGAAACGTTCGCCCTTGCTCAATTGGACTTTCTTCGGGTTTTCAATTCCCATGTGAAAGTCATTTTCACCAACTTCAATATAAGTCCCTTCATTCGGCGCCCTATCGCCGGGACGATATTCCGTCCATTCACCCATCGTTGCCGCCTCCTCAACGCGAATTGAAACAGATTGCAACAGCACTGCGGCTGTGAATCTCCTTGTAGGTTGCTCAGTTCAGCAATAGCGCATGAATAGCATTTCTTTCTAAAGCAGGTGCTATATGAGTTGAACGAAAGGAAGTCAGGAATTCCGTTTCTTTCGTTCAACTTATATAATTTTGGAACTTGTTTATAATGCCGCCCCTACAAAACGTCGGTAATACGCTATAGTGAGGGCCGCAAACATGAAATATACAAGCGTGTAGACGGCCATGGCAACAGCGGTGGTAAAGGTAATATATTACATTTTTGGCACTGAAGCTGTCAGGGAGAGTCGTTTGATTGGGATGACAATCAGGCTGAGGAAGGTTACATGAATGCTCCCCGGATGCACGCCGTACAGATCTGCCCATACAATAGAAGTATGGCGTCGATAGAAAAGGAGGATGCAGCGTGACATCAAATAGCGAGAGCGACAATCTTACCCCAAGCAGCGCCGGCGGCACCGCAGATTGGACTCATGAATCCGGGCAGAAAGTGCAAGAAGTGGCTCCCCCTTTCCGGGATGTAGCCGAATTCGAGAAGTTGCTGCGCGCCAACATTGTAAAAGCCGCTCAGGACTTGTATAACAGTGGAGTTGGTTTTGCAGACTTCAAAAACTCCCGTTGCAATGAAAAATTGTGGATTTTAACCGAGCAGGGCGGATTCCAGCTGCGAGATTCGGTTACACCGGCGGAAGGGATACGAGATATATTTAGAAATGGGGACCAATACGCCTTTGAGTGTGCCACAGCGACTGTCATTGTGCTATACAAAGGCGTGCTGGATTCCATCGAAGAATCGGCGTTCAACGGTTTGTTTGCCGATATGCTCCTCTATGACTGGCATTATGACAGTGATTTGCATCTGATGCAGGAGCAAGGCAGCGATCAGGCTTTGCGGGGAGATGTTCTGTATTTCGCCAACCCCGACTTTGACCCGTCTACCCCGCAATGGCAAGGGGAAAACGTAATCAAGATGGGGCCTGACTCCTATTATGGTCACGGTATCGGCATCACATCTGCGGAAGACATCATTCGTTCACTCAATCACACCCGCAAGCCTGGCTCCACCCGCCCTGCTTATTTGACGAATGCATTTTATCATCCCGATTTCGAGTATTTATCTCAATTTGCAAAAGGTCCGCTGTCCCCGGGCAGTTCCCGTACAAATATGCAGGCCAATGCTGCTGTCAGCGCGATGCGTTATGGAACAGATCAGAAATTCGGTATTCAGGCCCGAATCGGGCAACGCCGTTACATGGTTACCTGACCGGTTGCGAGATGAAATAAATAGATCAATCAAGCCATCGTCCTTCTTCAAGGGACTTGATGGCTTTTTTCTATATCGTTGAGCACGTGATATTAAATCTTCCTCATAAAATTGCAACCTCTTCACGCTTCATCTAAAGTTGTAAACATACTTCATCTGAAAACACTTATTGCCGATAGTAGCAAGAAACCGAATGCTAAAAATTAAGGAGCAATGCATCATGAGAAAAACTGTACTGGCTATTATACTGTTCTGCGCCGCGGGCATGGCTCTGCCCCATGTTTCGGAGGCGGCATCCAACAACACCAAAAATTTCGGCTATCTGGATACGAAAACAAACAGCACTTTCGTTCCGATCCGTTTCCTGAGCGAATACGCTGGAGCTTCTGTGAAATGGACTGCCGTTCAGCAGCGTGTCGATATTACGAAAGGCGAGGATCATATCACCCTCTATGCAGGCAGCACCTCAGCCTCTATAAATAATGAGGAGTTACGGCTTGATGCGCCTCCATTTGAATCGGACGGCAGCACATATGTACCACTGCGATTTGTCAGCCAGGCGCTGGGCATACAGCTAAGCTGGCAGTCCGATATTTCATCCGTTAACGTTGCGGCCGGAGGAAAGCAGACCCGTCTCCCGGTTATTAAACGCGGTACACTGACCGAGCCTGTTAACAGTCAGGTCCAAACGTTCAAGGTGGGCGGCAAATCCTTTACTGTCCGTGTCGTGACAGTCAATCTAATGCATCCGAAGGTGCAACTGGATATCGCACTGGCTCACAATACCGTTGGCAAAGTTGAGGAATTAAGCAGCATCGCCAAGCGGAACGAGGCCAGAATTGCGATTAACGGAACATTCTTCGATGCGTATACGGATGACAGCTACAAGACTCCTTACGGCTGGATTGTACAAGGTGGTAAAATTAAGAAGCACAGCTCCGGGGACCGCAAAACCGTATTCATTTATGATGCAAATAATCTGAGCGAGCTGGTAGCAGGCGTGGAATTTCCGGAACGCTACAAGCAGGGCGGCATTGAAGGCGCGTTGCAGGTTGGACCCCGGCTGGTCGTTAATGGCAAGGTATCGCTGAATGTCAAGGAAGAAGGCTTCCGTGATCCGAAAATTTTAACCGGCGGCGGCGCGCGGAGTGCGCTAGGCATTACCTCCAATCACCAGTTGCTGCTCGTTACCTCCAGCGGGGCAACCATTCCCCAAATGGCGGAAATCATGAAGCAGGCCGGGTCCTATCAGGCGATGAACCTGGACGGCGGAGCTTCCAGCGGGCTGTACTACAACGGCAGCTACCTGACGCCCCCTGGCAGACAGATCAGCAATGCTTTGCTGATCAAATATTAATTCAAGAGAGAGGCGCTAAAGATGTAGTTAAGCACAGATGAGTCCCGCTCCTCTTAAAAGCGTCGCCGATTATATGCTACTATCGGCAATATCCGGCGGATATAAAAAGAAACCACATGGAGTTGTTGAAGAGTCTGTAAAATAGTTTGTGTAAACTCCAAAACCGATTAAATAGACGGAGTAGACAGGTTGGGAGAGCACATGGGACTGTGGACAAAAGAACAACTGCGAGCCTTTATTAAGGAGAACAAACGGGTCACGGCGAAGGATGCGCAGGACGCTTTGAAAGACCTATTTGCCGAAACCATCCAGGAAATGCTGGAGGCGGAGATGGACACCCATCTGGGCTATGTCAAGCACGAAACAGCAGAGAAAGCGACGACGAATGCCCGCAATGGCAAGAGCCGCAAGAAGATCACCAGCGAGTACGGGGAGCAGGAGATCGCGGTTCCCCGTGACCGTCAAGGCGAGTTTGAGCCGCTGGTCGTGAAGAAATATCAATCGAACGTCACCGGAATCGAGGATCAAATTATCGCGCTCTATGCCAAAAGGAGTATGTGATCCACTACAATTCAGAACGCTATCAGTGGACACTAAAAAAGATGACTCTTGATAAATTCGAGGCCACTGAAAAACTTACGTTTTTAGTTTGTTAAGATTTGTTTTAAATCAAAAAGGCGATATTTCGTTCACATTGGAACGGAATACCGCCTTTCTCTTTTTTCTTTTACTTTGAATCTTTCATGAGTGTAATGATTCGCTTGAGATTAACAGAAAATATGGCCATGGCTCCTTGCATTTGCATGCCAACAAGACCCGAGGATGATGCAACATCATACCCGTGTCTATGCTTGAGTTCACTATTTTTCGCTTCAATTTTATAACGTTCTTTCGATTTCTCTTTGAAATCATCGCTATTTTGAAATGCCTCATGTTCCTTATGTTCAGTCGATTTGATGGTTACAGAATTGGTTTTGCTTTTCGCACCTTCTTTATAGCACCCGTCTTTCATTGGGCATACTTCGCATTTTTCAATGTCAAACATGTAGGTATTCTTTTGGTTATTATTCATACCTTTCTTACCTGTGCGGGCTTTTTGAATCGCCATATGCCCAGCTTTACAAACGTACATACCTGCATCTTTATTAAACTCAAAATCATCTTCTTTTTTACGAGTTCCTTGTGTGATATTAGGGTTTAATTTTGATATTAATTGTAATTCGTTGTGATTGGCATACTGAATATTATCTTTTTCAGAATAGGCTGTATCTCCAATGACGGTATCGATCTTCATAGCAAGATGTGTTTTGTAGCCAAAGAACGAGGAGTCTGCCGTTTTGTGACCTATGCGTGCATCTGGATCATTGCTGAGTTGAAGGTGCTCATGGTGATCAGCTACGATTTCTTTTAAGTAGTTCAGCTTTTCTTTCACCTTTGGGTATTCACGGAGGGATTCTTCTTTTTCCACCGTATCTATAACTTTTTGGCAATAGTCCAGTTCATCAGATAATTCGTTCGTCGTTGTTTTCGGTGGGAATTTATCCTTCATTTTTTCATCGATCTCGTAAACGGATTTTCTCAACAACTTAGACTTTTGCATGAATATTTCTCTGGGTGATAGCTGATTAAATCGTGCTTTCGTATGGGTGGCATCCACAATAATTGCGCTGCTTTTGATGATTTCTTTTTTCAACGCGATCTCCACGGTCTTTTGAATAAGTATGTCGAGCAGATTCACATCTTTCAAGCGAAGCTTGCGAAACTTCGTTAGTGAACTAGGATTAATGACTTCGTCTTCAGGCGCCATATCTAAAAAATACTTGAAGGACATGTCATATTTAGAACGTTCCACAACATCCACATCGGATACATCGAAAATAGATTTCAACAATAGGTATTTGAACATTCGAATGGGAGGCACTGCATTGCGACCATTGTCGAGGCAGTATTTATGCTGTAATTCTACAGGAACAAATGAAAAATCTACGAGATCATTTATTTGACGAAGCATATTATCTTTAGGTACGACGATATCGTATATGGTCATAAATGAACTAAGGTTAAGAGATTGTTGGTTTGAAATCATCCGAGACACCACCTGAAATTAATCATCTAATTATACAGGAAAACAGGATGCCCCTCCTCAAAAAAATGAGGAGGGGCATCCTGTTTATAGATGTTGGACTTTTTCAGTGGCTTTGATAAATTCAGAAGTCATCTCTTAGCTCTCTTAAGGCCTCACTACCGTTTTCAACACTGTCCATAAATGAGGTTACAGTTCATTGTTACACTCCCATGCGGGGAATTCTTTCATTCTTGGCTCACTACTTGTTTGAAGAAAAATCATTTTTAATTGGTTGAGTGTAATCCCAGCTAATTAGTTTAATGTTATATAATTTCAGCAAATCATCTGCAGAAATTACCCCACTACGAGTAATTCGCCCATCAATTTCAGTATACGCCGCATTAGGAAAAACGTAACTGAATGATTCGCCATCTCCTAAATCATCCATATAATAACGAGAACTACCAGGAGGATAATAAATCTCTAAGGAATTATCATTTTTGAATAATGTAATATTTTCATTTCCGCTAGCTAATCTTTGCTCCCATTTTCTGAACTTACCTTGACCTTCATTCATCCCCACTCCTTTATACTCAACAATTAACGTATCTTGAATAACTTTCTTTTTCCCATTAATTTCATATTCCAAACGAAATGGGAACTCTCCATATGTGACAGCAGGTCCTGGCGGATTAGGTTCCAACAGATTACCCATGTAGATCAATACCCATGGTATTGTAAAATACAAAAAAATTAATAATATGAATAAAAGTGGTAATCCTAATAGTAACAGTTTCATCTTCACTTATACCCCGCCTCTTTTAAGGCATTTTTGACTGCATCCATACTATGATTTTTCAATGAATTTCGGACGTTCTTCACTACATTCCAACGATAATTTACTCTATATTGTGTTGGTAAATATACAACGCTGCCAATAGGTTTTGAAGTAGGACCAAATACTTGATTTAACACTTCACCCTTCACGATGTATGCTGTCATTTTACCAGAATATGTTGAAGAATCAAGATTATATTCGCTTAAATTAACTGTTGCTGGATTGAATAGTATTGCGTCACGTCCCGTCGCAACAGCATTAGCTGCAGCTTCAGCCCCACCTTTTGAATGACCTACCATTGTTATTTCATTCTTTCCATATTTTTTTACGAATGCAACTGCTTCAGCTATTGAGTCTATCATATCTGTTGAGTAACCGAAGGGTTGTTGGGCATTATTAATCCAGTCCCCTCCCGTAGAAGAGCCTTTATTAACAAAAGCATACTCTATAACACCCTTCCCATCAGTTCGATAATAGACCCCTATTTTTAATCCTTCAGAATTGTTTATTATATTTTGTAGTTTCCATCCACCAGTAACTCCTACATAATAATCTTTAGTAGATGCACTGTAGATGTGTTGTGCCATATAAGCGGCTTCCATAGGTGTTGGAATATTCCCTGAAGGGTCAGTATGAATCAAAGGATTATTATGAACATACGTATACAAATTCAACGTCAGCGGATTTTTAATATCCCCCTCGTACGTATCCTCATTCATAAACCGCCCTACACTCGGATCGTACCATCTGGCCCTCAGGTATTGCAACCCGGTCGTCTCATCCCAGTATTCTCCGCTATATCTAAATAGATTCGGCACGGTTTCACTCGCCGTTAACGGATTGCCCCACATGTCATACGTGTAGCTGTTGAGCACATTGCCCGCTTGGTCGGTTAGCTGCGTCACATCCCCATGGCCGTTATGGGAATAGTACGCCCGGCTGCCGCTGGCGTCCACCCGCGCTACTAATCCCTTTCCTCGCAGGTAGCTCGCTTTGTGCGTGACCG
>NZ_JAELUP010000060.1:20857-25710 GCF_016424485.1 Paenibacillus roseus
GTTTATTGCATAATAAAAGTGCCTAGAATGGCAGCGTAAAAATGCTCAAGCGAGATGCAAAAAGAGACACTTGTCAGCCCCCTATTTTCCTCCTATCGTTAGGTTTGCTGAGAACTTGACGAAGGAGACTCGAAAGGGATGCTGAAAATGCCTCAACAAGAATATATCAAATTTTTGCGTGAAACAGAAGACTGCTCGGTCAGTGAAATTCAAAGAAGAGCCCGTGTTCATTGGCGGACGGCCAAGAAATATGCGGACCAAGCGGACTGGAATCTCAGTGTGCAGAAGCGGAAAAGCCACCGTCCGGTCATGGGACCTTTTATGGACATTGTAGATACTTGGCTGGAAGAAGATCGACTGCTTCCCCGCAAGCAACGTCATACGGGCATCCGCATTTACCAACGACTGAAGGCGGAGCATTCCTTCACAGGAGGGCAGCGCACGGTTTTGGAATACGTGCGAAAGCGTAAAAGCACCATGGAATTGGAACGCGCGAAAACGTATGAGCGGTTAGAGCACCCACCAGGAGAAGCACAAGTGGACTTTACGACCATTCAGGTCAGTCAGCACCAACAATTGATCACGTACAAGCTACTGGTGGTTTCGTTCCCACACAGCAATACGGCCTTCGTCTATCCCACTCCTGCGGAAAACCAGGAATGTTTTCTGGAAGGAATGAAGCGGTGCTTCGAACAGATGGGCGGTGTTCCCAGACGCCTGTGGTTCGACAATCTATCTGCAGCAGTCGTTCACATTGAAAAGCACGGAGAGCGGCAACTCACAGAGGGATTCCAACGTTTCTGTGCTCATTACCGGATGGAGGCGGTGTTTTGCAATCCCTACAGCGGCCATGAAAAAGGGCATGTGGAAAGCAAATGCGGCTACTCGAAGCGCAACTGGGCGGTCCCGATTCCCGTTTTTGAGAGCCAGGAGCAATTGGCGGTATTCTTTGCTGAGCAAGCTGGGCAAGACCGGGAACGCCTCCATTATGCCAAGGGTGAGCCCATCGCCAAACTATGGGAAACGGATCGCGCTCAACTGGTCACTCTTCCGGAAACCGCGTATGAGGCCTTTCGCATGCGTGCAGCCGTGGTCAACAAATACGGGGAAATCCGGGCCGATGGAACCACGATTCCCCTGGCAGGTCTGGTCGCTCCCCAGAGTGAGGTTCTTATTCAGATATTCTGGGACCGTCTGGTCATTCTGACGCAGGACCAGCAGGTGGTGCGCGAAGTACCACGTCCCTACACCGGGCGAACGGCAGAGATTCCGTGGGTGCAGGTGTTTACCAACCTACTGCGTAAGCCGCGCAGCGTCACGCATTCGCAATTCGTCCAGATGTTGCCGGACGTGATGCGGCAGTATGTAGGAATAGCCGATCTGTCTGTGCGCAAGGAACGGCTGCAAGCCTTGATCCACTGGTGTGACATCTACTCGCTGGAGCAAATTGAGCAGGTGCTGGAAGGAGCGACTGAAGAGGCCACCATTGTCCAACTGACGGCTGCACTTGGCATCGGACAAGCAAGTCGAGATATTCCGGTAACTTGGAGCGAGTCGCTTTCGCCGCCCGGAACCTTAACCAGCAGTGCCCTGGACCGCTATGATCGACTGATGGGGGTAAGCTAACAGGATTTGGCAGAACTATGCCGCCAGCTACGGCTGGCTCATGTGGTCGATTATGTTGCTCAGCAGCAGAATGAACAGGTAAGCGAACTCGTCGAACGCTTGCTTGTTGCCGAACGGGAAGGCCGACGAAGGGCTAAGCTGGGTAAGTTGGTGCAGCAAGCGGGTTTCCCCCACCTCAAGACATTTGACGGCTATGTAGCCGAGCACATTACATTCCCCACGGGAAATACGCTCGATCTTCTACGGGAACTGACGTGGCTGGAGCGAAGAGAGAACTTGTTGCTTATGGGAGCAGTAGGGACGGGAAAGACCCATATGGCTACGGCACTCGGGATTGAGGCCTGCAGACGTGGTTTTGGGGTGCAATTCTACCGGGCCTCGGACCTGGTAGCCGTCCTGCAAGAGAAGTTTGCAGCCGGCACGCTCAGCCGCTTTCGGGAAAAACTGAAAAAGATGGACTTGCTCATCTTGGACGAAGTAGGGTATGTGCCGTTTAGCCAAACCGGTTCGGAGCTCTTGTTTAATGTGGTTGCCGATTGCTACGAACAACAGAGCGTGATTGTAACCTCCAACTTAGAGTTCGGCCAATGGACTTCAATTTTTGGAGATACCAAGCTGACATCCGCCTTAGTAGATCGATTGGTACACCACGCTCACATTCTATCTTTTACCGGTGAGAGTTTTCGGTTGAAGCAGGCCATGGAACGCATAGCGCCATAGCCTCATGGGAATGGCAAGTGATCTCTGCATTTTTTGCTGCAAAACCAAGCATTTTTCACTTGCAAAAACACCTCTGGGTCGGTCGTTTGAACGGTACGCTGAATATCATCGTAGAGAGCGGTGGCGAACGCATTATTTGCCCCCGGGAACTGCGTACGCGTGATCCGATCTCAGACATCATACGTATACGAGGTTCGATTCCCAGCCTTATCGTCGCTGTAGCTCAATCGTCCATAAGCGTCGTAACCGTACGTCGCCATTCCTTTGCCCATAATCCCTTCCGCCACTTTCAGACCCAAGGGATTCCATCGCACGATGCTCGTCACGCCCGTCTCGTCGGCCGCCGTCACTTGATTCTGAAGATCATCAAAAACGGCCGTGACGCTGCTTTGATCCAGATGCGTCACTTTCGTCATCCGCCCCATATAGTAAACTAAAGAGAAACTAATGACATTTTAAGTCTCTGATATTCATCCTTAGTTAGTTCAATTAAATCAATACCTAACAGTGTCTGCTCTTGCCCAATGTGGAATACTACTCTACCGCTTTTAATTACTAATTCTACTTGGTCATGAGCCATGCATATCGATAATCCATTATTTTTCAGTTGAACTTTAAAATCATTTAAAAAGTCTATATAGCAATCAGAAGAGTTCCATTGTGACAATTCAAATTCCGGAACACCCATCTCCGTATAGTTAGTTGATAAGCAATCCTCCTCGTCTATTAAAATCAGATTTGCGCTTGTAAGTGTCATGTCTTGAATCAATCCACTCGATGAATCTAGTCCGATTGTAAATAAAGTTTGTTTGAAATCACCTGTTCTCCAGTAATTTTTAGAATTTCTGTTAACCTCGTACTTCCATTCGATGTTAAAGGGAATATGCGTATCAATTTCTATACTCTCTGTATATATTGTGTTAACAATTCCCCTGACCTTCAACATTGCATACACCTGCCTTCACGACTATTTAAATAATGCATGTTTAAAAAATATAGTAATCAAAATCGAAAGGTGCGTTAATTTGACTAGCGAAATGAATGGTTTCTTCATTTAATAGATAGCTGGCTTATCATTATCAACAATATTAATAACAATCATAAACTTGAAATTTAAATTATACTGATTTCTAAACTCATTTTGCTAACTTACTATAACACCTTTTTTATGATTTACAGCGATGCCAGTTTCACATATTGAATCTCTAATTTTTCTCTACGGCCGAAGCATTATTCTATACTATAGGGCTGAATGGAAAAAACCACATGAAGCAGAATTTGCATCATGTGGCCAAGTATTAATTATAAGCTTCTTAATAGTTGCAGAACAAAAATATTTAATTCCAATTCAAGCTCGTCCTCTGAAGGGTAAAAAGCTATTCTTTCCAACTCTGGTGATAGCTCACGAATTGCTTCTTCTGAAAGCCACTTTACAATATATCTGATACAATTATCCGCCCATACTTCGTCCTTTCCTCCAACTATTTTTTTTAATGAAGGAACTAGCTTCAAATCTAATGGTATTAATATTTGACAAATCTCTTTAGCAATTGGCCAATTAATATCTTCAACCCACTCTAATAACTGATTTATAATTGGTTCGATTTCATTATATGGCAACTTTCTCAATTTTTCTATTGTGTAGTAGTCCATTTTATTACTTGGAATAAATTCATCCATACACTTGCGACACCTCTACTTTCCAGGAAGTTGAATAACAATATTTTGTAAGACTTCCGTTAAATAATAATCATATGTTCCATTAGCATAAGACTGTATCCAGAGCTCATGTTCGTATGGATCCACCGCCCTGACAAGTATATGATTAGAATTTTTTGGATCTTGATATGCATATAATACTCCAGTAGCATTAACCATTTCCATTGAAGTCATTACTTGTTTCTCTAAATAAGATTTCCTACCAAAGGATAGACCATCTGTGTCTTTAGGACGTGGTGTCATATCTTTTGCTTTATTTGCTCTTCCCTTCCTAAAAATATAGTTAAGATCTTCTCTTTTAATATTTGAGAAGCTTGCTTCACCCGCAACTGCAGCTGTTCCAACAATAGCAGCTACGATTGCTCTTACACCATTCGTGCTAATACCACCCCTAATACCAGGCAACGCAACTGAATTATTCGTAGCGGTAATGTTCAAAAAAATATTACCTATCTCATTTGACAAACCAACAGCCTGTTTCTTCTCCTCATTATAAATTTTAATAATATCTCTATATTTTCTACCTTTGTTAGCATAGTATAGTTTATCAGGAACATAATTATCTTTGTTTGAAGGATCATTGCATCCACCAGCGTGACTATATTTACCATCCTTTGATTGACACCAATGTCCAGTAGGATCAATATATTTTAACGGGTTATTATGAACATACGTATACAAATTTAACGTCAGCGGATTCGTAATCTCCCCTTCATACGTATCCTAGTTTATAAAGCGTTCAATCTCCAATAAAATGGACGGTGACTGTTTTTGTACAATCGCCGCCC
>NZ_JAELUP010000061.1 GCF_016424485.1 Paenibacillus roseus
AAAACTTCTGAAATTCCGGACGCTGCTAAAAAGCAATCGGGCGGAAAAACCGGTGTAAAAGCAGGTAAAGCAGATAAAGCAGATAAAGATCAGGTTACACTCGAGGAAGTAGAAGGCGTGAATGTGGAAGACATTAAAGCGAATGCCCAAGAAGGAAAAATAATAAAAACTTCTGAAATTCCGGATTCTATTAAGAAGCAGCTGAGTGGAAAAACAACAGGTGTAAAAAAATAAACCATCATAAGATGGGGATGTCCCATAAGTGTTAAAACCAAAAAGTTGGGCGGAACATGGTTTCCGTCCAACTTTTTTACGCAAATTCACCTTGTTTAAGTTCCTAAGTTCGTTGAACATGAACCGGTTTCATGCGGACTCGCGGAGATAAAGGTTCCTGCTCTTGTAAAGCGGAAATTCAGGGTTCCGGCAGCATAGCGATCGATCAGCTCAACTCCGACAGCAAGCAACGGGATGAACATATTATAGGTGCGGATTACTTCGATGCCGAGCAATTCCCGACCGCTGAATTCATAGCGGACTCATTCTCGGGACTTCCGGACAAATGGATTGAAGATCAGGCATATCCCTTTACGATGAATGGCAAGCTGACGGTGCGCGGCATTGAAAAAGAGGTAACCTTCACCGGACAAGCCTTGTATACGGATAACCAAATTAAATTATCCAGTCAAACCGTCGTCACTTTCACCGACTTTGGCATGGTAAGCCCGCACTCGATCGTACTGAGCGCGGAAAATGACGTTAACGTTCATCTTGAACTCGTTTTGCGTTGATTCCGACAAGGTCGGCAAATCGACGAATTCATATTGGGCAATAATAAAACCAGTGATGGCGAAGAGCATTCTCTCTTTGCTATCACTGGTTTTATTTATCCTAATGATAGGATATTGAAAAAACTTATTGATTTATTTTGGCCGGAGCACTCTCTCGCTGCCGAGTGCATAAGTCATGTGATCTATATTCCGATTGCAATTTGCGGAAATTATAGTATACTCTAAATCGGTTGGGAAATTTCAACAACTAAATACCCTCCATAATGGTGCTTATCTTCGCGGCTTAACAGCTGGATGAGATAGGCTTAATAGGGAAGTCCGGTGCAAAACCGGCGCGGTCCCGCCACTGTAAAGCGGAGCAGGCTGTAATCACCCACTGTGCAAACGGGAAGGGACAGCCTTAGCAATGATGCTGAGCCAGGAGACCTGCCACTATGGAACATTACCGCGCTCACGAGGATGAGGAGGAGGTGAAACGGGACTACATATGCCGTCCAGATAATACCCTGGTCCGGCTGTCTCTGCATTCGCATCTTTCTTCAATGAGGAAAGGTGTATTTGTGTTTTCCAGAGGTTATCTACCTGCAGTTCAACACCCACTTTAATTGACGGAAGGAATGTGAAATATGAAGACAAATGTATGGAAGAAAACGCTAGGTTTATGGCTCGGTTTACTGCTTCTTCTTTCTGTACTTCAGCCTGCCCTGGCAATGGCGGCCGGCAGCAGCTCGACCGGAGTGCCGGTACAGGTCCGTATTGAAGGATGGAGCCAGACGATTGTTCCGCTTAAGCAATTTAACATTGCCGCATATGATATTACCGATACTGTGGGGAACAACAGCGTCGGCAACTGGTATCAGACCAGTTCGACACCGCTTGTTATTCACGCCATCATTAAAGCGCTTGAGCTTGATGGATTTGATGTAACGGACCCTGACGTCATTGATGTCCCGTATGGCGGAAACTACATCAGGGGTATTGGTGGAGAAGCGGAGCGTAGCCAGGGCACTAACTCCGGCTGGATGTATAAAGTTAACGGCGTACTTCCGCTTCTTGGGGTAGGGCAGCAAACATTGCAAGCTAATGATTTGCTCGAAGTATATTTTATTGGCGACTACAACACTTACGATTTCGGTAAAATCACGGCATCGGCAACCTCGATTCAGGCTGGACAAAGCGTAACATTTACCGTAACTGGCGAGCCTTCAAGCTGGGGTACTCCGCTACCGTTCGCCCCGATATCCGGAGCTACCCTTAGCATTAATGGGGCTTCGAGCGTCTACACCACGAATGTCAGCGGACAAGCAACCGTTACATTTAACACACCAGGAACTTACAGAGTCACCGCTAACAAATTTGGCGCCAATTACTATAATCTGGTCCGTCCGGTTCCCGTTGTTATTCAAGTGAATTAGTGAATTGGAATTCCATTGTCCTAAATAAAGAAATCATTGTAACAAGTCACGGTGCTTTTGTTGCTGTGACTTGTTTTTCTAGCAATATGGAATTAATAAATATGGCTCAAAACCAAATTAGTGCTGGACCTCTAGGGAGGAGGGTAGCGCTACAGGGCAGAGGATTCTTCCAATCGCTGTTAAAGCCTGATTCCTTTATTTGATAGAGGTTTGCAGGGAGAATCGGGCTTTAACATAGTTTTCATTCATGCGCATATAATTTCCTCGTAGTCTATGAGTTTAATGCTCATCATAAGTCGAGAGAATTCATGATATAACAATCGAGCAGTCGTCGCCCATTGATTGCTGTCGTTGCATATGTAAATCAATTTTTTGAAAGGATAGTGAGCATGAGAACCAATGTGTGGCAAAAGATTCTAGTATTGTGGTTGTCTCTACTTTTATTGTTATCGGGGGCACAGCCTCTTATTATTCATGCAACCTCAAACGATTCACCTGCTGTCGCTGCTATAGCTGAATCAGAGGAAACAACTGACTCCGCAATAACTGACAATGAACCGGCTAAGGAGCAGGAGATTCCATTGAATATGGAAGAAAAGAGTGAAGATGCTCCTGTTCCACTTGCTGCGGACGAAGCGGGTAAAAAGGAAGAAGATACACGAGCAAAAATTACTGATCCTCAGGACATAATCGAAAAAGTAGGTAAATGGATTTTATTTGACACGAATTTTGGAGTGTATAACTCGCTCAATGACTGGGATGCAATGGCATTAGCCTTGGGGGGGCTAGAGGTGCCAAGGATTTATTACCCGGTTGTGAAAGATTTTGTAGTTGTAAATAAGGCAATAACAGATAAGAGTACGGATATTCAAAGAACATTAATGGGAATTACAGCTGCTGGTCTGAATCCTGAGAATGTGGGCGGGTTTAATCTAGTTGAAAAAATATACAATCATCCCAAAATGTTGTCTCAAGACGCCAATGCAGCAACCTACGCCCTTATTGCCTTGGACACGCGCAAATTCGAAGTGCCGGAGAATGCTTTATGGACACGAAGTAAGCTAATTGAACGTTTATTAACTTTTCAGCAAGAGGACGGTAGTTTCATAATTGGTACCGAAGGCAGAACTTCATCGGACCCGGACACGACTGCCATGGCTATTCAGGCACTCGCCAGTTATCAGGATCGGCAGGAAGTGAAAGCAGCGATTGAACGTGCCTTGAATTGGCTATCCAGTGTGCAGACGAGAAGCGGCGGATTTGTTTCTGCGATGGCAACAAACGGGGAAGAATCCAGTGAAAGCTCGGCACAAGTCGTTATTGCTTTATCTGCTTTGGGAATCGATTCTAAAACGGACCCGCGCTTTGTGAAGCAGGGAGGCAGTGTATGGGATGCTTTGTCCAGCTTCATCTATGTTGTGGAGAAGAATCCTGATTATATTGCCTTCAGGCACATGCATACTCATTCTGTGGTCAATGTGATGGCGACCCATCAAGGCGTGCTGGCCGCTGTCGCTTATAAGCGGTTTCTCGATGGCAAATCCAGACTCTACGATATGACCGATGTGGTTCAAATTCCTGAGCCGGCGGAAAACAGGTGGCCGACGACCGCAGAACCCGAAATTATTGATTTTACTCAGGAGCAGATTGATACCGGAATACTAATTGTTGTAGCTCAAAGGACAAGAAATTTAATTGTAACCATACCTGCAGAAAATAAGTATGAGGTTAAAGTTGAGCCATACGGAACTACTGTTCCGGGGCTTGATGTCAAATATGGAGATGTTTCGTTCTATCTGCCGCGAACTAGAATTCAGTTGAACGGAAGCAAGCTCCTTCTTCCGAACGTCCTGCCGGACTCCCCGGAAAAGCTTCAAAGAGATATCAATTTGCAGATCGCACCAGCCAAAATCAAAGAAGTCAAGTCAGCCATCCGCTTCGGAGGGAAGACTTCGACCTCATTCGAGGGTCATGCGACGATAACCTTTAACGGGCAAGGCGATTATCAAGCGGGCTATTATGATGAAAATGATCAATTCCATCCCATCCCTCTAAACAAGGATGCTTCGCTTGCCGCATATTCGTATGAGGAAGATGGGAATCTGGTCGTAAAGATCAATCGATTTGCGGCTATTGTTACATATCGGCCTGACAACAGCGGCGGCAATCCGTCTCCGGGCAGCGGCGGCAGTGATCCTGCAGTGAAGCTGTCCATTGAAAAAATCTCTATCAATGAGGGCTACATTGTAGAGCCGGTGCTCGTTCCGCTTGCGGAAGGGGATACCGCTTATTCATTAATGCGGCGCTATGCTCTAAACCGCAATATCTCCATCAGGGCCATTGGGTCGGGCAGCACGCTATATGTACAAGGAATTGATGGACTGTCTGAATTTGACCATGGCCCTTATAGCGGATGGATGTATTCGGTTAATGGCGTGTACCCGGACCACAGCGCAGACACCAAGTTTCTCAAAGATGGCGATGTTTTGAGATGGAGATATACGAAAGATTTGGGCAAGGATATTGGGGGATATGATTCTATAGTCAGCTCCAATAACAGGGAGGAATTGCAAAAGAAGCTTGCAGAGGTTCAGGCTCTTAAAGAGGCCGACTATACAGCTTCGTCCTGGCGTGAACTGAAGCGGGTTATCGACCTGGTAGAGAATGCGCTCAAGGACAATGCTTACAATGACCTGGAACTTGTCAAACTGTTGAGGGAATTAATCGATGCCCAGAGAAATCTGGTGCCAGCCGCCACCCTGCTGGAGAACTTGAATGCCTTCATTCAAAAATCAGCCGATTGGATTTTGAAAAATACAGATTTCAAGACCTATGATCCCTTCCATGATTGGGACGCAATTGCTCTGGTGCGCTCAGGCAAACAAGTTCCTGATACGTACTACAGGTCACTGGAAAGCTATGTGAAGGAAGTGAACGGCAGCTTCCGCAAAGTGACCGATTATGAACGCACCGTGATGGCTGTTGCAGCCATTGGGAAAGACCCTGCCGCAATTGCCGGATTCGATTTTCTGGAGAAAATCTACAACAATGAGCGATTGACCGCGCAAGGCACGAATGGAGCGATCTATGCCCTGATTGCCTTTGATGCTGCGGGCGCAAAAATTCCGCTGGGCGCTAAATGGAACCGCGAGCGGTTGATAGATTGGCTCCTGACCCAACAGAATAAAGATGGCGGCTTCCCGCTTAGCAAAGATCAGGATGGAGAAAGTGATGTGGATGTCACGGCTATGTCTCTTCAAGCACTGGCTGGTTATCAGCATCAGGATAAAGTAAAGCAAGCCAGAGATCAAGCACTGGAATGGCTGTCCAGGCAGCAGCTTGAAAATGGCGGCATGAACGCTTGGGGCAAGGAGAACAGCGAAAGTGTATCCCAGGTCATCATTGCCTTGTCTGCACTGGGCATCCCGCTGGACGATAAGCGTTTCGTGAAGGAAAAAGGCAACCTGCACAGCAACCTGATCCGTTTTGTGAATGCGGATGGCGGCATCGCTCATAGCGTTGGCGGAGAGTCCAACTTCATGGCGACCCATCAGGGTCTGCTGGGATTGCTCGCTCACAAGCGGTTCTTGCAAAAGGAAAAGGCGCTTTATGATTTCTCGGACATCCGAAAAACAGGTGCGCAAATGGAAGGAAAGCCGGATATAAGCAAATTATTCAAGGATGAATCGAACATCTCGCCATGGGCAGTTGATGCGGTTCACAAAGCCGCAGCAGCAGGGTTCGTTCAGGGGACGGGCGCTTCGGGGCAATTTATGCCGGAGCATGAGATGACACGAGCTGAATTTGCCGCCGTATTGGTTCGCTACTTGGGATTAAATATTGAAGAGCAGACCAATTCGGTATACACTGATGTAATGACAGATCGCTGGTATGCAGCATCCATCGCCGCAGCCAGCAAAGCAGGGATTGTAACAGGCTCCGGTGCAGGCGCCTTCAGACCGGGTGAATCGCTCACGCGTCAGGAAATGGCCGTCATGCTGGGCAGGGCGCTAGGATTTGCAGATGCCAGGCAGACCAGCGGCAAGCAGCCTTCTGACCTGCAGCAAGTATCGCCGTGGGCGGCTCCATCGGTGACTTATCTCTATCAAGCAGGCTTGATGACAGGGGAGAACGGTGCGTTTAGTCCTGCGGGACACGTAACACGCGAGCTTGCCGTATTTATTTTGATGCAATTTTACGAGTCTGACAAACAGGCTGCTTAAGCAAGCGCCTATCAAATTTAGAACCATACAGGAAAAAGAGACGACTCGTCTCTTTTTCCTGATTAAAAGGGCCAACTGCAATTTCACAAGAATGGAGGCGACCGATTATTTTGCATCGGACACAAAGGCGCTGTCTGCTTCTTGTCGCAGGCTTCATCCTGCTGGCAGCTATTCTGGCAGGCTGCTCAATCGGGGAATCTAACGAGATATCAGAGCAAGGGGACAAGGTTTCCAATGCCGCTCACAAGCAGGACGTTGAGCAGGATAATGATGGGACAGAGCAATCGCATAGCGATATAGGGAGCAGCCGGCAGGAGGAAGCCGCCTTGTCGGGCGGCAAATCCGATGGGCAGCCTGTAGATGAGACCGGGAATCAGACCAAGGGCGCAGAAGAATCATCGGCCTCGCCTGACGCACAGACGGCCGCTGATTCAAACGAGCAACCGGCCGCAAATGGGAAGGGAGACTCGGGCAGCCCCGCTGGTGCAGCAGGCGGCGTCGCAAAAGGGGAAGAGACGGACAAGGAAGGAACGAGGTCTTCCAGCGTGGAGACTGTCCCTTCAGGTGGAACATCCAAGTCAGCCGGGCAAGCAGCCTCTGGTTCTTCTGAAAAACCGTCCTCGGGGACGGTGAAGACGCCAAAGCCTGCCGACTCCGCTGCTCCGCCCAACAGCGAAACAGGCAGGGCGGGCAGTACGGCTACCGAGCCGTCCCAAGCAGCCGGGGACAAGGATACGAAGTCTTCTGCTGCCCGCAAGCAGGATACAGTGAACTTCACCATCGTCGGGCCGTCTGATGTGGGGGATATTTTGAAGACGACCGAGGTCAAGATTGAAAAGAACGATACCGTGCTGGATGTGCTGAAACGTGTGACGCGTGCCAACAAGATTCATATGGAGTTCCGCGGCAGAGGCGCAACCGCCTATATTGAGGGGATCGATAATATCTACGAATTTGATTACGGCTCCGGCAGCGGATGGATGTACAACATTAATGGCAAGTATCCAAACCGCGGAGCTGGCGTATGGTCTGTCAAGGCGGGAGACAAGATCGAGTGGCGCTATACCGAGGATCTGGGCAAGGATCTTGGCGTAGAGATGGGCGGTTTATGGGATGGAAAAGAAGAATAAATGGCCCGGCGGCTTTTACTCGCTTCATCCGGCCATAAGCTTCATTTATTTTGTCGTCGTCTTCGGAGCAGCGGTCATGCTGAAGCACCCGCTCTACCTGCTGACCGTGCTGGCCGTGGCAATTGCCATTGCTGTTTTGCAGGATGGGGGCCGCGGACTTGTGAGGCCGCTGCCTTTTTACCTGTTGATGGCACTCATTATCTTCATTAGCAATCCGTTGCTTACGAGCCGGGGCAGGACGATTTTATTTTATTTCAGGGATTTGCCGGTCACGCTTGAGGCGATTGCTTATGGAGCGATATTTGCCGTGTCGCTGCTTGCCGTGCTTATCGGATTTATCGGCTACAACAGCATCATCACCCCGAACCGTTTCTTATATTTATTTGCGAGGTTAGCGCCGCGCACTGTATTGGTCATTACTGTAGCGATGCGGTTTGTCCCTTTGCTGAAGCGCCGGATTATGGAGATCATCCGGGTGCAGAAATCTCAGGGATATTTTTTATATAAAAAGAAGAAGTGGCTTCAGGCCAAAGAAGCGATGGAGACGATGCATACGCTGGTCAGTTGGTCGCTGGAGGAAGCGCTCCAGACCGGCATGTCGATGCGCTCCAGAGGCTACGGATTGGGCAAACGAAGCTCGGCGGTCGTCTACCGGATGGAACGCCGGGACTGGCAGATGCTTGTGTGGCTGGCGGTTACCGGTCTGCTTACATTAATTGGGGCTGCGCTTGGCTACGGTCGTTATTCGGTTTATCCGAAGCTTATGCTCCCGGATTTATCGTATTTAACCGTATTGCATTATGCCTGTTTTGCCGGTTTTTTACTGGCGCCGATTGTAATGGATATCAGAGAGGTGATGAGATGGCGCGCTATCAGATCCGGAATGTAACCTTTACCTTTCCCGAACAGGAGGAGCCTGCCCTTCACGGCATATCTCTGGATATAACGGAAGGGGAGTTTGTCCTGCTCTGCGGTTCGACAGGTTCGGGGAAGACGACGTTCATCCGTCATTTGAAACGGGAAATCTGGCCGGAAGGAAAGCGCACCGGGAGCTTCCTCTACGACGGCTGTCCGCTCGAAGAACTTCCGCCGCAGCGTGCGGCTTCGGAGATCGGAATGGTGTTCCAGGACCCCGAAGCCCAGATAGTGATGGGCACGGTAGAGCAGGAATTGGCATTCGGGTTGGAAAATCTGGGCTTCCCGCCTGCCGTTATCCAGCGCAGGATGGCGGAGATGGTCTCCTTCCTCGGGATGGAGGGCTGGCTCAGGCAATCTGTACATGAGCTGTCCGGCGGGCAAAAGCAGCTTCTGAATCTGGCTTCGGTGCTGCTGCTGCGTCCGAAGGTGCTGCTGCTGGACGAACCGACCGCACAGCTTGATCCGATTGCAGCCAAGGAGTTTTTACAAGTGTTGCATCGACTGAATGAGGAAATGTCCATAACTGTTGTGATAGCCGAGCATCGGCTGGAGGAACTTTTCCCATACGCAAGCCGTGTCTGTCTGTTCCATAGGGGCACGGTGAAATATGCCGGCCCGGCCCGCCAGGTAATTGCAGACGTATGGGCTAGCGGCGATAAAGCAGCGCGGACATTCCTTCCGGCTGTCAGCCGCATGGCATTGGCATGGCCAGACCGCCAGGCAGAAGCCATCCCGCTTACCGTTAAGGAAGGAAAGATGTGGATGGCGCGGGTGGAGGGAGAGCGGGGAGCCGGCCGTGATGCAGGAGAGTCTTCTCAACCTTCGCCTGTTGATGATGCACCAAGCAGCGGCAAACTTCGTATACGCGGCCGTTCCTCCGCGGATGCCATCATGCTCAAGTGCCGCTCGGTCTTTTTCCAGTATGAGAAAGACTCGCCGTTTCTGCTGCACGGCTGCTCCTTTGAAGTTCGCAAAGGGGAACTGATGGCGCTCATGGGAGGCAATGGAGCAGGAAAATCAACCTTGCTGCGCGTGCTGTCCTCCCTGCTGAAGCCGCAAAGAGGAGCGGTAGAACTGGACGGGAAGCCGCTGTCCAAGTGGAAGGAGAAGGAGCGGATCGCCCGTATCGGCTATCTCGCGCAAAATCCGCTGCTTTATTTCAACCGCGATACTGTACGGGAGCTGTTGGACGAGCGGCTCAGCAGGCTTGATCTTTCAGAAGCGGAGCAGAAGCGCCGACTGGAGGAGATGGTAACCCTGTTTGAACTCGAGCCGATTTTGAACCACCACCCTTATGATATTAGCGGCGGTCAGCAGCAGAAGACCGCTCTGGCTCTTGTTCTGCTCGCTGATCCTGAGCTGTTGCTGCTTGACGAGCCGACCAAAGGCCTGGACCCCTATCAAAAGGAAAAGTTGGCAGAGCTGTTGGGAAAATGGCTTCAGGGCAGCCGTTCCATTCTGATGGTCAGCCATGATGTGGAGTTCGCAGCCCGCTATGCCACCCGAAGCGCAATGCTGTTCAACGGATCGGTGATTGGACCGGAGGAAACCTCTTCCTTTTTTCAGCAAAATTATTTCTACACTACGGTAGTCCAGCGTGTCGCGGCAGAGCGGTGGCCTTCGCTGGTGACCGAAGAGGATGTGATCAATAGGTGGCAGGCATTCGCCAAGGGCTCTACCTAAGCGGTTTCGCGATCGCTTTTGTGCTGCTGATTGCAGCGCTATGGCGGGAGGAATATTATCTGCCGCTGAGTATTATTATGATTGTAGCTGTCATGATACCTTTCTGGGTCCGATTTGAACGCAAGTCCTTCCATGCCGAAAGCATGGTCATGATTGCGATGCTGGCAGCGATTGCCGCAGTGGGGCGTGTGCCTTTCGTCTCGCTCCCCAGCGTCCAGCCAACCTCCTTTGTCATTATTGTAAGCGCGCTGGTGCTTGGACCGGAGGTGGGCTTTATTGTAGGCAGTGTGGCTGCGGTGGTGTCGAACCTGTTCCTGGGACAGGGGCCGTGGACGCCCTGGCAGATGTTTTGCTGGGGGATGATGGGCTTCTCCGCCGGACTGTTGCGACACCGGCTATGGATGGCGACGCGCTGGGGCCGGATCGCATTCGGATTTGTCTGGGGCTTTCTGTTCGGCTGGATCATGAACATTTGGTATATTATCGGTTACTTCGGCGAGATGACCTGGCATACTTTTGCCATGGCTTATGCGGCGAGCTTTTATTTTGATTTGGCCCATGCGCTGAGCAATGTGTTTTTCCTGGGACTGTTCGCCGGACGCTGGATCAAGATATTGACCCGGATGAAGGTGAAGTACGGTGTGCTTCAAGAAGATTCGTGATTGAAAGTTTTGGAGATTGATAGGTTTAAAGAGTGAGCAGGCGGACATACTAGGGACATAGACGTTCCGGAACGCAAGCGGCGCACCGACGGGTGCGGATGAGAGGAGCTTGTGTGTCATATGGTAATCCGCAATCATACTCGTAATTCGTTTCGCAAGTCGTTTGGTCTTCTGGTCTTTGCTTTGGCTGTTCTTCTGATGAGCTGGGAAGGGCATCGCATTGATGCTGCAGTTGTAAACGGGGCTATTCCTGAGGAAGCGATCCGGCTGCGTGTGCTGGCCAACTCGGATTCTCCCCAGGATCAGGCTATCAAACGTCATGTGCGTGATGCGATCGTGGAGCAAATGGCTGGCTGGGCGCAAGGCCCTCAGACGATCGAGCAGGCGCGGCTGATGATCGAATCCCGTCTTCCAGAGCTGGAACAGACTGTTGGCGAGGTGCTGGAGACCCGGGGTTTCACATACGGATACAAGGTAGAGCTCGGGGTCGTCCCTTTCCCTACCAAAATGTACGGAAAAACCGTCTATCCGGCTGGCGATTACGAGGCATTGCGAATTACGCTCGGCAGCGGTGAAGGACAGAACTGGTGGTGCGTGCTGTTCCCTCCCCTTTGCTTTGTAGACGGCGTGAGCGGGGAAGCGACAGTGTCGGCAGCGGCTATGGAATCTCCAGACAATTCGGCAACAGGCGGCACTGCGGATGCGTTCGAGGCTCCAGCGCCGGAAGTGAAATTTTTTATCTGGGAGCTTATCCAGTCTGTCATAGATTTTTTCAATGACCTGTTCTAATCGACGCTATCAGATGGCCCGGTATGGTTCATACATCGGGTCATTTATTTTTGTTTTATGGTATAATTACTCGTCAGTCAACAGATTTGGCTATATAAGCTGAACCAAAGAAACGAAAATCGCTGTTTGATTTGGGCCTTATTTTCAACATAAAGGATGAGTGCGAAGTGGAACCCATAAATACCCGTGTCTGGCATCTGCAGCAGGATGAGGAGTCAAACAGGCAGGATATCGAGGAAGCGGCGGCTTGTCTCAAGGAGGGCAAGACGGTCGCTTTCCCGACAGAGACGGTCTACGGCCTCGGGGCAGATGCCCGAAACACAGATGCTGTAGCAAAAATTTTTACGGCCAAAGGACGGCCCTCAGATAATCCGCTCATTGTTCATATTGCCTCTACAACTCAGCTTCTCCAACTGGTCAAACCGTGGGGAGAACTCGCTGACCGATTGATGAAGCGTTTTTGGCCGGGAGCTCTAACCATTGTGCTGCCCGTCAAGGAGGGTGCTGTATCCGCTCTTGTCACAGCGGGCCTGGATACATTGGGCGTGCGAATGCCGCAGCACCGTACCGCACTGCGGTTGATTGAGTCGTCCGGCTGTCCGGTAGCTGCTCCGAGCGCCAATCGTTCCGGACGTCCAAGCCCGACGCTTGCCGCGCATGTAGCTGAAGATTTATCCGGCAGTATCGACGGCCTGGTTGACGATGGTCCGGCGGGTGTCGGGCTGGAATCGACCGTTATTGAAATTGTAGAAGGTCTATCGGGAGAGGCAATTCGTATTCTGCGCCCCGGAGGGGTAACGCGCGAAGAGTTGCAGAAGCTGGGGCATATTCTTGAGGAAAGTGATCCGGCTGGCAGCATAGGACCGGAAGCGGCTCCCCGTTCTCCAGGCATGAAGTACAGGCATTATGCCCCGCGGGGAAGCGTGCGGGTCGTGGATGGAGAGCCAAAGCATGTGCAGGCGCATATTCGGCGCGAGCTTGCCGCCGCATCCATTCGGGGCGAACGCACAGGGGTGCTTGCTTTTGAAGAACATGCAGGCAGGTATGAGGCTGATCTGGTCCTCTCCTGCGGCAGCTTGTCCGACATACGCAGCGCTGCGCACGGTCTGTATGCCGCGCTGCGTGAATTCGACACCCAGGGCATTGAGCTGATCTGGGCTGAGGCGTGCAGGGCCGAGGGAATAGGAGCTGCATATATGAATCGTCTGATTAAAGCGGCGTCCAATCAGCTTCAGCATGTCTAGGCCTGGCTGTTCGTCATGATCCTGAGCCTGTCCGCATATGAATGAGAGAGAAGCGGACAAGGGGGTATATGGATGATAGCAGCAAACGCGTATGCGGGCCAATTTCTGACTATCCTTTTTATGGCGATTGCGCTCGGCATGGACGCGTTCTCGCTTGGCATCGGCATCGGGTTAAAGGGGATTCGTCTCCGGGATATTTTAATACTGAGTTCAGTCATTGCGCTGTTCCATATTTTAATGCCGCTAGCTGGCATGTTTACCGGCGGTTATATGAGTTCATTGCTTGGCGATGTAACAGTACTGGCAGCTGGCGGGTTGCTCATCTTGCTCGGCGGTCATATGATATATAGCTCGTTCAGAGGAGATGCTGTCCCCTCCTTCAATCACCGCACTTTGTGGGGCGTGCTGGTCTTTTCGCTCAGTGTCAGTATTGATTCGTTCTCCGTCGGTGTTTCGCTTGGAATGTTCAATACGGATTTGCTGATGACGGTCATGATGTTCGGCATTTTTGGCGGGTTGATGTCTGTGATGGGTTTGCTGCTTGGCAGACGTGTCAGCCATAATTTGGGCGAGTACGGAGAAGCTTGCGGGGGGATGGTTTTGCTCGCATTTGGGGTCATGTTTTTATTATAATTAAAACGTGGTAAGCTATGACATATAAGATGAACAACAAACAAAGTCGGATGACCACAGTGTACATGGATGATAGAACCAGAAGGAGGCGCACAGCATGAAACGCATCTTGTTTGTATGTACAGGCAACACTTGCCGAAGCCCGATGGCAGAGGCGCTGCTCAGACAAAAGGCGGCTGTCGCAGGGCTTTCTGTTGAATCCCGTTCCGCTGGAGTTTCGACCATGGACGGGCTTCCAGTATCTCCTTTTGCTTTGCAGGCGCTTGCTGCGATGGATATCGTTCACTCTGGCTCTTCGAGAACGGTGACTGCCGAATCGGTCGCAAGGGCGGATTTGATTTTAACTATGACTACAGGGCATAAACGCCATTTGCTGGAGCGCTATCCGCAAGCTGTAGATAAGGCTTATACATTAAAGGAATACGTAGAAGATGATCCCGGTGTGCTGGCAGATATTGCAGAGCTGGAGACGCTGTATACCGAACTGCATATGAATCGGGTGCTGGGAGGCAAGCTTAGTGACAAGCAGCGGCAGCGCGTGCTGGAACTGGAGCGACGTATTCCCGGATTCGATATCGCCGATCCATTCGGCGGGCCGCTTTCCCGATACGAGCAGGCGGCAGATGAGATTTCCATCTTGCTGGAGCGTCTTGTGAACAAGTTGCGGAGCGGGGAAATTTAGGCGAACAGAAGATTGATTTTGCTGCGAAATTCCGTTATGATGAAGAAGATAAAGCAGATCCGGTGTAACTGGCGACGAGAGTGGGTAACCACGATGGAGCATCGGAGTAAACGGCCGGTCGCCTGGGCAAAGAGCTTGCGTGTGTAGTTTGCGCGCTTGCTCTTTTTCGTCTTTTTTGGGGATATGTGCATTTATAAATTTCTTGGGAGAGTGTCGCTGAGCTAGGAATTCTTGTCTTTTAAGATAGGACGAATCAGGTATAATAAGTACGAGCGAAATGAAGCTTATGCCCGGCAAAAGACCTTGGGCAGATCTTATGAGGGGGATTTATGAATGAAAATCGCTATTGGTGCTGATCATGCCGGCTACCGGCTAAAGGATGTTATTGTGCCTTTCCTCCAGGAACTCGGTCACGAAGTTGAGGATTTGGGATGCAATTGCGAGCAATCTGTCGATTATCCGGATTATGCGATCACCGTATGCGACCGCGTCGTTCAGGGCGCCGCTGACCGTGGAATTCTGATCTGCGGCACCGGAATCGGCATGTCCATCGCGGCTAACAAGGTCCCTGGCATTCGATGTGCGCTGGTACATGACCTGTTCTCGGCTAAGGCAACGCGTGAACATAACGATACCAATGTGCTTGCACTGGGTGAGCGCGTTATTGGCCCGGGGGTAGCCCAGGAAATTATTCGTATCTGGCTGGAGACGCCTTTCTCCGAAGGGGAGCGCCATACCGGACGGGTCAACAAGGTTAAAGAACTGGAACACCGGTTCAGCCTTCAACCGTAAAGGACGGACCCTCATGGATACCAGACTTCAGGAAATTACTATGCAGATGGAGACGCTGGTCCGAGAGCTTGCAGCTGCGGGCGGACTAAAGCCTGGCCAGCTTCTCGTAATCGGAGTCAGCACCAGTGAGGTGCTTGGCCGCCATATCGGAACGGCAGGTACGCTGGACGTAGCGCAGGTTATTTATGAAGGAGTAGCTGCTGCTCAGGCGCAGCTTGGATTTTACCCGGTCTTTCAATGTTGTGAGCATCTGAACAGGGCGCTTGTCCTGCCGAGGGAAGCGGCGGAACGCTATGGTCTGGAGGAAGTTGCCGCAGTCCCGGTTCCGGGGGCGGGCGGTTCAATGGCCGCCTATGCTTATCGGCATCTGAAGGATGCTTGTCTGGTGGAGACGGTACAGGCTCACGCTGGAATTGATATCGGGGATACGTTCATCGGGATGCATCTGCGGCGGGTAGCTGTGCCGGCGAGACCGTCAATCAAGCAGTTTGGCGAGGCGCATATAACGATGGCCTGGACAAGGCCAAAGCTGATCGGCGGCGCACGGGCCGTCTATACGATCAATGATTTTAAAGTTGAAGATTCACCCTCTGTGAATTATCAACCAGATACCTGTATGTAATTTTATTTATATAAATATTTTGCCGTCAACACGGTTTCAGGAGGAGAAAGTACAATGGAAAACTTACGCAAGCAGGACCCTGAGATTTTACACGCGCTTAATCTGGAGCTTCAACGTCAGCGCGACAATATTGAATTGATCGCTTCCGAGAATATTGTAAGCGAAGCGGTTCTGGAAGCTATGGGCTCCGCTTTGACTAACAAATATGCGGAAGGTTACCCTGGCAAACGCTTCTATGGCGGTTGTGAGTATGTAGATATCGCTGAGGATATCGCACGCAAGCGTGCAATCGAGTTGTTTGGCGCCGAACATGCCAACGTGCAGCCGCACTCCGGCGCACAAGCGAACATGGCTGTCTATCTGGCGGCTCTCAAACCTGGGGATACTGTACTCGGCATGAATCTGGCCCATGGCGGACACTTGACGCACGGCAGCCCGGTTAATGCTTCCGGACTTTTGTACAACTTTGTGGCGTACGGCGTAAGTGAAGACAGCTTTACAATTGATTATGAAGAAGTTCGCAAGGCAGCGTTCAAGCACCGTCCGAAAATGATCGTTGCAGGCGCAAGCGCATATCCGAGAATTATCGATTTTGAAAAGCTCGGTCAAATCGCTAATGATGTAGGCGCGCTGTTTATGGTTGATATGGCGCATATCGCAGGTCTTGTTGCTGCTGGACAGCATCCGAGCCCGGTTCCGCATGCGCATTTTGTTACCACTACAACCCACAAAACATTGCGTGGTCCGCGCGGTGGTCTGATCCTGTGCCGCAAAGCATGGGCGCAAGCAATTGATAAAGCAGTATTCCCTGGAACACAGGGCGGCCCATTGATGCATATCGTGGCGGCCAAAGCGGTTGCATTCGGAGAGGCGCTTCAGCCTTCCTTCAAAACATATGGTGAAAATGTAGTTAAAAACGCGAAGGTGCTGGCAGAAGAACTGATTTCCCGCGGCCTGAACATTGTTTCCGGCGGTACGGACAACCATTTGCTTCTGATCGATACTCGCGGCCTGAATATCACAGGTAAAGAAGCGGAGCATGTGCTCGACCAAGTTGGCATCACAGTAAACAAAAATGCCATCCCGTTCGATCCGACCAGCCCGTTTGTAACAAGCGGCATCCGTCTGGGTACGCCTGCTGCAACTTCCCGCGGCATGGATGAGCAAGCAATGAAGGTCATTGCTGAAGTTATTTCTGATGTGCTGCACAACACCAAAGACGAGGCGGTTCTGGCGGCTTCCAAAACTAAGGTTCGCCAGTTGACAGCTCAATACCCGCTTTACCAAACTTTGAATTACTAATTTTCACTCTGACAGGGCGCTGCTCCAGGTGCGGGTAACCGCATTTTTAGGGCGGCGCTTTTGTCGACTACTCCTCATGTCTTTCCTTCAACTTATGCCAAATCATTCGGCTCAAACCTGCTTGGACTTATGGTTGAATACCCTGCCCTGTCAAAAAGTTCTCCAATTGTTTTTCGTGCAGCCTTGTCCTGACAATGCTATAATAGTTGGGATAAAAAAGTTGAACAGATGGTTAAGGAGGACGAATTCATGGGCAGATTGATCGTTTGCGATCATCCGCTAATTCAGCATAAGATGACATTTATTCGTGATAAGAATACGAACACCAAGGATTTTCGGGAATTGGTCGATGAGGTTGCGACCTTGATGGCTTATGAGATTACACGTGATGTACCGCTTGTCAGCGTTAATGTCGAAACACCGGTAGCGGTAGCGGAATGCAAGGTGGTATCGGGGCGAATGGTCGGGCTGATCCCAATTCTGCGTGCTGGTTTGGGAATGGTAGAAGGCATGCTGAAGCTGATTCCATCGGCCAAAGTTGGACATATCGGACTAGCCCGAAATCCCGAGACTCTTAGGCCCGTGGAATATTATATCAACCTGCCGACCGATGCGACGGAACGTTTGCTCATTGTCATTGATCCGATGCTGGCTACAGGCGGTTCGGCCAATGCGGCGATCGAATCGCTCAAGAACCGCGGATGCAAGCAGATCAAGCTGATGTGCCTGATTGCTGCTCCGGAAGGTGTTGAAGCTGTCCAGAAGGCACATCCTGACATTGACATTTATTTGGCGGCGCTTGACAGTCGCCTTGACGAGCATGGCTACATTATCCCAGGCCTGGGCGATGCCGGAGACCGCTTGTTTGGAACTATGCATAATTAATAAGGGGCTAACGGATTAGGAGTGAGAATGTTGTCAAAACTGAAAATAATGACGATTTTTGGGACACGTCCGGAAGCAGTGAAGATGGCGCCGCTTGTGCTGGAACTTCAAAAGCATCCGGAACATATTGAACCGCTTGTTTGCGTTACGGCCCAACATCGTCAGATGCTTGATCAGGTTTTGGATTATTTCAAGATTAAGCCAGAGTATGATCTGAACGTCATGAGAGAGCGTCAGACCTTGACAGAGACCACGGTTCGCGTATTGCAAGGACTTGAGCCTGTTTTGCATGAGTCGCAGCCGGATATGGTGCTGGTCCATGGGGATACGCAGACCGCTTTTTTGGCGAGTTACGCTGCATTTCTTCAGCAGATTCAAGTCGGGCATGTGGAGGCTGGTCTGCGCACATGGAACAAGCTGTCGCCATATCCGGAGGAGATGAACCGCCAGCTTGCCGGCGTCCTGTCTGATATTCATTTTGCGCCTACGAACCGTTCAGCGGATAATCTGCGCAAGGAGAACAAGCCGGAGTCTAATATTTATATTACAGGCAACACAGCGACGGACGTCTTCCAATATACCGTTAGCAAGGACTTTACACACCCTGAACTGGAATGGGCTAAAGGCAAGCGCCTGATTCTTATGACGGCACACCGCAGGGAGTCGATCGGCGAACCGCATCGGAATGTGTTCCGTGCCGTTAAACGGATTGCAGACGAGTACGAGGATGTTGCTATTGTGTATGCCGTGCATCTGAATCCGGCAGTGCGGGAGCCAGCCAATGAAATATTGGGCGGACATCCGCGCGTCCGGCTGATTGAGCCGCTTGATGTGTTCGATTTCCATAACTTTTATCCTCATACTTACATGATTATGACGGATTCTGGCGGACTACAGGAGGAAGCGCCTTCCTTTGGCGTGCCGACGCTCGTGCTTCGCGATACAACGGAACGTCCAGAAGGTATTGATGCGGGCACGCTTGAACTTGTAGGCACAGATGAAACTGTCATTTATGAGCGGGCCAAGGCTCTTCTGGATGATGCGGAGATGTACAGCCGGATGAGCAACGCAGCAAACCCTTACGGAGACGGGCAGGCATCTGTTCGTATTGTTCAAGCCATACTCCATCATTTTGGCAAGGTGTCTTCACGACCGAAAGCGTTCACAGAACGTTCATAATTCGTCCCGGGTGCAGGTGATGTCCCCAAACCGGACAGCATACAGTTGTACTGTATGGTTAGGAGGTCCTTTGAACCCATAGCCATCAAGGGTTTTTCGATTTAAGTTCACCAAATGTTTGAATTTATATTGATTGACAAACCTTGCGTCGCTTCGATAAAATATATGAGGATTGACAGGGGTATAAGCCATGAATCCAAAGAATAAAAGGGACAATCCGTTGCTTGCCGCCGGAATGGTTGGCGTGCTGGGCATGAATGTCGCAATTTGCATGTGCTTAGGTTATTTCGTCGGAAGCTGGCTTGGCGGCTCTAAGGGCTGGACCGTGCTAGGTCTTCTTACCGGATTGGCGGTCGGTATTCTGTCCTGCATTTTGCTTGTCAAAAAGGTTCTGGAGGATACCGATGGATGAAATCGTAAGGCGTGCGGTGCGTTCTGCCCTTTTTTTGGTGGCTGCTTGCCTTGTGGTCCGGTTTATGGTTCCTGACGGCAAAACTATTGCTGCAGGCATCATATTGGGCGTAATGGCAAGTCTTATGAATGCGCTTTTGTTGCGAAGAAGGATCAACCTGATTGACCAGGCGCTCCAGCAGGAACGCCCCAAGCGAGTTAGCATCGGGTTAGGCGCGCGATTGGCTACGGTGTTAATTGTTGTCATGATAGCGGTTAAGTTTCCGGAACAGTTCAATCTGCCGTCCACTCTGATTTCCAGTTTTTATGTGCAATTGGTAGTTTTCGCAATTGCTTTTGTTCAAAGCTTGAGAGATTCCAGCGGAAAGGGGTGAAAAACTAATATGCATGAATTCCCGATAATTGAGCTCGGGGGGCTGAGTTTCGATCTCTCTTCCATTATCGCGATTGTTGTATCCACCATCATCTGTATGGTTCTGGGTGTTCTGGCGACCAGGAAGCTTTCGGTTGCCAATCCTTCCAAAATGCAAAATTTTATGGAATGGACCCTTGAGTTCGTACACAATACGGTTGCTAGTACAATGCCGCTGGAGAAAGCGAAGAAATTCATCACGCTTGCAGCGACGCTAATCATGTTCATTTTCGTTTCCAACCTTTTGGGACTGCCATTCGGTGTAACATTCGATGCGCATCATGAGGTGAAATGGGGGAATGTGGTTGTCGTTTCTCAGGAGCTTGTTGATGAAAAGGGTGGAGCCGCTCATATTGCTTTCTGGAAATCTCCGACTGCTGATATTGCTGTGACATCAGGTCTGGCGCTCATCGTATTCTTCCTGATCCACGTGCTTGGAATCAAGATGAATGCGAAGCATTATTTCAAACATTACTTCCATCCATATCCGATATTCTTCCCGCTCAACCTGATCGAACAGGTTGCACGGCCGGTTACACTGGCACTCCGGCTTTACGCCAACATTTTCGCCGGTGAGGTTCTGATTTCTACGATTCTCATGCTGAAGTGGGTTGGTATTCCACTGCTTGCTGTATGGCAGGGCTTCAGTATTTTCGTAGGCGCGATTCAGGCTTTCCTGTTCACAGTTCTAACGATGGTATATATCGCGCAAGCGGTTGTCCATGAAGAACACGAAGCACATTGATTTCCCGTATGAACCTGAATAGAGATACTATTCTTTAATCAGGATTAGCAATATATAAACAGCAATACTAAAAAACCATCCTTAAGGAGGATCTTACAAATGGATTTATTGGCAGCAGCAATTGTTATCGGTTTGGGCGCAATCGGCGCAGGTTTTGGTAACGGTATGATCGTAAGTAAAACAGTAGAAGGTATCGCTCGTCAGCCAGAAGCGAAATCCGCTCTGCAAACGACAATGTTTATCGGTGTTGGTATCGTTGAGGTAGTGCCGATTATCGGTGTTGTACTTGGTTTCCTGATCTTCTTTGGTTAATAATTAAACTGAATCATTTCAAGGCGGGGAAGGCCTTTGCCTCCACGCCTTCGTTATGATTGTCGTTCCCTAAATCTATTAGGAAACCATTTGCGGAAAGGAGTGTTCAGCATTGAGTTTTGAATGGACATCGACAGTGATTGCCATTATTTCATTTGGCTTATTGTACTGGTTCCTTAGCAAGTACGCTTTCGGGCCGTTGTTCGGCATCATGGAGAAGCGGAGAGAACTCGTTCAAGAACAGATTTCAACAGCAGAACAAAATCGCAAGCAGTCCGAGCAGCAGCTCACTGAGCAAAAGCAAGCGCTCCAGGATGCTCGCAAGGAAGCTTACGAGATTATAGAGCAAGCAAGAGTGACCAGCAGCAAACAGGCAGACGATATTTTGGATACTGCCAAATCTGAAGCTTCCCGTTTGAAAAACGAAGCTGTCAAAGATATCGAAACCGAGAAAAACAAAGCAATCGCTGCCCTTCGCGGTGAAGTTAGCGGAATGTCTGTTAAAATCGCTTCCAAAATTATTGAAAAGCAGATTGACGAGAAATCCCAGGAGCAGCTGGTAGACAAATACCTCAAAGAGGTAGGAGGCAAATCATGAGCCGCGATACTGTCGTAGCGAAGCGATATGCCAAAGCGCTATTCGAGCTGGCGCAGCAAAACAACGCTGTGGCAGCTGTTGAGAGCGAGTTGGGGCTTGTTGCGCAGGCAATTGCCGGTGATGAGCAAGTCTCCAAATTTCTCGGAACTCCTAATATATCTTCGGACGCCAAGTCTGAATTGTTAAAGACTGCGCTGAATGGACATGTATCTGAGGATGTGCTGAGAAGTATTGATTTGCTGATCAGCCGCGGCCGGATCGGAATTATCAGTGAAGTTTATGAAGCTTACAAGAAAATCGCTGGCGAGGCGCTTGGCCAGGCTGATGCGACTGTATACACAGCCCAGAAGCTCTCGGAAGAAGAGCTAGCCAAGGTGGCTGCGCAGTTCGGCGCATTGATCGGCAAGAAGATTCGTGCAACACAAATCGAAGCGCCTGCATTGCTCGGTGGCATTCAAGTGCGTATAGGCGACCGCCTGTATGACGGAAGCTTGTCCGGCAAGCTGGAGCGTCTCGAAAAATCGTTGAAAGCATAAAGCACTGTTAAGATAGGGGTGAGCGAATTGAGTATCAGACCTGATGAAATCAGCACGCTGATTAAACAACAGATCGAAAAGTATAAATCCGAGATCCAAGTCGTTGATGTTGGTACGGTAATCAACGTCGGTGACGGTATTGCCCGCATTCACGGCCTGGAGAATGTAATGGCCGGCGAATTGCTTGAATTCGCCAGCGGCGTAGTGGGCATGGCGCAAAACCTTGAAGAAAACAACGTTGGCGCCATCATTCTTGGACCTTACACGGATATTCGCGAGGGGGACCAAGTTAAAAGAACGGGCCGCATTATGGAGGTTCCGGTTGGCGAAGAGCTGCTGGGCCGCGTAGTTAACCCGCTTGGACAACCGCTTGACGGCAAAGGACCGATCAAGACGAAGCAATTCCGTCCAATCGAATCCCCTGCACCAGGCGTAATTGACCGTAAATCGGTACATGAGCCAATGCAGACGGGTATCAAAGCGATCGATGCGATGGTTCCAATTGGCCGCGGCCAACGGGAATTGATCATCGGTGACCGCCAAACCGGTAAAACAGCGATTGCAATCGATGCGATTATCAACCAAAAAGGCAGCGGAATGAAATGTATCTACGTTGCTGTAGGACAAAAACAATCCACGGTTGCAAACGTAGTGGAAACACTTCGCCGCAATGGTGCGCTTGATTACACGATTGTAGTAACGGCTTCTGCATCTGAGCCATCCCCGCTGCTCTTCCTGGCGCCTTATGCCGGTTGTGCAATGGGTGAGTACTTCATGTATAAAGGCGAGCACGTGCTTGTTATCTATGATGACCTGTCCAAACAAGCGGCAGCTTATCGTGAGCTTTCATTGCTGCTCCGTCGTCCGCCGGGCCGTGAGGCATATCCGGGTGACGTATTCTATCTTCATTCCCGTTTGCTGGAGCGCGCAGCGAAGCTTAGCGACGCACTTGGCGGCGGCTCGTTGACAGCCCTGCCGTTCATCGAGACGCAAGCGTCCGACGTGTCCGCATACATCCCGACAAACGTAATATCGATTACAGACGGTCAGATTTTCCTTGAGTCCGATCTGTTCTACTCCGGTCAGCGTCCAGCGGTTAACGTTGGTATCTCGGTATCCCGGGTAGGGGGCTCTGCTCAAATCAAAGCGATGAAGAAGGTTGCCGGTACACTCCGTCTGGACCTTGCCGCTTACCGTGAGCTTGCGGCGTTTGCCCAGTTCGGTTCTGACCTTGACAAATCCACGCTTTCCCGCCTGAACCGCGGTGCGCGCACACTGGAAATCCTGAAACAAGGCGTTAACCAGCCGATGCCGGTTGAAAAACAGGTTATCAGTATCTATGCAGCAGTTAAAGGCCATCTGGATGAAATCCCGGTTGCCGATATTCTTCGTTTTGAGAAAGAATTCCTGGCTTTCCTGGATTCCAACCATGCGGAGATTGCAGCATCGATTCGCGATACGAAAGACCTTGTAGCGGATAACGAGAAAGCGCTTGTGGATGCAATTAATAAATTCAAACGCAGCTTTTCTGTTTCCGTTTAATATATAACCAAACACCAGGCCCAGGGATCACGTGGGGTTCTGTCCTGCTTAAGCGAGGATCAGGCTCCACTGTGGACCGGGCAATAAAGGCGGGTGAAATGAATGGCTAGTGGACGCGATATAAAACGCCAAATCAAATCAATCCAAAACCAGAAGCAAATCACCAAAGCGATGGAGATGGTTGCTGCTGCGAAGCTGCGCCGTGCGCAGGAAGCTGCACAAGCCTCCCGTCCTTATGCGGAGAAGCTGAAGGAAGTTGTGGACAGCATTGCTTCCGGGACGAGGGATGTGAAGCATCCAATGCTTGAGAAGCGTCCGGTTAAGAAGACGGGGTATCTCGTCATCACATCGGATCGTGGTTTGGCTGGGGGCTATAATGCCAACGTACTGCGTAAAGTAACCCAAACCATCCGTCAAAGGCATAAGTCCAACGACGAATATGTATTGTTCGTCATCGGACGCAAAGGACGCGACTACTTCAACCGGCGCAATATGCCAGTTATGGAGGAAGTGACAGGCTTGCCTGACGCGCCAGCTTTTGCGGATATTAAATCCATTGCTTATACATCTGTGAAGAAATTTGCAGAGGGCGCTTATGACGAGTTGTACCTTTACTATAATGAGTTTGTGAATGCATTGACCCAAATTCCGGTTGAAAAGCGACTGCTTCCTCTTGAGGATATGAGCGGCTCTGGCACAGCCACAAGCTATGAGTATGAGCCGTCACCGGAAGGCGTGCTAGAGGTACTGCTTCCAAAATATGCGGAGACGCTGATTTATACAGCATTGCTTGATGGCAAGGCCAGCGAATTTGGCGCCCGTATGACAGCCATGGGCAGTGCAACGAAAAACGCAACGAAGATGGTATCGAATCTTACGTTGACTTACAACCGGGCGCGCCAGGCTGCGATTACCCAGGAAATTTCGGAAATCGTTGCCGGAGCGAACGCACAATCATAGAACGGAATTCAAGAAGGAAGCAGGAGGGAAAAACATGAAAAAAGGACGCGTTGTATCCGTCATGGGTCCAGTTGTCGACGTTGAGTTCGAGCGCGGTCACTTGCCGGAAATTTTGAACGCGATCAAAATTGACCATAAAGGCGATGACAACACCAAAGCGATCAACCTGACGCTTGAAGTTGCCGTTCACCTGGGGGACAACAAGGTTCGTGCGGTTGCAATGAGCTCGACTGACGGTCTGGTTCGTGGCACAGAGGTTATTGATACAGGTGCAGCAATTACTGTACCCGTTGGCTCCGCTACACTTGGACGGATCTTCAATGTTTTGGGAGAGCCGATTGATAATGTAGGCGAAGCAAAATCAGAAGTACACCTTCCGATTCACCGTGAGGCGCCATCATTTGATGAATTGTCCACGCAGGCGGAGATCCTGGAAACAGGAATTAAAGTTATCGACTTGCTGGCTCCTTATGCCAAGGGCGGTAAAATCGGTCTGTTCGGCGGTGCCGGTGTAGGTAAAACGGTAACGATTCAGGAACTGATCAACAACATTGCACAAGAGCATGGCGGGATTTCCGTATTTGCGGGTGTTGGTGAGCGTACACGTGAAGGTAATGACTTGTACCATGAGATGAAGGAAGCTGGCGTTATTACGAAAACAGCAATGGTTTTCGGACAGATGAACGAGCCTCCTGGTGCGCGCCTTCGCGTTGCATTGACCGGTTTGACCATGGCGGAATATTTCCGTGATGTTGAAAATAAAGACGTGTTGTTGTTCGTTGACAACATCTTCCGTTTCACGCAAGCGGGTTCTGAGGTATCCGCATTGCTTGGACGTATGCCGTCTGCGGTAGGTTACCAGCCAACGCTGGCAACCGAGATGGGGCAACTTCAAGAGCGTATCACTTCTACGAAGAAGGGTTCTGTTACTTCCATTCAAGCGATTTACGTGCCTGCCGATGACTATACGGACCCGGCTCCGGCTACTACTTTTGCCCACTTGGATGCAACGACGAACCTGGAGCGTAAAATCTCCGAGATGGGTATCTTCCCTGCGGTAGATCCACTCGCTTCTTCTTCCCGTATTCTTGCGCCTGATGTTCTGGGTGAAGAGCATTACAACGTAGCTCAAGGTGTTAAACAAATTTTGCAGCGCTATAAAGAGCTTCAAGATATCATCGCGATCTTGGGTATGGATGAGTTGTCCGAGGAAGATAAGTTGACTGTTGCGCGTGCGCGTAAAATTCAAAAATTCCTGTCCCAACCGTTCCACGTTGCCGAAGCATTTACAGGAACTCCTGGTAAGTATGTATCCGTTAAAGATACGGTGCGCAGCTTCAGAGAGATTCTGGATGGCAAGCATGATGAGCTGCCGGAAGCGGCGTTTATGTATGTAGGAGCGATTGAAGAGGCCGTGGAGAAAGCCAAAACGCTGTAAGGCGAAAGGCAGGAGGATTTCACATGAGCACCTTTTTATTGGAAATTGTAACGCCTGAGCGCAAGGTATATGCCCAGGATGTTGATATGGTTAGCGTGAAGGGGATTGAAGGGGAATTCGGTATTTTGCCGAACCACATTCCTTTTGTTACGCCACTGCAAATTGCTCCTGTCGTCATCAAAAAAGACCGTCAGGAAGAGTACATTGCAGTGAACGGCGGCTTTGTAGAAGTTCGCAAGGACAAGGTTGTTATTTTGGCTGAAAGTGCTGAACGCCAGACTGACATTGATCTTGACCGCGCGATGGCTGCAAAAAACCGTGCGGAGCAGCGTTTGAAAGCGAAACAGGACGAATTCGATTTCCGTCGTGCCGAGCTTTCCATGCAGCGTGCCATGAACCGGATCAATGTGAAAAAACATCGTTAATCAAATCGTCTTTCGCAGATTACTGCGGGGGACGATTTTTTTAAAATATAAGCATTTATAAACTTTCTTTTATAAATGGCTTCTATTTCTCCGCGAAACGAAGTTTTTGCCCTTCAAAGGACGGCAAAGCCGTTTACGCTTGTGCGGCTAAGATTGCATAAACTGGACTCTCCTTTCACATGATAAACTTGTTTGAGTTCTTGATTACAAGGGTAAACAGATGTCAAGCACATGAAAAACACTATGTTTTTAAGGAGAGGATTTGCAATGGCAACCCATGCCCCCGAAAAAAGACAGCATTCGCTGGAGGTCATCGGAAAACTGAACAGGCAAGTGGCAAACTGGAGTGTATTGTATATGAAGCTCCATCATTTCCATTGGTATGTAAAAGGCCCTCACTTCTTTACCCTGCATGAGAAGTTTGAGGAGCTTTATAATGAAGCTGCTTTAATAGTGGACGAGCTTGCGGAAAGAGTACTGACTCTTGGCGGCAAGCCGACGTCGACGCTGAAAGAACAGTTGTCCCTTGCTTCCATTCGCGAAGCCGAAGGCGGGGAATCTGCAATTGAAATGATAAAGCAGCTTACTGCCGATTTGCAGCAGCTTGCTGCAGAAAGCAAAGAAATTGCGGAGGCTGCTGATGAAGTCGGAGATGCGCCGACGGCAGATATGCTGGTAGGCAGACAGGAATGGATCGAGAAGACCGTATGGATGCTGAAAGCTTATCAAGAGGCTTAAACAAGTATGATTCAGGCAAGCAAGCCAGGCTAAAACCTGCAAAAACGATGGATGTCATGGAGACTTCATCGTTTTTGCAGGTTTTTTTGAAATTTGCGTGAAAGTTATGAAGTTTGAATAGACAATAGACGCAAGAGACAGCATTTGTTAAACTTTTAAAAGGTGATTTCTATAGGAGGCGGAACCGATGCCTACAATGTTTTCTCAATATGCCTGGATTGTGCCTATACTGCCGCTCGCGGCTTTTTTACTCATTACTGCGCTTGGGCGTTCCGCGGATCGAACAGCTTCCTTGTCCGGCGTTGTATCATCGGCATTGGCCCTGTTCTTGTCGATATGGATTTTGCTGGAGCAGCTTGTTTCCAATAACGAATACAGTATCAGCTTCACTTGGTTGAAGGCAGGCAGTTACTCGCTATCGCTGGGGATTGAAATTACCCCGCTTACTTCCCTGATTGCGGCCGTGTTTTGTTTGATTTATTTTTGTGTACAACTATTTTCCTTCTATTATATGGAAAATGATGACAGATCCGCCGTATTCCAAGGATATCTGTCACTGCTTGCATTCGCTATGCTTGGCTTTGTGCTTGCTGTCAATCTGTTGACACTTTTTATTTGCTGGCAGTTGCTTGGTGTGGCAGTCTTGCTCTTGACCGGCTTTTGGTACGACAAGGAAGGAGTGCGCCAGGCAGCCAAGAGAATCTTTCTTTGGGGCGGCATAGGGGATGCAGCGCTGCTTCTTGCCTTGATGCTGCTCTATTGGTATATGCCCGAGCGAGCGCTTGATTTTGCTTCGATTCAAAATGTGTTTGAGGGCCAGTCAACGAGTATCGCACTTGGCATTATATCCGTTATTGCCGGTCTGCTTGCAGTCGCGGCAGCGGCCAAGTCGGGCCTGTTTCCATTTCATAGCTGGCTGCGTTATTCCGTAAAAGCGCCATTGCCTGCTCTAATTCTGATTCATACGGTGACTTTAGTTCCGGCGGCCTTCTTTTTACTAATCCGCAATTTCACTATTATTCAGGCTGCTCCTTCCATTATGGTGATATTGTCCTGGGCCGGGGTGGTCGGTGCGGTCATCGGCGCCTTGACTGCATGGCTGCAAAGCAGTGTGGCTAATCTAGTTGTATATTCGGCCGCCGGCCAACTTGGTCTGATGGTGATGGCAGTTGGCGTTCATTCCCTTAATGGAGCTGTGTATGTCTTTGTCGTGAATGCCTTAGCGCATACAATTGTGCTGATGGCGGGAGGCGCTTTGGTTCAGAGAAGCGCGGGCGGCTCGAACTCCAGCTATGACTCCGGTTATGCCAAGAATCGTTTGGCCAGCGCCAGCGGCAATGCCCGTCGGCTTGCTGTAATTATAGGCATATTGTCTTTATCAGGACTGCCACCGTTCCCAGGGTTCTGGTCCACTCGTTACATACTCGGTGCAGCACTGGACAAGCAGTTGCCTTTGTTTCTGGCTGGTTTGGCTGCTGTTTGTTTAACCGTTCTCTATTCAGCTCGTTTGTTCTTCATGCTACAACAACAGTGGCGGACAACCGAGGGAAAGAGTCAACGAGCAATAGCTGCTCCTGCACTCTGTTTGGCCCTTGTTCTCATCATCTTCGGATTGGCCGAGGCACTGTGGGGAGGACATGGCGGTCTGCTCGGCTGGCTAAATCCTGAGCGAGCAGCTTCAATTCCAAGACTTGCCGTATGGCTGCCCCAGCTTATTGCGACTGCAGCGGGCCTGGGTATGGCTTTTATAAGCTATAAAAAGGCTGCTTCTTTTACAGAACAATCGGTGAAAGAACGCTCCCCGGCATTGCGCGTGTTGAGTGAAGTCTTCTATATCGAATTCATATGGGAGCGCATTTTCCAGACCATTGCAGCTGCCGGGCAATCCATTCATAGGTTGGACCGTTTCCTGCTCGAAAGGGACGTTTTTCGGCTGATCAAGAAGGCAGCTGGGCTAGGGAGAAGGAGGTAGAAGTAATGCTGACGGGATTACCTATTTTAACAATAATTATATGCGCGCCAATAGTTGGCATATTAGCTATCCTCTTGATGCCCAAAGAGCGCGTCTCCTGGATGCGCTATGGAGCGCTTGCAGCCTCTTTGCTGCCCTTAATCTTGTCGTTCATCTTGTTTATCTCCTATCAGCCGGAGCGGGGTGGACAAGCGTTCAGAGAGGTGTATGACTGGCTTGAGCTGCCCTTAGACAGCGGTGCGCTCCAACTGCAATATCATCTTGGCCTTGACGGCCTGTCCTTATGCTTGCTTGTCTTGACGGCACTGCTCTCCGTTATGGCGGTGCTGGCTTCATTTGTTCATATAAAAAAACGTTTTAAAGCATTTTACAGCTTGTTGCTATGGCTGGAAACAGGGCTCCTTGGTCTTTTGCTTGCCAGAGATATCGGACTTTTCTATTTGTTTATGGAGATGTCGCTGCCCGCCATGTTTTTGCTAATTGGCATTTGGGGTGGCGAGCGGCGTGAACAGGCGGCAGGTTCTTTTTTAGTTCATCACGGATTGGGTTCTGTTCTGTTGCTGTCGGCCTTTGTTCTGTTATGGACTGGCGGTACAGCGGAAGGGAATCTGCCTGAGTCCGGGCATGTACTATATAACGGAAGTTACGAGAGCGTGCAGAGTCGTATAACCGGTCCAGACACCTGGGCTTCGCCACTGCTCGGGGAATCTGGAGAAGATATGGTTCCACCCTCTGGAATGAGTGAAGGTATGAAGCAATTGATTTTCACTCTCTTTATTGTGGGATTCTTGATTCGACTGCCAGTTGTCCCCCTGCATGGCTGGCTGCTCAGATTGTACCAGCAGGCGCCTCCGGCTGTCATCATGCTGGTGGTGGGCGGCATTTTGCAGGCAGCAGGTTATGGGCTTCTGAGGTTTGGCCTTTTCATGTTTCCTGATCAGGCTGCTGCCGGGTCGGTCATCTTTGGAATATTAGGCCTTCTTAGTCTCCTATACGGAGGCCTTGCGGCGATGGTACAGGAAGATTTCAAATCGGTGATTGCTTATGCCTCAATCGGTCAAATCGGGCTTGTTTTGCTCGGTATTGCAAGCATGAATGAGCTAGGATTGACGGGGGCCTTGGTTACAATGATAAGCCTCGGTCTGACATCTTCTCTATTAATTCTCATTGTCGGGAGCATTACGGAGCGCACGGGAACGGCCAGACTGGACGATTTGGGAGGGTTGGCGCGCACCATGCCTTATACGAGCGGTATCTTGATTGCTGCCGGTCTTGCGGCGATTGGCATTCCAGGCTTGTCCGGCTTTAACGGCACGCTGTTGACGCTGCTTGGATTGTTTGACAGCATGAAAGGGGTTGCCGTTGCGCTGGTACTCGGGCTGCTGCCCGGCTTTGTATATATACCCCGTGCGGTACTAGGTGTGACCTTTGGCACTGCTCGGGAGTCTGATGGTTCATGGAATGATGCCCGATTCATTGAAGCTGTTCCGATGATTGTACTGCTTGCGTTTGTAATTTTGCTTGGTGTGTATCCATCTCTACTGATGGATCAGGCCGCGGCCAGCTTCAGTCACCTGCTGAGCTCTCTGAATACAAGGATTGGGGGCTAACTGAAATGAGTCATCTGATTTTGCAACTGGCAGCTTCGGTATTCATGATATGGGGGTCCCTGACGACCATCAGACAAACGAATCTTGGACAATTGCTCAAAGCAGGCTTGGTCGTTCATATCGGTTATATCATTACCGCCGCTTCTGTTCCGTCAGAGGGTATTTCGACTGTAAAGTGGCAAATAACCGCATTTTATGGAATAGCAACGCTTATTATGCATGCAGGCATTTTTACCGCCGGTTCGGTTATATGCCGGGCTTCCGGACGCCGGGGACTGAGTGCGCTCTCCGGTCTGTACTATCGGGCGCCAATGACAGCGGCTGCTGTGCTGATTCTGCTAGTTTCACTTTGCGGGTTGCCGGTTTCCATAGGGTTTATCGGAAAATGGATGATCCTTGCAAATGCCGCACAATACAATCAATATGCGACAGGGGCACTGGTGTTGATTTCTACGTTTTTTTCTTATTTCTATTATTTTCGCCTGGCTCGTCAAATGTTTATGCGCACCTTCGACGGACGGGAAGAGGTTCGAATGGCCGTCCTGCCGGTCATCGTTATTTGGTTAAGTGCCCTGTTGGCGCTTGTGGGGGGCATCATGCCGACCCCGCTGCTGAATTTATTGGTCACTCATTTTCCATAACTGGAAATGCATATGGATTTGTTGATAATTTGAAACAACATCCAATAGGATTACGTATCGTTTACGAATATAATAGATAGGAGCATTAGCAGTTTTCGAACAGTGTCATATATTCTTCATGAGTTCAAGCGAAACGATCGTTTCAAACGGGAAATAAGAGGTTAAGGGCAATTATGATGAAAACATGGGTACGCGTCTATACAGATAAAGGGAAAACAATAAAACGGGCGGCCATTCCGGCTATCGGCAAAAGGTGGCTTCTCCTCCTGTTTGTCATGCAGTTTGTTCTGGTTGCAGTGTTGTCTCCCTCCATTTCGGCTGCGCCTTCCAGTCAGGATGGCAAACTCAATTCAGAGCTGATACAGGAGTCCCAACCTGCAATGGTTATGGAGCAGGAGGAAACCGATACAGCGCTGAAAGAAGAAGAGAGCATCGCCGTTCCTCCAGAAGTAGAGGTCGAAACCCCTGAATCCGTAGATGGAACCTGGTTTCTAAAATGGCGCGATCCGGAGCTTGATCCTGCTGCGATGCCGGACAATACGATCCTAGTGAAGCATATGAGCGAAACAGGCGTCAATCTGGTCCGGCCCAAGCCGGAGACAGATCTGGAGGCATGGCTCATCGCCTTGCGGGGCAATCCGGATATTGAGTATGTTCAGGCTAATGGCAAAGTTCAGCTGCTTTCTTCGGTAACGCCGGATGACCCTCTATTTGATAAGCAATCCTATTTGAATCAGATCGGGATTAAGAAAGCCTGGGAAAGTGGAACGTCCCAAACCAAGCTCACAATAGCTGTCGTAGATACTGGGGCGGATTTAACCCATCCTGATTTGAAGGATAACCTTGTAAAGGGGACGAATCTCGTAAGTCCCGGCAAACAACCTCAGGATGATAACGGACACGGTACGCGGGTAGCCGGCGTACTGGCGGCTGTGGGCAATAACGGTGCAGGAATTTCAGGGATGCTTTGGCGAGCTAAAATCATGCCGATCAAAGCGCTTGATGAAGACGGCTATGGAGATGAAGACCGGCTCGGTGAAGCCATCCTCTATGCGGTTAAAAACGGCGCCAAAATCGTGGTGCTGTCTGTCGGTTTGTACAGGGAATCGCCCTACATGCACGATATCGTAAAATATGCGGAAAGCAATGGCGTGCTACTTGTAGCCGCCACAGGCAACGACGGACTGCTGCTGAAATCCAAGGTCTCTGTCAAGTATCCTGCCGCCTACCCCACTGTGCTTGCAGTTGGAGGAGCAACGGCCGGCGGCAAGACGGAGCCGCGCTCAAATTCAGGCCCGGAGGTCGATATTGTGGCTCCGTGGACCGTGTATACGACGGCATTGGGCGGTGGATACGCACAGGAGCAGGGTACATCCATGTCCACTCCGCAGGTAGCTGGCGTCGCGGCTCTTGTCTGGGCCAAATATCCGGATATGAAGCCTTATCAAATTAGAGAGTTGCTTAAGCAAACGGCCAAAAATATAGGTCCAAAGGGCTGGGATCCGCAAACGGGTTATGGGCTGCTTCAAGCAGATGCGGCGCTCACGGTCCCTTATAAAGTAGATTTCAGAGAACCCAATGATACACGCGGCACGGCGTTCCCATTTTCGATAGCCAGCCAGTTGGCCGGGCAATTGACAACAGGGAAAGACAAAGATTATTTTAAAATGGATATCCCCTATGACGGGACGTTGACGATTCAATTCCAGGGGATGACAAATTCCGGTCAGGCGATGCCGCCGGTAAAGATTGCGTATTATTCCGCGTCACAGAAACTCGATGAGAAGCTTGTGAAAATGGGCACGACTTCGGTTGACTTGAAAGTCAAGCAGGGTCAAGGGCATCTGGAGATCAAATTTGACAGTGAACAACAAAAGGAAACCATCCCCTACTTGCTCACTTCAAGCTTTACTATCGCACCGGATGATTTCGAGGACAATGACAGCATCATCAAATCTTTTACACTGTCGCCGCGCAATCAGAAGCTTACCGGCACCTTTCATCAGACCGGAGACCGCGACTGGTTCTCCATTACGTTCGCCCAAGCAGGAACCTTGAAGCTGAAGATGGAGACCGATACGGTGCGCATTGATCCTGCGATGGCTTTTGGCCGGGCGGGAGACGCAATGCTGGAGATTGACGAGAATTCCGACGGGGAGCCGGAGGAGTCGCCGCAAATAAACGTCACGCCGGGAAAATATTATATTCGAATCAATAACGCGGCGGCTTCCAATGCTAGTCCCGTTGTAGGCATTTATACATTATCAATTGAATTTTTATCCGTATATGAAGACCCGAACGAACCGAACAACAAGCCCTACGAAGCGACATCCGTAAGACCAGATACCACTTATGTCGGTGTTATTGATCCCGTTAACGATCAGGATTGGTTTCAAATGAGGCTGACGGGTGAAAGTGTAGTGACAATCAGGCTGGGCGACATTCCTGTCAACCGCACGATGGGAATGGAAGTATTCGATAAGACTCAGAAGTCGCTGTTCAGTTCGCGTTCAGTAAGCGGATCGACATCAATTACAACGAACCGCAAGCTTGCGGCAGGGACTTACTTTATCAAATTATCGGCGAATGCAGCTTTTAATCATCAATATTATCGGTTTTCCGTACAGATTGACAAACTTGTTGCAGGCTTCAGGGACATTGACGGGCACTGGGCCAAAGACGCAATTGTTGCTCTCGCCAGGGACGGGATGATTAACGGCACAGGTGGATATCGATTTGAGCCGAATCGTCCAATTACCAGAGCGGAGGCTGTAGCTTTGCTTGTCAAAGCTTTCCCGACAGGCAAAAGCGATACTGCAGGCAATATGGCTTTCAAGGATCTGAAGTCCAGCCATTGGGCGTATAATTCCATTAGGGAGGCTGTCAATTCCGGATGGGTAAAAGGCTACAGTAATGGAACGTTTGCGCCTGACCGCAGCATAACGCGGGCCGAGATGGCGAGTATGCTTGGAATGGCGATGGGGCTAAAGACTTATCAAGTTGCAACCAATCCCTTTAATGATGTCAAAGCCAATCACTGGGCAGCGCCAATGATTTCGGCATTAAAACAATCAGGATGGATTGATGGCTATGCGGACCGTACTTTCAAGCCGAACGGGCAGGCTGTACGCGCTGAATTTGCGGCTATCTTATATCGAGCACTTCGTTAGCCGATATACTTGTTATCTAATCATGCGCAAGGGAGCTGCTATCCGTTATGTATGAAAGTGTAGGTAATGCCATAGGATTAAACGGGTTGATTTCCATTGTAGTCACGCTGCTCAGCATAACGTTTGCCTGGTATGTGATTCAGGATTTAAAACTGGATGCTTTTCTGAAACGGCCGCGAGGGCCTCAGGCGAGAATGCTCCAAATCCTGTTGGCTGTTGTTTTCGGTCACGGATTTGCCCGTTTTTTTCTGGATTACCTTGAATGGTTCAACAAGTTGAGATGGTTTGTCGAATAACCTGTGCGGATTAAGCAAACAATGGGTAATACAACGCGTGAAAAAATTTAAATATTCTCATTTTCCTATAAAATGCAGCAGGGACAATATCCTTAGCCGCTTGGCAAGAACAAGGGACGCTGATTCAAAAAAATAACGCTTGTCGACATGCAAAGTAAAGTGCTAAGATGAAGTTTGTGATATTAGCTACGTACCATTTTCTAACTGGAAAAGGAAATGAAACGCAGCGCGCGGGGGGAATGCTAAAATGAGCAAAATCATCGTCCGCGGTGGCCGAAGATTGACGGGAACCGTAAAAGTCAGCGGTGCAAAAAACTCTGTTTTACCGATTCTGGCAGCTTCTCTGCTGGCATCGGAGGGGGAAAGCGTCATTCATGACGTGCCGCTTCTTGATGATGTAATTACGATACAGAAAGTGTTGAGTTCGCTTGGAGCGGGCCTGACCTATCAAAGTGAAACGATGCGAATCCATGCTTCTCAATTGACTGCGGTTGAAGCCCCCTACGATCTTGTTCGTAAAATGCGCGCATCCTTTCTGGTCATGGGTCCGTTGTTAGCACGACTTGGTTCTGCCAAAATTTACTTGCCAGGCGGTTGCGCGATCGGCACAAGGCCGATTGACCAGCATTTGAAAGGCTTTGAAGCCATGGGCGCTGAAATCAATTTGGGCCAGGGCTGTATTGAAGCAAAAATAAACGGCAGGTTGCGAGGCGCGAAAATTTATCTGGATGTAGCAAGCGTGGGCGCAACTGAAAACATAATGATGGCAGCTGCACTCGCTGAGGGAACGACCACCATCGAGAATGCAGCAAAAGAGCCGGAGATTGTGGATTTGGCGAATTATTTGAATGCGATGGGTGCCAAAGTGCGCGGCGCGGGAACGGGACTTATCCGTATCGAAGGTGTTCAATCGCTTAAAGGGGCGGTCCATACTGTAATTCCGGATCGTGTTGAAGCAGGAACGTACATAATTGCCGCAGCCATTACCGGCGGAGATGTTTACGTTGAAGGCGCGATTGCAGACCATCTTGCTCCAGTTATCTCCAAGCTTCAGGAGATGGGAGTAGAAATTAGGGAAGGCGACAACGGACTTCATGTCAAAGCCGAAGGACCATTGCGCTCAGTAGACGTTAAAACATTGCCTCATCCGGGCTTCCCGACAGATATGCAATCCCAAATGATGGCGCTGCTGATGGTATCGGAAGGTACCAGCGTCGTCACCGAAACGGTATTTGAGAACCGGTTCATGCATGTCGAGGAGTTCAATAAGTTGCAAGGACAAATCAAGGTAGAGGGCCGCAGCGCCATCGTAAACGGCAATACTCCGCTTGTTGGAGCCAAAGTTTGCGCGACGGATCTTCGTGCCGGCGCCGCGTTGATTTGCGCAGCATTAAGAGCAGAAGGCGAATCGGAAATTACAGGTACGCATCATGTGGACCGCGGGTACGTGGATCTTGCCAAAAAGCTGGGGAGCCTGGGAGCTGAAATCCGCCGCGAAGAGGAGACAGTTGTCTTGCCGCAGGAGGAGTCGGTTGCCGAGCTAATCTCCGAAATCAATCAAGAGGTTGCGGCTATGGCTTCTACAGAAACAGCCGAGCAAGCTTCGGCTGATGCAAGCTACAAGCGGGAAAAAGAGATACCTGTACTAAAAGTACAGCCTACATGGGCTTAATTAAAATTATAGCGGGAATCAGCCATTCACAAGGCTGATTCCCGCTTTTTGATTATATGAATGTATAAACTTCCCCTTAGAAAGGCTTCTATTTTCTAAGCAAAACGTCTACCTTTTGTTCTATCCTATTAATCCGGTTCATAGGATGTAGTATCTCGTCGAAGAGAGAGTCCAGAGTCTAGCATGTGCTGAACAGCTTCATGCACCGGAGGGGGAACAGGAATGAAAGCCTTAGGATACAAGCTTTGGTTGAGCATCGTTCTAGCTGTAATGACGGGGGTGATTCTATTACTTAGGGGACAAGCTTCCCCAGCTCCGCCGTCGTCTGTCACAGAACAACATGAGGTCTCCAAGCCTCGCCCCGCTTCAATTCAGTCTTCAAAGACTCTTCCCGAGAGTCCGGGCAAGGAGCATCGGGATTTTTCGGAGGAACATTCGGCATCCGTTTATCAGAAGAATAAGCAAGCTGCGGCTGCGCTAGCCAAAATAAATGTATCGGTTCAACTTGTAAGTATGAAAAAGACGGAAGAAGTTCCGCTCGAGCTCTATGTCAGGGGCGTGCTTGCCGGGGAGATGCCTGCTGATTTTGAGCTTGAAGCGCTGAAGGCGCAGGCCATTGCGGCAAGAACCTATATTGTCCGACATATGACCAATGGGTTGAAAGAACCGGTTCAAATTACCGATACCGTTCAGGATCAGGTATATATTCCACTCAAGAAACTGGAGAAGCACTGGGGTTCGGAAACGGAAGAGAAGCTGGCTAAACTGACCCAAGCGGTAGAAGAAACCACAGGACAGATTATAACCTATAAGGGAGAGCCTATTGAAGCGCTCTTCTTCTCTACCAGCAACGGCTATACGGAAAATTCGGAAGACTACTGGGCCAATCCAGTCCCTTATCTCAGGAGTGTCGCGAGTCCATGGGATGTAACGTTATCGCCCAAATACAAGCAAACGGCGACCATGAGGCTCTCGGAATTCCGTTCCAGGCTCGGGGTGGGGAAGGGAGCAGAAAAGTCATTGAAAGTACTAAGCTATACAGAAGGCCGCAGGGTCAAGCAGGTGAAGGTGGGAAACAAGAATCTGACGGGTAGAGAGTTTCGGGAGAAGTTGGGTCTTGGCTCCAGCCAGTTTACCTGGGACATTCAGGGAAACTGGATTACATTTACGACTTTCGGATACGGTCACGGGGTTGGCATGAGCCAGTGGGGAGCTGATGCCATGGCTAAGCGAGGCCGAACAGCATCGCAGATTATAGCTCACTACTATTCTGGAACGAAGATAGACACGGCGCCAGTATGGCTTGGCAGATTCGAAAGTTAGCAATCTTATAAATTAGCAATCGCCTCACGTATAAAAGAGTCCGATCTGGCAACAATGGCTAGTGAGGTGATCAATATGAGTGAACAAAACAAGTCCAAGCAAAAGCAGGAGGAAACTCCCAAATCGATGCAGGGAGCACCATCTGCTGTTAAGGCCTCTTCATGGAAAAGGCTGCTGTCGAAAAAATGGGTGACACCGGCAGCTTTTATGGCCGCGGCAGCAATTATCGTAACCTTAATGTGGGTCTATCAGGGAGCGCAGCAGCAACAGGATCTGCCGACTCAGACAAGCGAAATCTCCGAAGAGAAACAAGGTGACGATACCGTTGTCAAAGAGACAGCGGAAGAAACCAAGGAAGTTGTCGTCGGGGAAGAGAAGATTCAATGGCCGGTTCTCAAGCCGGAGGATGTGCAGGTGCTGATGCGGTTCTATGATGCCAAGGCGACCAATGAGGAGCGTCAGGCTGCGCTGGTGCATTACGACAACACCTTTATACCGAATACGGGAATCGATATTGGCGGTGCGAATGAGCAGGCTTTTGATGTAGTCGCGGCATTAAGCGGTAAAGTCACCCACGTTGAGAATCACCCGCTCAACGGCAATGTGGTAGAAATTACGCATCCGGGCGGCTACGTAACGATCTATCAAAGCTTGTCCGATGTGTTGGTGAAAAACGGGGACGAGGTTAAGCAGGGAACGCTTTTCGCCAAATCCGGAACAAGTGAGCTGAAGAAAGAGCTTGGCAACCACATTCATTTTGAAGTTCGTGAAGAAGGCAAGGCCATCAATCCGCTCACTGTGCTTCCGCAAGAAGAGCAGTAGCAATTGGGAAAGGCGGGGGCAACCCTGCCTTTTTGTTATGACGGTTGACTTTTCAAAGGGCATTATCCTCAGGGAATTGGCTGTCTCCAGGAAAATAAATGCAGTAAAATAGCTTGTCACGCTTGGCAACAAAGAATATCTACCCGCTCCACTCATATAATGTACCAAACTATCTCGAGTAGGGAGGCGGGAACGTGCACGATTACATCAAAGAAAGAACGATAAAAATCGGCCGCTGCATCGTGGAGACCAAAAATACGGTTCGGACGATCGCCAAAGAATTTGGTGTTTCCAAAAGCACGGTGCATAAGGATTTGACCGAGCGGCTTCCAGAAATCAATCCTGATCTGGCGGATCAGGTGAAGCACATTCTCGAATACCACAAGTCGATCCGACATTTGAGAGGAGGAGAAGCAACCAAAATCAAGTATAAAAAAACAAGCGGCAAAAAAAGAGAGGCGATTGCAGTAGGGAAGATTTAACGTTTTTTTCTACAAAAATAGAGGATTTTCGCTTTTCATAGCGAATTAAATTCTAGATGTTTAGGAGTTTTTTTCGCTGCTTGTTTTTGGAAGTGGAATTGGTCAGGAAGCCGATTCTTTCTGCTTGAAACGATGCGTTTGTCTGTCAGGAACGGCAAAGTCGTGTACGCCTGGAAATTAAAATTTGATTATAATAGTGTGGGGGATTTGCGCCTTATGTTGAGCAATGATATCGGAATTGATCTCGGAACGGCTAATGTATCCATTCATGTAAAGGGGAGAGGCGTCGTTCTTGATGAGCCTTCAGTTGTAGCCATTGAAAATGATACCAAGAAGGTCCTGGCCGTCGGCGAGGAAGCTCACCGCATGGTTGGACGTACGCCTGGCAATATTGTGGCCATTCGCCCTTTGAAAGACGGTGTAATCGCCGACTTCGAAATTACAGAAATTATGCTGAAATCTTTTATTGAACGGGTTGGCGCCCGCAAATGGTACAGTCGGCCGAGAATTCTGATATGTGCTCCAACAAATATTACTTCTGTCGAGCAGAAGGCGATTCGGGAAGCTGCGGAACGCAGCGGAGCGAAGGAAGTATTTTTGGAAGAAGAACCTAAGGCGGCGGCTATCGGGGCTGGAATGGATATATTCCAGCCTAGCGGCAATATGGTAGTAGATATCGGCGGAGGGACGACGGACGTTGCGGTGCTATCCATGGGCGACGTCGTTACCGCCTCTTCTATTAAAGTTGCAGGGGACAAGTTCGACTCCGCCATCATGAAATATATCAAGAATAAATATAAGCTGCTGATCGGAGAGCGGACAAGCGAGGACATCAAAATCAAGATCGGCACAGTCTATCAGAGTGGACGGAAGGAAAAGATGGACATTAGAGGCCGTGATATGGTGACGGGTCTTCCGCTTACAATTACGATTCATTCCGAAGAGGTTCGTGAAGCGTTATGGGATTCGGTGCTTTCCATCGTAGCGGCTGCAAAATCTGTGCTGGAACGGACACCGCCCGAGCTGTCAGCCGATATTATCGATCGCGGAGTTATTCTGACCGGGGGCGGAGCGCTGTTGGACGGGCTGGATACCTTGCTTGCGGAAGAGCTCAAGGTGCCTGTGCTCATTGCGGAAGATCCCATGCATTGCGTTGTAAAAGGTACCGGCATTATGCTGGACAACCTCGACAAAGTCGTCAAAAAAATGCTGTAGGCTGGCACAAACGCATACGGGTACTTGGCGATTGAAGCTAATGAAACGGCAACGGAATTCCGATAATTAGGATAGCCTAATTTCGGATACGACTTTGGAGGAGGACAAGCTTCATGTTAAGAGGCCTTTATACCGCTGCGGCAGGCATGGTCACCCAGCAGCGTCGCCATGATACCGTAACAAACAATATTTCCAACTTGAATACGCCGGGCTTCAAGCAGGTGAATGCCATCTCCCGTTCTTTCCCGGATATGTTGATTTCTCTTACCGGGCTTGAGCCGGAGCATGACAAACGCCTTGGTGTTGTCAATACCGGAGTATTCGCGGAAGAAAGTCTGTCCATTCATTTGCAGGGGGATTTGTCATCTACAGACCGCCCTTCCGATTTTGCCATTCTGTCCGATATCGACGTTCCCGGCATGAGCTTTGACTCCTCCGGCAAATATGTGAACGAAAATGGAGAAACTACTTTTCAGCCACAGGTGTTTTTTACGCTTCGGGATCGCAGCGGCGAAACCAGGTACACGCGGGACGGGAAATTTACGCTCAATAACGAAGGCTTTCTGGTTACCGGAGACGGCTCATTCGTGCTTGGTATAGATAATAATCCGATTCAGTTTGCTCCGAATATTGCGATTGACCAGTTGAAGCTCAATGCAAATCAGCAGTTCATTGACAATCTGACAGGCAATAACACAGGCGAGCAGTTGCTGCTTACCCGGATTGAAAACCCGAATATGCTGGTCCGCGAAGGAAATAGCAAGTTCCAGCTTGTAGGAGAGGACAACCAGTCGCGTGCAGTCAATGCTGGAGATCGATTTGAGGTTCGTCAAGGTTATGTGGAGCGTTCCAATGTTGACGCTTCTCAATCCATGATTGATATAATGGCAGCCCTTCGCGCTTATGAAGCGAATCAAAAGGTCGTTCAGTATTACGACCGCAGTCTTGAGAAGGCCGTTAACGAAGTAGGACGCATATAGGAGGCGGCTATTCATGAACAGTTCTATGATTAATGCGATGGTGTCCATGAACGGGATGCAACAAAAGCTTGATCTGCTTGCGGACAACATCGCTAATGTAAATACAGTCGGTTACAAGCGCAAGGAGGCCTCGTTTGAGGACCTGTTAACGAATATGAAACAGCAGGGAGATGCCTTCAGGCAGCCCGTGCGATTGACACCGCTTGGATTCAATCAAGGGTGGGGTTCCAGATTGACGATGGTTCAGCCGGATATGGCTCAAGGTCCGATTCAGCCAAGCGATAATCCGTATGACATTGCCATTCAGGGAGATGCCTTGTTTGAAGTTCAGACAAGTCCGGACGGCAACAGAGCCTATACGCGCAGTGGCTCCTTTCAGATGACGCTGGATGCGAACGGGATCGCGCAGTTGACTACACCTGACGGGTATCCGGTTATCGCTCAGCTTCCTGACGGCCAAGAAGGCCCGATTCGGCTCCCCGATGGCTACACGCTGCGTGTGCAGAATAATGGTGAGCTCGAAGGGGTATCCCGGGATGGTTTTACAACCGTTCAGCTTGGCAGAATGAAGTTGGTCCAGGCTATGAAGCCGGGCGTGCTCACGCCAGTGGCCGACAACCTGTTTGTCGTTGCTGAAGGGCTGGATCGTGAAGCTGTGGTTCGTACCGTAGTGCCTGGTGAAAATCAAGAGATCAACCTGATGCAGGGATATTTGGAGCAATCCAATGTGAATCTGACGAATGAAATGACCGAGTTGATGATTGTGCAGCGGGCATATCAAATGAGCGCGCGGGCATTGACCTCCAGCGACACGATGATGGGGCTTGCCAATAGTCTGCGCGGTTAATGAGATTGGAAGGATTGAAATGGGAATAGATCAAGATGAAGTACAAAGACGCCGATCTTCTCAAGGAGGAGACGGATTTGAGCCTCGCCGCGCCGCGAAGGAAGAAGACGCGAGCCGCGAACCAAGCGGCAATGGGAAGAAGGAAAACAAGAAGAAGCCTGGCAAGAAGAAGCGACGGCCTCTTCCTGTTCGGATTCTGCTTTTTCTGCTTCGGACAAGCATTGTACCGCTCATTCTGATTATTGCATTAATCGCCGGTTTGTACATCGGTTATGTTATGTTGGGCAAAGGCCCGGAGGGCGATGTATGGGAGTGGCAGACTTGGCGTCATATGTATGATCTTATTTTTTCTGATTCATAGCATATACGTCTGTTCGACTGCAACGGCGGAAGTTGGGTATGATGCTTGGCTTGATAGGCACCGCTTTTCGGGAGAGTCTCCTGAATTTGCGGTGTCTTCTTTTTGCCTGCCTGGTTAATGGCAGTGTTTGGCCGGAAGTTTTGCTAAGAAAAATGTCGAAATTGTCTTCAATATTGGCTGCCAGCGGCCGATGTAATAGATAGAGAATGCAAAACGATGTCGAAGTTGGAAGATTTTTAGCGCTGAGCAGTTTGGGAAAGGAGAAGCGAGAAGAGGATGTCGGACCATTTGGCGATAACCGGGTCGCGCATCTATAACCTTTCAGATTCAAATGTGTATGACAAGGAGGAAATGAGTTTATGTTAAGTAAATTCCGTCCCGCAGTCCTGGCTTTATTGATTATGGTGCTTATTGCGCAAAGTGCAGGGAGCGTATTCGCTAGTGAAAGTGAAATTTCCCGTCTTGTATTGAACAAGAACGACGTTTCACTGGAAGCGGGAGAAACCACTTCCCTGACAGCAACGGCCGTATATGTAAACGGCAATACAAGCGATGTAACCATCAAGACTGAATGGAGCAGCGGGACCACGGATGTTGCGACCGTATATGCAGGCGCCATTACAGCCAAGAAGGAAGGCACAGCTGTTATTACGGCAACCTACCTGGGCAAGACGGTAGTGGTGAATGTGACTGTAAGCAAGAAGGTCAAAGCACTGACGATGAGCGTGAATGACTTCGATCTGCGCATAGGCAAGGAAAAGCAGATTGAATTGACGGCTATTTACGAAGATGGCTCAAGCGAGGCTGTAACGAAGAAAGCGGCTTGGTCTGTAGATAATTATTCCGTAGCGAATGTTATTAATGGCCTCGTCACAGGGAAAAAATCCGGTTATGCCAAAATCACTGCCAAGTACGGAAATCAATCCGTGACAATAGAAGCTGCAGTAGAGATTGCCCGGCGTCTCGATGTAGCAAAATCCGAGTTGAGTCTGTTGCTAAATGAAGAGAAAACAATAGAACTGACTGCAACCTACCCGGATGGCACTACCGAAAATGTAGCCGATAAGGCGGAGTGGAAAAGCGACGACGATAAAGTTGCGGATGCGATTAAAGGGACGATTAAGGCTTACAAAGCGGGTAAAACCACCATTACAGCAACTTATGGTACAAAATCAGTAACTATTGAGGTTAGCGTGGACGCATCCAGAAAGCTGGAAGCAAGCAAGGAGGAACTGTTCCTTCGCACGGGGACGTCGGAAAAGCTTACGTTAACGCTGACTTATATGGACGGTAGACAAGCAGACGTTACGGACAAGGCGAAATGGAGTTCCTCTGATGAAGCAGTTGCGTTTGCATCTAAAGGGGAAATCTTTGCCTATAAATCTGGTGAAGCGGAAATTACGGCGATATATGGAGATAAAAGCGTCAAGATCCAAGTCGATGTTGAAGTTCCCAAGCGACTGGATCTGGATTCGGATACTATTGATTTGGAATTGAATGCATCCAAAGAACTGAAGTTGTATGCGACATTCGCGGACGGCAATAAAGAACTGATTACAGACAAAGCGCAATGGAGTTCTGACAATAAAGACATCGCAGATATAACGCTTGGGAAGGTAACCGGTTATAAGTCTGGAACGACACAAATAAAGGCCTCTTATGGTGGCAAACAGATTTCTGCTACTGTACGTGTAGATGTACCGAACCAGATAACGATCGACAAGGACTCGGTTGATATGCAAGTCGGAGCTACATTGTCTCTGAAAGCTAATGCCAACTACGACAATAATCGTGTTGTCGACATCACACAGACGGCCGAGTGGACCTCATCCAGTCCTGAGGTAGTAGAAGTGAATAAAGGAACCATTACAGCGATTAAGGATGGTACTTCAACCATTACAGTGAAATATGGCAATCGAACAGCAACAACTGTGGTGTCGGTAGGCGTAATCGAGAAGCTGACGCCAAGCGAGAAAAAAATTGTTCTTCGCAAAAATAAGGAAGCCACCATTACACTGACCGCAAAATACAAGGATGGAACAACAAAGGATGTTACGACATCCGCCGAGTGGCAATCTTCCAAGCCGGATGTTGCATCCGTATATAAAGGAAATGTTACGGCTAATGGAAATGGTACAGCTGTAATTACCGCTACTTTTGGCGGAGAGAAGGTTACCATCAATGTGGAAGTAGATGTGGCGGAAAAGCTGACCGCGGACATCTATACCGTGTTGCTTGAGCTTTCCGAGACCAAGCAGGTAACGCTGACGGCTATCGACGGCCTGGACAACAAATCCGATGTAACAGATGCGGCTGAATGGTCTGTCAGTTCGAAGACTGTAGCGGAAGTGAACAACGGTTTGATTAGCGCACTGGCAGTTGGTAAAACCAATGTCACCGCCAAGTTTGGCGGCAAAACCGTAACGATTAGCGTAGAGGTCGGTTCAGTACAAAAGCTGGAAGCCAGCACTGAGATTTTGACCATGCAGTCCGGAACAACAGAGACGCTGAAAATCACGGCAACTTTGCCAGACGGCAGAACCAAAGATGTGACGGATCTGGCCGAGTGGAAATCCGCAAATGTGAAAGTTGCATCCGTGAACCAGGGCAAAGTTACTGCGCAGGGATATGGGAAAACAAGAATTACAGCCAAATACAACGGCAAAACCGTCACGATCAACCTGGATGTGGATATGCTGAAATATTTGGATGTTTACAACAATAGCAGACCGACTACACAGCTTGTCTTGAAAAGGGATCAGACGATTCAGCTGGAAGGAATCGCTACCTATATGGATAATACAGAAAGAAATATTTCATCGGACGGAGTCTGGAGTTCCTCCAAAGCGACTGTGGCCCATGTCAAGCATGGTCTGATTACGGCGCAAGGCAAAGGAAAAGCAACCCTAACCGTGAAATTCGGCAATAAATCAGCGAAAATCCGAATTGTTGTCGAATAAAAACTTTCTCATCTTTTCATGCGGCTATTTGCTGAAAAGCACTGTTGTTCAAGGGAAATCGGCTGTTTGCTTAAGGAAATGAATCTTTTGGACTGTCGCTTTATGAAGAAACCACCCGACGTTGGGTGGTTTTTTTTTTGGTTGGGGAGAGGTATAATGATTGGGAAGCTCTGTAAAGAAAGGAACAAGGCAAATGCAGAAGCATCGTTCTCCATTGGCCCCGTTCCCTTATCTTAACCCTCATGACTGCAGTTCATGAAGGGATACTTATAGTGTTGCTACATGAGCATCATTTTATTACATAGATATGCTACAAATTTGTAAAAGGAGCTGGAATTTATGATGGACATTGTACAAATCCAAGAAACAATCCCGCATCGACACCCTTTCTTGCTGGTAGACCGCATATTGGAACTGGAGGAAGGGGTTCGCGCCGTTGGTATAAAAAGCGTTTCCTATAATGAGCCATACTTTGCGGGGCATTTTCCCGGTCATCCGGTTATGCCAGGCGTACTTATTGTAGAAGCGCTTGCCCAAGTAGGCGCAGCGGCAATTTTGAAGGTAGAGCAATTCAATAACAAACTCGGGTTTCTCGCGGGTGTAGACGGCTTCCGCTTCCGCGGTCAGGTTGTTCCAGGGGATACGCTGCGTCTTGAGGTTGAGATTATTCGCTTGAAAGGAACCGTCGGCAAAGGAAAAGCGACTGCCAGCGTGGATGGAAAAGTTGTTGCTTCCGGTGAAATCATGTTTGCATTAGTGGATAAACCAGGTACTGAAGAGGTGGCGGAATGACACAAATAAAGCAGGCTTTGGAGCGGTTTGAATCATGGATCAACGACCCGCTTATTGATGAAGCTACAAAGGCAGAGTTGAATGCGATCGCAGGACAAGAAAAAGAAATCGAAGATCGTTTTTACCGTGAACTGGAGTTCGGTACAGGGGGACTTCGTGGGATTATGGGGGCGGGTACGAATCGTCTGAATCGTTACACCGTCGGAAAAGCAACACAAGGTCTTGCGGATTGGCTGCTGAAGCGCAGCGACAAGCCGTCGGTGGTTATCGCTCATGATTCAAGGAACCAGTCTCCCGAATTCTCGCTCGAAGCGGCGCGAGTGCTTGCTGCCAATGGGATTGTCACTTATTTATATAAAGGCTTGCGTCCAACGCCTCAGTTGTCTTTCAGCGTGAGACATTTGGGGGCAACTGGAGGGATTGTCATTACGGCAAGTCATAACCCTCCTGAGTATAATGGATATAAAGTATATGGTTCAGATGGATGTCAGCTTATTCCTGCGGATGCGGAGCAGGTTATTTCTGCAATCGGAGAAGTCGCCGGATTTGATCAGATCAAACGAATTACTCAGTCAGACGCCGAAGCTGCCGGACTTATCCGCTGGCTCGGAGATGAAGAGGATCAGGCTTATATCGATATCGTAGCTTCTCAAAGCTTGAACAGCACTCTGCTGAAGGACGAACTGGGTGAATCCATCAGCGTTGTATATACGCCGTTGCATGGCGCAGGCAATATGCCAGTTCGGGAGGTACTCAAAGCCGTCGGTTTCAAGCAGGTGCATATTGTGGCCGAGCAGGAGCAGCCGGACGGTTATTTCAGCACAGTCAAATCGCCTAACCCTGAAGAACGGGAGGCGTTCACGCTAGCGATTGAGCTTGGACGGGAGAAGAATGCCGACATTATTATCGGCACAGACCCGGATTGCGACCGTATGGGAGCCGTGGTGAAGAACAATGAAGGCGAATATGTGGTGCTCACCGGCAATCAGTCCGGTGCGCTTATGGTCTACTACTTGCTCAGCCAGTTGAAGGACCAAGGTCGCTTGCCGGATAACGGCGTCGTGGTCAAGACCATCGTAACCAGCGAGATGGGAGCAGATATTGCCAAGTCCTTTGGCGCTGAGGTCGTCAACACCTTGACCGGGTTCAAATATATTGGCGAGAAAATGAATCAATATGAAAAATCGGGCAAGCAAGCATTTTTATTCGGATATGAGGAAAGCTATGGTTACCTGACAGGTACATATGCAAGAGACAAGGATGCCGTTGTCGCTTCCCTGCTGATCTGTGAAGCTGCCGCTTATTATAAAAAGCAAGGCAAGACCTTGTACGATGTTCTGCTTGAGCTTTACAGCAAGTACGGTACTTATTTGGAAAAGCTGGAGTCCCGCACATTAAAAGGCGTAGACGGGGTACAAAAGATCGGGGCTATTATGGAAGACTGGCGTGTGAGCGCTCCGGCAGAAGTTGCTGGAGTCAAGGTCGAGCAGGTGCTGGACTACTTGCCGGGCATTAATGGCCTGCCGCCGGAAAATGTCTTGAAATTTCTGCTGGCTGATGGCTCATGGTTCTGCCTGCGCCCCTCAGGTACAGAACCGAAAATTAAGGTGTATTTTGCTGTATGCGGCAAATCGCCGGAAGAAGCTTCCGCTTCCCTGGACAAGTTGGTCAAGCAAGTGATGCAAAAGGTTGATTTTCAAGCTTAAGGAGTGGAAGGCGTGTTTCAATTCCTACAACAATGGAATCACAAGGTCAGGAAATGGATGTGGCTACTGACGATTGTTGGCGTGCTGGCAGCCATGCCGATCGGGTATTTGCGTATGCAAATGGAGGAAACATCCCCGGAAGTTGAATTCGTATTCAATTATAAAGATTTATTGCAAATTTCAGCCTATCAAGGAAATCCGCAACAATTTACAGCCGAACAGCTCGATCATTTGAAGGAAGCTGGAATCGGGACAATGGCCATATTTGAGAGTACGCTGGATGAGCTTAGTCTTGCCAGACGGCTGACAATTTATAATTCGTCCCAAATCGCAACACTTCAAAACAAAACGGCTCCTTTAAACGAAAATTATACGTATGTTCTGTTTTCCGACATCCCGACACAACAGTCGCTCTCATCTATGATTGAATATGTGTTCGAGCGCTCGGGAATCAATGTAACGCCATGGAGTTTTGACGGGCGTGAAGGTCTGGTTATTGAGACGCCTGTCGAGAATGCGGTCGTCAAGCGAATGCCCCCAGATCCGGTTGCCTTGCAGGATTTGCATAATAGAGGCTTCCAGTTGCTGCCGAGGCTGTCCGACCGGACAAGACCTTACGACGCCGAGCTAGTGGAGAGGATGTTTCAGAGCTTCAAGGATCTTGGTGTGACCCGCATTTTGTTCGACGGCACGGCTGTCACCGGATACGAGGATAATGCCGCCGAAAAAACCCTGCATGCATTCGCGGATCAACTGAACAAGCATGGAATCGGAATTGCAGCCATCGAAAATCTGAAGGCTCCGCAAAAAGGTTTTAACCTGCTGGCGAACTTGACCGATTATAATGTAGCAAGACTGTATTCGCTGTCCGATGCGGATGCCATGAATTTGAGTCCCGATGTCATTGCAGATCGGTTCCTGCTCGCTGCAAAAGATCGGAACATCCGTATGTTCTACATTAATGGTCAAGTGTTGCGCAGTGTGGACAAGGCTGCTGTTATCAACTCCCTTGACAATACGTACCACGCGCTGAAAGGCAATGAAGAAATTAAAGGCGCTGTAGCGCAGCTTGAACAGCAAGGCTTTAAGAACGGTTCGGCCAAAGCATTCCAATATGAAAATAAGTCATGGGCAAAGCCGCTCAAAGCAGTTGTTGCTCTTGGCGCGATTGCGCTGATTGCGTTGCTTATCGGAAAGTTTATTCCGGTGCTGCTGCTTCCTTCCTTCATTATTGGGTTAATTGGAAGTGCAGGACTGTTCGTTATCTCCCATTCCGTACTGGAACAAGGGCTTGCGCTCGGGGCAGGCATTGCGGCGCCTACGCTGGCATTGATCTGGGCTTTGGGCCGCGTTCGCTTGCATACCGAGGGAGACCAGCGAATGGTCGGAGGACCATGGAGAGGCAAGCAAGAGAACAGCGACGCGCTGTTTGGAGGACAGTGGATATTTGAAGGTCAGCGGGCATCCCGCCGTGTGACAATGGCAATTGGTCTGTTTGTTTCTACTTCAATTATCTCACTGCTCGGAGTGCCTTTTGTGTTCGGATTGCTTCATAATATTACGTACAGCCTTGTGCTTCAGCAATTTAGGGGGGTAAGCCTGCTTCATTTGGCGCCGATTGTGCTTGTCGCTTTATATCTGTTCCTGTACACCGGAACGCAGTCGGTATGGACAAATATTCGCAAGCTGCTCTCACTCCAGATAACCGTATTGTGGGTTGTTGTGGCGGGAGTGCTGGGAGCGGTAGGCATGTACTATCTCTCCAGAACAGGGAATTCAGGCCAGGCGTCTGGAATGGAAATTATATTCCGGAACTTGCTGGAGACGACAATTGGCGTGCGTCCAAGGTTCAAAGAATTTTTGTTTGCGCATCCGCTATTCCTGTTCGGCCTGTTCCTTTCGCTAAAATACCGTGCCGCGTGGATTTTGTTTATTGTCGCTTCAATCGGGCAACTGTCCATGATCGATACATTTGCCCATATTCATACGCCGCTGTATATTTCTTTCATTCGAGTGCTGCTGGGCTTAGGGATTGGGGCGATTATCGGGCTGGTCTTTATAGGTGTATGGCAGCTTGCGGAAGGAGTTTGGCGTAAATGGGTATCGAAGCCAGTCAAGTCTTCCGCATAGCGATATCGGGTTACTACGGCTTTCGCAACAGCGGTGACGAAGCGGTATTAAAGTCGATCCTGCTGGCGCTGGATGAGTGCGGGCAGGAAGCCGGCATTCGCATCCAACCGATTGTGTTGTCCATTGATCCCGAGTGGACGTCGGGCATGTATGGTGTTGAAGCTGTCCACCGCATGCAGCCCAAGGAGGTTATCTCCCTGCTGAGAGCCAGCGATGGATTGCTCAGCGGTGGAGGCAGCCTTCTGCAGGATGCTACAAGCGCGAAGACAATTCCTTATTATGCTGGTATTATCAAGCTTGCCCAGTGGCTGGGCAAGCCGACTTTTATCTACTCACAGGGGGTTGGTCCTGTGAACCGCGGCTGGATGAATCCGCTGATCCGCAGCGCCATGAAAGCCAGCCGGTATGTTTCCGTCCGCGACAAAGAATCTGCCGAACTGCTGGATAGAATCGGAGTCCCGCTTAACCGAATTGAGGTTGTGCCTGATCCGGTAATGGGCTTGCCGCTCCCGGAGCAGGAGGCATCGGGGGCAGACCGGCACAGTCACGAGCCAGTGGCGGGAGGGCGCGAACCTGTTATAGGTATTTCGCTGCGTTTCTGGCGCAAGGATCGGGCCGATCTGGACAGAATTGCCGGCGCTCTGCTGGAATTGCTCGGAACCAGAGACGTACAGCTAAGGTTCTTGCCTTTTCATACGCCGGAAGATGTTGAAGCAGCCGCTTATGTTATTGGCAAGCTGGGCGCCTCCGGCGCTGGCAAAACGGACATACGGGAGGCCGGGGATGATCCGCAGCGGATGCTTCATGAGGTCAGTCAATGTGATGTGCTGTTAGGGATGAGGCTTCATGCGCTGATCTATGCCGCCAATATGAAGGTGCCGCTGCTCGGCATCTCTTACGATCCCAAGATTGACCAGTTTCTTGGACGGCTGCAGTTAAAGCCGATAGGGACAACGGAATCTCTTGACTCTGCAGCATTTGTATCACACGTTACGGCATTGATTGACAATGCTTCTGGATGGGTTCAATCCAAAAATGATATAATTGACCAATTGAAACAGGAATCGCGGCAACCAGCCAGGCAAATCGTGAACTATTTGCGTGAATTGAAGAGGTGACAAGTCAACATGAGTTCAAAACAGGCTAACGCTTGTGTTCCAATATTTGGCGTCCCGTTCTCACGTATGAACATGGACGAGACCGTACATTATTTAACTGAATCCATTGAACACCGCCGGGTCACACAAGTCATAACGGCCAATCCCATTATGGTCATGATGGCGCTTGAAAGCCCTGATTACTACCGGATCATGAAGCAGGCAGAGCTCATTGTCCCTGACGGCGCAGGGGTTGTATGGGCCGCGGGCTACGTTGGCATGCCGGTGAAAGAAAGGGTGGCCGGTTTTGATTTGCTTCATCAATTGATGCAAGTTGGAGAGACGAAGCGTTGGAAGGTATATTTGCTTGGTACTTCGCAAGAAATTATTGAGGAGGCCGCTTCCCGGCTGCAGCAGCAATATCCGCTCGTTCAAATTGTCGGTCATCAAAATGGATTTTTCGGTGAAGCGGAAGACGAGGCGGTAATTGCCGCGGTCAAGGAGACCAATCCTGACCTGTTGTTTGTAGCAAGGGCGGCAAATAACCAGGAACCATGGATTCATAAACATAAAGAAGCGCTTGGCGTCCCCGTAGTGATGGGTGTCGGGGGAAGCTTCGATATCATCTCCGGGCGTCTCAAGCGTGCTCCGTTGATTTTTCAAAAACTCCGGCTGGAATGGTTGTATAGGCTGATTCAAGAGCCCAAACGGTACAAAAGGATGCTCGCGCTGCCGAAATTTGTAGTGAAAGTGGTGCGAGAGAAAGAAAACGTCACAAAACGTTAGCCAACTCCGTCAAAAACGCTTGAAAATGATTAAAATAGCGTAAAAACGGCATTGGAATTTCTTTTTGAATCGGAGTATAATTCAATCCGGTAGAACCAAAAGGAGAGTTGGAAATGTCAGTTAGCTTTCTTTATTTTTCAGGCTTTGCAATTGCACTTGTATTCGCTCTTGTTCTAACACCGCTTGTTAAAAAATTTGCATTCGCAGTTGGCGCAATTGATAAGCCCAACCACCGAAAAGTACATACTCGTATTATGCCGAGGCTTGGCGGGCTTGCGATTTATGTAGCTTTTGCAGCAGGATTGCTCATCCTTCTTCCGTTTGCTCCTGAGGGATTGTTCGATAGTTCTGACATGAACTTGATCCGGGCTATGCTGGCTGGGGGTACCCTCATTGTACTGATAGGCGCACTCGATGACCGCTATGAGCTTTCTGCCAAAGTCAAGCTTGTCGGTCAGCTGGCAGCTGCCTGCATTGTCGTATTCGGCTTTGATGTAAAAATCAATTTTGTAAACATTCCGTTTGGCGGATCGATGCAATCCATTGCCGAATGGATTAGTATACCGCTTACCGTTTTCTGGATCGTCGGCGTGACCAATGCCATCAACCTGATTGACGGCCTTGATGGTCTTGCGTCGGGTGTATCGGGCATTGCAATTGGCACCATTTTGGTCATGGCGACGCTGATGGGCTTCGAGCCTATTATTTTAATGAGTGCGTTGTTGCTTGGCGGCATCATTGGCTTTCTGTTTTTCAATTTCCATCCGGCCAAGATCTTCATGGGGGATTCCGGCTCATTGTTCCTTGGATTCAGCTTGGCGATGATGTCCATGCTGGCGTTTAAGCAAATTACGATCGTTTCTTTCGTAACGCCGCTCCTTATTATCGGAGTTCCGCTATCGGATACCTTCTTCGCCATTGTGCGTCGTTTGGTGAACAAGAAGCCGATCTTTGCACCGGATAAGGGCCATCTGCATCACTGCTTGCGTGAGCTTGGCTTCAGTCACCGCAAGACGGTGCTGATCATTTATGGGATTGCGGCATTCTTTGGCGCTTGTGCAATTATCCAGGCCGTTGTCATCCGCTCGGATGCGGCCAATTGGGTAACCTTTGTTGTCGTATGTTTGCTCGTATTCGGCCTTCAGATCGGCGCCGAGCTGATCGGTATTGTAGACAAGACGAAAAGGCCTGTTATTAACTTTATCCAGCGCACGCTGCTGAGGGTGGATACGGAGTCGCGTTCGAAGTAATAGCTGGAAAGTCCAATAGAACTGCTGCGAGCTAGAAGCTTGCGGCAGTTTTTTTGTATTTCCCTTCAATTTTCGACATATTGAACCGATAACAAACCTATAGAAATCTATAGAAATTCGAGCAGACAAATCTACGAAATTGGGGAGGACAATGTGTTGAAGAAGGCTTTATCCATTCTGTTGACGATTGCGCTGATTATTACCTTGCTGCCGCCATCAGCTCCGGTTGCAAAAGCAGCGGGAGCGAATAACTTCACTTTTGTAAATGAACAGTATTCTCCGGAATCCGCCCGGGTTACTACCAATGAGCGGGTTACGCTGAACGGAACGATCAACAATGTGATCGGGAGTACGATCTCTTACAGCGTGTACCAGATCAATCTGGTTGGAGATCAGCAGCAGGTGGTCAATTCCAATGAGAACCAGACCTCGAACATTACGTTGAGTGGAAACTCGATTGCTGTGTACAACTTGCAGTTATTTCCCGGATTGAACCGCATTACGTTCAAGGGAACACAAGGAAATTCGGACGTTTCCGATTCCATTTATATTGAATACCGCAATAGCCCGACACTCTATAATCTTGTTGCCAGCCTGGACGGCTTGCAGTATGAGATTCAGGAGGAAGGAACAACGGTCATCCATTCAGTGCCTTCCCAAGGCAAATCAAGCGCGGACATCAGTATTAGCGGACGTGCTCCCAATGCGGACAAAGTAACGGTTATCGTAAACAACAAGAGCTATACGTATTCGGTGAATAGTACGACGAACTGGAGCTTTATTGCTTCGCCAGTTAACATTCGCAAAGGCAAGAACACCGTTACCATCCGTGTGTTTAATAAAAATCAATTTGTAGAGACTGTCCGCGATGTAGCTTTTTACAACGGGCAGGTTACGTTCTATGATATGAATTTGACTACTGTATCGGATGCAGCAAGTCTGGAGAGAAATCCAAACTTTTCAGTAGAGGCAGAGAACATCAAACTGAAAGGAAAAGCGATTGTTCCTGTAAAGTATGATGCAGATACCGGTACGTACAAGCCTTCCATCACAGAGGCTGATTTGAAGTATCGCAGGACTGCTAATGGCGCGTACAGCCTTATTCCTGTCGTTACGAATGAGCCGGGATATACGCCAACGCCTTCAACCAGATTTATGACACTCCTTTTTGAAATTGACTTGGGGACGGCCGGCTCGGGGGCTTTGCCATTCGACACGCTTCAGTATCTTCAATTCCAGGGAATGAACGTTGTGAAGGTGCCGGCAGGGACGGATACATCCGATTTGTATACTTTCCGTCTCCGCAACAAAGGACTTGCGTTTATTGAAGAGATTAAATTTTTGCCAGGATTTTCGGGTTCAACGTCTGATACACAGCTCGAGGGAATGCAGGGTCTGGATATGAAGGATGCGGATGTATTCTCCTTGCCAATGGGGGTTGAGTTGCTCATTGGAAATCCCGATGCAGTCGCCGGTAATCTTAATATTGTACAAATCAAAAGCATCACGGATTCAACGGGCAAAAGATATACGGACACTGATGCAGTCAAGAAGTATGATTATGAGCAAAGAGATGTGCATTATTTCACTGTCAAAAATGTAGATGGTATTGAAAAGCAATACGCTCGAGTATTTGTTCAGATTAACAAATTACCTTCTACAGGCAAGCAAACACTAAATTTTGCCTTGGCAAATGCCCAGGCGACAACGGATGAGTTTCCTGTTCCAATTACCCTGCTCTACGGGCCATATGCGAAATTCGAAACCATTTATGACGGCATGCAAATAAAATTTGATACAACCATGCAGGACTCGGAAGGAATAGACATTATAACTAATGAATTCGGAGACTTTAAAGGAGAGCTTCTGAATATCGCAAATAGCAATGACATCCGTTATACAGCGGCCGGGGGGGAGACACAGACTGTATTTTTCTATGTGAACAATACAGAGATTCCGCTTGAGATGGATGATGCAGCTAACAATACTAACAAGGCCAAATTCAGATTGGCGGATGGAGTGGAAAACAAAAAAGCAGCTTACAATGCTCTGTATAAATCAGGCGAGAACAACATTCGGATTATTTTCCGCACGAACAAAAATAATTACCAGCGGGATATCAAGATTACCCTGATACCAACGAATTTGCCTGTAATTCCAGCGCCTAATACAGAAGGTGTCTTCCCTTATTCGGTGAGCTATAATGATCCGATGCCTAATGATCCGAATTTTCAACTGACGGGCAATGTATATGCAACCAAAGAGGCGCGGGCAAAAATTTACGGTACGTTTGGTTTTATTGATTTGGGCACAACGTTGACGAGCGCAAATTCAAAGCGAAATAGCCTCGGAGACCAAAGGACAAACTACCGTTTGAAAATTACAACAGCGGGCAAGAAGGATATCAACTGGACATTGGACAACCAGCTGGTAACGAAATCGACGACGAACGCTAGTGATAACAACCAGATTCTAGCCGGTAATGTGGTAGAGGGTATAACGGTTCTATACGACTTTGATAAACAAAGCTTTGCTTTTATGTTGCCAGCGCAGGATCTTCCGAGCGACGGCAGTCCGCTCGTCTATAACTTTTATGTATATAACAGTGGCGAAAATGGCCCGCGGGCAAGCTACAGACTGGAAATCAACCCGACGACTATCCCGTACACCGTGCTTGCTCCAATCAGAGAGAAACGCACATTAAACCAGAACTATGTAGAAGTTATTATTAATTCTCCTGGCGCGGAGACGATCACAATCAATAAAGTGCCTGCGAAGAAAGTGATCTTCCGCGATTACAATGATATGGTGGATGGATTGCCTAGACTGATTCCGGCTTTCAGCGCTCAGGTGACCAATCTGAGGGCAGGCAGGGACAATAAGATTGATATTGTCATAACGCGCGGCAAGGATAGAATAACAGATTACTTTAATGTCAAATATGTACCGGAGAATATTCCAGGCGCGCAGATGCTTCAAAAAATGACGTCATCTCATAAGGTGTTTGACAATAAGCTGACGCTATCCTTTACTAAAGGAACGAATTTGATTCGTCCGGACTACAATTTGCCGGAAAATCTTAAAGGACAGGTTTATGAAGGGAACAATCTTCTGTTCGCTATTGCGAATCCTGAGGATGGCGTCGTGGATCGGCATGATTACGAGACCGTGCCCGCCAACTATGATCTTGATCTGTCGCTAGGCAAAATTTTATTTTCGGCCAGCTTCCCTCAGCGTTTTATCAAATCCAGTCCGGTTTATTGGATTGATGCGGGACAGGCGGATGATCCGCAAACGGACAAGGTCTATGATCCGGTGGCATATGGATTTGATCCTTATCCATTCTCTGTCATTGAAGGAGAGTCCAGGCCCTATTATTTCAATCGTCCGAATAACCGTGAGCTCGTTCCTTCCAAGCGGGGAACGCTGACGTTGTCTTACGATCCAAGCATTCGTCAAAGCGGCGGTGTTCTGGTAACGGTATTCCGCTTTGACTACTATACACAGCAGTGGGAGAACATTGGCGGAGTCGTAGACGACAAGAAGAACACCGTCAGGGTTCCTTTTGATAAATTCGGTTATTATGTGGTTGCCAAGCTGTCTTACGGGTTCAACGACGTTACCGATCACCCGTACGGTAGAGAGTCGATGGAGTCCATTTTTGCCAAAGGGGTCATGAATGCGGTAGATCCGAGCGGTTCCTTTGGAGGGGATCAATATGTAACGCGTGCCGAATTCTCCAGAATGCTGGTCAGGGCGCTGGAAATGAAGCTCAGTTATGATGGGGCTACTCACTTTGTAGACGTCCCTAATCTGGGCAGTGGGATTAACATGGAGTCTCTGTGGGATTATCGCTACGTAGAGACAGCGGCAAGGGCCGGGATTGTCCGCGGAACACAGCCAAGGGTGTTTGACCCGGAGTCCGCTATTATTAGGCAGGATGCTGCTGTTATGCTTGCTAAAGCTCTGAATATGAAACTGGAGACCGATGCTTCCAAAGTCAGGTCTGCTTTGCAAAAAGCATTTATGGATGAAGGAAGTATGGACTTCTATGCTTCGCCTTCCATACTTGCGATTCAGAAAAAAGGCTTTATTCAGGGAGCTCCTGTAGACGTGAATGATCCTAAGCGAGGAAAAGTATTCCAGCCTAAAGCCCGACTGCTCAGAAGTGATGCTGCAATCATTATCGCCAAGGTAATGGCTGACCAGAAAAAGCTGCCTAAGCTATTATCGTAATAAAGCTGAAAAATGATTTTTATGGAGCGGCTTGAATGCCGCTTCATATTTTTTGCAATTCATAGGTGCTTTAAGTTATAATAAAATAATGACATTTAATCTATTAATTTAAGGACAAACTGTCATACCAGATAATTGAATAGTAGACAAGCTTCGACAGCTTGAAACAATCCCCATGGAAAATGTTTAATATCGACGGAATTGGGGTAACGAGTTATACTAAAAATCGTTCCATGTACATACACAAAGCGTGAGCAAAGGGCTTGGCGGACAGGTTGAAAAAGATTTTTTAAAACTTTTTTCAAAGGGTCGCAACTTTTCGCGAGATGCTGCGTTTAAATACATGTAGAAACGAAGCACAGCATCAGGGACACACTCTCTGATGGGAAATGTTCAATAATACTTAGGAAAATTGTACTTTACGCTGGATATTAGCCATTGTATAATGTTATAGTGGTCTAGCGAATCTTCCATTTTTTTCTTCTTGCGTTTACGAGTTTCTGCGACATGTTATTACAAGGGTTAAACATGACAGCAGACATTATTTTATATTATCGCGCTCAACTCTGGGAAGGGGGTGAATCGGCCGATGAGGGAAACGAGCCATTCATTAAGCAATTATCAAAACTCTCAACAACCGAAGCATTTTAGAGGAGGAGAAAAAAAGGTTATGAAGAAAAGTTTATCTTTGCTTGTAGCCATCGCTATGGTATTTTCTATGTTTGCATCTGTAGCGGCTGCAGCAGCATCTGAAGCTGGTAAAAAGCTAGAAGGTTACGGTGTTATCAAAGGTAACCAAAACGGCGATCTTTTGGAGGACGAAAACTGGTTGCGTCAAGACGTAGCTGTTCTGATCTCCCGTCTTGCTGGTAAAGAAGAAGAAGCTAAAGCAACTGCTAAGACTCACACTTTCGCAGATGTACGCGGTACTTTCTACAACGGATACATCTCTTGGGCTAAAGAAAATGGTTTCATGCAAGGTAACTCTGCAACCAACTTTGGCTTTGACAGCGAAATTACTTACAAAGAGTTCGCAACAGTTATTCTTCGCGCTCTTGGCGTAGACACTACTGACTACTCCAAAATCGGCGAATTGGCTGTTAAAGCTGGCATCATCGGTTCTGACCTGAACATCGATGACAAAGCAAAACGCGGCGTAACTTATGACATCATCGTAACTTCGCTTGACGTTGAAGTTGCTGGCACTGGCAAAGTTCTGGGTGAGGTTCTGGGACTGCCTGGTTTTGAAAAACCAGCTCCTGCAATCGACGCTAAAGCTACTTCCGTTAAAGAAGTAACTGTTACCTTTAACAAAGCGATTGATACTGCTAATGCTAAATTCGAGCTTACTCGCAGCCAAACTGCAGTTAAAGTTGACAAAGTGACTTTCTCTGACGATAAAAAAGTTGCTAAGCTGGAACTGAACAGCAAACTGGTTGCTGGTGACTACACACTGGTTGCAAAAGGTGCAACTGATGTTGAGCTTTCCGCTACTTTCTCTGCTGAGAATGAAAAAGTTGCTGAAATCAAATTCCTGGGCGACAAACTTGCTTTGGGTACTAATACTGATGGAAATGTGAACAGCGACCAAGTTGAAATTTCTTTCCAAGTAACAAACCAATATGGTGACGATGTAACTAGAACTTATGGTTCTTCCGTTAACTTCCAGGCTTCCAAAGGTTCAATATTCTCTCAAACTAACGGTAAACTCGTTATCGAGAATACTGCACAAGGCACAACTTACCAAATCAACGAGCAAGTATACGTTTCGGCTAGCTACACTAGCGGAACTAACAATGTGTTTGTTAACAACACATTCTCTGTTGGTGCTCAATCCCGTGTTGATTCTGTAACAGTAAAAGAATTGTACCATCCAGAAGACAAAACTATTTCTGCTGGTTCTAATTTCTCTGAATATACTTTGATCTTTGAAGCTAAAGACCAGTATGGCAACCTGATTACTGATCTGGCCAAGCTGAAAAAAGATCTGAGCGTATTCGTTACTAATCCATCTATCTTTGATATTGCTAAAGATAACAATAATGCTAACTTCCTTGCTGATCAAGGCAAAAACAAGGATAAACTTGGTTTGAAACTGAAATCACCAAACACTGGTGGATTTGCTCAAGAAGGTACTAATACTATCACCTTTAACTCCATCTTTACTGGTAAACAAACCAAATTTGATGTTGAAGTAACTAAAGGTACTGCTGTACAAAGCATCTCCCTGGTTGCTCCTTACAACTTGGCAGTAGGCGACAAAAAAGTTAAAGTTGCATTTACTGCTATTGATGGAAATGGTAACGAAGTAACAAAATACGATGATCTGGTTGACAGAATTACACTTAATTCTTCTGTTCCAGGTAACAATTTCAAATTTGTAAAAGATACCCTGACTGGTAAAGCAACTCTTGAACTTGACATCACTAATGCATCTCAAGGTACTTATGGATTGTATGCTTATGTGAAAAACACTAACAGCCAAGCTCAAGTACAATTTACAATTGCTGCAGCTCCAAAACCAACCGATATCAAGAAAGTAGATATCGATCGCAGCAAAATTATTAAAGGCAACCCTGCACAAGCTGTTTTTGAAGTGAAGCCTGATAAAGTGAAAATCGAAGACAATCTGTCTCGCGATTGGAAACTAACATCTGCTTACACGTTGAAACTGGTTCAAGTAAGCTCCAATAACAACTTTGTTATCTCTGGTAACGATGATAATGATGTTGTAACAGATAATACTATTATCACGGCTACTGCTTCCGGTACTGCTCGTTTCAGAGTAACACTTACAGGAGACAACACTAATCTTTCTTATGAGTTCACAATCTCTGCTGTTGAACTGAAAGATCTGAAAAACTTCTCCGTAGACGATATCTCTAAATTCTTTGGTGGCGCAGATTCCAAACATGCAAGAGAAATCAAAGTGTTTGGTGTTAACCAAGATGGCGAAAAGGTTCAATTGGACAAATCTCAATACGATGTATTTGTACCAACTGCTAGAAACCTGAGCTATGTAGATGGTAAGATCAAAGTAACTGAAGATTCTACAGGTTATCCTTTTGATAAGAGCTCTGTTACTGAAGAAACTTTCAGCTTCACTGTTCAAATTCAAGACGGTAAGGGTGGAATTGAGCAAGTCACTAAATCTGCCAAAGTATCCAATGAACTTCCTAAAATCACTAAAGTAGAATACAAGTCTGACAATAAGTTTAAAGGCGAGAACGGTTATGTAACTGTTCAAACCGGCGCAACATTCGCTACGATCCAAGATCTGTTCAACAATGCTTTGAAATTTGTTGATCAATACGGTGATGATTCTAAATATGTTGCTAATGTAACCATTACCGGTGATTCCGATGTACTTGCTAAGCTTTCCGCTAAATCCGGTAAGTCTGACGTAATTACAGTGGCAAGAGCATTTGCTAGCGGTGATAAATTCATCGTTAACTACACCATCCAAGGTGAAACTAGCGGTGTGTTCACTGTAGAAGTTGAGTAATTAATAAAAAAAGGAGCCCTTCGGGGCTTCTTTTTTTTGCAATTTTACCAAATTCGCTAATTCGTGATTTTATGAAACTTTTCACCCCTTTTTTCGTCTATATATATAGCTAGTTTTATACAAAGGAGAATTAATGGATGAAAAAACTGGGTAAGTACACATGCACGGTAGCACTGGCCGCAAGTCTTCTTATATCAGATCCATCACAACTGATATATGCTGCAAATACACCCTCGAAGGCTTCAGCAGCAGACACGAAACAAACGAACAGAGTTACAGCTTTCGCAGGAACCAAGTTGAAGACCTTCAACATTACTTCTAAAAGCTACATTGAGATTAGCGATGTACTATTCCAATACAGCAATAATGAAAAGATTGTACATTATACGGTAACCGTACATAACAAGGATAATAGGAACCTTGATTTTATGGATTATTGGGTAGACGTTCAGGATACCAGCGGCTCCAAATATTCAGTTCAAGCCAACCCTAATAATAGCAAGTCCAATCGTGTCGCTCCGCAATCTACACAGAGCTTTAAGTTCTATGCGAAAGTAAATCCCAAGTTAAACTACTATAATTTGAAGTTTAAATTGATTAAATGGGACTTCAGTATGCCTAATTATGAGCGCGTGATTGGTGAAGCACGTGTTACATCTAAGTATGCTAACGTTGTGCCTTCAAACCAATATTACATTCTGACTAAAGGTACGGAGAGAATCAGAACGTATTTGCAACCAGGTTCCAGATTCAATTTGGGTGATACAACACAATTTCAAGCCACCTTCCAGCTTGAGAATTCCGGGAACTTTGTGAAGAACGTCTCCGAATATCAATTTTATATAAAAACAAAAGCAGGAAATATTGTAAAATTAAATACAGATATTGCTACTGACCAAAAGTTGGAGTCTGGTAAAAAATTAGACGTTTTGTTATCTGGGGAAGTAAAAACCAATGTTGATTTGAATGGCTCACAATTGTTTGTGACACAAACTGAAGGAGAAGCAAAATTTGAATCTCCTGTGGCAAACTATGCTATGACCTGGCAGGCAGCAAGCAATATTATCGCAGAAGTGAACAAGTCCAAGACGATCAGAATTGATGGCGTACAGGTTGAAACAGGCATCGAGTACAGCTATGTTGATGAAGGTGAGAAGCAAAATGATATTTCAGTCACCTTAAAATTTATAAATAAAGGAAGCAAAGCGGTTAAGCTACCAAAATATCAATTTGAATTACTGAGTTCAGAGGGAGTGCGATATCCGATACTTCCTGAAGCAGAGGATTTGGAACTTGTTCCAGGGATTCAAAAAGAACTGATTCTAAATGGAAAAGTACCGGTAAGTGTTGCTTCTAAATCCTGGACATTGCTTCTACAACAGCCGAAGGAAGAAAATAAGGCATCAGGCTATGTATTGAGCGGGTTCAAGCTTCCAACCGTGAAAACTGGAGGTTCAGACCTATCTTTAATCAGACAATATCAGAACGAAAACAGCAAATATGAGATTGCTGTCATGAATACCGAACGACTGCCGTGGGGCGATCAGGATATTATTAATATCTATTTGGAAGTCCGCAATAATGGTGAAAAAGAGCAGCTCATTCCAGATATTAAAAGCACGTTGAAAATGAATGGCGCGGCATTGGATGCAAAAGATATCTCCATCATCAAACTTGATAATCAGATTCTTATTCCAACAGGCGAAAGCATTAGATATGTAATTAGCACCAAAGTTCCGTACAATTATAAGTTCTCTAAAATGAGCCTTGTATTAAATGACCAGCTCGAAGAGAAAAAGACGAGAACAATGGGCCAGTTTACAATTAATGAACTCGCTCAGGTGAAATACGTACGCAACTCTTATAACCTGGATTCCAAAGGACGCAAGGCTACGCTCGATTTAGAAAATTCCTATCGATTCGAAGCTAAAAATTCAAGCATGTACTATGTTGAGTTTAGCTACTCCAACAAGGAAGATCGAATTACTGAGTTGCCTGTATTAAAAGGTTACTTTAAAACTAAAGATGGTAAATACATTGAAGCTGAAATCCAGAATGTGAAATCTAAATTAAGCCCAACTGGCAGAGCATTGCTAATCGCATCGGCGCAAATTCCAAAATCGTATGATGGGGAAGGAGTAGCATTTATCGTTGGCGAGGCAATAACGACTGGCAAATATTCTACGATTGAGGATAAACCGGACAGCTACATTAAAGCTGGTTCCTTCAATGTTCCTGTAGCCGTTAATGAGGTAAGTGATAAGTTTCAGGATATGAAGATTAATCCTTATCTGCTTACTTTTGATAAAGTTGATGCCGGAATTACGGGCAATTCAGCTTTAACGCTGGAAATCAGATACACGCTGACAGACAGCAAAAAATATGAAGTCAATGAAAATAAAAAGAAACTTCTTTTTGAAATTAATGATGGCAACACGACCTATGAGCAAATTTTAGAAATTGAAGGTGAAAAAGGACTTGTTGTAGGTAAAAATCAACAGCTTAAAGTTGAGTTTACCGGCCCAAGTATTTCACGCGTACTTTCCAATGGATATAAGCTGAATGTTTACGAATACAACAATGGTCACAAAAAACTGCTTGCTTTTAAAGATTATAGTCGGTTCTACGTGTCCCAAAATAATAATGATAATAGTTAATTTCTAGGGGGACCTATTTTGAGCAGGATTAGACTGTTTGCAGTTATTTCTATACTACTTATAGGTGTTGTTATTGGGACTGTCTGGAACAGTGAGGCAATTGGAAGCCAGGTTGCCCCTGGTACAGCAGAGGATCCTGTCGTAACAAAGAGCTATGTTGACCAACTATTTAAGCAAAACGGCGGCGGCAGCTCAAGTGCAGGACCGGATTCGGTTAATACAGCAATGCAGGTAGTAACCGTTCCAGCAGGTAAAACTTTAGTTGCAACGCAAGAAGGAACGGAGTTTATTGTTCGCTCCGGTAAGGCTTTAGCTTTTAGTGAGGATAAAGATGGCATCTCAAATCTTACTTTGGGTGCGGATTTAACTAACGGGAAAGCTGTAGCCAACAATCACTTGATTTTGTCGCCGCGGGCTGGCCGGGGTATTGTCCCGGATGACAAAGTGAAAAATAATAAATTGATTGTCTTAGTTAAGGGCGGTTACGAACTTAAGTAAAATAAAAAGCATTGTATATTTTTGCCCTGAATGTAAACAACTTATACGCTTTGAGAAGACATCTCCTCCATATAATAAGGCTACAAACCAGTGGAGGTGCTTAATATGGCTACTCGCAGCAATAAAAAAGTAGTACCGGAAAGTCGTCAGGCATTGGACCAATTGAAATATGAGATTGCTGCAGAATTAGGCTTGTTTGTCCAATCTGTATCACAAGCGGATACCGAGTTTGCAGGAGAAATTGGTGATCTTCCTTTAGCTAATCGAGGATATGTCCCGTGGAGCCAGTTAGCTACACGGGATGCAGGCTCTGTTGGCGGGGAAATTACAAGACGGCTTATTGCCCAAGCAGAGCAGGTACTGGGTAGCATCCATTGACAAGAAGTGGCATATCCGGTATCATACTATCCTAGAGAGTTGTCTAACAACCTTTTCCTTCGTGGAAAAGGTTCATTTTTTGTGTAGGTGAAATGAACTTATAGCATACTATGGATGTGGGAGGTTGAACGGATGTCAACTAAAGGTCGCCACTTGTTTACTTCAGAGTCAGTAACCGAGGGTCATCCCGATAAAATATGTGACCAAATTTCTGATGCAGTATTGGATGCTTTCCTGGAAGTCGATCCGTATGCTCGTGTAGCTTGTGAAGTATCTGTAGCTACCGGATTGGTATTAGTTATTGGAGAAATCAGCAGCCGAGCAGATTATGTAGATATTCCGGCTATTGTTCGCCGCACAATTAAAGATATCGGATACACCCGTGCTAAATTCGGCTTTGATGCGAGCACTTGTGCAGTATTGACGTCGCTTAATGAGCAGTCCGCTGATATTGCACAAGGTGTTAATGCTGCAATTGAAACCCGTGATGGCAAGGACATACGTCTCGAGAATGAAGATATCGGTGCAGGGGATCAAGGCTTGATGTTTGGGTTCGCTACGAATGAGACCCCTGAGTTGATGCCGTTGCCAATCGCACTGTCACATCGAATTGCGCGCAGATTGTCAGAGGTTAGAAAAAACGGAACATTGGAATACCTCCGTCCAGATGGGAAAACTCAAGTGACGATTGAATATATGGATGGTAAGCCGGTTCGTGTTGATGCTATTGTCGTTTCGACACAGCATGCTGAGGAAGTCACACTAGAGCAAATCCAAAGCGATATTCAAGAACATGTTATTAGGACGGTAGTGCCGTCTGAATGGCTTGATGATGCTACGAAATATTATATTAATCCTACAGGCCGTTTTGTAATAGGTGGTCCTCAAGGCGATGCTGGTCTTACAGGCCGTAAAATCATCGTGGATACTTATGGGGGTTATGCTCGCCACGGAGGCGGCGCTTTCTCAGGTAAAGATCCGACAAAAGTTGACCGTTCAGCCGCGTATGCTGCTCGCTATGTAGCGAAAAACCTCGTTGCTGCCGGACTTGCTGACAAATGTGAAATTCAGCTTGCGTACGCAATCGGTGTAGCGACACCGGTATCTATTAATGTGGATACTTATGGTACAGGTAAAGTAGCAGAAGAGAAATTAGTAGAAGTAATACGCAACAACTTTGATCTGCGCCCTGCGGGCATTATTAAAATGCTTGATTTGCGTCGTCCAATTTATGGGCAGACTGCGGCTTATGGCCATTTTGGTCGTACAGACGTAGACCTGCCATGGGAACGCGTAGACAAAGCTGATCAACTCAGAGCAGATGCTTTGAGCTGATAGATTACTAACTTAGACCGTCATACTTACAAGTATGACGGTCTATTTTATTTAAGCTCTAAACTTCATCAATTAAATAGCCGAAAATATATATACTATCGTCTTTTGGGGAGTGAGTCAGCTTTGATTCGGAATTTGAAACGGATTTCAGTTTTGCTTGTCACCGTATTAATGGTTGAGTTAGTGTTAAATATGTTGTCTCCAGTCCCTCCTAGTGTTAAAGCCGCGCCATCAGGCCCGGTATTGCTTGGTACGTACCCTGTTGACGACGCAGTGAATGTCCCGATGAACTCAAATCTTTCCATGACCTTTGATGAGAATGTATCCAGGGGGACAGGTTCGGCTTCTATTTCCGTTCGTAGAGTTTCAGATAACCGAATTGTAAGGTCAATTTCGGCCGCTTCTGGAAACGAGATTTCGATCAACGGCAATGTAGTAACTATTAGCCTTCCGTCAGGTACGTTGGAAGCGGGAGGAGATTATTATGTCCTGGTTGATGCAGGAGCCTTTCAAAATAGCAACGGCGCCAATTTTGCCGGTATAGCAAACGCAACGGCCTGGAATTTCTCCGTTGTTTCGGCGGATTCCAGCGCGCCATTAATTACTTCGATGAATCCGGCTTCCGGATCAGTTGCACCGATCGATACTCCACTTGAGTTGGTCTTTAACAAAACAGTGTTTGCATCTGCAGGATATATTACCTTGCAAAATGAGAACACTGGTGATGTTCAATCCATTTCTGTCACCTCAAGCAATGTGCAGGGGAGCGGTTCGTCTAATCGGACAGTTCGGGTCACATTGCCGTCTCAACTGGCAGCAGGCAACAAGTATAATGTCACTATCGACAATAATGCTTTTGTAGATTTATATGGCAAAGGAACAGCGGCGGTTAGCGGCTGGTCCTTTACCACATCTGCGCCGCCTATGGCAATGCCGTCCTTTAGCCCTGCTCACAAGGAGATCGGGGTGGCGGTCAATGCTCCACTGACTATGAGCTTCAATACGCCAATGGCAAAAGGCAGCGGGAGTATAGAAATTCGCCGAATTTCTGATAATCGTGTATTTCAGACAATCAGTGTAAGCAGCACGAATGTACAAGTATCCGCATCACTTGTCACGATTTCACATTCTAATTTTGATGCAAATACAGGCTATTATGTCGTTATAGATAGTGGCGCCTTCCGCTCTGCTGATGGCTCTACTAATTTCCAGGGGATCTCAGATGCGTCCACATGGAGCTTTACAACGGTTGATACCCAAAACCCGACTGTGAAGACGTTTAGCCCAAGTCGCGGCTCAACAGCCACCGCACTCGATACCAAACTCGAAATCACATTTGATAAAGAAGTTTATCCAAGAACAGGCAACGTGGTCATCCGAAATGCCTCCAATGATACTGTTTTTGCATCCATTCCTGTCACTTCTGATCTGGTTACAGGTGGCGGTACAAGCAAAATTATCATTAATCCGGGAAAACAATTTGTAGATAATAGTTCGTATTACGTACAGATCGGCAACCAGGCTTTTGCAGATGGCTCGGGAAATAATTATACCGGCATCAATGACAAAACAACCTGGAGCTTTAAAGTAAACAAAGATACATCGGCGCCCTATATCGTGACGTATTCGCCGGTTAATAATGCTACGAATGTTTCGACCAGCCCAACGATGTTTATCACTTTTAACAAGCCGATTCAACGTGGAGACGGTGTAATTATCATTAGACGTTCCGGCACAAGTTCTTCTTTTTCGACTACGGCCACTGTTGATACAACGGATAACAAAAAACTGAATATCAAACCTTCATCATCCTTAATTAACGGAGTTTCGTATTATGTAGAAATTCCTTCTGGCGCCGTGACGGATCTGGCCGGAAACAAGTTCGCGGGGATTCAAAATGAATTTCAATGGACCTTCAAAACAGGGGTGGATACGACAACGCCACAGCTTTCCAAGGCTGAGATGTCCGGCTCTACCAAAATTGTTCTCACTTATTCTAAAACGCTTAATGCGGCGTATGTGCCCTCCATTTCAAATTTCTATGTGACCGTCAATGATGTGTCCAGGGACATATCGGGTATTTCTATTAACGATAACCAGGTTACGCTGTCGATCTCCAATGGGGTCATATACGGGCAAACAGTGAAATTTTCTTATTCAAAGGGAACTATACCACTTCAAGATCTAGCGGGGAATCAAGTGAGTAATGTAACCAACTATACGGTTACGAACTCTTCAGAAACAACACTGCCAAAGCCAACAAGTGGAACGGTATACAACAATACAGTTGTTGTTAATTTTTCTGAAGGACTGAGCGCAATGACTTCAGTCCAGGAAGCCTATAACCAATTTTCTGTTTTCGTAGGCGGGAGCCAGCGTTCGATTAAAAACGTTGTGGCGGGTGGGATGGCAGCAACGATTACGCTGGATTCTATTGTTTCGGAAAATGCTTCGGTTTACGTGAATTATACGCCAAATTCGTATGCACTTCGTGACTACTATGGAAATGCTGTACAGGCTTTCAGTAACTTTTATGTCAGAAACCCGTTTGACCGACAACCGCCTGAGCTGCAGACTGTAACGGTGAACAGCAACAAACTGACGCTCACTTATAATAAAGGCCTGAGCACAAGCTCTGTTCCGACCGCCAGCCAGTTTGCTGTGCTGGTTAATCAGCAGGCAAGGGGCATTACCAATGTAGAAGTGAATAATACGCAGGTGATATTGACACTCTCGTCCTCTGTATCCACGAACCAGACGGTACTGGTGAGCTATGTCATCGGCTATCCGCCAATTACGGATCTGTCAGGCAATCAGGCTCCCTCCTTCACCAATCAGGCAGCCACGCATTCGGAAGGCGCAGGGCTGCTGACAGGCGCTTATGCCCAGGGTCAAAGCATCACTTTGACCTTCTCGCAGGCGTTGAACAGCAGCTATGTGCCGGCGGTCTCCCAATTCAACGTGAGAGTGCAGGGCGTCTACACTGCGGTAAGCAGTGTAACGGTATCCGGGTCAAATGTAGTGCTGCAACTGCCCAAGGCGATTAATACCGGTGATACGGTTCTTGTCAGCTATACAGGGTCTTCAGGGACATTGCGTACAGCAACAGGCACAACAGTAGGAAGCTTCACGGACTATAAAGTATCGAACGGCTCGTCAGGCGGAAATTCGAATGAGGGGTCTGTCAATCTCCCGGCAGGAATGGAAAGGGCCGCCGCGGGCGGTATTAACATGAAGGATTCGCTGGCTACAACGAGTCTGGATATGACACCGGCCAACCGGGCTGCCAGCCGTTACACGATTCAGACGGATAAGCTTCAGGCCGCCTACGATGCGATTTTGAGCGGCAGTGGCATTGCGCCGAGAGTCCAGTTTACAGTGCCGACCTCGGAGCAGGCTGCAATTGTAGCTGTATCATTGGGGCAGTTGGAAAGTGTACAAAAGCAGATATCCAATGCCTCCTTCGCCGTCAGCTATCGGGAAATGATGTACGAAATTCCGCTGAGCAGCCTGGACTTTAAAGCGCTGGCCGGACAGGCGGGAGCAAGTGCAGCCAATTCACAGCTGGTTATTCGTATCGATGCGACAGCGACGATTTCATCATCCAGTTCACTGATGTCAGCCATTAACCGCTCACCGGGCCAATTGATGACAAGCGCGGCATATTTCCAGCTTTCTGTGCTTGGCAATGGTACAGAAACAACGGTCGATACATTATCCGACTATGCGACCTATACGATTGCTGCGAAGATTCAATTCGATGCGAACAAAACGTCTACCGTATGGCTTGACCCTGAGACAGGGAAGCTGTCCTATGTGCCGACTCAGGTCAAAACTTCGAATGGAGCTTCCTCCGTATCCTTTAAGCGCCGGGCTGGCGGAGGCTCTTATGCGGTCATCAGCGGATCCGCGAGCTTTACGGATACAGGCAAGCATTGGGCGGGCAGAGACATTAACGCAATGACAGCGAAGTACATTACAGAGGGGCGTACAGCAACGAAATATGAGCCGGAGAAGCCGGTTACCCGTGCGGAATTCGCCATGTTCATTGCCAGAGGGCTTGGATTGTCCGGAGATAAAGCGGCGGGGGCGAAGTTCAAGGATGTAAATGCTTCTTCACCTATGGCTCCTTACATCGGGGCAGCTTCCAAAGCGGATATTGTCAAAGGCAATCCGGATGGAACCTTTAAGCCGAACGATCTGATCACAAGACAAGAAATGGCGGTCATGATCATCAGGGCAGCGGCTGTGGCCGGCGTAAAGATCGACTTGTCGGGAAGTACCGCATCCTACTTCACTGCTTATAAAGACCGCTCAAGTATTGCAAGCTGGGCGCGGGATTCCTTGGCCAAAACAGTTGAGGCAGGGATTATTGCCGGTCTGAAGAAGGATACGATGGGACCGAAAGCGAACGCGACTCGTGCGCAGGCGGCAATCATTATTAAACGTATGCTCGTCTATATTAATTTTCTGGATGCCTAGTTATTAAACTGTGATTCAGTAAGGCTGCCTGATGGCAGCCTTTTTCTAATCCGTTTATAAACTTCATAGTATATGGGAAACAAGTAAGCAGATAAAGGGCTCAATTCTAAAAAAGTATTAAAGTCTTCTCATTTTGCGTAACTTTTTCCCGCGTTTAGAAGTCTATAACTAATAGATTTCTAGATGGGAGAGTTGCAAGGGAAATGCGGAAACCGTTAAAAAGAAGTGAAAGACGCAAAGGGATGGAACGGAACGTCCCGGCCCCAAAGACATTGGCAGCGATGAAAAAGCAAATTTTAATTGTGACGTTGAGCGGAGCTTTGCTTGTGCAGCCATTCGTTCCGCTTTCTTTGCCATCGGAGGGACAGGTTGCTTCGGCAGCCGCCGCTCAATCCCCTGCTGTTAAACTGCTGGATGAGGTAATGGTAACTTCCGGAGCCAAGCAGCAAAAATACTTATGGACTTCCACGCGCAGCAGCACAGCGGTGCAAGCGAACGTCTATGTGCTAGAGGTTGATTTGAGCAACCCCTATGTCAAACTGGATGTAATGAGCGGGAAGAACAGCACGGTTGCCAGCAAAAACACCGTGACAAACATGGTTGCTGAAACGAAAGCCGTTGCAGGCATTAATGCGGACTTCTTTATTATGACAGCCGAGGGTGTAGGGATGGGACCGCAAATCTCGAATGGGAATATGGTGACGACCCCTTCTGTTATTAATGGCATGTATTCTTTCTCGCTGGACAAAAATCGCACGCCAGAAATAGATAATTATGCTTTCGATGGCAAGGTGACATCGGAGTCAGGCGCGACCTTCGCGCTTTCCGGTATCAACAAGACGAACTACACGATGGATACAGCAAACGGGAGCCAACGCAGCCATGTCAACGCTCTCTATATGTACACCAGCGCCTGGGCGACTACAGAGCGGCCACAGAACAGTGCAACGCTCCCGACCGAGGTGCTCGTCCGCAATGGTGTCGTTACCCAGATTCAGGAGAACGGCTCATTGCCCGGCACGGTTCCCGAAGACGGTTACATACTCAGGGCGCATGGTGAGGCAGCGAAGTTCGTCCGGGAAAACCTGGCAATCGGGCAGCGTGTAACAGCGGATTATAGTCTTGTCTCCCTGACTTCAGGTGCAAAAAAGGACCCGGCGGCCTTCCAAATGATGGTGGGCGGACATACGCTATTGGTGGACAACGGCAAGGAGGCTGTATTTACCCGGGATATCTCAGGCGTGAGCGGCAACAGTGCGGTAGCTCGTACGGCTATCGGCTATTCCAGGGATAACAAGAAGCTGTATTTGATCACGGTGGAGAAGCAGGGAAGCAGCTCAGGAATGACACTGAAGGAACTGCAAAGCGCTATGGTATCTCTTGGCATATGGAAGGGGCTGAATCTGGACGGGGGAGGCTCCACAACGATGGTGACCCGGCCTCTGGGCGATTTTGCAGCGGGCTTGACCCATGCGACCTCCAACGGCGTAGGGACTTCCCAGCGTGCTGTAGCGAACGGGCTCGGCATTTACTCGATTGCTCCTCAAGGAGAAGCAAAAGGTATCCGTGCGAGCGGCCCCTCAGCTGTATTCGTCAAGGGTCCGGCTGAATTCTCGCTCAAGGGCTATGATACGTACTACAACCCGATTAGATTCGAAGGCGCTAACGCGACTTGGAGCGCGAAATCACTTGGTGCGTTCTCCGGCAATATTTTCACTGCCAGCAAGCCGGGCAAGACCACATTGACTGTCAAATCGGGCAGCGCGTCTGCGAATATGGATGTAGAGGTGGTGGCTGGCGGCCAGATTGATCAAATGACTGTATCTCCAAGCAGCGGCTCGATTGCGGCAGGAGCCACAATCAATTTGCCTATTAAGGTAAAATTAAACGATGGCCGTGAACTGACAGTTCCAGCGGAGTCCGTGACTTGGGAGCTGAAGGGCATGAAGGGCCGGGTGAAAGATGGCAAGCTGACCGTAGACTCTGTGGATCAGGGAGCAGCTAACGCCTACGCGATCGCAAGCTATGACGGTTATGCGGCAATGGCTGCCTTCTCGGCTTCGAACTCTGCAACGTCCAAAGTATGGGAGGATTTCGAAAAAGTCAGCTACCCGATTACGTTCAAAGGCAATCCTTTCGGTACCGTCGGCTCGGCTGTCATAGTAAAAGGAATTGCTGGCAGGGAAAACAGCTCTGCACTGCAAATTGCGTATGACTTCACGACAGGCGCAGGAGGCCGTTGGGCTTATGCGGTGTTAGGCAGCAACGGAAGGTCCGTTGAAGGTAAACCGGTTAGCCTGACAGCATCTGTATATGGAGATGGAAGCAAAAACTGGCTGCGTGCCGAAGTGAGTGATGCAGCTGGCAAAGTACACTATCTGGATTTGGCCAGACCGCTGGATTGGACGGGATGGAAGGACGTGAAGGTCGACCTCGGCAAGCTTGGCTTAAGCTATCCGATCTCAATCAAGCAAATCTATGTGGCCAACCCGGAATCCGGGCAAGAAGAGCGTGCTCTAACAGGACAGGTCGCAATTGACGATATTAAATTCGAGTATCAGAATGCCGTTACAACGCCTCCTGCCTCTAAAATTGAGCTGACGATCGGCAAGAGAAGCGCCGCGGTAAACGGCAAGGCGACGGCTCTGGATGCTGCTCCAATTGTATTGAACGGAACTACTTATGTGCCGTTGCGTTTCGTATCCGATGCGATTGGCGGTCAAGTGAACTGGGACGGCCGCAGCAAGCGGGTGAATCTGCTCCGGGGAAATAAGATGCTGGATCTGTGGATCGGCCGCAAGGAAGTTGTACTAAACGGTTCAAGAATCAAGACAGAAGTGAGTCCCATAGAACGGAGTGGCAGAACGCTCGTACCGGTGCGCCTGGTGTCCGAGCAGCTGGGGTTGACCGTGACTTGGGACAATAAAGCCCAAAAAGTTACAATCCAATAATAATTCGTATCGCATCTATGGTATGATAGTAGCAGACGAGTTTAATAGGAAAGTGGGCGGATTCGTTAGTGGAACAGAGAGTTAATGACATTGATCGCGTTATCAAGAACGCGATTCAGGTTATGGAGGATAGCAAGTATCAAATTTTTGAAATCTGCGAAGCCGCCCGCAACGAGCTTACTCTCCTGACCAAGGAGATGGAGCAGGTATTCAAGGAGACCGCCGAGACGATTGAGAAAGTCGATCGTCTCGAGCTGGATTACCGGCGTTCAAGAATCCGGCTTACCGAGGTAAGCCGGGATTTTGTTCGATACAAGGAAGAGGATATTAAGATCGCCTATGAGAAAGCAACGCAAATTCAGCTGGAGCTTATGATTTTTCGTGAGAAAGAGAATTATTTGAAGGCAAGGCGGGATGAGTTGCAGCTTCGCGCGAAAAATGTCGAGCTTTCTATCGAGCGAGCCGAGACGATCAGTTCACAGGTGAATGTAGTGCTGGAGTATCTGTCAGGAGACCTGACCCAGATTACCAGAATTTTAGAATCGGCCAAAAATCGTCAGCTGATTGGACTCAAAATTATTTTGGCGCAGGAGGAAGAACGTAAACGTATCGCCCGCGAGATCCATGATGGTCCTGCACAGTCTTTGGCCAACCTGGTTATTCGAACAGAAATTGCGGAAAGAATGCTCCAGAAGCAGGAGTTTCGCCTGGTCCAGGACGAATTAGTAGATTTGAAAGGTCAGGTTCGTTCAGGATTGGAGGAAATTCGCAAGATTATATTCAATTTGCGTCCTATGGCCCTGGATGATTTGGGTCTTGTGCCTACACTGCGAAAATATGTGCAGGATTTTGAGGAAAAAACCAAAATTCGCACGGATTTTGAACTTGTGGGCCGGGAAGTCAGACTGCCTTCCGCGATGGAAGCCGGAATCTACCGTTTGATTCAGGAAGCCTATACCAATGCCTTGAAGCATGCAAATCCTTCGTTTATATCACTTGAAATAACGTATCAGGCCCAAATGGTTAAAATTGTTGTGCAGGATAACGGAAGCGGCTTTCATGTCGGTTTAGCTGAACTAAAGGCAGCCGAGAATTCCAGCTTTGGACTGATTGGCATGCGGGAGAGGGTGGATTTGCTCGAGGGAAGATTGGATATCGAATCAGCCATCCAGGAAGGTACAAAAATTATGATTCATATTCCTATAAACGCAGAGACAAGAAAGGAGCCTTAATATTATGGAGTCAACATCGACAGGGACGCGTAAAATCAAGGTTTTGCTTGCAGATGATCACCAGCTTTTCCGTGAAGGTTTGAAACGCATTTTGAATATGGAAGAGGACCTTCAAGTTATTGGCGAATGCGGCAACGGCATTCAAGTGCTGGAATTTTGCAATCATCAAAAGCCTGAGGTTGTATTAATGGATATCAATATGCCGGTGGAGAATGGAGTTGTCGCCACAGAGAGGCTGCGGGATATTTTCCCGGATGTGAAAGTCATCATTTTGTCGATTCACGACGATGAAAGTTACGTATTTGAAACTCTTCGCAAGGGAGCGAGCGGTTACCTCTTGAAAGATATGGAGGCAGAGGCATTAGTCAATGCCATTCGGTCCGTTGTCAGCGGCCACGCTTATATTCATCCTAAGGTTACAGGCAAACTGATCAACCAACTGCGCAGAATGACGTATCTGGATGAGATTGGTGCAGTATCAGGAGCAGCAGCAACGAAGGAAAGCGGCGTGAAGTTCATTGCAGGCGATAACAATCCGCTGACCCGAAGAGAGGCAGAGGTGCTGCGTCTGATGGCGGAAGGCAAGAGCAATAAGCTGATCGGCGAGTATTTGTATATTAGTGAGAAGACCGTCAAAAACCATGTGAGCAGCATTCTGCAAAAAATGGAGGTCGATGACCGGACACAAGCGGTTATCAACTCGATTAAGAACGGTTGGGTTACACTCTAACTTTCAGCCTGACATACATATAGAAACAGAGTCGATAAAGGGTGCCCCCATGACCAAATCAGGAGCAGTAACCGTTCAGAACAGCGCTTGAAAAGCTCAATTCTTGTACGATTATTACTCCGTTTGGCCAGGGGAGCACTCTTTTTTTGTTGTTTTACTCTGTAAAAAACGTAATACGTTCTTCATAACAATAGGGTATCAGGTATCCATCAGCATCAACCAATCTTTTGTGGAGGTTAATATGTCCGATCTTAATGTACGGGAACTCGTCAAGTTTCTACAAAGGAACGCCTCTGGAAGTCAGCCTCACCTGAGACTGGTGCCTGAGATGGGTGCGAGTCCATTGGTATGTATATGGAACCCCCCGCAACGGATCAAGAAGTGAATACTTTTGAATGACATCCGGCTGGCATTTGCCAACAGACTATAGACAATTTCTGCTGGAGCATAACGGGGGATTCTGTTTAAAGAACCTTATTATGGTGAGGAACGGAATGGTTAAGGCGGCTTATTATATGTCAGGGTCAGGAATATATAAAGGCCGGAACCACCGGGTTGTACAGCGCATATAGTGCTACAAAAAGGAGGTGGCTCCTATGGTCTCCTTGTTCCTGGGCATTGTATTGTGTTATACGCTGGCTGCTGTCATTGTCCTGGCAATCCGTTTCTATCGTGGTCAAAAGCAGTCCAACACCTCCCATTATGTGCTTGTGGGGGCTAATCATGAGCTGCAGATGGAAGGTTACATCCGAGCAATTCGCTGGTCTTCCTTAAAATCCGGGTCGCCGGTCAAAATAACTGTTGTGGATGAAGGTTCAACTGATGAGACAAGGGCAATCGTAGAGAAGCTTGCCCGTGACGATAAGGGAATACTGCTCTACGACGGCGGTGAAGAAACGCCGCGCTTGGAACCTGCCGCCCAGCGAGTTGGCGCCTGGTATAATTCATGGCCGGGGCGTTCCGGTGTCAATGAGCCGCATCATTATTTATGGCTACTGCAGGCGGAGGGAATCGTCTCAGAGGCAGATCATGCCATTGTAGTCGATTTGCGGCAACCGGAGCAGCTTGAGAAATTGCCCCGGTAGTTTGGCAATTGGCTATCTTGTTTCTTCGGCTGATGGTTGTTGCGCCGAAATCTGTAGGGTATACTGGTAATTAGGAACAGTATTGGAGTGAAGCACACTTCTAAAGCGCTATCAGCGCGTTTAGGGTGTGCTTTTTTGTCGTCTGCAAAGGGAGGGAAATTATGAAAGCCTGGATATATGCTGTACAGATTGGTCCGAAGAAATGGCGGGCAGATATAAGTATTTTGCCGAAGGCCACACAGTTGTACTGGCTGGATGGGAGCTTTAGTCAAGGCGTCCGTGAGTGGGATAACCGTGTTGACTTTAGAGTAAAGAAAGGGACGGGGCATTTGGCTGAGTCAGCGTCAGCTGGTGGGCTTCAAACGGATCACAAGTCGCTGTGGTGGGGAGTATGCAGCCAGCCGCTTGGCATTGCCGTGGAGACGGCGGGTCGCTGGAACGGGATGTTCGCGGGACGCAGTCTGGAGAAGCAGCAGGTTAAGGAGCAGCTGGAGCAGATGCTAAAGCATGTATGGAAAGAGTGCCGGGCTAGAGAAACGAGCGTCAGGGCCGCAAGGAAGAGAGCGGACAACGAACAATCTTCCTGCGGGGAATGGGAGTTGCTTGCTGCCTATGATTCCGGTAGCGGATCGGAGTGCGAGCTGCGCCGCGCTCAAGGGCAAGCATGGGCGGCTGCGGCTGATGCTGCCGCCTATGCTTTGCAGGGCCGTGCGCTGCTGCATAGCGAAGCGCACAGCCTGCTCGCAGCCGCAGGCGCTGCCCTGCCGGTGGTGGGCGCGAGCTGGGACGCCCTGCTCCAGCTCGCGGCCCACCGGGGCAGGCTGCGCCTCTCCAGCGCCATCGCCGCAGCAGCGGCTGGGCGCCAGAGAGGCGCCTCTTCGCTGGCGCTGGCATGGCCGCGCCAGCGAAGGTCCGGCCGCTGCCGACGCTGCGGCAGCGGAGCGGCGCATATGCGCCGCACACCATGCGCCGCGTGCGGGCGCATGTGCGCCTACTGCGAGGCGTGCCTCGGCATGGGCCGGGCACGCGAGTGCGGGCTGCTCGTCCTAGGCAGCCCCGCACCCGGGCAAGAGCCGGCCACTGCTTTGCCTGTGGCCACGCCGTCTGCGCCGTCTGCCGCATGGTCGAGTCCCCATGCGGACCGACCCCTAGTGCCGCTGGCAGATCGCTTGCGGCACTGGGGGCTAAGCCCGGCTCAACTTGCCGCTGCGGGCGAGGCGCTTCGCTTTATAGAGGCGGCTGCTGCCGGGCAAACAGCGGGCAACGGCCGGCTGCTTCCGTTCTATCGGCAACTGGCAGCGCGCTTCGGATTCACCCCGTCCGCTCAGGCTCCCTCGGAGCCGGGGCCTCGCGAATTTCTGCTGTGGGCGGTTACCGGCGCCGGCAAGACCGAGATGATCTTCCCGCTTATCGAATCTACGTTGCAGCGCGGCGGACGGGCACTACTGGCTACTCCGCGCCGGGATGTTGTGCTGGAGCTTGATCCCAGAATCCGCAAGGCATTTCCCGGATACTCTGTTGTGACCCTGTACGGGGGTAGCAGCCAGCGTTGGGAGACGGGACACATCACGCTATCGACAACCCACCAGCTATACCGTTTTGAAGCTGCTTTTGAATTAGTGATTATAGATGAACTGGACGCTTTTCCCTACCTCGGGGATGAACAGCTTTATTTCGCTGCCCGCAAGGCAGGCAAGCCGGTCGGAGCCAGGGTGCTGCTCTCGGCAACTCCGCCCGAGGAACTCCAGCGTGCCGCAAGCCGCGGCAGACTCGCCCATGCGAGGGTGCCTGTACGCTATCATCGTCATCCTTTGCCGGTCCCGCTGCTGTTGCGTATTCCTGGCACAGCCGAACTTATTAGCCGTAATCGGGTTCCGGACAAGCTTGTCCAAGCACTGCGCCACTCACTGAGTAGAGAAGCTCAACTTTTTGTTTTTGTAGCTAAAATCCGTCATGTAGAGCCCATGTGTCACCTGCTTCGCCGCTTTTTAAAGGGTGTGGCAATTGCCGGAACTTCTTCCGTCGATCCCGAACGCACGGAAAAAGTGCAGCTATTCCGAAAACGGGAGATACGCTTGCTGGTTACAACGACAATATTGGAGCGCGGAGTTACCGTGCCGCGCAGCGATGTCTTTATATTGGATGCGGGCGCGGGACTCTTTGATGCGGCATCTCTTGTGCAAATGGCCGGACGCGCCGGAAGATCGGGTGACGATCCATTTGGCAAGGTATATTTTTGCAGCCCTGATAAGACCCGTTCACAGACATCAGCCGTAAGACAAATTACGGCCATGAACCGTTTTGCCCGTAAGCGCGGCTATCTTCTGGGCAGGGAGGGAGGCCGACAATGAGTTGGTTATTGCGTGCATTTTTTGAACTGCTGCGTCCTGCTTACAGATCATGCCGGATATGCGGGAAGATGATTACGGAAGCGAGGCTAGAGGGAATGGCCGGGTTTAATCCGTATGCCCGTTATGTGAAGAATATGCTGTGTCTCGACTGCTGCGGCAGCGTCCCCTGGATCGAAACGGGGCAAATTCGTTGCCATGCTTGCGGCAGAAGCGTCCCATGCGAGGACTGCATCAGAGCGCCAGGATCGGAGCTTGTCCGCAATCGCAGCGCCGTCCGCTATGATGAGGGGATGAAGGCCCTATTGGCTCGATTGAAATACAGAGGGGACGAGGCGATTTCGCTTTTGCTTGAAGCGATGCTGTATCCGGCTTTTGAACACATGACCTCAGATATTCACCGACTGTATTTCTCTCATCTGGATCGAAGGAAACATCGTTTTCAATCGTGGTCTGATTCCCTGCAAGGCAGTGTAAACCAGGCATCCGTTGTATGGGATGCAATTACCTATGTCCCGATCAGCATTCAGCGGGCTCAGGAGCGTGGCTTCAACCAGGCCCAACTGCTTGCGGACGGGCTTGCCAAGCGCTACAGTCTGCCTGCTATTGCGTTGTTGGACAGAGTTCGGGACACGCCCAAGCAAAGCATTCAATCCAGAAAAGCGAGATTTCATAATACGGAGGCTTTATTTTCCCCAGTTCCAGAGGCTGTTCGCCTGCTCCAGCTGTTGTCGGCAAATGGAAGTGTTCAACAAGGTCGCCATTCCGCCAACACCATTCGCATTCTGATTATGGATGATATTTACACGACAGGCAGCACCCTTAGAGCCTGTGCGAAGTCCCTATGTGAGACGGGTGTACCTGTGGAAGTCTATTCGCTTACCTGGGCACGAGGCTAACATTTATGTGTCCTAAACCCCAGCTTCAACATGCAGTCTTTAATAACAGTTAGGCTGATTCTTGTCCTTAAATCTCTGTGTGGCTTCGCTGTCTTTCTGTTGTTGTCGAGCACTAATTTTTAGGTTGAGCCTTTTAATAAAACGTTAATGAAAAAAATGGGGTTTTCCGTTAAAATAAAATATAACTTAGTCAGCCGGAACAAAAAGGAGTTGGCATAGATGAACCTGGGAAATTGTCCTCGCTGCGGCAAGCTCTATCAGCTTAATGTGCGGAACCTGTGTCCTGATTGCATCAAAGAAATTGATAAAGAATATGAGACTTGTGCGGATAAGCTTAGGAAAACCCCGGGATTATCGATTTATGAATTATCCGATGAAACAGGGGTCAGTACAAAGCAAATTACGAAATTTATTCGCGAAGGCCGCATTTCCATTGTAAATGCTCCTAATATGTCTTACCCTTGCGAGGTATGCGGGACGCTGATTCGGGAAAACAACATCTGCATGGACTGTCGCCAGCGACTGATCAAGGATGTGAATTCCATTAAAAATCGGAATCAGCACGGGCAGGGTCAAGGGGATAGAGCATACAATACATACAAGAGTGGAGAACGGGACTTCTGAGAGTGCGGCTGTAGCCGTTTTCCAGACAATGGAGTACTGATTCGGATCAAGTGCTATAAACTTTTATAAACACAATGCCGATATTACATCATAGTAATCATCGGCTATTTCTTTTTTGAACGGAGTGAGACTATGAAACTGAATGAAATCGGACGGATTGCAGGCATACAGAAATATGCGGCCGGCGGCAGAGACAAACAATCGGATCATGCATCATCGATTCGTCGTAAAGACGAAGTGTCGATTTCACCGGAGGCGAAGGAGTTATTGGAGTCGCAGCGTACTAATCAGGCGGAACGCGCCAACAAGCTGAATGAACTGAAACAATCGGTATCGACGGGCACCTATCACGTGGAAGCAGGCAAAATCGCGGACAAACTATTGCCTTATTTGAAATTCCCCAAGGAATAGATAGGAGAAGACAACATGGATGAAGCTGTTCAAGTCATTGTCGATACACTGGATGAGCTGAATACCGCGCACCGTCAGCTCATTGCTCTGGGAGTAGAGAAGCGGGATGCGATTCTTGAGAATAACACCGATGCCGTTGCCTCAGCGACGAATAGAGAGACCAAGGTCATCTTGAAGACTGCGGAGCTCGACCGGCAGCGGCTGCTGGCCGTGGGCAAGTATCTCGTGAAGCGAGGCATCGCTCCTACGAACTCTTTTCGCATGACACAGCTCATTCAAATGGTATATAAGGCAGAGGAAAAGCAGTCCTTGCAAGCTGCTTGCGAGCAGTTGTCCGGGACGCTCAAGGAGCTTCAGGATCTTAACGACTTTAATCAGCAAATGATGAAACTGAATCTGGAATATATTGCACATTCACTGGATATCATTGCAGGGCCGAGCGAAGATGAGGCTACCTATCATCGTTCCCTTCAATCTGAAGGTTTTAAGCGGTTTAGCCAGTTTGACGCCAAGGCATAAGAGAGGTGTGGGCAGATGAGATCGACATTTCATGGGCTGGAGGTCTCCAGACGGGGGATTTTTACACAGCAGGCAGCGTTGTATACAACCGGACATAATATTTCGAATGCAAGCACAGAGGGCTTCTCACGCCAGAAGGTAAATATGGTAGCAGCCAGACCGTTGGAAGGCTATGGCTTGATGCGCTCTACAGTACCCGGTCAAATGGGGATGGGGGTAGAGTTCTCCTCCATTACGCGAATTCGCGAGAAGTTCCTGGATGACCAATACCGCAATGAGAATAAAGCGCTTGGCAATTATGTCGTTCAGAAGGATACGCTCGAGAAGCTGGAGAAAATCGTCAGTGAGCCGACAGAAACCGGTTTTAGAACGGTATTAAGCGAATTTTTCAACGCATGGTCGGATCTCAGCAAGACACCGGAGAGCGGGGATAGCCGCAAGATTGTCCGGGAGCAGGCGTTGGCATTGGCAGATTCCCTCAACCATACCGCCAAGCAGTTGAATGATCTCAAGGCAGATATAGATACCAACATGAATATTAAAATGCTCGATGTCAATTCCATACTTGGAACGATCAGCCAGCTGAACGTTGAGATTAACCGTGTGGAGGGGCTTGGCGACAATGCCAATGATTTGCGTGACCAGCGGGATTTGCTTGCTGATCAAATTTCCAAAGTTATCAATATTAATGTAACGGAGCTTGCCAGCGGCTATCAAATTTCGATGGGCGGTGTGAATTTGGTAGAGGGCGATGCCTTGAATCCGCTGACCATGGAGGGGATTGAAGAGGCGTTTGCCAACGGGGATTTGAATGACGGGGAAATGTACGGTCTCATCGTCTCCAGAGACCGTTTTGTTCAAGGCTACATGAATGATTTGGACAAGCTGGCCAATACAATTGCCAATGGCGATTTAGAGATTACACTTCCTAAAGGCTCGAAACTTCCGCCAGGTGTTGTACTGCCGGGGATTCCTGCGGGGACGAGGGAAATTACCGAGGATATCCAAGTGACTGTAAAAGGTCTTAATGGCTTGCATCAGCTCGGTTATACGCAATCAGGCCAGCAAGGGGTTCCATTCTTTACGAATGCGAGCGGGGGGACGGACGGAATATCGGCTCTTTCATTTACAGTTAATCAAGCGATCAAAGATGATGCTTTCCAAATTGCCACTGCGATGAAAGTAACGGTAGACGAAAATGGCGTTGAGAGACCGGTCATCGGCAATAATGGTCTGGCTGTATTATTCTCGCAAGCAAGAGACGCCAAATTTAATTTTGGTACAGATGCTGTTAAAGACGCGAACACACTCAGTTCCTTTTTCAGTTCAGTAGTCGGCCAATTAGGGGTGCAGACGAAGGAAGCAACGCGCCAGACAAGCAACGCCCAGTCTTTGGTGGACCAGGTGGATGGACGCAGACAATCCGTAAGCGGCGTATCGCTGGATGAAGAAATGTCCAATCTGATCAAATTCCAGCATGCCTATAATGCGGCTGCACGTAATATGACGACGATTGACGAGATGCTTGACCGGATTATTAACGGTATGGGCGTCGTCGGACGCTAAAAAGAAGGCAGGGGATAAACTATGGCAATCCGTGTAACCCAATCCATGCTTAACAACCAGCTGCTGCGCAACGTCTCCAGCAACTTGAACAAGATGAATACCTTGCAGAACCAACTGTCCACAGGCAAAAAAATCAATGCGCCTTCCGATGATCCAGTAGGCTTGACGTTTGCGATGCGCTATCGCAATGAATTGTCTTCAAATAGCCAATATATTAGCAATGTGGACTCGGCGCTTTCTTTTATTAATTATACGGACACGGCATTGGGCCAGATCGGAGATGTCGCCCAGCGCGCGCGTGAGCTTATGGTGCAAGGCTCAAATACTCAGCCGGATACGGCTTATAGCGCGATTAGACTGGAGTTGAGTGAACTCTACAATCAGCTTGCAGAAATCGGAAATAGCAAATTTAATGGAAAATATGCCTTTAATGGCGAGCAAACGACTGCACAGCCCTATCCTAAATTGAGTATGGATGACACTTCAACCGAGGCCAAGGCTTACGAAGTTACAACCGACCTGGGGCAAGTGAGACTGGAACTGTCCCCAAGTATGACGCTTGCGGTGAACGTTCCTGGGAGTGAGATATTCGGGGAAGCCGTTACACCTGCTAATGAAACGGATAATGATAATCTGTTTTATGTACTGAAACAGGCATGTGATGCTTTGGATTCAGGTCGTCCCGAGCAAGTTTCCGGACTGCTTGCAAAGCTGGATTCCAGAATCAATACAATTCTTGAGAAACGCTCGGAAATTGGTGCCCGGATGAATCGGGTTGAATTGATCCAGGGACGGTTGGGTGATATTGAGCAAAACCTGACTGAGCTTCAGTCCAAGACAGAGGATGCCGATATGGCATACGTCATTACCAATTTGCAGATGGAAGAGAATGTTTACCAAGCATCCTTGTCTACAGGAGCGCGATTGATTCAGCCAAGTCTTATTGATTTTCTGAGATAAGGGCGGCATGAATCATGACCATACCCCAGATTCAAATTAGACAGCAATATGGGCAAATCGGGATTCATGCTGAACGAGGGCAGCAGGAAATCGAACAGCCAAGACCCGAGATAAGCATGGTCCAGCATCGTGCCCAAATGAATATTTCCCGCAGCGAAGGATATTTGGAAATTAATCAGGAGCGGGCTTGGGACGCGCTGGCGCTTGGAAACAATCTGGAGACGATGAAGAAAATCTATTCCATGGCGCCAGAGATTGCGATGCGCGGTATTGCCCGGCGTGTAGAGGAGGGCAAACAACTCGCTAATCTGCTGTATAAGGGAAATGCCATCGCAGATATCGCTAAAGGATGGCGCCAGCGTTTCCCGGAGTTTGATTTTCGCGGTCCTGCCTCCGGGTTGAATGTTGATTTGTACTATACGCCTTCTGAGCTATCAATTGATACTGAGGTGGGCAGTATAGAATATGATGTGCGGACCAATGCTCCAATTCTTCAATACGAAACAGGGAAATTGGATATTTATATGAAGCAATGGCCCAACATCGAGATAACAGTAGATATGAGTGTTTAATTTATTATAATTATAGGCCCCTTGCATGGAGACGTTATCTTTGTGCATAGAGGTCTATATTTTTAAATCGTGTTTTAGAGCGATCGGAAGCAGCCTCTGCCACGCAGCGTTCTCTCCCCCTGGAGGTCCAGCCACGAAATGACAATGCGATGGTCAGAACATATTAAGTCATTCAACACATACAGTTTGTGAAGGAGGAATAACGAATGAAAACAGAAAGGCTTGAAGAAGTTGAAATCCCTCGGGAGTCTATCCTGCGGTTTGAACTCGGGTTGCCGGGCTTTGAGAATCTTCGGAGCTTCGCTTTGATTCAAATGGCGGAAGATTCTGACATCAGGACCCTGCAGTCATTGGAGGAAAGCCATATTTCCTTTTTAGTCAGTTCACCCTTTATATTTCATCCCCAATACGAATTTGACTTGCCTGAGCCCGTTCAAGAGGAACTGGAATTGAATGGGGAGGAAGATCTGGAGATTTTGGCCATTCTGAACGTACCTGGAGATATTTCCAAAGCAACGATTAATTTGCTGGCTCCTCTGATAGTCAATAAGAACAATGGCAAAGCAAAGCAATATATTCTTCGTTCAAATGAATACAGCCCGCGGCATCCCATTATGAAGCCTGACCAGATTGCCACTAACATTGGAGGAGGCGAATAACCATGCTTGTACTTTCCAGAAAAGCTGATGAATCCATTATGATTGGTGAACAAATAGAGGTTGTTGTCCTGGGGATGGAAGGTGATGTAGTCAAGCTTGGTATTCGTGCCCCAAAACAGGTTGATATCTACCGGAAAGAATTGTACGTCGCCATCCAGGCGTCCAATAGGGAAGCCGTACAAAGACAACCGGCAATCGGGCAACTGACCGGATTGTTAAAAAAACAGCCCGCTGCAGAAAATATTGAAAAAAAATAATCAATTTCATACAAATGCTATAAAGTTATTTGAATCCGTGTCGATATATTAATTAAGCGTGATAATAGTGCGGCCGACCTATTATCGCAGCTCCGCAAGGATGCGGAAACATATTTCAAGGAGGAAATTTAATATGCGTATTAATCACAACATTGCTGCTTTGAACACTCATCGTCAACTGGGTAACAACACTGCTGGAGCTTCCAAAAACCTGGAGAAATTGTCTTCCGGTCTTCGCATCAACCGTGCTGGTGACGATGCTGCTGGTCTGGCAATTTCCGAAAAAATGCGTGGCCAAATCCGTGGTCTGGACATGGCTGCTAAGAACGCTCAAGACGGTATTTCCCTGATCCAGACTGCTGAGGGCGCCCTGACTGAAACTCATAGCATTCTGCAGCGTATGCGTGAACTCGCTGTTCAAGCTGCTTCTGATACGAATGAAGGCGTTGACCGTGAGAAGCTGCAAGCTGAGGTTAACGAATTGGCTAAAGAAATTACTCGTATCTCTACGGATACCGAGTTCAACAACCAAAAAGTATTGGATGGATCTTTTAAGGAAAAGATTTTCCACATTGGAGCAAATGCAGGTCAGAACATTAAACTAAGCATCGACAACATGAGCTCTGATTCGCTGAAAGTTGGTCAAAACCTTAAAGCAGATGGAAACGATTTGAAAGATTCAGCTGGTTCGGTTGTAGGCACATGGCAAGCTGCGCAAGCTGCAACTCCAGCAGTACCCGAAGTCCCTGAATCTGCTCCAGGTGCTGGTGATGGCACGCCGGCAGTACCAGCTCAGGAGGCTAAAGCCGCTGGTTACTATGATACTGATGGTAAACTGGTCTTAGCCGCAGATGCTGCATTGGCTGCTGATTCTGAAGTGACTCTTGGAGTTGATATTTCCTCCCAAAGCACTGCAGATGCTGCAATTACAACTATCAATGATGCATTAAATACGGTTTCCGAAGAGCGCTCCAAACTGGGTGCTAACCAAAATCGTCTTGAGCACACAATTAATAACCTGGGTACAACTTCTGAGAACTTGTCTGCTGCTGAGTCTCGTATCCGTGACGTAGACATGGCTAAAGAAATGATGGATTTCACGAAAAACAACATTCTTACACAAGCAGCTCAAGCTATGTTGGCTCAAGCGAATCAACAACCACAAGGCGTACTGCAATTGCTTCGTTAATAACTTTACCAAGGTTTCCGGTAGCTACCGGAAACCTTTTTCTTTTTGCATCAAATAGAAAAACCTGAAGCCAAACGCATTTTAATAACTTTTTACATAAGTGCTTTAAAATCTGAGGCTGAAACTAATACAACAGCCGCTGCCAACCGATATATACATCAATAGTTATTATTTGTGAGAGTAGGTGCAATGATGAATCTGCAAATTTCTTTTTCTGGCAGCACAACTTCTGTTACAGGCAGTTATCCTCAATTAGCCAAGTTAGGGGTAGAAACAAAGCAGCAGTCGTCAAATTCTGTGAAGGATAGCGAGCAACCGGAGTCGAACAGTACTCAGCTATCTATGGGAGAAGAACAGTTGGTCCGCTCTATTGATCGGGCAATTAAGGCGCTGCAAGGACCTGAGACGGCAGTTGAAATCAGTGTCCATGAGAAAACTCGGGCATTTATGGTGAAAGTGCTTAATAAGGAAACAGGAGAAGTTATTCGAGAGATCCCTCCAGAGAAAACATTGGAGCTTGTTGCCAAGATGATGGAGTTTGCAGGTCTCATCATTGATGAACGAAGATAGGAGGATGGAAAAATGAGAGTATCAGGTTTAGCATCACAAATGGATATCGATGATATCGTAAAAAAAATGATGGCGTCAAAACGCGCTCCGCTTGATAAACTGAACCAAAACAGACAGCTTATTGAGTGGCGCAGAGATAGCTACCGGGAAATTAATAGTGCTTTGGCAGATTTCAGGTACAACAAGTTGGACAAGCTTAGATTTTCATCTGCAACGAATGTGTACAGTTCTACGGTAACCGGGAATAAAACGGCCGTTTCGGCAAAGGCTACATCAGTAGCCAATCAAGTAACGATGACAGTAGAAGTAAATCGACTGGCCACCCAAACGACCTTGTCATCTGCTACACTTGACGATTCAACGACGACGAAAACAAAACTAGGTGAACTAGGCACAGGAGATACTTTTACACTCGAGGTTTCCCGCGGTTCATCGACAGAGGCGCAAAAATTCACATTTTCCAAGGATGATACAATTCAAACCGTCTTAAATAAAATTAACGGTAATCCGGATGCCAATGTTCAGGCTTCATTTGATGAAGCATCAAAAAAGTTTATTATTAAATCAAAAGAGTATGGAAATAGTGAAATCTCTTTTGAAGGGTCTTTGCTTACAGATGCTTTTAAAATTGAAAATCCTTCAGACAGTGGTGAAGGCGGACCATTACAGTTAGGTGCGACAGCCTTAGTAAAGATTAATGGCAAAGAATACACATTAGATAGTAATCAATTGACTATTAATGGTGTAGAACTCACTTTCCTGGAGAAAACAGGTGACAAGGATGCTGTTATAACCACGACAACAGATAGTACGAATCTGATAGGCACTATTAAGTCTTTTGTTGAAAATTATAATAGTTTAATTGGATATCTTAATTCTAAAACTAGTGAGCAAAAATATAAGGATTTCCCCCCACTTACTGCTGAGCAAAAAGAGAAGATGAAAGAGGATGAAATTAAACAGTGGGAAGCCAAGGCTAAAAGCGGTATTGTGAAAAATGACGATATCGTAAAGGATACCCTTTTTCAAATGAGAAGCTTGTTATGGGGTGCTTCAACTAAGCTAGGGGACAAGACACTAGATTTATCATCAATTGGTATTACTACAGGCGGGTATACAGAGAATGGTAAACTCTATATTGACGAAGAAAAACTGCAAGAGGCCATTGCCCAACATCCCAATGAGGTAGTTGCTATATTTAGTGGTAATGGTGAACAAGAAGGTGTTTTTCAAAAGATGCACGCCCAACTCATGACTCCGCTAACGAACCTTTCACAAAGGGCAGGCACATCGAGATATAGCGCGGATGTCTCTCTGAGTCTTAATGAGCAGAGTACTATGGGAAAAGAATTATTCAGTTTAAAAACAAGAATATCTGAGCTTACTAAGCGACTTGCAGTTACTGAAAACAATCTCTACAAACAATTCACCGCCATGGAAAAAGCCATTAACAAATTGAACATGCAATCCGCGAGCCTGGCAAACTTTGCGGGACAATAGGAGGGCCATTATCGATGATCACATCTCCTTATGATAAATACAGACAATCGTCCGTACAGACATCGACACCGGGTCAACTTCTGCTTATGCTGTATGATGGAGCGATTCGTTTTGTACGTGGAGGGATTGGGGCCATTACCGACCAGGATTACCAAAAAGCCAATACTCTGCTTGGCAAAGCCCAGTCAATCATCAGTGAGCTTAGAATTACGCTGGACTACTCCTATGAGATTTCCCAGCAGTTGTCCAGTCTCTATGAATATATGAATCACCTTTTAATTCAGGCAAACGTGAAAAAAGAAACGGGTCCGGCTGAGGAAGTGTTGGGCTACCTTATCGATCTTCGGGAAAGTTTTGCGCAAGCCGCCAAGTCCGCCGGGAATGTGACGCAGGATAGTGTTCATGCAAATGGATAAATTAATTGCGGGCCTGGAACAACTGAACGAAGAAATTATGCCGAATTTAAACGAAGCCTCGTATGAGGCATTGTCAGAATTTGTTGAAGTGCGGCAGGAAATCATTGATGAAATGGCGCGAATGATTGCCGAGACCCCCTTAAACGAAGCGCAGAAAAATCGGATACTGCAAATTCAGCAAACAGAGGACAGCATTCGGATGCGAATGTTCGAGCTGAAAAATGAAGCGACCGACTGGCTTCGCAACCGGGAACAGGTGAAAATTCAGCACAAAGCCTACGAAAATTCCTATGCACAGGACAGTGTTTTAATGGATCGAAAGAAGTGAGTGCAAATATCGACACCATTTGACAGAGTGCTTACGGGCACTCTTTTTTCTATGTCCATTAGGATTAAAACGCTTACAAAATAACGTTTGACTTTTCTGTGACAGCATTGTATATTCGAGATGTGGGCCATATTAATGCGATCTCACAGCTATATGATGATGAAGGGAATGTTATGAATGCAAGGTAAAGTAAAATGGTTTAATGCAGAGAAAGGTTATGGATTTATCGAGACTGAGCAAGGCGGCGACGTATTTGTTCACTTCTCCGCAATTCAAACCGACGGTTTCAAAACCCTTGAAGAAGGCCAATCGGTCGAATTCGACATCGTTGAAGGCGCTCGCGGTCCACAAGCTGCTAACGTAGTCAAACTGTAATATCCGGCTTTCCGAAGCCTTGGATAGTAAGGATACACTTGACAAGTGCTGGAAACTCAACCCTCGGGCAACCGGGGGTTTTTTGTTATACAAGCTCTAGTAATTTTCAACTACCCATAGGGAGTGAATATAGTAGTTTAGCAGAAATTATTTTCTTTTTTTGTGAGCGGGATCATATTTTTGAATGAGAATTATTGGTATAATAGTGCTGCAGTTTTCCCATTTACATGATGATAATGAAGGAGGAGAATATGGTCGCGCCCCATCTACGTTTCACAACAAATATCCTATACAGGATAATAGCTTTGCTTTGCATTGTTTCTCTGTTGATTTCCCACTTTGCATTGCCTTCGGTCGCCTACTCAGCAGGTGAGGGGGAAGAAAATTGGCAGACGCCGGGGGCGATAGCCGGCGAGCTTGTTCTGAACCAAAGCCACGAGCGGTTAAATTACAGGCTGAAAATTACTCAATTGACTGGGGACGAGCCTTTATTTGCTGAAGAGTATACTTGGGAAGGGACGGAACATCAGAAGTTTAGTTTTAATCAGCTTCAAGCAGGTGATTACAAGCTGGAGCTATTTTATAGAGAAGAAAGCAAGCTGGTTTATCAACTAAAGCTCGCAGCAGGGGAAACTTCCCATGTTCGCTTCTTCCCGGAGCAGGGAGGAAATGGTGTTCTGAAAGGCTCTATAGCTTTCGATGAGGATTCTTCGGGGGAAGGGTTCAGGATGTCGTTGCAGTCCTTAAGCGGTACTGGTCTTTATGAGGGACTACAGACGGATTATACGTTCCAAAGCTATGCTTTTGTAGGGCTGCCTAATGGTACATATAATATGTCTGCCAACTATAAAGACATGCAGCAACAGAGAAACAATATCTCCCTGGAAGCGGGGGAAGCGCTATCTGTCGACTACAAATTTCTTGAGAATCCGGTGGAGCACGGGTACAATCTGAGCGGACTTCTGACCAGCACCAAGAGCGGACAGCAGGTAGGCTCCATCTATCTGATTCATAATAAATCTACATGGCTGACCAAGCCGAATGCGGAAGGCTATTACAGCGTGAATGATATTCCTGCGGGGAAGTATACCATCGTTGTCTATGCCTACAATCCTAATCTGGATTATACGGTCCAAGGGTTTGAAGTCAATCAGAATCTAACTGATTTTAGTTATAAATACCGGGATTATTCCCGTGAAGGCACTGGCACGTTGCAAGGTCGTGTAATCGATGCGGACGGCAATCCGCAGGGCTTCAACCAGATTTGGCTCAAGCCGCTAGGCGCTGATTTCTCTTATTTGCCTGAAAGCTACAGCTGGGGAGGCCATTCTGACGCAGAGGGATCTTTTATTTTCCATGATCTTGAGCCTGGCGCGTATGAGCTGTCTGCCGGGGGCGGAATGTCGCACGGGAAGACGAATGTGCTGATAACAGCCGATAGTGAGACATACCGCGATGTCAGAACCGTAGAATATGACAAAGCTCGAAGTATCCAAGGAGTTGTAACCGGCTTTGACGGGACAATCAAAACTGGAGCGCCTGTACGTCTTTACAGCCTCATTCAGGATGAGACCGGAGAGCTGTTAAATGAAACGAGATCATCTGTAGATGGCTATTATTTTAATTTTTTGACCCCGGGCATATATATCGTTAAAGCGGAGATCGACGGTATTGAATCGGCGCGGAGATTCGAAATAGGCGAGGATGAAACCGAGAAAACGGTGAATATCGGGAACGAGCCTCCTGTCGTTTCCCGCGTATACATTGAAGGCCAATATGTGATAGGCAATCCATTATTGGCAACGGGTGTAGGGTACTACGACGAAGAGGATGATGAGCAAGACATACCTGAATATCAATGGGTAAGCTCTGAGACTGAGGATTCGGGTTATGTAGCGATTGAAGGAGCAACAGACAATACGTATATGATCCGTCCTGAGGATGCGGGAAGATACATCTCGGTGCTCTATACGCCAAAGGCCAAGACTGGAACTGTGAGAGGAGAGGTTGTGAAGGCGACGCCAAAAATTGTGCACGATTTGTCTGAACTGCATGTAGCAGGAGCCCAGGTAGTTCAGGGCGTCCCATTTGACCTTGACATTGAAACCGCCAAGGATTATGGCGGCTTCGATATTGATGGTGAGTACCAGGTCCTGGTCTGGCAAGGGGATACCGTAATAGCCGAGGTATCGGCGCACTTTACGTCCGGTGCAGGGCGTGTGAATAACCTCGTTATTCAGCAATTGGGCAACCAGTTATTTTATATTCAAGTGGCGGGAGCAACGACCAAAAAGCCGCTGGATCTAATTGTCTCAGGGAATCAGCCGCCAAGGGGCGAGGTTAGCATTGCATATGAAGGGACAGCGCTGCCAGGCAGTATCCTGATATCCTGGCTTGCATATCTGGACCCGGAGGGTGATCCGGAAGGGGAGCATGATTACCAATGGCTGAAAGCCAATCCTGGCAGTGAGGAATTTGTGGCGATTCAAGGCGAAACCAGGAGTACTTACACAGTGCGTGATCAAGATGCGGGCAGCCTGATCAAGCTTCGGGTTATCCCCCGTGCTGCATCAGGTACTTTGGAGGGAGAAGCGATCTATAGTCAGGCGGTGGCGATTGAAGACCTTTCCGGGATTTCTAGCATTCTTCCAGTCGGCCAGCCGAAAGCGGGCGTGCCTTTTCAGATTGCGATAAGCGGAGCTCGAAACTACAGCGGCGAGCTGCTGAATGGCGAACACAATGTACAATTAACACGCGGCATTGAAGGTCCGACCGATAGCTATCCGGTTAACTTCAGTTCAGGCGAAGGTATCATTTCGGACATTCTGTTCGACGAGGCAGGCGAGCATTTTTTATTGTTGAAAATCGGGAATCAAGTGAGCCCTGTAGGCTTCAGCTTCTTCGTTGGCGGGCCCAACCAACCCACTGTGAGCATTGTCGGGAATGGAACCCCTGGACACGAGCTTGCCGCGGTTTTTGAATGGTCCGGTGAGGGTGGCGGTGAACCGGGTGAGCTTGACTATCAATGGCAGATTGGCGGGACGCTGGAACAACCTGAGTTTGTTCCCATTGAAGGGGCGATTGGCGATACTTATTTGGTATCTGTCCAGGATATTGGACAGAACATCAGAGTTGGAGTAAGGCCCAAGGCAGTAGAGGGCATGCCGGAGTTCGAATTCGAATTTTTGTATAGTGAACCTGTGGAAATTAAGGATCTTTCGAATATCGGGTATATATATCCGCTGAGTGACCCCATCGCCGGCCAGCCGTTTGATCTGGTATTGAGTGAGGTAAAAGGCTACAGCGGTGAAGTATTGAACGGCATTTATACAGTGAAAGTTAAAAATGCGGATAGAGAACTTGCTAGCCGTGAGCTTGAATTTACTGAGGGTTCCGCTATCGTGCAGGGGGTCACCATCGAAACAGAAGGCGATTACGAAATCACAGTACAGGTCGCCCAAGCTGCTTCACCGAGGACAGCGACGATAACCGTGCTGAAGGCCGTCATGCTGCCGACAGGCACTCTGACTGTTTCTGGGAATCCGCTTCCCGGCCATTTATTATCGGCTCAAGCAGTCTATAGCAGCGACAATGAAGAAGCAGAGGGCACACACAACTTCCAATGGTCCAGATCAGCCGACGGCGAGTCCTTTGAGGCGATTCAGGGGGCAAATTCCGATGCGTATACTGTTCAACCGGAGGATGTCGGGTATTATATTCGTGCAGAAGTTGTTTTCCGTACGAGGGAAGGCGCAGGTGGCAATCCGGTTTATAGCGTTTCGGTGCGGATCATAAACGACGCTCAACCCGTAACTGGCATTACCTTCATTGATACGAATCCAGGAGTCGGGATTGTCAGCGGGGTAGTCCGCTGGAATACAGTTGCCGACGAATCCCGAATCACAGGCTATTCGGTTTATTTTACGGATCGCAACAAGCAGCGGATCGGTAATGTACTGGGGGAAGCATTGAAAGGCTTGAGTCCTTACATTCCGCTGAATCGTATGCAAGTGCCTGCAGATGCCGTGTACATTGCGGTTTTTGTTAAGACTGACAGCGGCATTGCTGCAGAAGGAGCGCTTATTGCATTAGAGGATTCTACCTCTACCGAAGAAGTTAGAAGGGCATTAAAAAATTATCTGTTCCCGAATGTTCTGGAAGTAAACATTGAGCACATCATGTCGGTCATTCGGAAGAAAACCGATATCAATGGGGATGGGGTTTTTGACAAAGAGGATGCCCGCCTAATTCTTTCTTTGATTGGCATGACCTCCTAATCAATTGAGATGAACATTAGAGTTGAAATCCCTGTTGCATTGTATGCGGCGGGGATTTTTTCTTACATTTTCTATGTTCACATCATGCCTGAAAAATGTGACCAAAAATTTAAATTGAATTTTCTAAATATTCAAAAATTAGAGTCGCAAGGCTTTGAAGTGGGGTGCCTAAATGTGGTATGATAGAGTCAGATCAAAGGAGGAGTGCCCTATGAAATACAATATCCGAGGACAAAATATCCCAGTAACTGATGCCTTACGCGACTATGTAGAGAAAAAATTAAGCCGCTTGGACAGGTATTTTGAAGCACCTCTTACCTCTGAAGTCAATGTCACCTTATCTGTAACGAAGAACAAGCATGGTATTGAAGTGACGATCCCGCTCCAAGGCACAATGCTTCGTGCGGAGGAGAAGAAGAATGATGATATGTATGCATCCATCGATCTGGTCGTGGACAAACTGGAGCGTCAGATTCGCAAATTCAAAACAAAAATCAATCGGAAATTTCGACAAGAAGGCAGCCTGAAATCACTCCTGAAGGAGGAAGGCGGATCAGTTAAAGTTGCGGAGGAAGATGACGAACTGGAAGTTGTCAGAACCAAGCGCTTTACCCTCAAGCCGATGGATGTGGAAGAAGCTGTATTGCAAATGAATATGATCGGACACTCTTTCTTTGTATTCGCCAATGCCGAATCGAAGGAAGTCAATGTTGTCTATAAACGCAGCGACGGGAAATACGGCCTGATTGAACAAGGCTGACGCGGCGCATAACAATGAATGAAAAACCGGGCCTTCAAGGCCCGGTTTTTGCCAAATATAGGACTGCTCATCAACAGCGCTCGGAGGAACCTTTCCCAAGGCGGCTCTAATCAAATGTAATTCTTTCATCTTATTGTAGAAAGACAGTGCAACTATCGGAAAATTATTTCCGTTATATGGGTAAGAAAGCAATAACGCCGCATTGCGGGAGTGGGTACAAACTGATACAATTTAGGCATTGAGGAAAAACTGAAAGGGGTTTACCATATACGATGCTCGGACTGGTGAAGAAAATATTCGGGGATGCCAATGAGCGTGAAGTCAAGCGACTCATGCGCACCGTAGATCAAATTAACGCGATGGAACCGGATTTTGTCAAGCTCTCGGATGAGCAGCTCCGCGACAAAACCGATGAGTTCAAGGCACGACTTGAAAAAGGGGAGAAAGTAGAGCAAATATTGCCAGAGGTGTTTGCCACCGTACGGGAAGCTTCCAAACGGACACTTGGCATGCGTCATTTTGACGTGCAGCTGATCGGCGGCATGGTGCTGCACGACGGCAAAATCTCTGAAATGAAAACCGGTGAAGGTAAAACGCTCGTAGCGACACTACCGGTATATTTGAACGCTTTGATTGGCAAAGGGGTTCACGTTGTTACGGTCAATGACTATTTGGCTCAGCGCGACAGCCAGCTAATGAGCCAGCTTTATGAATTTTTAGGCTTGACGGTTGGCTGTAACCTGAACTCTCTTTCCCACGAGGAGAAACAGCAGGCTTATGCTTGTGACATTACCTACGGAACGAACAATGAGTTCGGTTTCGATTATTTGCGTGACAATATGGTCTTGTACAAGGAACAGATGGTTCAGCGTCCTTTATTCTTTGCGATTATTGACGAGGTCGACTCCATTCTGATTGATGAAGCACGGACGCCTCTTATTATTTCCGGACAAGCTGCGAAATCGACGGAGCTTTATTTTGCTGCGGATCGCTTTGTGGGCCGCTTGAAGGCAGAAGAGGATTATACTGTCGATATCAAGCTTCGCTCGGTTACAATGACTGAAACTGGTGTTGAGAAGGCAGAGAAGGCCTTCGGCATTGAAAACCTGTTCGACCATGCGAATGTGCTGCTTAACCATCATATTCAGCAAGCCTTGAAGGCTCATGCCATTATGAAACGCGATGTGGACTATGTGGTGCAGGACGATGAGGTTGTCATTGTTGACGAGTTCACCGGGCGTCTGATGTCCGGCCGCCGCTACAGCGACGGACTGCATCAGGCGATTGAAGCCAAGGAAAATCTTGAAGTTCAAAATGAGAGCATGACCCTGGCGACAATCACGTTCCAAAACTACTTCCGGATGTACCGCAAGCTGGCTGGGATGACAGGTACAGCCAAGACAGAGGAAGAAGAGTTCAAGAAAATTTACGGGCTTGATGTGGTTCAAATTCCAACGAACCGTTCCATGATTCGTAACGATATCGCCGATGTTGTGTATAAGACGGAAAACGGCAAATTCAAAGCTGTGGTAGACGAAATTGTGAAGCTTCACAGCAAGAACCAGCCGGTACTTGTAGGCACCGTGTCTATCGAGAACTCCGAACGCTTGTCCGAAATGCTCAATCGCAAAGGAATCGCGCACAAGGTTCTCAATGCGAAGTTCCATGCAGAAGAAGCGGAAATTATTTCTCGTGCGGGGCAATTCGGCTCCGTTACGATTGCAACCAATATGGCCGGCCGCGGTACGGATATTTTGCTGGGCGAGCAGGTAGCCGGGCTGGGTGGTCTGCATATTATCGGTACTGAGCGACACGAAAGCCGCCGAATCGACAATCAGCTTCGCGGGCGCGCAGGACGCCAGGGTGACCCGGGGGCATCGCAGTTTTACCTGTCTCTTGAGGATGAATTGATGCGTCGCTTCGGCTCCGAGAATATTATGGGTATGATGGAGCGACTTGGTTTTGAAGAGGATCAGCCGATTGAGAGTCGACTTATTACCCGGGCAATCGAGTCTGCGCAGAAACGTGTCGAAGGCAACAACTTTGACCTGCGTAAAGTCGTACTGCAGTATGACGATGTAATGAATCAGCAGCGCGAAATTATTTACAAACAGCGCCGCGAAATCTTGCATTCCGACAATATCCGCGATGTTGTAATGGATATGATCAAACCAGTGGTCGATCGTATTATTGAAGCTCACTGTCCAAGCGACGATATTCCGGAGAACTGGGATCTTCAAGCCATTGTCGACTATGCTCACGGGACCTTCCTGAATGAAGGCACATTGAGTAAAGATGAGCTGTGGGGCAAGGAGAAAGAAGAGATCATAGCCCATACTTTGGATAAGGTAACCGCCCTTTATGATGAGCGCGAGGAAATGATGGGCTCCGAAATGATGCGCGAGTTCGAGAAGGTTATCGTGCTTCGTGCAGTAGACAGCAAATGGATGGACCATATTGACGCGATGGACCAATTGCGCCAGGGAATTCACTTGCGGGCATACGGCGGTACGGACCCGCTGCGCGAGTACCAGTTTGAAGGCTTTGAGATGTTCAAGGAAATGATTGAGAGCATTCAAGAGGAAGTTACCAAATATATTATGAAGGCGCATGTGGAGAAAAATCTGGAGCGTCAAGCTGTAGCCGAAGGTCAAGCAGTCGAGGATAGCAGCAAGAGCGATCCGAAGGCCAAGCAGCCGGTACGCAAGGATGACCGTGTAGGACGTAATGATCCGTGTCCATGCGGCAGCGGCAAGAAATATAAACAGTGCCACGGCAAATAAGTTTGTTGCCGGGATGAACTGTATTCTATAAGAGGTGACAGAAACAATATGATCGACTCATCAGTGAAACAGGATTTAAGGGAAATGGCAGCAAAACTTCAAAACTTAAGGGGGTCTCTTTGACTTAGATCTTAAGCAAGAGATGATCGCAAATTTTGAAGAGAAGATGACCGCTCCAGATTTTTGGGACGATAACGATAAGGCTCAGGGAATCATCTCTGAGCTGAATGCCATCAAATCAGTTGTTGAGCAGTATGAGAAGCTGCAAACCGAGCACGAGGATTTGGAGACGATGCTGGAGCTTGCGGATGAAGAGGGAGACAGCGATATGGTAGCCGAACTGGTCGGCAGTGTGTCGTCCCTCGTTGCCAGTGTTGGCGATTTTGAGCTTCAATTGCTGCTGAGCCAGCCCTATGACAAGCTCAATGCGATTCTGGAGTTGCATCCGGGAGCAGGCGGTACGGAGTCCCAAGACTGGGGGCAAATGTTGTACCGCATGTATACCCGATGGGTCGAGAAACGCGGCTTCAAATACGAAATTCTGGATTATCAGGATGGGGATGAAGCAGGAATCAAGAGCGCTACGATACTGGTCAAAGGCTATAATGCTTACGGCTATCTGAAGGCGGAAAAAGGCGTCCATCGTCTGGTGCGTATCTCGCCATTCGACGCTTCGGGCAGACGGCATACGTCCTTTGTTTCTTGTGATATTGTTCCTGAGATTACCGACGACATTGAAGTAGAAATTCGTACCGAAGACCTTAGGATTGATACGTACAGGGCTAGCGGCGCGGGAGGACAGCACGTCAACAAGACGGAATCGGCCATCCGGATTACACATATCCCGACAGGGATTGTCGTTGCTTGTCAGCAGGAGCGCTCACAGATTCAAAACCGGGAACGGGCAATGAAGACGCTGCGCTCCAAGCTGTACGAGAAAAAGATCGAAGAGCAGCAGCGCGAACTTGCTGAAATTCGCGGGGAGCAGTCGGACATCGCCTGGGGAAGCCAGATTCGTTCGTATGTGTTCCATCCGTACAGTATGGTGAAAGACCACCGCACATCCGTTGAAACCGGCAATGTTGGCGCTGTGATGGATGGTGATCTGGATCCGTTCATCGATGGGTACTTGCGCAGTCAAATCAACCAAGACCCTCAGTCTTAATTGTTTTTTCTTGAAACAGAAGCTTTTATAAGGAGACCGCATGGAATTTAGCTCCAGCGGTCTTTGTTTATTTGCATGCCCATCTTTTCCACATTCTCGATTATATAATGATTTACGTTTTGGTTCACTCAGGCGAGAAGCCGCATGATGGGGCGGGTCTTTGCACATACTGTTCGAAAAGATGGGGCTGCGAATTTCCAATTTATTTACCTACATATATCTTACGAGAAAAGGATGTATGCCGTTGAGCGGGATCAAAGACCATCCTCCAGCTGTAAAGAAACGTCATCGGAACCGCGTTCATAACCGTCCGATACATCCGGCAAAGCAAGCTGCAGGCCGAATCCTGTTGCTTGTTTTAGGCTGCTTGTTTGTAGCGGTCAGTTTTAATATGTTTTTTGTCTCCAATGGAATTGCCTCAGGGGGCGTTTCCGGCGTATCCATCATTGTACAAAGAACGCTGGGCATTGTTCCTGCTTACACGCAATGGGCGCTGAATGTGCCGTTATTTTTCGCAGGATTGTTTGTGTTCGGAAAGCGCTTTGCGCTGCAAACCGTACTCGGCTCGCTCGTACTGCCATTATTCGTGCTCCTCACCTCACACTGGTCTTCTCCGACAAGCAATCCGCTGCTTGCAGCTATTTATGGAGGAATCGGGGTTGGAATCGGTCTTGGACTTGTGTTCCGGGGGCGGGGCTCCACGGGCGGACTTGATCTGGCGGCACAGCTTTTGCACCGGTATACGGGCCTTCGCCTTGGACTGGCACTGCCGCTATTTGATGGTATGGTTATCCTGGCCGCAGGACTCATTATATCGCCTGAAAATGCGCTTTACGCTTTAATCGCCTTGTTTGTTACGAGCAAGACAATTGATATCATGCAGACGGGGCTTCTCGTATCCAAGGTTGCTTTTATTATCTCGAATAAAGCTGAGGAGATTGGCGAAAGCGTGCTTCATGATCTCGATCGGGGGATGACCCGGCTCATTGCGCAAGGCGGCTACACCGGCGAGGATCGACCGATTGTGATGGTCGTCGTCAGCCAGAATGAGGTGCCCAGGTTAAAGTCGCTTGTCCAGGCTGTTGACCCGCGCGCTTTCGTTATTATTAGTGATACGGCGGAAGTTCTGGGAGAGGGATTTAAAAGGACAGAATAATCGTTGTATTTATATAAATTTCAATGTATAATAATTCAAAGTTGGAAGTCCGGTATTTTAGATGAACGAAATGACAGGTTGTTTTCGATTTCTATATACTTTAATAGATAAGGATGGGAGAGAGTGAGAAATGAGTAACCAGATTCGTGTTGCGGTCGTGGGATCTACAGGCTATGGCGGGGTTGAACTAATCCGTTTGTTGGAGGCCCATCCGTATGTCGAGATTACATCCGTTATATCATCTTCCTCAGCAGGCGCGCCAATTGCTGAGGGTTTTCCGCATTTGACGGAAATCCGTACAGATCTTCTGGACGCGGTTGATGCAGAAGCCACAAGGAGCAAGGCTGATCTCGTATTTCTGGCAACACCTTCAGGTATTGCTTCACAATTGGCTCCACAGATGTTACAGGCAGGTCTGAAGGTTATTGATTTATCCGGAGATTTGAGGCTGAAGTCCCCGGATTTGTACGAGCGCTGGTATAAAAAGCCCGCCGCTGATCCGGCACTGCTGGAGCAAGCCGTATTCGGTCTGGCTGAAGTATTCGGCAACGAGGTGAAGGGACAGGAACTTATTTCCAATCCAGGCTGTTATCCAACAGCGGCTTTGCTAGGGCTGGTGCCGGCTGTTGCTGCCGGCTGGCTCGATCCTTCAACTATCATTATTGATGCCAAGTCCGGTGTGTCCGGTGCAGGTCGTGGTGTTGGACTCGGGACTCACTACTCCGAGCTGAACGAGAATTTCAAAGCCTATAAAATCAACAAGCACCAGCACATCCCTGAAATCGAACAGGTACTGGGGCGTGTGGCTGGGAAGCCTGTCGTCGCGACCTTTACCACACACCTTGTGCCGATGACACGCGGCATTATGTGTACGATGTATGCTGCCATTTCAGGCAATCATAGCACTCAGGAATTCATAGAGTTGTACCGCAGCTACTATCAAGGACGCAAGTTTGTCAGAGTTCGTCCGGAAGGCCAATGGCCGGCTACCAAAGAGGTGTCCGGGTCCAATTATTGTGACATTGGGTTTGCAGTCGATGAGCGCACAGGCAGAGTGACGATTGTATCGGTGATTGATAACCTGGTTAAAGGCGCTGCCGGCCAGGCCATCCAGAATTTGAACCTGATGATGGGCTGGGACGAGACGCTCGGACTTCATTTTGTTCCGGTTTACCCGTAATACTCATTTATATGCATATTTATTTCGCGGAACGCTGCTGCCTGAGATGGGCGGTATAGAACTGGAACCTGACTGCTGTGTAATTCAGCTAGCCGCGATTCATGTCTGACTGCAGCCGTTTACGCTTGACAAAGGAGTTTGAACGCGTCATGGAACAAGGCACTGGAGAAGTCTTCAAAGTTGTACCGGAAGGTTCAATTACTACGCCTAAGGGCTTTACGGCAGGGGGACTACATTGCGGACTGAAAAAAACAACGCGTCATGACTTGGGCGCAATCCTATGTGAGGTTCCGGCGGCGGCGGCCGGTGTCTACACCTTGAATCGGGTTCAAGCCGCGCCAATTAAAGTTACGAAGGACAGTATTGCCAATGGAGGCACGCTTCGGGCGGTGCTTGTGAACAGCGGCAATGCCAACGCTTGTACAGGAAAACAGGGAGAGGAAGACGCCTTTCAGATGCGCAAATCCTTTGCTGACGCGGCAGGTGTCTCCGAACAAGAGGTAGCTGTTGCTTCGACAGGTGTGATCGGCGAACTGCTGAAGATGGATCGCGTGTTGGACGGCATCGCTGGATTGCCACAAAGGCTGGGGGGTACAACGTCAGCGTCCGAGGATTTCTGCCAGGCGATTTTGACTACGGATTTGGTTCAGAAGATGGTATGCGTCTCTGTAGAGGTCGACGGCAAAACCGTTCATGTAGCAGGTGCGGCAAAAGGATCGGGAATGATTCATCCGAATATGGCAACCATGCTCGGCTTTGTAACGACGGATGTCAACATTGGCAGATCATCCCTCCAGCAATTGCTTGGGAAGGCTACTGATCTGACCTTTAACATGATTACCGTAGATGGTGATACGAGCACGAATGACATGCTTGTGGCCATGGCCAGCGGATTGGCCGGGAATCATGAGTTGACGCCTTCGCACCCGGATTATGCGGCATTTGCGGCAGCGCTGCAATACGTGTGTGAAGTGTTGGCAAAAGCGATTGCCCGCGATGGTGAGGGAGCGACCAAGCTGATTGAGGTGCAGGTTGAAGGAGCGGAAAGCAATCGGTCCGCACGTGCAATTGCCAAGACGATTATCGGGTCCTCATTGGTGAAATCCGCGGTATTCGGCGCAGATGCGAACTGGGGACGGATTATTGCAGCAGCAGGGCGGGCTGGCGAGCCGCTTAACCCGGATACAGTGGATATATACCTTGGCGAGATTGAGACCTTGAAGCAGTCCAGACCTGTGGTTTTTGACGAAGACGCCGCGCTGGAATATTTGAAGGGGGACACGGTAGTTATTCGCGTTCATCTTCACTTGGGCGAGGGGCAGGCGATTGGCTGGGGTTGTGATTTGACCTATGATTACGTACGGATTAACGCTGCCTACCGGACCTGATTTGAAGGATCGCCGTACAGATGAAGGAGCAATGGGGATGAAGGAACAGCGATTTGTAATGAAATGCGGCGGAAGCACGTTGGCGGCGCTCCCGTCCTCCTTTTTTGATGATTTGCGCCATTTGCAGGAGCAGGGCGTACGCCCTGTTATTGTACACGGCGGCGGTCCGGCGATTTCGGAGACGCTGGGCAAGCTGGGGATTGAATCCGAATTCGTGAACGGTCTGAGGAAAACAAGCGAAGCCGTACTGGACGTTGTGGAAATGGTGCTGGCAGGGCGCATTAATAAAGAAATTGTACGCAAGATCGGACAAAGTGGAGCCAAGGCGCTCGGAATCTCCGGCGTCGACGGCGGACTGATTCAGGTGCAGCCTGTAGCGAATCATGCGGAGATCGGGTTCGTGGGTGATGTAACGGAAGTCAATGCGGCTATTATCGAAGGCATCATGGCGATGACCTATATTCCTGTCATTGCCCCAATCGGAATTGACGGCGCAGGCCAGCGCTACAATATTAATGCGGACACGGCTGCCGGAGCCGTTGCTTCCCGCCTTGGCGTCGAGCGGATGATCGTCGTTACCGATGTGCCGGGTATTCTCAAGCAAGTTGACGGTGTGAAAAAAGTACTGCCGACAGTAACGATTGATGAAATTGAGGCAATGATCGCAAGCGGGGAAATATACGGCGGGATGATTCCAAAGGTGCGCGCAGCGATCCAGTGCATTCAAGGCTGTGTAAGCGAGGTAGTTATTGTCAGCGGGGAAGAAGAAGCTATTCTTAGCAAGGTGCTCCAGGGCAGCCAGGTAGGCACCCGAATTATAAAATCTGAATAGAAGGCAGGGGAAGATCATGAGTGAATCAGCACAAAGAGGGGGCGCATTGTTCCCGACATATGCCAGATATCCAATTGCGCTGGTAAAGGGCGACGGAAGCTGGCTCTGGGATGAGCAAGGCAACAAGTATCTGGATTTCATGTGCGGTATTGCGGTTACCAACCTTGGGCACGCCCCCGCGCAGGTCAAGGAAGCGCTCGTTAAGCAGCTTGATGAGCTGTGGCATGTATCCAACCTGTTCCATATTCCGAATCAGGAGGATGCAGCGAGGTTGCTGACGGAGAATAGCTGTGCGGATGCCGTGTTCTTCTGCAACTCCGGAGCAGAGGCGAATGAAGCTGCTATAAAGCTGGCTCGTCGCTACCATCAGAAGGTGCTGGAAAATGGACGGTATGAAATTATTACGCTGACCAATTCCTTTCACGGTCGCACGCTGGCTACGCTGACGGCAACCGGACAGGATAAAGTAAAGGAAGGATTTGGTCCGCTGCCAGAGGGCTTCCGCTATGTGCCGCTGCATGATCAGGCTGCTTTGGAAGCGGCTGTGAACGAGCATACCGCTGCCATTATGCTGGAGACCGTACAGGCAGAGGGCGGTGTATACTCGGTTCAGCAGGAGTACCTTGAATTCGTACGCGAACTGTGCGACAAGCATGGTGTGCTGCTGATTATTGATGAGATACAAACCGGTATGGGACGAACAGGCAAGTTGTTCTCTTTTGAGCATTATGGCGTTGAGCCGGATATTTTTACACTGGCAAAAGGGCTTGGAAGCGGCTTCCCTGTTGGCGCGATGCTGGCCAAAGAGAAACTGCGTGACGCATTTGCTCCCGGCAGCCATGGATCGACCTTTGGCGGAACGCCAATTGCGACTGCTGCAGTCAAGGCAACGGTCGAAACGATTGTAAGAGAAAAGGTGGCAGAACAAGCGAAGCAAGCGGGGGCTTACCTGACTGGCAAGCTGAAGGAGACATTGGCTGGCAATCCATTCGTCAAGGAAATCCGCGGCAAAGGTCTGATTATCGGTATCGAATGCGTACAGCCGGTATCAGATATCGTCACAGAGGCGCGCAATCGCGGTTTGCTGGTTGTAACCGCAGGGCCGAATGTGATCCGATTGCTGCCGAGCTTGATCATTACGAATGAAGAAATTGACCACGGGGTGCAAATTCTGGCGACGCTGCTGGCCGAGCAGGCGGCATCTACTGTGAAATCATAAATGAGGGAGTGAAAGCAATGCAAGGCACACTCAATGAAGAGCTGGCAGTCAGCTTGAAAGGACGGGATTTTCTCGGCCTGACCGACTTTACGTCTGAGGAAATCCGTTATCTTATCGATCTCGGCATTGAGCTGAAGCGCAAGCAAAAGGCAGGGGAAATCTATCAACCGCTAAAGGGAAAAACACTCGGGATGATTTTCGAAAAATCATCGACCCGTACACGCGTGTCGTTCGAGGTGGGGATGTATCAGCTAGGCGGTCATGCCTTGTTCCTGAGCCGCAATGATCTGCAGATCGGACGCGGAGAGACGGTATCGGATACGGCGCAAGTCATGTCCCGCTATCTGGACGGCATTATGATTCGCACCTTTGCACACCGCACCGTTGTAGATTTGGCAAGAGGGGCGACCGTACCGGTCATCAATGGTCTGACAGACCGTTCCCACCCATGCCAGGCGCTTGCCGATTACCAGACCGTTCTGGAGCACAAGGGCAAGCTCGAAGGCTTGAAGGTAGCCTATATCGGTGATGGCAACAATATGGTACATTCTTTAGTAATGGGCGCCGCGAAGCTGGGCATGCATATTTCCGTGGCGAGTCCTGCCGGCTATGAAGCGGATGAAGAAATTATGAGCCAGAGCAAGGATGTCGCTTCCCAGACCGGGTCGCAGATCCATGTGTGCCATGATCCGAAAGAAGCGATTGCCGATGCGGATATCGTCTATACGGATGTTTGGGCCAGCATGGGCTTCGAAGCGGAGCAAAAGGAACGTGAGCTTGCATTTGCAAATTATCAGGTGAACGACGAGCTTGTGAAATATGCGAAGAAGGATTACCTGTTCATGCACTGTCTGCCTGCCCACCGCGGCGAGGAAGTCAGCGAGAGCGTTATTGACGGCAAGCAATCGATTATTTTTGATCAGGCAGAGAATCGGCTGCACGCGCAAAAATCAATTATGGCTGCACTTATGTAAAGGGAGAGGATTTAAGCAATGGCAAAGGATAAAATTGTATTGGCATACTCGGGCGGGCTGGATACCTCCGTCATCCTGAAATGGCTCAAAGAGACCTACGATGCGGAAATCATCGCGTTTACCGCTGATATTGGACAAAAGGAAGAATTGGACGGTCTGGAAGAAAAAGCGCTCGCTACCGGCGCTTCCAAAGTATATATTGATGATCTGCGTGAAGAGTTCGCCCAAGATTTCATTAACCCGATGTTTCAGGCCGGAGCGCTGTATGAAGGCCAATATTTGCTCGGAACCTCCATTGCCCGTCCATTGATCGCCAAGCGGATGGTGGACATCGCCAGAGCGGAAGGCGCAATTGCAATTGCGCACGGCGCAACAGGCAAAGGAAATGACCAGGTGCGCTTCGAGTTGACGGCTGCGGCCTTGGCGCCTGAGATCAGTGTCATCGCGCCATGGCGTTTGGAGAGCTTCCGCGAGCAGTTCCCGGGCCGAGCGGAGATGATCGCATACGCCGAGAAGCACGGCATTCCGGTGCAGGCTTCCGCCTCCAAGCCATACTCTATGGACCGCAATCTGCTGCATATCAGTTTTGAGAGCGGCATGCTGGAAGATCCGTGGTTTGATGCAAGTGCGGATGAGAACCGCGACATGTATGTGTTGAGCGTGTCCCCGGAGGAAGCGCCGGATCAGGCTGAATATATTGAGCTGACCTTCGAGAGCGGGATTGCGACAGCGATCAACGGCGAATCACTGAGTCCGCTGGGTGTCATGGATAAGCTGAATGAACTTGGCGGCAAGCATGGCATCGGACGCGTGGATATGGTGGAGAACCGCTTCGTCGGCATGAAGAGCCGCGGCGTATATGAGACGCCGGGCGGTACCATTCTGTTCACTGCACATCGCAAAATAGAATCTTTGACCATGGACCGCGAAGTTATGCATCTGCGCGACTCCCTGATTTCCAAGTACAGCACATTGGTGTACAACGGCTTCTGGTTCGCTCCTGAGCGTCTGGCGCTGCAGGCGCTGGTTGCTGAAAGTCAGAAGAACGTAACAGGTGTCGTGCGTCTGAAGCTGTACAAGGGCAATGTTATCGGCGCAGGCGTGAAAAGCCCTGTCAGCCTTTACAACCCGGATATTGCCACAATGGAAGCTGATCCTACGCAAGCTTATGACCAAGGGGACGCAACTGGATTTATCCGTCTTAACGCCCTGCGCTTGAAGGTTTCCTCCGGTGTGGAGCAAAGCCGCAAGTAGGACGCTAACGAACCGGATTTCGAAAGGAGTGTTCACACGGTGAGCAAATTATGGGGCGGACGTTTTACGAAAAAAACCGACCAGTTGGTTGAGGAATATACAGCTTCAATCGAGTTTGACAAGGAGCTGGCACAGGAGGATATCCAGGGCAGTCTGGCGCATGTCACAATGCTGGGCAAGCAGGGCATTCTCCCTGCCGAGGATGTGGAGGCCATTCAGGATGGTCTTCACCGCGTGCTTCAACGAATCAAGCGTGGGGAAATCGAGTTCGCAATTGCGGACGAGGACATCCATATGAATATTGAAAAGGCGCTGATCGACGATATCGGTGCGGTGGGCGGCAAGCTGCATACCGGCCGCAGCCGGAACGACCAGGTTGCTACGGACATGCACCTTTACCTGCGCAAGCGGGTGGTTGAATTCGTCGGCCTGCTGCAGAAGCTTCAGGAAGCGCTGGTTGGGCAAGCCAGGGAAAATCTCGATACGATTGTGCCAGGCTATACTCACCTGCAGCGGGCGCAGCCGATCTTGTTCGCGCATCATTTGATGGCGTATGTGTCCATGTTTGGACGGGATATCGAGCGGCTTCAGGACAGCTACAAGCGGATCAACACATTGCCGCTCGGAGCGGGAGCGCTGGCCGGGACAACGTTTCCGATCGACCGCCATTTTGTAGCGGAGCAGCTTGGATTCGAGCGGGTCTATGAAAACAGCCTTGATGCAGTAAGCGACCGTGACTTCATCGTGGAGTTTTTGTCCCACGCTTCGTTGGTCATGATGCACTTGTCCCGTCTGAGCGAGGAGCTTATTCTGTGGTCGAGCACCGAATTCCGTTTCGTCGAGCTGGACGATGCGTTCTGTACGGGAAGCAGCATTATGCCGCAGAAGAAAAATCCGGATGTGCCAGAGCTTGTCCGGGGCAAAACCGGACGCGTCTATGGCGATCTGATCGGACTTCTGACTGTGCTCAAGTCGCTGCCGCTGGCGTATAACAAAGATATGCAGGAAGACAAGGAAGGCATGTTTGATACCGTACGGACAATGCAGGGGGCGCTCCAACTGTTTGCTCCAATGATCGCGACCATGAAGGTGAACAAGCAGCAGATGCGCCAGGCCGTCAATCAGGATTTCTCCAATGCGACAGATATTGCGGACTTCCTTGTCGGCAAAGGCTTGCCGTTCCGCCAGGCTCACGAGGTTATCGGCAAGACGGTTCTGTACTGCATTGAGAACAATAAATACCTGCTGGACCTGACGCTGGACGAATTCAAGCAATTCTCCCCGCTGTTCGATGACCGTATTTATCAGGTGCTGCAGCCGGAGCAGGTCGTCAATGCCCGCAATGTATACGGCGGTACGGCTACGATACAGGTAGAGGCAGCGATCGGGCGCGCGGAGCAGCAGCTTGCGCAAACAGCGGGCTGGGTTGAGGAATATTTGGAAAAGAGCAAATAGGACAGAAGCCTCTTGCTTGTCTCTTTCAAAAACTTTGATTTGCGCTTTTTTTTACCATTCTAATCATAAGGCGGTTTTGCGTAGCGACGCAGAGCTCGCCTTTTTATTTTATGTAGTTTTGCGTAGCGGAAGGAACCGTATCTAATGGAATGGTCACGCATAAAGCGAGCTACATGCGAGGAAACGGATTAGTAGCGCGTATCGCTCGCTTAGGGTACGCTGACAAGTTCGGATTGGGTGATCCTATAACGTTTATCGCATCTGGTCGCGATTTGCGCACTATGGGTAGCCACTATGATTGTCACCCCTTGCGAACGAATATGATGAAAACAGGCAATTACTTGTTCTACTGACTCATCATCCAGTGCAGAGGTTGGTTCATCCGCTACAATCAGCCCCGGGTTTCGAACAAGCGCCCGTAAAATACCGATTCGTTGTGCCTCGCCGCCGGACAGTTTTTCGATTCGCTTCTCAAACAGATGAGCAACGCCGAGTAAATCGCCGAAATGAAATAGGCGTTGCATAGCTGCAGCTTCTTCATCCGACTTTTGCTTGACTAACCAAAGGGGAACTTTTGCATTTTCCAATGCGGTTAGCTTGGGAATCATCGGACTATTCTGAGCAATGTAACCGATTTCCTTGCCTCGGATGGAACTTAATTCGTTCATGCTTTTGCCGCTAAGTGAAATCCCGTTCACCTGTATTTCGCCGGAAGTCGGCTTCTCCAGTCCGGCAACGAGATTGAGCAATGTGCTTTTCCCGACCCCGCTTCTGCCTTGCAGGGCGACCATTTCGCCGGATGGAACTCGCAATTGGATATTTTGGAATAAAAGCGTATCCTTGTATTCTTTCTTTACGTTCTCTAGCACTAGTCGCATATGGGATCAACCTTTCAATTGTTGCACGAGATCAAGCCTGCGAAACAACTTCTTCGACATTAGTTTAACCATTCCTACAAGCAGGAGTACTACAATGACAATCACCATGTAATAGACAACCAAGAAATAGAAGGGGTTCTCTACGATAATTATTAGAAGAGTAGTCGGAAACAAACTAGTAATCCCAATCGTCAGCATCAGTCTTCTGCTTGACAACATCTGAATGGAATCCATTGTTGCACCGCTAATCAACATTACCATATAAACCGGTATATTACGCTTAATTAACAAGGATAAGGTCCAAAGGTATAGCCCTGCTAACATGAAACCCGTCGTTATGCTGACAATAAAGAGAAGCAAGCGATTGGTATCTGTCATCTTCGATAGTGCCAGAATTGATAAGCTTTCTGCTCCGATGATGCTATAGGCTTCAAAGTTTGACTCAACATTGATCGGTTCGAGGGCAGCCCTCAGCTCCATAGGAGACAGATTCGTGATTATCGTGCCATTCATATGGCTATATAGAGAGGCTTTTGCGAAGATACCCTCTGTATTCTTGGGAGGTTCCTTGAAATACCGAACAGGTAAAATCACGCTTCGATCAATCACTGCCTCAGGGTCATTCATCGTAAATATTCTTTGTTGAGGCTTAAGAATGCCCGTCACGACACCATTAAAATGCCGAGAATAGTGCAGAAGCTCCAAACGGTCCCCTACCTGATAGATGCCTTTATAAGCTGCACCAAGCAGAATCGGAATGTCCTTATCTTCTTCGAAGAAATATGAATTAGAGGAAAAAAAACTACCTTCTTGCAAACCAATATTATTATATTCGAATACCTTTGCGTTAATCTGGAACGATGCGACTGTCGCATATGATTTACCTTCAAACTCGCGTATTTGAAGCCCTCTACCAGGTTCATAGTAAGGACCAAACTGCTGGTCTATTTTGAAATCAGCAAGTTCTATAGGTTGCCACACGGCATTGTAGTAGTCAAATTTATTGGATTGGCGAAGTTTTTGACCGAATTGATACAAAATAGAAAAACTGTTTGGATTTGAGAAAAACAATTTCTCCTGCTCGTTGTATAAATTATCGGAAATTTGGTATACATTTTTCCCGTTGAACTGATGAGCAGCAGTTGTCTCTATGTTCGATTTTTGCAGGTTAAGGATTAATACTAGGATCAGTGAACAAAATAGTATAGCTGCTACCCCACTAAGTACATTTAAATAAGGGGTCTGCTTGAATAATAATTTGCGAACTTTCAAAATCGCTTACCACCTTTTTGAACCGACTCCTTAATAATCGTAAACCCAAGAGTAATCAGTAGAACCAGCCAGCCAGCGCAGACAAAGTACGTCAACTTATAAAGCCATACGTTATCCCATAATGGGTTAATGAATTTAAATGTCAAGAATAAGACGAGTAATCCGCTGGAGCTAAAAAAATACGGCAGCAACTTCTGCTGCACCAAAAAACCGGTAATGCGCCAATAGGAACTTCCTGAAAAATAAAACACCTTTATTACGGCGTTATCCTTCCGTATCCACATAAAAATCACCAGGACTTTCATGATCGCCAAAAAAAGTATGGAAACCGTCAGAAAAGCTGGGAACATTCGGTTTGACTCAAGCACATAAGTCCCGAATTGATCCCTGGGAATCAGCTCATACTTCTCACTGCCAATAAGCCTATCCAATACTTTCCTAGCATTTCCTGAAGGTGTAGAGAAATCAAAGTTTGTTCCGTTAGTCAGTTCGATAGCCGCCTCTTTGCTGACTAACCATATTTGGGATTGTAGCCGATAGGAATGTGGCGTATGGAAATAGCCAATGATTTCATAGGACTTTGGTATGTTGGCTATCGTACCGACCATTTTCCCAATAAGCGCATATTTGGTTCGCTCCGCCGTGCTCATGCCTGAAATATAGTCGATTGGAGGAAGCTTAACGTGACCGTTAACGTGTACATACTTAAAATAAGGGGAAATGCTGTCATATTGCATCAATATGTAATTGGCCTTATGGTTCTTCAGTTTGCCTTCCCATCCTTTAGTGCGAAACGAAAGTGAATCTTTATTTAGATAGCCATTGTTAATCATATTAATCTGGTCTAAGTATGAGATGAACCAAAAAGCGCAGCCTGCAAGCAAGCAAATGAAATGCAAGATTAAAATATAACGGGTTTTATCCATGAGTTGACTATAATTTTTCTTCTTTTCAAAAAAATCATCCTTTCAATCAATTTTTAATGAAATGCTTACCAGCGATTTCAACAAGCTACTAGGTTTCACTTATTGATATATATGACACGAAAAATTGTACTATATTTGTTATATATTATCAATAATTGCCAATCGTGCATTTATAGGGATTCATCCTGAATCCATGAAAAGATTTGACGGGAGCAGGTCGATGAGCGCAAGAATGGGCGGTTAACGTTTTAAGAGACTGATCCCGATGAAAGCGTATGGGTTTCAAGACCGCACCTCCGTGGTGCCGATCTATGTCTGCGAGTACGCTAGCGACGTCGCTTTCTTCAATCACCTTCAGATTATGGACGGCGGCGTCGAACAAAATTTGCATGCAGATATGGTTGGCGATACGAGGGAGCCCCCCAATAGTATGATTAGTACACAAAAACCCGTAAGAGTTCACTTTTTTAAGTGTCCATCTTACGGGTTTCTTTTCGCCCACAAACAAAAGGAAGACCTGTCGTATCACAGACGGTCTTCCTCTAAAGATGAATCATTAAGCGTAACCTCCTGAGCCGCAAACTTGTTGAAGGCTTCACCATTACAACCAGAGCAGACAATTAATCCGCTCGTCCCTCATCCCGCATTTTCCTACCCTGAATAAAACGGGGAGCCCACCAGTTCCATTTGCCGAGCAGCTTCATCATGGACGGAACGAGCACCATCCGGACGATTGTCGCATCAATGAAGATGGCGAGAGCGATGCCGACGCCAAGCTGTTTGATAGGCATGACGCCTGTAAAAGCGAAAGCCCCTGTAATGACAATCATAATCGCGGCGGCGGACGTAATGATTTTGCTTGTAAGCGCAAGCCCTTCTAAGGTCGCTTGATCATTGTCCTGTGTTTGGCGGTAGATCTCCTGAATTCGCGAAATGAGGAAGACCTCGTAATCGGTGCTCAACCCGAAAACAATGCTGAAGATGAAAATCGGGATAAACAGAGCAATGCTTGAAGGCTCCATTCCAAGCAGACCGTCCTGAAAAATCCATACGAGCAGACCGAAGGTTGCGCACAAACTCAGAGCGTTCATCAAAATGGCTTTCAGAGGGATGAGCACAGAGCGGAAGGCGAGCAGCAGCACCAGATAGGTGGCGCCAAAAATCAGCGCAAGGCTATACACCGCTTTGGTGGAAATTTCATCGAATATTTCCTGATTAAATTTGGCATAGCCGCCGATTTTTAATTGCAGCCCATTGTCTTCGCGTTCCCAGCTCTTGACCCATTTTTTAGTTGCCTTTGCAAAGTTGTCTCCTTTAAGCTGAACGCGCAGCAGAGCCAAATTATCGCTCAGCATCGCTTCCTTTATTGGAGCGAGTTGCTGAACTGCCGCGGGACTATCCATCATAGCCTGCCATTGCTCTGCATTTACACCCCCGGCCAGCGTAAAGATGGATTCAACTTGTTCCACATAAGGGTCCTTCTGCAGTTTCTGCTGCAACTGGTATAAGCGCTGTAAGGCATCTTGCTGGCTGTAGCTTTCCGGCGCTTGCGCCAGGACAACGATGGAAGCATGATGACTGGCGATAAAGGTCTCCTCATACAAGTTATACGCTATCCGCGATTCATAGTGTTCCGGGAGTGAAGTCGTGTCAGGCACTCGCAAATCCATATTACGGATCGGGATCATGGCCGCCAGCAGCAACAGGAAGGCAGACAGTGCCATAAGAACAGGACGCTTCATAACATTTCGCGAGAAGCGCAGCCAGATGCCGTCCGGAGATGATACTGAGGTGCGGGTACGGTTCCTTAACACCATAAATCGATTTATGCGATGGCCGAGCAATGACAATAATGCGGGAAGAAGCGTAAGGGCCGAGAGAATAGAGAACAGCACGACTGTCATGCCCCCGAGTGCGATGACTTTGAAAATATCGACCTGGATGAACAGCATGCCCGCCAGTCCAATGAAGACACATAGCCCGGAGAAAATGATCGACTCGCCTGCTGTTTGTACCGAAATGCGGGTCGCTACCTCGACTGAGTGCTGGGCCAGCTCTTGCCGAAAACGGTTGACAAATAGCAGAGCGAAATCGATGCCAAGCGCAAGCCCCAACATAACGATGACATTGAGCAGGAATACAGACAGATCCATCTGCAAGCCGAAGAAGTACAGCACGCCCATTGTGCAGACAACACTGATCAGCCCGACGATGAGCGGCAGTCCCGCGGCAATAAGTCCGCCAAAGGCCAGCAGCAGGACGATAAGCGCGACCGGAAGTCCGATCATTTCGGCCCGTGTCAAGTCCTCCTGGCTGGCTGTATTCAAATCATTCTCAATGATCGGCGCTCCTGTAAGTTTGACGGGAATGCCTTCTTTTTTCAGTCCGTTGACAGCATCTTGAATCGAGCTCAAATTGTCTTTCATATGCTTGGCTTCCAGATCAAATCCTAGCGCGGCATAAGCGACCCCGTCCTTCATCATTTTGTCGCTCGCCGACACTCCTTTTCCTTCAAAAGGGCCCGTCGCAGTAGCAAGCCCCTGCAACGGCAGTGCGAGAAGCCTGTCCATCGTTTGTCTGATTTGCGCTTCGAACTTGCTGTAATCTCCGTCCACAGACTGTTCAAACAGCAGCAGAACCGTAGTATCATAGACTTTAAAACGGTCTTTAAGAAGCTGGTTCACCTCCTGGAAGGAACCTTTCATCGTGAAGCCGTTCCCTTTAAGCACCCCAGGAAGCTGGACTGCAAATACAGCCAGACCTAACACCGCAATGATCCATACGGCTACAATCCATTTGCGCAGTCTGTAGGCTGTCAAGCCAAGTTTGCCAAGCCAATGTTCCATAAAGGCTCCCACCTATGCATGTATGTTTATGTCAATGTCTGCTGCTATCGTAACTGAAACGGAATGCCGATTTCAACTTTGAGCTGGAACAGGTTTTAAAATATTCACCTTCCCTGTACAATATAGGGAATAGATGATGGGGGGCGTTTATTTGTCGTTTATAACGAAGCTGGGCTGGTTTTTTCGCAAACGCTGGCTCTTATATGTGCTCATTGTATTCCTAATGTCTTCTACTAGCTACCTGAATAGTGTAGCGCCCCGTCTCGTAGGGAATGCCATAGACAAGATGAAGGCCGGGCTGCTGACACAGGCCCTTCTTATGGAGACAGTCGGGCTATTGATCGGAATCGCGATTGTGATGTATTTGTTTATTTATGCATGGAATAATTTGTTGTTCGGCAGTGCGGCTCTGCTAGACAAGCAGCTTCGGGACCGCTTATTCGGTCATTGGACGAGGATGACACCTTCCTTCTTCCAGCGCAACCGCTCCGGTGAACTGATGGCGCTGGCATCCAACGATATCCAGGCAGTCAGCAATACGGCTGGATTTGGCGTGGTGACACTGGTCAATACAGTGGTGATTACCTCGGTTGTTATGGTATCCATGATCCTGTTTGTCAGCTTCAAGCTGATGATTGCGGCCCTGCTGCCGCTTCCTCTGCTGGCGCTGGCGATCAATCGGCTGGGTAAGTCACTGCGCAATCGATTCATTTTGGCTCAAGAATCATTCGGGCAAATGAATGATCATGTGCTGGAGTCTATTTCGGTCATGCGCGTCATCCGCTCCTATGTGCAGGAAGAGAAGGATATGGAGGCATTTGAGCGGGTGACAGGCGAAGTCATGGAAAAGAATATCAGAGTTGCTTATGTGAACGCTCTTTTTCAGCCTGCGATATCTATCATAGTGGGCATCAGTTTTGCAATCGGGATCGGCTACGGTTCTTTTCTTGTCTTCAACAATGAAATTACTTTAGGGCAACTGGTTACGTTTAATATTTACCTGGGACTGCTGATATGGCCGATGATTGCATTCGGCGAGTTCATTAATATTTTACAGCGGGGCAATGCATCTGTGAACCGCATACAGGATAATTTGAACCAGCGGCAGGAAGTAAGCGATGCGGATAAGCCTATGGAGCTTGTCCATCCCGGTCTGATTGAATTCAAAGGGCTTACGTTCCGTTATCCGGAGGCGAATACGGACAGTCTTACGGACCTGACGCTGACAATCCGCCGCGGGGAAACATTGGGCATTGTTGGCCGCACGGGAAGCGGCAAGAGCACGCTGCTGAAGCAACTGCTAAGGCAGTATCCGCTGCCGGAGCGCAGCCTGCTGATTGACGGCGCTCCGCTTGAGCGCATTGCCATTCATCATGTCCGCAGTTGGGTCGGATATGTCCCGCAGGAGCATCTGCTGCAGTCCCGGACAATCCGCGAAAATATTTCACTCGGCAAGCCGAACGCTACTGATTCCGAGCTTGCAGCAGTCCTGGAACTTGCATTTCTCAAACATGACGTTGAGCAGATGGAGCAGGGACTCGAAACTATTGTAGGGGAAAATGGAGTTGCCTTGTCCGGGGGACAAAAGCAGCGGGTTGGCATCGCGCGGGCGCTGCTGATTGACCCCGATATCCTTATACTGGATGATGCATTATCTGCGGTAGACGCTCGTACCGAGCATGCGATTTTAGAGCAAATAAGGCGAACACGCGAGGGTCGCACGACACTAATTGCTACTCATCGACTGACGGCTGTTGCCCATGCACAGCAAATTATTGTGCTTGACAACGGCCATATCACAGAATCGGGAACTCATGATCAACTGATGGAGCTTGGGGGCTGGTATTGCCTGCAGTATAACAGGCAAAAACTTGAGCAGGCCCTGCTGACGGACGGGAAGGAGGAGTTATGACCAAGCCGGGCAATACTTCAGTATCCAGACGGTTAGTAGGCTATGTACTGCTGTTCAGACGGCAGGTAATTGCGGCGCTTGTCATCTTGGTTGTAGCGATGGCAGCCCAACTGGCCGGACCATATATTGCGAAAATCATTATAGACGATCATATCTTGGCAATTGAGCAGGCGTGGATTGAACTGCCCCAGGATCAGGCTCCCGTTTCCGTCAATCATGTGAATTACCGGGAACAGGCGTTTATCCGTGCAGACTGGCTGCAAGCGGAGGAAAGGGATGCGCTGCAAGCTTATCCGATTGTGCATATCAAGCAGGAAGGAGCAGCGTTCTTGCTGGAGAGCGCCGCATATGGCAATATCCGGCTGACCGCTTCCGAGACGGCGGATTTCTACAGCTATGACATGCAGCCGGTACTGCTTTTGATCGGGCTTATTATCCTGCTTGCGATCATTGCAAGTGTCCTTAACTTTATTCAGAGCTATATGTTGCAGGCGGTGGCTCAGCGCGTCGTACAACGTATCCGGATGGATGTATTCCGAAATTTGCACCGTATGCCGGTCCGTTATTTTGACAACACGCCACTCGGGCAGGTTGTCTCACGTGTTGCCAATGACACGGAGAACATTAAGGAATTGTACATGAGTTTCATGTCGACCTTTGTCGTTAGCGGATTGAACATCCTGGGTGTTTTTGGAGCGTTGTTGTTTCTGGACTGGCGGATGGCGTTGGTCTGTTTCTTGCTGCTGCCAATCTATGCGGGCATTATGGCGCTCCATCTGAAATTTTCCCGCAAGTATGTGGCAGCGATTCGCGCCCGGCTCGCGGAGATGAATGCGATGCTTAGCGAAGTCATTCAAATTATGCCTGTGCTCCAGGTGTTCCGCCGTGAAAAGGCGGTTCAGGAGGAATTCGAGAGGCTGAATGAAGACCGCTACCAGAATCAGCGTACGCAATTTCGGATATTTTCATTTTCGGGGCGGAATGCGGTGTATCTGGTAGGCCGAATTTTTACGGCTATGATTATCTGGTACTTCGGCAGCGGATCGCTGGAAGGCGCCATCTCCTTTGGGGTCTTTTACGCATTTATTGATTATTTGGGCCGGATATTTGAGCCGATTATTGGGATCTTCGATCAGTTGATGAACGCACAACGTGCCGTTGTGTCTGCGGAGCGGGTATTCGAGCTGATGGATGAACCAGGGAAAGAAGTCGAAGCAGGCGTGAATCCTCCAAGGCCGCAGGGACATGTGGAATTCAAAGGGGTCACTTTCGGCTACCAGCCGGATCAACCGGTATTGAAAGAAATTTCATTTGAAGCAAGCAGGGGGGAAACCGTCGCGCTTGTCGGGCATACCGGTTCTGGAAAAAGCTCAATCATGAACCTGCTGCTCGGATTTTACGAGCCGAATGCGGGACAGATTCTTATCGACGGCGCTGATATTGCGGGCATGTCCAGACAGGAACTGCGCCGTCATATGGGGATCGTGCTGCAGGACCCGTTCCTGTTCACGGGGGATATTCGGTTCAATGTTAGTTTATATAATGATGAAATGGTTGAGGCCGATGTGCAGCGGGCACTGGATGAGGTAGGTGCGGCTGACTTTGTCGGCAAGTTGCCAAAAGGTCTGCAAGAGCCGGTCGTCGAACGGGGATCGACGTTGTCAGCGGGCCAGAGACAGCTTATCTCATTTGCACGTGCCCTTGCTTTTGATCCTGCAATTCTGATACTGGATGAGGCGACTTCAAGCATCGATAGCGAGACAGAGTCTGTTATTCAAAGAGCGCTTGAAGTATTGCGTCATGGCCGTACGACATTCATTATCGCCCATCGCCTTTCCACGATAAAAGATGCGGACCGCATCCTTGTACTCCACCGCGGGCATATTGTGGAGCGAGGTACGCATGAGGAACTGATGGCGCTGCAGGGCCGCTATTATCGCATGTACCAGCTTCAGAGCAGCGAGGGAGCTGTGTCCGTAAATGTATAAGTTGAATTAAAGAAAGTCAGGCAAGGCCTGCGTGTGAAAGGTTCTTCCGATCGCTGTTGTCCCCGAATCAAAAGGCTTCCGTCCGGTCAGCCCCCGGATGGAAGCCTTTCTTTCTTTCTTCAAATTACTCCATGCCTGCTTGCAAACTGTTTCCACAGCCGCCGCCAGCGCTACGCTGCCTATGTCGTCCACTGATCATTTATGATGCCGACCAAATACCATTGCCCTCCAGCAGGCTGAAACACCAACCGCAAACTTCGCCAGTCCAATCCTGCATATTCGGGGTTGATCTCCTCAAAATGATATTCCACAATTATGGAGCCCGGATAGACTTTAGCCGCATTATTGATCATATTTCCGTGGAAAAGCTGCTGGTTGTAGCTGACTTGAGGCGCTTCCCGGTAGTCATGGGGATAAATAAATTCCTTATAGTAATCACTCAAGCTTAACTCGATATCCTCGCCTGAACCGTCATAAATGCCCCAATTATAGACCTTATTTGCAATTCCCTGGCTGGCAAGCGCCTCCCGGCTTAAAACAGTATGCCGGGCTGCATCTACGTAAGTAAATGGGGAGAATCGGACGCCCCTCTTCGGATCAACCTGATCAGCGAGGGCGTTGAAGTCCTGCGCTGCCAGTGCTCCCAGCACAGCAGCAGCCTGTTCCTCAATAAGCTCCTTTGCTTGCTCAGGTGAATGGGAGGCGATGGCGTAAGGCTCTGTCGTAATATAAATGATATTATGGTAAGATTCATAGGCGATCAAGCCGCCCAATGCTTCTGTAATTGTACGTACCGGTGCAAACAACCGACCTTGCGTTGCTTCTACTTTGGAATCCAGCTTTACCTTATTGCCATTCCATATCATTTCAGAGGTTCCGTTTGTAAGAGTGAGGGAATGGGATGCATAGTGGATCACAGCGGTTTGAGCCTGCTCGTCCCAGCGCAGAGAATACCCGGGCAAATCCATCGCTTTGAGAAACAGGCTGACTGGAACCATTGTCCGATTCTGCTCATTCACATAAGCGGTTGGCTCGCCGTCGGGATGCTGGTAAGCTTGTCCATTAATAATAAACTGAATGATTTCGTCCTCATCAGCCAAACTGTCAGCAGATGCAGCAGCGGACCAGAATGGAAGCAGCAGAGTCCCCAGCAATAACATTGTGGCCCATTGTACACTCGTCTTCAACATAAGATGACCTCCATATTCGATAGAATATCTTTTATAAAATGATATGTTCATAGTTACTATTTAAGACTGGTTTCTGAAAAATTAACATGGACCATTATCCCTTTATCTTGCGGCTTGACTCAAGCAGAACTGTCAAGCACCAACTTTGGGTATTGGGATACGTGTGTTTATAAAAAATTTACGGGTATTTATAAAAGATTTTAGTGATGAATGATTTGCTTTCCTGTTTGGACTGTGATATGATCAACTCAACATTAATAAAAGTGTAACCAATTCATGTATTGAAAAGGGTTAACATTTCTTGATGAAGCCTTTCTCAATATGTGAATTTTTGTTTATCGGCAAAAAATGAACATGTTAATTTTCAATTTGGAGGTTATCCACATGCAACAAGGTACAGTTAAATGGTTCAACGCAGAAAAAGGTTTTGGATTTATCGAAGTTGAAGGCGGAAGCGACGTATTCGTTCACTTCTCCGCAATCACAGGCGACGGTTTCAAAACTCTTGACGAAGGTCAACGCGTAGAATTCAACGTGGTACAAGGCAATCGCGGACCACAAGCAGAAAACGTAGTTAAACTGTAATAACAGTTAACAACGGAACGCCCTCATCCATCAGGATGGGGGCTTTTTTAAAAATATAAGAATTTATAAATTTTCTTTTTATAAATGGCTTCTATTTCTCCGCGAAACGAAGTTTTTGCCCGTCAAAGGACGGCAAAGCCGTTTACGCTTGATGTAGAAGCAATATGATCATAGGTATAATTGTTAAAGACCTGGCAGCTTGCTTTCTGTTAGGTTTTTTGGCGTTTAAACAGAAATCCAGTAATCACCGATTGCAACAACTGAACGGAAGCAGTATAATTATACGGGAACACATATTCTTATTGATATACATGTCTAGCATTTTGGTTAGAATAAATATACAGTCTTACTAGATTACGTTTATGAATCCCGGCATTTGCGGTTGTGACATTTGCAGCAATGATGCAAAGGGATATGACCAGCCATACGCATAACGTTCGCTGCCGCTGCCAAGAGCGGTTTTGGCCATTTACACTTGTGCGAAGCGCTGTACCCTGGTCCAAGGCCGGGCCAGTTGTTTTGCTTGGAAAGGGGAAAGTTATGAGCGAATTGGAATTGTCGACCAGGAAATTCGAGCTGCTCTCTGAATATTCACCTCAGGGGGATCAGCCAAAGGCAATTGGAGGACTGGTCGCAGGGGTTCAACAAGACCAGAGGTACCAGACGCTGCTAGGGGCGACCGGAACGGGCAAGACCTACACCATTGCAAATACAATTGCCCAGCTGAACCGGCCTACTCTGGTCATCGCGCACAATAAGACGCTGGCCGCTCAGCTTTGCAGCGAGTTCAAGGCGTTTTTTCCGAATAACGCAGTTGAATATTTTGTCAGCTACTATGATTACTACCAGCCGGAAGCTTACATTCCTTCCTCCGATACGTACATTGAGAAGGATTCCAGCATCAATGACGAGATTGACAAGCTTCGCCACTCGGCAACGAGTTCTCTCTTTGAGCGCCGGGATGTCATCATTGTAGCGAGTGTCTCCTGTATTTACGGCCTCGGTTCGCCGTCCGAATACGGAAGTCTTGTGCTGTCCTTGCGCGTTGGAATGGAGAAATCCCGCAATGATATATTGCACAAGCTCGTCGATATCCAGTATCAGCGCAACGATATCAACTTTATTCGAGGTACATTCCGGGTGCGGGGAGATGTGATTGAGATTTTCCCGGTTGCCAACAATGAGAGGGCCATTCGGGTAGAACTGTTCGGAGACGAGATTGAACGGATTACCGAAATTGATGTGCTGACTGGCGAAATTGTCGGCCAGCGTGAGCATGTTGCAATATTCCCTGCCTCTCACTTCGTTACCCATGAGGATACGATGAAGAGAGCGCTAGTCAATATTGAACGGGAGCTTGAAGAAAGGCTGGCTGAATTCCGCGAGCAGGGAAAGCTGCTGGAAGCGCAGCGGCTGGAGCAGCGGACACGCTACGATATCGAGATGATGCAGGAGATGGGCTTCTGCTCAGGGATTGAGAACTATTCCGGCCCGCTGACTTTCCGGGAACGCGGTTCGACGCCGTATACCTTGCTTGATTTCTTCCCTGATGATATGCTCGTTGTCATTGATGAGTCTCATGTCACCCTGCCGCAAATTCGTGCGATGTATAACGGTGATCAGGCCCGTAAAAATGTGCTGGTGGATCATGGCTTTCGCTTGCCGTCGGCCAAGGACAACCGGCCGCTGCGGTTTGAGGAGTTCGAAGACAAGTTCAGCCAGGTCATCTTCGTCTCGGCTACGCCGGGACCGTATGAGCTTGAACATTGTCCGGTGATGACCGAGCAGATCATCCGGCCTACCGGCTTGCTTGATCCGATTATTGAGCTTCGTCCGACGAAGGGGCAGATTGATGACCTGCTTGGGGAGATCAGAGAGCGTATGGCCAAGGATGAGCGGGTGCTGGTCACAACACTGACGAAGAAGATGGCCGAGGATTTGACCGACTATTTGAAGGAAGTTGGCATCAAGGTGCGCTACCTCCATTCCGATATTAAGACGCTGGAGCGGATGACCATCCTGCGCGATTTGCGGATCGGAACCTTCCATGTCCTTGTCGGCATTAACCTCTTGCGAGAAGGACTCGATTTGCCGGAGGTATCGCTGGTTGCGATACTTGATGCGGACAAGGAAGGCTTCCTGCGCTCGGATCGTTCGCTTATCCAGACGATCGGACGGGCTGCGAGGAATAGCCGCGGACGTGTCATCATGTATGGCGATAAAGTCACCGACTCGATGGGCCGTGCGATCCGTGAGACGGAGCGCCGTCGCGAAATTCAGATCGCGTATAACGAGAAGCATGGGATTCAGCCTCAGACGATCCGCAAACGCGTATATGATGTCATCGAGGCCACCAAGGTTGCGGAGCAGAAGGCGGATTACATGACGGACGGCAAGCTTGGCAAAATGTCGAAGAAAGACCGCCAGACGCTCATTCAGCGTCTGGAAGGGGAAATGAAGGAAGCTGCTAAAAACCTGCAGTTTGAACGCGCGGCAGAGCTTCGCGATGCCCTGCTGGAATTGAAAGCGGAAGGATAGAAAGGGAGGGAAACAGCTTTGGCTAGCGATCAAATCGTTATTAAGGGCGCACGCGCCCACAACCTTAAAAATATTGATGTCACGATTCCCCGTGACAAATTTGTTGTGCTGACGGGGCTGAGCGGGTCCGGCAAGTCCTCGCTCGCCTTTGATACGATTTACGCGGAGGGCCAGCGCCGCTACGTGGAGTCTCTCTCGGCCTATGCCAGGCAATTTCTGGGCCAAATGGAGAAGCCGGATTTGGACTCCATTGACGGGTTGTCGCCAGCAATCTCTATTGACCAGAAGACAACCAGCCGCAACCCCCGTTCCACTGTCGGAACCGTAACGGAGATTTACGACTACTTGCGGCTTTTGTTTGCCCGGGTCGGCAAGCCGCATTGTCCAGATCATGGGATTGAGATTACTTCGCAAACGGTGGAGCAGATGGTAGACCGGATTATGGAATATGAAGAGCGTACACGTCTGCAAATTCTCGCCCCGGTTGTATCCGGGCGCAAGGGTGAACATACGAAGCTGCTGGCAGATATCCAGAAGCAAGGGTTTGTGCGCGTCCGGGTAAATGGCGATCTGCGCGATTTGAGCGAGAAGATCGAGCTGGAGAAGAACAAGAAGCATAACATTGAAGTCGTGGTTGACCGGATCGTCATTAAGGACGATGTCCAGACCCGTCTTGCGGACTCGCTGGAGACAGCTTTGAAGCTTGGGGAAGGAAGGGTCATTGTCGATATTATCGACAAAGAGGAGCTGTTGTTCAGCTCCAGCTTGTCCTGCCCGGAGTGCGGATTCAGTATTGAAGAACTGGCCCCGCGCATGTTCTCGTTTAACAGCCCGTACGGGGCATGTCCAGAATGTGACGGGCTCGGAGCCAAAATGATCGTCGATCCCGAATTGCTCGTGCCGAATGCGGGCAAGTCGATAGACGAGGGCGCTTTTGAAGCTTGGGCAGGCAGCACCTCCAACTACTATCCTCAGTTTTTGGATGCAGTGTGCAGCCATTACGGTATCCCGAAGGATAAGCCTATCAGTGAGCTGAGCCAGGAGCAGATGAAGAAGCTGCTCTACGGTACAGGCGGAGAACGGGTGAAATTCCGCTATGAAAATGATTTCGGCCAGTCCAAGGAAGCCTATGTCCCGTTCGAAGGGATCGTCCATAACCTGGAACGACGCTACCGGGATACGGCTTCAGAAGGCATTCGCGAGTACATTGAGGCTTATATGAGCGCCAAGCCTTGCGTCGGCTGCAAAGGGCAGCGTCTGCGCAAGGAGACGCTGGCGGTTACGGTAGGCAGCAACAACATTTCCTATGTGACATCCTTGTCTATCGGGGGAGCCCAGCAGTTCTTCCAGGAGTTAAGCTTGAATGAGAAGGATACCAAAATCGCTAATCTTATTTTGAAAGAAATTAACGGTCGCCTCGGCTTTCTCGTCAATGTCGGCCTTGAATATTTGACGCTTAGCCGCGCAGCGGGCACCTTGTCCGGCGGTGAAGCTCAGCGTATCCGTCTGGCTACACAAATCGGCTCCAGTCTGATGGGCGTACTGTATATTCTCGACGAGCCAAGCATTGGACTGCATCAACGGGATAATGACCGGTTGATCCAGACGCTGGAGCATATGCGCAACTTGGGCAATACGCTCATCGTAGTTGAACATGACGAGGACACGATGCTTGCTGCCGACTACATTATTGATATTGGACCGGGTGCGGGTATTCATGGCGGACAGGTCGTTGCACAGGGTACGCCTGCGGAGATCATGGCTGATGAGAATTCCCTGACCGGTCGCTATTTGAGCGGACGGCAATTTATTCCGGTTCCGCTGTCGCGTCGCGCAACAGGTGAGAAGTGGCTGGAAGTGCGCGGAGCCAAAGAGAATAACCTTCGCAATTTGAATGTAAAAATTCCACTGGGCGTATTCACTGCTGTAACGGGAGTTTCCGGTTCGGGAAAATCGACGTTGGTCAACGAGATTTTGTACAAGACGCTTGCCCGCGATCTGAACAAAGCCAAGACTCGTCCGGGCGCACACAAAGAGATTCGCGGTTTGGAGCATATCGATAAAGTGATTGATATTGACCAATCGCCAATCGGGCGGACGCCGCGTTCCAATCCGGCGACCTATACCGGTGTATTCGATGATATCCGTGATGTATTCTCGGCTACAAATGAGTCCAAGGTACGCGGCTACAAGAAGGGGCGTTTCAGTTTCAATGTAAAGGGCGGACGCTGCGAGGCTTGCCGTGGTGACGGCATTATCAAGATTGAGATGCACTTCCTGCCGGATGTCTATGTCCCTTGTGAAATTTGCAAAGGCAGCCGTTACAATCGGGAGACGCTCGAAGTCAAATACAAAGGAAAAAGCATTGCGGAAGTGCTGGAGATGACAATTGAAGATGCCGTTGATTTCTTCAAAAACATCCCGCGCATCCACCGGAAGATGCAGACGCTCTTCGATGTCGGTCTCGGCTATATGAAGCTGGGGCAGCCTGCTACCACATTATCAGGCGGTGAGGCACAGCGCGTGAAGCTCGCGGCTGAACTGTATCGCCGCAGCACAGGCAAGACGATGTACATTCTCGATGAGCCGACCACAGGTCTGCATGTCGATGATATCGACCGTTTGCTCGTCGTGTTGCACCGATTGGTGGAATCCGGTGAGAGTGTGCTTGTTATTGAGCATAATCTGGACGTCATCAAAACGGCCGACTACCTCATTGATCTCGGTCCCGAGGGCGGCAGCGGCGGCGGCTCGCTCGTTGCGGCCGGGACGCCAGAGGAATTGGTGAAGGTGGAGGCTTCCTATACCGGACGTTATTTGAAGCCGGTTTTGGAGCGTGACCGCGAGCGCACCGAGCAGCGCAATGTGAAGGACGGCGTGGCAGCAGGGGCTGAAGCGTAACGAAATAACGGATATGAAAGAGGATTTCGGGATACGCCCCGGAGTCCTCTTTTTTAAAAATATAAGCATTTATAAAGTTCCCTTTGTAAATGAGCTTATATTTCACCACGAAACGAAGTTTTTGCCCGTCAAAGGACGGCAAAGCCGTTTACGCTTGAATCAGTTGTGGTAATAAATGCTGGAAGGGATGGACACGTTATATGTACGGATGCGATGGAGAATCCTTTTTATCGAAAACTCATTCTCATATTGAGTTATTTTTCTTGATCCCTTGTTATCGTTTATAATTTTTGTTTATAATTGGTGACAAAGTTGTTAAAGTTCTAAATTCGTACTTGCATCGTGCGAAGGTACAGGCTAACATAGAATAATAATAGGATACGTGTGATAAAAAGGAGGTCCCTCATGTTTTTCCTAGCAGAAGAGCAAGCAGCAGCCAGCACATTTGAACCGTTTGATATTATTATGTTGCTGTTTACAGTCATTATCTTCATTGGGCTAATCCGTCTTGTAATGGCTCGTCCAAGGAAGAATTTGTTCGCGATCGGATTTACTCTTGTAGCCTTGATTACTTTCCTGGTTGTAGATTTCATCATGATTACCCAGACTTGGTAATCTAACGCATTTTTGCTTACATAGCAGCGCTAACATCTTGCTGCCCGGGCAGAGTCTGACTGACTCCCGCCAAAAACATAAACCCCGCTTACAACTTGTAAGCGGGGTTTATGTTTTATAGGCCTAATCATTTATGCAATCAAATATCTTGTCAGTAAACTATAGCTCACCAACTATCCTTGCTTATACCCACCACATTTCCCCGAGCGGCTCACGAATCAGCACTTGCTTGAGGTTTTCAACGGCTTTGGTAAAGCCTTCTTCAACAGACATCAGGCCATCCTCATGCTCAATGCTGACTACATAGTCATAGCCGACGAGCCGTAGAGCACTAATGATGTCTGCCCATGTTTTCAGGTCATGCCCGAAGCCTACGCTTCTGAACTGCCAAGCGCGGTCCAGCATTTGTGTATAGGATTGCATGTCGGTTACACCGTGATAGTTCACATTGACAGGGTCAATAGTTGTATCCTTGGCATGGAAGTGGTGAATCGCATTCTCGCGTCCAAGAATCCGAATAGCCTGTACAGGATCAATCCCTTGCCACCACAGATGGCTCGGGTCAAGGTTCGCGCCGATTGCATCGCCTGCTGCTTCACGCAGACGGAGCAGAGTAGCCGGTGTGTGAACAGAGAAACCGCCATGTAGCTCGAGTCCGATTTTTACATTATGGGAATCGGCAAGCTTAGCAATTTCCTTCCAGTATGGAATGATTTTGTTCGTCCACTGCCAGTCCAGAACTTCCTGATAATCGTTCGGCCATGCTACAACCGGCCAGTTCGGATATTTGGCATCCTCGTGGTCGCCTGGACAACCGGAGAATGTATTAACGATTGGCACGCCCAGTTTGCCAGCAAGTTCAATCGTTTTACGAAGCGCCGCATCATGCTCGGAACTGATCGCTTTTTGCGGGTGGAGCGGGTTGCCGTGACAGCTAAGCGCGCTGATGATCAGACCGCGGGATTCGAAGGCTTGCTTGAATGCAGCCAGCTTGCTCTCGTCAGCAAGAAGCTCGTCCGGTTTGCAGTGTGAATCGCCAGGATAGCCTCCGGTACCAACCTCTACAGCATCCAGCCCTTGAGCTTTAATATAGTCGAGTGCCTCATCCAATGTTTTTTGTGCAAATAATACTGCGAATACGCCAAGCTTCATAACATTAAAACCTCGCTTTCAATTGGTTCTATCCAGTCCGTATTATATCATGCGTCTCCTGCTTCTTGAAGTCGGTTATAGAAAGAATGGCAATATTACATATAAACATACCAATATGCTTCGCATCTGACTAAATAATTGGGATGCCAACCTCGGAAGATGTTTCTTTTTATCAGATGTAGCTTCGTGCGTTGCGCTTTGTTAGAATAGAATTATTATAAAGCGTTGCAATACCTTGCAAAGGTTGCCGCCAGGCGGAGAAGATGCCTGGGCAGTCTAAATATGGACGCTTGAACCTGGAGGAACATTCATACACATGTTAACAATAAAACGGGAAGATATTGAGCTGCTGGCTCCTGCAGGCGATTGGGACTGTATGCGGGCTGCGGTTGCAAATGGCGCCGATGCGGTTTTTTTCGGTGTGGAGAAGTTCAACGCACGGGCGCGGGCCAACAACTTCCGTACTGAAGAGCTGCCGGAGATCATGGCGTTTTTGCACAGCTATGGTGTGAAAGGATTTCTGACCTTTAATATACTTGTTTTTGAAAATGAACTGGAAGATGCGAAGCGTCTTATCGAGTCCTGCATTGAGGCGGGCGTAGACGCGGTTATCGTACAGGACTTGGGATTGGTAAAGCTCATTCGCGAGCTGTCGCCGAACTTTCCGATCCACGGCTCGACCCAAATGACCATTACTTCACCAGAGGCAGTGGAGTTTACGAAGCCGTGGGATATGGAGCGCGTCGTACTGGGACGGGAAAACAACCTGAAGCAGATCAAAATGATCGGCGATCAGGCGAAGCTGCCGATGGAGGTGTTCGTCCATGGGGCATTATGCGTCAGCTATTCGGGGCAATGTCTCACCTCGGAAATGTGGGGAGGGCGGTCTGCTAACCGCGGGGAATGCGCCCAAGCTTGCCGTTTGCCTTACGAATTGATGGTGGACGGCGAGCATAAGCCGATGGGGGATATCGCCTATCTGCTATCGCCGAAGGATTTGGCTGCTGTGGAACTCGTACCGGAACTGATTGAGGCGGGCGTGACTTCCTTTAAAATCGAAGGTCGCCTGAAAAGCCCTGAATATGTAGCAAATGTTGTCAGCAAGTACCGTCGTGCGATTGACAAGTACTTCGATGGCGACTTGTCTGCGCCGTCGAAAGAAGAACTGCGCGAGCTGCAGCAAAGCTTCTCCCGTGGCTTTACCCACGGTTTCCTCAAGGGGACAAATAACAAGCAATTGGTTGAAGGAACATTCCCGAAAAGCCGCGGCGTCTATCTGGGACGGGTGGAGCGTATTTTGCGCGATGCGGTCGTATGCCGGATCGATGCGCCGCTCAAGCGTGGAGACGGGATTGTATTCGATGCTGGCGACCCGACGAAAAAGGAAGAGGGCGGGCGCGTTTACGACTTGCGCCGTCAAGGTGTCAAAATTGAAGGCGAGGCCCAGGAAGGCATTGTACTGGAGATAGTGCCTGGCCGTAACGATATCGATTTGAAAAAAGTTCATGTCGGTGACCGCATTTGGAAAACAAGCGATCCGGCACTCGACAAGCGTCTGCGCCAAACCTTTGAGACAGACAAGCCTTATCGCGTATTCCCGCTTCATGTCAAAGTGACGGGAGCGCTAGGACAGCCGCTCCGCTCATGGTGGACCGATGTCCAGAAAGGGACTACGGTAGAGATCGTCTCGGAGCTGGAGCTGGAGCTGGCTCAGAAGCGTCCAATGGATGAGGAACTGCTGCGCGAGCAGCTTGGACGGCTTGGCGGAACCGTGTATCAGTTGGAAAATCTCGATGTTGCGCTTAACGGGGACCTGATTGTGCCCATTCGCGAGCTGAACAGGATGCGTCGTGAAGCAGTCGAAAAGCTGGCTGGAGAGCGTCCGAAGCCGCCGGTCTACAAGCGCAATCCGCCGGAGATGCACGCAGATGTGCGTGTTGCCGGGCGTATGCGTACCCCAGCCAAGGAAGCCAGACTGACCGTGCTGTGCAGAACACTAGAGCAGGTAGAAGCGGCTGTGCAGACGAATGTGGAGCTGATTTACGCCGATTTTGAATTCATCAAGCAATTCCCTGCTGCTGTTGAGGCAGCACGCCGAGCAGGCAAGCTGATTGCGCTTGCTACGCCGCGCATTCATATGCCGAATGAGAACGGCTACCATCGCAATATTCTCAAGTTGCAGCCGGATGCCGTGCTGGTGCGCAATACGGGCGCGCTGTACTTTTATTTGAAGTCGCGCAATGAGTGGCAGGCGGAAGGCGCGCAAGGCCGCTTCCCTGAGCTGATCGGTGATTTTTCGCTTAATATTGCCAACCACAAGACGGCGGACCTGTTCCTGGAAGCGGGCTGTTCACTCGTTACGCCTTCCTATGATCTGAACGTGCAGCAGATGGTCGATATGTTGGGCGAGTCGGATACGTCGCGGCTTGAAGTTGTGCTGCATCAGCACCTCCCAATGTTCCATACAGAGCACTGCGTGTATTGTACGTTCATGAGTGAAGGAACGGACTATACGAACTGCGGGCGTCCTTGTGAGGAGCAGCGGGCATCGTTGCAGGACCGCATCGGCATGTCGCATCCGGTTCGCGTAGACGAAGGCTGCCGCAATACGGTGTATAACGCGATCGAACAATCCGGCGCTGAATATTTGAGCAACTTCCGTGAGCTTGGCGTACATTCTTTCCGTCTAGAGTTTCTGGAGGAATCGGCAGAGAAGGTGTTGGAAGTGATTAGTCTTTACAACGATGCCTTGCTGGGACGCGTTAGCGGCACTCAGGTGTGGCGCAAACTGAAGGCCACGAATCAGCTTGGCGTTACCCGCGGTCAATTGGTGAAGTAACAACAGCTTGCAGCATCGAATGCATAGTGACAGGAGGGGCTTCTAGCAGATGGTGATCAAAGACCTTATCGATCTTCCGCCATCCTTCCCGCTTCGAATTACAGAATCGGAGGGTGTGAGTCCCTCCTTCCAACGGCTTCACTGGCACGCAACACTCGAGATCAATTACATTTGCCAGGGGACAGGTCATTACTTGATTAACGGCAACAAGCATGAACTGCAGGAAGGCGATATCGTGCTGATTAATTCCAATGATCTGCATCGGGCCTTTGAACAGGAGAATCTCATTATGAGAATTATCATGTTCGACGGCGCCTACTTTTCCTTGGAACGAAGGTATGATACCGATCTGATGAACCCTTTCAGGGAGATGGGCAGACGGTTCCAGAATGTGCTGGACCGCAGCCATCCAGTCCACCCGCAGTTGCGCAGGCTAATTCAGGAGATGAGCGGGGAATACACCCGGGGAGAAGCTCATTTCGAGACCATTGTGCGGGCGCAAATGGTCCAGTTTTTCGCGCTTGTGAACCGGCATTTTGCCAGGGCAAGCGCAGAAGGGATTCCGCATACAAATGGAACGGAGCATATCCGCTCCTTGCTGCGTGAATTAGAGAATCGCCTTTCGGAGCCGTGGACACTGCGGGAGATGGCGGATTATGTTCATCTTAGCCCTTCGCGGTTTAGCGCGCTGTTCACCCAGGTCGTAGGCACTTCGCCGATCGATTATTTGATTCAGTTGCGCCTTACTCAAGCAATTGCCATGCTGGAGTCCTCCGACTATAAGATTATTGAAATTGCGGAGTGCTGCGGATTCCATAATTTGTCCAACTTCAACAGGCTGTTCAGGCGTCATATTGGCAAGTCCCCATCTGAAGTTCGTCCTTTGAATAAACAGTAAGATAGTATCGAAACATCGTTCTTTGTTACTAGAGAGCGATGTTTTTTTATTTTAAAGTATAAGCAAGTTCAACGATAAAGCGATTGTATAAGAATAGGAGTCAAAGGAGTGAGCAAACATTGTATTTCCTTGGAATCGATGCCGGGGGCAGCAAAACCCATGCCCTGCTGACCGATGAGCATGGCCGTCTGCTCGGCCAGGGGAGCGGAGGCAATGGCAACCACCAGACCGCATTTGAAGGAGCCAGGGCAAGCATCGAGCAAGCGTGCATTCAGGCTTTGGAGATGGCTGGAGTGACGAAGGAAGAAGTCACGTTTGCTTTTTTCGGACTGGCAGGTGCGGATCGGGAAGTAGATTACAGGATTTTGCGTCCGATGATCGCTTCACTCGGCTTTGCTGAATATGACCTTTCCTGCGACACCATTATCGGGATGCGGGCCGGAACGAAACATTCATATGGTGCGGTTATTATAAGCGGTACCGGATTCAACAGTGCGGCTCGCAATGCACAAGGTGAGGAACTCCAATATGGAGGGTTCGGATATTTGTTCGGGGACGGCCAGGGTTCGGGCTCGGATTTGGCGGTTCATGCGTTCCGCAGCGCAATTCGGGGCTGGGACGGCCGCGGAAAGCCTACCCTGCTAAGTGAGATTGTCCCGCAGCGGTTGGGGTACACTTCACTTCAGGACATGTACGATGATGTGCTCGATAATGGCAAGTACCCGACATTTTCACTGGCAAAGGTTGTATTTGAAGCCGCAGCCCAGAGCGATGAAGTCGCGATTGGCATATTGGAGGAGGCAGGAAGGGAACATGGCAATGCAGCGAATGCGCTCATTCGCCGGCTTGGCATGGAACAGGAGGAATTCGATGTTGTGCTGACAGGCAGCGTGCTGTCCAAGGGCAGTACTTCGCACATGGTGGACGCAATCCGGGCCGAGATCAATCGTATTGCACCGCGGACCAGTATCGTGAAGTTGACTGTCGACCCGGTTGTTGGCGCAATCATGAGCGCAATGGATCGCCATGGCGTTCACATTGATCCGCAGACTGACGCTGCGCTGCGCAAAATTACATTTGACAGAGAAGCAGAAGTGCTATAAGGAGTGATACGCATGACAACAGACAAGAAAGCGCTGAAAATCGCCGTTATCGGCGGTGGATCTTCCTATACCCCGGAAATTGTAGAAGGTTTTATTCTTAAATATCATGACATGCCGATTCGCGAGCTGTGGCTGGTCGATATTGAGGAAGGTCGCCACAAGCTTGAGATTGTCGGCGCGCTTGCGAAGCGGATGGTTGAAAAAGCAGGCTTGCCCATTCGGGTGGAGCTGACAGTGGACCGCAGGGAAGCAATTCGCGGAGCAGATTTTGTGACGACGCAAATTCGTGTCGGACTGCTGGAGGCGCGGCGTCAGGATGAGCATATTCCGATCAAGCACGGCGTAATCGGTCAGGAGACGACTGGACCGGGGGGAATGTTCAAGGCGCTTCGCACTGTGCCGGTTATTTTAGATATCTGCAAAGATATTGAGGAGCTGGCTCCTGATGCCTGGCTGCTTAACTTCACGAATCCGGCGGGGATTGTGACTGAAGCGGTTCAAAAATATACGAAGGTGAAAACAGTTGGCCTGTGCAATTCACCAATCAATTTTCAAAAGTATCTGGCCAAAGAATATGGCGTCAGTGAGCAGGATGCACTGGCAGAGTTCGTCGGCATCAACCACCTGCACTGGGTAACGGCTGCTTATGTGCACGGGGAGGATAAACTCCCTGAGATGATCGCCGGACAAAAATCCTACTCTGCCGCGAATGTAACGGCGTTGGACTGGGATGCGGATTTCTTGAGCGCATTGGGAGCAATTCCGACCTATTATCTGCGCTACTTCTACATGACAGACAAGATGTACGCCGATATGGCTGCTTCGCTGGAGAAGAACGAGACCAGAGCAGATGTGGTCAGCCGGGTGGAGTCGGAGTTGTTCGAGCTGTACGCCGATCCTGATTTAAAGGAAAAGCCGAAGCAACTGGAGCAGCGCGGCGGCGCCTTCTATTCGGAATCTGCAGTCAACCTCATTTATTCCTTGTATGTGAACAAGCAGGATATTCAAACGTTGAACGTCCGCAACGGACGGATGCTGGACTTCCTCCCGGAGGATGCAAGCATTGAGGTCAACTGCGTCGTGACAGGCCAGGGGCCGATTCCGCTTCCTCCGCAGCGGGTTCCAGAAGCAATCAAGGGTTTGATTCATGAGGTTAAAGTTTATGAGTCGCTTACAATTGAAGCGGCGATTACAGGCTGCCGCGATACTGCCTTGTTAGCGATGACTCATCATCCGCTTGTGCCAAGCATTGAAGTCGGCAAGCGGCTTCTGGATGAAATGCTGGAAGCGAATAAAGCGTATTTGCCCAATTTCTTTAAGGCTGGCAGTTTGGAGCCTGCATAAGCGAAAATGCTGGGTCAACATCATATAATTTCAAATAGCCTCTCGCGATTCTCTTCGCAAGTTTCCCCCTTTCCCTGTCCGTCAACAGTGTATCTGTTGGCGGATTTCTTTTTCCGTGCCATCGGCATTAGCTGAACGAAAACCGTCCATATGGTATAGTAGATTCATCAAAATGATGCAGGCATGGACACCGGAGGAACTCATGATTGAACCTATATTTGCAAGCTGGAAGCATGTTTTCAAGCTCGACCCGGACAGGGAAATTAACGATGAGGCACTGGATGCGGTGTGCATGTCCGGGACGGATGCCATTATGGTCGGCGGATCAAGTGGAGTTACCTTTGACAACACGGTCGATCTGCTGTCCCGAATTCGCAGATATGAAGTGCCCTGTGCGCTGGAGGTGACTTCGGAGGAAGCGGCGGTGCCGGGGTTCGATTATTATCTAATTCCAATGGTGCTTAATAGCCGAGACCCCCAATGGCTGGTGGGCAGACAGGTGGAAGCCATCCGGCAGTTTGGCTCCTATATTCCATGGGAGAACACTTTTGCCGAAGGCTACATTATTTTGAATGCGGATGCGGAGGCTGCCCGCAGGTCAGATGCGGACGCAAGACTGGATGACTTGTCTGTGCTGGCTTATGTCAGGCTGGCCGACCGACTGATGCGAATGCCGATTGTTTACCTGGAATACAGCGGTCGATTCGGCAATATGGGGCTGGTCAGACGGGCTCGCAGCCTGCTGACGCAAGGCCGGCTGTTCTATGGCGGGGGGATCGACAGCGCGGAGAAAGCGGGTGAAGCTGCTGCCGCTGCTGATACTGTTATCGTAGGGAATATTATTTATTCGGATCTTGCGGCTGCACTGAAGACGGTTCAGGCTGTGAAGCAGCGTGAAAACTAGGGTCTTATTGCGTATTAAGGCGCGCTGGCTTGTGATTTTAGACCAATTTATTCCGGATCAATTGACACGCAGGACCCCGTAACTTAGACTTGAAGACAGGCGAACATAAATGGGAACAAAGGAGTAAACTATGTTTAATCGAATAGATATCGATCAGGCCGTGCAGAAGCTGAATGAGCGCCAGCGGGAAGCTGTTCAGTGTACGGAAGGCCCTTTGCTCATCATGGCAGGGGCGGGGAGCGGGAAGACCCGTGTCCTGACCCACCGGATTGCGTATTTGATCGAGAAGCGGCGGGTTGCCCCCTGGAGCATACTGGCCATTACGTTCACGAACAAGGCGGCCCGCGAGATGCAGGAGCGGGTGTCCGCTTTGATTGGTCCAAGCGGTCAGGATATATGGGTTTCTACCTTTCACTCGATGTGTGTGCGAATTTTGCGCAAGGATATTGATCGGATCGGCTTTACCTCGAACTTTTCCATTCTCGATTCAACCGATCAGCTTTCCGTGATTCGCAACTGCATGAAGGATATGAACATCGATACGAAAAAGTTTGAACCGAAGGCTCTGCAGTCGGTGATCAGCAGCGCGAAGAATGAACTGATCACCCCGCAGCGGTATGAGCAAAAGGTAGGCGACTACTATCAGCAGATTGTATCGGATGTGTACAAAGCCTATCAAAAGCGGCTGAAAAGCAACAATTCCCTGGATTTTGACGATCTGATCATGATGACGATTGCCTTGTTCAAGGAAGTTCCGGAAGTGCTGGATTTCTATCAGAACAAATTCCGCTATCTCCATGTGGATGAGTATCAGGATACGAACCGCGCGCAGTATATGCTGTGCCAGATGCTGGCGGACAAACATAAGAACATTTGTGTCGTCGGCGACAGTGACCAGTCGATCTACGGCTGGCGCGGGGCGGACATTACGAATATTTTGAATTTTGAAGAGGATTATCCGAACGCGACGACAATTTTGCTTGAGCAGAACTATCGTTCTTCCTCTACAATACTGCGAGCCGCCAACGCGGTCATTCAGAACAATACAGGCCGCAAGTCAAAAAATCTGTGGACGGACCGCGGGGAAGGCGGGCCGGTCACGGTCTATCAGGCGGATTCGGAGCATGATGAGGGGTATTATGTGACCTCGGAAATTCGTAAAAACCGGGGCAGCGGCAAAAAGTATGCTGATCATGCTATTTTGTATCGGACGAATGCACAATCCCGGGTTATTGAGGAAATACTGATCAAATCGGATATTCCGTACCAGATCGTAGGCGGGATCAAGTTCTATGACCGCAAAGAGATCAAGGACTTGCTTGCTTATTTGCGTCTGGTTTCCAATCCGGATGATGATATCAGTCTGATCCGCATCATCAATGTGCCCAAACGTGGGATCGGGGATACGACGCTGGCGAAAATTTCGGCGGAAGCCGCGTCCCGCGGCGTATCGATGTATGCTGTGCTGGATCATCTGGATGCCGTCGACGTGGCTGGCAAGACCAAGGCGGCGCTCGCGGATTTCCGCTATATGATCCAGTCGCTGTCGAGCATGGTGGATTATTTGTCCGTGACCGAGTTGACTGAAAAAATGCTGGAGATGACTGAATATAAACTGGAGCTTCAGCGGGAAAATACAATTGAATCGAAATCTCGCCTGGAGAATATTGACGAATTTCTATCGGTTACTCAGGATTTTGAGAAGCGCAATGATGACAAGTCGCTTGTCGCTTTTCTGACCGATCTGGCGCTGATTGCGGATATTGACTCCATGGACAAGGACGAAGAGCAAGGTCATGAGAACGGGGATGCAGTCATCCTCATGACGATGCACAGCGCCAAGGGACTCGAGTTTCCGATTGTGTTCATCATCGGCATGGAGGAGGGTGTTTTCCCGCATAGTCGTGCCTTCACCGATAATGAGGAGCTTGAAGAGGAGCGGCGGATCGCCTATGTCGGCATCACCCGCGCCGAGCAGCAGTTGTACCTGACGTCCGCGAGAATGCGGACGTTGTTCGGCCGGACGAGCGCCAATGCGCCGTCCCGCTTCCTTGAAGAGGTGCCGTCCGAGCTGAAAGCGGACGCCTCTCCCGGCCGCGGCAGCGCGGGCGGCTTCGCCCCGCGCCGCAGCGGCTATGCCGCTGACCCGAATGCCGCAGGCTTCGGGTTCCGCGGCGGCGGGTCCGGGCGCAGCGCCGCAGGCGCGCCCGGTGCGGGCGGCCGTCCCGGCTTCGCGGGGACGGCGGGCGCCGCTGGCGGCGGCGTGGCCCGTGGCGGCGCTGTGCGCGTCACGAGTCCGCTGGGCGCCGGCCAGGCGGCGGAAGGCAGCGCGGCTGCGCAGGCGCCGCGCGATTTTTCGGCGGGCGACAAAGTATCGCACGCCAAATGGGGCACGGGCACAATTGTAGCCGTGAAGGGCAGCGGCAACGATATGGAGCTGCAAATTGCCTTTCCTGCCCCGGTTGGACTGAAGCGGTTATTGGCCGGTTTCGCGCCGATTACGAAAGTCTAATTTAACCCGAGAGGATGAGAACCCTCCATGGAACAGCCGCTGCAGGCACGTATGGAACAATTAACGGCTGAAATTAACCGTTTGAATTATCATTATTACACGTTAGACAATCCTGTCATCAGCGATAATGAATATGATGCGTTATATGACGAACTGCTGGCGCTGGAGAAGGAGACGGGGATTACACTCCCGGACTCTCCAACGCTTCGCGTAGGTTGGGAACTGCAAAAAGGCTTCCTTCCTCATCGTCATCTCTCCCGTCTATGGAGTCTGGACAAGGCCCAGGACGGGGATGACCTGCTCGCCTGGAACCAGCGTGTTCTTAAAGGTATCGCAGATTATAATACGAAGCATCCTGATGCAGAGCCGTTGCCTGATCCGGCCTATGTGGTCGAATACAAGTTCGACGGGCTGACGCTTAATCTCACTTACGAGAACGGCAAGCTTGTGCAGGCTGCTACCCGCGGCAACGGAGTCGTAGGAGAAGGCATTATGGCACAGGTCAGAACGATACGTTCTGTGCCGCTCACGATTCCCTTTTCAGAGGGCAAGGTAGAGATTCAGGGCGAAGGCATTATGAATCTCTCGGTGTTGGAAGCTTATAACAAGACAGCGGCCGAACCGCTTAAAAATGCCCGCAATGCCGCAGCAGGAGCGCTGCGGAATCTGAATCCGCAGACAACTGCTGAGCGCAAGCTGAATGCCTATTTCTACAATGTCGGCTATGCTGAAGGCATCAGCTTTGCCACGCATCAGGAAATGAGCGCTTTTCTGCGCGACAATCAGTTGAAGGTCAACCCGTATTGCGTTTACTTCAATACCATTGAAGAAGTGCTGGGGGAGGTTGCAAAGCTTGCCGACAAGCGGAGCCAGCTGGATTATTTGATTGACGGGGCTGTTGTGAAGTTGGTGGATATGCGTACCCGCGAGGCGCTTGGCTATACGGACAAGTTCCCGCGCTGGGCGGTGGCCTTCAAGTTCGAAGCGGAAGAGACAACCACGGTCCTGGAATCGGTGAACTGGGAGGTTGGCCGGACCGGCAAAATTACCCCTGTCGCCCGGGTCGAAGCGGTAGAACTGGCTGGGGTAACCGTACAAAATTGCACTTTAAACAATATTGGCGATATTGAGCGTAAAGGTTTGAAAAATGCGCTGGGGACTCGCGTTTTTATTCGCCGTTCCAATGATGTTATACCGGAAATCCTGGGCAGAGCCGAAGACGAAGATGGCGAGGCCATTGTCTATCCGACGGAATGTCCGGCCTGCGGAACGCTGCTTGAGCAACGAGGCGCCCATTTGTTCTGCAATAACAAACTGGGCTGCAAGCCGCAAATTATTGGCCGTATTGCCCATTTCGCTTCACGGGATGCGATGGATATTGAGACATTCAGCGTCATGACAGCGGAACAGCTCTATTCGGAATGCGACGTACATGACCCTTCCGATCTGTATCAGCTGTCGTATGATCAGTTAATTGGTCTTGAGCGCTTCGGTGACAAAAAGGCCCGCAATCTGCTGGATGCGTTGGAGAAATCCAAGGATCGTGATCTGGCTGCCTTCCTGTATGCGCTCGGTATTCCGAATACCGGGAAAGCGACGACCAAAATGCTTGCCGATCACTACCGGTCTCTGGACGATATCATGACGGCAGAGGTTGATGAGCTAATTGGGCTGCCGGATGTCGGGGGCATTGTTGCCGAGAGCATTACCGCATTTTTCAGAGATCCGATTATTCGGGCCAGCATCGACAAAATGAGAGCGCTTGGGGTGAAAGCGGAAGCCGAGCAAAGGGCTGTCGTGCGCGAAGACAGTATTTTCACCGGTAAAACCGTAGTTCTGACCGGTACGATGTCGGCGCTCACTCGTGATGAAGCTGCCAAAAGACTTGAAGCTCTCGGAGCCAAAGTGTCTGGCAGCGTTTCGAAAAAGACGGATTTTGTTATCGCCGGGGAGAAAGCCGGCAGCAAGCTGAAGAAGGCGGCAGAGCTTGGCATTCCTGTAATTGACGATGAGGAAGAGTTTTTGAAAATGCTTGACTAGAGCTGTGGACGGAAAAAACAGGATCACATACGAAAAAAGGCCGTCAGTCCATCCAAAGCTGACGGCCTTTTTTTGAAAATATTGGCATTTATAAGGTTCCCTTTGCAAATGAGCTTATATTTCACCACGAAACGAAGTTTTTGCCCGTCCAGGGACGGCAAAGCCGTTTACGCTTGACCAATAAGAGGTGACGATATGCAGTCTGCGGCCTTTACATTCGCACATATGATGCAATTGCCCCTGTTTCGGGATGCACAGGTACTGGCAGGGATGACGGGTTCGGATAATGAGATTTTTTATGTGGACAGTATGGAGATGCCGGATTTAACCGGATGGCTGCGGCCAAATGAACTAATTTTGACGACAGGCTATTCATTTCGCAATGAACCTCATATGCTCAGCCGGCTGCTCGATGAGATGCATAAGGTTGGCGGCGCGGCTGTAGGGATTAAAGCCAGGCGTTATTTGAAGGAGATTCCCGATGAAGCCATTCTAAAAAGCAATGAGTACGGCATCCCGCTTTTTGAGATTCCGCCGGATGTCACCTATATGGATATGACCCGGGTGATTCTGGATGAAATACTGGGCCGTCAGGCTATTATTTTGCAGGAGGTTCAGCATGCTAATCAGCAACTGACCGATCTTGTTCTCAATCGGCGAACGGATGAACTGGTCGTGCTGGTCGGCCAGCTTTTGCATTGTGAAGCCGCCATTCTCAATGCCGGGGGAGACATTGAAGCGTGTACCACGGATTTTTCATGGACAGATACTGTACAGAAGCATGTCGTACGTGTAGGAACGCGTGTTTTTGGCTATATCGCAATTTCGAGGACATTGGAGAGCATTGATACATTCGGTCAACTCTTTCTGGAGCATGTGGTGACAGTACTGGCTGTGGAGTTTACCATTCGCCAGTCCCAACGCCTTCGCCGTGAACAGGAGCAGACGGACTTGCTGGCAGAGATATTGCTGCAGCCGGGCAAGCCAGAGCAAGAAGAACTGGTCCGCTACAGGGCCCAACGATTAGATATGATTCAGGGAAATTTTTATTATGCGGCCTCCCTGGAACTGTCTGAGGCAGTGTCTTCTGACGAAAATGTTAACGTTCTGCTGAAGGAGCGTCTGGTCAAACATATTAATAGCAGTTTCCGGTTAAAATTCAGTAGCATGTTGTCAGACGGCGTGCTGTCAGTGCTTTGCGCAACTGAAACTTCGGCGCGCAATCAGCAAAGGACGGATATTGAATCGCTGTTGGCATCAATTCGGGAGATTGTAGCGGAGGAACAGACAATAAGCTTTGGCATAGGGCGGACTTATGAGAATTTGAGTGAAGCTTCTACAAGTTTGAGCGAGGCCCGCAAGGCGTTGATCATTGGGAAGGGGCAAAGGGGTAACGAGTCGTGGAGGAAGATTTTTCATATTCATGATTTTATTGTGGAGGAGATGCTGCTGGACTTGACGGGGCAGCCGCAGCTTGAGAGTTTGTACAAAGAATTAATTGAGCCGTTAAAGCAGTATGACCGCGAGTATAGCCAACACCTGCTCTCTACACTAAACGCTTATCTGCGAACGGGAGCTAACACAAAATTAGTTGCAGAGCAGTTGTTTATTCATCGTAATTCGGTGTTGTACAGACTGGAGCGGATCAAGGAAATTTTGCAATGTGATTTGAATGATGCGGAGTTACGCTTTCGTCTGACCCTTGCCATGAGATATGGAGAAACCATAGATATCTATAAAAACATGCATTTGTGACAGAGCCTAAATATGATAGGGGTTATTTGTGCCGCGCTCCATAGGACGAACGTTTTCCATTTGCTATATTGAATGTATAGCCAGACAACATGGATTATAGTGAGAGAGTGCATGGGATAGTCTAAGAATAACTTCTGAGAATAAAAGGAGTGGAGCAGTTCATGCTGTTGAAAGATAAGCGGGTCGTAATTATTGGGGGCAGCGCAGGCATAGGATTTGCAGCAGCGCAAGCAGCCGTTGTACAAGGAGCTAGCGTGATTATCGCTGGACGATCAGCCGAGAAACTGGAGAAAGCAAAGGCTATAATCGGCAGTGACAAGGTGGAAGCAATTCAATTGGACAACAGGGTAGAAGAAGAAATTAAATTGTTCTTCGAGAAGGTAGGGCCATTTGATCATCTTTTTACTCCGGGTGCTTCATATGTACTCGGGCCGATAACTTCTGACAGTGATATTGCTAAAAGCAGCTTTGAAGGGAAGTTCTGGCCGCAATATTTCGCTGTTAAATATGCTTCTCCTTACTTATCCAAATCCGGCTCTATTGTACTGATGTCAGGGGCGTTCAGCCAGCGTCCGCTCAATGGCGGGGCATCCTACGCAGCATGTAATGGAGCAATTGAAAGTCTGGGTAAGGCATTGGCTGTTGAACTTTCCCCGATTCGGGTCAATGTTGTTTCTCCCGGAACTATTCGTACTGCCAGGGAGGGAGCGGCCCAGGAGAAAAGAAAGCGGGATTATGAAGCGTATAAGGAGATGTGTGCTCTTGGAAGGGTAGGACAGCCAGAAGAAATCGCCCATAGTGTTCTGTATTTATGGACTAACACCTATACGACAGGCAGTACTTTATTCCCTGATGGCGGATATATTTTCAGTTGAATTTTGAACATTCAATAAATCCGTCTGACAGACGGATTTATGATGCTTATTGTTATGAAAAGACAGTTTGCGATTTATATCGAATGCATGTGAACTTCCTTTTAGTTTGCTATAAATATCGTACCGTATTGTAATGTGCCGCGCATAACCTAGAGCAATAAAAGCCAAAGTGAATAAAAAGTCTGCAAGAGGGTTAAATATTGATTACTTAAGCAATTTCATACTAGTATGTTTTTTTAAAAAATTAATGCTTGCATTCATAATTAAATTATGATAAATTATTCATTGTCGCTTCTGAGCCAACTGAAAATGAGCAAATAAAACTCAAAAACAATTTTAAAAAGTTGTTGACAGGTTGGGCGAAAGGTGATAAAGTAAATAGATGTTGCGGCAAGTTGAATAAACTTAAAGCAACAAACAAGTTCTTTGAAAACTGAACAAATGGATCGCGTCGATCCAAAGTTTTAAAGTCAGCATTTAATGAGCTAACAAGCGAATCTATAACTTTTATGGAGAGTTTGATCCTGGCTCAGGACGAACGCTGGCGGCGTGCCTAATACA